>NZ_JBXUKV010000004.1:0-600958 GCF_057180185.1 Labrenzia sp. ATLA3
CGGTTTCAGCCAGCGTCATGGTGATTGCTGCGGTCAGCGTCGTCTTGCCGTGGTCAACGTGGCCAATCGTGCCAATGTTAACGTGCGGCTTGTTGCGCTCAAATTTTTCCTTCGCCATCGGCGTCGCTCTCTGTCCAATACTCGGTTCGGTCGAATTAGGTCGAGGCGGGACGCTTTCCGGCGCCATGGACAGATCCGCGAGCGACGAATTGCTTCCCGTTGAACTTCTTGTCAGGATTTCCGGGCGAAAGAGCCTTCCGTTCCGGACACTCCGATCAGCACCCATGATGGAGCGGGTGAAGGGAATCGAACCCTCGTCGTCAGCTTGGAAGGCTGCTGCTCTACCATTGAGCTACACCCGCACAACGAGAGAACCAGGAACGATGGTGGAGGAGGTTGGATTCGAACCAACGTAGGCATAGCCAACGGATTTACAGTCCGTCCCCTTTAGCCACTCGGGCACTCCTCCATCTCGTCCTGCTTCACGCCGAAGCGATCAGGATGGCTTACCGAAGAGCCCGCCCGGAAGGGGCGAGCAATCCCGTGGCGCGTGTTATGCAGATAGGGCCCCGCCCTGTCAACGCCGATTTTACAAAGAAATGAACAAAATCAGCAGGACGCGCGAAACTGATGCTTCGAACGTGAGCGATTGCCAAGGCTGACAGCTTTCCCAGATTGCCGCAGCATGGCTGTGATGTCACGGTTCCCCTGCGTTTTGCCCAAATTCCGCGATAAGCGCTCGTCTGCCTGTGGACAACTTTCATCATCGGGCAAGATCCGTCCGAGCCCTCTTTCGCAATGCCCACTGCGCCCGGCAGCTCCCTGAAAACCTGTGCGACGCACGCCATAGCTTGAGCAGATTCTCAATTTGTTGTATCTACAACAAATGTCCTCTTCGCTCCAAGATATCGATTTTCAGCATATGGGTCGAACCTGCCTCGGTCACGCAGCCCGGCGCACCGCCAATCTTCTGACCCGTCATTATAACAGGCACCTGGCAGCGCTCGGTCTGGAACTCACACAGGCACAGCTTCTGGCGGCCATCGCGGACGGATCAGCAGCTTCGGCAGCTGAGATCGCACGCTTTCTCGGAATCGACCGGTCGACACTGGCACGCAACCTCAAACCACTCGAAGCCGCCGGCCTGATAGGCCGGCAGGAAACAGGCGGTAAGAAGGTGCTTCCGGTTCTGACACCGCTCGGCGAAGCAAAGGTGATCGAAATTCACAGCACCTGGCTCAAGGCTCAAAAAGAGCTCAGCGACCTGCTGGGCCCGGACGGGGCCGATGCCGTGCGTGCGCAGATGTCCACATTGCGTAAAGCGGTCCACATTCTCGAAAGTCAGGATAAGGCATCGCCTGACACCGTCCCCTCATCTAAACCCGGCTAAACCTCCTACTCAGGACACTCTCATGAGCGACACCTCCACGCTGACCGAAAACGGCAAGTCCCACACTCCTGGCGCTTTGCCCAAAGCGGCCTTCGCCACCATGTCCGGCTTGGACATCTTCGAACGCATGATGGCAGGTGACTTGCCCGCGCCGCCGATCATGAGTCACTCCAATATAAGAATGAAGGAATTTTCCGAAGGCCGGGCGGTCTTCACCGGCCTGCCCGCACGCGAGTTCCTGAACCCGCTCGGGACTGTACATGGTGGCTGGATATCGACACTGATCGACACGGCGCTGAGCTGCGCGGTCCATACCACTCTGCAACCGGGCGAATATTACACCACCACAACACTCAACGTGAACATGGTTCGCCCGCTGCTTGAGACGAGTGGCGAAGTGATCTGCGAAGGCAGGATCGTCCACCGCGGTTCCCGTCTGGCGACCTCCGAAGGCGATCTGCGCGATGCTGCAGGCAAGCTGATCGCCCACGGCACCGTCAGCTGCATGATCCTTAAGCCTTCATGAAGTTCCCACGTCAGAAATTTCAAAATAGTACTAAGAATGACAGCAACTGTGCACCGCTTCGCCAACCTTGATGTCAGGCTGTGACGATTTCTGATATCAAACCGACGAAATTAGTTCTTCAAAGGATTACATGCGAAAAAAATTAGGAACCTTGTTGGAAAACCTTGGCGCCTGGTTGAATGTTATCGCCGCGGTCAGCTTTGTTTTGTTTGGGTTTCTCTATTTATTATTAGGCGGTGATGCGCTGGATGGCACTATTGAGGACGACAGCTACTTTGTTTGCGGTCGACACGATTGCAACGAAGTTTGGCCAATATTTTACTATCTTTCATTGTCACTAGGCGTATCCCTGTTCTCAACAGGAATTACCGGAGCTTTATTCACATTGCTCGGCCAATGTCTTTCGAAGGATAAAGAACAGCACTCAAAAGACACCTAAACAACAGAAGACAACATTTCCAGAATGAAGACCGATTGGAAAGCGTGAAAGATTGCAACTGAGCTCCCTCTTCCCCTACTTAGAATTTGCCAGTAGAGCTGCGCCATGAGTGACGACAAGAAACCTTCGCGCCCAGGCGGCAAGCCGGGCTTTCGCGGCAACAAGAAATTCGGTGGCAAACCGGCACCACGCCGTCCGGGTCTGCCGCCGGAAGGCCCTGTGCTGCTTTATGGCCTGCATACGGTGGAAGCTGCCTTTGCCAACAAGGATCGCAAACGCCTGAAGCTGTTTGCAACGGACAACGCCATTCGCCGCCTCGAAGAGCGCGGTGTGAAGATCGATGTGCCCGTTGAATCCATGATGCCGCGCGCTCTGGACCGGATGGTGACGAAGGATGCGGTTCATCAGGGCATGATTCTGGAAGCCGATCCCCTGCCCGCCTATGGCGCGGAACATCTGAAGGGTGCCCGGCTGGTGCTGGCGCTTGACCAGGTGACCGACCCGCACAATGTCGGGGCAATCCTGCGTTCCGCCGTCGCGCTGGATGCCGATGCTGTGGTGACCACAGAACGCCATGCACCGGAGGAAGGCTCCGTTCTGGCGAAATCTGCTTCCGGGGCGCTCGACATGATCAAACATGTCCGGGTGAAAAACATGGCCCGCTTCGTCGCCGAGATGAAAGAAGAGGGATTTTCCTGCATTGCCCTCGACAGCGACGGCCCGGCAAGTCTTGAAGAAACGCCGTTCGGCGACAGAACCGTTCTGGTGCTCGGCTCGGAAGGCAAAGGCGTGCGACAGGGTGTGCGCGAAGCCTGCGGCCTGACGGCCCGCCTCGACATGCCAGGCGAGATTCGCTCGCTCAATGTTTCCAATGCTGCTGTTCTGTCGCTCTATGTAGCGCGGATGAAGATGGGGCTGTAAGTCCCCCTTCCCTTTCTAGATGTCTTTCGCTTGAGGTTACCCCGCACAGCGTTCGCATGGCACTTGGCTGTCTTGCTCGCAAGCCTTGCCTCGAACCGGATCAGGCGTGTCACCAGACCAAGGCGGTTCCATCCACGCTCGCATGGTGAATCAACACACCTCTCGAAAGCCCGCTGTCTCTGCCACCGGCAACGGCAATTTGCCTGTCTGTCCCTGGTCCGCTGGCAAAATTATATGTTCAGCTCCTAAAGTGCAGCACCAGCGCTTTCCCCGAAGATTCAGAAAAGACTCAAACCTTCACGATTCTCGACCAATGCCGCCCCGACGGAGGCGAAGCGTTTGTCTTTTGCATCTCGGCTTCTGGAAAAAGCAGAATGTTTTGTGGAATCGGGCCTTCGCGGTGCCATTGCAGCAGAAGGCAAATCACGGACAAGAACCACTCTATCCACAGCGGCTACCGGGTTTTCGAAATAATTTGAGGGGTTTAGGGGATTTTCTGGAATCAGAATCGAAAAATGCAGATCAGGGCATGGACAAGCGCGCCCAATCTGGTAGAAGCCTTTCCCGGCGCCGGTATAGCTCAGCTGGTAGAGCACGTGATTTGTAATCTCGGGGTCGCGGGTTCGAATCCTGCTGCCGGCACCATTTTTCCTCCCACGGCTCATTCTTGTCACATGGCTTTCTCTAGCCACAAGCTTGCCGTTTGCTTCAGGCAAACCACGCATGTTTTGCAGCGCGCAACTTCACTTGGCCTCAGATTATTTAAACTGAGGGCCTGTTTTGCGGTCTGCACCAGGCAACGTTTGATCCATTTTTAGATATGGCTCCAGCAAGGCGCGCATGTTCTCACTCGCTTCTGCGATGAACGTGACTGCATCAAACATCTCCTGCGCAACGTCTCTACCTCTTGGGTTTCCTTGGTCATAGAAATCGCTCGCCAGCTTCGACTGTATGGCCGCAGATTTCAGCTGCTTGATATACTCAGCGACCTCTTGTCCGAACAAAAAGTGTGCGGTGTCCTTCGCCTCCTGAAGCAAAATGATCACTTCGTAATTCTTGGCACGCCCTTCAGCCAAAAAAATCATGGCGGCCTTCTCGACGGTGGTTAGAACACCTAATCGCTTCTCGAAAAGATCCAACATCAGCTTCTGCCTAGCCGTCTCCCATTGCCGCCACGCTATGATTGCGACGGCAATGGCAATGCAAGGTGTTGCCACGATTGAAAGGATTTGAAGCAAGGCCATCACGGTCAATTCTCAGCACGGTATCAGCGTCAGAGCACCAACTTAACGGCCGCAGTGACTGCGTCTCAAGAAGCTATTCATCATCAATACAAGGCTGGACAGCGCACGTCATTCCACATCGCCGATGTATTTTGCCTGGTCGATAAGCTCCTGGCATTTGGCCTCATTGCCCGCCTGCCGTTCCTTGTTTGCTTCTTCGAGCAGTGCGCGCATCTTCTCGGCAACGGTGATGTCGATACCCTCGCGCTCGGAGTGGACAACTGCGTTTTCGACCTTGTCGATGTCGGCCTGGCAGTCAGCCGATGCGTTAGACGAGCCCGTCAGCAGGAGCCCGGCGGCAAGAAAGCTTCCAGCCAATAAGGAGCGATTGCCTGTCATGTCAGTCTCCTTCCAGTCTGATGGGGGCCGACAGCCCTAGGCTGGCGGCTACACCTTTGACATTCACTGCATCCGGTGATGGAGGTCCATCATGATCCAGAGGCTGCCGCCCACCATGATGAAGATGAGAACTGCAGCAAAGACCAGGAAAAACAGGTTTTCAACCGGGGTCGATTTCAAATCGATATGCAGGAAAAACACCAGATGCACGATCACCTGCAGCACCGCAGCAACGGCGATGACCGCGTAAACCGCAGGGCCGACAAGCAGTCCACCCCAGACAAGAGCGAAGGGAATGGCGGTCAACAGGACAGCAAGAACAAAACCGGTCAGATAAGTAGACTGGCTGCGATCAGCGGAATGGTTCATGAGTGCCCCCTATAGAACGCCCGGCAGATAGACCACCGAAAAGATTCCGATCCAGACGATGTCGAGAAAATGCCAGAAGAGCCCGAGCCGCGTAAGCCGGGAGCGCACCGGCGCCGTCAATCCCTTGGTCAGCACCTGAGCGATCATCACCACGATGCCGAGTGAGCCAAGGGCAACATGCAGGCCGTGGGTTCCGACCAGCGTAAAGAAGGCGGACAGAAAGCCGCTGACCTCCGGTCCGGCACCCTTGTCTATCATGCCCGAAAATTCGCTCAGCTCCATCCCCAGAAAGGCAAGACCGAGCAGCAAGGTGACGACAAGCCATTGGACCACACGGCCCTTCTGATCGTGCATCAGGGCAATGCTCGCCATCCCGAAGGTCAGGCTAGAGACGAGCAGCAAACCGGTTTCAACCGAAGTCCTGCCCAGATCGAAAAGCTCCTTCGAGGTCGGCCCCGCGGCGGAGTTCTTTGCAAGGACCGCATAGGAGGCAAACAGCAGTGCGAAGATGACTGCGTCGGTCATCAGATAGATCCAGAAACCGAACTCCCGCGAATGAAGGGCGTGCTTCTGTTCTTCTTCCAGAATGGTTGCAGCAGACATTGGCCTCTCCCCTAAACCGTTCCGGTCAACGGTGCGCCGGAGGCAACACCGCGTGGCACAAAATCGCGCATGTCATGCATGTCGGCCGGAGAAATCTCCGCCAGTCGCTCGCGCTCGATCCGCGCAACCTCTGCAGCGGGCAGTACGAAATCGCTGTTGTCATCCGAAGCGCGGATGGCGACACACACGAGAGAGAGCACGAAGCACAGGGCCACCAGCCACCAGATATGCCAGACGAACGCAAAGCCGAGACCGAAGGCCAGCGCGCCAAGCACCAGGCCGACCCAGGTGTTTTTCGGCATGACGATGTCTTCGTAATGCTGCGGTGTCTGATAGGCCTGCCCCAGGATCTTCATGTCGTGGAAGGCGTCGATGTCGGTCACCTCTGGCAGAACCGCGAAATTATAGGCTGCCGGCGGGGACGACGTGGCCCACTCCAGGGTACGTCCATTCCACGGGTCACCCGTAATATCCCGGGCGGACCCCCATGTCTTGGCCGACACATAAAGCTGGATGGCAATGCAGGCGATGCCGCAAAGGACAAACAAGGCCCCAATCCCCGCGACAATCAGATAAGGCTGCCAGCTCGGATCGGCATAATGCTCCATCCGCCGGCTCATGCCTTTGAATCCGAGCACATAGAGCGGCATGAACGCGAGATAGAAACCGATGATCCAGCACCAGAAGGACCTGATGCCCCACTTGGTATCGAGCTTGAAGCCCAGAGCTTTCGGGAACCAGTAGTTCAGCCCGGCAAAATAGCCGAACAAGGCCCCGGGGATCAGCATGTTGTGAAAATGCGCCACCAGGAAGGTGGAATTGTGCATCAGGTAATCGGCCGGCGGTATCGCCAGAAGAACCCCGGTCACACCGCCGATGACGAAGGTCACCATGAAGCCGATCGTGTAGACCATGGACGGGTGAAACTCGATCCGGCCCTTGTACATGGTGAACAGCCAGTCGAAGATCTTAACGCCTGTCGGCACCGCAATGATCATGGTCGCAATACCGAAGATCGCGTTGACGTCGGCCGACGACCCCATCGTGAAGAAGTGGTGCAGCCAGACCGTGAAGGACAGGAGTGCGATACAGGCGGTCGCATAGACCAGCGATGTGTAACCGAACAGCCGCTTGCGCGAGAATGTGGCCACCACTTCGGAAAAGATGCCGAAGGCCGGCAGGACAAGGATGTAAACCTCCGGATGGCCCCAGATCCACAGCAGGTTGGCAAACATCATCATGTTGCCGCCATCGCCGTTGGTGAAGAAATGGAACCCAAGCGTCCGGTCGAGCGTCAACTGCCCTGCGACCACCGTCAATGCCGGAAAGGCAAAGGCAATCAGGATGGAAGCGCACAGGCTCGTCCACGTGAACATCGGCATGCGCATGAAGGTCATGCCCGGACAGCGGTTCTTCACGATTGTGACGATGAAGTTGATGCCTGAAAGCGTACTGCCCACCCCACTGGTGATCAGTGCCCACAACCAGTAATCGACCCCGACACCCGGGCTGTACTCAACACCGGAATAAGGCGGATACCCGGTCCAGCCAGCTTGAGAGAACTTGCCGACCACAAGCGATATCAGCACCAGTCCCGCGCCGGCCGCCGTCATCCAAAGACTGACGGAATTAAGGAACGGAAAGGCCACATCCCGCGCGCCGATCTGTTGCGGCACGATGATGTTGATCAGCCCGGTCAGGAACGGCATGGCCACGAAAAAGATCATGATGGTGCCGTGGGAGGAAAAGATCTGCTCGAAATGTTCCGGCGGCAGATAGCCTTCGGTATTCAGCGAGAAAGCCTGTTGCGCCCGCATCATCAAGGCATCCACAAAGCCGCGCACCAGCATCACCAACGCCAGCACCACGTACATGATGCCGATTTTCTTGTGGTCGACGCTGGTCAGCCAGTCAGTCCAGAGCACTTTCCAGGCCCGTAGCCACGTGATCAGCAGGAAGACGGCAATCCCGCCCCCGACGGTGACTGCCGCCCCGCCCATGGCCACCCAGGAATAGAACGGCAGGGCCTCGATAGTCAGACGTCCAAGCATCAGGCAGCCCCCCGGCAGATAAGTTCGGCGGCCTTGCTTTCGTAAGGGCCGACAATCGGCGCGTATTTGCGCAGGATGATTGAAAAGAGATCCGTCTCGAAAGACGAATAGTATCGCACCGGATCGGCAACGCTCTTTTTGTGCAGGTCCACGTAGGCCTTGGCATCCAGGACATCTGCGGCGCCTGCCACCTTTTCTTTCCAGGTGGCGAAATCCGCTTCATTCATGGCATATGCCTTGAAATGCTGGTCGGAAAATCCGTCACCGGAATACATGGTATTGCGGCCGGTGAAAGTGCCCGGACCATCGGCAAGCAGGTTCATTTCGGATCTCATGCCCGCCATGGCGTAGATCTGGCCGCCGAGAGCGGGAATCATGAGCGAATTCATGACAGTGTCGGAGGTGATCTCGATGGTCAGCGGCCGGTCTGCGGGAAACGCGAGTTCATTGACGCTTGCCGTTCCGAGTTCCGGATAGAGGAACAGCCATTTCCAGTCGAGCGCCACCGCCTGCACCTTGAAGGCCGGCTTGTCGGACGTCAGAGGCTTGTACGGATCGAGCTCATGGGTTGCGTCCCAGACGATGGTCCCGATGACCACCACAATCGCAGCGGGAACCAGCCAGACAACGGCCTCGATGCCCCAGGAGCCATCCCAATCAGGTGCATAATCGGCTGTGTTCCGAGTGCGCTTGCGGTACCGCCAGGCAAACAGGAACGTCAGGAGGATAGCGGGTATCGCCACGATCATCATGATGCCGAATGCCGTGAAAAGCAGATCCCGCTCCGCCAGTGCAACAGGCCCCTTGGGGAAGAGCACCGGTGCATCGGACAGCGCACATCCTTGCAACATCGGAAGACTGCATATCAGTCCGGCCGTCGCGGCGAACCTGAAGGCAGCACGGACCTTTTGTCCGGCAATCCGAGCTCCCATGGCACCCCCTTAGCGAATGGACGGGATCGTCTGTTTCCACGACTTTCAGCGGCCTGCCACCGCGAACGATACGCTTTACATTTGAAAAGCCTAGCCGAGCCCGCGTGGCAATGAAAGGGCGAAAGTCGCAGATGCCGGCAGGCACCCGCGAACGGCTCAGCCGGACAGGTCGATCAAGGCCTGCAACATGAGGTTGGCCCCCTTCTCGATATCGGACCACTCGCTGTGCTCTTCCGGGGCATGACTGATGCCGGCCCGGCTGGGAACGAAAATAAGTCCGGAAGGGCAGAATGACTGCATTGTCTGGGCATCGTGCCCGGCCCCCGACGGCATGCGCCGCGCTGGCAGACCGTCCCGCTCGGCAAGGCTGACCAGCGTGCCTGCAAGATCCGCATCAAGAGCGACCGGTGACAACCAGCTGCGCTCGCTCTTGCGCAAGGTCAGACGATGCCGGTTGGCGACGATATCGGCACTTTCCAGGAACCGCGATTTCAGACCAACCATAATCTCTTCGGAAGTATCCCGCAGAATCACCGAAAAGACCGCACGGCCCGGTATGGTGTGCGGATGGTTCGGGGAAAGTTCGACATGGCCGATGGTAAACCGGGTCTGGTCGGTTCCATGCATGTGAATGAGATCCGGAATCGTTCCGGCAAGCTCTGAAAGACCGGCAAAGGCATCAGACCGCAAATGCATGGGCGTGGTGCCCGAATGATTGGCTATGCCGGTGAGCTCCAGCTCCATGTAGCAGACACCGGAAACTTCCTCGGCAATCCCGATCGGCAAACCCTCGTCTTCCAGGACGGGGCCCTGCTCGATGTGAAGTTCCAGAAAGGCCTTTATCGATCCGGCCGGCCGCGCGGCTTTCAGGATATCCATCGGCTCGAGGCCAAGACCGGTCATCGCATCGCGCAGCTGGATACCGTCGGCATCGACGGCCTGTTCGATCCACGCCGGCGTAATGGCGCCAGCAATGGCCTGAGAGCCCAGCATGCCGCCGAAACGCCCCTCCTCTTCGGACGTGGCCGCAACTTCAATCGCCGTTTGGGGCGTGATGCCGGCATACTTCATCGCACGCACGCATTCCAGTGCCACGCAGGCACCGAGTGAGCCGTCGAAGGCGCCCCCATTGACCACGGTGTCGAGATGCGAACCGGCCATGACACAGGGTCCGGTTTCAGGTCCATACCGCCCGAACAGATTGAGCGCTCCGTCTCGCCAGACCTGCAACCCGTCGGCCTTCATCTGGGTTTCGAACCACTCCCTGCACTCCAGGTCGACACCGGAGAAACCCGGCCGCGTATAACCACCTGTTTCGGGAACAAAGCCGAAGCGATTCACTCCGTTGAGAAGCGTTTTCAGGCGCTCTGGATCGATACGGATGTCATGCTGCGGCATTCTTGTTTTCCTCTATTTATCAGCACTTAAGCGCTTGTTTATTGTCGAAGGTACAACCCTCGACCGAAAATAAATATGAAATAATTATTGCAGCATTGCAATTTATCATGATTAATTATTCTTCAGAAACAACGAGGGGAATGGTCATGAAAAAATTCCTAGCCGCGGCATTTGCCTCGGCCTTCCTCGCCTTTGCACCCCAGGTGCAGGCGCAAACTCCACCGAATATTCTGGTCGTCGGTCAGATCGCGGAACCCAAGTCACTCGACCCGCATGCTGTCACGGCGGTCAACGACTTCCGCATCCTGATGAACCTCTATGACGGACTTGTCCGCTACAAGGACGGCACGCTGGAAGTCGAGCCTTCCCTGGCCGAAAGCTGGACAATTTCGGACGATGGCAAGAGCTACACTTTCAAGCTGCGTGAAGGCATCAAGTTTCACGACGGCTCGCCGTTTAACGCCGAAGCCGTGAAGTTCAACTTCGATCGCATGTTGAACGAGGACAGCCCCTATCACGACACGGGCCCCTTCCCGCTGGCGTTCTTCTTCTCCACGGTTGAACAAGTCGTTGTCGATGATGAGTACACCGTCACCTTCAACCTCAGCGCCCCTTATGCGCCGTTCCTGTCGAACCTTGCCTATCCGACGGGGTTGATCGTCTCGCCCGAAGCCGTCAAGCAATACGGCAAGGATTTCGGTCGTCACCCCTCCGGTACGGGCGCCTACAAGTTTGCAGAGTGGGAAGCCAACTCCAAGGTGGTTGCCGTGCGCAACGAGGACTATTGGGATGGTGCGCCTGAGCTGGAAGCCGTGATCTTCCGTCCCATCACCGACGCCAACACCCGCATCGCCGAAATGCTGTCCGGCGGACTGGATGTGATGGTTGAGGTGCCGCCCGACAGCCTTCAGCAGTTCAAGGACGATGCGACCTTCAAGGTGCTGGAACAGGCCGGTCCTCACGTCTGGTTCCTGATCCTGAACTCCCGCGAAGCACCGTTTGATGTCAAGGCTGCGCGTCAGGCCGCCAACTATGCCATCAACAAGAAGGCGCTGGTAGAAAACATCCTTCAAGGCACTGCAGACGTTGCCGCTGGCCCGACACCACCGGCGTTCGCCTGGGCCTACAACGAAAGCCTGGAGCCCTATCCGTATGATCCGGAAAAGGCCAAGGAACTTTTGAAGGAAGCAGAATACAACGGCGAAGAGATCACCTTCTACGTCACCGAAGGCGGTTCCGGCATGCTCGATCCGATTGCAATGGGCACGGCCATCCAGGCTGATCTTCAGGCCGTCGGCATGAAGGTGAAGATCGAAACCTACGAATGGAACACCTTCCTCGGCAAGGTGAACCCGGGCCTTCAGGGCAAGGCTGCCATGGCGGAAATGGCCTGGATGACAAACGATCCGGACACGCTGCCGTTCCTGGCCCTGCGCACCGACGCCATGCCGGAACAGGGTGGCTTCAACTCCGGCTATTATTCCAATGCCAAGGTGGATGAACTCCTGGAGAAAGCCCGTGAGGAAACCGATCAGGCTGAACGCGCCAAGCTCTACAAGGAAATGCAGGACATCGTCCACGACGACGCGCCCTGGGTCTTTGTCGCCAACTGGAAACAGAATGCCGTCACCAAGGCATCGGTCGAAGACTTCAAACTGCAGCCGTCCTTCTTCCTGATGCTTCAGAAGGTGAAGAAACCTCTGTAAGACGAAGCCTTTCCCGGCGGACCATGAAACGGTCTGCCGGGATTTTCGTATCCGGTCCGGCATGCAGCAAGTGTCGGAGAAAACGGAAAAATGCACCCGAGGCAACAACATTGCCTCATCCTGAGGAAGCGCAAAGCGCTGTCTCGAAGGATGGGCCGCTTGCTCCGGCGTGTGCCGC
The DNA here is from genome assembly GCF_057180185.1 of Labrenzia sp. ATLA3. Lineage (NCBI taxonomy): Bacteria > Pseudomonadati > Pseudomonadota > Alphaproteobacteria > Hyphomicrobiales > Stappiaceae > Labrenzia > Labrenzia sp. ATLA3. Next base: position 12,136 of record NZ_JBXUKV010000004.1, read on the forward strand.
CCATCCTTCGAGACGCGCACAAATGCGCTCCTCAGGATGAGGTCGCGGTAGCGGTAGAGGCTTCAGGAAACGGCCGACCGCACTCAGAAAGAGGGAGAGACCATTGGCTGCCTATATCGCCAAACGTCTGCTGGCTGCCATCCCCGTCCTGTTCGGATTGACGATCATCGTCTTTCTGATCATGGCCATGATCCCCGGCGATCCGGCCACGGCCATTCTGGGCTCCTATGCGACGCCGGAAAACGTTGCCAAGCTCAACCGCGATCTGGGCCTCGACAAGACGTTGTTCGAACAATACGTCATCTGGATCGGCAATCTGTTTCATGGCGATCTCGGCCGGTCATACACGCTCAACCGCCCGGTGCTGGATGAAGTGATGGAGCGTTTTTCGGCAACGCTCATCCTTGCCGGCACATCACTGGTCCTGTGCTCGATCTTCGGCCTTCTCGCCGGCATCGTTTCCGCTGTCCGCCAATACGGCTGGGCAGACAAGATCATCACGCTGTTGGTACTTATCGGCATTTCCACGCCCTCCTTCTGGCTCGGCCTGCTGCTGATCCTGGTGTTTGCCGTCAAGCTGCGCCTGTTCCCCGCGTCCGGCATGTACGCCATCTATGGTGGCGGTGACCTTGCGGACCTGATCCATCACCTCACCCTGCCCGCGCTGACACTTTCAGTCGTCGCAACCGGCGTCATCGCCCGTCTGACACGAACCGCCATGCTGGAAGTTCTCAGACAGGACTATATCCGCACGGCCCGCGCCAAAGGCCTGTCGGAACGCAAGGTCATCTACAAGCACGCCTTCAAGTCCGCTCTGGTCGGCGTGGTGCCGGTCATCGGCATCCAGGCGGGCTTTGTCATCGGCGGCGCGGTCTATATCGAAACCGTGTTCCAGTGGCCCGGCATCGGCTCCATGCTGGTGACCGCGATTTCCACCCGTGACCTGTTGCTGGTTCAGGGCGGCGTTCTGGTAGTGGCCGCGGCCTATGTGTTTTTCAATCTGCTCGCGGACGTGGTGCAGACCATTCTGGATCCGAGGTTGCGCTGATGACTGACACGACCATGAGCGCTCCTTCGAAAACGAAGTCCAAATCCTCGCGCCCGGGGACACTCGCGCTCCTCCTCAACAACACGCTGGCAACCAGCGGTCTTGTCGTCCTGGTGCTGATCTGCCTCATCGCGCTGGCTGCACCGATCCTGCCGCTGGCGGACCCGGATGTCACAGCCCCGGCTGACCGCCTTTTGCCGATCTTTGCCGAAGGTCACCTGCTTGGCACCGATCATCTGGGACGGGATATTCTCTCACGGCTTATCTGGGGCACGCGCGTGTCCCTCGCCGTCGGATTGTCGGCAACAATCATCGCTGCCTTCTTCGGCTCGCTCCTGGGGCTCGTTGCCGGGTACGCGGGCGGCCGAACCGATACGCTGATCATGCGCGGCATCGATATGGTGATGGCATTTCCCTATATCCTGCTGGCACTGGCCATCGTCGCGGTCCTTGGCCCGGGCCTGCTCAACGCGCTTTACGCCATTGCTCTCGTCAACATTCCGTTCTTCGCCCGGAACATCCGTGGCATCACGCTAGGTCTGTCCCGGCGGGAGTTCGTTGATGCGGCAAGGCTGTCCGGCAAATCGCCGGTGCAGATCCTGTTTCTGGAAATTCTGCCCAACGTGCTGCCGGTCATCGTCATCACCATGTCGACAACAGTGGGCTGGATGATCCTGGAAACCGCCGGTCTCTCCTTCCTCGGCCTCGGTGCTCAGCCGCCCCAGGCCGACCTCGGCTCCATGCTGGGCGAAGGCCGCAAGATCCTTTTCACAGCCCCACATGTGTCGATCATCCCCGGCCTCATGATTTTCGCACTGGTCATGAGCATCAACCTCTTCGGCGATGGCGTGCGCGATATTCTCGACCCGCGCCTGCGCGCCGGGTCGCTGACACGGCCGGTCTCGCGCACGGCCGTTCACAGGAAGACCGACGATATTCCCGCCCCTTCCCAAAAGGGCGGCGTACTCGATGTCCGGCAAATGCGCACAGAATTCGAGATCGGCAGTTCCGTCTACAAGGCAGTCGGCGGGGTCGATCTGAACCTGAAAGAGGGCGAATGCCTGGGGATCGTCGGTGAATCCGGTTCCGGAAAATCGGTCACCGCCATGTCGATCATGGGTCTCGTGCCGACCCCTCCCGGCCGGATTGCCGGAGGGGCTGCCTATCTCGACGGAGAGGATCTCTTTGCCGCAAGTAACCGGCGCATCCGGGATTTGCGAGGCGGATCGGTCGCCTATGTCTTCCAGGACCCTTTGTCGACGCTTCACCCGCTTTTCACCGTTGGCGACCAGCTGACTGAAGCCATCACGACACATCAGCCGATGTCCGGTTCAAAGGCGCGCGAGAAGGCAATCGAATTGCTGTCGCTCGTCCGCATTCCAAACGCAAAGGAACGGCTGTCCGCCTACCCGCATGAACTCTCCGGCGGCATGCGGCAGCGGGTCTGTATCGCCATGGCGCTGGCCAATGACGCCAAGGTGCTGATTGCCGACGAACCGACCACTGCGCTTGATGTAACAGTACAGTCGCAGATCCTGACTCTGATGAACGGTCTGCGCCGGGAGCGCAACGCCGCGATCCTGTTCATCACGCACGATTTCGGTGTCGTCTCGGCTCTGTGTGACCGGGTCGCCGTCATGTACGCGGGACGGATCGTCGAAACGGGAACGACGGAAGAAGTACTGGCCAATCCGCGCCATCCTTACACCGCCAAACTGATCGAGTGCGTACCGGTTCTGGGCGAACCCGAGCGGCGTCTGGATGCAATCGAAGGCCGTCCGCCCGTCGTCAACAATCTGCCGGAAGGCTGTGCCTTTGCAGCCCGGTGTCCGCACGCACAGGCTGCCTGCCGCGCTGGAGAAATTGACCTTGAAATGTCATCGGACACTCGAGGTGTCCGGTGTCTCTTTCCGTTGAACTCCGGAGCGGCCGCATGAACCAGATCAGCCAGAAGCCGATGGACAGCGAAGCTCTTTTGACCATCCGGGATGTCGAACGCATATTCGGCGGTGGCCGGAAGCTCTTTGGTGGACAGCTGCCAGCCGTCCATGCGGTCCAGGGCCTCAGCCTCGACGTGAAGAAAGGCGAAACCCTTGGGGTTGTCGGCGAATCCGGCTGCGGCAAGTCCACCCTTGCTCGTCTGGTCGTCGGTCTCGACCTGCCAACCTCCGGCTCGATCACTTTCAACGGCGAGGATCTGGCCGCGCTGGCACGGAAGGACCGCAATGCGCTGGCCCGCAAGGTTCAATATGTCTTTCAGGACCCGGTTGCCTCGCTCAACCCGCGCAAGACAATCCGCACCATCCTGGAAGCACCGCTCAAGCACCTGACCGACCTGAAGGCAGACCGCCGCGAAGCGCGTCTTGCCGAACTGCTGCAGGCGGTCAATCTTGCACCGGAGTTCCTGGAGCGCTATCCGCATGAATTCTCCGGCGGCCAGGCACAACGGATCGGCATCGCCCGTGCGCTTGCGGCGGGACCGGAACTGATCGTGCTCGACGAGCCGGTGTCCGCCCTGGATGTGTCCGTGCAGGCCCAGGTTTTGAACCTTTTGGACAAGTTGAAGGACGACTTCGGCCTCACCTACATCTTCATCAGCCACGATCTCTCGGTGGTGGAAAGCGTCAGCGACCGGGTGGCAGTGATGTACTTCGGCCGGATGGCCGAGCTTGGCCCTGCCAAAGAGATCTTTCGCCATCCGCTCCACCCCTATACGGATCTCCTGATGCGCTCCGCACCTGCACCAGGGCGGCACGATCTGATGTCCGAGGATGCCTCGGCCGAACTGCCGGATCCCTACAATCCGCCCAAAGGCTGCGCCTTTGCCGCCCGCTGCGGCCATCGAACCGAGACTTGCATTGCCGGCAAACCGTCACCGGATGAGGCCAAGGCCGGGAACAACCACATTGCAGCTTGCTATCACCCCCTCGGGAAGGCATAGGCATCCCGAAAAACAAGGCATGGTAGACTGACCAGCTATGAGAATTCCCGAAGGAGCGACAGATCCGAAGACACGGAAACGCCTGCGGCGACCCGATATGGTTGCCCAGCAGATCCGTGAACAGATCGTCGAGGCTGGAATGCGGCCCGGTGACCGGGTCCCTGCCGACTGGCTCCTGCCGGAAACGGTAAAGGTGTCCCGGGGGTCTTTGCGCGAAGCGCTGAAGGTTCTGGAATTCCAGGGCCTTATCTCAACCCGCAGCGGACCGGGTGGCGGTGTCTTCGTCGCCTCCGTTGAACCGGGCGAAGCCATTCGCATGCTGGACAACCTGTTCCTGTTCGACCAGCCGTCGATTGCCGATATCTACACGCTCAGAAAGCACCTCGAACCGGAGCTTGCGGCCTCGGTTGCCGGAACGCTGACCGACGAAGCCTTCCAGGCGTTGCAGGGCTGCATCCGGCTTTACGAGGACGAGCCCAAAACCGCTGAAGAAGAATACAACCAGCGGCTGGCGGAACTCGATTTTCACGAAGAGCTGGCACGCCACTGCAGAAACCCGATTCTAGCTTTCACCTGTTCGTTCCTGCTCAGTCTCCTGCGCGACATGACGGTCTGCCGCTCAATCTACAAGGAACCAAATCCCGCCCTTCGCGAAACCGGCCTGCACTATCAGGTCAAGTTGCTGCGGGCGATGAAATCGGGCGACGGCGAGCTCTGCCGGATGATCATGCGCGGCCATATGATCGAAGCGGAAAAATACATGCAGGAGCGTGCTGAATTGCGCACGCGCGGCAGCAGTACGGCGAAAGCCGCCACGACCAACGGCAGCTAGGGATCCCGAACCGCTTCCAGTTGCTCCGAACTGTCCAGCGACCCGGAGGCCTGCAGCAACTTCGCCGGCGCTTGTTCGAACGTGAACTTGCCGTTCTTCATGCCCCAGACCGGACGAATGATCTCCGAAACGACCTGATTGCCACTCAAGGCCGGCAAAGCGACAAAGGTGGCCTCTGCCCCCACCTCTATCCTGCGCGCCTTGTTGATCAGCCGCCGCGGTGCGGCGGTCACCATGTCGAAACAGGTTTCCAGATCTTCCGCTGACCCGAGTTGGTGGACATTGGCGTATAGATTGGCCATGCGCGGCAACGAGCAATCGCCATAAGGCGTAAACGGATTGAGCACGTTGTTTGTTGCGACAGTGCAGCAGACCCCATGTTCGTGAAAAATATGCGCCGGTGCGACCCCGCGCGGCACCAGGCTTTCAGCGTCACGTCCCATCAGAAACAGATCCGTCGACGGCAGCACGGTAAGCGCGATTTCGGCTTTCTTCAGAATGTGAACCGCTTCCAGAAGATCCTTCCGGCAAAGGGCCGACAACTTGGTGACGTGGCCGATGGCAACCCTGCCCCGCCAGCCGAAGGCCTCTGTCTGACGCGCGATTTCATCGAGATGGCGCCAGGAGGGGTCGAGATCGAAATCCAGATGAAAATCGAGATCGACATCGTGCCGCCGGGCCATTTCAAACAGGCAGGCGATCTGACCGTTGGGATCGCTGTCCGTATAGGGACAACCTCCCAGCAAGTCAGCGCCCTCGGCAAGCGCCTGCTCCAGCAGCTCGGCAGTGCCCGGATTGTTGAGAAGCCCTTCTTGCGGAAACACGCAAATCTGCAGGTCCAGCGCCCAGGCGAAATCCTGCTTCAGCCGCTGAATGGCATGAAACCCCTTCAGGCCGATCCCCGGATCTATCTCCACATGTGTGCGGATGGCATTGGTGCCCTGGACAATGGCCTTTTCCAGAACCTTCCGGCCCCGATCGTAGACATCATCTTCCGAAAACCCCTTTTTTGCCTCGGCAACAGAGGAAATCGCTCCTTCCAGCGTGCCGGTCTCGTTCCGGCACCGGTCGAGAATGCAGGCCTTGTCGAGGTGAAGATGGCTTTCGACAAAACCGGGCACCAGCAGAACGCTTTTGCCATCCACCTCTTCCGAGGCCTGCGGAAGGGCCACGCCGATCGCCGAAATCGTTCCGCTCTCTATCGCAACATCGACAGCCGTTTTGCCGCCGTCGATGAGTACATTCCGGATCACAAGCCCGCTCAAACCTTCGCCTCCGTGGGAGAGCCCTGCGCAGTTCCGGCACCGAGACAGGTCGCCGTCACTCGCAGGCCGGAGGACTGCTCCGCTGCCAGTCGCTTGAACAAATCAAATGGCAGCAGTTTTGCCAAGTCTCAGAGTGCCCGGATTTTCAGCACGTATTGTTTCCAACGCCGCCGCAAAGTGCTGGTGGAGTTCAGATCCTTCCATCTGCCCAGTCTGACGGTTCGCCGCCTGGAAAACCTCCCCAACTCCAATCAGCATCGGCCCCTCCAGCCCCAACGACGTGACACCGCTTTCAAGTTCGCTGAGAGACCCTGACCAGCGTTGTTCATCGTTGCGGGATATCCCCGAAACGGCAACGACGGGTGTGGTGGCCGAAAGACCTTCGGCAACCAGCCGATCCCTGATCCTACCGGCCGTTCTGGCCCCCATATAGAAGACGGTGGTTGTTGAGGTATCGGTCAGCCCGTGCCAGTCAACCGTTTCCGGCAACTCGCCGTGGCGGGAATGGCCGGTGACGAACCGAACCGACTGGGCGTGATCACGATGCGTCAGCGAAATGCCCAGGCGTGCCGCCATCGCGGAAGCTGCCGTGATCCCAGGTACGACGGTTGCGGGAATGCCTTCCGCCGCAAGCCTGTCGAGTTCCTCGCCGCCCCGGCCGAAGATCATCGGGTCTCCGCACTTGAGCCGCACCACATGTTTGCCCTGTTGGGCGAGCGACACCATCATGTCGTTGATGTCTTCCTGGCGGCAGCTTTCCCGCCCGCCCCGCTTGCCGACAAGCATCCGTTTGGCTTCGCGGCGGGCCAACTCCAGAACCGCATCATCCACCAGATCGTCAAAGAGAATGACATCGGCCGATTGCAGCGCCCGCACCGCCTTCAGTGTCAGATATTCGGCATCGCCCGGCCCGGCACCGACCAGGGTGACTTTGCCAGCCGCAGATGATCTTGCGTCATCCAGAAGCGCTTCTGCGAGATCTTCTTCCTCGACAGGTGCGCACTTCCCGGAAAAGGCAAGATCGGAGATCCGCTCCCAGAAGCGGCGCCGCTGCGCCCCTGCCTCCAGCAGCGACAGCGTCTTCTCGCGCAGCCTGCTTGCCAGTTGCGCCCATCCTTGCAGACTTTCCGGCAGCAGGGTTTCAATACGCCGGCGGATCGCCTGCCCAAGGATCGGCGCAACGCCATTGGTCGAGATGCCAATGACGACGGGCGACCGGTTGACGATGGAGCCGAATTGAAAGTCGCAAAAGGCCGGTTTGTCGATGACGTTTACCGGAAGCCCCTTTCCGCGAGCCGCACAGGCAAATGCCTGCGCCTCCCCTTCGCTGACAGCATCTGCGACGGCCAGAACAGCGCCTTCAAAACTGTCGACCGACCAGCACCTCGCATGATGGACAAACCGGCCCTTGGTCGTTTCGCAGGCAATAACCCCTTCGAACGCGGTTTCCAGGTCCTCGGCATAAACGTGAACTTCAGCACCGGCAGCCGCCAGCAACTCCGCTTTCCAGGCGGCCGCATCGGAACCGCCCGCAAGCACCACTTTTCGGCCCTCCAGCGGGAAGAACAATGGCAGACTTGCAAGAGCTCCAACGCGCGCCGGGCGCCTACGGCTCTTGACCTCAGCTGGCTTTCGCAATGTTGGCGTCATCGAGGCTTTCCTTTGCAATATCATCCAGTAGCGTCTGGATTTCGGAGCGGCACGAGCCGCAATTCGTGCCGGCTTTCAGCGTTTCCCCAATCGCGTTGACACTTTCCGCGCCGCAGCGCGCGGCTTCGGCGATCTGATTGCAGCCGACCTGGAAACAGGAACAGACGAGCGCGCCCGGGTCGGGCCTGTCCGCAGGCACACGTCCGGCAAGAACGCTGGCACGATCTCTCGGCGCCAGGGCGTCTTCGCTCAGCAGACTGCACGCCCACTGGCGGGAAACTTCTACCGGAGATGCGGAGAAATAGAAGACTGTCTGCAGGTGGTCCTCTTTCCATTGAGCTTGCCGGAACCAGCCACCGGCAACGTCGGAAATCTCGACAGTTTCGCAGTCTGCCAGACCAAGCGACGTTGCAAGTTCGGCAAAATCGGCTTCGTTGCGCCCCGCGCATTCCAGTCTGTACCCTCCCGGTACAGGCGCCAGAGCCCAGTAGTCTGACGCAATTTTTGCCGGCCGTTGGCGCAAGACGGCAAAACCAAACCAGGCCATCGGAGCCTTTGTGACCGCCACCGGAGTGAATTTCGACCCCGGCTGACCCGAGTGCGGATCGGTAACCGGGGCAACCACTGCGTCGACCCTTGCATTGGACGCAAGCTGATCAGTCCAGTGCATCGGCACGAACACTTGCCCCTCACCGCCCCTGTCCGTAATCAGCGCCCTCACCAGCACCGATCCGTGAGGGCTTTGCACTTTGACGAGATCTGCCGGCGCGATCTTGAGGCGTTCGGCATCCAGCGGGTGAATTTCGGCAAAAGGCTCTGCGAAATGGGCGGTCAGGCGCGGCGTTTTGCCGGTCCGTGTCATCGTATGCCACTGGTCGCGGATCCGGCCCGTGTTCAGCACGAAAGGATACCGCCGTTCGGTCTGACGAGGTGCCTTGAAAACCACAGGGACAAACTGTCCCTGACCGGTTTCCGTATAGAAACCACCCTCGGCGAAGAACCTCGTTTCGGCAGCTTGCGTGTCAGCACGCTGCGGCCACTGGAAAGGCTCCAGAGCATCGAACCCGGCATCCGCCACATCCTCATAGGCGCCGATATCGAAATCCCGGCTGCCCTCGTTGCGATATCCGGAGAGCCCTGCATGTTCACGAAAAATTGCTGCGGGGCCCGGATATGAAAATGCCTCGGCGTAGCCCATGCGCGATCCGACTTCGCTCAACTGCCACCAGTCGGGACGGACGTCTCCTGGAAGATCCAGAAAGGCACGCTGTCTTGAGATCCGGCGCTCGGAATTGGTGACCGTGCCATCCTTTTCGCCCCAGGCAGCAGCCGGCAGCAGGACGTTCGCATAAGGCACCGTGTCAGCCGCCCGCGTCACCTCTGAAACGACCACGAAGGGACATGCTTTCAGCGCTTCCGCCACGCCGTCGGCGTCCGGCAGACTGTCCACCGGACTGGTCGCCATGATCCAGAGAGCCTTGATCCTGCCATCGCGTACGGCATTGAAAAGCTCGACCGTCTTCAACCCGGGCTTGTCAGCGATTGCCGGGCTTTTCCAGAAGTCCTGAACGATCCGCCGGTGCTCGGCGTTTTCCAGAACCATGTGGCTTGCCAGCATGTTGGCCAGCCCGCCAACTTCCCGCCCGCCCATGGCATTCGGCTGTCCCGTGACCGAGAACGGACCCATGCCCGGTTTCCCGATCCGGCCGGTCGCCAGATGCGTGTTGACGATGGCATTGACCTTGTCTGTGCCGACAACCGATTGATTGACCCCCTGACTGTAGACGGTGACCGTCTTTTCCGTGCGGGCAACCATCTCGTAAAACAGCGCGATGTCCTGGCGCTTCAGCCCGGTCGTCTCGGCAATCTGGCCGATTTCACACGGTCCCGCGGCCCTAACTGCGGCCGCAAAACCTTCCGTGAACCGTTTGACGTAACCATCATTAACGAGATCCGCCTCCGCCAGAAAGGACAGCAAGCCATTGAACAGGGCAACGTCCGTATCGGGCTTCAATTGCAAATGAAGATCCGCGATGGCGCAGGTCGCTGTCTTGCGGGGATCGATAACGACGACACGCATGGCAGGGTTCGCTGCCTTGGCCGCTTCAAGGCGCTGAAACAGCACCGGATGGCACCACGCCAGATTGGAACCGACCAGAACGACAAGATCCGCCAATTCCAGGTCTTCATAGGTGCCCGGAACCGTGTCCGCTCCGAACGCCCTGCGGTGACCGGCAACGGAAGACGCCATGCAAAGGCGGGAGTTTGTGTCGATGTTCGCCGAGCCGATGAAGCCTTTCATCAGCTTGTTTGCAACGTAATAGTCCTCCGTCAGGATCTGCCCGGACACATAGAACGCAACGCTTTCTGGACCATGAGCAAGAACAGCTTCCTGAAAGGTGCGCGCGACAAGATCGAGCGCGTCATTCCAGGTGGCGCGCTTGCCGGAAATTTCCGGATAGAGCAGCCTGTCTTCAAGCGACAGCGTTTCGCCGAGCGCGGAGCCCTTGGAACACAGCCGGCCGTAGTTCGATGGGTGGTCGGGGTCACCTGCAACGCTCACAGTCTCATCCGGGTGCCGGGTGGCGAGGACGCCGCAGCCGACACCGCAATAGGGACAGGTGGTCCGGGTCGTTTTGTTGTTGTTGGTCATTCCATCTTTCCCGGTTCCTGAATTACCAGGCGTTGTACCCAAGGTATTTTCCGGACATCTCGATTTTCACCCGGTCTCCCTTGGGGTTTTCCACGCGGGTGACCGACATGTCGAAATCGATGGCGGACATGATGCCGTCGCCGAATTTCTCGTGGATCAGCGCCTTGATTGTCGGTCCGTAGACACCGACAATTTCATAAAGACGGTAGATGCAGGGGTCCGTCGGCACTGTCTGCGACCAGATCTTGGTCGGGCTTTCCTGCAGAACCAGAGACGCTTCCTGCGGCAGACCCAGCGTTGACGTGATGGCCTCAGCCTTGTCTTCCGGCATGGCGTTCATGCCCATGGCCGCCGAATGGGTCCAGACCGGCGACATACCGATAGCCTCGGCAATGCCTTCCCAGGTGAGGCCGGCCTGCCGCTTGGCGGACAGGATCATGCTGGTAACGTCTTCACGGGTGAGAGCAGACATTTGGATCTCCTATGGATTGCCGAAAAGTTGGAAGAAGAGGATGGCGCAAAGCACCGCGAGAGCAGCAGAGACGATCTGCCAGAAACGGACTGGATCGCGTTCCGCCAGAGGCACAAAACGGTCGGACGTGAAGGCCGGGTTCGGGCGACGCAGATCTTCAAGAAATGCGCTCAGGGCGTCGTAACGTTTGCCAGGAACCGGATGAACGGCTCGGCAAAGCGCACCGTCGACCCAGTCCGGAACCCGCTCTGTCACAGCCGACGCACTGCGGTAGCGAAGGGCTGCCTGAGCGCGCTCACTCGTTGCTCTGGCAACGGCGGCGCCATAAGGCAGACGGCCGGTCAGCATTTCATAGGCGATGACGCCGAGCGAAAACTGGTCGCTGTATTCTGTGCCGAGATAACCGAGGAACACTTCCGGGGCGGTGTATTGGTGGGTGCCGAGGATCTCGCCCTTGTCGAGAGATGGCGCCGCTTCCATGACACCGGCAATGCGTACAGATCCGAAATCGATGATCTTTACCGTGCCCGAGGCGTCGATCATGATGTTTTCCGGACGCAGGTCCTGATGAACCATCTCCTTGCGGTGAAAGGCCATCAGTCCTCTGGCGACCTGCTCAAGGATGCCACGTACTGTTTCAAGGCTCGGGTGCGGGTTGTCCGTCATCCACTGACGTAGCGTTTGTCCGTTGACGAATTCCGTCGCCAAAAACAGCGTCTGCCGAGCCTGCGGATAGGAGGCAGCCTTCAGCACATGCGGAGAGGCCATCCGGCGGGCAACCCATTCCTCAAGAGCGAAGCGGCGCAGATAATCTTCCTCGCCGCGCAAATCGAGCGAGGGAAACTTGAGGGCGACCGGTTCGCCCGTCTCCTCGTTTTCCGCCAGATAGATATGGCTGCGGCTGGTAGCATGCAGGCCCCGCAGCAGCCTGAACCCTTCATGCTCGCCAGGCACTTTCGGCAGTGGCGCCGGGGGCAAGGTGCCCTCTCCGCTCAGCAGATCTTCAGCGCCCGGGTCCGCGATACCAGTCACCCGGACGATCTGAACAGTCAGATTGTCGTCGCTGCCCGCTTTCAGCGCCTGATCGGCGAGCTCCCTGGCTGTCGTTTCAAGATCCTCACCCGCCAGGAGGGCTTCGGCCATATCCTTTGTGCGCAAGGAACCGTGGACACCATCGGTCGTCAGAAGAAATACATCGCCCGAGTGAATATCGAACGCGGCATAATCGAGATCGATGGTTTGTCCGAGACCAAGAGCCCGACCGAGATAGCTTTCCGTTTCGCTGATACGAACCGTGTGGTCTTCGGTCAGTTGCTCCAGGCTCTGGCCGGAAAGACGCCAGATGCGGCTGTCACCGACATGAAAGAGATGCGCCTTGCGACCTTTCAGGATCAAGGCGGAAAAGGTGCAGACGTGGCCCCGGTCCGGTTCGGCAGCCTGTTTTGTCTGGCTGAAAAGCCACGAATTGGCGGCTGAAATCACCCGGCTCGCCGACGTCTTCACCGACCAGGCTTCCGAGGTGCAATAATAGTCCGTGAGGAAGGATTTGACGGCTGTCTCCGCAGCGATGTGCGCAACCGGACTGGAGGAAATGCCGTCCGCGACTGCAAGCGCAATGCCCTTGTGCACCAGCACCGGGCCCTCCGGCACCACGGCGCCGTGAAAGTCCTGGTTCAGGGCTTTCCGTCCGGCGCAAGAATACTGGCCGGTCTCGACGCTCAGGGCGCTATGTCGGACTTGCATCAGCACGGGAAAAGGGTCCTCCGGAAGAAGCGCTCCGCCGCCAGCGGCGGCGGAGCCTCACACTTATTCGGCAGGCGTTGCGACCGGCGCTTTTTCGTAGCCGGCCTTACGCGAAGGCGAGGTCTTGTAGTGGGTGGCGTAGATCATGCCGCCAACGAAGGTGAGCCCGCCGACCAGGTTGCCGAACACGACCGGAATTTCGTTGTAGGCAAGATAATCGAACCAGGTGAAGTTGCCGCCAAGCATGATGCCGGACGGGAACAGGAACATGTTCACGATGGAATGCTCGAAGCCGAGATAGAAGAACACGAGGATCGGCATCCACATGGCCATGATCTTGCCGGAGACCGAGCTGGACATCATCGCGGCCACGACACCGGTCGACACCATCCAGTTGCACATCACGGCGCGAATGAAGACGGTCAGAAGGCCAGCCCAGCCTGCAGCGGCATAGCCAAGGGTTCGCGCTTCACCGATCTTGCCGATTTTCTGGCCGACAGCGTTCGGCTCCTGGCTGAAGGCCATGGTGAAAATGATCGCCATGAAAACCGCGGTCGTCAGGGCACCGGCAAAGTTACCGGTGAAAACCAGACCCCAGTTGCGGAAGACACCGCCCCAGGTGCAGCCCGGACGTTTTGCGATTACGGCCAGTGGTGCCAGCGTGAACACACCGGTCAGCAGATCGAAGCCCAGCAGGTAGAGCATGCAGAAGCCGACCGGAAACAGCACCGAAGCCGCCAGGAAGTTGCCGGTATTGACGGCAATGGTCACGGAGAAGGCCGCTGCAAGTGCCAGAATGGCACCTGCCATATAGGCACGGATAAGCGTGTCCTTTGTGGACATGAAAATTTTCGATTCGCCCGCATCGATCATTTTCGAGGCAAATTCCTGTGGCGTTACGTATGACATCTGAATTCCTTTCGCGAGAGAGCTCAGCCGGTCAGACGGCTTCGTGTGAGTAGGAAAGATCAATGAGGATTTGGCCGTCTTCCAGACGGACGGGAAAAGCCGCCGTATGGCCTTCGTCGGCCCCTTGCGCAGCTCCGGTCTCCAGGGAAATGACCCAATTGTGCAACGGGCAGGTCACACAGCCGTCATGCACGATCCCCTGACTGAGAGGCCCGTTCTTGTGCGGGCACTTGTCTTCCAGGGCGAAGACATCGTCCTTTGCGGTGCGGAAGACGGCGATGGTCATATCGCCGTTCTTCACGCACCGTGCTCCCTCCCTAGGAACATCTTCGAGGGTACCGATATGAACCCATTTACGAATATCGGCGGTCATTCGGCAGCCTCCTTTGTCAGAACAGCCATCGGCTTGAACTCATGTTTGTCCTTGCCGGAGACACGCTCCGACCACGGATCGACCTGTGCGAATTTCTGGGAGAAGACGAAACGGTCGAAATACGCTTTGCGCATCGCCGCATCGTCCATGATCTGGCGCCGGATCTCGTCCAGCCCGATGCGCTTGGCCCACTTGTAGATCCGCTCCAGGTAATGGCCCTGTTCGCGGTACATCTGTGCAAGCGCGGCAACATGCTCGATTGCCTCATCCTCGGTCTTCACCATGCCGAGAACTTCCGTACCCTTGATGTCGAGACCGGCAGCCCCCGCGAAATGGATCTCGTAACCGCTATCAACGCAGATGATGCCGATGTCTTTGCACGTCGCTTCCGCGCAGTTCCGCGGGCAGCCGGAGACCGCCATCTTCAGCTTCGCGGGCGTCCAGGAGCCCCACATGAATTTTTCCAGCTTGATGCCGAGACCGGTGGAATCCTGCGTACCGAAGCGGCACCAATCCGTACCGACGCAGGTCTTCACAGTCCTGAGGCCCTTGGCATAGGCCTGCCCGGAAACGAACCCGGCCTTGCCAAGGTCTGCCCAGACCGCAGGAAGGTCTTCCTTCTTGATGCCCAGCATGTCGATGCGCTGGCCACCGGTGCATTTCACCGCCGGAATGTTGAACTTGTCGACGACATCGGCAATTGCCCTCAGTTCCTTTGAAGACGTCATGCCGCCCCACATGCGCGGAACGACTGAATAGGTGCCGTCTTTCTGGATGTTGGCGTGGACACGTTCGTTGATGAAACGGGACTGGTAGTCGTCCGCATATTCATCCGGCCAGTCGGAGACCAAATAGTAGTTGAGCGCTGGCCGGCACTTGGCGCAGCCGCCGGACGTGGTCCATTCCAGTTCCTGCATCACGGCCGGAATGGATTTCAATTCCTTGGACTTGATCAGACGGCGAACCTCGTCGTGGCCGAGGTGGGTGCAGCCACACATCGGTGTGACAGCTGCCGGATTATAGGCGTCGCCCAGGGTCACCTGCATCAACTGCTCAACCAGCCCCGTACAGGTGCCGCAGGAGTTGGATGCCTTCGTGTGCGCCCGCACACCGTCCAGGCTCGTCAGGCCCTTTTCCTTGATCGTGGCAACGATCTTTCCCTTGCAAACGCCGTTGCAGCCGCAGATTTCCGCATCATCCGGCAAGGCTGCAACGGCCGCCGTAGGGTCCAGTGGGGTCCCTCCCTGGTAGGCCTGACCAAAGATAAGCGTCTCGCGCATTTCGGAGACGTCGGTCCCTTTCTTCAAAAGGTCGAAGAACCACGGACCGTCGGAGGTTTCGCCGTACAGCACGGCACCGACAATCTTGTTGTCTTTCAGGACAATCCGCTTGTAGACACCGGCCGACGCATCCCGCAGGACGATCTCTTCCCGGTCGTCACCTTCGGAAAAATCACCTGCAGAATAGAGGTCGACACCGGTTACCTTCAGCTTCGTCGCGGTAACGGACCCCTTATACTCGGAAGAACCGCCAAGCAGGTTGTCGGCAATCACCCCCGCCATTTCGTATAGCGGCGCAACAAGGCCGTAGCACATGCCCTGGTGTTCGACGCATTCGCCGAGCGAGAAGATGTCAGCATCGCTTGTGCGCATGTCGTCGCCGACCAGAACACCGCGATTGACGTCCAGCCCGACTGCCCTGGCAAGGTCAGCCGACGGGCGAATGCCAACGGCCATGACAATGATCGAAGCCTCGATCTCGGTTCCATCGTCAAGGCGGATGCCCCTCACCTTGCCGGCATCATCGCCCATAATTTCATGGCTGTTTGCCTTGGTGCGTACATCAATGCCGCGGCGCCTGAATTCCTCCTCGAGCAGAAACCCGGCAGCCGGGTCAAGCTGGCGTTCCATGAGGGTCGGCATCAGGTGCAGAACCGTAACATCCATGCCCTGCATCTTGAGGCCGGCGGCCGCTTCCAGGCCAAGTAACCCACCACCAATGACGACAGCACGGCCGCCGCGCTTGGCGGCATTCAGCATCTTTTCCACGTCATCCAGATCGCGATAGGTCAGAACACCGTCGAGATCCTTCCCCGGAAGCGGGATGATGAAGGGAGACGATCCCGTGGCGATCACCAGCTTGTCGTATGTGACGGTGATGCCCGTGTCCGATGTGACGGTCTTGGCTTGCCGGTCGATCTCGGAAACACGAGCCCCCTTGTGCAGGGTCACACCATGTTCCCCGTACCATTCGTCGCCGTGGGTGATGATATCTTCATAGGTCTTTTCACCCGACAGCACCGGCGACAGCATCAACCGGTTGTAGTTGACCCGCGGCTCCGCATTGAAAATGGTGACCTCAAAGGCGTCCCGGTCTTTTTCAAACAGGTTTTCGAGCATCCGCCCGGGCGCCATGCCGTTACCGACAATGACAAGTTTCTGTTTTGTCATGGCTTTTCTCCAGACTTTCATTCGGCTGCTTCGGCCGCCGCAGATTGACGGGCCATCCGTTTGGCCCGTTTTTCCTGAATGGATTTCAATTGGTCTTCACTGGGATCCGCACCGCCCTCATAGGCTTCCAGGAAGTCCAGAAGCTCCTCGCGGTAGGCGTAGTAATCCGCATGGGCGAGCAGCTCCTTGCGCGAGCGTGGTCGCGGCAGATCCACTTCCATGATGTTGCCGATACGGGCGTTCGGCCCGTTTGACATCATCACCACACGGTCGGCCAGCAGGATGGCCTCATCGACATCGTGCGTGACGCAGACGGCCGTCACCTGGGTGCGTTTCCAGACGTCCATCAGCACGTCCTGCAGCTCCCAGCGGGTCAGGCTGTCGAGCATGCCGAACGGCTCATCCAGAAGCAGAAGCTTTGGTGACAGGGCAAAGGCCCGTGCGATACCAACACGCTGCTTCATGCCGTTGGAAAGCTCGGACGCAGCCTTGTGCATTGCGTCCGACAGGCCGACCTTGGCGAGGTAATATTCGATCACGTCGCGCTTTTCGGACTTGGACGCATCCGGATAGACCTTGTCGACACCCAGTTCGACATTCTCGTAGGCCGTCAGCCAGGGCATCAGGCTTGGCGCCTGGAAGACGACTGCCCGGTCTGGACCGGCCTGGGTGACATGGGTGCCATCAAGAACGATGGCGCCTTCGGTGATCTTGTTGAGCCCGGCCACCATCGACAGGACCGTCGACTTGCCGCACCCCGAGTGGCCGATCAGGGTGATGAACTCGCCCTTCTTCATCTTCAGGTCGAAGCCGTCGACAACCGTCAGCGGCCCCTTTGGGGTCGGATAGACCTTCTTCAACTGCGAGAAGTCGAGATACCGGTCCTGAACCGCGGATTCCGATGCCCGTTCATAGGCCGCCGGAAGCTTGTCCGCAGGCTTGGGCCGCTGGGTGATCGGAACGATGTTCGGCAGGACGATTTCCCGCTCCAGATCCGCCCCGCGCTCAGACCCTGCTTCCATCAGGTATGCGGTGACCTCGGCCCGCAGGCGAATGAAGTCGTCGTCGTGATTGAGTTCGCCTCTGTCTCGCGGCCGCTGAAACGACACCTTGAACTCCGGACCAAGCGTTGCCGGTGTGCCGGGCTTCAACGGAATGATCCGGTCCGCCAGAAGGATCGCTTCATCGACGTCATTGGTGATGAGAACGATGGTCTTCTTTTCCTCGTCGCAGATCGCGGCGAATTCGTCCTGAAGTTTTGCGCGCGTCAGGGCATCTAGCGCCGACAGCGGCTCGTCCAGCAGCAGCAGCTCGGGCTGCATGGCAAGGGCCCGCGCCACGGCCACCCGTTGGCGCATGCCGCCGGAAAGCTCCGACGGCTTGCGGTCCCTGGCATGCCCCAGGCCGACCATCTCGATGTATTTGTCGCAGATCGCCTTGCGCTCGGCCGAGCTCTTCTTCCTGAAAACGCTGTCGACGGCCAGTGCCACATTGCCGAACACCGTTAGCCAGGGCATCAGCGAATAGGACTGGAACACCACGCCGCGATCCGGATGCGGGCCGTCGATTTCCTTGTTCTTGAAGATGATGCCGCCCTTGTCCGGCTCGATCAGACCCGCCAGCAGAGAGATCAGCGTGGTCTTGCCCGTGCCGGAAAAGCCGACAATGGCAATGAACTCACCTTCTTCCACCTTCAGGTTGATGTCATCCAGCACCTGGGTGCGGTCAGCGCCTTCGCCGTAGCTTTTGGAGACGCCGGAGATTTCCAGAAAGGACATATCCGTCTCCTTAGCGATTGGCCGAGAATGTGAAGGCGCGCTGCAAAGCGAACATCAGCCGGTCCAGCATGAAGCCGATGATGCCGATGGTCAGAACCGCGACCATGATCTTGGCGAGTGACTGGGAGGAGCCATTCTGGAATTCGTCCCAGACGAATTTTCCAAGACCCGGGTTCTGGGCCAGCATTTCCGCGGCAATCAGAACCATCCAGCCCACGCCCAGCGACAGGCGCAACCCGGTGAAGATCAGCGGCAGAGACGACGGCAGAACCAGCTTGGTAACGGTCTTCCAGGTCGGCAGTTGCAGAACACGGCCAACATTCATCAGGTCCTTGTCGACCGAGGCGACACCCAGCGCGGTGTTGATCAGTGTCGGCCACATGGAGCAAAGGGTCACGGTGACGGCGGAAATCAGGAGGGATTTCGACAGCCAGTCGACCGGGTTGGCATATGTCGCCGACACGATCATCGTGACGATCGGCAACCAGGCCAGCGGCGACACCGGCTTGAAGATCTGGATCAGCGGGTTGATCGCCCCGTTGAAGGAGCGCGACAGGCCCGACGCAATGCCGAGCGGTACGGAGATCAGCGTTGCGATCAGGAAGCCGAGGCCGACAGTCTTCAGCGACGTGCCGATCTGGTCGAGGTAGGTTGGCTTGCCGGTGTAGTCACGAAACTTGATCTTGTCGGTCTTGCCTTCGGCTTCGTATTTGGCGTTACGCTTATCCTGGCGCTCGTAGAAAGCGGCCGCCTTTTCACGCTCGCGCACATGATCGTCCCAGAGGTTGACCGCCTGGGACCAGACCGCTGCAGGTCCGGGAACGGCGCCAAGCGACGTCTGCACCTGCGGCGCCAACGCCCCCCAGAGGACGAGAAAGGCAATGATGCCCAGCAGCGGGATCACGAGGACACGTTTGAGCTCTCCCAACTGTTCCTTGGGGTTGTCGCCCGCGGCAATCTTCAGGAGAGGCACGGTCCAGGACAGGCCCAGTGCATCCAGCCAGCCGGCGGCCTTGTTGATCCGTGTGAAGAGTTTTTCCCGTCGCGCGGCGCGGGCAAGATCCTGACTGCCTGCGGTATCGGCATTGGCCATGATGGCGATCCTTGTTCGAAGTCTGTCGGTTCGTTCCGAATGAGAAAGAGGGAGCGGCGGGGCTGCTCGACCGCCGCTCCAGTTGGGGGGGAGTTATCAGCCGCCAACAACCTGATTGCCGTCGACCACCTGCTTGCCCTTCAGGCCAATCGGAAGGCTGTCGATGTAGGCGTTCGGCTGTTTGCCGTCGTAGGGAATGCCGTCGATGATGTCCGCCGCGGGGGTCGGAGCACGGTAACCGTCCGTTTCCCAGGGGAAGTCTTCCTTGGCCACATACCCTTCCTCGACCAGCATTTCCGCGGCTTTCAGATAGATGTCCGGGCGATAGACAGACCGCGCAACTTCGTCGTACCAGCTGTCAGGCTTGTACTCGGCAATCTGGCCCCAGCGGCGCATCTGGGTCAGGTACCAGACGGCATCGGAATAGAAGGGATAGGTGGCGTAGTAGCGGTAGAAGACATTGAAGTCAGGAACGTCGCGCTTGTCGCCCTTCTCATATTCGAAGGTGCCGGTCATGGAGTTGGCGATCACTTCCGCGTCCGCACCGACATATTCCGAACGAGACAGGATCTCGACGGCTTCCATGCGGTTTGCATTGTCGTTCTCGTCAAGCCACTTGGCCGCGCGGATCAGCGCCTTGGTGAGAGCAAGCGTTGTGTTCGGATATTCTTCAGTAAATTCCTGCGTCAGACCGAACACCTTTTCCGGATTGTTCTTCCAGATCTCGTAATCGGTGATGACCGGGACGCCGATGCCCTTGAAGACAGCCTGCTGGTTCCAGGGCTCGCCGACGCAATAGCCATAGATGGTGCCTGCTTCCAGCGTTGACGGCATCTGCGGAGGCGGCGTCACGGACAAGAGCGCATCGGCCTGAATCTGGCCGGAAATATCGGACTTGGAATAAAAGCCCGGATTGATATCGCCCGACGCCAGCCAGTAGCGCAGCTCGTAGTTATGGGTGGAAACCGGGAAGACCATGCCCATGTTGAACGGCTTGCCCTCGGACTTGAACTGGTCGACAACCGGCTTCAGTGCCGAAGCCTTGATCGGGTGAACCGGCTTGCCGTCTTCCTGCATTTCCAGGTGCGGCTTCATCATCTCGAAGATTTCGTTGGAAACGGTGATGCCGTTGCCGTTCAGATCCATGGAGAACGGCGTCACGATATGTGCCTTGGTGCCGAAGCCGATGGTGGCAGCCAGCGGCTGGCCAGCCAGCATGTGTGCACCGTCAAGTTCGCCGGTGATCACCCTGTCGAGCAGAACCTTCCAGTTAGCCTGCGGCTCCAGCGTGACAAAGAGGCCTTCGTCCTCGAAGTAGCCAAGCTCATAGGCAACGGCGAGCGGCGCCATGTCTGTCAGTTTGATGAAGCCGAACGTGAGCTCATCCTTTTCGACATCCAGCATCTCGGCATAAGCACTGGAAGCGGACACCAGAGCCGTCGCAGCCATCAGGGCACCAAGTGCGGTCCGGCGGGTGATAGTAAGGGTCTTCTTCATTGTCGCGTCCTGTCCCTCGTTCGTCCTGCGCCATCTTCAGCCGGGCACAGGAGCAAAAAAAAGCCGCCGACCGAACCGCACGAGGGGAGGAGGTCCCATGCGATTCAGATCGGCGGCTTTGCCTGTGCACCCGGCAGTGGGTGCGATATTTGGTGGGCCAACGTCGGCCCTACCCCCTTAAAAGCACGATCTGTGCCAGTTTCAGAAAAATATCTTCTTCCTTTATTTTCAAGGACTTATGATATCAGGAAAATTTGACCACCTGCACAAGGTGCATATTTGGTCAGCGAAGCATGCAGGCAACTGAGTGTTTTTTGTGCATCGCAACCTCACCTGGATTGCTCCAGCCCGTCTGCTTCGACGTTCAGGAACGAGCGTCGTCAAACATCTCTATGGTCGCGTCCGTCGCCACCCCGGTCAGACCCAGCGCTTCCAGATAGACGGTCGGCGAAAACACCTTTTCAACTTCCTTTTCCGCCTGCTCCGACGGCTCCACCTGCCCCCAACGCACCATCTGCTCGTAGAACCATTTGCCATAAACCGGCATAGGCGCTGCCTTGACGCCGCCGGAGAAGGTGAGAAAGTCCGGAACATCCTTGACTGACTGCGGATCCAGCCTGATCCGGCCAGACAGAGCCGCAAGGCAGATTTCAGTGGGACAGGCCAGAAGATCGGGCCTGGCCAGCACCTCTGCCAGCTCCACATTGTTCTTTGGATCCGCGCACCAGTCAGCTGCTGCCGAAAAGGCCCGCATCAGCGCGGCCAGCGTTTCCGGATTGGCTTCGGCCCATTTGCGTGTGACACCAAGTACTTTTTCCGGACTGTCCGGCCAGATCGCCTGTTTGTAAGTGGCAATTCGCCCCGTGCCCGCCACGACAGCCGCCGTGTTCCAGGGCTCACCGACGCAATAGCCGTCAAGCTGGCCTTCAGCCAAGGCGTCCGCCATGACCTGTGGCGCAAGCACCGTGATCTCCGCATCCCGGTCCGGATCGATCCCGGCGGCGGCAAGCCAATAGCGCAATTCATAGGCATGACCTGAAAACGGGTGCACGACACCAAAATGAAGCGGCGGCGCACCAGCCTTCTGCTTTCCGGCGATCACGCGCGCAAGCGCAGCGCCCGTGGATGCAGGATCGCCTTCGGGATCGGCGCCCGCAGCCGCCATATCGGCCCAAAGGACGTTGGACACGGTAATCGCGTTGCCCCCGAGCCCCAGAAGCATGGGGGCAAGCATGGGCACGGCAAGACTGGTCAGGTTGAGGCTGGAGGCAATCGGCATCGGCGCGAGCATATGGGCAACATCGAAATGGCCAACGGAAATCCGGTCGCGGATGTTGGCCCAGGATGTCTCCCGGATCAGCTTGAGTGCAATGCCTTCCTGTTCTGCAAAGCCGAACTCGGCAGCTGCCACGATGACGGCACTATCCAGAAGCGGAATAAATCCTGCGATGACAGGCTTGAGGTTCGTATTCATGATCCTGCAGTCCTCTGGTTGGCCGTTTCTCCCCGTCCGGTCGCTGTTGTTGTCATCGCGTCAGTCTCCCAGCAATCCGCTGGCGATCACAAGGCTCTGTGCCACATCGATGATTTTACGACTCTGGTTCATCGCCGTTCGGCGCAGAAGGTCATAGGCCTCCTGTTCGCTGAGCCCCTTGGATTTCATGAGAATGCCTTTGGCACGGTCGATGGTCTTCCGGTCAGCAAGTTCAGAGCGCACTTCCTCCAGCTCCTCTGTCAGCCTGGAAAACGCGCGGAACCGGCTGATCGCCATGTCCAGGATCGATTTGACCCGTTCCCGCTTCAGTCCGTCGACGATGTAAGCCGATACGCCTGCATCGACGGCCGCCTCGATGGAATTACTGTCCGACTTGTCCACGAACATCGCAATCGGTCGCCGCACCGCCCGCGATACCTGGAACATGTGCTCAAGCTGATCTCGATTCGGGTTCTCCAGATCGATCACAATCACATCCGGATTGATGTCTGAAATCTGGCGAACCAGTCCTTCCATCTGGTGCACGACTATGACTTTGTCGTGCCCGGCATCGCGCAATCCCTGCTCGATGATCGAGGCACGGATCTTGTTGTCATCAATAACCAGAATGGAAAGCCCGCCGCTCATGGCGCCATTATGCGCAGGGCTAGTTTTTATGCAACACAAATGCCGCACTGCAACAACAGCAAAATATGCTTTCAAACCGATCCACGTCCTTGTGAAACAAGCCCAAGGGTTTGGACACATAAATGAAGACGAAATGCATGAGACATAGCGAAACCGCGTCAGGGGGTGTGCGCGGAGCGGGCTTTCTGCCCGGGCAAGCAGGCTGACGACACGCGACGAAGACTTTTTCAGGTCCCCCGAATTGGTCCTTCTCAGGATTGCAGAAGCTTGAAAATGAGCCACATTTCCCACCGTTCCGCGCCTTTACGAAGACCAATCCGCCTAAAACCATTTCATCTTCATTTAAGAGTCCACACCCCGGGGAAGCTCAAATGACAAAAGGCAAAATCTTCTCTGGACAGCGCCCTGCAGCCTTTGAAAGATGCGTTCAGCAAAAATTGGGATGGAGGACAGCGGGATGGCGGACACGTTTGAGCCCAAGGCACATGTAGCCCACATGGAAAAGATGCTGGGTCTGGCGATCGAGGAAGACTGGCGTCCTGTCGTGGAAATGCATATTGCCGCAATCGAAAAAGCTGCCGAAGCGGTACTGGATTTCCCGCTGGAGGATCATGCCGAAGCCGCACCGGTCTTTGTCCCATGAGCCATGAAACCAAGGAATTGAACAGCCTCACCGCGGCTCAGACAGCCGCTGCCGTCAACAGTGGCGACATGAAGGCTCTGGAAGCTGCCTACGCGTCGCTCGAGGCGATAGAAAGCCTCAACCCAAGGGTCAATGCCTTTACCGACGTTCTGGGCGAACGTGCCCTTCTTGAAGCGCGCGCCGTCGATGACGCAGTCGCGGAGGGCCGCAGCCTGCCGCTGGCTGGCGTGCCCTATGCAGTCAAGAACCTGTACGATGTCGAAGGCCTGACCACGCGCGCCGGTGCGAAGATCAACCGCGAAAACCCGCCCGCCACCACCGACGCAACACTGGTGCGCAAACTGAAGGAGGCTGGAGCGATCCTGGTCGGCGCAACGCACATGGGCGAATATGCCTATGATTTCACCGGCGAAAACGCGCACGACGGCATCTGCCGCAACCCTCACGATACAGGCTACATGACTGGTGGCTCGTCCTCCGGTTCTGCGGCGGCAACCGCCGCCGGCATGGTGCCGCTTGCCATGGGATCCGACACCAACGGCTCCATTCGCGTACCGGCCTCGTTCTGCGGCCTGTTCGGCCTGAAGCCGACTTACGGACGCCTTAGCCGCGCGGGAACCTATCCTTTTGTTGGCAGCCTGGACCATCTCGGTCCGCTGACCCGCTCAGCCGAGGACCTGGCCCTGATCTTTGACGTCCTTCAGGGCCATGACCCGGCTGATCCGGCCCAGACGGACCATCCGGAAATTGAAACCCATGCCCGGCTTGCAGAGGACATCGGGCCGCTGCGCATTGCGGTCGCCGGCGGATACTTTCGCGAGAAAGCCCTTCCCGATGCCCTTAATGCCGTTGATCTTGTTGCGCGGGCGCTTGGCGCAAGCCTCGAGATCGACATTCCGGAAGCCGCCCGCGCTCGGGCTGCCGCCTATGTCATCACGGCTGCCGAAGGCTCCACCTTGCATCTCAACCGCATCCTGGAACGGCCCCGGGATTTCGACCCGGAAACGCGTGACCGCTTTCTGGCGGGCACGATGGTGCCGGCCATCTGGGTCCAGCAGGCCCAGCGCTTCCGCAGCTGGTTCCGCGACCTCTTCCGCAAGATCTTCGAAAACGTGGACGTCCTTCTGGCACCCGCAACACCCTTCCCTGCCCTTGCCTCCGGCACCAAGACCTTCACCATCGGTGGTGAAACAATGCCGGCCCGGCCCAACATCGGTCTGTTCACCCAGCCAATCTCCTTTATCGGCCTTCCCGCAGTAACGGTTCCCATCTGGCTGGAAGGTGCAAAATTACCCATCGGCGTTCAGGTCATCGCCCCTGCCTGGCGCGAGGACCTCGCGCTTCGTGTTGCTCACCACCTGGAACAGACGGGGGTCTGCCGCGCACCTGTCGCCAAGATCACGGCCTGAAGCCTGGTGAAGAAGGAACCGGCGCGCACCGTAGGTAACCTGAGTCTGGCGCAGCTGCGTGCGTTGGAAGCTGTGGTGCGCACCGGGAGCTTCACGGAAGCGGCGAAGGAACTCGGCGTTTCACAGCCGTCTATCTCCAATCACATTCAGGGTCTGGAAAGCCGCTTCAAGACAAAGTTGCTGGTAAAAAGCGGCTATTCCGTCTCCGCAACCCCGGCTCTTGCAGCTCTCTTGCCACGTATCAGGGCCTTGCTGGCATTGGCCGGCGATCTGGAAACAGAGCTCTCTCTCCACCGTGCCCTTGCCGCCGGTGAACTCAGGATCGGCTATTCCACATATCAGCTCGCCATCCCGATCATCTCGTCCTTCATGGCAAACCACCCGACAATCGCGATCGAAGCCCGCGCCCTCGCAAGCCAGGACATCGTTGACCTGATCGAAACAGGCTCTCTCGATATCGGCTTCATCACCGGCCGCGAAATTCCGGCAGGCCTCAAAGGGGAATTGATCCTGAAGACGCGCGTTGTTCTGGCAGTTCCTCCAGAGCACCCGTTGACGAAGCGGGAGAATGCTTCCTGGAAAGATGTCGCCGAGCTTCCCCTCCTTCAACGCGAAGGAAGTTCCGGAACCCGCAGACTTTTCGAAGCCGCGGCCACGCTTGCCGGGATAAGGCCAATGACCACACTTGCTCTCGGCTCCTGGGGATCAATAGCAACACTGGTCAGATCCGGCTCGGGTATCGGCGTCGCGCTGGATGCGGAAATCAGTGAGCGAGACGGCTGTGTCGGTGTACCCATTGAAGATGCGAACCTCGACGCGAACCATTTTGCGGTCTGGCAAAAGAACATGGACAAGGTGGCAGCCATAGAGGCCTTTCGCGACGGTTTGCCCACTTCATGACAAGTTGAAGTCACCCATCAATTTATAACTAAAAGCTATATAATCACGCCTTCGATAGATCTCTAACAGCTCCCGTGGTTACTTGCCCCGACACTTTCAAAACCTGGCGCCGGAGTCGTTTCCATCGCCCGCGATGAAAGCGTGGCGCGGACTTTCAAACGTCTCCAACACAATTCCAGAGACCTTCTGCATGAAACAGAGATCCTATGACCTTGCGATCGTTGGCGCCGGAATCGTCGGACTCGCACACGCACTCGCAGCGGTCAGGCGCGGCAAGAAAGTGGTTGTCATTGATCGTGACAAACAGGCCAACGGCGCATCCATCCGCAATTTCGGCTTCGTGACCGTGACAGGCCAACAGGCGGGCGATTGCTGGCAGAAAGCGGCCCGCAGTCGTCAAGTGTGGGCGGAAGTTGCAGAAGCTGCTCGCATTCCGCTGTTGCATGAAGGCCTGACGATGACCGCAAGGCTTCCGGAATCCGAAGCCGTCATCGACGCGTTTCTGAAGACCGAAATGGGAGCGGACTGCCAGCGCCTGACTGCGACCGAAGCTGCGCTCAAGGTTCCACGGTTGCGACAGGACAAGATCACCTGCGCCCTCTATTCCCCTCTGGAAGTGAGGGTGGAATCCAAGGATGCCCTGCCCCGGATTGCCAACTGGTTGGAAGAGGCACATGCGGTCGACTTTCTTTGGCAGACAAGCGTCAATTCCGTCGAAACGCCTAAACTGGAAACCTCCCGCGGAACCGTGCACGCGGAGGCCGTGATAGTCTGCCCCGGCGACGATGGCACGACGCTCTTTTCGGACCGGATTGCCGCCTATGAAGTCACGCGCTGCAAACTCCAGATGTTGCGCGTTGCTCCGCACAAACGCATCAACCTTGGCACCGCCGTCATGTCCGACCTCGGCCTTGCCCGGTACCTTGGCTATGCTGAACTCCCCGAGGCAACTCACTTGAAAACCAGGCTGGACCGGGAGATGGCCGACCATCGAGAGAACGGGATTCATCTGATTGTCGTCCAGTCCGAAGACGGCAGCCTCGTCGTCGGTGACAGCCATCACTACAGCGCCACGCCTGACCCGTTCACCGATAAGATCGTGAACGATTTAATCCTGCATGAGATGGAAACTGTCCTGGATCTCGGACCCTATGACATTTCGGAAACCTGGATCGGCACCTATGCCTCCGCCTCCGACCGTTGGCGCTTTACCGATGCGCCGGACAGCGCCACCCGCATTGTCGTCGTGACGGCCGGTTGCGGCGCTTCAACCGCCTTCGCCATTGGCGAGGAAACAATTGCCGATCTCTATTCGTAAGGAACCAAGATGAGCAAATTCAAAGCCGTGGTCTTCGACTGGGCCGGCACCATGATCGATTTCGGCTCCTTTGCCCCCATGGGTGTCTTCGTAAAAGCGTTCGAGACATTCGGCATCAAGGCAACCATAGACCAGGCACGCGGCCCCATGGGTAAACCCAAATGGGACCATATCCGCTCCATGATGGACGATCCGGACATCAGCGCGCAATGGACCGCCAAATACGGCCATGCGCCAACGGATGCCGATGTCGACAAGGTCTACAAGATCTTCGTGCCGATGAATGAGGACGTCGTTGCCGATTTCGCCGATCTTGTGCCGGGAGCTGCCGATGTGGTCAGGTCGCTTCGCGCCAAGGGCATGAAAATCGGTTCGACCACAGGCTACACACGCTCGATCATGGAACGCGTGCTGCCGAAAGCTGCCCAACAGGGCTATGAACCGGACAACCTCGTTTGTGCCGACGACCTGCCGGAAGGCCGCCCCGGCCCTCTCGGCATGTATAAATGCTTTGTCGATCTGGTCGCCTATCCGCCAAGCGCGGTGATCAAGGTGGATGACACCGAACCCGGCATCGCCGAAGGCGTCGCAGCAGGCTGCCTGACTGTCGGACTTGCCTTGTCCGGCAATTATGCCGGCAAGACACCGGAAGACCTTGCTGCCCTTTCAGAAGATGAGGTTGACGCACTGCGCCAGCATGCCACGGTACAGCTCAGGAAAGCCGGTGCGGATTATGTGATCGATACGGTCGCAGATCTGCCCGCTCTGATCGAGAAACTGGAAGCTGCATGACGCGTCCGAACATCCTGTTGATCACCGCGGACCAATGGCGGGGCGATTGCCTTGGAACCGTTGGTCATCCGGTTGTGCAGACGCCGAACCTGGATGCCTTCGCCGCAACCGCAACCGTCTTCGAGCAGCACTACGCGGCAACGGCCCCCTGCTCGCCTGCGCGGGCATCTCTCTACACTGGGCTTTATCAGATGAACCACCGGGTCGTCTGGAATGGCGCGCCGCTGGATGACCGGTTCGACAATATCGCCCGCGCGGCCCGCCGGGCCGGGTATTCGCCGACACTGTTTGGCTACACCGACACCGCGCCGGATCCGCGCCAGCATCATCCGAACGATCCTGTCCTGTCGACCTACGAAGGCATTCTGCCCGGCTTCCAGGTTCATCAGCCTCTTGCCGAGGATGAAAAGCAATGGCTTTCCTGGATGGCGGCACGCGGCCACGATCCAGCCGGTTTCCCCACCATCCATCATGTGGAACCAGAGGACGGGGAAAAGGTCAGCCTCCGGCCGGCCAGATACTCCAGGGATGAAACCCAGACCGCTTTCCTGACGAATGCTTTCCTCACGTGGCTCGGTGAACAGGAGGAAGACAGGCCGTGGATGGCGCATGTCTCTTACCTGCGCCCGCATCCGCCTATCGCGGTTCCTGCCCCCTATCACACCCTGCATGATCCGGAGGACGGTCCCGGCTTTTCAGGTGCTCCGACCGCAGCCGAAGAAGCCGCATTTCACCCCCTGGTGGCGGCCTTGCAGGATTATCAGCAGCTCGCCTCCCATCTGCCCGGCAGCAAAGATGTCGTACACGATTTGACACCGCGCGATCTGAAACGGCTTCGTGCGCTTTATTACGGCATGATTACCGAAGTGGATGCTCAGCTTGGCCGGATCTTTCAGGCGCTGGAAGCCCTCGACAACACGCTGATCATCTTCACGTCCGATCATGCGGAAATGATGGGCGACCACTGGATGCTTGGCAAAGGCGGATTTTACCGCGAGAGCTATCACATCCCCCTGATGATCCGCCTACCGGGAAAGACCAGCGCGACCCGGGTCACTGCTTTCACATCCTCCACCGACATCTTTCCCACCCTGCTGGATCTGCTGGACGTTGCCCCTGAACACGCCACCGACGGCGCAAGCTTGATGCCATATCTTTCCGGCCAAACGCCTCTCTCCTGGCGCGATGCCGCCTTGTGGGAATTCGACTACCGGCAGCTTCTGAAGAAATGGCCCGGCAAGTTCCCGGCATCTGCCCATGAGGGTTCACCCGCAGCGCTGTGCCGCCTTGGCCGGGACTGGCAATTCGTGCATTTTTCCGGATTGCCGAATATTCTGATGAAGGCGGCCTCCACGCAGGGTGCTCCGGTCAACGAGGCCGCGCAATATCCGGAACAGGTTATTGCCAACCTCAATGCGCTGCTGGGAGCCAGAATGTGCCACAACGACGAAACGTTGGCCCGCTCCCCGGTCTGGGACTACTACCGGGAATAGCCCGGCCTTTCGCCAGTCCGCTTAGGTCCGCATTAAGCTCCGAGCGCCAAGATGAGCCCTTGAGGAGGGGGTTGGAGCATGCAAGCGGCGATGCAAAACAATCGACCTTTTAGATTTGCGGGACGGATAGCACTGCGCGCTATCGCCCTCACCGCACTCGCCCTGCTTTGTTTCAAGCCTGCATCCGCGACGGCAGCCGAACTAAAGGTCATCGACTCGGCGGAGGCTCCCTGGACATCCATCGGCCGTGTCAACTTCGCCGGGTTCAAGTCGACAACCATGTGCACC
Source organism: Labrenzia sp. ATLA3 (assembly GCF_057180185.1). NCBI lineage: Bacteria > Pseudomonadati > Pseudomonadota > Alphaproteobacteria > Hyphomicrobiales > Stappiaceae > Labrenzia > Labrenzia sp. ATLA3. Next base: position 41,805 of record NZ_JBXUKV010000004.1, read on the forward strand.
GGTACGCTGATCGCGCCCGATCTCGTGCTCACCGCCGCCCATTGCCTTTACAACAAATCGACAGGCAGACCGTTGCCGGTTGACGACCTCCTGTTCATCGCCGGTGTTCGCCGGGACGAATACTCTGCCCGCCTGGTTCCTGCTTGCGTGCTCATCGCACAGGGCTACGAACCAGCTCAAAAACCCAAGCTGCAGGACATTCACAAGGACGTCGCCGTCATCGTACTGAAAGAACCAAGCACCTTGCAGCCCGTTTCGGTTCTCGCTCCGGAAGAAGCGGCGATCCTGACCAGGGAGACAAGATTTCAATCCGCCGGCTATCGCCGGAGCCGCCGTTTCCTGCCCACTGTTGTGCCTGCCTGTCGCGTGCTGGGCACCACGGAGGAAAGTTGGGTGACGGATTGCGCTTCGGAAGCAGGCGCGTCTGGCGGGCCCCTTCTGGTCGAAACCCCGAACGGGCTCCGGGTGGCTGGTATCATGTCTGCCAGGATCGATGATCTCCGCTCAGCCATCGTGCCTTTCTACGGATGGCAGGACCTTCTGGCCAATCCGCATTGTCCAGCACAAAGCCCACCTGAAGCCCCGCCCCTCAGACCATCTGTAGATGCGCACGACTGATGCCCGCCCGCCGTGCGAACACTATCCGGACGGAAAAAACAAATTTTCTCTGCACCTCAGCCGGTCGCCCGGTTATGGTGCTACTTCCGTAAGTTCGGTCGGATGCCTTTTCGCAATGCCAGCAGGTTCCGGCCGGCAGACTGTCAGACGCAAAGACTCCCCGGCTCATGTACCAATCCGTGCCTCCTTCCAGTGCCGAACACTTCCGTCCGGTTTCCACCGAGAAGCTTGCCTTTGTAGCCAGCGACACGGAGGAAGCGCTCAAGGCACGCGAAGACCTGTCCGCCCGATACGGCAATGTTCCGGTGGCCGAGGCTGATGTCATTGTGGCGCTTGGTGGCGATGGCCTGATGCTGCAAACGCTTCACAGGCATATGGGCAGCGGCAAGCCGATCTACGGCATGAACCGCGGCTCCGTCGGCTTCCTGATGAACGAATACAAGGAATTCGACCTGAAGGACCGGCTTGCCCTGGCTGACATCACGACCATCCGTCCGTTGGAAATGACGGCGACAACCGCAAACGACATTCATCATGCGCTGGCCATCAATGAGGTTTCATTGCTGCGCCAGACATCGCAGGCCGCCCGGCTGCGCGTATCCGTCGACGGCCGCGTCCGGCTGGAAGAGCTTGTTTGCGACGGCATCATTGTCGCCACTCCCGCCGGAAGCACCGCCTACAATCTTTCTGCACACGGGCCCATCCTGCCGATTACCGCCCAGCTGCTCGCGCTCACCCCGATCAGCGCTTTCCGGCCACGGCGCTGGCGCGGCGCGATCCTGCCCAACGGCGCAAAGGTCGACATCGAGATTCTCGATCCCTTCAAGCGCCCTGTCAGCGCATCGGCGGACCACACAGAAATCCGCAATGTCACCCATGTCGCCGTGCGTGAGGCGCCGGAGGCGGAAGGCGTGATCATGTTTGATTCCGATCACGGCTGGGACGAGCGCATCCTCACAGAAATGTTCCGCTATTAGGGTCAGGGCATCCTTACGGAAACATACTGTTAAGCATGATTGCCGATACTGCGGGGCGCAGGCTCTGGCAAACGGTGCTCAAGACATGCTCTTGGGCGCACTCGATGCCAGACCAAGCCAGGATATAGAGGACATTTGCCGTCATGGCCGACACTGCCAAGGACCAGGAATATGAAATCTTGTCCCCGCCATCGGACTTGCGCAGCAAGGTTCGGGAATTGACGCCCCGCGAGGCGAAGAAGTTCGACCCGGTCAAGGCTGCTGAAGCGGCGCTGGCACGCTTGTCATCCCACTTCGGAACATGGATGGACAACGAAAGCGCCACCCTGCTCCGCGCCTGGGAAGCCGTTCGGACCGAAGGATTGAACGACGAAACCTTGGCTAGCCTGTTTCAGGCCGCGCATAACATCAAGGGCCAGGCCCTGACACTCGGCTTTCCGCTGGTCGGTCAGGCAGCTGCCAGTTTCTGCCACCTGATCGAAACCGTGCCCTCCCCCGACAAGCTGCCCCTGTCTCTTGTCGAACGCTACGTTGAGGCCATTCGTGCCATGGTGGCCGAAGGCGCAAAGGACGAAGCCAACAAGACCGGTGTCGAACTGCTGAAAACCCTGCAAGGGGTAACGGAAGAATATCTTGCACAGTTCCCGCCGCAACCGGACGAAACCTGACGTCTCGCAAGACCGGTTCTCAAACGGCGTTCCTGCAGCAACGTCAAACAGTTGATTGACACAGAATTCAGCCAGACATAGCATTCCGGTTATTCTTGGAGATTGGCCGTGAAACATTTTTTCTGTGTCTTTTTTCTTTTATTGCTGTCTTTGAATTCCGCACAAGCCGAACGAAGAGTAGCCCTCGTGATTGGCAACTCGGGTTACGCCAACGTCGCGGAGTTGAAGAACCCCTATAACGATGCACAGGGCATGTCGGAAAAGCTCAAGGATCTTGGGTTCGATGTGGTGACAGGCCTTGACCTCAGCCTCAGGGACATGCGCCAGACCGTGCGCACCTTCATCAAGAAGCTCGACAAGGCTGATCTTGCCCTGTTCTTCTATGCAGGTCATGGCATTCAGGTAAATGGCGAGAACTATCTTGTCCCAGTCGACGCCCAGCTCGATACCCATCTCGACCTGGATTTCGAAACGCTGCCAGCAAACCTCGTGTTGAATGCCATGGAGCAGAGCACGAAGGTGAACCTGGTCTTTCTGGATGCGTGCCGGAACAATCCCTTCACAGAGAACCTTGCCCGGTCCATGGGAACGCGATCAAGCGCTGTTGGCAGAGGCCTTGCGAAGATCGGATCCGGGGTCGGCTCCCTCATTTCCTTTGCCACGCAGCCGGGAAATGTCGCGCTTGACGGCGACGGTAAAAACAGCCCGTTCACGTCTGCCCTGATCAAGCACCTTGGCACGCCCGGGCAGGACGTCACCCGCGACCTTGTGATGGTGCGTCGGGACGTCCTGGAAGCCACCAAGGGACAGCAGGTCCCCTGGGACAATTCCTCGCTGACAGGTGAAGTCATCCTGAAAGCCGTGGAAGTTGTCGAACCGCCGGAAGAAAAGAAACCGACGATCAACCCGCAGATTGAGCTGACCTATTGGGACAGCATCAAGTCCGGTCAGAATGCCGCTTATTTCGAGACCTATCTGTCTCGCTACCCGGAAGGTCAGTTCGCTGATATCGCGCGGATCCGGATCGACGAAATCAATGCGAAAGCGGAGCGTGACAAGGCCCAGCAGGCCAAGCCGGATACAACGGCCGAGATCACCTACTGGCAGACGATCCAGAACTCGAACAGGCCGGAGATGTTTGAAAGCTACATCACCCGGTATCCCAAGGGGATCTATGCCGACCTTGCCCGGCTGAAAATCGAGTCGATCAAACGCCAGGCCGAAGCCGAAGAGCGCCGAAAGGCCCAAGCCAAGGCACAGGCAGAAGCCCAGACCATCGCTTCGGCGGCGAACACCTCACCTGAAAGAACGGCAACCAAGCCGGCTGACGAAATCACCGTTGCCGCGCTGACACCTGACGAAACACCGGCAAGCGTCTCGCCAGCGCCAGTAACACCGCTCTCGCCTGAGGAACTGGCAACGGCTCTGCAGACCGAGCTCAATCGGGTCGGCTGTTCCGTTGGCCGTGTTGACGGAGACTGGGGTAACAAAAGCCGTCGGGCGCTGAGGACCTACGGGCGGGAAGCGGGCATTGATCTCGCCTCACTCGACCCGAGCCCCGCCATTCTGGATCAACTCAAGAAATCAACCGGACGCGTTTGCCCGCTGACCTGTGGACGGAACCAGGAACTGAAGAACGGCCGCTGTGTTGCAACCAGAAAGCCTGACCCTTCTGGCAACAGCAAGAAGTCGAGCGCACAGACGAAGACCACGGATAACTGTCCGAAGAACCCGTCTGCATACGGCAACAAGGTAATAGGAAAATCTCACGGCCTGGCACGCCAGACCCTTACACACCCCTGCGGCAGAAAGCTCGCTTGCAGAGGTTCCAAGGCAAGTTGGATAAAAACCTGCACCTGGCTATAACCGCGCGGCTGAAGCTTGGTTTTTGAGACACTCTAAGCTGCGTTTTTCCGGCGAGTCCGCGATCTGAAAAAAACCAGGTGCGGCGTGGAGCGTTTTGTGGACAGGCAGGTCCCCGGCTGCGTCTTTTTAGACGGCCTCGAACGGTTGGGGGTGTCAGCTTACATGCAGCCTAACACCTGTCCGTGGTCGCTGCCCGAAAACAAGTGCGCCTCCGAACAGCGACAGACATTGGCTGTTGCCGGATCGCAAAAGCGGCTCAAGCGGCCGCAGTCACCCGTAACCCGCTGTTCTTGACGAGTAGCCGTGCTTCCAGGCGGGCAACGTCGATGGCGAAGCGGCGCAGGAACGCGGCAACGTCTTCGTCCGCCCCCAAGGCACCGTCCTGCATTTCGGACAGCAGCGTTTCCGTCAGCATCCGGGCTTCGTCCAGCGCCAGATCGTAGGTGAAATCGGCATCCGCCTGCCGGGCGATGTCGATCGCCAGCAGGAAGGCCTGGTGCGCGCGCAGAGGCAGACCAGCCTTGCGGAGCATGGCTTGCAGCGCCGACCGGCGAACCGTCACCAGAAGCTTGCACAGCCTCGGCAGCGGCACCTGGCCCAGGTTGGCAAGCGCTGCAGCGAAAAACCGTAACCGGCCACAGCAGACGGCGCGCAGCAACAACCTTGTGGTCAGCTTTCCGTTGAGACGCAGATGCTCGACGAACTCCGGCAGATCATCCGCACCGGCTTCCAGAGCGAGCCGCAGAACGACCTTGTCTTCCGCATCGCTCAGGAAGGTGTGGCGCTGGTTTTCAGGAACCCGCTCCAGCACGATCGGATGATCGTCAAGGTTCTGCGCAAGCCGCATCAACAACTGGTAACGGGTGGTCAGCGGCAGGTCCCGGGTTTTCAGAAGCTGGTCGCATAGATCCGGCCGGTCTTCGAACCTTTGCGCGATACGCAGAAGCGAAGACTGTAGAATACGCGCACTCCTGTTCTCCAGAAGCTGCCTGCAGGCCTGCTCGCAGCCAACCTCACAAATCGCGGCGCACACCGAAGCCGGCAGTCCCTCGCGCGAGGCAATGGCGCATTGAACAGCATCGCTGCCTTCGGCAAGAAGGTCGACCAGCTCAACGTCTGTCAGAATGGGGGAGTTTTTCAGAACCGGCAAAGCCACTTCGTCTACATCGCTTGCAAGGCAACGCACCACATGACCGGGAGCATAGCTACACGACGCGAGCATGTTCGCTATCGCCTTGCGGACGCCGCGGCTGGGATCGTCGAGAAGGATGGTCAGGGCTGCTGCCATGCTGATCTGTTCCTGGCTGCCCGGTTCGGCTGCCAAATAACGGTCCGCGAATTCTTGCGCGGCCCGTATATCCAAGGATCGCTCGTCAACTTCGTTCAGAGGGTGAAAGTCGTATGCATTCATGGCGGTAAAACAATCTTCCCAAGTGTCGAGTGTTAGTCTGACACCAAAGGCTTAACGATCGGTTCACCATAATTTTGCCAGGTTCTCCGGCCTCAGGCCGGAGGTAACAGGTCCTTTTGCTCTTCTTCGGCTTTCTGGCGGAGGAAACGTGTCAGATCCAGCGGTCCACCCTGATTCACCAACGCCAGTTCCTGCGCCTGAACCTGGTTGGAAGCTCCGGACAGGGCGCTGTAACGGGCAGCCTCTTCCACCGCCGCAAAGGCGGATGCGAATCGCGGATTGACGCCAGCCTGGTTCGAAGCCTCATCATTGCGGAAAAGAGCTTCAAAGGGACTGGCCGTTTCCGTCGCCTGGAAAGCGGACAGAACTCTGTCGCCCGCGTCGAAATTCTTGCCGTCGCCAGCAGTCTCACGCGTGTTTTGCGGAACCGGACGATTCGACGTTACCGCCCCGGTGGTCTCTTCCAGAAAGGCGGCGCTCGCCGTTGAGGTTACACTCTCGTTCACGGCCCGCTCTGGCAACGGCACATCGGCCTTCGCCAGTTGAAACAGCTCTTCCTGTGGCAACTGGGGCCCGGCCGAGTCGGCCCTGGCAATCTGCCCCGGCCCCGCGGGCTTGGATCGCATGGCAAAGGCCGCAGCCGGGTCTCCTGCCAGATGATCGAAGGATCTCTGATTGATTGTCGCGGCACCTTCCGCAGGCTTTGCATTGGGAAGGGTCGCAACCTGTCTAAGCTCGCCGGAGGTCCGCAGGTTCTTGTTGGTGCTGGCCTGCGCAATCATCGTCACGGCGTCATGTTTGGAAACGATGACCTCGTAGACTTCCTGCATCGACCGGGCTTTGCCATTGGAATGATAGAAGATCGGCTTGTTGGCGCGGGCTTGAGAGGAAAAAATCTTGTCGGCACGCATGTCAGGGTTGGCATCGGCGGCCCCAATCAGTCTGCTGGCCCCATTTGCCCCGAGAAAATGAGCCATATAGAGCTCGCCATCGGTTGGAGCGCGCCCGATTCTGCGCTCCAGATACTGGGCGTTTTTCTGTGTAAGCGCCCCTGCCATCATCGAGGAGATTTCCGGGTCCTTGCGCAGCTCGAGAATTTCCCGCCGCATTTGCGGGTCGCTCACATAGAACTTTCCGTTTCTGGATCGTTGAATCTGATCAGAGTATTTATCAAGACCGTGTTTCGGACCAGCTTCCTTCATTGTTTCCAGCCAGGTGGATTCAATGAATTGGAACAACCCGGTGGCGCTGGATGTCCTGGCCTTTGCCGTGGGGTTGAATGACGATTCTCGCGCAGCTGTCTTGACCAGATAGTCGAATGACGTACCCGTTGATGTACTGGCAGACTGAAACGCAAGCTCGATCCTAGACGCGATCGAGGCGGTGTCAGCAACTCGCATGACCCTGTCTCCTCGACGGAACCAAATTATCACTTCGTTAACCTTCAGCGTTAACTTTCACGCTCAAAAGGTTAACAAAACCTTAACAACACACAGGCAGTGATCTAGGCAACTACAGGCGGGTCTTTTTTCTTTTGGGCCTGGATAGATCTACTTATGCCGAAAGCCGGTAATGTGGACAGCCAAGCAGCGACCGGCCATTTCCTTTGGAAAAACACGTCAGGAAAAATTCGACTACTTTATTCGAATAACGCCGAATTCCGTGAGTCGGCAAGTCAGAAAAAAGGCGCCGACACAGCGGGCGCCTCTAATAGCTGCAATCATCTGAACCGGCGTCAGGCCTTGGGCCGCCCCATCTGGAACACCTCGTTCACCGACGCATAGTCCATGTAGCCCAGACGGGACAACGGCTTGTAAAGCGTCACATCCACCATTCCGTCAACGAGAATGCTGTCGTCAATGTGGACACCCACAACCTGGCCGAAAACAACGTAATTGTCCGTTTCGCTGCCGGTCAGCGTCTTCAGCCGCAGCGTCTGAAGGTGCTTGCACTCCAGTGCAGTGACGGCCTTTGCCACCCGTGGGGCCTTCACCAGGTGCGAGGCTGCGGTCTCCAGGCCCGCCAGATCGAACTCGGACACACCGTGTTCAACGCCCGCGGAAGACTGGTTCATCTCATCCTTCAGGCCGAGGTTGGCCATATTGCAGACGAACTCGCCGGTCGCATCGATATTGGAAACGCTGTCCTTGTATCCGCTCGAGGAGAACATGACGATTGGCGGGGTATCGCACACAGCATTGAAGAAGCTGTAGGGCGCCAGGTTGGCTTTTCCGTCCGCATCCAGGCTGGAAATCCAGCCGATCGGGCGCGGGGCGACAATCGCCTTGAACGGATTATGCGGCAGGCCGTGGTCGTTTTTTTCCGTTTCGTAAAACATGGGTCAGTCGGTCTCTGTCCAGGTGGAAACAATGTCGGCAAGGTTGGGGCGTGGGCGCTCGAAAGGAGGCTGTGTCGAGGTCCCGATATGAATGAACCCGGCAAACCGCTCGCCGTCGCGCGCGCCCAGATAACGGGCGGCTTCTTCGTCAAAGGCAAACCATTCTGACAGCCACTGCGAGGCAAAGCCCGAAGCTGCCGCAGCCGTGAGCAAATTCATGCAAACCGCTCCGGCGGAAAGCTCCTGTTCCCAGACCGGAATTTTCGGGTGCTGAGCGGCCTGGCTCAGAACACCGATGACCAGCGGACCACGGGTAAACCGGGTCAATTCCTTTTGCCGCTGCTCGCTGTCAAGCGGGCCGTTGAGAGCTTCGTAACGATCCGCCAGCCAGACCCCGATCTTTTCTCCCTGGTCCGGCCGGTAAAGCACAAAACGCCAAGGTGCCAGCTTGCCGTGGTCGGGCACGCGCGCTGCAATGGTCAGAATATCGTTGATCTGTTCCTCGGTTGGTCCAGGCACCGTCATGGTAACGCACGGGTGCGAGCGCCGATGCCTTAGGAACTCCAGAGTTGCCGACGATCCGGCGCTGTTACTTGGCATGAATAGATCCTGTCCGCCTGTTGCAGTCGTACGATCCACGTAATTCATTGAACGTAATTGTCAACTTTGATCGCGGGGTCTTGAATTTGCCCAATTTTCGGGCGCAATAAGGGACAACATTGTAATGCGGTGAATCTCGGGTATGTCATCTTGGTTTCTCGGATGGCCTTTCTGCGATGGAAATGCGAAAATCGCAGTGCAAACAGAAACATAGTCATTTCCCTGTGCCCGGTCGAAGCGCACAAGGCAAACCGGGCCGGATCTCAAGGGTCGGTTTCAGGTGACGAATGCCTCAAAAGGCTGGTAAAAGTCTGCGAGTCAAAAATGATAACGAAGTGGGCATGGTGAATTCAGATCCCCTTTCTGGCCGGTCGGTTTGGAAGCGTGCTGTCAAAAGCAGCGCTGTCTCCTTGATGCTGAGTGCCGTCATCGCTATGGGCGCAGCACCTGCCTCGCTGGCACAGACATCGGACGTTCCGCCGGTTCCGCTGGCAAAACCGGATCCCAACGCCCCCTCCACGCAGCCTGAAGAACCCATCATCAATCTGCTCGACCGCGAACCGGAACCCCTCTTTTCCGACACGCTTGTTCCCTATGCCCCCGCCCGAGCCTCCTCCCCCGGTGTCAAAGGTGGTCTGCGGCAAGGTGCACTTTACCTGATGGCGAAGCTGACCCCAGACAGCCCGCCGCTGAATGACGGTCTTATCTGGCGGATCTATTCGGAAACAACCAATGCGGACGGTCGTCTGCAGCTGGTTGCAACGTCCAAGGGCGGCGATGCGGAATTTCGTCTCGACCCGGGCACCTATCTGATCCACACCGCCTATGGCTACGCCCAGGCAACCAACCGCATCGTCATCGGCAAGGAAGTCCAGTCGAAAATGGTGACGCTCAATGCGGGCGGTATCAAGTTCGGCGCGGCCCTCAAGGACGGTGAAGACCTCGATGATCGGGCTGTTGCCTTCGATCTCTATGGCATGGAATTCAACCAGCGCGGCGAGCGGAACCTCATCGCCAGCAATATCAAACCGGGCACCATTCTCCGTCTCGGCGCCAATATGTATCACATCGTCAGCAAGTACGGAGATGTGAACGCGGTCGTCCGCGCAGACATCCAGGTGCTGCCGGGCAAGCTCACCGAAGCAACGATCTTCCACAAGGCCGCAGGTATCACACTCAAACTGGTCAACGAACGCGGTGGTGAAGCCATCGCCAACACGACCTGGTCCGTTCTGAGCCCTGGCGGCGATGTCGTCGTGGAAGCAACAGGCGCTTTCCCTGACTTCGTGCTGGCTGAGGGTGAATACGAAGCGCTCGCCCGCAACAACGGGCGCACCTACCTGCACACCTTCCAGGTGGAGCCGGGAGAAGACCGGGAAGTGGAAGTGGTCACTTCCGTCAGCGAACTGGCAAGCCAACAGCAGTCCAGCATCAGCAACTGAGTTGCCGTGGGCGCTCAGCCTGCCGTCAATTCAGTATTGAGTGCGTGAGTGTGATTACTGCCGCCGGCCCAACAAGCGCCGGCTCCGTGTGGCTGGCGCCATCTCCAAGACCTTCGTTTGCAGGAAATCCATGATTTCCTTCTGATCCCCAAACCCGGCCAACGTTTCAAACGGAATTGCCCTGCCTGCGCGCGCCGTCATCACGGAACCGAGGATACGGCGGAATTCGCGCACGAGCAGTGCCAGGCGAAGGGTCAGAGAATATTTGCTCACCAGTTGGAACAGCCAGGAGTTCTGCCCATCAAAATACAGTGGCAGAACGGTCGCCCTTGATGAGCGGATCATCTTCGCGGTGAAGGTCTTCCACGGCAGCTCTTCGGCCTTTCCGAAAGGCTTTGCCGCCGTTGCAACACCGCCGCCCGGAAACACGATGATGGTCGTGCCTTCCTGCAGGAGACGCAGAGCCTCCTTGCGGGTGGCCATATTGGTCTTGAGGGCTTCCTTGGTTTCCTCGAAATCGACCGGCAGCGAGAACGGCCGGACCTCGGGCACCTTCAGCAACTCGTTGTTGATCAGGATCTTGAACGGGCGGCCGAGCTTTTCAGCAAGCGCCAGGATCGCAAGACCATCGCCAATGCCATAGGGATGGTTGGCGATAAGCACCAGCGGGCCTTCCGGAAGGTCCTTTGGCGGCCATTCACCATCGGCAACCGAAACGTTGAGATTGATAAGGCCAAGAAGGTCATTCCAGATGTAATCGGATGTCCCGACCATCGTCTCCTTCCACACCTCATAGATGTTGAGCAGCTTCCGGCGGCCGGAGAGCCCTTCGATGGTGCGGATGGTCCAGCGCTTCAGCGGCGGATGTTCCGGATTGGCATAACTGAATTCAGCGTAGTTCACGGCAGTCGTTTTGACCCTGATGAAACGGTGACTAATCCGGAACCCAATACCAGACTTCCTGTTTCATGATTGTGACAGCACATTGCCCTGATGTCAGGGCAATGTGCAAGCTGTCAGATTTTCCCTTAATGCCAGGGAAAACCTTACTTCAGGTCCGGCGGCGTCGCTTCTTCGACAAACGCTGCAATCGCCTCGTCCAGCCCCATCGGGGTCTGGTCCTTGGAGCCAAGCCGGCGAACGTTCACGGTCCGCTCCTCGGCTTCACGCATACCGCACACGATGATCACCGGAACCTTGGCCAGCGAATGTTCGCGGACCTTGTAGTTGATCTTCTCGTTGCGGAAATCGGTCTCGACCTTGAGACCTTTCGCCTTGAGAAGATCCGCCACTTCCTGGCCGTAGTCATCGGCTTCCGAGGTGATCGTCGCGACCACGATCTGGAGCGGAGCGAACCACAGCGGGAAGTGCCCGGCGAAGTTCTCGATCAATATGCCGAGGAACCGTTCCATGGAACCGCAGATGGCGCGGTGGATCATCACCGGCGTCTTCTTCTCGCCGTCCTTGTCGACATAGAAGGCCCCAAAACGCTCCGGCAGGTTGAAATCGACCTGCGTCGTGCCGCACTGCCACTCACGGCCGATGGCATCCTTCAGGGTGTATTCGAACTTCGGACCGTAGAAAGCGCCCTCGCCCGGCAGAATGTCGGTCTTAACCCGGCCACCTGACTGAGCTTCGATCTGCTTCAGCACATCAGACATGATCGCTTCGGCATGATCCCACGCCTCGTCTGTGCCCACGCGCTTTTCCGGACGGGTGGACAGCTTCACCACGATCTCGTCGAAGCCGAAGTCCTTGTAGACCGACAGAATCAGATCGTTGATCTTCAGGCACTCGTCCGCCATCTGCTCTTCGGTGCAGAAGACATGGGCATCGTCCTGGGTGAACCCGCGCACGCGCATCAGGCCATGCAGAGCACCCGACGGTTCATAGCGGTGCACCATGCCGAACTCGGCAAGGCGCATCGGTAGATCGCGGTAGCTCTTCAGCCCGTGCTTGAAGATCTGCACGTGGCCTGGGCAGTTCATCGGCTTCAGCGCGAAGATGCGCTCGTCCTCGGCTTCCGGATCGGCACACTGCACGGAGAACATGTTCTCCTTGTACCAGGTCCAGTGACCGGAGGTTTCCCAAAGCGACGTGTGCAGCACCTGCGGCGCGTTCACTTCCTTGTAGGTATCCTTCAAAACCCGGCGCTTGTAGGCGATCAGGCTCTGGAACATGTCCCAGCCCTTCGGGTGCCAGAAGACAACGCCCGGGCCTTCTTCCTGGAAGTGGAACAGATCCATTTCCCGGCCCAGCTTGCGGTGGTCGCGCTTTTCGGCCTCTTCCAGCATATGAAGGTAGGCCTTGAGCTCCTTCTCGCTGTGCCAGGCCGTTGCGTAGATGCGCGTCAGCATCTCGTTGTTGCTGTCACCGCGCCAGTAGGCACCGGCCACCTTCATCAGCTTGAAGGCATCGCCGATCTGCCGGGTGGAGACCATATGCGGGCCCCGGCACAGGTCCAGCCACTGGCCCTGCTTGTAGATCTTGAGGTCCTGACCTTCCGGAATCGCGTCGACCAGCTCGACCTTGTAGTCCTCGCCCTTGGCTGCGAAATAACGCTTGGCTTCGTCGCGGCTCCACACTTCCTTGGTGAACTGGGCACCCCGGGCAATGATCTCCCGCATCTTCTTTTCGATGACCGGCAGCTCTTCCGGCGTGAACGGCCAGTCGGCGCCTGTGTCCGGATGGACGCGCTTGAAGTCGTAGTAGAAGCCGTTTTCGATCACCGGACCAATGGTCACCTGGGTACCGGGCCACAGCTCCTGCACGGCTTCAGCCATGACGTGGGCGGCATCGTGACGGATCAGTTCAAGGGCGCGCGGATCGTCGCGGGTGACGATCTCGATCTTGTGATTGCCGCTGATCTGGTCGGTGAGATCTTGCAGTTCCCCGTCGAGGGTCATGGCCACGGCCTTTTTGGCCAGCGACTTGGAAATGCCTTCGGCGACGGCAAGACCAGTGGTGCCTGCCTCGTATTCGCGAACGGAATTGTCGGGGAAAGTAAGTTCAATCATCGGTTTTCTCCTGCTCACTCCTGCAGACAAGGCAGGTAAGCTGTTCAAAGGAAATGGAACGGGCCGGGCATAAGGGATTCAAACTAATCCGGCAACCTTTTCCGAAGCATTTCCTTGAATCTGAGTCCGGTGTTGCTCTAACGCGCCTCCAGTCGGCGGACAAACCAGCGAATGAGCTGATCCCAGACAGCATCCTTTTCGGCAAGATCTTCAACCCCGTGATCGAGATTGGGATTGTCGTTGACCTCGATGACCACCACCCGCTCTCCGATCACCTTCAGGTCGACCCCGTAAAGACCATCCCCAATCAGGCGGGCTGCCCGCACGGCGATATCGATGACCGCCGGTGGCGTTTCGGCCATGGAAACCGTCTTGAACCCGCCTTCGACGGCTTTCTTGCCGGTCTCGTGCCGCACGATCTGCCAGTGTTTCTTGGCCATCAGATACTGGCAGGCAAACAGCGGTTCGCCGTCCAGCACACCGATGCGCCAGTCGAAATCCGTCGGGCAATACTCCTGCGCAAGCAGAATGGCGCTTTCCTGGAAAAGCTCTTTCAGCTTCTCCTTGATGGCGTCGGCACCCGTCACCCGGAAAACACCGCGGCTGAAGGAGCCGTCAGGGATCTTGAGAACGATGGGTGAGCCGAGCCTGGCCTCCAGGTCACCTGCTTCTTTCAGGGAAGACAGGACGATGGTCTTGGGCGTCGCGATGCCGTGGCTTGCCAGAAGCTCGGTCAGATAGACCTTGTTGGTACAGCGGATCATCGACACCGGATCGTCGATCACCGGCATGCCTTCCTGCACGGCGCGCCGGGCAAACCGATAGGTGTGATTGTCGATGTTGGTGGTCTCGCGAATGAACAGGGCGTCATATTGCGCCAGCTTGTCGAGATCGCCCTTCCCGATCGGCACGACTTCAACGCCGTGGCGCGCGGCCACCTTGGCCATGTGCTTCAGCGAGGCGATGGAAGATGGCGGCAATTCTTCCTTGGGGTCGGAAAGAACAGCCATGGAATACTTCATCAAGGCGCGTTGTTTCGGAGCCCGCCAGGGACGTGTCGTATAGCTTTCCACCGCAGCCAGAAAATGCGCACGTTCTTCCGCTTCAAGATCGTTCACCGCCAACACGCGGATCCGCTTGATGCTGCGCCACTCGCCCTCTTCCAGAAGCACTTCCAGCACCGGAGCACGGAACCAGTCGAACAGCAGCCGGGCGAACGGTTCAAGCGCGGGATCACCGACCTGGCCGAGGTAGACCAGCAGTCTTGTAACCGCACCGGCAGCTTCGGGCGCCATCTTGCGCAGGCAGCGGTTCAGCCGGTCTTCAAGCTCCGGCAAGGCATGCTGATAGAGCTGCTTGCGGGACAGTTCGATCATGGTCTCGACAACAGGCACCACCCGGTGCTGGCGCGCTTCGGCCAGCAGAGACGCATAATAGCCCGCGCCCTGATAGGCATAGGACCGGGCGAGGTTGAGAATGGTCGGCTTGGCACCGGCAAACAGTTTTGGATGCGTCAGGTACTCCCGCACGGTCATTACCTTGTGCGGTGTATCCGTGTTGGAGAGATCTTTGAGGTGGTCGACCAGAATGACCCAGGAAGACATTGGATCAGGCGTCCTTTCGTATCAGGATTTGAGCACGGACCGCGGTTCTGCCCCAACGGGCCATGCGGTCGAATTCGGCAAAGGGAATGGGAAGATTGGCAGCATCCGCCGGGCTTTCATGGCGCTCTCGCTCCAGCCACGGATCATGAATGATCAGGTGGCGGTCGTCCGCGTCGTGCACGAGCACCCAATGAGGAACTTTCTGGCCAAACATGCGGTAGCCGGAGATGAGCGCGATCGCCAGCGTTCCGGCTGAAATCTCGGCAGCAAGGGCCGTTGCTTCCAAAGGGTTTTCCGAGCGGACAACGCCAAGCGCCTCGGCCTCCGTGCGATAGCCTTCCTGAACCAATGTCAGCACCTTCCGCTTTTCCGGGTCGCGGACGGAGTTGAGAAACAGAAGATCATCGGGAAACAGCCGAACCTCAACGGCAAGCCCGCGCCGCGCCAAGGCATTGGCAAGTCCAAACGGGCCGCAGCCACCATGCCCCGAGGCGAGATAGATCGTCGTCGCCTCCCGCCAGAGCGTAAGCTCGGTCAAGGGTTCTGCCGGCATGGATCGGTCAAAATGCCGTGCCGCCATCAGCGCACAGGCAGGTCCACAGGTGAATTCGGTGGTCTGGGAATAATAAGGAGCGTTTCCCGTGCCCAATACCGGACCATGCAGCAGCTTTTCCATGCGCAGCGCAGCGCAGCCGTCCTCGTAATAGGCCTCCACCTTGCCAAGCATGCGGTAGCCGCCACGCTGATAAAGCGCGATGGCGGTCTCGTTGTCCGCCCGCACCTCAAGCCGCAGCACAATGCGCTCGCTGTCGAAGGCGGCAGCCTCGGACGCTTTCAAGAGCTTTGCCCCAAGCCCCTGCCCCCGGCAGACAGGATCGACGGCCAGCGAATATAGCCTTGCCAGCGCCGTGCCCTGGCGCAAAAGCAGCAACACGTAACCGACCAGCCCGTTCGGACCGATGGCTACCAGAAGCCGTGCGCGGGGGCTGTCCAGAAAACGCTTGAAGCTTCGCCGGGAAATGCGATCCCCGGTAAAGGCGGCGTTTTCAATGCGGAACAGTTCGGCGAGATCGCCGGGCTCGGCAATGCGAATGAAAGTGTCCCCGGTTTCGGCCTGGGGCAAAGCCTTGTCCATGGTGCCTAGAAAGACCCAGTGTCCGGTGTGCCGCGCCCGGTCTCCATCCAAAATTGGCGACGGTCCTGAGGCAGTGTCAAAGCTGCGCGGACCGGTCGGCGGCCTTTGCGAAATACACCTATTTGCGCCTGCTGTCTTCGAGAATTTTCGCAGCGGCAACACATTTTCCAAAACGCAGGAAACAAAGGAAAATGAGTGCCTCAGTTGCCCTTGTCGCCATTGCGGAAATCATCATTGCGGCACTAGGCATGGCCTTTGTTTGGCGCCTGCCCCGGCGCAGGGCACCTGCATCCCACTCACAAGGCCGTAGCCGCCTTCGCTCGATCCTTACCGGCCTTGGAGAGCGCTGCGTCGCGAAGCTGTTTGGCAACCGCTTCCGTACCTCCACGCGTTTCCCGGATCATCGCCAGATCCTCCTCTTCGCTCCGGTTCATCGGCGCGATGGCAAGGTCGGAATAGGTCCGTCTGTCAGGCGATGCCTTGACCTTCCGGTAGATCCGGTAAACCCGCCAGACGGCGGACAGATAGATCCAATGTTTGGCGACGATTTCGGCCAGATAGCGCGGATAAAAGGCAAGCGGATTTTCAAGCGGCAGGCCACCGCGTCGGTCGGTTCGGAATTTCAGGCGGAAATAACCGCCCTCCAGCGGATGAACGCCCTCGCATTCGACCATCAGCTTGAACCACATCATCAGGAACAGCTTGTTGCCCGGACGGCCCTTGCGGTGTGCAGCGGCCCGGCGCAGCACCGTCTCGATGTGGCCATCTGAATAATAACTCGCCCAGGCCTGCCGATAGGCGTCCTCCCAATCCTCGTCGCTCATTTTCGGGTGATGGTTCACCCGGTGATTGAGGTCATACTTGTTGAGATCGGGATCCATCCAGATGCCTTTGTCGAGCAGCACCTTGTGATCCTCGGAGCCCGGCAATGGCGTCAGGTAGAAGAACTCGAGCAGATCGAGAGGAAGCTCTTTCTTGATGATCTCGACGTCATGAAGGACCGACTCTTTCGTATCCCCTGGAAACCCGATGATGTAACCGGCATAGGTGGTCGCCCCGTGCGCCCGCCATTTCTGCAGCATCTCGCGGTATTCGGTGATCTTGTTCTGCCGCTTTTTGGCAGCAAGCAGGTTGTCCGGATTGATATTTTCCAGACCTATAAAAACCCGGTTCACCCCGGCCCGCGTCGCCTTCTCGATGAAACCGTCAATCCGGTGGCAGAGCGTATCCACCTGGATGATGAACTTGATGTCGAAGTTCTCCTGCTCCCTCAAGCGGATCAGGCGGTCGAAGAGGGGTTCCCATTCCCGGTTGCGGGCGAAATTGTCGTCGGTGATGAAGAAGCGGTCGATGCCCTGCGCGACGTTGTCGCGAATGATCTGCTCCAGATCATCGGCTGACCGAAACCGGCTCTTGCGGCCCTGCACGTTGATGATCGTGCAGAAGGAACACTGGAACGGACAGCCGCGGCCAAGATCGAAACTGGAATGCGATCCGGCCGTGAAGCGAATGTGCTGGGAAGGCAGGATCGGTGTCGGCTCCCCCTCCAGCGATGGTAAATCCGCCATGAAGTTGTAGAGCGGCTTCAGATCTCCAGAAAACGCATCGCGGAAGATATCGTCCAACCGCCCGTCCTCGGCCTCGCCGGCAAAATAGACGACCCCTTCCTTTTGCAGCTGCACCATTTCTTCCGGCATTTCATCGAGCATGGAAATGCAGCCGGAGACATGAAACCCGCCGATGGCAACCGGAAGGCCTTGCTTCAGGAAAGTGCGCGCAAGGTCGCCGGCGCGCGGAAACTGATTTGATTGAACTCCGACCAGCGCAATAAGCGCAGATCCGCCCGCTTTTCGGATTTGCCGGGCGATCTTGTCCGGACGAACCCGTTTGTTGGTTTCATCAAAGGTGTGAAGATGGATGCGGACGCCCGTTCCGAGCACCTCACGGTTCCGCGCGTTTTCTGCCAGTCCGTTCAGACTGGCAAGTGTGTTGGACGGTATCGCAGAACGAAGCCACTGGATCGGGTAGCCATCGTCGTCATAATGAGTTGGCTTGATCATTATGAAATGGAAGTCGCGTACGCTCATTCTTCCCTCCGCCTACTGGCATGAGAAGCAAGCGTTGCATTGACCTAACGTCAGGTCAACAACTGGTTGATACAGCGCTCAGTCCAACCGGTGTTCCCGCGGAATGTGCTTGCCGGTCCAATGACCGTAACGCCATGGCAAAAACCAGCGTGCATCCGGCGGCAAGGCGTCCGGGACCGGGTCGAAACCGGAAGCCCCCCAAGGGTTACATCTGAGAACACGTGACAGGCCGATCCAGCCTCCAGCCCAGAAGCCAAAGCGGCGGATGGACTGCTCGGTATAGTCCGAACAGGTCGGCGCATAGCGGCAGGTGCGCCCCATGAAGAGAGACAGGGAATGACGGTAGACCCAGATCAGGGCGATTGCGATCATCCCGCCTGGGCCAAGCCGGTTTTGAGGTGTGTTTTTGGGGCCGTGGCTATTGCACATTATCGATGTTCAAAGGCAACGTTCGAATGCCATCCGGAAGAGGATAGTTTGGCCATCATCCAATCTCGCCGAGTATTGGCCGCTCCTGTCTTCAAGACATTCATTTCCGCCCCGCCATTGCCAACGCGCCACAGCGCAGGGCCAACGCAATCTGCGGCGAGCGCCTTCATGCCGCGGCACCGTCTGCCTTTTTCTTGGCTTCAATCTGATCGAGCGCATCGACAACGGCATCGAACGTCAGCATCGTTGACGCGTGCCGGGCCTTGTATTCGCGCACCGGTTCCAGAAACTTCAGATCTTCAAAACGACCAGAAGGTGCGTCGCCGCCCTCCTTCAGCATTGCGCGCATTGATTTCTGGACCTCGCGCAGTTCAGCCCCGCTTGCGCCGATGATGTTCCGGGCCATGATCGAGGAGGATGCCTGGCCAAGCGCACAGGCTTTGACGTCATGAGCGAAGTCCGTGACCACTCCGTCTTTCATGCAAAGATCCACAATCACGGTCGATCCACAAAGTTTGGAATGGGCTTTCGCGCTGGCGTCCGGTTGGTCGAGACGACCCACCCGCGGGATGTTTCCGGCGAAGTCGAGGATCTTCGCATTGTAAATGTCGTCAAGCATAACTCGCCTCTTCGTGAAAGCCTGTGACGCGCGACACATTGATGGCGCACTGCTTTCCTATATATACATCAGATGCCACAGCAAATTCGCAAGGGGCAGAGTGGTCGCAGTTGGTTTCTCGCATGTCGCATGCAGGTTGGAAACCGGCTCTTCCCACTCAGAAACTGCGCGTTCGCTTTTTGTATGGAGTATGATAATGGTCCGCGGCTTGAAAGCCCGAGCCGTCTGATCTGTGCATCAGTGAGCGCCGTATGACGAGTGACAAGGGTAAAATTGCGAGGATCCCCATGGACGCTGTCCTCAAGCCGGTAGAAACAACATTCGAAAGAAAGACACCGGATCAATTGCAACGGCCTAGCCGTGAAGAAGCTGAAGCTGCAGTGCGAACGCTTCTGGCCTGGACCGGCGACGACCCGGACCGTGAAGGTCTGGTGGAAACACCCAAACGCGTGGTCAAGGCGCTGAGCCAGCTTTACGGCGGCTACTTTGAAGATCCGGCAGAGCATCTGGCCAGGACATTCGAAGACGTGGGCGGCTACAAGGACATTGTCCTTGTGCGCGGCATCCCGTTCCATTCCCATTGCGAACACCACATGCTGCCTTTCATCGGCGAGGCGCATATCGCCTATTATCCGGCGGAAGGCGTGGTCGGGCTTTCAAAACTGGCACGCGTTGTCGACATCTATGCCAAGCGTCTGCAAACGCAGGAAAACTTGACTGCGCAGATCGTATCGGTCATTGACGACGCGCTGGCTCCGCGTGGCCTGGCCGTGATGCTGGAAGCCGAACACCAGTGCATGACCATGCGCGGTGTCCAGAAACCCGGTGTCTCCACGATCACCACCCAGTTCACCGGCGTTTTCCAGGACGATCCTGCCGAGCAGGCGAAATTCATGTCTCTGGTGCGCAGCAAGGGCGCCTGACTTTCCAGCCCTTGCGTTCAAAAAAGACGGCAAGGGCTTTCCCCCCATGTGCAACACTCACCTGACTGAACGCACCGACAAGCAAACGGTCGAAAACGGCGACCTGATGATGCCGAAATTCGACCGGGACGGCCTGATTGTGGCTGTCGTCACCGATGTGACGTCAGGCGAAGTGCTGATGGTGGGCTATATGAACGCCGAAGCCCTGAAGCGGACAATCGAGACCGGCGAAGCCTGGTACTGGAGCCGGTCGCGGCAAAGTTACTGGAAAAAGGGTGAAACCTCCGGCCAGATCCAGACCGTGCACGAGATCCTCACCGATTGCGATCAGGATGCCCTGGTGCTGAAGGTTTCAGTCGCTGGAAACGGCGCTACCTGCCACGTGGGATACCGCTCCTGCTTTTACAGAAGAACCGTAAGGAGCAGCGATGGCCCGGTGCGTCTGGAGCGCGTTGAAACCGAACGGGTTTATGATCCCGACGAGGTTTACGGCAAGAGCTGAAGCAGGTCGGAACCCTGCCGGAGATTATCAATAGTTTCTCAGTTGATCACCCCGGCCGCGTTTCGCACGCGCCGGGATGTCATGGTTCGAAAGCAGCTTCGCTCAAGCCATCGTGATGTAGCTGCGCATCTGCTCTGCTTCGAGCTCAACCTGCGCAATCTTGAATTTCACGACGTCACCGATGGAGATCACTCCGGTCAGTTTTCCGTCTTTCACGACGGGCATGTGGCGGAATCTGCCCTGCGTCATGTGGGCCATGACTTCGTTGATGTTGTTCTCTTCGGTGCAGGTAATAACCTTTTTGGTCATGACACTGGAAACCGGCGTTTTCAGCGCGGACACACCTTGTGTACCGATGACACGAACGATGTCCCGCTCTGATACAATCCCATTCACGGCACCATCATCATCGGAGACAACCACAGCACCGATCTTGTGTTTTGCCAGGGTTTCACAAATTTCGCTGAGCAACGCGTCGCTGCGCGCTGTGATAATTTCGTGGCCCTTCCCACTCAGGATTGCGGCTACGGTCATTCAATCACCTCCCATGGCATCAATCGGTCCGTTTTACCGGACCTGATCAACCGACGCTCAATCGGAAGCGATCAAACGTCTACAGTTGATCGACCTGAATGCAGTCTCCCAACCGGTCTCCGCAAAGAGTTTATCCGGCTACTCGACCACCTTCGCACCAACTGGCGCCGGACGTCCATCCGAATCCGGCAGGACGCCCTCCAGTCTTGAAGGTATCATGGCAAAAAAATCTGGCCGCGCAAACTATTGACGTTGCGTCTAGTGGGCTCTTGAGCCTGACTTCAGGAATTCCGCCGCTGCGGCACCGGGTCAAAGAACGGAAACAGAGCAAGGCCTGCGACGAAGCCGCCGATATGGGCTTGCCAGGCAACACTGGCCGGTTGCCCCGCGATGGGCCCGCTCATCAGGCCGAAGAACAGGTTGAGCCCGAACCACACAGCAACAAAGACAAGAACCTGCCGGTCGCGCAGGCATTCCGACAGGGATTGAGCCGGAACGAAATAGGCGGTCGGATCGTTGTTGCGGATTGCCCCTAGCGGCCCTCCGCGCTCGAACACGAAACGGATGGCGGCCGCCATCTGGCCGGAGATGGCAGCCGACGCACCGATCATCGGTGCCCCCTCGCCCCAATGGGTCGCAAGGTGAGCAAACGCGCCCCCAACCGAACAGGCTGCCGAAAACACCAGAAAGCGTCCGGCACCAAACCGTCTGGCGACAGCACTGCCGAAAATCACCATCCAGAGCAGGTTGAAAATAATATGCATGGCACCGCCATGCAGCAGACTGTAGGTGACGAAGGCCCAGAGGCTGGAGACGAGATCCAGCGGCGGCAGGCTGCTGAAATAGGCGTATTTCACCGGCCAGAAGGCGAACAGCTCCACGATCAGATTGGACAGGTTCACCGGAAGGATCATTTCCCGCAGAACATGGATCGCAATCAGAATTCCGCTCAGCCAGACAATGACGCTCGGCAAATTGAAGACAGGCGGACCGGACGGCCGTTGAGGACGCTTTTCCTTCTGGGCTTGCTCGCGCCGGGCGCGTTCTTCATCGATGCGGTAAACGTTCATGGATCCTCTGCCTTTCGTGTCTTTCTTCTAAGCCAGATCGAAGACAAAACAAGAGTGGTTCGACCGCCGGATGCCGGGAAACCGGGAAATGGTGAATTTGATTTGCCGGTTCCCTTGCCCAAAGGGCTCGGAAAATACAAAGCGCCGGCCACCCAGAAGGTTGCCAGCGCTTTGCGATGCCCCCCAAAACCGGTCGCGTCCCCACGACGCCCGTTCAGGACAATTGTTCACTCTGGTCGGCGCTTGTTTTGCCGAGGCAGCTTTTGGCGGCTGTCCTATCGGCCCGCGGCCTGACCTGCAACACCAGGTTCCTCCCACCCGCTGTTTGTATGAACTGATTGTTAAGCTGCCAGCCCAAATGCCGCAAAACAAGCTTTACTGAAAATTAACCTTAATTCCCGGCCTGACTGTTCACTTTCGATCCGCCAGCACTTGGCACGCCCCCTGCTTTGTAGAGCTCAAAAACCAACAGGGAAACATTTTCGTCCCGTTTTGAAACAGACACTGTCTTGAGACGAAACACCGGGCGCAAGAATGGGAAAGAGGCGAACCAGATGAAACACGGCGTAACGCAAACTCTTTACAACTACTGGGACAATCTTCGCGGCGCCCGCCCCGCGCCGAACCGCAGCGAAGTCGATCCGGGTGAAATCCGTGGCCTGCTCGGCGACACTTTCATTCTCGAAACGAATGGCCCGAAGGACGTGCGCTACCGCCTGGCCGGAACGCGTCTGTGTTCCGCGCATTGCCGGGAGCTCAAGGGCCGCAACTTCCTGCGCGGCTGGAACGTGAAAGACCGTGAGGCGCTGGAAAGCCTGCTTGCCGCCATAACCGAAGACGCCGCTGCCGCCGTGATCGGCATCAATGGCCACACGGAACGCGGACAGATCCTGCAAATGGAAATGTTGCTGGTTCCGCTGAACGTTCCCGGCGAAGGCAGGATCCGGGTGCTGGGCAGCTGTACCCCCATGGAAAAACCCTATTGGATCGGCCTGCATCCCATTTTGAGCCAGTCCGTCAGCAGCCTTCGCCTGGTCTGGCCGGATGAGCGGCCCTATTTCGTGGATTCTCCGGCAGCGACACTCAATCCGATCCTGCCGCGCTTCACGGCCGAAGGCATGGCCATGCCGACGCCGCCCCTGCCGACCGGTGCGGAGCGCAAGGTCGGACATCTGACCGTCTATTCGGGCGGGAAGTCCTGACGCGAACCGCGCATCTGGCGCTGTAGTTTCCCCGTTTGCACAACGACATCGGCCCGGCTGAGAATCAGTCGGGCCGATGTGTGTTGCCCCTTCGTCAATTTGCAGACGTTTCAGGATGAAATAAGAAGGACCTTCCGGACTTTTACTCCCGATTTCTTTCGCCTAAAGGCGTCTATCCTCTGGAAATACCGGCATATTGGCCACGCCCGCATTTTTATCCACGCCAAGTCTGGACCTGAGCCGCTTCTGGGCTACACTCTTACACATCGTTAACCCCAGCTACCTAAAGTGCATTAACAGACGTCTTTTGAATCGCATCTCAGCCGGGGACAGTGCGATTTCCGCATCGTTTTGGATAAAATGGGCATGAGCGCCGGAGTGGCAACAGCAACCGAAGGAAGCAGATCGCTTCAAGTCACTGACCGCCGGCGCCATCAACGTGTCCAGGTCAATATTCTGGGCCGCTTCATGCTGGAAGACCGGCGTGAATATCCCTGTCAGGTCGTCGACATGTCGCCAGGCGGCATGGCCATGATTACACCCGTCACCGGCAGGGTCGGTGAACGCGTGATTGCCTACCTCGACCATTTAAGCCGCGTCGAAGGCACGATCTCCCGCCTCATCGATGGTGGCTTTGCAGTCGAGCTGCGCAACACTGTGCGCAAACGTGACAAGATCGCCAACGTTCTCACCTGGCTCGCAAACCGGGATGAGCTCAATCTTCCCGAAGACCGGCGCCACGACCGTTTCGTTCCCAAAAATCCGATGACCAAGATGATCCTGCCAGACGGCTCGGAGCATGTCTGCCGGATAATAGATGTGTCCCTGTCCGGTGCAGCTATCGCGACGGATATCGTTCCGGAAATGGGCGACCCGATCACGCTCGGAAAGATGCAGGCGCGTGTCATTCGACGCATTGAAGGTGGCATTGCTGTCGAATTTGCAGCCGTGCAGAGCCGCGAATTGCTGGAACACCACATATCGTCATCAGAAGAAAGCTGACAGGCGCTTTCCTGTCTGCCGCAAGTGGTTGCGTACCATGTTGACGGACCCGGCTTCAGCCGGGTCTTTTTGTTTCTACTCGGCGTTTCGGGCGACAGATCTCCTTCTCAGACTGCTCCCATCCAAAAAAATTCAAAAAATTTTCGCTGCCTTTTCCCACCCCCAGAGTGCGAAAAAATGCCTGTTTCGGCTCGCCATGTGACTAGTTTAAAGCCCAGTTTCAGCCACCTGATTAGCGCCAAAATCCATATATTTCAGAGACTTCTAGAGGATAGATCAAATTTTATGAAAGTTTTCTTCTAACTTGAATCAAAGTAAATTCAAATAACGATAAAATTAAGATCAAACACCTTTAAAATACAGATAGAGTTTTACTTTGGAGATTTTCCCCAAGTAAAAATCATTCCGTCATCGTTGCGTCAGCCTTGGGGAGGGCGTTACGATGAAATTACTTCACAGAACTGTACTCGCATCTGTAATTTTACTGTCGTGCACTGTCATGGGATCGATTGCACAGGCAGATCCCGGTCGCTTCATGGACATGAGGACGGTCGTCAAACCGCCGGTCGGCTATGAGCAATTCTGCCGCGACAACGCCTGGGCGTGTCCGAAGGAAAAATATAAGGCGGTTGTCGTGAAGCTGGACGAAACCCGCTGGAACGAACTCATTGCCGTCAACAAGGAAGTCAATCACCGGATTCGCCCGATGACCGATCAGGATCTCTTCGGCAAGGAAGAGTACTGGACGTATCCGGTAAACGGTTATGGCGACTGCGAGGAATATGTCCTTGAGAAACAACGCGTGCTGATGGAGGCCGGCTGGCCCAAGAGTGCCCTGCTCATCACCGTCGCCAAGGACACGCAGAATTCGGGACACGCAGTGCTGACGGTTCGGACCGACCATGGCGACATGATCCTCGACAACCAGATCGAGGCGGTCTTGCCCTGGTACTCGACCCCCTACCGCTACATCAAGCGTCAGTCCGCCAGCTCGCCCGTGCAGTGGACAGGCATCTCCGACACGCGTGTGACCACCGTCAGTAGCGTGTCCAACTAGGATTGGGATTGGTCCGGCGTCAGCCGGCCTCTAGGACGATCCGGTCGCGTCCCCACCCTCCCCATCCCTACCACGACCGGATCCAGGGAACCGACCAGCGCCCCCCGCAGGTCGGTTCCCGCCTTTTCAGGCAAGTCGAAGGGCTGTTCGAGAGGAACGCGCCAGTAGGGATCAGAGTTCGCGCAGTCCGGACTTG
Source organism: Labrenzia sp. ATLA3 (assembly GCF_057180185.1). Classification (NCBI taxonomy): domain Bacteria; kingdom Pseudomonadati; phylum Pseudomonadota; class Alphaproteobacteria; order Hyphomicrobiales; family Stappiaceae; genus Labrenzia; species Labrenzia sp. ATLA3. The sequence goes on from NZ_JBXUKV010000004.1 coordinate 67,102, forward strand.
AAACGGCGCCAGTTCCGCACGTAGCCGTCAGCGGAATTCGCAATACCGTTCGCCGCTTCCAGCGGCAGTGTCTTCACCACCCTGCCTGGCACGCCCACCACAAGTGAATTGTCCGGAATTTCCTTGCCTTCAGCGATAAGGGCATTCGCTCCAATGATGCAGTTGGAGCCGATGACAGCACCGTTGAGGACGGTCGCCCCCATGCCAATCAGCGAATTGTCCTTGATCGTGCAGCCATGCAAGATGGCCTTGTGTCCGATCGTGCAATTGGCCCCGATGGTCAATGGAAAGCCCATGTCCGTGTGGAAGACGCAGCCATCCTGCACATTGGAGCGCATGCCGACGGTAATCGGCTCGTTGTCACCGCGCAGAACCGCGTTGAACCAGACACTTGCCGCTTCATGCAGGATGATATCGCCGATCAGCGTTGCATTCGGCGCGATCCAGTATTCATCGTTTTCAGGAAAAACGGGCGAACGTCCATCAAGAGCGAAGACAGGCATGAAACCTCAGATGTAACCGATCATAATCAGGGCGACGTTGATCACCATTACACCGGAACACATGCTCCACATACCGGCGATGGTGGAAGAGGCAACCAGCCAGCCCACCGGCCGCTTTTCGATCCTGCGTCCACGGATGGCATTGCGCATGATGATGAAGGGTCCGGCGAACACGCACAGGAACATACCTGCAAGAAACGACAGGAGCCCCTCGCCGTCTACGGCGAACTTCGGCGGCTGCTTCGTGATCAACTGATAAAGACTACCCAGCACACCCGACGCTACAAATCCGGCGCATGCGATGTATCCAACGATTAGAAGATTGAACAGCACGCCCGTTAACCCCTTATTAACTGTTTCCTGCGGAAAGTGATTAAGAATTCATAAAGGATCAAGAGCAAAGACCGTGCCGGAATGGCAAATGCGCCGAATCCCCGCAATTAAACCACCTGGAGCGGCATTGACACCTTCCCTTTGCGAGACACCTGTGCCGTTTCTGGACACTCTGTCCCAGAAAAGCGCACACGAACCAAGGGGCTGAAGTCGTGATACCCGTCTCCTTGCCAGGGCCAATCAGGACGGATCCCCGCCACTTCACATGGCTGGCTTTGGCAATGTGCGTACTGGGCACGGCTCACATAGCCGGCAAGGTCTACACGTGGTCGTTCGGCTGGCCTGCTGAGGCAAGCGTCAGACAAGACCAGCCTGTACACTTTGCCATTGGCCCGACACGCTTTGAATTGCCTCTTAACCTGATCGCGACAGCCTTTCAGAAACGGCAGGCCCTTGGGGGAGACGCTGAATTTGCCACCCTGCGGCTGAACCTTGACTGGTCTCCCGGCAAATCAGATGACGGCGATAAAGGCTGGAAGTATCCGGTAAAAATCCAGGTCGACCTCGAGAGCAATCCAGGCCGGGAAAGTTTGCGGGCGAGGCTTGATCCGTTCTACAGGCGCCTGGCACGGGGCGGCGAGAAGAGAGGCCCCGCAGGCCTGAAGGTGCTGACATTGTCTGCGCGCCGCGCCCCGGCAACCGATATCATTGCCTACGACCCGACCGTGCAGAACGGCTTTATCGTTCGCTGCCGGAAAGACTCCTCTTCCGGAAAGGCTCGCTGTCATCGCGCAATCGTGTTCGCCTCCGGCCTGGAGCTGCGCTACAGCTTCGATCAGTCGCTTTTACCTGACTGGCGCCGTCTGGACGCGGACGTCGTTGCCAGCATTGAAGGCTATCAGATCAAATAACCGGGTTCGTCCGATTGGACAGAGCATGAAAAAGGCGGCTTCCCAAGGGAGCCGCCTTTTTCATGTCGCGATCGAAAGTCTGAAGCTCAGACTTCGTCCAGGTCGATTTCCAGGATTGCCATCTGGAAGTTCCAGCTGAGGTCTTCATCCTCATCATCCCGAAAGATGACGCCGATGAATTCATCGCCGATATAAACCTCCGCAGAGTCGTCCTTGCGCGGACGGGCCTGCACCTTGATGTTCTTGTTCTCGAACTTCAAACGCAGATAGGCTTCGATCTTTCGGATCTCATCGGGTTTCACGGCGCTCTCCTGCTCTTTTCTTTCAGCATCATTCTGGCGCGGACCCTACAGGAGCAAACGGAAATGCCAAAGCCCTTCCGCAAGCTTTCCCCGTCTTCCTGAAACCGGAATTTCAATTCGATTGACCGCCATAATCGCCCAGTAGCTGATTCATGCTGCGGGCCGGTTCTGCGCATCCTGCTTTTCCGACGATCTTGGCAGGAACCCCGGCAACAGTGGTGTTCGCAGGCACGTCCTGAAGCACGACCGATCCCGACGCAATGCGTGAGCAATGACCGATTTCCAGATTGCCCAGCACCTTGGCCCCTGCCCCGAGCAGGACTCCACGGCGGATTTTCGGATGACGGTCGCCATCTTCCTTGCCTGTGCCGCCAAGGGTCACCCCCTGCAGGATCGAGACATCGTCTTCGATCACGGCGGTCCCGCCAACGACGATCCCCGTGCCATGATCGATGAAGATACCTTGCCCGACGGGAACAGCCGGATGGATATCGATCTGGAAAACTTCCGAGCAACGGCTTTGCAGATAAAGCGCAAAATCCTTGCGCCCCCGGCGCCAGAGCCAGTTTGCCAACCGGTGCGTCTGCAATCCATGAAAGCCCTTGAAGTAAAGCACGGGCTCCAGGAAACGGAAGCATGCCGGATCGCGGTCGAAGACGGCAACAATGTCGACGCGGAAGATCTTAGCCAGCTCGGGCTCGTCGGCCAGCGCTTCAAGGTAGGTCTGGCGGATCAGCGATGCGGAAACGATGTCCCGGCCCAGCCGGTCGCCAAGGCGATGAACCACGGCCTCTTCCAGGCTGTCGTGATTCAGAACCGTTTCATAAACGAAGGACGACAGGGCCGGCTCTGCCACGACCATCGCTTGTGCTTCATCCCGCAACTGATGCCAGACCGGATCATGCGTCGGAACTTCTTTCAAACCGGTCTTGCCGATCGGTGCTGACATGGCCTGTCTCCTTTTCAAGCCGTCACGAGTGGCCCTTAAAATAGGACTGTCGTCTGATTTTCCCAAATCAAACTTCCTGATATCAGATATGACTGTCTCGAATGAACCCTGATACCCGAAGATTTTCAGCACCTTGCGAACTGAATCGTATTTTGAGGTTAAGTCATGCCTACGCAAACGTCCCAAACAGCCACTTCCGGCAACCCCATGGTGGTTCGCAGCGGTCAGATTGCAGAACTTGTGCTGAACTCACCGGACAGGAAAAACGCCCTGCCGCTCGCCGCCTGGCAGGCAATCCCGGCCGTGCTAGCCGAACTGGCGCAGGATCCTGTCATGCGGGTTTGCATTGTGCGCGGCGCTGGAGGCAAAAGCTTTTGCGCAGGGGCCGACATATCGGAATTCGAAGCCATCCGCTCCACACCGGAAGCCGCCAAATACTATGACGACATTAACGTCGCGGCCTTCAAGGCTCTGAAGGTTCTGCCGATTCCGGTCATTGCGGCAATCGAAGGCCCCTGCCTTGGCGGCGGCCTGGGCATCGCACTCGCCTGTGACCTGCGTATCGCAACACGCTCTGCCTTCTTCGCCATTCCCGCAGCCCGGCTCGGCCTTGCCTATCCGCCCGAAGCGCTCGGCGATCTACTGGAAGCTGTTTCGCCCTCCAACGCCAAGAGACTGCTGTTTTCGGCCGAGCGACTGACGGCGGAAAAGGCGCTCGACATGGGCCTCGTCAACGAAGTGGTGGAAGACAGTGAGCTGAACCATCGCATCGAAGCGCTGAGTGCAGCTCTGTGCGCCAATGCACCTCTGTCTCTGAAGGCAGCAAAGCAGGCGATCAACAGGCTTGCGCAACCCGGCGATCAGACAGATGCAGCCCTCGACCTCGTCAACGCACAGGCCTGCATCGACAGCGCTGACTATCGCGAAGGCTGCAGGGCCTTTCTGGAAAAAAGAGCACCAGTGTTTACCGGCAACTGACAGCGCCCGACGCCGTGAAACAAGCTTGAATCAACCTCTGAACCTTTCGGACCAGACAGTTGAAACGACTCTTTTTTCGCGCGCGGCCGCGAGACACATGTCTGTCGGTGATTGTTTACCCAACCAGTCTCAGGCCATGGCCGCGTCGGATTTCAGCGCGATCAGGAAGTCTTCTACGGCCCCGGCGAACACGTCATTGCGATCACCGGCAACCATGTGGCCGGCGTCGCGGATATCCGTGAATTTCGCGTGGGGGACCTGCGCCTGAAATTCGCGCACATGGTCCATCGAAACCAATTCGGAATTCTGTCCCCGGATCAGCAAAACCGGCAGCGACAGATTGCCGGCCGCTGCCAGCATGCGTTGCTGGCTTTCCGCCGCCATAGCGTCATCCTGATGATGTTTGGACTTCAGGAACGCCGGGTCCCAGTGCCAACGATACCGGCCATCGGCATGGAGACGAAGATTTTTAGAGAGGCCGGACAGGTCCTTCGGCCGGGAGCGGTTTGGCAGATAGCGGGCAATCGCATCGGCGGCCTCTTCCACGTCGGCAAAGCCATCATCGACCCTGTCGCCCATGAAACCCAGGATCTTGGCAACTCCGCCCATATCGATCCGCGGCGTGATGTCGACCAGCACCAGTGCCGACAGGCCACCGGTGTTTTCCTGCCCTTCCGCCAGCATGCCGGCAAAGCCACCCAGCGACGCACCGACGACAACCGGTCGGGCCTTATGCAGGGCTTCAACCTGCCGTGTGACGGCAACCAGGTCCTTGGCGAAATCGTCGAATGTGTAATTGCCGGAGGCAACCCAGTCACTCTCTCCGTGCCCGCGCTGATCGAGCGAATAGACCGGGTGGCCGAGGTCCGCGATCCTGCGCGCCGCTCCGTCCCAGGAATGCCTCGTCTGGCCGCCACCGTGGAGCATGATCACCGGCAGGTCGCCCAGTCCGTAGCGGTCTGCAACCAGACTGTTCTTCTCCGCCCCCAGCATTTCAACACGCTTCGGCCCCATGCAACCTCCCTCGATGCCCGATCACCTTCGCTAAACGCCTGTCAGGGCGTTGTGCGGCGGCGTCAAACCTTACGCTTCAACATTGTTCAGGAACGCCAGAACGCCCTGTTTGTGAACCTTGTCCCCCACAGCAACCATGTGATCGCGGCCCGGGATCTCGAGAACCTCCGCATGCGGGATCAATGACGCCAACTTGTGCGGCGACCCGGCAATGTCATCCTTCGTGCCAACGGCAATCAGAACGGGTCGCTCGATGCGCGCGACATCTTCCTCGCTGATTTTCTGTCGTGAGGAACGCATACAGGCAGCCAGGGCCCGCCGGTCAGATCCTGTCTGCTCCGCAAAAGCCCTGAAGGCCCGCCCTGTGCGGTCGGACACATCCTGAATGCGGTCGGTCTCAAGCGCAGTTGCGATCGGCTCCGGATCGCCGATACCGGAAATCATGCCGTAGCCAAGGCCGCTGAAGATCGCGCGCCGAACCCTGCCCGGATGATTGAGGGTCAGAAATGCGGAAATCCTCGCTCCCATGGAGTAGCCCATGACGTCGGCGCGTTCGATGTTCAGATGATCAAGCAGGCGCTTGGCGTCCTCTGCCATCACGGGCGCGCCATAGGCGGCCGGATCGTAGAACTTCTGGCTGTCTCCATGGCCGCGATTGTCGATGGTGATCACACGCCTGCCATCATCCACCAGCAGGTCGACCCAACCGGGATACTGCCAGTTCACCTGCTTGTTGGATGCAAACCCGTGGATCAGCAGGATAGGGTCGCCCTCGCCTTTATCCTGATAAGCGATCCTCACACCGTCGAACTCGAATTGCGGCATCTGAGACTTTAACCTTTACGTAAACGGAATACCTAATTGCAAGGTAGAGTAAGAGGTTTAGGCTGCGAAGGTAAAGCCCCATTCCCGCTTCAGGTGAAGGCGGCCTGCGCTTGTGGATCGCAGAATACGGGTCTACCCATATATTTTACAAATGGATATGGTCCTCAAAATTTGCTATCGGGGTCCCAACCTTTAGAGACAGAGGAATTTCAACATGGCGGATCATGTCGTCCCGCATTTCCAGAACTCCAGCGGACACGATTCGGTGGCCATAGGCGCACGAGAATTCATGTGCATCGGCGCAAATCCTCCGTTTGATCACCCGCATGTGTTTCTGGACATGGGCAGTGAGAACGAAGTGGTCTGCCCCTATTGTTCCACGCTCTACAAGTTCGATGCGACGCTGCGGGCAACCGAATCCTCGCCTTCAGACTGCACCTGGGCACCCGCTGCCGCATAAATTATTGGTCTGTGCATGAGCAACAATGGCGAGATCGGGCTTCCGATCATCATTGCCGGGGCCGGCATCGGCGGTCTCACGGCCGCCCTCAGCCTGCGCGCTCAAGGTCATGAGATCGTCCTTATAGACAAGGCGCGGCAACTGTCGGAAGTTGGCGCCGGTCTGCAGCTTTCGCCCAATGCCTGCTCCGTGCTGGACCAGCTTGGTCTTCTGGAAGATCTGGCCCCCTTCGCATATGCCCCCGATTTTGTGAAAATCTGGTCGGCAAAATCCGGAGACGAGCTGGCCAGGGTCAGCATGGGCACTTTCCTGAAGGAGCGTCACGGCTATCCCTTCTGGGAAATCCACCGGGCAGATCTGCAGCGCGTTCTGCTGGACCGGGTGAAAGCCACCGAAGGTATTTCCATCCGCCTTTCCAGCGAAGTGCTCGATCTGGAATCCACTCCCTACGACCACCTTGTCTGCATTTTCCAGGATGACGAGATCACCGGAAACCTGCATTGCAAGGCACTTATCGGTGCAGACGGTGTCTGGTCCAAAACCCGTCGGCTCATTCCCGGGCATGAAGATGCACATTTCAGCGGCCAGGTCGCCTACAGGGCAACGGTACCGATCGATGCAGTTCCTGAGCGCTGGCAGCGGGATGCGGGCCTGTGGTTCCACAAGAGCGCCCATCTGGTGCATTATCCGGTTCGCGGCAGACGGGAACTCAACATCGTCGGGCTTGTCCAGGAATCCTGGAAGGACGAAACCTGGTCTGCAAAGGCCGACAAGGAAACTCTTCTGAAGATCTTCCGGGACTGGCCGACAGAAGTTCGCAACCTGCTGACAATCCCTGAAACCTGGTTGAAATGGGCGCTTTGCAGCGTGAGCGCCGCGGGTCCCTGGACCCATGGCAACATTGCGCTGATCGGTGATGCTGCGCATGCCATGCTGCCGTTCATGGCCCAGGGCGCCGCAATGTCCATAGAAGATGCCGCGGTGCTGGCGCAGCATATGCCGCAAGACGTTGATAACATTCCCGCTGCGTTCAGGGCCTTCGAGCGGCAACGCAAACATAGGGTTCAGCATATCCAGGGCATTTCCTTCAAGAATGCCCGCACGTTTCACTACGGCGGCGCGATGGCCTTTGCCCGCGACACCGTCCTGCGTCTGTCGAAACCGGAAAGCCTCGCCGCCCGGTTCGACGATATTTATGGCTGGACTCCTGGGCAATAAGCCCGCTTTCGCTTGAGCCCAGCCTCAAGCTGGGATAAAGCCAATCCCCATCCATGTGTCAGGGAGTGCGAAGATGACCGGTCAGAGGGCAGATGACGTCGTAACGGCTGCGTTTCTGGTCATCGGTGACGAGATCCTGTCCGGCCGCACGAAGGACAAGAACATCGGCTTTCTCGCCGATTACCTGACAGCGCTCGGTATCGACCTGAAGGAAGTCCGTATCGTCCCGGACGAAACACCGGAAATTGTCGGTGCGGTCAACGCGCTGCGGGCACGTTACGACTACGTGTTCACCTCCGGGGGCATCGGCCCGACTCACGACGACATCACTGCGGAAAGCATCGCTGAAGCGTTCGGGGTGCCCCTGAACCTCGATCCGCGCGCCGTCGCCATCATGGAACCCCATTACCCGCCGGGACAATTCACTCCGGCCCGTCAACGGATGGCCCGGATTCCGGAAGGTGCCGACCTCATTGAAAACAAGGTCTCCAAGGCCCCCGGCTTCCGAATGGAGAATGTCCACGTCATGGCAGGCGTTCCCTCCATCATGCAGGCGATGATGGACGCACTCGCACCTGACCTGAAGACCGGCAAGAAGATGCTGTCCGAAACGGTTGCGGCCGACATGCCCGAGAGCCGTATCGCCGAGCGCCTCGCCGCCATTCAGGACGCACATCCGCAAACCTTGATCGGCTCCTATCCGAGAGCAACGGACGGCAAGTTCAGCACACAAATCGTAATCCGCTCGCGTGACGAAGCCATACTGATGGCCGCGAAAAAGGATGTGGCCGAAGCAGTCGCAGACCTATCGGGATAATCTGAAGGACTAGAAATGGAAAACCCAGCCCAAAACAAAGCATTCCCTGTGTCCTGGGACATGTTTCACAGAGATTCCCGCGCTCTGGCATGGCGCCTGTCGAGCGAAGGCAAATGGAAAGCCATCGTCTGCATCACCCGTGGCGGACTGGTACCGGCCGGCATCGTTGCACGCGAACTCGGCATCCGCACGATCGAAACCGTCTGCATTGCCTCCTATCATGATTACGACAGCCAGGGGTCGCTCAAGGTCATCAAGCCGGTCGATCCCAAGGTCGTCGATCTGGAGGACGGCGAAGGCAGCGGTGTTCTGGTCATCGATGATCTGGTCGACACCGGCAAGACCATGAAGGTTGTTCGCGAGATGCTGCCGAAGGCGCATTACGCGACCGTTTATGCAAAGCCGGTCGGCGTGCCCATGGTCGACACTTTCATTACTGAAGTTTCGCAGGATACCTGGATCTACTTCCCATGGGACATGGGTTGGCAGTTTCAGCCGCCACTTGCCAAGGAAACGGCGGGCTGAACCACGCTCTGCGGTAAGGTCCAGCAACTGTTCCGCGTGCTCGGAACATCTTCTGATAATTCGACAATCGACCGGTCAGACTTCGCGTTTGGCCGGTCGATTTGCGCCTGGGCCACAACAACTTTCCGTTAAGGCAGCTAAGGCTGGCGGGAGAAAAAACACGACAAATCAGAACTTTGGCGCTTGTCGTGCGTTCTCTTCTGGAAAACACCCTACCTCAGCCCAATTCGGAAACCGGAATGCTCACCAGACGTTTGTTCCTCGCCTCCGCCGCAGCCGCTCTTGTGACCGGCTGCGCTTCCAGTCAGCGAACCGGGCAACTTGCTCCAGGCCCCACCTACACATCCAATGGGCCGGGTGGGCCTGTTCGCATTGCGCCCGAGTATCTTCAGATGTACCGGGCAATGCCTGAAGAGCCCTACCCGATCCCGGCTGTCGATCTGTCCAAGATCAATCCGGTCTACTACCGCCAACTGGTCAACTACTCCGCTCCCGAACCTGCCGGCACGATCATCGTCGACACGCCCAACCGGTTTCTCTATCTGACCATGGAGGGCGGCCAGGCAATGCGGTATGGCGTCGGTATCGGCCGGGAGGGGTTTGCCTGGGGCGGTCGTGCGCGCATCGCCCGCAAGGCCGCCTGGCCCAAGTGGACCCCGCCTGCTGAAATGATCGAGCGCCAGCCCGAACTGGAGAAATACAGGAACGGCATGCCGCCAGGTCTCGACAATCCCTTGGGTGCGCGGGCGCTCTATATTTTTGAAGGCAACCGCGACACGCTCTACCGCCTGCATGGCACGTCGGAAACCTGGTCCATCGGCAAGGCCGTGTCATCAGGCTGTGTGCGCCTGCTCCAGCAGGACATCATCGATCTTTACAACCGTGTGCCAAAAGGCACGCCGATTGTCGTAAGGCAGGCGTGATTGCTACCGGGCCTCTGACCTTAACTCAGACAAGGATCTCAACCGGCTTGACCGCATCGATGCCGTCAAGCCGGACATCGCAGCCGATTGCAAAGACTTCCACCCCGGCGCGTCTGGCATCGGCAAAGGCTGCCGCATAGGCGGGGTCGATATCGTCCGCCAGGCTCATCCGGCTGCAATCAGGCCGCTGCACCAGAAACACCATCGCTGCCCGATGGCCCTCGGCCACCATGTCGCTCAGTTCCACGAGATGCTTCGCACCGCGCGCGGTGACGCTGTCGGGGAACTCGGCAAGTCCTGCGTCCCGCATCAGGTGAACGTTCTTCACTTCCACGTAGGTCTTTGCCCCGTCGGAACCTTCCAGCAGAATGTCGATGCGCGAGTTCTTGCCGTATTTCACTTCACGGCGCAGGGTTTCATATCCTGCAAGCTCGGCAATACGCTCTGCCTCAAGCGCCTCTTCCACCAGTTTGTTGGGATGCGCCGTGTTGATCCCCACCAGAGCGCCGTCCGCCTCAATCACTTCCCAGGAATATTTGAGCTTTCGTTTCGGATTGTCAGAAGTTGACAGCCAGACCCGCGCGCCCGGTTCCTTCAAACCGAGCATAGACCCCGGGTTGGCGCAATGCGCCGTGATTGCACCGCCGTCGTCATCCAGAACAACATCGGCCAGAAAGCGCTTGTAACGCTTGACCAGACGGCCACTGACAAGCGGCGTGGAAAACTTCATGACAAGTCTCTCTCATGCAGAACGAGGCCGGACGGCCCCGTTGGTTCAGGTGAGCCGGAGGGTCACTTGGACCAGAAATCCGGGTCAAGAAGGACAAGGATCGTGAACAGCTCGAGGCGGCCGACCAGCATCGCAAAGGACAACAGCCACTTGGCGCCGTCCGGCAAGGGGGCAAAATGACCGGCAGGTCCGATCACCGGTCCCAGCCCCGGGCCGACGTTGCCAACCGAAGTCGCCGCGGCGGAAATGGCGGTGACCAGATCCAGATCGAAAAAGGACAAGGCAACCGTGATGATGCCGACAGACCCCATGTAAACGACGAGGAAAGCCAGAACCGAGAAGGACAATTCAGGCGTCAGTCTGGTGCCACCGTATTCTTCCGACATGATCCGGTGTGGCCGTACCATGCGGCGCAAATGGGCGCGAACTGTCCCGAAGAACACCAGAAAGCGGAAAATCTTGATGCCGCCTGTGGTCGAACCTGTGCAACCGCCGACGAACATCAACAACAGCGCTATCCCGACAACCGGTGCGCCCCATTGCGAATAGTCGCCCAGCGCGTAGCCGGTTCCAGTGACGATGGAGACCACGTTGAAGGTGGCCCTCAGCAGAGCATCGTCAAAGGGAAAGTGCATATTGAGGCCGAGGTAGACGGTCAGCGTCATCGCCACGACGGCCAGGAACCCGAGAAGCGCCCTCACCTGCGGATCGCGCCAGAGCAAGAGCGGATGACCGCGCAAGGCCTGCACGATAAGCACGAACGGCAGGGCGCCAATGACCATGAAGACAATCGCAACCCAGCCGGACGCCGGATTGGTGAAATACCCGAAGGACAGGTCGTGGGTGGAAAACCCGCCCGTCGATATCGTGGTCAGGGCGTGATTGAAGGCATCGAACAGGTCAATGCCGGTCATCAGGTAGGCGACGATACACAGGAAGGTCAGAAACAGGTAGGCAAGCCCGATCAGGCGGATCAGTTCAACCGAGCGGCTGACGATCTTTTCGGACCGGTCGGAATTCTCACTCTGGAAAAGCTGCATACCGCCGATCCTCAGGAACGGCAGCAGCACGATGGCCATGACGATGATACCGACACCGCCCATCCACTGCATCAGCGAACGCCAGACCAGCAATCCCGGAGGCAGACTGTCGATACCCGTCAGAACGGTGGACCCGGTGGTGGTAAAGCCGGAGACCGCCTCAAATACCGCGTCGGCATAACCAATGCCCAGCCACAGAAACGGCAACGCGCCGAAGGCGGGCAAGGTGGTCCAGGCAAGCGTGGTGAGAACAAACGTCTGTCGGGTATCCAGCCCCTCGCGCAGCGACCCGCCGACGGCAAGAGACAGCAGCATGCCGATCATGCCCGTCAGAAGCGCGGAAAAGACAAAGGCCTGCCAATCAGCGTTTTTCTGGGCCACGTCCACGATTGCCGGAATGAGCATGGCTGTTGCCAGGCCGACATACAGAAATCCGAGAACGTTCAAAACTGGTCTGAGAGAAATCAAGTATCAGTCATCCCGAAAAGCACTGTGCAGATCGACCTTTCCATGAACTGCCGAACCAACCACTCGTCCTAACGCCTTTCCGCCGATTTTCCAATGGCTTTGGAGCGCGTTCCCCGGAAGATGACAGCGACCGCCATCCCCCTCTTGATCAATGCCAGGCCTGGTGAGGACCGGCGACGGTGCCTGGCTTCGCTTTCGGCAGAGGTGTAGCCGAAACAAAGCCCGGAACCTCAGAGGCGAAATCGACGCCGTCAGGGGGCTGCATTCCTCCAAATTTCTTGACCCTGTTCAGGATTTCGTAGCGAATAAGAATTACTTTTGCGTGCTGATTGTCGATCCAGCCCCTTATACGTGAAGTTGACAAGGATTTGGTGCAATTAAACGGCTCGGCCTACATTCGCTTGCATTCAAGGTCAGCATTACCCTGCTTGTCATGGTGCTCTGCAGCATCGGGCTGATATCCGGGCTTGCCTATCATGAATTGTCCAGAACCACTCAGGAAAACGCAACCATAAGGCTTGACCGGGCAGCTCACGCAGCCGCCTCGATACTGCGCTATGGAACGAATGAAAGGCTTCTTCCCGAATTCGCAGGGACGGGCGCTCCGGCCTTGATACGCGTTTCCGAGGCGACCGCAGATGAATTGCTCCAACCGGGCGAAAAGCTGAAGGCGCTGGTGGAAACCATCGGCAAGACCAATCAGGGCGCAGCCAATCTGTTTAGATGGTCTGCAAGCACCAAAACGTTCAAGGAATTTGCGACCACATTACCCGGCCCGGAAGGCCAAAGCCCGCCAGCCGTTACGATCGATGAAGGACACCCTGCCTTCGCCAGCCTTTCGGCCGGACAGCCTTATTCCGGTAACGTTCCGGTTCAAGGCAGGTTTCGCCTCGCCTATCTGACGCCGATTGTCACCGAAGGCGGCAAGGTCGCCGGTGCCCTCGCAGTCGATGTCGGCTGGGTGGACGACCTGTCTCTGGCAGAAAACCGCCTGAAAACCCGAATAACCTCTGCGGCCATCATCATTTTGATTGCCGTCCTCCTCATCGGCGGACTGCTCTTGCACTTCGAGTTGCGGCCCCTGCGACGACTGGCAAAGGCAGCGGATGATCTCGCCGCCGGCCTCCAGCCAAAGCGTATTCCCTTCACGGACCGCCGGGACGAAATTGGTGATCTGGCACATGGGCTGGAGAAGGTTACAGACCTTCAGGACAAGTTGCACAAACTTGCCTATACGGATCCGGTAACGACTGCGGGCAACCGCTCCAGATACTTTTTCGACCTGAGCCAAGCGTTGAAACGGGCCAGAACCGGAAGCTTTTCTGCATCCCTCATCCATCTGGATTTCAATGGCTTTGCGAAGGTCAACGATACCTTTGGCCAGCAGGTTGGCAACCGGGTCCTGCTACAGGCCTACGCCCGGCTTGCCAACATCTTTGGCCCGAGCGCGCAGATCGCGCGCATCTCGGCCGATGACTTTTGCATTCTGCTTCCCTTCGACGGTAAGGGCGCAATCGCGGAAGACTATGCCGTGCAGGCAATCGACATGCTGTCCGTGCCCTTCCAGATGGAGGAAGGTGAAATCCACGTAGAGCCAAGCATTGGCATCGCCTTGTTGCCACGGGACGCGGAAGATGCGGAAACAGCGCACCGCATGGCCGGTCTTGCCTTGAGGGCGGCAAAACGGAATGCAGGCCCACGCTATGAATTTTTCTCTCCGCCGCTCAACGACCGGGTCCAGAGTGAAATGCTCACGGAGACGCTGCTGCGGGCCGCGCTCCAGACCCGCCAGCTTGTTCTGCATTACCAGCCGCAGGTTTGCCCCGCTGACGGCCGCCTTATCGGCCTGGAAGCCCTACTCCGCTGGCCTCACGAAAAACGCGGCAACATTCCCCCGGCAGAGTTCATTCCGATAGCCGAGAAAACCGGACTTATTCTGGACCTTGGCAGATATGTGCTGGATTCAGCCTGCAAACAGGCAGCGCAGTGGCGGCAGGCCGGGTTCGAATTCGGTCAGGTGTCGGTAAACGTGTCACCGCTGCAATTCCGCCAGTCCAGTTTTGCCGAGACAGTGCGTCAGACCTTGAAGACCTATGGGCTGCCGGCCAGTTGCCTGTGTCTGGAAGTGACGGAGAACGTCTTTGTCGACACCAGGGAACAAATGGTCCTGGATATCCTGTCCGAGCTTCAGCAGATTGGGGTGCAATTGTCGCTGGACGACTTCGGCTCAGGATATTCCTCGCTAAATTATCTGCATCGTCTACCGTTCCAGGAGCTCAAAATCGATCGCGCCTTCATTTCCGGGGCAGACAGCCATCCGCAGCGCGAGCAGCTTTTTGAAGCGATTGTCCGTCTTGGACGCAGTCTGGGGCTGCGCGTCATTGCAGAGGGGGCCGAAACAGCAGGTGAACTGGCACTGACCGTGACCCATCAATGTGACGGGATCCAGGGTTATATCTGTTCCCCGGCGGTGCCCGCAGAGCACCTTCAGTCGCAACTGCAAAACTTCCGTACAGATCTGAAATCCGAAAGCCTTGCGGGCAGCTCAAGCCATTCCTCGAAACGGCTGGCATGATCTTAAGCTGAAACCTTCCCAGTCATCAGGATCGGAGACGCATCCAGATTATGCGCATTCATCATTTCGGCAATTTGCTCGATGGAGGCGACGAGATGAACCCGCTCTTCAGCTTTCAGACTATCGAACTTTCGCTCAAACTCGTCGTGCAGAAGGCCAGGCAGGTTCGAGACAACCTCTGTGCCCTTTTCTGTCAGTTTGGCATGCACGATTCGTCTGTCAGAGACGGATCTGTAACGCTCGACGAGGCCCTTTTCTTCCAGCTTGTCGAGAATGGTTACAACAGTTGCCGAGCTCAGATCCGCGTTGTCGGAAAGGGCCTTGGTCGTCACCTCTCCCAGATCCCTTATGCCTTGCAAAACAACAATTTGTGGGATGGTGAGCCCAGTCTTCCTGGACACCTCCCGAGAGCGCAAGTCAATGGCCCGGACGATCTTCCGGATAGCCTTGACCACTTGCGATGACTGCATCGCCTGCATCATTACACCTCTATTCATTTGAACTCTAATGATTAGAGCTCTATATAGTGCGCGTCCAGTTACGAAACGGAGAATTTTTTCAATATGTGCGGCATTTGCGGCGAAGTGGTTTTCAATGGTAGCCAGGCAGACGTGGTTCGGGTCAGCCGGATGGCGGACGCAATGGCGGCGCGCGGCCCGGATGGAATGGGTGTGACGCAACGCGGCCGGGTCGCATTCGGGCACAGGCGCTTGAAAATTATCGACCTTAGCGAACGTGGCACCCAGCCCATGACCGACATGGTGCTTGGCCTCTCGTTGGTGTTCAACGGCTGCATATATAACTATCAGGAACTGCGGACGGAGCTCATCGACCGCGGTTACTCGTTCTTCTCCACCAGCGATACCGAGGTCATCCTCAAGGCCTGGGCCGAGTGGGGCAAGGATTGTTTTTCCAGGTTTCATGGCATGTTCGCCATCGCCATTCACGAGCACGACAGTGGCCGCATCCATCTGGCGCGCGACAGGTTCGGCATCAAGCCGCTGTACCTGAGCGAAGCGAACGGACGTCTTGCCTTCGCCTCCTCCCTGCCCGCGCTGCTGGCCGGTGGCGGCATCGACAAGTCGATCGACCGCGTCGCCCTGCATCACTACATGAGCTGGCACGCCGTCGTTCCCGCGCCGCGCACGATCCTGAACGGTGTGCGCAAGCTGCCCGCCGCGACGGTGCGGACGATTGAACCTGACGGCAGCTCCAGCGAGCATACCTACTGGGAGCCGCGGTTTGAAAAATCAGCAGAAGACCTCGCCCGCAGCGCCGACGACTGGCGCGATGCGGTTCTTGAAAGCCTGCGCACGGCGGTTCGCCGCCGCATGGTGGCGGACGTTCCCGTCGGCGTTCTCCTGTCCGGTGGTGTGGATTCCAGCCTGATCGTCGGTCTGCTGGCCGAGGAAGGCCAGAGAGGCCTTGCGACGTTCTCCATCGGCTTTGAAGAAGCCCACGGCGAAAAGGGCGACGAGTTCCAGTATTCCGACCTGATCGCCGAACACTACGGAACCAATCACCAGCAGATTTTCATTCCCTCTTCCGAGCTCCAGAAGAACCTGCCCGGAGCGATCCAGGCAATGTCGGAGCCGATGGTCTCCTACGACAACATCGGCTTTTATCTGCTGTCGCGTGAGGTTTCCAAGCACATCACCGTGGTCCAGTCCGGCCAAGGGGCCGATGAGGTCTTTGCCGGCTATCACTGGTATCCGAAGCTCAGCGGCTCAAACAGCCCTGTCTCGGACTACGCCACCGCCTTCTTCGATCGTACGGAAGCGCAGATGGCAGAAGCTGTTTCGCCCGCCTATCATTGCGAGCGCGATGAAAGCCTTGCATTCGTCGAGCAACACTTTGCCCGCTCCGGCGCGGAAGATCCGGTAGACAAGGCCCTGCGCCTCGACACCAACGTCATGCTGGTGGATGATCCGGTCAAGCGCGTCGACAACCATTCGATGGCCTGGGGACTGGAAGCGCGTGTGCCCTTCCTCGATCATGAACTGGTCGAGCTGGCCGGCAGAATTCCGGCCGAATTCAAGCTCGCCCAGGAAGGCAAGGGTGTCTTGAAGGAAGCAGCGCGCAAGGTCATTCCGAGCGCCGTCATCGACCGTCCGAAGGGCTATTTCCCGGTGCCGGCCCTGAAATACATCCAGGGTGAGTATCTCGACATGGTGCGCGATACGCTTTCCAGTCAGGCCGCCAGGGAACGAGGCCTCTTCAACGAGGTTTACCTGCAGAAGCTTTATGCCGACCCGACCAAATACATCACGCCGTTGCGTGGTTCCGAGCTTTGGCAGGTCGCGCTGCTGGAAATGTGGCTGCAGGCACAGGAGGTCTGATACATGGCCGATAATGAACCATCTCGGCCAAAGGGCGCCTTCGACCATCGCCTGAAACGCATGCGCCAGCATGGCTTGAAGCCGGAATACCGGCTGGAAGAGACGGAAGCCCAGAAAAACCGCTTTGTCGATTGCGGTTGGGGGCGACTGGTGTTCGCCAATACCTACAGCGAAACCGACAAGCTGGTCGAGATGCTGCGCAACGAACGGCCTGACAGGCGCGACATCGCGTTTTATGTACGCGACCCGCATGTACTGGTCGGATCGGCACCTCACGAGCTGTTTCTGGACCCCTCACACACGTTCCGTCTGGATCTCGCGACCTACCGGCCGGCCCGTAACCGGCGCAAGGGTTTCACCGTGCGCCGACTGTCCTCGCGCAGCGATGCCGAGGCGATCAACGAACTCTACCTCACCCGAGGCATGGTGCCGGTGCCGCCGGAGTTCTTCTGGTCGCAGCTCGACCCGCGCACCATCACGGTGCTTGTGGCTGAGGAAGACGAAACCGGCGTGATCGTCGGCACTGCCATGGGGGTCGACCATGGCCGGGTCACCAACGGCGCCGATCTCGGCAGTTCACTCTGGTGTCTTGCTGTTTCCCCGCAAGCCCGGTTTCCGGGCATCGGTGAAGCTCTGGTCCGGCGTATGGCGGAAGTCTTCAAGGGCAAAGGCACGCCGTA
The DNA here is from genome assembly GCF_057180185.1 of Labrenzia sp. ATLA3. NCBI lineage: Bacteria > Pseudomonadati > Pseudomonadota > Alphaproteobacteria > Hyphomicrobiales > Stappiaceae > Labrenzia > Labrenzia sp. ATLA3. Next base: position 84,692 of record NZ_JBXUKV010000004.1, read on the forward strand.
CATGGACCTGTCTGTCCTGCACGACAACGACCTTGCCATCGGTCTTTACGACAAGCTCGGCTTCGAGCGGGTTCCCTATTTCACCGTCAAGCGCAAGAACACGATCAACGAGGCGTTGTTTGCTGGCCCTGCCCTGGAAGACAAGCTCAATCCCTACGCCACGATTATTGTGAACGAAGCACGGCGGCGTGGCATCCAGACCGAGATCATCGACGCGGAAGGCGGCTTCTTCAGGCTGAATTATGGCGGACGCTCGGTTGCCTGCCGGGAATCCCTGAGCGAATTCACCAGCGCCGTCGCCATGTCGATCTGCGATGACAAGGCCACGACACGCCGCATTGTCGAACGTGCCGGTGTCTGTGTGCCGAACCAGATACTGGCAGGCTCCGCCGACGAGATCGCCGCGTTTCTTGAAGAATACGGCTCGGTGGTCGTCAAACCTGCGCGCGGGGAACAGGGCAAGGGCATTGCCATTGGACTGACAACAACCGAAGACGTGATGGCTGCAGTCGACGTCGCCCGAACCTACTCCAACGACGTTCTGGTGGAGGAATTCGTCACGGGCCAGGATCTTCGCCTTGTGGTGATCGACTACAAGGTGGTGGCCGCTGCCCTGCGCAAGCCGGCAGAGGTCACCGGAAACGGCAAGTCGACGATTGGCGAACTGATCGATATCCAGTCGCGACGCCGAGCCGCTGCAACGGGCGGGGAATCCAGGATCGAAGTGGACGACGAAGTGCTGCGCTGCCTCAGCGCAAATGGCTTTCAGCTCGAAGACATCCTGCAGGAGGGCAAGAGCCTGCCGGTTCGCCGCACCGCCAACCTTCACACGGGCGGCACCATCCACGATGTGACCGGCGAAACCCATAGCACGCTCGTTCAGGCAGCGATCAAGGCGGCACGCGCCATTGAAATTCCTGTGACAGGCATTGACTTGATGGTCGCAGACCCGCGACAACCGGACTATCGCTTTATCGAGGCGAACGAGAGGCCGGGGCTTGCCAATCACGAACCTCAGCCCACCGCCGAACGCTTCGTAGACTTTCTGTTTCCCCTGTCGGTGCCACAGCCCGTCAGGACGACCTTGAACCGGGCCGGACAATGACCTTACTAAATATCGACATTTCCTACCTGAACGACAGGCTGAAGGATCTTCTGAAAATACCGAGCCCGACGGGATATACGGACGAGATCGTCCGTCATGTTTCCAAGGAACTGGAATCGCTCGGGGTGTTTTACGAGATCACACGCCGCGGCGGAGTTCGCGCGAGGGTCTCCGGCAAAAAACGCCGGCCCGCCCGGGCTTTCGTATCGCATCTCGATACGCTCGGAGCCCAGGTCAAATCCCTCAAGGACAATGGCCGTCTGGAGCTCGTCCCCATCGGTCACTGGTCCGCGCGGTTCTCAGAAGGTGCCCGCACCACGATCTTTTCCGAGAGCGGCGCCTATACCGGCACCATCTTGCCGCTGAAGGCCTCGGGGCACACGTACAACACCGGTGTCGATGAGCTGCCGGTCGGCTGGCCCTATGTCGAGCTTCGGGTCGACGCATATTCCAAGTCGGTGGAGGATCTGCATCGCTTGGGTATCGACGTTGGCGACTTTGTTGCCATCGACACGGCTCCGGAATTCCTGGAAAACGGCTTTATCGTCTCCCGCCACCTCGACAACAAGGCCGGGGTCGCGGTGATGCTGGCGGCAATCAAGGCGTTGGTGGAATCTGGCGTCGAACCGACGGTCGACGTGTTCTGGCTATTCACCATCGCGGAAGAGACCGGCCAGGGCGCTCAATCTATCCTGACGCCCGACATCGCCTCACTGGTCGCCATCGACAATGGCACCAGCGCCCCCGGGCAGAATTCGGACGAATTTGGCGTCACCATTGCGATGGCAGATCAGACAGGCCCGTTCGATTTTCATCTGACCCGCAAGATGGTTCAGCTCTGCCGGGACAATGACATCAAGTTCCAGAAGGATGTCTTCCGCTTTTACCGCTCCGATGCGGCAACGGCCATTGAAGCGGGTGCGGATGTGCGCACGGCACTGATCACCTTTGGTGTGGATGCCAGCCACGGCTATGAACGCATCCACATGCATGCGCTGCGGTCGCTTGCCGAACTGGCCACCGGTTACGCTCTGAGCCCGGTGGAAATCCAGCGCGATGCCCGCGAATTCGCGGACCTCAAGGGCTTCACGAGTCAACCAACGGCCGACGCCGACCAGAAGCTCAATCCTCAAACCGACGAACCGTTGCCGGAACCGGGGGGGGGCTAACGCCCGCCCGCCCCACCCCCTCGATCAGCGGTTGAGTTCGGCAATCATGTGCCAGTGCCACGAACCGGGTTTCGTGTGCACCTTGTCTTCCAGATAGCTCAGCTCGAAACGGTCGAACAGAGCCACCAGCTCACTCGCGTTGCAATAAAAATGCGGGTGATCCTTGTCGTCGTCGCCATCGCGCACCCAGGTGTCGGCGGCCACTTCCGTCCCGATACCGAAGTTGGCGTTGCGCTTCGACAGCATTGTCCCCTGATAGATCCCGCCAGGTTTCAGTACCCGGGCGATTTCCGAGATCGCTGTGCGAACGATTGAGGGATCGCCGTGATAGATCACGTTGAAGGACAGAACGTAGTCGAAACTGTTGTCTTCGAACGGCAGCGCCGTCATCGGGGCCAGATGAGTTTCAATGTTCACACCTTCCGCTGCCGCACTCTTTTCCAGTTCCGCCAGCCCCGCTTCCGAAAGATCCATCGCATGCGTCTCGAAACCGGCACGGGCGAAAGACAGGGCGTGACGGCCAACGCCGCAACCAAGATCCAAAGCCCGGACCTTTTCCCGCTTCTGAAGTCGTTCAATCAGACCGGCAACATCCGGATCCGGACGCAACCAGTCGGCCCGGCCCTCCTCCGTCTGCCAGCGTTTGTCCCAGGCCAGATGGGCCGTATCGGTTTTTTGTGAGGCTAGTGCGTTGCTCATTGAGATGCTCCTTCCAGAATGCGGCTGCGGGTCAGGTTGCCGAGCCGTTCAACACAAAGAACCAGCACGAAGATCATCAGGATGATGGTCATCGCGAGCTGGTAGTCAAAAAAGTCCATAGCCACCTTCAGTTCGATGCCGATGCCCCCTGCCCCGACAAGGCCGAGCACGACGGACGACCGGGTCGCCTTTTCAAGCGCGAACAGCGACGTGGTGATGAAGGAAGGCATCGCGGCGGGCACCACCGCACAGAAGATCGTGTCGAAGCGGCCCGCCCCGGCGGCTGTCAGCGCTTCGCCGGGCCCCTTCTCCACATCTTCCATGGCTTCAGCGAAGAAACGTCCGCAGAAACCGACGGTGTCGACAGCGATGGCCAGCGTGCCCGCAAAAGGCCCCAACCCGACCGAAATGACGAAAACCAGTGCCCACACGAGATCCGGCACCGTCCTGAAGAGAGCGATCAGCAAACGCGCGGACGTATAGACAGCCCGTGACAGCAAGGAGGGTCGCGTCAACCCCTTTGCGGCCAATACCGCCAGCGGCAGGCTGAGAACAATGCCGATGAGCGTACCTGCCAGCGCCATCTGGAATGTTTCCAGCAGCGCTTTCGACAATTGTGGCAACCGCTCCAGCGACGGCGGCCAGGCCCGCGACAGGAAGTCGGCCAGTGCCGGACCGCCAGAGACCAGAGCGGAAAAAGACCAGCCGGCCCCCTGAAACGACCAGACGACAAAGGCAATCAGAGCCACGTAGACGACGAAGTGCAGCGCGCCGGGACGTTCGAACCTGTCCGGCAGGCGAGAGTGCTTGAATGTCAGGAGATCAGCCATAGTGCTTCCCCAGATCCGCAGCGCTCAAACCGCTGCTGCTGTCATCCAGAACGACTTCCCCCTGCCGGATCGCAAGGACACGGTCGGAATAGGCAAGCGCCTGTTGGACGTTGTGCGAGGTGAACAGAAGCGTGATCCCCTCTTCCCGGGTCAGTTGGCGAAAGAGGTCCATCACTTCCTGACCGGCAACCGGATCCAGACTGGCAACCGGCTCGTCCGCGACAATCATTTTGGGCTGCTGCATCAGGGCCCTGGCAATCGCCACCCGCTGGGACTGGCCGCCGGAGAGCTGATCGGCCCGTTTCATGGCCTGGTCTGCGAGCCCGACCCTGTCGAGGCAGGCCATCGCCCGATCCCGCAAGGCCGTTGCGGCCAGAAGCTGCGACCAGCCGCGTATGCCGCCGGCACGGCCAAGATTGCCATGGATCACATTGGTCAACGCGGAAACCCGCGGCACCAGATTGTGCTTTTGAAAGACAAACCCAACTTCGGCGCGAACCCGTCTGAGTTGTCGCTGACGCGCCGCGGAAATATCCTCGCCGAACAGCAGAACCGAACCGGCTTCCGGCTCGATCAGCCGCAGTGCGCACCGCAAGGCGGTCGATTTGCCAGCACCGTTGGAGCCGATCAGGGCAACCGCTTCCTCACGGCCCACGGAAAAGGAAATACCGCGCAGCACGTTCCGATCCTTGCCGAACGACTTGCAGAGTCCCTCGACCTTCAGATCGCAGATTGGGTTTGTCTCGGGTTTTGAAGCCGGAACCGCCGGCGCAACCGCGCCGGCGGACTGGAGCAGAGGCTGCGCCATTATTCACCGATGAACTTGTCGTATTGCGGGAAACCGGCGGTGGTGTACATGGACCGGACGAGGTCGTAGGAACCGTCCTCGATCGCCACCAGATCCATGCCCGAATACTTGTCGTTTTCCTCATGCTGCAGGATCGCGGCGATGATTGAATCCTTGTTGTCGAGGATCGCCTCGCGCAGCTTCTGCGCTGCCGCGGGATCGACATGGGCCCCGACCATGATCATGTCGTTCGGCAGATCACCGGAACGGGCAATCACCCGGAAAAAGCCGTTGGGGACGCTGTCATCCTTGTTGCGGGTGCCCAGCCAGGAATTGTGGTTGATGCCGATGGCCGCAACATCACCCTTCTTCAAGGCCTCATGCGCGATGTTGCGAGAGGTATGCAGCTTGTCGATGTCCTTGATCGGATCGACACCATAGTCGGCCATCAACTGCATCGGACACAGCATATTGGACGTGGACCCGATGTCGCCGAAGGCCACTTTCCTGCCCTTGAGATCGGCCGGGCGCGTGAAGCCGCTGTCGGCACGCACGACGATGGCACAGAAATAGTCCGGACGGCCGAGACCGATCAGCGGGCGGGCTTCGGTCAGTTCGTTGATCACGATGTATTCGGCAGGCCCGGTCACGACGAAATCGACGCGTTTGGCGCGCAAGGCTTCAGCAGCCGCGGTACGGCTGGTCACCGGAAAGAACTCGAACGTGTGGTCTGTCGCATTTTCGAGGGCGTCCTTGAACGGACCCCATTCGACCTGCAGCCGCTCCAGGCCTTCCACATCAGTTACGGCCAGCTTGAAGCTATCGGCCAGGGATGAAGACAGGGAAACGGCGAGAACTGCAGCCGCGAGGGCGGCGGATTTCAAAAAACGCATGACGGGAACTCCTCAGAAAACCGAAACAAAGCCGGCAAGGCAAAGGGAGCGTAACGACAAGCGCGCTGTTGAACGTGACTGTATTATGTAAATTTTACGAAATTTACACCCCACCAAAACAGAACCTCAAAGGAGAAATTTCCATTATCTTGAATCTAACAAATAATTCTTCCTCTTATTTGTTTACCGGCAAATCTTAATCACAACATTGTCGTAAAACTTCATAAAAGTATAATCGTATAGACATCTAATCTCGGCACATGACTGCTATCTCGCTCTCCGTTTTTCGGAGGGGCCGATGCTGGTCATTGAGCAATTATCAAAAGTGTTTGGAGACCTGACCGCTGTGGACAGTGTCTCCCTTGCCATTCCCAAGGGGCAGATGGTGGGCGTCATCGGTCGATCGGGGGCCGGCAAGTCCACTTTCCTGCGCATGGTCAACCGGCTGACCGACCCCAGCCGGGGCACGATCCTGAATGAGGGCCAGAACATCACGGCCCTGAAGGGCCGCGACCTGCGCCTCTGGCGAGCGTCCTGCGCGATGATCTTTCAGCAATTCAATCTTGTTGAACGCATGGATGTGCTGACCAATGTCATGATCGGCCGGATAGCCCACACAGGCTTCCTGCGGTCCATGACGCGCTCCTTCACCGATGAAGACCGCGCCCGTGCCATCGAAGCGCTGGACCGGCTCGGTCTGGTGCCACAAGCACTGCAACGTGCTGGAACCCTTTCGGGCGGCCAGCAGCAGCGTGTCGCCATTGCCAAGGCACTGGTGCAGAACCCGCGCATCATGCTGGCCGACGAACCGATTGCCTCTCTCGATCCGGCCAATGCCAGCCGGGTGATGGACGCCCTGCGCGAAATCAACCAGACGGACGGTCTCACGGTTCTGGTCAACCTGCACACACTCGACACTGCCCGCGCCTATTGCGACCGGATCGTCGCGATGAAGGACGGGCGGGTTCAGTTCGACGGCACACCGGAAGCACTGACAAGCGAAAAGGTGCGTCAGATCTACGGCACCGATGATCTTTCGGCCGACATCAACGAAGCGGTGACCTCCACCTCCCTCACAGCAACCTCTTCCCGGCAGCCCGTCAAGGCCTTCGGGACCTGACTTTCGCGAAGCGGTCTTTCCGCTCTCGCAGCCTTAAGCGGCTTGTGCCGCCAACCCGCCGGACCAGCCGGCACCAAAGGAGACTTAAGATGAAGGCCCTATTTGCAGCCGCCGTATCCGTTGCCATTCTTGCAGCCTCCCCGGCCCTCGCCGAAGGCTGGAAGGACCAGTACAAGACGATCAAGTTCGGCATCCTGTCCGGCGAAAACGAAAAGGACCGGATCGCCCGCTACACACCATTTGAGAAATACCTGGAAAATGAACTCGGCGTAGATGTCGAGATCTTCACGGCCGGCTCTTACGACGGCGTTATCCAGGCGATGGCAGCCGACCAGATCGAGTTTGCCTTCTTCGGGTCGTCCTCCTATGCCGCCGCCTACACCGAAACCAACGGCGGTATCGTCCCGCTGGTCTCGCGCCTGCAGAAAGACGGTTCCACCGGCTATTTCTCAGTGGTCGCCGTACGTTGCGACAGTGGCTACAAGACCCTGGACGACCTCAAAGGCAAGACGCTTGCCTTTGCCGATCCGGACAGCACCTCCGGCTATGCGGTCCCCTACTTCAACCTGAGCAAACAGGGCTACGACCCGAAAACCTTTTTCAAGGCCATCCCCTTCTCCGGCGCCCATGAAACCGGTGTCCTTGGCGTCTACAACAAGCAGTATGACGCTGCCGCCACCTACATCACCAACGAGGAAGACGGTATTCCGCAGCGCATGGTCACCAAGGGCATGATCGAAAAAGACTCGATCTGCACCATCTGGAAATCCCCGGAAATCACCTCCGGCCCGCTAGCCGCCCGCGCAAACCTGCCCAAGGGGCTGATAGATGCCATGCGCACCGCAGTCATGGAGATCCCGGAGAAGGACACGCTCGCCTTTATCGAGATGACCGGCGGCGAAGACAGCACGCAGGAAGGCTGGATCGAGGTTGATCACGATCGCTACCAGTGGATCGTCGACATGCGCGATTGGCTGAAAAAACAGCGTCGCGGCGGCTGAAACTGACGTAAATGACGTTTCAGGCCGGGCCGTTGGTTAGGCCTGAAACGCCCCCCCCTGAGGAAGTGCCAAGCGTGGTCCGAAGGCAAGGACGGCAGGCTGCTTTCTTGCGGCACATCTGTCGCGGCTGTCCGTCCCGTCGCACGTCAAGGCGCAGCTTTGTGAAGCAGCCTCATTTCCGACACCTGTTCGCGGCGATCCATCGGCGCTTTCATTTCAATTGCGAGCAACGGCAGTGGCCATGACAGCCCTTACCCCCGCCATCGATCAGTTCGAACACGACTACGCCGCCGCCCGCCGGTCTGCCCTGCGGCTGAACCTGATCTCCACGCTGCTTTTTGCTCTCTGCTTCTTGGTGACGGCTTGGATCGGCGGCTTCTTCGACATGACCGACGTCATCCTTCCCGGCGGCGAGCGCGTTTCCATGTGGAAGATCTGGGCAGGCCTGCCTCGGCTCGGAGAATATCTCTACAAGACCTTGCCCGAGCTTCATCGTGAAACGCTGGGTGCGGATCTTGCTGGCTGGTTCTGGCGCTGGAAGGTCTGGCTCTGGCTGCTCGTGGAGACGATCCTGATCGCCTATATGGCAACGCTGCTTGGCATCGTCGGGGCCTTTTTCCTGAGTTTCCCGGCATCGCGGAACCTGTCGCCCAACAGATGGGTGCTGAACGTGACCCGGCGGTTTCTGGAAATCATCCGGACGGTCCCTGATCTGGTCTGGGCCCTCATCTTCGTTTTCTGTTTCGGCGTAGGCCCTCTGGCCGGTGTGCTCGCCATCGGTCTTCATGCCACCGGCGCTCTGGGCAAGCTCTACTCAGAAGCCAACGAAAATGCCGACATGCGGCCGCTGGAAGGTATCAAGGCCTCGGGGGGTTCGTGGTTCGACCAGATCCGCTACGGCATCGTGCCTCAGGTTGTTCCGAACATCATCAGCTACACGCTGCTGCGTTTCGAAATCAACGTCCGCTCATCCTCCATCGTCGGCTTTGTCGGTGCAGGCGGCCTAGGCCAGGAGATCCGCGTGGCCATGTCCCTGCAGGAATACACCGATCTCTCGGCCCTGTTCCTGATTGTCTTCGTCACCGTGATCGTCATCGACATGCTGAGCGAGAAGGTGCGCCACCACATCATCGGCCTGACCGGAAAAGGTATCTGACCATGACCGCTCCAACGCCCGACATCGCACGCGCCAGGTCTCTGGCTCCAGGTGCCTTTTCCACGCCTCGCCGCACACGTCTGATCCAGCTTGCCGGCTGGACGGTTTTCCTTCTTCTGACAGGCTGGTGCCTGTGGGATTTCGGTTTCGCGCCCGCACGACTTCTTCAAGGAGCGACACGCTTCGGCGACGTGCTGGCCTTCATGTTTCCGCCCCATATCTGGACGAGCTGGGCGGAGTGGCAGGAGATCCTGAAAGGTCTTGGGGAAACTGTCGCCATGGCCTTCATGGGCACGCTTCTGGGGGCCGTGATTGCGTTTCCGCTGGCGTTTCTGGGGGCCAAGAACATCATGCCGTTCTCCTGGCTCCGGCTTGGCGTCAGGCGCGGGTTCGATGCTCTGAGAGCCATCGAACAATTGATCCTTGCCCTCATCTTCATTCGTGCGTTCGGCCTCGGCCCGCTGGCCGGCATCCTGGCCATCGCGGTGTCGGAAATCGGCACCTTCTCCAAACTTTTTTCCGAAGCGATCGAGAACACCTCCCAGAAACCGGCAGAAGGCGTCCGCGCCTCCGGCGGCGGCAGCGTCCAGACGATCCGCTTCGCCGTCCTGCCGCAGGCCCTGCCGGTGATCCTGTCGATCATTCTCTACAATTTCGAATCCAACACCCGCACCGGCACCATTTTGGGCATCGTCGGCGCCGGCGGCATCGGCTTCCTCCTCGCCGACCGCATCCAGGCCTATCGCTGGCCGGAAGCCTGGACGATCATTTTCCTCATCGTGCTGGTCGTCTACCTGATCGACGGCTTCTCCGGCTTCCTGCGCCGGAAGATCATCGGCTCGGAGTCTGGGCGGACGTGAGATCGTGATGTGGCGAAGCATCCCCTTTGATCGCGTTGCCACCTTTCCGATGCGTGCCCCTCACTCCGCAAACATCAATCAACGCCTCCCGCTTCCCTGGGAAGCGGCATGAATGCCATGGTCGAACCATGGCATTCATGCCGTGACCTCACCACGAGCCCAGTCTCGAAGGCGTTCAATAACCGCGTTTCACCGCTGAACGATCAGAGCACCCGCTGACCGTTCCGCCAGGCCCGTTTGATGAAGGGATGTCCGTTGAAGACGCCAACGTGAAGCAGGTCGGCGCGTTTGCCCTGTGCGATCTCGCCCCTGTCCGACAGCCCGGCCACTTCCGCCGGTGTTTTCGAAACCATCCGGATTGCCGCCGGCAGGTCAGCGTGGAAGGCGTCTCCCGTTCCCACGAGGAAAGCGCAGTCAAGCAGCGAGCGCGGGACGTAGTCGGATGCCAGGATATCGACCAGATCTTCTGCCAGAAGCGCGCTGACGGCGATGTTGCCTGATTGGGACCCACCACGAATGACATTGGGCGCGCCGCCGACAACATGCATGGCATGGCTCTTGGCCTTGCGGGCCGCTTCCAGCGTGCAGGGAAATTCCGAAACACTGATACCTTCACCAAGTGCCTCGTCGATATGCTCAAGTTCCGTATCATCGTGGCTGAGCAGCGGCAGCTTGTACGCATGCGCCAGCGCGACCACCGCCGGCCGCACCTTCGAGCTGGTTTCGTCCGAAAAATTCAGAAGTATCTGCGTCTCCCGCTCGGCAACGGCACGTGTTTCGCCCGTATCCGCCATGCGCCGGTGGAGGTAGGCCTCAACATCCTTGCTCTGCCGACGGCCCGGCAGGTGTTCCATCACCGACACCATGCGCACGATGTCCTTGCCGATGTTTTCTTCCGTCAGGCGCGTCGTTTCGCCATCCGTGATCTCACAGCGAAGGTGCACCAGGTGCTCGGACTTCAACATGCCAGCCGCCTGGAGCGTTTCCAGCGCATCGATCATCGGCGCAAGGATTTCCCGGCGTTCGGGGTTCTTGATCGTCGCGCCAACGCACAGGCTGTCGAAAACGGTGGTGATGCCGCTGCCGATGATCTGCGCATCATGTGCCATCGCAGCCCGTGATGGTTCCCAACGCACATGAGCACGCGGGAAGACATGTTTTTCGAAATGGTCGGTGTGAATGTCGACCAGTCCCGGCAGCAGATAATCGCCCTGAAGATCATCCCCGGCTTGCGGCGCGTTGCCCTGATCAACCGAGACAATCCCGGTGTCGGAAAAGGCAACGTGCCCACTGACGACCTCGTCCGCGAGCACGAGCCAGGCGTTTTTCAAAACTGTCAGGGCGCTGCCGGAAGGCACGCGATTGTCGGCATACGTCATGGAAACTCCCTCCGGCGAGCAGAATGAACGAATTCAAGAATGGCCCGGAAGTGGACCGAAAAAGATGTGGCTCCGTGTGACCGGGAGCGAACTGAGCCGGAAGCAAACGCGCTTCCGGTTGAACGCCCGATGATCTAGCGTTCTTTCGAGCAGAAATTGTGACAGTCGTTCAACGGATCCGTGACAATCCGGAAAAATCTGCGGTTTACAGGCAAAGAGAAGGCAGTACGGAGCCGAATTTGCAACCTGCCTTCAACCGACTGGAAAGACAAGAGCATGCGGAAAGACGTGACAGGCGAGAAGGGAAACCCAGAACCAGGTCGGCGCTTAAGCAGACCGGAGACCGGTCGCGCAACAAACTATGGTGCGGGCGACGGGACTCGAACCCGTACAGCCTAGGGCCGAGGGATTTTAAGTCCCTTGTGTCTACCAATTCCACCACGCCCGCTTTTCTCTTCCCCTAGCTCTCCTGCCGGAAAAGCGCAAGAAGGCACCGCGGCTTTTCACCGCGTTAGCAGGAAGTTTCCACGTCAGGCTGATTTTGCCGGAACAGAAGCTGGAAATTGAGCGCTCGGAGCGGTATGTGAACAAACAACGGATAATTGGTGCCGAACCCAGCCTTCATGGCTTACAATGCACCGGAAAATTGTGAGACACGGTAATCCCCATGGTCAGCTATATCGACGCTTCGGAAGCACCTTTGAAAAATACGGGCCAGATACGGTTGTACGGTCCAGAGGATTTCGAAGGCATGATGCGTGCCGGTCAGTTGACAGCAGCCTGTCTTGATGAGCTCACCGATCTCGTCAAACCGGGCACAACGACCCAGGAAATCGATGACTTCGTCTATCAGTACGGCATGGATCACAACGCCATTCCGGCAACGCTGAACTATCGCGGCTACACCAAGTCCTCCTGCACGTCGATCAACCACGTCGTCTGTCACGGCATTCCCAACGAAAAGGGCCTGCGCGAAGGCGACATCGTCAACATTGACGTTACCTTCATTCTGGACGGGTGGCACGGCGATTCCAGCCGCATGTACCCGGTCGGCCAATTGAAGCGTGCCGCCGAACGCCTGATTGATGTGACCTATGAATCGCTGATGCGTGGCATCGAGGCGGCCAAGCCGGGCAACACCACGGGTGATATCGGCGCAGCCATCCAGACATTCGTTGAGGCGGAACGCTGCTCCGTGGTGCGCGATTTCTGCGGTCATGGCGTTGGTCTGCTGTTTCACGACACCCCGAACATCCTGCACTATGGCCGCCCCGGTGAAGGTGTGGAACTGAAGCCTGGCATGATTTTCACAATCGAACCGATGGTCAATCTGGGCCGTCCGCACGTGAAGGTTCTCAGTGATGGCTGGACCGCCGTGACGCGCGACAGGTCCCTGTCGGCCCAGTTCGAACATTCCATCGGTATCACTCCCGAAGGCTGCCAGATCTTCACCACTTCGCCCAAAGGCATCCACAAGCCTGGCCTGCAAACCGACTGAAGGTACGGCTGCCCCTAAATTATCGGCGAAGTGCCGTCATCTGATAGCGGCTGACGCAGGAGCTCATGAAAGAGACGACCACCGCCAGTGAAACACCGGCCACCGCCGGCGGCGACCACAAGGGGCACCGCCAGCGGCTGCGGGAACGATTCCGTAAAACCGGCGAGCAAGGTCTTGCCGACTATGAACTTCTTGAATTTCTTTTGTTTTCTGCCCTGCCCCGCCAGGACACCAAGCCGATTGCCAAAGCCTTGCTGCAGCGCTTCGGTTCCTTTCCGGCGGCTCTTGCCGCGCCCAGGGAAAGGCTGAAGGAAATCCCGGGCCTGTCAGACATCAGCATCGACGCCCTTCAGGCCGTGCACGCATCCGTCATCCGCTTTCACAAGGCTGGCCTGGAAAAACGTCAGGTGCTGGACAGCTGGCAGAAAGTCATGGACTACCTCCAGGTTTCCATGGGGCTTGCCCCTGTCGAGCAATTCAGGGTCCTGTTTCTGGATAAAAAGAATGCCCTGATCGCGGACGAAGTTCAGCAGACAGGTACTGTCGATCACACCCCCGTCTATCCGCGCGAAGTCATCCGGCGTGCTTTGGAGCTTTCGGCGACGGCGCTGATCCTGGTGCATAACCACCCGTCCGGAGACCCGACCCCGTCCAGAGCCGACATTCAGATGACCAAGAAAATCGTCGATATCGCCGGCCCGCTCGGGATCGAGGTGCATGATCACATCATCGTCGGCCTGCGAAACAATGTCAGCTTCCGCAGCCTGCAATTGATCTGATTGCCCGCTCGGGAAAGAAGCCAGATTATGCGCCTGTGCTGAAGAGTGCCTTCAGGCCGCAGGCAAAACCGGATCAGATATTTCCAGACTTTACCCTTAATTTACTTAGAAGTTTGGGGCATTCCTTAACCCGCACCGACAATACTCGGCCCAAAGAAACCGGGCTCGTGTATGAACAATTCGACTAAAAATTCCGGCGGCCAGATAGCAAACGCGATCATCATTCCGATGGTTGTCATCGTCATGATATCCGTTTTCGGTATCTTTGGCCTGCTGCACTGGTCTGCCCGCCTGTCGGACGAAACTGCCGTCGAATCTCAGAACAAGCTGATTGCGGGTGCGCTGCAGCTCACCCAGAACTACATGGTGAAGCAGCAGAACGGAGTCGTGATCTGGGACGAAGCCTATCGTAGGGTCAACCAGGCCGATCTGGACGAAGGCTGGATCTACAACAATCTGATGCACTGGTTGTTCCAGAACCACGGATTTACAAAGTCGATCCTGATCAATCGTGATTTTGACGTGCAGTACATCTATGCGCAGAACCACACAAGCAAGTGGATGACGCCAGAGCTGCTCGACGAGCTGAAACCTGCAATCGCCAAGGTACGTGCCCGCTACATCATCTCCTTCCGCCGCACACCGTCCGGCCTTTACAGCTTTGTGCCGCAAAGCAGCGATGCTCGCCGGTCGATCGCGGAAACAGGCGTCGTTTCCCTGGCTGACGAACCTTATCTGTTCAGCGCGGCAGCCGTCATGCCGCAGATCCAGTCGATTTCACGGGTGCGGTTTCCACCGACAGTGCTGGTTAGCCTGGTGCCCTTGCGTGGTGAAAAGCTGAAAGAAATCTCCGACATGTCGCGCCTGAACGGCTTTGTACTTGCCCCCACCGACACCGAGCGTGACGGTGTCGGCCGTTTTCAGCTGAAGTCGCCGCATGGGCAGGTTGTCGGCCTGATCGCGTGGCAAACCTCTGAGCCTGGCAGCCAGATGATGTACCGCATCAATCCGTTCCTGTGGCTGGCAGCTTTCATGATTGCCACCGTGGTCTTCGCAGTGGCCATCTTCACCTACCAGATGACCAGGCGGCTGGCGCAAAGTGAAGCCAGGGCGGTGCACGCCGCTCGCCACGATGCCCTGTCCGGCCTGCCGAACCGCGCCCGTTTCCATACGCTGCTGACGGACACACTGGAAGAAAGCGCGGCCAACGGAACAAATACCGCCGTAGTCTACATCGACCTCGATCATTTCAAGGACATCAACGACACCCTCGGTCATTCCGCAGGTGACAAGGTGATCACTGCCGTTGCCCAGCGGCTGCAGCACGTCATTCCCGAAACCGGGATCGTTGCGCGCATCAGCGGCGATGAATTTGCGATGGTCATCAAGAACTGCGAAGACGATGTCTGGCTGGAATATATTCTCGATCAGGTTCAGGACGAAATCAGCCGCCCGATCATGATCGGCAGCCGTGAACTTCATGCGAGCCTTTCCATGGGTGCGGCCGTGGCCCCGCGAGACGGCGACGATCCGGACGAACTGCTGCGCAAGGCCGATATCGCGCTTTACGATGCCAAGGAGAACGGCCGAAGCCGCCGATCCTTCTTCGAACCGAACATGGAGCATCACGTCCAGTCCAAGGACCGGCTGTCACGTGAATTGCGCCTGGCGCTGAAGAACGACGAACTGGACCTTGCCTATCAGCCGCAATCCGATACCTCGGCCAAACGGATCGTCAGTGTGGAAGCTCTGGCACGCTGGACCAAGAAAGACGGCACCGTTATTTCACCGGCCCAGTTCATTCCCGTCGCCGAGGAAACAGGCCTGATCAACGATCTGGGCATCTGGGTGCTCAACAAGGCTTGCGCCAAGGCGCATGAATGGCCCGGCATCACCGTGTCGGTCAACGTTTCGCCGAACCAGTTCAAGCACCCGCGGTTTGTCGAGAAGGTCATGGCAATTCTGGCTGCCAACAACCTGCCGCCGCAGCGCCTCGAAATCGAGGTGACGGAAAGCGTCTTTGCGGGCCGGAACGATTCGGTGCTGAAAGCCCTGCGAAGACTGAAGAACCTGGGCGTGAAGGTCGCTCTCGATGATTTCGGCTCAGGCTATTCCAGCCTCAGCTATCTGCGCCGGTTCCCGTTCGATACGCTGAAGATCGACCGGGACTTCGTTTCCGACATGAACGGAAACGCGGAGGCCGAGGCAATCCTGGTATCGATCATCCAGCTCGGCAAGGCGCTCGGCATGACCATCGTGGCGGAAGGCATCGAGACCCAAGAACAGATCCGGTTCCTGCAGGCGCACAATTGCCACCGGATGCAGGGCTTCTATATCTCCCGCCCGTTGTCGGACGAAGCTCTGACGCAGTTTCTGGCCGACTTCCACAACATCAGCGCCCCCGGCTTCGGCACTGATCTGAGCTTGCAGGCGCGCGCAGCAGAAGCCTGATGCCGGTTCAGACGGGCAAGCGGCTTATGCGTCAGTCCTGTAAATTCTTCTGGGGAATCAGAGCTTCATTCCCTGGGATCAAACACCCAGCAGTGGCCGGAGCTTGGCGGCAAAGCCATGAAAGCTCGCAAAGGGGGCCGTCTCGGCCGACGTCAGCCAGTCCTGCCCCGAACCGGCGGCCAGCTTCAGTCCCGCATGGCCAAATTCCGTGCGCACCATATCCTTGAACCAGGCGACATGCTGAGCCTTCCGCTGCCTCTGCAAGGTATTGTCTGACGCGATATGGGCATGATGGCGCTGCCAATGCCCGACCAGTTCGTCAATGCCGCTGAGGGTCTGCGCGGAGACTTCGCACACCGGTACCGTCCATCCACCCGTGCCACCTGTGTCGCTGAGCGACAAGGCACCGGCAACGTCAGAGGCGGCCCGGCGCGCAAGCGCTCCCATATCGGCCTTGGTAACAGCCACGATGTCCGGCAACTCCATGATGCCAGCTTTCATGAACTGAAGACTGTCGCCGGATCCTGGCTGAATACACAGCACAACCGTGTCGACTGCCTGCTTCAGATCGCCTTCGGACTGGCCGATACCAACGGTTTCAACGATCACGCAATCGCAGACACACCTGAGAACGGCAATCGCGGCAACCGCATGATCGGACAGACCGCCGAGACGATCCCGCGCAGCCATGGAGCGCACGAAAACACCATCATCGGAAGGGTCGGTCTTCAACCGGGTGCGGTCGCCCAGAAGCGCGCCACCGGTCACCGTGGAAGACGGGTCGATGGCCAGCACCGCCACGCTTTGCCCCGCTGCCCGGCAGGCCTTGATGAGGGCATCCGTCAGACTGGATTTCCCCACCCCGGGAGGACCGGTGAGGCCAAGCACCTTCGCGGTGGGCTCTCCGGCGGCCCGATCCAGAAAAGCTGCGGTTTCCGCGTCTTCCGAATGGCTTTCCAACCGGCTGAGCACACGTGAGAGCTGCCTCTTGCCACCCGCACGCAAGGCGTCCAGCTTGGGGTAGGCATCACTCACACCGCACTCCCTGTCGACTCAACGGGCCTTCCCCGCCCATTCAGCTTCCGGACTTGAACTTCAAGGCAGCCTGCGCAGCCGCCAGCCGCGCAATCGGCACGCGGAACGGTGAACAGGAGACATAGTCCAGGCCAACGCTTTCGCAAAAGGAGATGGACGCCGGATCGCCGCCATGCTCGCCGCAAATGCCGAGCTTGATATCGGGACGCGTGGACCGGCCACGCTCGACACCGATCTTGATGAGTTCGCCCACGCCTTCCTGATCGAGCGAGACGAACGGATCCTGCTCCAGAAGACCGCGCGTCTGATAGGTTCCGAGGAACGAAGCCGCATCGTCACGCGAGATACCGAAAGTGGTCTGCGTCAGGTCGTTGGTACCGAAGGAGAAGAACTCGGCAGACTCGGCGATTTCCGCCGCCTTCAGCGCGGCACGCGGCAATTCCACCATGGTGCCGACCTGATAGGTCAGTTCCGCACCGGTTTCACTCATCACCGCCTTGGCCATGGCCTCGATGCTCTTGCGCACGAGGTCCAGTTCCCCCTTGAGGCCAACCAGCGGAACCATGATTTCCGGGACCACCGGCGCGCCGGTCTTCTTCGCAGCTTCGACGGCCGCCTCGAAGATGGCCCGTGCCTGCATTTCGGCAATTTCCGGATAGGATACCAACAGGCGGCAGCCGCGATGGCCGAGCATGGGGTTGAATTCCTCCAGCGCCAGCGCGCGGTCGCGCAGCAGATCCGGATCAGCGCCCATGGCTTTCGCGACGTCCGCCAGTTCCTCTTCCGATTTCGGCAGGAATTCATGCAGCGGCGGATCCAGCAGACGGATGGTCACCGGCAGGCCATGCATGATCTCGAAGAGATCGGTAAAATCCTGCCGCTGCATGGGCAGCAGTTTGGCAAGCGCGGTGCGACGACCGGCTTCCGTGTCTGCCAGAATCATTTCACGGACGGCGACGATGCGCTCGCCCTCGAAGAACATATGTTCGGTACGGCAAAGGCCAATGCCCTCGGCGCCGAATTCCCGGGCCACCTTTGCATCCTGCGGTGTTTCCGCGTTGGTGCGCACGCGCATGCGACGCCCCTTGTCGGCCCAGCCCATCAGCGTCCCGAAATCGCCCGAAAGGGTCGGCTGCAGCATCTCGACTTCGCCAACAAGAACCTGGCCCGTGGCACCATCGATGGTGATGATATCGCCTTCCTTCAGCTGACGGCCCGCAGCGTTGATCACGCCGTTGCGGTAGTCGATGCGCAGCATCCCTGCCCCGGCGACGCAAGGCTTGCCCATGCCGCGGGCAACAACGGCCGCGTGGCTGGTCATGCCGCCGCGGCTGGTCAAAATGCCTTCGGCCGCATGCATGCCGTGGATATCCTCGGGGCTGGTCTCAACCCGCACCAGGATCACCTTCCGGCCTTCCGACTTGGCATTTTCCGCGTCATCAGAGGAAAAGACGATGGCGCCCGATGCAGCACCGGGCGATGCCGGCAGACCTGTCGTGATGATATCGCGCTTTGCTTTCGGGTCGATGGTTGGGTGCAGAAGCTGATCGAGCGCTGCCGGTTCGACGCGGCCAATCGCCTCTTCCTCGCCCAGCAGCCCTTCCGCCACCATGTCGACCGCGATCTTCAGCGCTGCCTTGGCGGTGCGCTTGCCCGACCGGGTCTGCAGCATCCACAGCTTGCCCTTTTCAATGGTGAACTCCAGGTCCTGCATGTCCCGGTAATGGGCTTCCAGTTTGGCGCAGTATGTCTGGAACTCGGCGAAGGCCTCCGGCATCAAGGCTTCCAGCGACGGGCTGGAAGACCCTGCCTCGATACGGGCCTTCTCGGTGATATCCTGCGGCGTGCGGATACCGGCAACCACGTCCTCGCCCTGAGCGTTGACCAGGAACTCGCCATAAAGGGCGTTTTCGCCGGTGGACGGATTACGCGTGAAGGCAACGCCGGTGGCAGAGCTCTCGCCCATGTTGCCGAATACCATGGCCTGAACGTTGACGGCCGTGCCCCAGGACGACGGCAGATCATGCAGGCGGCGGTAAGTCACGGCGCGCGGCACCATCCAGGAACTGAAAACGGCGCCAATGGCGCCCCAGAGCTGCTCCTGCGGATCCTGCGGGAACGGTTTTTCCAGTTCCTCTTCCACCAGCGCCTTGAATTTCTCGATAATGCCAAGCCAGGCATCCGCATCGATTTCCGTATCGAGCGTCAACTCGTTGCGTTCCTTGTACTCTTCCAGAATTTCTTCGAACTCGTGGTGATCGAGCCCCAGAACCACGTCGGAATACATCTGGATGAAACGGCGGTAGCTGTCGTAGGCGAAACGCCGGTCGCCCGCTTCGCGCGCGATGGCCTCTACAGTCTGGTCGTTAAGGCCAAGGTTGAGGACGGTGTCCATCATGCCGGGCATGGAAACGCGTGCTCCGGAGCGTACGGAAACCAGCAGAGGCCGCTCCGGATCGCCAAACTTGCGGCTTGTCGCCTCGCCAACCTTTTCCAGCGCTTCGACAACCTGGGCCTTCAATGCATCCGGATAGGATTTTTCGTGCTCATAATACCAGGTGCAGACTTCAGTGGTGATGGTGAACCCGGGTGGCACCGGTAGACCCAGGCTGCTCATTTCAGCAAGGTTCGCGCCCTTCCCGCCAAGAAGATTACGCATGTCCGCCGCACCTTCTGCGGCTCCATTGCCGAAACTGTAGACCCACTTGGTCATCTGACACTCTCCTCGCCTGGTTCAGTCTGCCGGTTATCTCACGCAGCCAACTTGCATTATCACAATGCAGCGATCGGAACGCATGCGCCCGACATTTTTTGCACTGCACATTCCTGCTACGGCATCTGTCCGTCTTCAAGCCCTTTTTTCCACGAAAGCGATCGTGTTTGCTCGTAACTCTCAGCATTTCCGACGTAGGGCAAAATCAAATGGATTTAAACCCGCAGAAAGTTATACCGGTTGCCTTGCCGGTCAGCCTTAAAGACGCCATTGTCAAAGGCAATAAGCAGTAAACCCATCAAGTTCAGGGATAGAAGTGCGAACAATGATTACAAATGCGATCGGCGCCGTTTCAACCAGGGCTCGCAATCCGCTCCGTCAGAAACTGCTTGCGCTGGTCAGTGTGCTCGCCCTTCTTCCTGCGACGGCTCTAGCGGAAACAAGCACCGAGGTAGAACCCCTCGGCACGCCGTCCGATCTGCCGTTCACCCTGTCCGGCAGCTATCTGTCGGGACGGCTTGCAGGCTTTCAGAAAGATTATGCACAGGCTGCGGCATTTTACGAAGAAACTCTCGCGGCCGACCCCGACAACACCATGCTGCTGGAGCGCACCTTTCTGCTGAAGCTGGCCAACGGCGACGTTGAACAGGCTGTTGTCTATTCCAAGGAACTGGAAAGCGCCGGACTGCAGAATTTCCTTGCCCAGCTGACACTCGGCGCGCAGGAAATGCTGGACGGCCGCTACGAAAAAGCCAACGAAGAACTGGAACGCGGCCGCAACGGCCCGCTCGCGCAGCTTTCCATCGGGATCTCCCGTGCCTGGGCTCTTTACGGAAGCGGCAAGGTCGATGAAGCCGTCGCCATGATCGACGGCCTGGAAGGGCCGGACTGGTTCGAGGTGTTCAAGTCGACCCACAAGGCACATCTGCTGTTTGCCGCGGGTCGCAACAAGGAAGCGTTGGAAGCCGCCGAAAGCGCCTATGCCATCGACCAGGGCGCGCTGCGCGTTGTCGACGCCTATACGCGTCTTCTGGCAGCGAACGGTCGCCAGAAAGAAGCACTTGATGTGCTTGATCAATATGATGCGCAGTTCCGCGGGCACCCCAAGCTCGACCAGACCCGCAAAGCCATCACCAGCGGCCAAATCATTCCGCCGATGGTCACCGACCCGGCAGCTGGCATGGCGGAAATCCTTTATGGCCTCGGTGCGGTGATCGGCCGCGACGGCGGTGAAGAACTGTCCACGTCTTATCTTCAGCTCGCACTGTATCTGGATCCGAAGGCAGAATTCGCAGCCATTGCCCTCGGCAGTGTGTTCGAGCGGATGGGCCAGCCTGATCGGGCAATCGAAGCCCTGATGAAGGTGCCGGAAGACAGCGTGCTCAAGCGTGAAGCCGAAATCCAGGTCGGCATGAACTACAACGCTCTGGAGATGCTGGACGAAGCCCGCAGCCATCTGGAAAAGCTGATCAAACAGGATCCGTCGGATCTTGAAGCCGTGATTGCGCTTGGCAACATCCTGCGCGCGCACGAGATCTACGACGAAGCTGAGGTGACCTACTCCAAGGGTCTCGACACCATTCCCGAACTGGAACGCCAGCACTGGCTGCTGCTCTATTTCCGCGGCATTGCCCGCGAAAGACTTGATAAATGGGAGCTGGCGGAGGCCGATTTCCGCAAGGCGCTCGAACTCAACGAGAATCAGCCGCTGGTGCTGAACTATCTCGGCTATTCCCTGGTCGATCAGGGCCTGAAGCTGGACGAAGCCCTTGGCATGATCCAGAAGGCAGTCGAACTGCGGCCGACAGACGGCTACATCGTCGACAGCCTTGGCTGGGTTTATTTCCGGCTTGGACGGTATGAAGAAGCGGTGAAGGAACTGGAGCGGGCGATCGACCTGCGTCCAGCCGATCCGGTTATCAACGATCACCTGGGCGATGCCTACTGGATGGTTGGCCGCCGCAACGAGGCGCGCTTCCAGTGGAATCACGCCCGGGACCTGGGACCGGACGCGGAAGAACTGCCAAAGATCCTCAAAAAGATCGCAGACGGCCTGCAGGAGGTTCCGGGCACGGATGCCGCCAAAGCCGAAACCGACAAGAACGGCGGCTAACCGGACAAAACCATGGCCCTCGCCACAAAGTCTTCCTCACGGGTAGAACTGGCCCGGGCCAAGGTCAATTTGGCACTGCATATCACGGGCCAGCAACCAGACGGCTATCACCTGCTGGATTCCCTCGTGGTCTTCCCTCAGATCGGCGACAGGCTTGCGATCGAAACCGCAGGGGAACTCGAGTTGCGCCTCGAAGGCCCGTTCGCACGGGACCTGACCGGCGGGGCCGAAGACAACCTTATCCTGAAGGCGGTGCGAAGCTTTGCCGGCAAGGCCGGCATTGATGTTCCCCAGGTCCGTCTGACACTGACCAAACGCCTCCCGGTTGCCTCCGGCATCGGCGGCGGCTCCACCGATGCTGCAACAACCTTGCGGCTTCTGGAAGACTTTACCGAAACCTACCTTGCCGATGACGAAATGCACGCCCTGGCGCTGACACTCGGTGCGGATGTTCCGGTTTGCCTGTTTCCGGAGCCCCAGATCATGCGCGGCATTGGCGGCGATCTCAGCCCCGGCCCTGACCTGCCGGCGTGCGGTATCGTCCTTGTGAACCCGCGGGTCGGAGTGTCGACACCGGACGTCTTCAAGGCCATGGAGCGCCGCGACAACGCCCCCATGGATCTCATGCCGGAAAAGTTCGAGACGCTCGCCTCGCTGGTCGCCTATCTGGAGACCTGCCGCAATGACCTTCAGGATGCGGCCAGGAGCCTGTGTCCGGAAATCGGTCAGGTGCTTTCCGAGCTGGAGGCCGAAACCCGCATCGATCTCGCCAGGATGTCAGGCTCCGGTGCGACCTGCTTCGGTCTGTGTGACCTGAAGGCTTCCATGGAGATCGAACGCACGTTGCGCGCCGCCCATCCGGACTGGTGGATCGCCTCCGGGCCGCTTTCGTGACAACAACCCGGATCCACCCGTTAAACGCCATGAAAAAAGCCGCCAATTCGAAAAATGGTGGCTTTCTAATTTCTTCAGGAAACAAAGGCTTGGAAGCGTCAGCTCACACGGGAGATGCAGAAGGCAACTGCATCGCCAAGCGCGTCGCTGTGCGGCCCCGATGGCAGCGTATCCAAAGCCGCGAGGGCTTTGTTGCCATAGTCCTTTGCCCGTTCGATCGTTTCGGACAGAGCATCGTACTTGTTCAATAGCTCAATGGCCCGTTCCAGATCGCCGTCCTGAATTTCCTCGCCTTCCAGGCAACGTCTCCAGAAATCGCGATCGGCATCAGTGCCCCGGGCAATGGCCAGCACGACGGGCAGGGTAATCTTGCCTTCGCGGAAATCGTCACCGACATCCTTGCCGAGGTCTGCCGCGGACCCGCCGTAATCAAGCGCATCATCGACGAGCTGGAATGCGTAGCCGAGCTCCATGCCGTAGGTTCTCGCAGCGCGCTTCATTTCGGCCGACTGCCCGGCAATCACAGGACCGACTTCAGCTGCAGCTGCAAACAGGGCAGCTGTCTTCGCCTCGATCACCCGCAGATAATCTGCTTCGGTGGTGGTGATATTCTTGGCAGCGCCAAGCTGCAAGACTTCACCCTCCGCAATGACTGCCGACGCCGTTGACAGAATGCGCAGCGCTTCCAGCGAGCCGACATCCACCATCATCTTGAAGGCCTGGCCAAGCAGATAGTCACCCACAAGCACACTGGCCTGGTTGCCCCAGAGCTTGCGCGCGGCAAGCTTGCCCCGGCGCATATCGCTCTCGTCGACAACATCGTCATGCAACAGCGTGGCGGTGTGCATGAATTCCACACTGGCGGCCAGTGTGACATGGCCATCGCCCTGGTAGCCGAACATGTCCGCACAGGCGAGCGTCAGCATCGGCCGAAGCCTCTTGCCGCCGGAGGAGATCAGGTGCTTGGCGATTTCGGGGATCAATTCAACATTCGACCCTGCCTTCGACAGGATCAGTTCGTTGACCTCGCCCATGCCGCCGGACACCAGATCAACGAGCGACTGAATGCTCGGACGGCGCGGCTGATCGTTTGTATAAGTTGCAACAACGGCCACTAATGGCACTCCCTGAATATTTGTGCGGACAATATGGTGCGAACGCGTTCGGGGCAAGCCGCCAATCCATTGACAAACTGTTGAAATGTCGCAATCAGCTGGTTTTGCTGTAAACCGTTCGGGCAGGACCCTTGGTTCACCCGCTGGACATCGACCGCTAACGCCGGGAATCTTATGGAAGAACTTGTCAGAACAAACGATCCCGTACTGATTTCCTTTCTGGAATCGATTCTCGAAGAAGCAGGCATCAAGCATTTTGTCGCAGACGGCAACATGAGCATTCTCGAAGGTTCCTTGAGCATGATCCCGCGCCGCATTCTGGTGGATTCAGACCAGATCCAGGTGGCACGCAAGCTGGTCCGCGACGCTGGCCTGGAACATGAGCTGCGCCCGGAAAATGGCCAGGCCTGACATGACCTCACCAATGGACAGTCCCGAAAGCCCCTCACAGGAAACGACCCATGACGCCTTTCTCGGTGGCAAGGTCTATGTGCATCAGCCCAAGCGTGGACGTCACCGGGCCGGGCTCGACGCGGTCTACCTGGCAGCAGCCCTGCCCGATGGCACCAGGGGACATGTCGTTGATCTTGGCGCAGGTGTCGGCACAGCAGGATTTTGTGCCGCCGCGCGCTTGCCGGAAATAAAGGTTACTTTGGTCGATATCGACGAGACCGTGCTTTCCCTTGCCCGCCGCGGGCTGGAAGACCCGGCCAACGGTGCCTTTTCCAACCGGCTTTCCCTGCTTGAGGCCGACATTACGGCCAAGGGAAGCGTGCGCCATGCTGCCGGTCTCACACCCGCAATGGCCGACCATGCCATCATGAACCCGCCTTACTACGAGGCGGACCGCTTCCGGGCCTCCCCCAACTCGGCGCGCGCAGGCGCGCATATGCTGGACGACCGGGGACTGGAGCCCTGGGCAAAAACCGCGACGGATATTGTCAAGGAAGGTGGCAGCCTGACCGTGATCTTCCGGGCAGACGGGCTGCAGGAACTGTTGAGCGTGCTCAAGGGCCGGTTCGGCGCGATTGAAGTTATTCCGCTGCGCCCGAGGCCGGAAGCGGCGGCAACACGTGTTCTGCTGCGCGCCATCCGCGCGAGCAAGGCCCCATTGCGGTTGATGCCGGGGTTCGTATTGCATGAGGGGGACGGATCCGATTTCACCCCTCAGTCAAAAGCCGTCATGCGTGATGGCGAAGGACTCGGTCTCAGCGCGCGCTGATCCCTTCCCTCACTCAGTGCACCACGATCTCTCCATCCGCGTAGCGGAAATCGACTGGCGAGATCAGGGTCTGATGCGCAACGCGCACCGAGTGAATGCGGCCTTCTATTTCCCGTTCCCAGAACGACAGAAACCGGGTCAGTTCAGGAAATTTGGGCGCCAGATCTTCCGTTTGCCACAAGAAACTCTGCAGCAACTTGGGATGATCCGGGAGGCGGTAGAGGATTTCCGCCGTCATCAGTCCATAGCCGAGAAGGCGCTTTTCAAAGTCAGAGCTGGTGTTCATGCCAATCCTTTCTTTCATGCAAAGAAAGATTGTCACGGATATCAGGTTAACCAAACCCGACTTTTGGATATTTGCTGTTTAAAAACAGAACTTTAGCAGCACTCTCATGAGCCTGCTAACAACAGGCTCACCACACCGCAATGCCTATCATTTCGTCTGGATGGAGGTCAGATACCCCAGAAAGGCATCAATGTCATCCGGCTCGAAAGCAATTTCCGGCATCCCCTCATGCGCGGTGACGATACCTTCCGCCAGAGGCTCTTCAAGACTTTCCAGCGGATAGCGGCTGGAAAGGTCACGAAAGGCAGGCGCGCCGGTCTGCGCACTTTGATCGTCCTTGCCAACCGCGTGGCACATTGCGCAATGGATCTCCGCCAGTTCCAGGCCGGTTGCCACGCTCACCGGATCGGTTGGATAACCTCCGTCGGACGCCAGAACCGGCGATGTTGCGAACAGGACAATGACCACACCAAAAAACGGCTTGCAACGCGACACTCTTCTTCCCTCCCTTGAATCAGTTTCGCTTTTATAGAAGGTTCGGAAACAGAAACCCATTAGGGGGAACACGTTGGCCGAGAAAAATTCGACCTCGGAACCAATGTTCCTGACGCCTGTCTCTCTATATAAGCGGGGTAGCCACCCGTTCACCGGAGGAAACATGAACCAGTTGCCGGCTTCCATTGACGACACTCTCGCCCTGATGGATCAGGCGGGCTACGTGGCCGACCGGTCGCTTGCCACCGTTCTGCATCTGGCCCTCAAGATGAAACGCCCGCTGTTTCTGGAAGGGGAAGCCGGTGTCGGCAAGACGGAGATAGCAAAGGTCCTGTCGACAACGCTCGGCCGCGACCTGATCCGCCTGCAATGCTACGAAGGCCTTGATGTCTCCTCCGCCGTCTACGAATGGAACTATCCTGCGCAGATGGTGGAAATCCGCGTTTCGGAAGCTGCGGGCGACACCGAACATTCCGAGCTTTCCAAGTCGATCTTCGATGAGCGCTTCCTGATCAAGCGTCCCGTCCTGCAGGCGCTGGAGCCCTCCCTGTCCGGTGCACCGGTGTTTCTGATCGATGAACTCGACCGGGCGGATGAAGCCTTCGAAGCCTTCCTTCTGGAAGTTCTGTCGGATAACCAGGTGACCATCCCCGAACTCGGCACTGTGAAGGCTGCCGAACCGCCCATCGTGATCATCACGACCAACCGCACGCGGGAAATCCACGACGCCCTGAAGCGGCGCTGCCTCTACCACTGGGTCGACTATCCCGATGCCGAGCGCGAGTTGGAGATTGTCCGCCGCAAGGTTCCCGGTGCCGCCCAGCGCCTTGCCAGCGAAGTGGTGGCCTTCGTGCAGAAACTGCGCGCCGATGAGGATCTCTTCAAGCAGCCAGGTGTCGCCGAAACACTGGACTGGGCGACAGCCCTTTCAGAACTCAACGAAATGGCGCTCGATCCGGACATGGCATCCGACACGCTGGGTGTTCTGCTCAAATACCAGGACGACATTGAACGAGTCCGCGGCTCGAAAGTGCGCCAGATGATCGACGACATCCGCAAGGACGCCCCCCACCAGCAATCCATGCCGGCGGTTTAAACCGGTGACGCACGTGCAAGGGTTCCATCGCGTTCATCCGGGAGGCTGCTTTGCCAACCTCGCCTGAACTGCGCTCACGGATCACGGATAACATCGTCTATTTCGCTCGAACGCTGCGCAAGGCTGGCGTTCCGGTGGGCCCTGCCTCCGTGGTTGATGCGGTTGCGGCTGTGGAAGTGTCCGGCATTGAAAGCCGGGAAGATCTCTATTGGACACTGCATTCTGTCTTTGTCCGCAAGCACGAACAGAAAGTCCTGTTCGACGAGGCTTTCCGGATCTACTGGCAAAGCCGCGGTCTGATCGAAAAGATGCTGGCGATCCTGTCTCCAGTCGCCCCGCCCAGGGGAGCTCCTGAAAAACCCAAGGCCGGGCAGACACGCGTTTCACAGGCGTTTCAGGCCGCACAGGAACGGGTTGCCGAGGAAACCGTTCCGCAGATCGAAGTCGATGCAAAGTTCACGGTTTCCGGAAAGGAAATGCTGCAGTCCAAGGACTTTGCGCAGATGACCTCGGATGAAATCACCGAGGCCAAGCTGGCGCTTCGGGCCATGACAATGCCGATGGACAAGATCAGGCTCCGCCGCCTGAAACCTGCCGCAAGAGGCAAGGTCGATCCGCGCCGTACCTTGCGCGCGTCCATGCGGGCGGGGGGCGACATCATCGATCTGAAATTCCGCAAGCCGGCGGAAAAGCGCCCACCGCTTGTTGCCCTTTGCGATATTTCCGGTTCGATGAGCCAATACTCCCGGCTGTTACTGCATTTTCTCCACGGCCTGACGGTGGAACGGCGTGACGTTCACACATTCCTGTTTGGCACGCGCCTGACGAATGTCACGAGACAATTGCGCATGAAGGATCCTGACGAAGCCCTGGAAGCCTGCTCGTCAGGCGTGGAAGACTGGTCGGGCGGTACACGCATCGCCTCCGCTCTGCACGACTTCAACCGGCACTGGTCGCGCCGCGTTCTGGCCGGTCAACCGACCGTGCTTCTGATAACCGATGGACTGGAACGCGATACGGACGAAGACCTTGAACGGGAAATCGACCGCCTGCACCGCTCCTGCCGCCGCCTCGTCTGGCTCAACCCGCTGCTCCGTTTCGAAGGCTTCGAGGCCAAGGCAAAGGGTATCCGTGCCATGCTGCCGAATGTGGATGAATTCAGAGCGGTTCATTCGCTTGACGCAGTTGCAGACCTTGTCGCGGCGCTGTCAGGTTCAGGCGGCCGCGACAGCAGCGCCAACCCGAAGCGCTGGCTGAAAACGTGACAGTGCAATGTGCGTTGGAACCATCAAAAGGTCTGTCCTGCCAAGCAAAAGCGACTGTAAGACAGGAAACCCCGCCAGCATCGCGTTGGGGCACTAGATGCTGGCAGGGTCTCGAGAGAGCCCTTTGCAGGCCTCGGATGTATCATATATTCAAATTTTGGAAACTAAATGCGTCATGCTGTCCCTGCGACGCGGCGCGCCCAAGGTCATCACCGGAATCATCCGGCATATGCTCTGATTTTTTGATGGAACCTTCTCTGCCGCCAGACACGCTCGGGAGACATCAGCAGCGCACGCGGCCCGCGTCTTCCGTGTTCGCGCTCATTGCGATCACCTGAGTTGCCCTGCTGGCCAGGGGACACCGCTTGTACCGCACGCCCCGTTTGAGGAGTGCTCCATTCCAGCGGCAAACCGCTCAAAGCACTCTTGCAATTTTCGCCCCCCTCGAAAATCCGGCGAAACTAGGCTACTCTTCCGGCTCCGAACAACGACCAAACCTAGAAATTGCTACCGCGGTATGACCAGGAACAATTATCTGGATCTCGACAAGACAGTCTATCAGCAGGTCATAGGCTGTTCGCTCGTGCTCGTCATGCTGTTCGGTCTCGGCCACAATATCTATCTGTCCGCTGGAGACCCGTTTTCCGGCCCAACACCGTCGACCCATCCAATCACGGCACTTGGATTTCTGATCCTGGCGGGAGCCATTTTCTTCCGGCCTCAGTGGGACAACTCGCACTGGCTCAAGAATATCCTGTGCTGGCTGATGATTGTGTTGACAGGCCTGCGTATCGTCGAAGCCTTGTTTCCGGATCAAATTTCGGTTTACGCGCACGGTTGGCTCACCGAGTCTCTGGAAGCGATCGGCATGTACGGCCGTCTGTCCGTTGAAACCGCACTCTTCCTTGTCTGCTGCTTCGGTTTCGAACTCTCCCAGGAACGCCATACAGTCGTCAGACTGCTTCTCGTGTCCGTCTGCCTCGCAGTATTGTCCCTTGGCTTTGCCGAAACCGTCTATGCGTTCTTCCTGTGGGGCGAAGAACTGTCGATGATTACCCAGATCGGCATGTGTCTGGTATCGCTGGACCTCATGGTCCGGATGCGCAATCAGCCGCCGTTCAAAAGCGTGATGCAGCCTGGCAGATCCAACTTCCACCTTCAGTTCACTGCGCTTGCGCTCTACCTGCTACCCATGATCGTCGGCACGGTCGTGCTGCACAAATTCCATATCTCGCCTTCCGAAAAGGCACCGTTCGAGCTCTTCTTCGCAGGCACAAGCTGTGCTCTGCTCGCGATTGTTCTGTTGCTGGGCACCTATCTGGACCGGAAGAAGCCTCCGGAAAACGCCTGGTCTTCGAGCACATCCGGCCCCAGTCGCAGCCTGGACGATTGATGCCCCTGCTGCCGCCTTTCGGCTGCTAGCAAAACCAGCCAACGGGAATCAGGGCAAAGCAACGACCGGCGTGCGGACCGTCACCCTTTGAAACAGATCCTGAATGTCGTGATTGGCCATCCGTATGCAGCCATAGGAAACGGCACGCCCGATGGAGCCAGGGCGGTTGGTGCCGTGAATGGCGTAGTTTCCATTCGAGAGGGTCATGGCGGCAACGCCCATGGGGTTATTGGGTGCCCCACCGCGTATGACCGTAGGCAGATGCGGAAAATCACGCCGGACTTCCTCTGACGGAGCCCAGTCGGGCCTTACGTATTTCGCCGTGATGAAAGCTTGTCCGGTCCAGGACTTCTGCCGTTTGCCGACAGCCACCTTGTACCGGATTGCCCGGTTGCCACCGAGAACCAGATAAAGCCGTTTTTCGGAGTTCCTGATGACGATGGTGCCTGCCTGAAATCGTGCGTCGGAAAAGCCCACCACTTCTGCGGCATTAACGGAACCGAACGTGAGCCCGTTGGCAAAAAGCATCGCCAGGGGAATGAGAAAGTGGAACAGGGAGACCAGACGCATTACAAACTCCGTGCAGTTGCGCGAAGATTACCCTGCCCCCCGCCTTGAAAGAACCGGGACGCGCCTATTTTCTTACCAAAAGGTTAATCGACACTCCAGTTCCGTACGCCAATACGGTTTGCCGGTCTGTTGACTTCAAGCAGCGGTGCGTCCGGTCTGCGATCAGGGTTTTGCCTGTGACGACCGTCACCATGCCTGGCGCAGCAGAATGACATACTGCACCCATGGCGCCGAAGGGCCCAAACTCTAGACATTTGCGGACCATTGATTGCCGCACCAATTACTTCGCTCAGCTTGTTCAAGGACTTATGGAATGACCCAAACCTTTGCAATGTCACGTGGCTTCAAGAGCCCACTTCGTAAAACCGCGGCAACCTTCGCCTGCCTGCTCGCGCTCGCATCAGCCCCGCTGCCAGCTTTCGCCGGGACGCTGACAGGCACTTACATGCTTTCACCGGCAAAACTTGCCACCGGCTTTTCTGTGCGGGTGCTGGGTGGCAAAGCGGTTACGGGAGAATTCAAGACCGTCTCCGGCAAAATGACACTTGATCAGAACCACCCGGAAAAGAGCCGCGTCGTCGTGAAAGTTGACCTGAGAAGCGTTCAGACGAACAACGACAGGGTCACTGGTTTTCTGAAGAGTTCGGCCATGTTCGATGTCGCCCAATACCCGGTTGCGACGTTCCAGAGCACCCGGGTGCAGATAACCGGTCAGAACACCGCAGACGTGGAAGGTGTGTTGAACCTTCGTGGACAGCAGAAACGCACCAAGCTTTCCGTGACGATTACCGACGGCAAGGCCAACGGTCAGGTCGGTTTTGAGGTGTCGGGTGGCTTTTTCCGAAGCCTTTACGGCATGGAAGCCGGACTGCCGATCTACGCCGACAAGGTCAACCTCAAGATCAGCGGTACCGGATCACGCACCTGAGCGCGGTCGTTTGATTTGAGTCTGGAGAAGCACGCGCCCTGAGCGGGCCGCGTGCTCTTCCAGTTTGTGCAAAGCTCACCGCGCTTGCGGCATCCCGCCCTGCCACTGGTAGACGATATAATCCGGCAAGTTGCTGTCGCCGTTTTCATTGAACGTAACGTCTCCAATCACCGTATCGAAGGTTCCCTCATTCAAGGCGCTCGCAACGTCCGGCAGGGCCGCGTTCCCGGCGGCCTCCACCGCCTGAGCCCAGGCTTGAATTGCGGCATATGTCGTCAGGGTGAAACGGTCGGCAGAAAGTCCGGCTTCTTCCAAGGCCGCAACGAGATCCTGCGCTTGCGGTCGGTCACGGGGGATCTCCGGATAGGTCAGCAAGGTTCCGTTGCCCGCGTTGCCAGTCACGGACCAATAATCGTCCGTCATCAGCGCATCTCCGGCCATCAGAACCGCATCCAGCCCCTGGCGTGCCATCTCCAGTTTGATAAGCCCCGCTTCCGGATGGTACCCACCCAGATAGACAACATCGACAGCCTGAAGCTTGAGCTGCGACACCAGGGTACGGAAGTCATCACCGCCAGCGTCAAATCCGAGTGACATGCTTTCACTGGTACCAAGCTCGTTGAGGGCAGCCTTCACCGCATCGGTAAGTCCAATGCCGTAAGCTGTCTTGTCGTGCAGCAGGGCAATCCGCCGGTCGCCGAACTCGTTGACGAGAAATCTGGCTGCCACGTCCGCTTGCCGGTCGTCTCTGGGGGCCAGACGAAAAGTCCCCTCACCTGGCCGTTCGTCGGTGAACTTCGGCAGCGTTGTTGCCGGTGAGATCTGGACAATGCCCCCACCGGCATAGACTTCGCTGGCTGCAATCGAACTGTTGAAGCAAAGATGACCTGCAACGAAGACGACGCCTTTGCCGATAAGCTGGTTGGCGACAGCGGCCGCCTGATCCGCGTCGCAACCATCATCGGCGACTTCCAGCACCACCGTCTTGCCGTTCACGCCGCCGGCCGCATTCAGGTCGGCAACCGCCCTTTCCGCACCGATGCGCATCTCTTCGCCGAAAGCTGCGAACTGTCCTTTCATCGGTCCGGCAACCGCGATCCGGATGTCGGCAGCAGCAGGTGTCGCGACGACAACGCCAAAAGCAAGAAGGCCAAAGCTGGCCAGAAGCTGCTGAAAGGTCATTCATGTCCCCAAACTTCGATGATTGCTCTCTACCCCTAGCGCGGCGGGCCCTGCAGCTCAATGCGCACTTGCAGCGCAGGTGGCAAATGCTGCCCCCCTGCCCCATATCAGACGGAGAATGTTCGATCCGAAGATCTGCTATCGCTGCTGCGCAAATGGTCTTTCATCGAAGTTGCGAGGTCCCAAAGTTGCGGCATCTGATACCCAGTCTGTCCCCCGTTGAAGGCGGCATGGTCTAGGCATCCTATCCATGGCCGCCTAAACTCCGGTCCGCGTCCGAAAGACGAATGATTCCCCGCTGAGCCACTCAGGAACCGACTTGATGTCGCCAACTTCTTCAGGCCCCGATGATCCGGACAGGCTTCCGCTGGAGACCGAGATTTTCCGGGAGGCCATGAGCCGAATTGCAACGGCCGTTCATGTGGTAACCACCGATGGCCCGGGCGGCCGCATCGGTGCAACCGTTTCTGCGGCATGTTCGGTCAGCGACGAACCGGCCAGTATCCTGGTTTGCCTGAACAAAAAAACACGCATCCACGCCGCTGTTCTTGAAAACCGCAGATTCTGCCTCAACACGCTCAGCGATGATCATGAGGCAATATCCGACGCCTTTGCCGGACGCGACAAGCTGGAGATGCCCCAGCGGTTCGAAAAGGCGGCGTGGACAACTCTGGCGACCGGATGCCCGGCCCTCGACAGCGCCCGCCTCAGCGTCGATTGTGAGGTATATTCTGTTACGGAAATGGGTACGCATTCGATCATTGTCGGCACCGTGATCGACCTGCGAATGACCGATCCGGGCAAATCTCTTCTTTACGTTCGCCGAGGCTACAAAAGCCTCGACACCTGACGCCCAGCCCCTCAAACTCCCAAACGCCAACCTTCAACCAAGGACCGTCAGTTCATGCCCGGTTTACGCAATCTGATCACCGATGTTCCGGGCCTCAAGGTCGGCAATGCCACCGATCTTGAGCTGAAATCCGGGGCAACCGTGCTCGTTCCTGACGAACCGGCGGTCGCGTCCGTTGCCATTCACGGTGGTGCACCGGGCACCCGCGAAATCGCGCTGCTGGAGCCTGAACAGACTGTTGAGAAGATTGATGCCATCGTCCTGGCCGGCGGGTCCGCCTTTGGCCTGGATGCAGGCGCGGGTGTCCAGGGCCGCCTTGCCGAACTCGGCTACGGCTTTCAGGTCGGCCCCGTCCGCGTGCCGATTGTTCCCACCGCCATATTGTTCGATCTTCTGAACGGCGGTGACAAAAGCTGGGGCCAGGCGGCCCCCTATAGGGACCTGGGCCGCTCGGCTCTCGACGCCATCGGCCACGACTTTTCCCTGGGCTCCGTCGGGGCAGGAACCGGCGCCACCACTGCCAATCTGAAAGGCGGCCTCGGCTCGGCCTCCCATGTGCTGGACAATGGCGTCACGGTGGGAGCCATTGTCGGTGTGAACGCACTTGGGCGGGCAACTGTCGGCGACAATGCCCACTTCTGGGCAGCACCGTTTGAAATCGGCGACGAGTTCGGTGGCCTGGGCATGGCCCACCCGCTGCCGCAGGACGCGATTTCCGTCCGTACCAAACTGGACGGCCTCAAGGCCGGTGCCAACACCACGATAGCCGCAGTGGCGACCGATGCCATTTTGACGAAGGGCGAAGCGAAGCGGCTTGCAGTTATGGCGCATGACGGTCTTGCCCGCGCCCTGTGGCCGGCGCATACGCCGCTGGATGGCGATCTTGTCTTTGCGCTGTCCACCGGTCAGCGCCGGATGGAAAACGGCCTGGAGGACATGGTTCAGCTTGGAGCCGCAGCCGCCTCGTGCCTGGCCCGTGCCATCGCGCGCGGCGTCTATAACGCCTCACCGGCCCCCGGCGATCCTGTTCCAACCTTTAAAAAACGCTTCGCAAGCTAGCTACAAGATCCGAAGAGCACCGGTTTGCGTAAGTTGGGCAGATTTTCCTGAAGGAGGCTCTGCCCGTCATGACCCGCGCCCGTCGATATCTGCTCCTGTTCGTGTTCGCCATCGCTGCCGCAACCTCTATCCCGGCACAGGCCAAATCCCTGGTGCTGGAAGAGTTCTTTCGCGGAAAAACCATCGGCAAGGGCGTCTTTGAAAGCAAGATCGCCGGTGTCTATCGTCCCTTCACCGTCAAGCTTACGGGAACCTGGAACAAGCGCACATTTACGCTCAGACTTCGCGAAGACTTCATCTATGACGACGGTGAGCGGGACACGAAGACCTGGTTCTTCCAGAAAGTCGCCGAAGACCGCTACATAGGCCAGAGAGCCGATGTGCTTGGCTTGACCAATGTGCGAACCGACGACAATGGCGCCCTTCGTTTTTCCTACGTAGCGAGCCTCGAGACGGAAAACGGCCCCTTGCTGCTTCGCTTCGATGATACGTTGAAACAGGTGGACCGCAACACAGTCGAAAATACGGCAAAGGTGATGAAGGCGGGGATCACCGTGGGAACGGTGTCGCTGACGTTCAAAAAATGACAGCTGCCGCATGAAGCCGCTGATTGGCGCCTGGTCAGACCGATTTCATCACTTTCAACGAAAAGCAGCCTGGGCGCACATTTTTTGCGGCACAGGCTGCAATCGGAAGCCGGAACTCGGCGCAATCAAGATGCAGACGTTCAATGGCTTCCGATTTGCAACAACGGATGGGACCAACGTCACGCAGCCTTGCGTCCCAGTGCTGCGGCCCGGTCCAGCATCTTGCGTTTCGCCTCGTCACCCGTTCCACGGATCGGTGAGAACATGTGATAGCCCTTGGGCTTGAGACCGCAGAAACCGAGGATCTGTTTCTCCGTCTGTTTTCTGATGCCTGCGCCATAGATCCAGGTGAAGTACCAACCTGGCGTATCGGAAGTCACCAGAACCTGCGCGGTTCGCCCCTTCAAAAGCTGTTCGGGTATCGGTTTGCCTTTCACGTATTGAAAGGACATGCCCGGCAGCAGGATGCGGTCAAACAGGCCTTTCAGCTTGCCCGGCATCCCGCCCCACCACAGCGGATGCGTCAGCACGAAATGCTCACACCACAAAATGTCCTGCCACAGTGCTTCCAGGTCAGGTTCCAGCGGCTTTGCATCCTTGAAGGAAGAAACTCCGAAATCCGCATCGAAGTTAAGATCCGCCAGATGCCGTACGCGCACCTCATTGCCGGCCGCGCTCGCGTTATCGGCATATTCCGCCGCAAGAGCGCCCGAAAAGGTGTCCTTTGCGGGATGTCCTTCCAAAACCAGTATCCGTGTCATGTCTCACCTTGTGAATTTGCAGGCGCTGAACGCCAAAATTGACCATGGTCATTTTTTGACATTCAGCGAAGCATCCGTCAAGATATTTTTTGACCACGGTCAATTTAACGGAAAATCATGACACGCAAACCTCAGCAGCGAAGCATCGCAACACGCGCCCGGGTTCTGGCCGCCGCCCGGGATCTCAGTCAAAAACACGGGCTGGATCTGGTCACCGCAGAAGCGGTTGCCCAGGAGGCAGGCGTTGCCAAGGGAACGGTGTTCTCGCATTTCGGCGACATGGACGGTCTCTTGTCCTACGTCCTGCTGGACCGCCTGAACGCCCTGCGCGCGTCAACGGCAACCGAAGGGCCGCAAGCAGAGAAAATGTCCGATCCGGTCGGTCTGCTCTTGCGACGCATGATGTCGTTGATCGCGGTCATCACCGACAGCCCGGCAATCCTCCGGCTTTTTCTGGACAATATTGGTGTTACCAAACCCAATTGCGCCGCTGAATTCGTCGAGACGCTGGATGCGCTGGATGCAGAGTTGGAAGAATTTCTGACTTTCTGGCAGCAGGAGCCCGGCTTGAAGCCAGAACTGCGAAAGGACCGGTCACCAAAGGAAATGGTCGATGGGCTGATCGCCTTCATGATCCACGGGGCAATTCTTATCAAGAGCCATCAGTTGACCGACAAATCAGATCTGGAGCATCGGCTCCGACGCCATGTCGAGGCTTT
Source organism: Labrenzia sp. ATLA3 (assembly GCF_057180185.1). Taxonomy (NCBI): domain Bacteria; kingdom Pseudomonadati; phylum Pseudomonadota; class Alphaproteobacteria; order Hyphomicrobiales; family Stappiaceae; genus Labrenzia; species Labrenzia sp. ATLA3. The sequence goes on from NZ_JBXUKV010000004.1 coordinate 120,702, forward strand.
CCTGCTCAGGCAATGAGACAGGTTGAGGCGGCCCTGGAAAGGCCTCAGTCTTCACAACATAAAGTGGCTAACTCTGTGCGTCTTCCGGCAGTTCGCCTGGCCAGAACACCACATGGTGCTCGTAGTCTTCCAGAGCCATGCCATCTTCGGGTATCGTCCGCCCGCGAACGGAAATGCCTGCCTGATGGACCGTTTCCGGATCTCCCGACACAAGAGGATGCCACCAGTAGAGGTCCTTGCCTTCGCGAACCAGCCGGTATGCGCAGGTTGGCGGCAGCCATGTCAGCGTCCGTACCTCGCCGGGTGTAAGCTGAATGCAGTCCGGCACGATGGACGCCCTGTTCTCATAGTCTTTGCAGCGGCAACTGGTGCCGTCAAGCAGCGTACAGGCAACGTCTGTCCAGACGATCTCACCGGTGTCCCAGTCTTCCAGCTTGTTGAGGCAGCAGCGCGCGCAGCCATCGCAAAGCGACTCCCACTGGGGCTGCGTCATGTCTTCCAGCGTCCGGGTTTTCCAGAACGGAAGCTCGCGTGAGGTGTCGTCGGCAATCATGAAGTCGCGCACGCCTTTCTTGGGCAAGAACCACCGGCGCCTATCATGCTACAGTCCCCCGGGCAAGCCGGGCGAAAATTCGGGCTGTTTTTCCTCAATGAATTTGCAACAAATGTCGGTAAACTGGACCACCGAAACGGTCATCCTGGTGACCTGTTTGCACGGCCCCAAAAAACGGCTAGCTTGTGCCGTCCCATTTTGATCCGGAGACCTTGTTCGCGTGACGGACAGACCGCAGTCAGAAGACGTCGAGACCGGCAGATTGCCGGAGCAGAAACCGCCGAGAAAGCGCAATCGGTTCCGGCGCTTTTTCCTGGCGGTCGACGCCCTTATCGACACAGCCCTTTGGAAGAGCGGAACAGCCATCCGCCGGACATTCGAAGGCTATGACGCCTTTCTGCGGCGGTTCCGGGCCAAGGGCATCTGGCGCGTTCTTGCCGAACTGTCGTCAGACGGCCTGACCTACGGCCTTGCCGGTTTCATCGTTGTGCTGGCCTTCGCCCAGCCCGCCTTTGAGGCAACACGCTATGCCGACTGGAAGACCACAGATGATTTCGCGGTGACATTCCTGGACCGTTTCGGCAAGGAAATCGGCCGGCGTGGCATCGTGCTCAACGACAGCGTCCCGCTTGAGGAAATTCCCGATTCGCTGATCAAGGCCACTCTTTCCACCGAAGACCGCCGTTTCTTCAGCCATTTCGGCATCGACTTCTTCGGCACCTTCCGCGCCATGGTGGAAAACGCTCGGGCCGGAGGTGTCGTCCAGGGTGGGTCGACGCTGACGCAGCAGCTCGCCAAAAACCTCTTCCTGACCAACGAGCGCAGCCTGAGCCGCAAGATCAAGGAAGCCTACTTGGCGCTGTGGCTGGAGGCGAACCTGTCCAAGCAGGAGATCCTGAAGCTCTATCTCGACCGCGCCTACATGGGCGGCGGCGTGTTCGGGGTGACGGCGGCTTCCGAATTCTATTTCAACAAGAATGTGCGTGAGCTGACGCTTGCTGAAAGCGCCATGCTCGCCGGTCTCTACAAGGCGCCGACCAAATACGCGCCCCACATCAACCTGCCGGCGGCCCGTGCGCGTGCCAACGAGGTTCTGTCCAACATGGTGCAGGCGAAATTCCTGACCGAAGGCCAGGTCATCGGCGCGCGCCGCAATCCGGCGCTTGCCGTCGACAGGTCTCAGGAACAGCTGCCGGAATATTTTCTCGACTGGGCACTGGACGAGGTAAAGAAACTCGCGCGGCGTTATCCGGCCCTCGCCCGCGACCGCATCGTTACAGTGCGCACCACATTGGACCCAGCACTGCAGCGTCAGGCGGATCTGGCGGTCGAGACCGTGCTTCGGGAAAACGGCAAACTACGTGACGTTAGCTCGGCGGCGCTGGTTTCAATGATCCCCGACGGAGCCGTGGTTGCCATGGTCGGTGGCAGTTCCTACGGCGAAAGCCAGTTCAACCGTGCGGTCAACGCACTGCGGCAGCCGGGATCCTCCTTCAAGCCCTTCGTCTACATGACGGCCTTCATGAACGGCTACTCGGCAGACAGCGTTGTCACCGACCGGCCAGTCTGGATCGGCAACTGGTCGCCGAAGAACTATTCGAGAAGCTACCGAGGCGCCGTTACGCTGAAAACCGCGCTTACCAAGTCCATCAATACCATTCCTGTGATCCTGTCGCTGGATTTCGGCCGTCAGAAGATCATCGACACCGCCTATCGCATGGGCCTGACCCACGAGTTGGAAAACTCCGTCTCACTGCCCATCGGCTCATCCGAAGTCTCCGTCATCGACATGGCCTCTGCTTATTCCGTCTTTGCAAACGGCGGCATGAAGGCACCGGCCTACGCGGTTCTTGAAATCAAGAACAGTGCCGGCGAGGTCCTCTACCGTCGCGAACGCGATGAACCGCCTGCAGAACGCGTCCTGCCGGAGGACAAGGTGGAAGAGATGAACGGAATTCTGGTCAATGTGGTTGAGGCTGGCACGGCCCGCCGGGCGCAGATCGACGGAGTGGTTGCTGCCGGAAAGACCGGCACGACCAACGCTTATCGCGATGCCTGGTTTGTCGGCTACACCGGCAACTTTGCCACGGCCGTCTGGTTCGGCAATGACGATTTCACCTCGACCCGCCGGGTTACGGGCGGCAGTCTGCCTGCCATGGCCTGGCAGAAATACAATGCCTTTGCCCACAACGGCATTGAGTTGGCGCGCATGCCCGGCGTCGAACCGGAAAGCCTGCCCCGCCTGTCCCGCTCGACCCCGGCCAAACTGGCAACAGACACTGGCGACTCCGCCCAGCCCCGGGTGCTGAAACGGCGCACGCAGGACCTGCTCTTGCAGATAGGTCAGGACTTGCGCCTGCTGCTTGAGCGCAAGAGCGCCGAAGCAGCGCCGGCTCCGGGGTCCGCCAACACCGATGTCGCGGCGGTGCAATGAGCGATACAGGTTTCCGGCCCGCTCACGGCGAGGCAGACTGGTATGACGAGAAGCTTCCGCGTGCCATCCGCTCGCATCGGGGCAACCCCTTCCGCACAATTGCCACGGTGACTCTTGTCGTCGTTCTGGCCTCACTTCTGGGCATCAGCTCTGCCTATCTGATCATCGAGCGGGAACAACCGCTCAATGCTGTCACCCTTGGGCCCTGGCACGCCTATCCGAAAGCCGGAACCTCCGAGGCCGATCCCTATTCGGTAGCGATCTATACCAGGGGGGCTGTCATTCCTCTGGCGTCTGGCGAAGGTCTGGCACTGGTCGCGCGCGAGGACAGCAACGGCCATGAGCTTGATCCGACTTGTGTCTACAGCATCGCGGGCCAGACCCCGTCAGCCCGGCTCTGGACCCTGACTGCGGTTGATGGCCACGGCCACCTGGTCAAGACAATGTCCGGCCGGGTGAACCTTGCAAGCGACGCCTTGCTACGAAATGCGGACGGCACCTTCGACATCACCGCCGCCACCCGCCCCCACTCCGGCAACTGGTTGCCGCTGGCAAGTGAAGCCAGGGCTGCCGACGGTCTGCGCTTCGTCTTGAGGGTCTATGACGCACCAGTCACCACCGGCGCCGCCCTTGATGGTGTCAGCATGCCCACAATCGAGAGGTTGGGCTGCCCGTGACCCTGTCCTCCCGCTTTTCCCTGTCTGTCGGATTGCTGGCCACGCTGTGTCTGGCAGCCATCATTCATATCCTGGTGGTACTGAGTATTCCGCACAACGTTCTGCACAGCGCTTATGACAATATCGAAACATACGGCCCCGACAGGCAATTCAACCTGCTTCCCGATGTCCGTCCCGGTGAGGAGGCTCTGCCCGATCTCGACCCGGCCATGAAGCACGCCGCGTGCCGGTTTCAGCTTGCCGACGGGCCGGTTCTCTTTGACGCCAGCATTCCGGCGCCGTTCTGGTCAATCGGCCTGTTCAACGCCGCAGGAGAAGCCGTCTACAGTCTCAACAACCGCACGGCGGGCGCAGAGCGTCTGTCGATGCTGGTGCTGACCACCGAACAATTGTCGATCCTGCGGGAAAACCCGCCGGAAAACCTGGAAGATCTCATCGTCATTGAAACGGAAGAACCGTTGAGCGGGTTCGCGCTGCTACGGGCCTATGTGCCGCACCCGAACCGGGCAGACAGCATCGACCGTGCGCTTAAGGCCGCAAGCTGCGGCTCCATTCGCTAAGCGCCCCCGCCGCCTACTTAGGCACGACGATCTGCACGCATCGAACGCCGGCAAGAAGAATGGCAGGGCATGGGTTCACGAAGCTGGTGAACCCGCCTCTCGCAAGTCCGAGACATCATTATCCGGCGCCCCGGCCGAAAGCGACTTCTGCTGACCGTAGGCGTCTTCGCCAGGCGTCTTCTGCCCTTCTTCGAGCGGAGACAACGGACCAAGCGCATTGAACAGGTCAGCCAAAACATCCTTGTGACGCTTCCAGCGCCCGATCGAAGATCGGAACATCGGTTTGCGGACCTGCAGATTGGAGAAGGTCGTAACGGGGCTGTCGCCGTTATAAAACTCCAGACACTGCTCCTCCCAGTCCATGCCTGTACATGCCAGAAGGGCTTTGCTTTCCTGCTCCTGGTTCTCAACCAGATGTTCGTAGGAAAGAGTGTGGATACGGACCGGAAGCACCTTTTCCCAATGCTTCATCAGGCTGTCGTAGGTAAGAAAATACCTGCCCAGAGTCTCCTGCGTCATGGCGTAGTTGTGCGCGGGCGAAAGCGAATGCGACAGCAGTGAAACGCAGGTGTCCGCAGGGCAGCGAACGCAATGGATGAAAGCGGCCTTCGGAAACAGAAGGCTCATCAACCAGAGCATTTCGAAGTTATGCGGCATCTTGTCGGTGACGCGCTCGGCCCGCCGGTCGATTGCATTCAGTTCAGCCAGATAGTTCCGGGCAAATTGCTTGAACTCACGCGGTCCGAGGCTCTTCAACCGGCTTTCCAGCGCAGCGCTCGGTGCCCTCTGCAGGCCGAGATCCTGCTGCAGCAGGCGGAAAAAGGGAATTTCTGCTCCACTGGCGATCCGCGAATGCCGGCTGACGATCTGCTCGGCCAGAGTTGTTCCCGAGCGGGGCATGCCGAAAATGAAGACCGGTTTTTCCGAGCTGTCGCCAAGTTCCGTGCGTTCCGCGAAAAACGTTTCGTCAAACACCTCCTTCATGAAGGCGATGCGTTCTTCGTGAGCCGACTGATCGAAGGATTGGTAGCGTAGCCGGCGCGCGGAGCGATAGTGCTGCGCGGCGGTTGGCGTATCGCCCAGGTCGTAATGGATCTTGCCGGCAGCCCAGTGCAGCTGCGCCAGTTCCGGCTCGGGCAACGTGCTTGCCGATTTCAGCAAGTCCTCAATCCTGCCCAACTCGGCCGGCACCTGCGTGTAGGTACGTGCCATCGTCAGGTTTTGAAGCGCCGCAGGAAGCTCCTTGCCCAATGCTATGGCCTTTTCGAACCAGCCAATCGCCTCATCGACATGGCCGACGGTGACATCCAGCTTCCCCATGCCCAAGATCGCATAGCCATTTTCCGGATCGATCGCCAATGCACGCTGAAAACTCTGGCGCGCGAGCAGAGGTTGGCGCTTGAGCGTATAAAGATCCCCAAGATGAGCGTGAAAATCTGCCACCTTTGGCGCAAGCGCAACGGCCTTTTTCAACGATTTCATCGCGCCAGCCAGGTCACCGGCGTTCATGAGCGCCAGACCGAGCAATTGATGGACCTGCGGGTGCTTTCCGGCTTTGCGCTCGGCCTTGCGAAGCATCTCAATGGCCGCGCCGATATCACCGTTCTGATAGGCTGCGATGCCAAGTGAAAAATTTGCCTGCGGGTTCTTTGGATCGAGCTTCAAAACCTCCTCGAACATGCCAAGTGCAATTCCGATGCGACCAGCATGTTGATGGGAGAGCGCTTCTTTGACGAGAAGCGTGATGTTCGGGCTCATTCGACAACCTTCAGATTCGAGGGGACTGATCACGCTGTAAACTGAACGGTTTAGTTCGACGCATGAGCGACGGCAAGTCTCAAAACCTCCGAAAGGACATTCCTTAGTCGGAAAAACGTCCAAATTTAGGCTAAATAACTGAGGTAACGCATCTTTTTATGGAGATCACATTTTTTTGCATTGCAATAGATAAAACTTATACGCGCATACCCTAAAGGCAGGTCAATCGTACAAAAAATCCAGCCAAGGAAGTAAAACAAGTTCGTCCGCTCAGTGGATTGTTAAAAAGACCACCAGAACCGCAATCGTATTGATTTAACGAAAACGCTCACCCCACCAAACAAGAACTAGCCGCTTTCTTCCAGAGAAACAGAGCCCCAAGAAATTCCAAAGAAGTCGCGTAACCTTTTTGGTGTCCGCGCATACGGGCTGTGGAAAACCACACATGAATGCCACGACGGGACGGGCCTCTTACATAGGTATATTTGACGGGTGCGGATTATACCTCTGAAAGACGGCCTGATTTCAGACAGCAAATTCGCTCAGGCGCTATTTTACCACCGGAGCGCGTTCGGTGCCCCAGCCTGTATAAATCCGGGACCTGCGAACGGGTTTGTCGTCCCCATAACGCTTTTCCGGGTCGCAACCCACTTCAGCAATGCGGACCTGGCCTTCAAGTTCCCGGATCGCGTTGTTGACCTTCCAGACGCGGTCGCGCGTCGGCGTTTCGATTTCCAGCCCGTCGAGGGCCTTCTTGTAAGCGATGATCCGATAGCGCAACGCCTGGCCAACCCATTTGATCATTACGCGGTTTTCCCAGACACGGGCCTTGGCACCGTCATAGGTCTCTTCGGACTTGACCGGCTTGTTCTGCAAAACGCGCAGGCGCTCATCATCTGCGGCCTTCACACGCAGGGCAACTTCACAAAAGGGCATGACCAGTTCCGCGTCGCCGGACGCATCGGCGGCAATCTTGTCGTAGCGGGCATCGGAAGACTGAAATTTGTCCGATCGCAAATAGATCAGATAGAGGTCTGGCGGCACACGCCCCTCCACCTCCGGCAGCACGCGTGTGCGTGACAGTTCAACCATGGTTCCGCCGATCCAGTCCTTCGTCCAGGGCGGACGGATCAGCGTCCAGCCGCGATTGCGCAGCAGCTTTTCATCATTGGTGTAATTGAATTTGGAAACCGGGTCTCCCCGAAGGCGCGCCGCCTCATCGCCGGCAGCGGGCATGACCTTGTCATGAATGACAGATGGCCGTGCCCGGTCGAAATCTCCAGTCGGACGCGTGCAGGCGCCGAGGACGACGGCAATCAGCAGGGCAGCCGCGGCGATGGCCCCCTGCCCTGATCTGCAACCGCTCTCCGCAAGGGATGCGGTGGCGGAATGATCCGCTTTGCCTCTGCCCATCGGGCGTTTCTCCAGGCCGCTAAAAAGAAATTTCTCCTGCGCGGCTGGAGAAGCAGGGACCGTCAGTCCTTGTCTGAGCCAGCAGGTCCGGCCGCTTTTCCGATGGTCGCGATTCGTGCGGCAAGATCAAGGTCGTGGCGCTCGATCCGGACACCTGGAAAGAGGATAACTTCTCCAAAGGTCTCCGAACTCGATATTCGGCGCTGATTGGAACGGCAGCCCACACGTGCTGTGGGGCGTTGAGCTGATGTAAAGTCCAACAAGTTGCCCATCGTCTCCTCCTTCGGTTCCGATCTCCCCTGACGGTGTATTACCGACCGGGAACGGTCAAACGGGCGACGCATTACTTCCTGCTCTTCATTAAGAAGCCGTCAGGGTTAACAGCATGCTAACGCTTTTCCTGCAATTTGAACGAAGCAAGTTCCTCCGGTGGTCCGGTCTTTTGTATTTTGTAGACGGGTGTCATGCGCCAAACCCAACATTTCAGTCAGCCTGTGCCGAATTCCTCTTTTTCCACCAAGTCCGCGTCGTCCAAGGGCGATGATCGCGGTGTGCTTCTGGCCGCAAGTGAGCTGTTTGCCGGTCGCCACCGTCATGACGTTGAAGAAACACATATTTTTCTCGAGTTGGCGTCCAATTTCCTGCCGAAAACCTCCCTGCCGGACAGACGCCGCATTTCAAATCTTCTGGCTTCGCATCCGGAGATACCGGATGACCTCCTGTTCCAGCTCGCCTCCGACGAGGACGAACTGACGGCCTATCCCGCAGTGCGTTACAGCCCTAGGCTTTCTGTGGATCTCCTTTTGAAGATCGCGGAAGCTGGGCCGGATTCCCTGCGCAAGGCCGTCGCCAACCGGCCATCCTTACGCGAATCGGTCATCACGAAATTGTGCGAACACGCCGGAGCCTCGGTAATCCGTATCCTTCTCGACCGGGAAGACGTCACCCTGACACCAGGTCACCAGGCAAAATTGAGTTGTCGTAGTGACATCGTTGCCACTCTTGGTTTAGAATTGGCAGGGCAAGATGCTCTAAACCCGGATGGACTCATGGGACAGTTCCTGCATTTACCCGCTCCATTGAAATCGAAAGCGATTGCCGCGGCTGAGATGACCAGCCTTGTCAAACAGGCTCAGGCCCCCGGATCTTCGACCGACAGGCGCGCGGACACAACACGGCTCAAATTGCGGGATGCCCTGATGAGCGAAGCGCTTTTGCAGCACCGCTCCCGTTTTTCAGACCTTCTCGGCCAGGGGCTCGGACTGCCGCAGGCCACATGCGATCTTCTGATGCATGATGATCAGGCGGAAGGGCTGACCGTCGCACTCAAGGCGCTCGGCATGCCGGCTGCCGCCGTCACGACAGTGTTGATTAGGATGCTGGGTGAAAACCTGACTTTGGAAAGGCTGCGCCACCTCTTGCGCCTCTATCGCACGCTCAGCCAGGGTGCAGCGGAAGTGCTGGTCGGACAGTGGATCCTGCACGACCAGGGCGCTCAGCCGGCGTCAGCACAGCTTGGCTCACAGTATCAGGACACTGCGCGCCGCGATGCGACGGCCACGGATGGACAGACATCCGGTCTCGCTCAACCGGATATCACGATCCGAAAATCGACCCATTCCTGAAAAAGCCGCGCGAACTCGATCTTGCTGCCGGCTGAAGGCCCGGATGTAGACCTGCTTCAAAAGCGGAAAAAGTCTGCGCCGGGTTCCGGCTTATCCTGTGCCAGCGGCAGGTCTATCTGACCATCGCGCGCCTCGATATCCACCAGCCAATAGTCCGGGTCCATCCGCGCCTCGCTCGCTAGCCGCGTGTCGATCACGTCCTTGTCCACCTGCTCGAAAATCTGTTCGAAAAGGCGCCCATCAGGCAAGCTGCTGAACATGGCTTGGGGAGCCGGACCGTAGAAGTCGAAATTTCCGTCCAGGCGATCGACACAGATAAAAACGGCTCCGGCCTCCGGAGCACCCCGCCTGGAGACAGCGGCAAAACCGCCTTCCCCAAACACGCGCCGAACCAATGCGCTAACAAAAAAATCAGATGTGACTCGCATTCAGCCCGCCCTTGCCGCTAACGCCGACCTTCTAGGGTGTGGCCGCATAAAGCTCAAAGTAATATGTCGCTGGTCTACGACAGATACCGGCGGACGGCAACGGGCTGCCCATGGCTAACCGGACAGCGACCGGCCGCTGACCATCTCCAGTCGCTCGATCACCTTGGGACCGGGTTCGCCCGTCATCGGCAGCCCCCTGTCAAATTCAAAACGCCTGATGGCAGCGGTCGTATTGGCGCCCATGACACCGTCCGCTTTCAGCGGGCCGTAGCCAAGTTCAGACAATGCCTGCTGGAGCTTCTTCAGCTTCGGGTCCACATCAATTCCGGCCTCGGCTTCCTCGTCAAGAGATTGCGCACCAGCCTGGCTCGGCGTCCCGGAGAAACCGGGTTTGGGACGCGGCACGGGACCTTGAACGTTGGCCATGGGGCTTTCCCCCTGCATCAGCACAAGGGCAAGCAGGGCTTCTGTCGCCTCGCCCGTCTCGATCTGCCCAGCGTGACGCTCGAATCCCCGGATGGCCCGCTCGGTCGCCGGGCCGTTCAGGCCGTCCAAAGGCCCTTCGTACAGGCCGATCTTACGCAGGGCGATCTGCAGATCGAGCACCAAAGTGGAGATTTCCTGCACCTGAAGCCCCGGACTTCTACCATCCGGTTCCGGCAACTGCATGGTATCCGGCCGATCTCGCGTCGTGAACAGGGGCGCCGGGTGCCGGCCTGGCTGAAGACCGACAGCATTTGCCACGATCAGACACGCCGTCAAACCCATGACCACGGTACCGCCCGCCGCGACAGGATTGTCGAGCGCCATATGCCCGGCCTTGGACATCAGGGACTCAGACGGTTTCACCTGCTGCGCCTTGGCCTGCTTCGTCGTTTTTTTTGCTCTTGCCATTCCGCTGCCTATGCCGACCTCGCCATCCGCTCGGCCCCGGTTCCCTTTGTGGATTGAGCGACGTCTTGCTGCGCCTGCATCTTGAGCGGCAAGGTGACAATCACGCTTTCACCCTGCCCAAGAACGGTTTGAACCGTAAGGCTGCCGTTCATGCGTTCCAGAAGGGCCCTGGAGAGACCGAGCACGGTCGTTGAGGCTTCAGTGCTCCAGCACAGGCTCGATTGCCGGTTCTTGACCGAGAACACATAGTCGGCGCTTCCCGCATCCAGCTGAACACCAACACTTAACACAGCGCCGGCCTCGGAGGTTTCAACCATGTCTGCCAAAAGGAAACACAGCGCTTGCCGCAACAGTTTTCTGTCGGCAGCCACCGGAGGACACGCCACATCGCTGGCCATCTGCACGGATACGCCACGCCGCAATGCTGCTGTCGCCACCATGTCCATGCATTGATTGAGGCATGTCTCCACATCCACACCGGCAATGTCCGGTTCATTGACAGAGTTTTCCGCAGGAACCAGATCCAGTGCCGTCGTCAACGAGGCGAGACCTCGTTCCCCACTTTGGCGCAAGGCTTCCACGGCTTTCTTCAGCACGGGATCGGCGGTTTCCCGGCCAAGGCGATCCAGTCGTTCGGAGTGCGCCAGAATGTCGGCAAGAGCTTGCGAAGCTTCGACACCCGCAGTTTCCAGCATGTCGCGCGAGATACGGTCCGCACGGGCACTTCCCTGCGCCGACAGTTCACCGCCAGCCGCTGCAAGCGGTTCGATGATTTCAACGGGTCGGAGCGTTAGCAAAAGGTCTTCCGCATTTGCAGGTTTCGCCCCGCTATGACGGCCCGGGCGCAAATGCACCTCCATCCGCCTGTAGTCGGCCTGCCCGGCTTCCCCTGGGCGGCTTGCGCCGATCCTCACCCGCGCCTCGAAGGTTCTGGCAACGCTGTTCAACCGGGCTTCTGAAAGACAGGTCAGGTAAAGCGGACGGTCTGCGACGTGAAGGCGCGGAAACAGCCAGTCCTCGTCACTTTCTGCCGGAAGATGGCCCAGCACTTCCTTCAGCGGACCACCAATGACCTTGAGCGCGCCGTTCGGGCCGAGTTCACAATAGATGTCGGAAACGCTCTGGCTGATCTGGAGACGTTTTTCCTCCGTCGCGCGAACAACCTTCTGCGCAAGCGAACGGTCGAGGGCAATGCGGAGCGACAGCATCCCGACGTAGAGCACAGCCGCCAACACCGCCAGTGGCGTCGCCAGCCCGGGCAGACCGGATGCGGCGGACACAGGCACGGGAAGAAAGGTCAGACCAAGAACCAGAACGCCGCAGAGCCCGGTCACGGCAAGCGCCGTCCGCCGGCTCGCTGCAAGCGCAGCTTCCACGGGCGGCACCAGCAGCCAGGCCAGTGCGAAGGAGTGCGCACCGCCGGTAACCGTACAGACACCAGCTACAAACAGAGCGAACAGGGAAGCGGAAAAACCTGCAGCCCTCGAGAGCGCCCCCGACTGGGAAAGATACAGCGCCAGAGGCCATTGGCTCAGCATCCAGGCAAGTGCCAGAAGCGTTGCGGCCTGAGGTGCCCCGGCGAGCGCCAGATGCAACGGCAGCACCACAAGCGCTGCGGCACCGCTGGCGAAGCAGCTGAACAGAAACGAGCGATGCAACGGTGCAAGAAAAGGATCGGAAGCCGCGTCGGGATGAATCATTCCATCCACGCGGGCCACCCAATGCCCCCAGATATTTTGTATGTTTTTCAGAAGGTTACGCACTCTACTCTACCACAAAACAATCACGGAATTATCCGCTCGCACCTTTTGTAGGGACATTGTCGGTTGCAGCACTTAAGGAACGATAAAGGATGAATCCAAATTGCGTTTTTTTCCGAAAAACTCATAGCGTTCAACAAGTTGACCACCATTGGCTAAAATTTGAATCAATATTTCAGAAAATACGACTTAAATACCTGATTTATTTTATGAAAATTCGCTTTTCCCATTCAACCGAGGATTCTCATGTCACTGCTAGTGTGCCTTCATAACAAGCGTGCCAACGGCACAAAGGCACGCAAGACTGAACAGACTATTGGGTAGCGACATGTTCTTTCTCTTGAGGACGGCCTTTTGGCTCACCTTGGTGCTCGTCCTGATTCCCCTAGGGTCGGATCAGGAAGACACTTCGGTTGAAAACATCGATCCGGTGTCCGCCTTCCTGGCGGCACAGGCAACGATGTCAGACATTGGTGGCTTTTGCGGACGCAATCCGCAAGCCTGCGAAACGGGAGGCGATGCACTGACGGCGATCGGCAGCCGCGCACGCGACGGCGCCCGGATCGTTTATGAGTTTCTCGATACACAGATCTCCGAGAAACCGGAAAGCGAACAGCTGGTCACCGGGTCCACCCCCGCACAGAATATGAGTGAAACAAGCACTCAGCCCACCGGGCAAGCCAGGCAGATTTTCTCCGGCAACCCGTCGTGGCAACCGGTTTTCGATAACGTCTCTTCCAGAGAGACAGTCCTTGGGCCGGTGCCACGGCCCAAACCACGCTCAGGACAAAAAACCTGAGCGGACTGGCCGTTCAGGATCCTATGACCTCCTGGATCCGAAAACGGCCGATTGCGCCCCGCTGGAGCGCTGCTGCCCGGCAGCATCGCAAAGACGGCTTCACTTCAGCGGCTCGTTCCGCTGCGCCGCAGATGGAAAGCTGCCCATTTCATCTGCGGCGTATCTTTATTCTTCTGAGCCACCGCACCTGCTGGCATTTGCACTTTGCCACTCACGAGTTATATGAAGGCGAACAAGACCTTCAAAGACCGGTGCCATGACCACATCCCTGAGCGACATTCTTGAGACGTTTGATTTTCTCGACGACTGGGAAGATCGCTACAAATATCTCATCGACCTCGGCAAGGAGATGCCTGATCTCTCCGACGCCGAAAAGAGCGATGCCAACAAGGTGCGCGGTTGTGTGTCGCAGGTCTGGCTGATCACCACAATCGACAAGACAAGCGACGGTGAGCCCGTCCTCAGCTTCAAGGGCGACAGCGACGCTCTGATTGTTCAGGGGCTCGTAGCCATCGTCACGTCTGTGTTCAGCGGCAAAACCGCCAAGGATATCCTGGATACCGACGTCGAAGCCATTTTCGCCAAACTGGGTTTGCAGGAACACCTGACGCCGCAGCGTTCAAACGGTCTGAGATCCATGGTCGGCCGCATTCGCAGCGATGCCCAGGGAGCGATTGCAGCGGCCTGAGAGCCTTCGATTGCGCTTGTCCGGCGGGCGACAAAGTGACCTAGGGTAAGCACTCTCCACACGCTTTCGAAAATCTTCGTCGTAAAAACAAAAAGAGCTGCCCAAGGGCAGCTCTTTTTTTCTCAACCGAAGCTGAACGTTTTACTTGGAGCGCTTGCGCTGCTGGCCGAGACCCATTTTCTTGGCCAGTTCCGAACGGGCAGCCGCATAGTTCGGCGCAACCATCGGATAATCGGCACCCAGGTCCCACTTCTCGCGGTACTCTTCCGGGGTCATGTTGTAGTGCGTGCGCAGGTGACGCTTCAGCGACTTGAACTTCTTGCCGTCTTCCAGACAGATAATGTAGTCCGGCATGACCGACTTCTTGACCGGCACGGCAGGCTTCAGCGGTTCCGGCTCCGGCTCGGTAGACGTGCTCGCGGTTTTCTGCAGCGCGCCGTAAACTTCGTTGATCAGGCCTGGCAGATCTGTTGACGCTACGGTGTTATTACTCACGTAGGCTGAGACGATGTCTGCAGTAAGATCAATCAGATTTGCATCCACCGGACTGTCAGTCATATTTCACCCATTCTCTACTGATTTCAAAATTAGCTTTGTGGTTTACCTGCAAAAAATGTGTGCCGAAAGCGGAATGAGAAATTCAGTTACTTGCGGGCCCAGAAATCAAAAAGATTCTACTTTGCAGGCAATCGTCACCGCCTTATATCGCTGCTTTCGTTGCCCGACAACCCCGAAATTCAAATAAAAATCGATCAGAAGCAATAAAAGTCAAATTGTACAAATATTGGCTTCCACTAACCCACTAAGTTTGACAATGGACCGATAGTATTGTCAGGAAATCTGTCTTTCAGGACCATTGCCTCTCATCGTGACTCAGCTTTTGGGCCGCACAATTTTCGCCAAAGCGTCAACCTTGGTATCTGCACACGGACGGTAACCAGCTGCATATGCAGCTTTTGCCAATAAATGAGCCGAAATTGGGGCGGTGAGCAGGAAGAAAACCACACCGGCGATTGCTCGCGTGACAACAGCCAAATCACTCGCATGCACTGCCAGCGCCAGCAACATGACACCGGAGCCCAGTGTACCGGCCTTGGAAGCCGCATGCATGCGCATGTAAACGTCTTTCAGCCGGATGATGCCGATCGAAGCGACCAATGCGAAGGAAGCACCGACGATCAGCATGATACCGGTGATAATTTCAACGGCAGCGTTCATTGTCCCGCCTCCTGACGTTTAATGCTCTCCTCGACTTCGTCCATGATCGTCTTATCCCCGGCAAGGCCGCGGTTGAGCACGAAGCGTGCGAAGGCGACCGTCGCCAGAAAGCCGACGAGACCAAGCGTAATCGCAATGTCGATGTAAAGATAAAAGCCTGTGGACACGCCAATGACGGCGATAAAGCCGATGCCGACGGCAACCAGCATGTCCAGAGCAACGATCCGGTCCGGAAGACTGGGGCCCTTGACCGTCCGCACCACGATGATGAAGAAAGACACAGTCAGCAGAGCCAGCGACACGGAAACGCAGACATCCAGAAACTGGCCTGAAAAGGTCTCAAATGGTGTCATCTGAACACCTCCAGGATCTTGCGTTCAAAACCGTTCTTGATGTCATCGATCGTGGCTTGCGGATCCGGAACGTCGATACAGTGCACATAAAGCGTTTTCCGGTCTTCGGACACATCAACGGACAGCGTGCCCGGCGTCAGGGTGATCAGGTTGGCCAACATCGTGATTTCGAAGTCCCTGTCGACTGTCAGAGGAAACGCGATGATACCCGGCTGCAGCTCGATCTTTGGCTTCAGCACGATGATCGCGACCCGCCAGGCAGACAGCACCAGTTCATAAACGAACAGCACCGCCAGACCGACGCCTTTGGAGACACGCTGGAAATAAGCCGCCGTGCCCACCTGTTCGCGAATGAGGTAAAGCGCGCCGAAGCTCAGCACGAAGCCGAAGGCCAGATTGACTTCGGAAAAACTGCCCGTGACGGCGCCCCAGGCGAGCATCAGAAGAATGTTGATGAGAAAGAGACTGGTCATACCTGGCCCCCAAAGACTGAACGCAGGTAGCCAAGCGGTTCAACAATGCCGCTTGCCCCTTGCGTTGAAAGCTCCAGCATCCATTCCGGCTGCAAACCGAAATAGACAACAAGCGCGGTCAGAATTCCAAGCGGTAGCCAGACCGCAGCTCCGGAAAGCTGCGTGCCGGTCTCGCCCGATATGGCAACGGTCTCCCCGTCCGTCGTGCCTTCAGGGCCGCCTCGCCAGAAAGCGAAGATCCAGACCCGGCCCATCGCCAGAGTTGTCAGGAACCCGCTGACAAGGATGGCGGCACCGAGCCAGGTCCGGCCGTCGGAGAAGGCGGCATCAACGAGGATGACCTTGGGCCAGAAACCGGAAAACGGCGGCAGACCGGAAACGGCGAACCCCAGCACCAGAAAAACGGCCGCGAAAGCAGCGCTTTTCTGATAAAGGCCGCCGAGTTGCCTGAGATCGTAAGAGCCGCCCATCATGTTCATGATGCCTGCGGCCATATAGAGCGCCGTCATGACGATGATCGAATGGACCGCATAAAATATGGCACCCGAGATCGCCAGCGTCGAACCGACGGCAACACCGGCAAGCATCGACCCGATACCGGCGATGACCACGTAGCCGAGTAGCCGTCTTACTTCGCTTTGCGCCAACGCGCCGATGGCCCCCGTCAGCAAGGTGGCGATGGCGACCAGTGCAATCACATCCGCCATATAGCCGCGGGACGCCGGCAGGATCAGCACGAAGATGCGGATCAGCGCATAAACGCCGACCTTGGTAAGAAGACCGGCGAAGACCGCCGACACAACCACATTGGGCGTATGATAGGAGGCAGGCAGCCAGAAATTGACCGGGAAAGCTGCCGCTTTCATTGCAAAGGCCAGGAAATAGAGCGCAGCGACCGTTGCCAGAGTGCCGGACGCGGGATTTTCCAGGGCAGCCACTTTCAAGGCGAGATCCGCCATGTTGAGCGTGCCGAAAATTCCGTAGAGCATACCCGTGGCAATCAGGAAGAGGTTCGTCCCGATCAGGTTCAGGACGCCATATTTGACCGCGCCGTCAAGCTGGATCCGGTCATTGCCGAGGACCAGAAGACCATAGGACGAGATCAAAAGAACCTCGAACCAGACATAGAGGTTGAAGATATCACCGGTCAGAAACGCGCCGCAGACACCTGTCATCAACAACAGGAGAAATGGATAAAAGCCGTATCTGCGACCGGTGCTATCGACTGTCGCGGCCCCGAAAACGCCTGCGCAGAAGGCAACGATCGAGCCAATCAGCGACAGGGTTATGCCGAGCGTATCAACGGTGAAGGCAATGCCGAACGGTGGCAGCCAGCTGCCCATGACCATGGTGATCACACCATGATCGAGCACCCGGATCAGCAGCGCGAGGTTTGCGACCACCAGCAACCCCAGAAACCCGATCCCGAGTTTGGGCTGCAAGTCGGTATTCTTGCGCAGCATCAGGCACAGCGCACCGCCCAGGATGGTGATCAGCGAAGGCGCGACGACCAGCCAGTCACCCAACGCAATGGGTGCGGTGTTCATGGCCTGGGAGAGATCGACAGAAACGGAAGAACCGGCCATTTAGCTTAGTACCCTTGCGGCGGAGTTTGGTCGTGTTCGGGTTCGGCGATGCGCATCTCGTCCACTTCGTCGGTGCCCAGTTCCTGGTAGGCCCGGAAGGCCAGAACCAGAAGGAAGGCAAAGAACGAGAAGGAAATAACGATGGCTGTCAGCACCAGCGCCTGCGGCAGGGGATTGGCCGTCGCCGTTTCCGGAGCATAAAGATGATCGGGAATGAGCGGCGGCACCTCGCGCGTCAGGCGCCCGTTTGTAAAGATCAGCAAGTTCACGGCATTGCCCAGAATGGCGATGCCAAGAAGAATACGCACCAGCTGCTTGGAGAGCATCAGGTAGACGGCCACGGTAAAGAACATGCCAATCAGGATGACGACGCCACTTTCCATCAGTCGGCCTCCCTTTCTTCAAGCGCCAGCGCAATGGAGCCGATTGCTCCGACCACCACCAGATAAACGCCAATGTCGAAGAACAACGGCGTGGACAGAGCGACCTCCACACCAAACACGTGAACTTCCAGCCACTGACTGGTCATGAATGCCTGAGCCTTGAAGATCGACGGCAGACCAGCCAGGGCCGACAGGAACAGCCCGAAACCTGAAACTCCCATCGGGTGGAAGACAATGGCGCGGCGCACGGAGGCAACACCGCAGGCGATACCGAAGATCGCGAGCGCCGATGCGGCGATCAGACCGCCGATAAACCCGCCCCCCGGCTCGTTATGGCCGCGCAAAAGCACGAAAATCGAGAACAGGACCATCAGCGCGGACAGATAGGGCGCAATGGTGCGGAAGATGATCGTACGCATCAGCGAACCTCCCCTGTCTGGGCGGGTGTGGGATGGGAAACCGTCTTGGGCTTCTCGATGGGTTTTTCAGGCTTGGTGCGCACCCGGATCAACGCCAGCACACACAGACCCGCCAGCACCACAACGGCAATTTCACCCAACGTATCGAAGCCGCGGAAGTCGACGATGATTACGTTGACGATATTGCGCCCATGGGCGATGGAACGGCTGAACTGCGCGAAGAAGTCAGACAAGCGGGTATCGAAAGGCTGCTGCGTGATGGCCAGGAGCGTCATCGTCAGGCCGAGACCGACACCGATGGCGACAATGCCACTGACAACCGCCGCGAGGCCATGCCGGTGATCGCTGGGTGACAGGTTCAGCCTTGTCATGACCAGTGCCAGAATGACGACCGACAGGGTTTCCACCATGAACTGGGTGAACGACAGATCAGGCGCCCCGAACATCATGAAGATCAGCGCAACCGCAAACCCCTGGATACCCAGCGAAACGATGGCCGTCAGGCGGGTATTGGCGACCAGAACCGCGATGAGACCAAAGAAGGCGATCAGCAGGATACCCCATTCATAGAAGCGGTAGTCCGGCATCTTCGGCATCGCCGGCAGGCTGTCCGTCAGGAAGCCGGGCACCAGCACCGCGAGCCCCGTGAAGATGAAGGTCAGGATCATGTAGGTGTGCATCTTGCCGGACTGCAGCACGCGCGTGATACGCCAGGACAATCCGACTGTGCTGGCCACGAACTGATCGAACCCCTTGTCCGGGCCCCAGCCTATCGCCGTGAGCGCGCTGCCGATCACGCCGCGCAGACGGTCGATCTGCGTGAACAGTGCAACGCCAAGACCAATGGTGACCAGAGAAAGCAGAAGCGGTGCGTTGATCGATGTCGGCCACAAATGAAGTTCCACCTGCGTCGTCTCTCCGACCAGGGAAGACAGGGTTGGCGCGATCAGGAGTTCACCGCTGGTATGTGCGATCAGGGCCAGCCCAAGACCGGTCACCGAGAGGAACACGGGACCGGCAAACAGCAGCACAGGTCCTTCGTGCGCATGTTTCGGCGTTTCCACCTTCGGACCGAAGAACGGCTTGATGACGACCGCGGCTGCGATCACCAGCATCAGGGCATTGCCGACAACGGCCGTGACGGTGATCGGCAGGCCGAGCTCCAGCCAGCCCCAGGTGCCGTAGTAAAGCACTTCCTTGGCGATAAAGCCGATAAACGGCGGCAAGCCGGCCATGGAAAGCGATGCAAGGCAGGCCGCCACGAAAGTGATCGGCATCGCCGACCGCAGGCCGCCGAGCTTCCTGATGTCACGGGTTCCCGCTTCATGATCGATCGTGCCGGCCACCATGAAGAGTGCGCCCTTGAAGAGAGAATGCGCTAGCAGATAGAGGACCGCACCTTCCAGCGCCTTTTCCTGACTGGTGCCGGTCAACATGACCAGAAGACCCAGCGAGGCAACCGTCGTATAGGCGAGCATCAGCTTCAGGTCGGTTTGGCGCACCGCCAGGATCGTGCCGACCAGCAGCGTCACACCACCGAATAGCGGCAGAACCGTCGTCCACAGTTCCGTTCCGCCCAGCAGCGGGTGCATGCGCATCAGCAGGTAAACACCAGCCTTCACCATCGTTGCCGAATGCAGATAGGCGGACACAGGCGTCGGCGCTTCCATGGCGTTGGGCAGCCAGAAATGGAACGGGAACTGTGCGGACTTGGTGAAGGCACCGCCCAGAACAAGGAAAAAGATCGGCACGTAGAGCGTGGTGTCCTTGATGATATCCGGTGACGACAAGAGCACCGACATCTCGATCTCGCCCGTGGCCGAGATGATCAGGATGAACCCGGCCAGCAGCGCCAGACCGCCGCCCCCCGTGACCACAAGCGCCTGAAGCGCGGCCCGCCGTGACGCGGCGCGCAGGTGATCGAAACCGATCAGCAGGAAGGACGTGATCGAGGTCAGTTCCCAGAAAATGAACAGGGAGATCAAGTTGTTGCCGAGCACAAGGCCGAGCATCGACCCCATGAACATGAACAGAAACGAAAAGAACCGGCCCTGTTGCGGATGGCCTTTGAGGTAGCCTCCAGCGTACAGGATGATGAACGTTCCGATACCGGAAATCAGCAGAGCGAACAGCGTCGACAACCCGTCAACGTAGACGGAGAAATTCACGCCATAGCTGGGAGCCCAGGCCATTGCCGCAACGAAGCTTTCCCCTTTCGACACAGGTTCGACGAACCCGGTGAAATGGAGGAAGATCAGTGCTGGTACGATTGCCAGCACCCAGGCCGCATTGTGTTTGAACCAGCGGGTCAGAAAAGGCGCAACCACAGCCGCAGCAAAGGGTGCGAGGACGGCAAAGAGAGTGGTGTCGTCGATCAATGCTGGCGTCATGCTGATCTTTCGTCACGGTTTAAAAGAAACGACGGAAACGGGCTTTCTCGAATCAGCCCCGATCCGCCGGATAATAACGGCCCCGAAGGTATATGACATGTCTTAGGTAGTCGAAATTACGTGTTCAAGCGTATGCCGGTCGTTTTTCAGTGAATTCCCCCGCGTCACATGCGCGCTTTTGTCAGGGGTTGGACTGGCGAGCCAGCTTCTTGTGCATTTTGTCTGTGCTGAAAACGCGTCGACTTGAAAAGCCGCAGGCTCCGCGTGCGCAATACAGCTCACACCAAGGACCTTCAGAAAAAATCACCTTCGTCTACACCTGGGACAGGCAGCTTGCCACTTGATTTCAAAGCGTGAATACCGTTCAGTTCCAGTTAGGGAATGCATTGCCACGAAAATCGAGCGAGGCAAGGAAAGATGGTGTCGGGCAGCAATCGGGACACGCCTTTGGCGACGGACCTTCTCCATCCGTCTGGCATCGACTTTGAAACGCTCGTCAAACTGGGCAATGAGGCCATTGTTCTGATCGGTTTCGATGGAACCCCCACCTTCATTTCGCCGGCCGCCGAGCGGCTGTTCGGGTGGAGTGCGGAGAAACTGGCCGACCATCTGAGCGATCTTGTCTATCTGGCCACTCCGGATGCAGACGCGGACCATTTACACCGGATCCTGTGCGGTAGCGGCGATGCACAGTCTCCCCTTCCCCATGCAGAACTTCAGCTCCGTTCCGCCTTCGGCTCTTTGGTCTGGGCGGAGGTGAGCACCCATTTGTTACGGGACAGTCGCGGAGCGGCTTACGCTTTCGCCGTCTATTTCCGAAGCATTGCCAAGCGCAAGGAGCTGGAAAGCCGTCTGGATGCGGCAACGCAGACCGACCCGCTTACCGGCCTGCTGAACAGACGCGCCTTTGAAGAAGGCCTGAAGCGGGAATGGGCGATTGCCCTTCGTGAAAAGACCCACACCAGCCTGATCAAGGTCTCGCTCGACAGGTTCGAAGCACTAGCGGAGCATTTCGGGCCGGGCGCCGCGGAGGAGTGCCTGACGAAAGTCGCGGAAACCCTGAAGGAAACCGCGCGCCGGCCGGCGGATATCGCCGCCCGAACCGCAACGGCGGAATTTTCTCTTCTTCTGCCCAGAACCCACCAGATGGGCGCCGAGACCATCAGCGCCTATCTTCACTTGGCAATCCAGGATCTGGGCATTCCCAATCCGGACAACACGGCAGGCAATGGCGTCATGACAGCATCGGTTGGTGCAGCCTGCGCGGTTGTCGAACAGACCGGCATTTCGGAAAGTTCCGAACTGATCCTCGCCGCCGCAGAGAGCTGCGTTTTTCAGGCACGCCAGGAAGGTGGCAATCGCGTGAAGTCAGTGTTGCACCACCTCACCCGTTAGAAGCGGGCTGGCGTTGAGCGGCGCAAAAAGGCTTTGCCTCGGCAACACCAGCCCCGCAGACACCGTGACCGATTGGCGAAACCTTTATCTGCTGCCGCTTGCAGCCAACGGTGTGCGGGCCTATTTCTCGGAAAAACACAATACAAGGAATCCAGAATGACCGACGAGACCACTCGCCAGCATCAAGCGTCTCCAAGCGTCAAGAAAACCACTGCGGAATGGATGGAGCAGCTTACACCCGAGCAGTTCTATGTTACCCGGCAATCCGGCACCGAGCGCCCCTTTACCGGCCCCTATTGGGACAACAAGCTCATCGGCCGCTACGACTGTGTCTGCTGCGGAGCGCCGCTGTTCATGTCAGACACGAAATTCGATTCCGGGTGCGGATGGCCCAGCTTCTTCGAGGCAGTCAGTCCGGATGCGATACGGGAAATCGAAGACCGTTCGCATGGCATGATCCGGACCGAAATTCGCTGCAGCAGCTGTGACGCGCACCTGGGACACGTCTTCCCGGACGGGCCGCCACCCACAGGCCTGCGTTATTGCCTCAACGGCCATGCGATGAATTTCGTTCACGGTGGCAGGCTGTCCGCAAAAGCCGAATAGCCACTTTACGTTCCGCCAGCCCTGAGTGATCGGCCCGCAATGACGAGCCATAATGATCTCCGGGCGGGCGGAATTAATACATGCATTGAATAATATTTTTAAGAACAGTCGCAGATTTTACATTTCAGTCACACCCCAATGCTAATAACTACATCAAAGCTTTAAGAACTCCGGGGTAGCTCTTGTCTGTATTGCGAAGGTTTTCCAGAACACTTTCTCGCGCGCTGGTTGTCTACCTGGGATTGGGACTTCTAACTCCGCTGATACTGTCTTCGACAGCGAACTCGGAGGAAATTATCGCGTTTACTGGTTACCTGCCTCCGCTTTCCATAAATGAAGAAGAGAAAGGGATCGCGGTTGAGCTGATGGAACTTGTTGCCGAAGAAGCCGGGCTTGATATCAAGATCAGGTTCGCGCCCTGGAGGCGAGCACAGATTCTTGCAGAAAACACTCCCGGCTCCCTTCTCTTCACCGCCGCCTATTCCAAGAAGCGCAAGGAAAAATTCGAGTATATCGCGCCGCTCCTTTATACGGAAAGCGCGCTCGTAACCCTCGATGAACCCCTCGATACATTTGAGAAGGCAATTGAGAGCGGCAAGGTGATCGGCGTTCATCTCGGCAGCCAACGGAGCCAGATTCTGCGGCGTTTCGGATTTCGCAACGTGGAGGAAATCCCAAGCGCCGAGCAGATAAGTGCCATGCTTAAAAACGGCCGTATCGATGCCTGGTACACAATGTCCGTCCGGGCAAGCTACATGTTCAAGAAACAGGGCTATGATCCGAAAACCCTGGTGATCGGGGCCCCGGTCACTCACGGAATTCAGTGGCTTGCGGCCAACAACGATCTCGATCCGCAGATCAAGGGCCGACTGTCCGCTGCCATCTCCAAAGTGTGGCGGGATCCGAGATACTGGCAGATTGTCGACCGGTACTCGCACTGACAGCGCCCGTAAACCCGTACGCACCTGCGCAAGACCTCTGACCGCACGGGCCTATGGCCCATTTGCTATTCCACAGCCTCTGCTTGGCTCTGATGAGGCCTGGCAGACAGAATTCTGGTGGTATTGACCTCTATCCAGTCGGCAAAATCGCGCACCTTCGTGGCAGCTTCCCTGCCGATGGGTGTCAGGCTGTAATCGACATGGGGCGGCACTACCGGATGGGAATACCGGTTGACGAACCCGTCCGCCTCCAGGGTCTGCAGTGTCTGCGCCAGCATCTTTTCACTGACACCGCCCACAGTCCGGCGGATTTCCGAAAACCGCCTATCTTTTTCCAGAAGTGCAATCAGCACCAGCACGCCCCAACGGCTGGTCAGATGACGCAGGATCTCGCGGGACGGACAGTTCTGGTTGAGCAATTCCCCCTTCTGTATCAGTTCGGACAAGGGCGCGCCGCTGTTGAGCATGCACCTGGGTCCGGTTTCGGCTGTGTCGGTCATCGTGAGGTCCATCTTTTTGATGCGAGATTGGAAGAATCTCATAACTAACCTTTTTGTACGTACTAACAAAAAGTTAGTTATACGTCTACATGGGGAGCATCCGCAGGATTTCAAACGATCAACCATCAAGGAGAAATAAGATGATCGCAGTCACGGGTGCCAATGGCCAACTCGGCCGTCTCGTCCTCAAACATCTGACGAACCTGACCGCGCAGCCGGTTCGCGCCCTCGTCCGCTCCCCGGAAAAAGCTGCTGACCTTGCCAGTGATCAGGTTGCTGTTGTGAAGGCGGATTATGACGAAAGCATCACTCTGCCCGCCGCCCTGGAAGGTGTTGAGCGTCTTCTGTTTATTTCCGGTTCGGAAGTCGGCAAGCGTCTCCCGCAGCACAAGGCCGTCATCGACGCGGCAAAGGAAGCCGGCGTCCGCTTCATCGTCTACACCAGCCTGCTCAACGTGCCGCAGTCCAGCCTTCTTCTGGGCGAGGAACACAAGGAGACGGAAAAGCTTCTGAGTGAAAGCGGCATTGCCCACGCCGTGCTGCGCAATGGCTGGTATGTCGAGAATTTCGGCGGCACCATCGCAGCCGCCCTTGCACACGGTGCCGTTGTCGGCGCAAGCGGTGACGGCAAGTTTTCTGCGGCCGGTCGCGAAGACTATGCAGAAGCCGCGGCCCGGACGGTTTCCGGCAGCGATCTCACCACCAGGGCTCTGGAACTTGGTGGTTCATCCGCTTTCAGTCTTGCCGACCTTGCAGCCGAACTTTCCAGCCAGTCAGGTCGCGAAATCCCGTTCAACAATCTTCCGGAAGCCACCTATGCCAGCATTCTCGTACAGGCCGGCCTGCCTGAAGGTTTCGCCAAGGTTCTCGCAGATGCCGACAGAGGCGCTTCTGAAGGCGACCTTTTCACGGCCTCCACGGCTCTGGAAGACCTGAATGTCCATCCGGCCCGTTCCCTGAGCGACTTTGTGGCAGAAAGCCTGAAAGCGAACGCGTAAGCTCCCGATAAAAGACAGCTCCGGCACGAAGGCAGCCTTGCCGCCTTCGTGCACTTATCTGAATTTGTGGTCGGTCGCTTCAAGGATATTTGTTGGTCGCCGGCTGGCGAACCTGTTACCCAGTAAGTTCTTCACTTTCCCGGTAACCGATCATGTCTCTCGCGACCGCATCTGATCCATACGCCCAGGACGGGCCCTACGCCTGGTTCCGGCTGGCGATATCGATCCTGCTGAGCACCCTGGGGGGCGCAGGCATGTGGGCGGTCATCATCGTTCTGCCCGCCGTCCAGACGGATTTCGGTGTCGACCGGGCCGACGCCTCCCTGCCCTATACCGCCACGATGTTCGGTTTCGCCGCCGGCAACTATCTGCTGGGCCGCTTCGTGGACCGCTATGGCATCGTCCTGCCGGTCATAGGCTCCGCCGTGTCACTTGCCGCAGGTTTCGTGCTGGCCGCTCTTGCACCGGATGTCTGGTCGTTCACTCTGGCTCAGGGTGTCCTGATCGGTCTGGGCACCGCGGCCACCTTCGGACCTCTGATTGCCGATATTTCGCATTGGTTCGTGAAGCGGCGCGGCTTCGCCGTCGCCTGCGCCGCGTGCGGCAATTATCTTGCCGGTGTGCTCTGGCCATCCCTGATCCAGTGGAGCCTTGCCACATCCGACTGGCGCCAGACATACATCCTCATCGGTGTCATCTGCCTTGTGGCGATGGTGCCACTGGCCCTGTTGCTGCGCAGGCCTCCGCCGGACAGGTCCCAGAGCACCGGCACGGCAACCGCTCGTTTCGGACAGCAGGACACCGGACTGCCGCCAGCCGTCTTGCAAGGACTTCTGGTGGTTGCCGGGCTTGCCTGCTGTGTCGCCATGTCCATGCCTCAGGTCCATATCGTCGCCTATTGCGTCGATCTGGGATATGGCGTTGCGCCCGGGGCGGACATGATCGCCCTGATGACCGGTGCCGGTGTCGTCAGCCGGCTCACATCCGGCTACATCGCCGACAAGATCGGCGGGGTCATGACGCTGCTGATCGGCTCCGTTCTGCAATGCGCGGCGCTGTTTCTTTTCATTCCGTTCAACGGGCTGGCGTCGCTTTACCTGGTGTCGCTCATCTTCGGCCTCTCACAAGGCGGCATCGTGCCCAGCTATGCGGTGATCGTGCGCGAATATCTGCCGGCTCACGAGGCGGGGCAGCGGGTCGGTCTGGTGATCATGTCGACCATTCTGGGAATGGCCCTCGGCGGGTGGCTGTCCGGTTGGATCTACGACCTCACCGGTTCCTACCAGGCCGCATTCCTGAACGGAATCGCCTGGAACTTCCTCAACATGGCAGTGATGATCTTCATCTTCATGCGCGGCAAGATGCGGCCGACGAACGCCGCTGCCTGAGGTCATTGCCCGATGGCAAGCACCAACGGCGAGCCCGTTACTTCAAGACGCTGAAATTGCTGGTAATCAGCCAGATCTGCGACAGCAGGACAACGCTGACCAGACCAATATGATAGACGGTATGCCGGATCCTCGTCGCAGCAAGAAGCAGCACGATGATTATGATCTGGCGCACCAGATACGCGGTTCCCAGATCGTTGAAATAGTCGATCCCCTTCAGCCGGGAATCCACGATATCGAGCGAGAACATCAGGGCAAGCAAGCCGTAGATCCAGGTTTTTCTGGCGTAAAAATAGTCCTTGTAGTTGGCGTATTCTTCCATCTTGTCCGGGTAAAGCACCGCGGTGATGAAGAAGTAGAGCGCGGCGAAGGCGATGACGAAGAAATAGCTCTCGAACGTCCAGACCTGAATGCGGCCAAGCGCAAATTCAAACCACCAGAAGTGAACGACGGACAGCAGCATGAACAGCGACCAGCCCAGATGCACGCTGTAGATCTCTTCCTGCCGCGGGTGCTGCACGTATCGCGCAAGACCATTCAGCAGACGCGCAACGCCCAGCCCGATCACCATGCCGATGATAATCCGGATATGAGCGAATTCCGCGAGATTAATGGGAAGTCTGTCCATGGGTACGCCGCATCTGGTCTATGTCCGGCAACACTATACCAATACCGCCCGATTCGAGATCACTCCCATGGAAACAGTCCGGATCTCCCATAGCAAGCGCTTCGCCTTTACCGGACAAACCGGCCTTTATCGGTTCACCACCCAGGCGATGCAGCTTGTCCGGACAACAGTTCAGGCCATAGACTCATCAAGTCGCGTCCAAGTCCTTGTAGATGCGCGTTTGACATCGGCTATCTATCTCAAGGCAGAGTGAGGGATTGAGACGCCCCTTTGGCAGCAGCGGCTAGATGAGATCGAAATCGTCCACCTGCAATATTGTGCCATCGGAAAATTCAAACGATTCTATGTAGATCCCGAGATCATTGAACGAAACTTCGTTGCCGTCGTCTCCCCAGGACAGCAGCAAATGGTCTGCATATCCAACCGACGCTTCGATGTCCGATGGTTTCAGGTCCTGGAAAATGACGGTGTCCGTCCCGCGACCGTCAAACTCGCGGATTATCGTATGGCCGCAGTCGGAAGAAATAAGATAGGTGTCGTCGCCAAAGTCCCCCTGACAGGTTTGGCTGCCGAAGGAGGACGGCCCGGGGGCGAGGATGTCGTCGCCTGCACCGGCAAGCAGGCTGTCGGCGCCGTCACCTCCGAATAACATGTCGTTGCCAGCGCTGCTTTGCAGATTATCGCGTCCACCACCGCCATGCATCCAGTAGTCGACCGTTGGATCATTGCCGATTACGCGATCATCTTTCTCAGCACCCTGGAACTGCTCAAAGCCGTACCTGGACAAAGCGACTGTGTTGAACTTCGATCCCTCCTCAATGATCAGCTTGTCTATCCCAGGGCCGCCAATGTTTATGGGTCTATGTCTGTCCCAGAAGACATCGCCGCTGGAATAGTAGATCGTGTCGTTTCCGTCTTCACCGCGGAGCTCGTCGTGGCCCCAGATGCCACCGCGCAGCAAATCGTCACCCGCACCACCATGAAGTATGTCGTGACCGTCGCCGCCAAGAAGCGTGTCGTTTCCTGCATTGCCTTGAAGGAAATCATCACCGCCGCCGCCATGCATCCAGTAGTCGACGGAGCCATCGTTTCCCTCAACTCGGTCGTCCAGTTCCGCACCTTGAAACTGCTCGAAACCGTACAGGGAAAGTCCGGCGGTATTGAATTTCGAACCAGCGGTTATGATCAGCTTGTCGATGCCTTCGCCGCCAACGTCTCTGGGGACGCCATCTGTCCAGAACAGATCATCATCGTCGTAACGCACATGATCGTCACCGGGGCCTGCCCACACCGTGTCTCGTCCGGCCCAGCCGCTCAGAACGTCATCCCCTTTGCCACCGATAAGCGTATCATCTCCCTCATATCCCACCAAGTGATTGCCAGCATCGTTGCCAATAAGCGTGTCATCGCCCTGCCCGCCGTAAGCTCTCTCGATGATGGTTCCGCGTGCGATGAGCAAATTTCCGCTACCGCCGGCGACGCTGGAAATGCTTTCAGGTCGAAGATCGATCCACTGGTCGGCAGTAATGCCATCGAAGACGCTGTTACCGATAAAGTTGAGGAGATCCGATCCGCCGGTATCGAAGATCGTCACCGCCGCATCGGAAGGAATTTCGACGAAAGCCGGCGATGGATAACCGCCAGGGTTTGTTCCATACATCGTGAAATCCGGATAGCTGTTGTCCGGCACGCCATATAAGTCCTGGATTGCGATGATATCCGCAATCATCGGCGTCATCGGATACGCAAAACTGGCGTCTACCGAAGTGTTGGCGGTCTGACTGAAAGAAGACATGACCGAGGATTGCCAGGAATCGTTGGCGTAGTGATTGTCGACGCCATAAGTGGCCGAGTTGTCATAGTTTCCTGCAAGGCCAAGACCGAGCGCCTGACCTATTTTCTGAAGATAGGTAAAGTATGAGAAGCCCGGTATCGCATTGCCATCGTCACTCAGCATGGAGGCCGGTACATTGACGAAAGAGGACAGTATCGTTCCGCCATTTGCTGACGAAGTTACGTAAGGACCGCTGTCTTCGTCGTCAAAGGTGATGTCGGCTCCACTTGAGACGAAGCTGAATTTGAGCCCGGAAACAACGGTCCAGGCATTCAGCGCGCTTCTTGCCAGCGCCTGCCCCTCATCGGTCAGTCCGGTAAGATCTGCCGTGACCTCGTCACCTGCCCGCGCATCAAAAGACCGACGTGAACTGCCGAGTTCATTCCAGTACCCATCCGTGAGCTGTTCGGCAATCTGGTCGTTGGTAAAGACCGGCAGTTGGGTTGCCGTGGCAGTACCGTGGAACCCGGTATAAGCCACGTTCGAACTACTTGCCGGCGTGAAGCCGGAAAGGCAGGGATCCGACATCCCGTCCGCGAAACCCAGACTGCTGCCGTCTTGCCCCCGGCTGTCGTCGTCGCAACTGAACCCGGAGACATAGGGGAAATCCTGGTATCTGCCGGTGGCGGCACAAAGATCACACATATCTGTCCTCGTTGAGTTCTCTGCTTGGATGAAACAAACCGATGATCGGGCGCCGGCGTCCGGACATAAGGGAGATCACACGCTGCCAGCACTGCGCCGCCAGAGAGGCTGTTTAGCGAAGTTATTTCGGTACACGCATCGTTTACCGAAAAATGTATTCGTGATTTTCAATCGGAAGATTAGTCATCACTCAAGAATTATTCAATAAAAACTTGAGTATTTAAATTACTATTTAAATACATCTAAGAAAAAATCAAATTCATTCGATTTTAATTCGAAATAATTCACCTTCTCTATTTATCTAAAGGCATCAATTTCACAAAGCCGCAGCCAAGTCGGCTGCCGTTTTATTCAAATTTCGAAAGAAGTCTTGAATGGCGCGCCTTGATATGAGGGATTTCAAGTGGACGGTGATCCGGCCACTCCTTCCGAACAAGGTCCATACAAACGGCCGATGCCTCTGGCCTAGTGGGCCTGGCCTGACCGGGAGCGCAACAGCAGGACGAAGAAAACACCACCGATCAGCCCCGTGACGATACCGATGGGCATATCTTCAGGCGATAAAAGCGTGCGGGCGATGATGTCCGCCCAGATCAGGAAGATGGCGCCCAGCACCATGGAGGCGGGCAGAACCCGGCTGTAATTACCGCCCACGAGAAAGCGCGCGATGTGTGGCACCATAAGGCCGACGAAACCGATGATGCCTGAAAACGCCACCATCACGCCGGTGATAAGCGCGCCGAGCACAAACACGGTGAGACGAAACCGGGCAACGGGAATGCCGAGCGTCGAGGCGGTTTCATCGCCAATGGTCATGGCGTTGAGATCAGCGGCCCGCACCAGGAAATAGGGTGCCACCAGCAGCAGAATGCCGAGCGGAAACGGCAATTGCGACCACTGGGCAAGACCGAGACCGCCCAGCATCCAGAAGACAACCGTATGTGTTGCCCTGGGATCACCGAGGAAAATCAGAATATTGGCGATTGCCATGATGATGAACGACACCGCCACACCGGCAAGAACCAGCCGGTCGGCACTGGTCGCAGACGCGAAGCGTGTCACGCCAAGCACCAGGAAGGTTGCCACCAGCGCCCCGGCAAAAGCCATCAGCGGCACAGTCATGAGGCCCAGAAACAGGCCGGTGTGCAAAAGCGCAAGAATGGCACCGGCCGCCGCGCCGGAGGAAATGCCAAGCAAATGCGGATCCGCCAGCGGATTGCGCGTGACGGATTGAAGGGCGGCACCGACCACAGCCAGACCGGCGCCAACAAAGCCGGCCAGCAGCGCACGCGGAAACCGGATTTCCCAAACGATCGTTTCGCGGCTCTGCGGCCAATCGACCTCAAAAAGACCGGGCACCGTGCGATTGGCCAGGATCTTGAAGACAGTGCTGCCCGGAATGGCGACCGCGCCTGCGCCGATGGCGGCCACAATCGAAATACCCAGCAGCAGCATCCCGGCAAGAAGCAGAACGCCGGTGCTCCACCGCCGCCGGGATGCGTTGTGTTTTGCCGTCACCTCGGTCATGCCGGATCATCGCTTGTGCCCGCAACCGCGGTGAGAGGCATTGTCAGCAAGTCTCACTCTCCCCAGAAGGCTTCAGTGAGTTTGCCGACAGCCTTGAGGTTTCGCGGTCCCGGCGTTGCCTCGACATAATCCAGGACGACGAAGCGGTCGTTCTTGACCGCCGCAATGCCGGCCAGAGCTGGGTTGTTCTTCATGAAATCCCGTTTCTGGTCCGCCGTCACTTCGCCGTAGTTGACGATCACGACCATGTCCGGATCTTTCTCCACCACGGTTTCCCAATCGACCGTCGCCCAGCTCTTTTCGAAATCGTCCATGACGTTGACGCCACCGGCCGCCTCGATAAGCGCCGTCGGCATAGCATAGCGACCGGCGGTGAAGGGCTTGTCCTCACCGCTGTCGTAGACGAAAACCCGCAGCGGTTTCTCGCCTTCCGGCACCGTTGCCGCGATCCGCGCCAGTTCCTGCTTGTAGGCAGCGACAAGGTGCAGGGCCGTGTCCTCCACGCCGAAGATCTTCCCGAGATTGATCAGGTCGTTGTAAAGATCAGCCAGCGAAGCCTTGGGCTTGTCGCCGATATGGATGCAGGATTCGGTCAGCTCATAAACCTTGATCCCGAAGGGCTCCAGCGTTTCCGGCGTCACTTCGCCGCCAACCTTCATGCCATAGTTCCAGCCGGCAAAATAGAAATCCGCATCTGCCCCGATCAGCACTTCCTTGCTCGGATATTTTGACGCGAGTTCCGGAAGTTCGGCAACGCCCTCACGCATTTCCGCGTCCAGCGTCTTCCAGCCCGAAATGCCGGTATATCCAACCATGCGGTCGCGCAGACCAAGCACCAGCATCATCTCGGTCAGATTGACGTCGTTCGAAACAGCGGCTTTTGGCGGCGCTTCGAAAGTGACCGTACGACTGCAGCTTTTCACCGTGGTCTGGGCAAAGGCCGGAACAGTCAGAAGGGCGAGCGCAGCGCTCAGCAGTAGTCTTTTCATTGTGCTCTCCAGGGAGTCAAAGATGGAAGGTCAGGTAACGCTCACGACTGGCAGACAACTGCTCCAGGCGGACCTGTACCGAATAGGCTTGTTCAATGTTGCCGGGGGTCAGCACCGTTTCCGGCGCGCCATGGGCAACCAGCCGCCCCTCGTGCAGCAGCAGAACCTTGTCGCAGACGCGGCTTGCCAAATTGAGGTCATGCAGGCTTGTGACGATGGTGATGTTCAGATCAGAGATCAGCTCGACAATCTCGAGCTGATGGCGGATATCCAGATGGTTGGTCGGCTCATCCAGGACCAGCAGCTTCGGTTCCTGCGCCAGCGCCCGAGCCACCATCACCCGTTGCCGTTCACCGCCGGACAGCGTGCCAAAGGACCTGTCCGCGTAGGAGTGCAGATCCATTTTCCTGAGGCAGTCATCGACGATTTCAGCGTCCCGTTTGCCTGCATTGGCAATGCCGTTTGCGTGCGGCCGCCGACCAAGAACGACGATCTCGCGAACAGACAGGGCAAAGTCGGTCGGTTGCTCCTGCAGAACGGCGGCGATCGACCGGGCAGCCTCCCGGGCACTGAGGTGCCACAGGTCCGTACCATCCACCAGAATGCTGCCAGAGTGCGGTTTCAAGAAGCGGTAGAGCAGCCGCAGCAGGGTCGATTTGCCGGCACCATTGGCACCGGCAATTCCAAGAACCTCGCCAGCGGGCAGCTCGAAGCTGACCGGATGCAGAATGGTCCTGCCCTGCCCCGTCTTCCAGCTTGCCTCTCGGACGCAAAGATCGATCCCCGTCATGACAAGGCCGTTCCGTCAGCTTCCGAGACGATCATCGCCGCGGGGATGCGGCCCTGCGATGCGGTCCATCGTGTGCCGTGCCGGACGCCGGAAACGCCATATCCATTCTCTAGCTGGCGATAGCGCCTGGCGTAGTCGACCAGATCTTCTATGTCCGTTTCACCTGCATCGATATCACCGAAGAGGTAAATCGCCTCGCCCGTTGCCTTGTAGGCCGCTGTGCATCCACGCGAACAGCTTTCGATGTCGGCTGTACCGCTGATCTCGAAATCGTCACCAACGACCGGAACGGCCAATTGGAGAGCGCGCTTCAACTGGCTGACCAGTTCATATCCGGGCTGACACAGCTGGCCCTTGTGACGGCAGACGGTACTGACAAAAATCTTGTGCGGTTCATTGCTCATGGCGCACCTTTACAGCTTCCGTCCGCGAACGGACAGCATGGGGCGGCGCAGCGACAACCTTGCCACCATGGCTGCGCAAGAAGCTACCAGCTTGAAAGGAAAGAGGATGATCATTGTGTAATGTTATTACATTACTAATCCGATCGTTGGCAACAAGCTTTTGCCTGCCGTTCGGCACCATCGCGCGCAGCGCACGCATCGACAGCGGATCGGAAAGGGTCAAAAGGTTGGCAGGACTTGAGGTTTCAGCAGTCAATTTCCGGTTCATATCGCCCTCCGCGATTGCGCGGGGCAGTTTCGAACCGAATGTGCAACTTTGCCGGCAGGCGCCGATAGACCATGTCACTCACTCCGCCGGGGCACCCCGCCCGGGTTAAGGTTTAAGATGAAATGGCAGGTCTCCTGACTTGCGGGTCATGGCTTGCCTGATCCTTCCCGGGGTTTCCCCAGTGGCGCTTTCAGGTTTGCTCACCGCTCACAGTTGCGGGGGCAGTCACGGATTTGCAGCCTTTCGGCCTCGTCGCACCGTGTTCCCTTTTAATCCCGCTCCGAAATTCAGAGTCGGGAACCATCTCTTCCTAAGTGCTCGAACGCCTGGAAAATGTCAAAGACTTTCACCACCCACCTTGTCGTCCCGAAGCACAACAGATGCAGCCGTCCGGCGGCCTCGGCAGGATTGGCCTCTTGCCTTCACCGCTCAAAAATCCTACCTCGGATCCATGAAACAGGATGCCCTCCCCCCGCGCGCCACTGCGCGCCCCGTCACCCTTGAGACCCACGGCGTTGCTCGCCAGGACGACTTTGCCTGGCTGCGGGCAGACAACTGGCAGGAGGTCATGAAAGACCCTTCCGTGCTGGATGCCGATATCCGCGCCTATCTGGAAGCGGAAAATACCTACCAGGAAGCGCAGATGGCGCCGACGAAGGCTCTGCAGGAACAGCTTTTTGCTGAAATGCGCGGCCGCATCAAGGAAGACGACAGTTCGGTCCCCTCACCCGACGGCCCCTTCGCCTATGGCCTCAAATACGAAACTGGTGGCCAGCAACCGATCTTCTTCCGGACCCCGCGCGATGGCGGCGAGGAAACGGTACTTCTCCACGGCGACAAGGAAGCCGAGGGCACGTCCTATTTCCGGATCGGCGGTGTCAGCCAGTCGACGGATCACAAGCTCATAGCCTGGGCCTATGATGACAAGGGCTCGGAATATTATTCGCTCAGACTGCGCGACGCCGCGACGGCCAAAGATTTCGACTACGCCATCGAAGATACGGGCGGCGGCGGCGTTTTCTCCGAAGACAGTCGTTACGTGTTCTACGTTCGTCTGGACGCCAACCATCGGCCTTCAAAGCTCTTCCGGCACGAGATCGGCACCGACCCAGCCAGCGATGTGCTCGTCTACGAGGAAAAGGATGCCGGCTTCTTCATGGGGGTCGGCAAGACCCAGTCCGGTGACACCATCGTCATCGACATTCACGACCATGAGACGTCCGAAGTCTGGATGATCCCGGCAAGTGATCCGACTGCCGAACCGGTGCTCGTCGCAGAGCGCGAAACCGGCATCGAATATTCCATCGACGATCATGGCGACACGCTTTACATCCTGACCAATGCAGGTGGCGCCGAGGACTTCAAGATCGTCACCGCGCCCAAGAGCAACCCTGGCCGCCAGAACTGGTCGGACCTCGTGCCGCACAAGCCGGGGTGCCTGATCCTGTCCCACTGCGTCTACAAGAGTTTCATGACGCGGCTGGAGCGCGAGGACGGCCTGCCGCGCATCGTGATCCACCGGCTTGCGGACAAGATCGAACATTCCATCGCTTTCGACGAGGAGGCCTATTCGCTCGGCCTTGGAGGCGGCTACGAGTTCGACACCAGCACGATCCGCTTTTCCTATTCCTCCATGACCACGCCGTCGCAGACATTCGACTACAATGTCGAGACCCGCGAGCGTGTTCTGCGCAAGGAACAGGAAGTGCCCTCCGGCCATAACGCGGGCGACTATGTCACCCGCCGCCTGATGGCGCCCGCCGCCGACGGCGAGACTGTGCCGGTTTCCGTGCTGTACCGAAAGGACACCAGGCTCGACGGCTCCGCACCGCTGCTGCTTTACGGCTATGGCTCTTACGGAATCACTATTCCGGCAAGCTTCAACACCAATTGCCTGTCGCTGGTCGACCGGGGCTTTGTCTATGCGATTGCCCATATTCGCGGTGGCAAGGACAAGGGCTTCCATTGGTACAAGGATGGGCGGCGAGAGAACAAGAAGAACACCTTCACCGACTTCATTGCAGCGGCCGATCACCTGGTTGCGGAAAGCTTCACCTCCTATGAGCACATCGTCGCCCAGGGCGGCTCGGCGGGCGGCATGCTGATGGGTGCCGTCGCCAATCTGGCACCGGAAAAATTCGGCGGCATCATTGCCGAAGTTCCCTTCGTCGATGTTCTGTCGACAATGCTGGACGACACGCTGCCGCTCACCCCGCCGGAATGGCCCGAATGGGGCAATCCGATCAGCGACAAGACAGCCTACGATTACATCGCCTCCTATTCGCCCTACGACAATGTCGAGGCCAAGGCCTATCCGGCCATCCTGGCGGTCGGCGGCTTGACCGATCCGCGCGTGACCTATTGGGAACCGGCCAAATGGGTTGCCAAACTGCGGGCAACAGCCACCGGCGACAAGCTGCTGATGCTCAAAACCAACATGGAAGCCGGCCACGGCGGCGCCTCCGGCCGTTTCGACCGGCTGAAGGAAGTTGCCGAATCTCAGGCCTTCGCCCTTATGGTGACCGGAAAAGCCTGACACAGTGCAACCTTCGAACCCGTCAGGCGTGCGGCATACCCCGTACGCCTGACACAGGCGAAACCAATCACGCGCTGCGGCGGATATCAGCCAAGCGAACGTGACTTGATTTTGCCCCGGTCTTCGGCTCATGTGAGAGTCGTTGCAAATCAATCAATTGAACGGTCCCGGACCGCGCCGATCCTGTTCACTGGAGCCTGTGATGACCTGCTACCGCTCTTTTCCGCACCACGTTGTTCATGGGTTGAAAAAGGGATTGCGTCTGGTTCCGGTCGTTGCCGCGTCCCTGAGCCTTGCCGCGTGCCAGTCCTATGAGACGACGGGCGGAAATGTGGTGGAAACGCTGCTGTTCTCCCCGACCTTCACCAAGAACCGGCAGGACATTCCCAGCACCTACAACACGCCTTATGACTGCCGCAGCTTCAGCGGCAGCGGCTGGAAGGGCATTGCCAGCGGCAAGGTCTTCAACTTCAGCCAGAAATACATCATCTCCCAGGCAGGTTGTTTCAAGACGCAGGGCGAGTGCAAGGCATGGCTTTCCGTCATGTCCAGCTACATCGATCAGCCGCGCTACATTCGCTGCAATCCCTACACTGCATAAGCCAACGGCCGGATCAGGCCGGCTCTGGCTCAAACACGGCTCCCTGTAACACCGGAAACGCCGCCATGAAGGTTTCCATGTAATCGAGCAGGCAGCGTACCCGCGCGTTCAGCAGTTTGCCGGTTGGCCACACCGCGAAAATGTCCCGCTGCTGGCCTTGCCAGCTGGCAAGAACCGGCGTCAGACGACCTGACACCAGATCGTCCGAAATCTCGCTCGCGGGCAGCAGGGCGAGTCCGTGACCATCGCTGGTGAGTTGCCTGGCCATGCTGATATCATCGACAACCACGCGTGCATCCAGCGGCACGGTTTCCCGAGCGCCCGTTTCCCGGTGGGTCAACTGCCATTGCGGCAATGTCGACACCCGCACCACCTTGTGCTCACTGATCTCTTGCGGTGTTTCCGGCGCACCTGCCTCTTCAAGATAGGACGGTGCCGCCACCAGCACGGTCGCGATCACCCCGAGACGTTTCTGGAAAAGGCGCTCATCGGTCTGCGGTCCTGCTCTCAAGCCAATATCCACCTTGTGTTCAAGCAGGTCCTTGTTCTCGTTACTGAGGGCCAGTGTCAGCCGGATTTCCGGATAAGCCTTCAGAAATCCGGACCACATGGGTTCCAGAATTCCGATGGAAATATTGGTGGGTGCAGCCACTTTCATGGCGCCCCGGAGGCCATGCAGATCATCGCTCAATCCATCAAGTGTCGTCTCTGCGGTTTGAACGAGATCGGCAAAAGACTCAAAATAGGCGTCCCCCGCCCCTGTCAGCTCGAATTTACGCGCAGAGCGAAAAACCAGCTGCGTGCCAATGGTTTCTTCCAGCTTCGCCAGGCGGCGCGTCACCGTCGCCGCAGGCAACCCCAGATGCGCTGCAGCCTTCGCAAGGCTTCGATGGCGCGCGATGTGAACAAACAAGGCGATGTCGTCGAGCATAATTCCAATTTCGAAATTTAAGCTACCATTCTCCGATATAGATTAGATAATCAGAAATCAATAAATCTGTCTTCATCCAACAAACACAATGGAGACAGTCATGGGCAACTATTTCATCAGCGCAGGTATTGAGCTGCAACAGGGCGCGGACCAGGCCACGGCCGAAATGGAATTGCGCCGGCTGGCGGCCGAAACCCAGCACGAACCGGGCTGCAACTTCTTCGAAATCCGGCAGAACCTGGAGCATCCCGACAAGTTCACTCTCTGGGAGAGCTGGACCGACAAGGCCGCCCTGGCAGCCCACTTCGAAATGCCGCACACCAAGGCCTATCTCGCCAAGAACCTGACCCAGGTCAGCTACATCGAGCAGCTCGGCGAGATCGGTACAGGCGAAGCGAGCGAAAGGTAAGCGGCCATGAAGACCCGATTGATCGCAACAAGCCTGATGTCGCTGGGTCTGTCGCTCCTGATGTCATGCTGGGTCACCTTCCTGAATCTCGGCTGGAACGACAGTTTCTTCTGGCAATGGATGAACGCCTTTCGCCTTGCCTGGCCTGCTGCCGCCGTCATCGCCTTTTTTCTGGGCCCACCCGTGCAAAAGGCAACGCACTACCTCGCCGCCCGGTTGCCGTAATCAGGATTGGAAAGAAGTTGTCTTTGATCAGACAGAACATCAAGGAACTGGGCCTGCCTGCCGGGCCCTATTCCCATGCCGTGCGGCATGGACAGACAGTCTATACCTCCGGCTTCACAGCCTTCGGCTCAGCTGCGCAGGCCGCCTCGGCCGGCCCGCAGGTGAACGAGATATTCAATCAGTTACAGACTGTCGCGGCCCACTTCGGAAGCTCATTGAAGGATCTGCCGAAAGTAACCGTGTTTGTGACCGACATGTCGGATTTGCCGGAAATCCGGTCGACCCTGACAGACCTCTATGAAACTGACATGCCAGCCAGTTCACTGGTCTGTGTTGCCGCCCTCTTTCATTCTGACCTGAAGGTCGAAGTGGAAGCGGTCATTGCCACTTGATTGATCAATGGCTTGCAACGGCACCTGTTCCTCCGTATTATCAATTAGTAGAATATAACTAAATCAAAGCCGCAGAGGCGCTCTCAGATCTTTTGAACAACTGTGCACGGGCAAAACGACCCAATAATAAAAAAGAAAACTTGGCCACCTGCTCGCGGGTGGTTTTGTTTGAAAGCTCGCGAAACTCTACCCAAGTAATTGTTTTCTAAAGAAAACCGTCTCGGTTATCGGCGTATCGTAATAGGCGTCGACATTTTGAAAACCTGCGGCTTTGTAAAGCTTGATGGCACCTGTCATGCTTGGCAGCGTGTCCAGCAGCATTTCGCGGTAGCCTGCAGCCTCTGCCGCCTTGACCACCGCCTCCACCAGCGCACCGCCCACACCCTGACCGCGCCCCTCCGGCAAGACGTATAGCCGCTTCATTTCGCACGCGCCGTCTTGTCCGAATGCTCTCAGAGCAACACAACCGAGAACGATCCCCTCTCCGTCTTTCGCCAGAAACAGCGCCCCCACAGGCGGCGCATATTTTCCCGGCAGGCTTGCAAGTTCCTCCTCAAAGCCCTGATAGGAGAGGTCGATCCCGAGCCAGTCGACATAGGCGCGGAACAGGCGTCGGACCTCGGCAAGATCTTCCTCGGTTTCAACCGCTACG
This sequence comes from Labrenzia sp. ATLA3, assembly GCF_057180185.1. NCBI lineage: Bacteria > Pseudomonadati > Pseudomonadota > Alphaproteobacteria > Hyphomicrobiales > Stappiaceae > Labrenzia > Labrenzia sp. ATLA3. The sequence continues at coordinate 159,772 of NZ_JBXUKV010000004.1, forward strand.
ATTGAAATTTGCTGCGATGGGGTCATGGAAATGTCTGATGGTCCGTGATGTGACGTCAGTTGGCCGTTTGAACAACGGCCGGGATGGCTTTCAGATAGGCGGCGATCGCCTCACGATCGCTTGCGGGAAGTTTGGCCATATTCTCTTGAACATGCACCATTTCTCCGCCAACGGAATCGTATTCCGGCGTGAATCCGCTTTCCAGATAATAGGCGATGTCAGCAGCACTCCAGCTGCCGAATCCGCCCTCTACCGGAGTTATGTCGGGAATGCGGCCTTCCCCTGTGGGCGCGGGCGCCCCACCGAGCCACCTGGTCAGCTCCAGCCCACCGGCAAGATTGCGGGGCGTATGGCATTCGCCGCAATGGCCCGGCCCTTCCACCAGATACCGGCCACGCTCCCAGAGTGCGGTATCAACATCCCCCCCGGCTGCAGGCGCGGCAATGACCGGCGCCGGATCCAGGAACAAACGCTTCCAGAGCCCGATGCCCCGGCGGATATTGAACGGGAAACCGAGTTCATGCGGGGGAGCCTTGCCCTCAACAGCCGGCAGCGTTTTCAGGAAGGCATAAAGGTTGCCGATATCCGCGCCGGACATTCGGGCATAGGACGTATATGGAAAAGCCGGATAGTAGTTTCGCCCGTCCGGCGATGTGCCGTGTGTCATGGCATTGGCGAAATCTTCAAGCGACCAGGCGCCGATACCGTCTGCCGTGCTGGAGGAGATATTGGGCGCGACAAACACACCGAAAGGCGTTTCCAGACGCAGGCCACCGCCAAGCTTCAGCTTGTCGTCTCCTTCAGCGTCCTTGGCAGCATGACAGGACGTGCACCCTCCGGCCCAGAAGACCAGCTCTCCTTGCGCGGCATCTCCTGGTGCGAAGGCGGCAAGCTGGGCCTGGTTCAATGTCGTCGGCGCGGACAGAAACCACCCCGCAGCTGCGGCAACAACGCCAAGCACGACGAGGACGATGACAGCCTTTTTCATGGAGTCTCCCTGGGTTCCGCCTGCAGCTGAACACCAAAACAGCGGCTCTTCAGCCCCGAGGGGATGAAATGCCGCTGATCTGTCTCACAAGCTGGAGCCGGCCTGGTGGCACCGGGCACCGAAAGCTCCTGAATTCAGCCGATCAGTTTTTCTTACGGTAAGTTTCGTGGCACGATTTGCAAGAGCCGAATACGGGCCCCATCGCAGCCTTGAACGCTTCCACATCCGCCGGGCCGTCTTTGCCAGCAGCTTCCGAAGCTTTTGCCGTGGCTGCCGCAAATTTTGCCAATTCGGCCGAGAAACCGTCCGGATCTTCCCAGATGGCAGCCGCCGCGCCGGTTTTCCCCTGATCAGACCCTGCGGGGAAGAAATCGCCAAATGACAGCGATGCAGCGCGCATGGTCGCGATGGCCGCTTTTCCGGCGGCAGGCGAATAGGCAATCTCCCCTTTCATCATACCGCCACCAAGTCCGGCGGCTGCGCCGACGGAAGACATGATGGCCTGCCGGGTCGCAATCGGGTCGTCAGACGCCTGAGCGATCGTTCCGGCAAGGCCGATCCCGGCCGCCAGACCCAACACAACAGCGGATTTGATCATTCGCATCGTTCTCTCCCTCTCGTGGAAATTGCCATAGGCAATGATTCACCTGAGAGAGTACAACCCATGGACCACCCAGTCTTGAAATCACGGTCTCGTGAGGTGACGGCTCAGCGGTGAACACACCGTCAACGCTGACGAAACAACCAAACAAAAAACCCCGGCCTTTCCAGGCCGGGGTTTCAAGAAACGGGATGTGACCCGAGTTACTTCGTCGCTGCTTCGTACATTTCCAGCACGTAGTCCCAGTTGACCATGCTGTCGATGAAAGCTTCCAGATATTTCGGACGCGCGTTGCGATAGTCGATGTAATAGGAATGTTCCCACACATCGCAGCCAAGGATCGGCGCGGCACCATGCACCAGCGGGTTTTCACCGTTCGGCGTCTTCATGATTTCCAGCTTGCCGTCCTTCACAGCGAGCCATGCCCAACCGGAGCCGAACTGGCCAACACCTGCGGCGATGAAATCGGCGCGGAACTTGTCGAACCCACCGAGATCGCTGTCGATTGCAGAAGAAAGAGCGCCCGGAAGGGAGCTGCCGCCGCCATCTTTCTTCATCCATTTCCAGAAATGGATGTGGTTGTAATGCTGACCGGCGTTATTGAACAGCGGAGCGTTCTTGCCGTAGCTACCCTTGACGATCTCTTCCAGCGACTTGCCTTCCAGGCCGCTGCCGGCGAGCAGCTCGTTGCCTTTGGTTACGTAAGCCTGGTGGTGCTTGTCGTGGTGAAACTCGAGCGTTTCAGCAGACATGTAAGGGGCCAGCGCATCATATGCATACGGCAGGTCAGGCAATTCAAAAGACATGACAAACTCCTCAAAAGGTCGGTGACGGGCGGCAACATTCAGACATCTTCAGTCAACGTCCGAATGACCGCGTCGAGCGGCAAAATAGGATTGCTGGGCCGACACGGCAAGCGCGGAACCTCAAAATAAAGAAATTTTTTCTTTTTATTTTCAGGCGCGCGATCTGCCATTGACATTTCCCGCAGGTGGAACGCTTTCAACCGTCCCAGGTTGCATCAATCACAAGAACGTGAACAATAATTTTCAAAAATAAGATTGTGTGACTTGCAACACGTACATTCCAGACAACAAGAATTAAATTGATCTCCGTAGCCAGAGATGGCCGACTTTTATTAGGAGATAGTCATGAAATTGAATAATACTTACGCAATCGCCCTTATTGTTTCTGGAAGCATTCTGGTCGGGACCACAATCTCGTCTCAAGCTGCCCCCAGTGACGGAAGTAATCTTGGCGAATGCTACAACAACTGGATTTCGCATTGTAACGCAACGACCAGCGGCTACCCGAACAGTTGCTACGGCGAGAGCCTGGACCATTGTGACGGCGTCCATGGGGCCAGCATGACCCAGATCCCCGGTTACAAGGCCAAGACGATGCGGACCAAGGCCCTGCGCAAGGCAAAACGCACCAACGCCCGCCTCGTCGCTCCTGTTGTTCAGCCGGCTCGCTCTAGCAACTGAGCCAACTTCCTTAAAACAAAAAGCCCTGCAATGGACGCATTGCGGGGCTTTTGTGTTTCACTGATTGATCTCGACAGCATCATTCGCTGTCCATCCTCAATTGTCCGCCTCCCCAGCCGGCTCCGACCTGCAAATGACAATCCGGTTCAATCGTGCAAGATAGCCTCAATGGCCACTGAGGCCTTCTGCCTATTCTCTATCGACTGCCCCTCGGAACCCATGTCAGCCACACCACGCTCTCCCACCACACTGGCTTTCGGCGGCCTGCTCTCCCTTGCAGCCGCCATGGGAATCGGCCGGTTTGTCTATACTCCGATCCTGCCCTTCATGACCGACGGTTTGTCGCTGCCGCCCGACGATGCAGGCCTGATCGCGTCGGCGAACTTTCTCGGTTATCTGGCCGGGGCGCTTGCCGGTGCCTCAAGGTCGCTGCCCGGCAGTCCTCGCATGTGGTTTCTGGGCGGACTGATCGCCAGCGCGCTCACCAGCGCCGCGATGGCACTGACCACCGCTCTGCCGCTGTTCCTGTTGATCCGCTTTGCCAGCGGTGTCGCAAGTGCCTTTGCGCTGGTCTTTTCCACCAGCCTGATCCTGGAAAGGCTGACGGAAGCCGGACGCGGCGGGTTAAGCGCCCTGCATTTCGCCGGTGTCGGTTGCGGCATCGCCTTTTCCGCGATCCTCGTCGCTGTCCTTGCGCATCTGGGGGCGGATTGGCGCATGCTCTGGCTGGCGAGCGGCGCAGCAACGCTTTGCTTTCTGCTGGTCGCAGCCTTTCTGGTGCCGACCGGACCGGTGCCCGTGCCGGGCTCAACAACGGCACACACCTCCCCGGGCGCCGCCCGGTCCTCCCCATTCGGGTCCGCGAGCCGTATCCGGCTGATACTGGCTTATGGCCTGTTCGGGTTCGGCTACGTCATCACCGCGACCTTCATCAACACGATTGCACGTGCCAATCCGGCGCTTCAGTCAACCGAAGCATATGTCTGGCTGACAGTCGGCCTGTGCGCCGCGCCCTCGATTTACGTCTGGAACAGGATCGCAGCGCGGCTGGGAACCCGGAAGGGTTTTGCGCTTGCTTGCATTCTGGAAGCCGCTGGCGTCGCCCTGACGGCCATCAGCACAGTGCCTGCGCTTTTCCTGCTGGGCGCGGCACTTCTCGGGGCAACCTTCATGGGGATCACAGCCCTTGGCCTCATGGAGGCACGGCGCGAGGCCAGTGGGGACGGTCCGGCGGCAATCCGTCAGATGCTGGCGGTTCTTACGGCAAGTTTTGGTGTCGGACAGATGGCCGGGCCCTGGATCGCGGGCCAGATGCACCACCTGACCGGATCCTTTACCGCTTCCTCTCTGGCGGCCGCAGCAGCACTTGTGGTTGCTGCGGCACTGGTCGTCAGGTGACGCTTGCCGCTCAGGCGTGGGAGAATTCCCAGTAGAGTTCTCTTGCGCGTGCCGCAATCGGGCCCGGCTGCAAGTCACGCTCATCAATCCGCTTGACCGGTGTGACCTTGCTGTAGTTACCGGTCGAGAAGATTTCGTCCGCTTCCAGAAATTCGCCATAGTCCATGGTGCGCTCGTAAACATCATAGCCGGCGGACCGCAGCAACTGAATGACGCGCTGACGGGTAATCCCATTCAGGAAAGTGCCGTTTGGTACCGGCGTATGAACCTTGCCTTCCTTGGCCATGAAGACATTGGCCGACGTCAGCTCGGCAACATTGCCAAGCATGTCGCGAACAATAGCATTGTCGAAACCCCGCCCCTTGGCCTCAAGCATGGCCCTGGCGTTGTTGGGATAAAGGCACCCAGCCTTGGCGTTGACCGGCATGCATTCAAGCGTCGGGCGGCGGAACGGCGACAGCGTGATGTTCATGGCTGCGTCCTTGTCCGCCATCGGCGCATCGAACAGGCACAGGCAGAAGCGCGTGCTGTCGGGATCGCCCGCGACAACACCGGGTCCGTCACTCTCTATCCAGTACATCGGCTTGACGTAAATCTGCTTGTCTCCGCCAAACTTCGCACAGCCTTCCTTGGACAGTTCGACCATTTCCCCCACCTGCATGGTCGGCTTCATGCCCAGCGCCTCTGCACTATCGTTGACACGTTTGCAGTGAAGATCGATGTCCGGCATTACGCCTTCAAAGAAGCGAGCGCCGTCAAAAACGCTGGAACCGAGCCAGGAGGCGTGCGTGCGTGGGCCCATGATCGGCGGATTGCCCTCGTGCCAAGCCCCGTCGATCCAGGTCCAGGTTTCACTCCATCCGCTCATGTCCGTTTCCTTTTCCGCGTTGCGGTCGTGCTGTTTGTCCGCCGAAACAACACCCACCACCCCGGCAGGTCAATAGCTTGCCGAAAAAATCCGGAAAGTTGTCGTCTTTATTCGCAAATGCCAGTATAATCGGAATGAAAACAACCAAAATCAAACATATTCGATATAAATTTTCCCCACCCCCTCAAGCAACCGGCAGGTGTGAGTCCCACCGCCTGGTCTGGCCATAACCCGCCTGATCTGCACCCAGGCCATTGACTCTCACCGTGCGAAGTTCTCTATATGTTCCTTCCTCAATCTTGGGAGAGCGGGATGGAACAGCGCATTTCCGTGACGACACTGGTGGTTGAAAACGTCGCCGAAACACGCCGTTTCTTCGAAGACGGTCTGGGATGGCAAGTCCATTCTTCACCTGGCCCCGACGTGGTGTTCTTTCAGGTTCCCGGCAGCGTATTTGCCCTTTATGGCCGCGCCTCGCTGGAAGAAGAGATCGGACGGCCTGTAACCGCCAGCCCCACCGGAGCGGTCACCCTCGCCTGGAACGGCAGGTCGGAAGCCGAAGTGGACCAAAGCTTTCTGAAAGCTCTGGCCGCTGGAGCAAGACCGGTCAAGGAACCCCAGAAAGCCTTCTGGGGCGGCTACTCCTCCTATGTGGAACTGCCGGGAGGCCACCTGCTTGAGATCGCCTACAACCCGTTCTGGCCGGTTGAGGAAAACGGCGCGATAACACTGCCACCTGTGCATAGCAGGTGACAATAGCGGGAAAAGTCGTGCCAGCGTCCTGTGTTGCAGATAGCGGCGCTTGACGCAGGAGGCCTCAGGTTGTTCTCTTCCGCCGTTTCGTGAAAGGACTTGGAGGTCTTGAAGATGGCGCATGCTGCTTACGTGTTCGATGCGTATGGAACCTTGTTCGACGTGCATGCAGCCGTCCGCAAACACGCGGAAAAACTCGGCCCGGACGCTCAGAGACTGTCCTCGCTTTGGCGGGAAAAACAGCTCGAGTATTCCTGGGTGCGCGCCCTGATGGGCAAGTACCTGGACTTCTGGGAGCTGACCCAGCAGGGCCTGGACACCGCGTTCGCCCTGGTGCCTTCCGCTGACAAGTCGCTGCGTGAAGACCTTCTCAGCGCGTATTGGGAACTTGACTGCTATCCGGAAGTGCCACAGGTCCTGACCAACCTGAAGGCGACCGGCGCGAAAATCGCCATCCTCTCCAATGGGTCTCCGGCGATGCTGGAAGCAGCCGCCAAGGCTGCCGGTCTGACGGAACTCTTTGACGAGATCTTTTCCGTCGATGACCTTCGAACCTTCAAGACCGATCCGCTGGTCTATGAAATGGTCACGACCCACTTCCGGATCTATCCGGAAGAAGTCTCCTTTCAGTCTTCCAACCGTTGGGATATTGCAGGCGCGACCGCGTTCGGCTTCCGCACGGTGTGGATGAACCGTATGGGCATGCCAGACGAATATCTCGACCTGTCTCCCAAAGCGGTGCTGGTCGATCTGACGGGACTTGCCACTCTCGGCTGACAGGACCTCCCCAAAAAAAGCTGGGAATGCCTCGGTGGAGGACTTCCCCTTTTTGCGAAACAGTCCCGACGAACCGGACAACGCGTCTGAGGGTCAGACCGGAAGAAGCCGCCAGATCCACACCATCATTGCCAGGGCCCCACCGGTCCAGACAAGCAGGACCAGTCCTGCCGCCATCCGGCTGACAGGCGGCCTGTCCTGTCTTCTGGCAGCTTCCGCCCGGCATTCGGCCATGACCTGCGGTGGAATGAGCCTCACCGCCAGATAGATGCCAAGCGGCACGAGCAGCAGGTCATCGAGATAACCGATCACCGGAATGAAATCCGGTATCAGGTCAATGGGTGAGAGAGCGTATGCGGCAATCGCGATGGCCAGCCCCTTCACATACCAGGGTACCCTCGGGTCGCGGCCAGCCAGATAGAGGGCATGAAGATCGCGCTTGATGCGCTTCGCCCAGGTTTTGATGGCGTCGCTCAACATGACAGACCACGTGCGCAGGAGCCGGACGTGCCCAAGCCGGACCGTATTCTGATCGACGACAACAAGGGCCCCACCCGCGTCTTAACGGAAATCCACTGGCGTATGGGGCCATATCTGTTCGGCATATACCAGGAACCGCCTGTTCCGTTCCATCAGTTACCCGCCAAAGAGAGGAACTGAACCACATCGTCAGCCCTGAGCCTTTTGGGGCGCCATTTCCTCGTAACAGTGCAGGCTGGTGTCGACAGGATCCCAAGACACTGCGCGCGAGACATAGATTGCCCGCGTCGGCTTGACCGCCTCCGGAGTGTCCAGGCTCGACGTCCGAACCACTACCAGCCCCTCCATTCCCGTGCGGGTGTGGAAGACCGGACTTCCGCAGACGGGGCAGAAACGCCGGTTGATAGAACGGCCGCTATCAGCGGTCTTGACGTATTCAGTCACCTCACCGGTCAGGACAAAGGCATCCTCATCGAAAACCGTATGGGTCGAATGACCGGTTCCGCCAAGTTTCCGGCAATCCGAGCAATAGCAGTGAACGGTCAGCTTGGGCGCCGCCTCACAGCGGTAGCGCACCCCCTCGCACAGGCAGCCACCGGTCAGCATCTCGCCCATGCAGCCACCTCCACGGCTCCTGTAGCTTTTTCAGCCCGGGCCTATTCAGCGGCTTCGGCGGACCCGTAACCGAGCTGTTCGTTCAGCTTGCCGATCAGGCCGATGGCCGCTTCGGCAATCACCGTGCCCGGTGGGAAGATCGCAGCCGCGCCGGACTTGTAGAGTTCGTCATAATCCTGAGGTGGCACAACCCCGCCAACCACGATCATGATGTCTTCCCGGCCTTCCTCGGCCAGCGCCCGCCTCAGGGCTGGCACCAGCGTCAGATGCCCCGCCGCCAACGATGACACGCCGACCACATGCACATCGTTTTCAACGGCCTGCCTTGCAGCTTCTTCCGGGGTCTGGAACAGCGGTCCGATATCGACGTCGAAACCGAGATCGGCAAATGCGGAGGCAATCACCTTCTGGCCGCGGTCGTGCCCGTCCTGACCCATCTTGGCCACCAGGATACGCGGACGGCGGCCGTCGTTTTCCTCGAAGGCTTCCACCAGCTTCTGGACTTTCTCGATCGTCCCGGACATGGCCCCGGCCTCCCGTTTGTAGACCCCGGCAATCGACTTGATCTCAGCCTTGTGCCGGTCGAACACCTTTTCCATTGCCAGCGAAATCTCGCCCACGGTTGCTTTCGCCCGTGCGGCCTTGACGGACAGATCCAGCAGATTGCCCTCGCCCGAAGCCGCACATTGCGTCAAGGCTTCCAGAGCGGCCTGGGTCTCTGCTTCATTGCGTTCCTCGCGCAGGCGCTTGAGCTTGTCGATCTGGGCAGCACGCACCTGAGCATTGTCGACCTTGAGAACGTCGATCGCCTGCTCGCTGTCCGGTTTGAACTTGTTGACGCCCACCACCGTCTGCGCACCGCTGTCGATCCGCGCCTGGGTCTTGGCGGCGGCCTCCTCAATGCGCAGCTTCGGAATGCCCTTCTCGATGGCTTTCGCCATACCGCCGAGTTCTTCCACTTCGCGGATATGCGCCATGGCCTTCTCGGCAAGGTCGGCCGTCAGTTTCTCGACGTAATAGGACCCGCCCCAGGGATCGATCACCTGCGTCGTGCCGCTTTCCTGCTGCAGGAAGAGCTGGGTGTTGCGGGCGATACGGGCGGAAAAGTCGGTCGGCAAAGCCAGCGCCTCGTCCAGCGCGTTTGTGTGCAGCGACTGGGTGTGGCCTTGTGTGGCCGCCATGGCTTCCACACAGGTGCGGATGACGTTGTTGAAGACATCCTGTGCCGTCAGCGACCAACCCGATGTCTGTGAATGGGTACGGAGCGACAGGGATTTCGGGTTCTTCGGCTGGAAGTTCTCTTCCATCAACGTTGCCCAGATCAGGCGTGCGGCACGCAGCTTGGCAACTTCCATGAAGAAGTTCATTCCGATGGCCCAGAAGAAGGACAACCTTGGTGCGAACTGGTCGATGTCCATGCCGGCAGCGACACCGGCGCGGGCATATTCGATGCCGTCGGCAATCGTATAGGCCAGTTCCAGATCCGCCGTCGCCCCGGCTTCCTGCATGTGGTAGCCGGAAATGGAGATCGAATTGAAACGCGGCATGTTCTGGGACGTATATTTGAAGATGTCCGAGATGATCCGCATGGAGTGCTTGGGCGGATAGATATAGGTGTTGCGGACCATGAACTCCTTGAGAATGTCGTTCTGAATGGTGCCCGACAGATCCTTCTGGTCAACGCCCTGCTCTTCCGCAGCCACGATGTAAAGCGCCAGAACCGGCAGCACGGCGCCGTTCATGGTCATGGAAACGCTCATCTTGTCCAGCGGAATGCCGGAAAAGAGCGTGCGCATGTCATAGATGGAGTCGATTGCGACCCCCGCCATGCCGACATCGCCGGAAACACGCGGATGATCGCTGTCATAACCCCGGTGCGTGGCAAGGTCGAAGGCGACCGACAGGCCCTTTTGACCGGCGGCAAGGTTGCGCCGGTAAAAGGCGTTGGAATCTTCAGCTGTCGAAAACCCGGCATATTGGCGCACGGTCCAGGGCTGCTGAACGTACATGGTCGGGTATGGACCACGCAGGAACGGCGGCAGGCCGGGCCAGGTGTCCAGGTGCTTCAGACCTTCAAGATCCTGCGCGCCGTAGACCGGCGGAACCATGATGTCTTCCGGCGTCTGCCAACTTTCCTGAGTGCCGGCGTCCGCGGCCTTGACGATTTGCCGGAACGGCTTATCGGCGAAATTCGGGATCCTGCTCATGATTGGACCTCCAGATCTGTCAGCTCGAGCCCTTCACGGGTCTCCAGCCGGTCGAATGCATCCTTCAGCAGGGCCAGCAGATCGCACCCGGCGAAGACGAAGGCATCCACACCGGCCTTACGATAGGCATCTTCCCGCTCTCCCGGGCGGCCTGCAAGGTAAAGATAACCGGCACCTGCCGATTTCAGCGCGCGAGCCGCAGCTTCCGCTTCGGCCTCGTAAACATCGTCGGAGGATACCAGGCAGGCAAGCGCGGCGCCGCTTTTGCGGAAATCCGCAACAAGGTCTTCAACCGAGGCATAGACAGCAGGCCCCACGGAGGTCACCCCGCCAGCCGCAAAAGCATTTGCCGTCCAGGTGGCGCGGGCGGAAAACTGCGCAAGGCTGCCCAGAGAGGCCAGAAACACCGCCGGTGCATCCGACACGGCTTTCTCGAACGCATCGGCCCTGGCGCGCAACTGCTCGAAAGGTTCCGCTATCCGCGCCGTATCCAGCTTCGGCAAAGAATAGTCGCGCGGCAGAAGGTCCAGCCGCATTCCCAGCTCATTCAACGGTACGCCCTCAAGTGCAAGCTGGCGGAGAACGGCGAAGCGCTCGCCATCGTCGGGCTCCGGCAGGTCTTTGCGCGGCCCGCTCACACCGGCAATGTTCTCTTCGCTCGACTTCAGAACGGCGACCTTCTTTTCCGCAAGATCCGGAAACTCGCTCACGCCGGTGATCGGGCGTTTTCTGGTCGCAATCTTTTTGGCAACGCTGGTTCTGGCGACCGCGATACGCTCATGCACCAATCCGGTGCGCACCGCCTCGAACAGCCCGCCAGCCGCTTCGATTTCCTGGAAGAGACCCCAGGCAGCCTCGCAAACAGTGTTCGTTCGCTCCTCAATGGCGCCCGAGCCTGCCGCCGGATCAATGACCTTGGCAAGATTGCTTTCTTCCAGAAGGATCGTCTGCGTATTGCGGGCAAGCCTGCGGGCAAATCCGTCGGGAAGTCCGACAGCCTGCGTATGTGGCAGGACGCAGACACTGTCTGCCCCCCCGACACCCGCCGCGAAGGTCGCCACCGTGTTGCGCAGCAGATTGACCCAGGGATCCCGACGCGTCAGCATTCTGTAGGACGTTGACATATGAAGCTGCAGGCCCGCCTGCGGCAGCCCTGCCCCGTCCAGAACAGCCGCCCAGAGCGAACGCATGGCACGCGCCTTGGCAATCGTTCCGATCTGATCGGCTTCCGCGATCAGGCTGAATGAAATTTTGTCAGCCCATTGCTCGGGTGCAAGCCTCGTTCCCTCCAGCAACCGCAAATGCGCTGTCGCAGACGCCAACACCAGGGCAAGCTCCTGTGCGGGCGTTGCGCCTGCCTCATGCCAGATGCGACCGTCGGCCTTCAGGACCCGCGCCGGGCTGCCGTAATCATGAGTGGAGACCACCATGTCGCGGAAATGTCTGTAGGCCATTTCCATGTCGGCCAATGCGATGCCATTGAGTGCAACCCAGCCGTGGGGATCAACACCGGCCGTCAGGCGAACGTTCGCTGGATCGATCTTGCGTTTTTCTAGCAAAGCCAGAAGGGAGGCGAATACCTCGACGTTTTCCCGCCCTGCTTCGAAGCGCACATCAATGAGATCGAGTTCGACCCCTTTCAGCAGGCAATCGAGACCGGAAAGATCTTCGACCCGGATGCCATTCCCGTAGGAAGCAGCTGCCCCCCGGAAAATCAGATCGAGGCCGCTGGCGCCTCCTTCCAGATCTTCCAGAATTTGGGCATTTGCCTCGCTGGGGTCGGGAATATCGACCCGCTGAACCACGGACCAGTCACCGGCAGATGACCTCAGCGCCCGGGCGGGACTGTCCGTGCTGCGCTCATAAAGCGGAGCTATGTCCAGTCCGTCGTCCGTCTTTCCATAGAGCTTCTGTCGGGAACCGCCTTTCAGGGCCTTGTCCACGGCCGCCCACCAGGCCTCCGCGTCGGCAGAATAGAAACTGTCAGGTCCGGTAAAGCTGTTTGTCATGGCACTTACTCCCTGGCCCCGTTTTAGTCCCTGGCCCTGAAGCTTGGCAACTCAGCAGAATGGGTAAGGTTTGGGAGCTCCCCCAGTCACCGCAGGGTGAAGCCAGAACAACCATGAATTGCGAATCCCTGTCAGAATTAATTAGACGTATAAAAAATAAAATTCTCTACGAAATACGCTTTTCAACATACGCTTACGAAGACGTTAAACAGCACGCCAAAAGACTTTCGGGCTTCTTCTAGGCGGCATCTTGTCAATTTTTTGGCGGAATAAGCTAAGTTTGCCATTTTTCCCTATTGGTACGATCATCAATTGTATTGTAGCGTGTATCTGCTGACGCATGGGAATTTCTACCCTCATAACAAATGCGCGGCACCGGGGTCTGACACTTACCTGAATGGGTTTGGCGGTCACGGTTATCACCCATCAGCGGATGATCCGGCACGCGTCCGGACGCCCGCAAAGAAGCGGCCTCACAAGCCGCAAAGGATGTGCACAATGCTTGATCAAACGGAATTGAAGAGCAAGCTGAGAGCAATCTCGGAAGCAAATGCCGCCCATCATGTGCTCGATATCTTGGAATCGAACCTTCGCCGCATGGGGGCCACGCATATTCTGATTACTGGCTTGCCAATGCCGAACCGTCCGATCGACAATCTCGTTCAAAGGTTCCGGTGGCCCGATCAACGCAACGATGGAATTGAAAGCACTTCGCTTTCCGCAAATGACAGCGCTTTGATGCTCGGACTCGGCTCCAACCGGGCGCGCGTCTGGACAATCTCCGCCGGTGACATGGAGCATTCCGACCTTCTGGCATCCGCCGGAGAAGGAAGCCAGGTCCTCGTCATCCCCGTGACGGAACTCTATCCCTTCCAGGCCTTCGTATTCGCGAGCGGCCCGGCTCTCCAGGTCAATAAATACGATCTGTCCAACCTGGAAGCCCTCGCCGCTGCCGCCTTCTCGCGCCTGCGCGAACTCGGTGTGATCTCCGGACAGCGGCCGGGCGCCTTGTCGACCCGGGAACGCAGAGTTCTGGAGCTGACAGCCTACGGCAAGACCGCCGGCGAAATTGCAGACGTGCTCGACATCTCGCAGCGGACCGTCCACGCTCATCTGCAGAATGCCAGCGTCAAGCTGAACGCTTCGAACAAGACCCACACAGTGGTTGAAGCGCTTCGCTACGGCCAGATCAGCGTCTGACGTCGCATTCCGAGCCGACCTCTTTTCGCAGCTAACAACAGGCGCACTTCGGTGCGCCTGTTTTGTTTCAGCGCACAACCCGACAATCAATCCCCTCAGATCAGACCGTGTCCGGTTCGCGCTTCAGGCGGCAGATTCAACTGGCCAAACACCAAATGAAAAAGGCGCGCTCACCGCACGCCTTTATTGTCGCTCTGTAATGATGCTCGCCGACCTCAGTAGGTCATCATCGGCGGCAATTCCTTGGCCTGCTCGACCCATTTAGTGACCTGGCTTTCGCTCGGTACCTGGCGAACAAGCTTTTTCGCCTCATTCACTTCCTGCATCTTCTCCGCAAGATTTGCGGCATTGCGATGCTTCAGTTCCTTCACCGTGTCGACCCCGGCCGCTTCCAGAAGTTCTGAATATTCTTCACCGACACCGCTGATGCGCATCAGATCCGCCATGTTGGCCCATTTCAGTATCCGCTTGCCCTCAATGCCGGTTGCTTCTTCAAGTGCCTTGCGACCCTTCGGGTCCTTCGCACGTTCCAGATAGGCTTCCGTCGTCTTGATGCCTGCTTCGCCAAGCTTTGCAGCATAGGCCGGGCCGATACCTTCGATTTCATCGATGGAATAAGACATGTGCTCAGAACTCCCTAATCAACCGGTGACCGAACCTTGGGACAGTCAAACGATCTGGCTCAGCCCCGGAATTTGTGAAACCACTTCATTCACAACGTCGTCCCCTGCTTTTTCCTTAGCATAGGAAACGAGTTCTTTGACAACACTTTGCACGCCATCCATATCGAGGCCGGCATTGGTCAATTCATTCAGCGCGGCCATGGCGCCCATGCCACCGCCCATCATGCTTCCAAGGCCGCTCAGAAAGCCACCGCCGGATGCGGCTGCAGCCCGTGCCTCGACCAGTTCCTGCGCACCCGGAAGAGCATCGAAGATGAGCTGCATCTTGTCTTCCGGACCTTCCTTGTTCAGAAAGCCCAAGATAATGCCGATGGCGTTCTTGGCGACATCTTCATCAATGTCTGCTGCCGCCATGATCCGCTTGATGAGCTCTTCCATGAAAATCTCCTGATCAAATGACCGGCGCCACGTCATCCGGCGCCTGTTTGGCTTCTCTATACAAGCCCCAAGGTGTCCGCGTCGATGGTCAATTCCCTTTCTGCTCGACTATGCCGCATCCACCTTGCGTGCTTGCCCACCTGCACGTGGCAACAGAATGTTTCAATCTCGTCGCGAAAGGCTCTACGCTGCGGCAAGATAAAGGGATTCGGGGGAAACTCGTGACGGCGAAAGACAGTATTTTCATTGGGTCCAGCACCAGGGACGAAACCCTCACGCTCAAGCTTGCCAACCGCCACGGCTTGATTGCGGGCGCCACCGGTACGGGCAAGACCGTGTCGCTGCAGATCCTTGCCGAAGGCTTTTCAAAGGCCGGTGTTCCCGTCTTCTGCGCTGATATCAAGGGCGACCTGTCAGGTCTCGCGACAGCAGGCGTTTCCAAGGACTTTCTTGAAAAGCGGGCCAGCGATGTCGGCATTGCCGCCGACTATACTTATGAAGCCTTTCCCTCAGTGTTCTGGGACCTACTTGGCGAACAAGGCCACCCGATCCGCACCACAGTCTCCGAAATTGGCCCCCTGCTTCTGGCGCGCCTTCTGGAACTCAACGACACCCAGGAAGGCGTTTTGAACGTTCTGTTCGAATTGGCTGACGATGAGGGCCTTCTGCTGCTGGACCTGAAGGACCTCAGGGCCATGCTCGCCCATGTCGCGGAGCGTGCGTCGGAGCTGTCGAGCATTTACGGCAACGTCTCCAAGGCCTCGGTCGGGGCCATTCAGCGCCGGCTTCTGGTGCTGGAGCGCCAGGGCGGTGAGCACTTTTTCGGTGAACCGGCACTGGACATCCGGGACTTCATGCGCACAGCGCCGGACGGACGGGGCGTTGTCAATATTCTTGCAGCAGACAAACTCATGTCCGCTCCGCGCCTCTACGGTGTGTTTCTGCTCTGGATGCTGTCTGAACTCTTTGAGGAACTGCCGGAAGTCGGCGATCCGGAGAAGCCGAAACTGGTGTTCTTCTTCGATGAAGCCCATCTTCTGTTCTCCGGTGCGCCCAAGGCACTGATCGAAAAGGTGGAACAGGTCGTCCGGTTGATCCGCTCCAAGGGGGTCGGTGTCTATTTCGTCACCCAGAACCCGTTGGACGTGCCGGAGACCGTGCTTTCCCAGCTTGGCAACCGCATCCAGCACGCCCTGCGCGCCTTCACCCCGCGCGACCAGAAGGCCGTGCGGGCAGCGGCCGAAACCTTCCGCCCCAATCCGGACCTCAACACCGAACGGGTGATCACCGAGCTTGGCGTCGGTGAAGCCCTGGTCTCCACCCTGGAAGGCAAAGGCATTCCATCGGTTGTTCAGCGCACCCTGATCCGTCCTCCCTGTTCGCGGCTCGGCCCGGTTACCCAGGCAGAACGGCGCGCGCTGATCCAGTCCAGCCCGGTCTTCGGCACGTACGAGCGCACCCGTGACCGCACGTCGGCTTACGAGGTGCTGATGGGCCGCGCGGAAGAAGCCCAGCAACAGGAGCAGCGGCGCCAGGAAAAGGAAGACAGCTATGCCAAAAAGCATGGCGAGCCCCGCCGCTCCCGCTCCGGCTTCCAGCTCCCTGACTTTGGACGCGACGACAGACCCCGCCAGGAAAGCAGGAAGCGGCGCAGCAATCGCCGTAGCCAGCGTGACACGGCTCTGGAAGCGGGGCTCAAATCCGCTGCCAGAAGCATAGGCTCTTCACTTGGCCGGGCGCTGGTGCGCGGCTTGCTCGGATCCCTGAAACGAGGCAACTAGATCAAGCGATGTCGGCAAATGCGGCGCAGAACCTGGCAACCGAACGCAAAGCGCTTGTCGTCGGCAAATGGGCCAACCTGTTCATGGCCGCTGCCGGCCTCCTGACCGCATGGGCGTCCAGGTCAGATGCCATGCTGGTGGACGGCCTTTATTCGGCGGTCAACTTCATTTCCGCCATTGCGGCGGCACGCATCGGTGCAAGGGTCGGCCTGCCACCGACACGCTCCAGGCCCTGGGGACACGATTTCGACGAGGTGCTCTACGTCACCTTCCGAAGCCTTATCCTGATCGGCGTTCTCGTCTTTGCAGCCTTCGTCTCGATTTCGAAAATCTGGACCTTTTTTTCCGGAGGCGCGGTACCGCAACTGGCGTACGGGCCAATTGCGATATACGCGGTTGTCATCGTCAGCATCTGCCTTGGCCTTGCAGCCAATTTTCACCGTGCCTACAAAATCACCGGTCAGCGCAGCGCTATCCTGAAGACCGAGGCCCGCGCAGCACTCATCGACGGTGCGCTCAGTGTCGGTTCGGGCGCTGCCCTGCTCTCTCTGCCCTATCTGGAAGGCACGATCCTCGGACCTTTTGTTCCCATTGGTGATGCGGTCATCGTTCTGGTCCTGATCCTGGCAATCATCTGGCAGCCGCTGTCAACGTTCCGCACGACACTGGCCGATCTTGCCGGCGTCAGCGCCCCCAGCGGGACTTACGCCAAGGTCGCCCGCGCAGCCCGCAACCTTGCCCGCGAAAAAGGCTATCGACTTCATCGCGCTGCCGTTCTGCAGGCTGGACGCATGCATTGGGTGGTTGTCTATCTCGACCCAAAGAAACCGGTTCTTGCCGAGGAAATAGACCAGTTCAGAGACCTGCTCTCAGCCAGGCTCGAGGATGCGATCGGACCGGCACGGGTGGAAGTTGTCCTCACGGCGAGCGATTACACCAAACAAGGTCATCAATAATGCGGGTTGCCTGATTTCCCCCCGGGGTAACAGGATAGTTACCCCTTCCCGTTATGGCTGTAGTCGAAACAACGGGTAGATAGGCGCCATGCAATACCGAGTAATCCGGCCACAACCGCACCTGAAAGCTGAGCGCTTGCACCAGCGCCCTGTCATGCCACTGTTGCATCTGCTTTTTCTGCTGTCTCTGATCACCGCTGTCTTGAGCGGGGCTTCAGGAGCCTGGGCACAGGCACCCGACCCTGCGGCCGTCGTAACGCAGGAGCAGGCGAGAAAGCTGGATCAGGAACGAGTTGCCCTCGCCCGTGAATATCTGCGTGACAACCCGATCTCGCCTCCAGACACGTCCAGCCCGCGCGCGACCCTGGAAAGCTTCGTCTACATCATGCACGAGGTGAACACGCTCTGGATGTCGGTCCGGGACAGCTATGACGAAAGCAACCGGTTGTTCCTGTCCAGCGACGAAAAGGAAAAACTGGTCCTGGTCCAGGCGCTCCTCTCAAAGGCTGCGCAGACCTTCGATTTGAGCGACATCCCCGTAACGTCGCGGGAAAAGGCCAGCGTCGAAATAGCGTTGCAGCTTCAGGAGATCCTGGACAGGATCCCTCCGCTCCATTTCGAGGATATTCCCGGCTCGCCCGCCGGCGGCTTTTCCAAGAGAGGCGATCAGGGCAGCCTGCCCGATCATTGGACGATCCCTGGCACCAGCATCTCTTTGATGCGTCAGGGCACCGGGGAACAACACGGGCAATACTTGTTTTCGAAAGCCTCCGTCGAGCGTATTCCCGAAGATTATGCAGTCGTTCGGGTGCTGCCCATCAAGGCGGACAAGGGGGAAGACCTCTTTGAGTATTACATCTACACACCAGGCAACCTGGTTGCACCGCTCTGGTACGATGTGATCGAAGCCGGCCCAGCCTTCCTGCATCGGCACTTTGCAGACCAGGCCTATTGGCAATGGCTCGCCCTGATTGGACTGTTCGCCCTTACTGCACTCGTGCTTGGGTATTACGTAAGATGGCGCAGGATGCGCGCGGTCTCGGTGCACGAGGGCACCCGCATCGCCCATGCGATCTTCAATCCAATTCTCGTGATCCTTGCCGCAAGCCTTTTCCGATATCTGTGCGAAGACCAGATCAACATCACAGGCATGCCTCTTGTGGCCATCGGCACGTCGACCACTGCCATCATCTGGTCGGCCACGGCCTGGATGGTCTACCAGATCCTGCAGCTCTTCTACGTCTGGTTTTCCAGCAGCTCCGGTGCTGCGAGAGACGGTCTCGACGTCAGCTTGCTGCGCACGGGTTTCCGGGTTTTCTCCCTTGGCATCGCGCTGATCGTGCTGGGCTACGGCGCAACGCAGATCGGCATTCCGATCTACGGCGTCATCGCGGGTCTCGGCGTCGGCGGCCTTGCAATTGCCCTTGCCGCCCAGCCGACGATTGAAAACCTGATCGGCGGCATCATTCTTTATGCCGACCGGATGGTGCGGGTCGGGGAGTTCTGCCAGTTTGACGATCTGGCCGGCACAGTGGAATCCATCGGCATCCGGTCCACCCGTATCAGGGCGCTGGACCGGACGCTCATTACCGTTGCCAATGCCGACCTCGCCAAACGGAAAATCATAAATTACAGCTACCGCGACCAGTTTCATTTCCGGCACAAGCTCGGCCTGCGCTACGAGACCAGCCAGGAAGCGTTGAAGCGTGTTCTGGCGGGGATCCATGATTACCTCAAGGCCCATGAAAAAGTGGCCGAGGATCCAATGCGCGTGCGTCTTATCGGCTTTGACGACTATGCCGTCACGGTCGACGTCTACGCCTATGTACAGGCATCGGACATGGCCGGCTTCCTCGAAATTCAGGAAGAGTTGCTTTTCGGCATTCGGGAAATCGTCGAGTCCAACGGGTCGGAAATCGCCTATCCGTCTTCGACCGTCTATCTGTCGCAAGACGGGGGCGTTCAGGATGGAGAGGCTGCCGGCAACGGCAGTCCTGTCAGCGACGACGAAAAGCCACAAGCCGCCTGACGCTTCTGCGTCCGGCGTGCCGCTGGCTGGCTTCGACTTCAAGAATAAGCAATTGCGCTAAGCGCGCCGATATGGCCTGTTAGGACCTTCTCACAAGGCCCGAGTCCATCGGGCCTCTGCACCTATTTGTTAAAAATTCAAGGATCCGTCATGAGTTCCATCGACAAGGTCTTGGCGCGCATCGATGCCAATCTCGACAATAGCCTCGACCGTCTGTTCGACCTCCTCAAGATCAAGAGCATTTCAACCGACCCGGCCTTCAAGGCGCCTTGCCGCGAGGCCGCGGAATGGCTGGCGAAAGAACTGAACGACATCGGTTTCGAGGCCTCCGTGCGCGACACGACCGGCCATCCAATGGTTGTTGGCAAGCGCAAGTCCGGCAAGCCGGGTCCACACGTGCTGTTTTATGGCCACTATGACGTTCAGCCGGTGGATCCGCTGAACCTGTGGAAGCGTGACCCGTTTGACCCGGCCATCGAAACCAGGCCGGACGGCAGCAAGGTCATCGTCGCCCGAGGCTCTGCCGACGACAAGGGCCAGTTGATGACCTTCGTGGAAGCTGCACGTGCCTATCTGGAGGAAACCGGCGATCTGCCGCTGGATGTGACGATCCTGTTCGAGGGTGAGGAAGAATCCGGCTCTCCATCGCTTCATCCCTTCCTCGAGGCCAACAAGGACGAACTGACCTGCGATCTCGCCCTCGTGTGCGACACCGGCATGTGGGATGCGGAAACTCCGGCAATCTCCATCATGCTGCGTGGCATGGTCGGGGACGAGGTCATCGTCAAGGCGGCCAGCCGTGATCTGCACTCTGGTTCCTATGGAGGCTCGGCTCAAAACCCGAACCACATCGTCGCCTCGATCATTGCGGGTCTGCACGATGAAAACGGCAAGGTAACCCTGCCCGGCTTCTATGACGGCGTCATCGACATGCCGGAAGAAGTCACCAGGATGTGGGACGAGCTCGGCTTCTCGGTTGAGGAATTCCTCGGCGACGTGGGCCTGAAATATCCGCGCGGTGAAAAGGACCGCATGCCGCTTGAACACCTGTGGACCCGCCCGACCGTTGAAGTGAACGGCATGTGGGGTGGTTACCAGGGAGCCGGGTCCAAAACGGTGATCCCGTCCGAAGCCCACGCTAAGTTCACCTTCCGTCTTGTCGGCGATCAGGATCCGGACAAGATCCAGGAGGCGTTCCGCGCCTACGTACGCTCGAAAATCCCGGCGGATTGTTCAGTGGATTTCATTGCCAAGGACGGCAGCCCGGCCCTGCGGCTCGACTTTGCGATGCCGGCTCTGGAAAAGGGCAAGACAGCCCTCGAGGCCGAGTGGGGCAAAGAGGTTGCCCTTACCGGAATGGGGGGCTCGATCCCGATCGTCGGTGATTTCAAGCGCATGCTGGGTATGGACTCGCTCCTGATCGGCTTTGGTCTGGAAGACGACCAGATCCACTCGCCGAACGAAAAGTACAATCTGACCAGCTTCCACAAGGGCATCCGGTCCTGGGCCCGCGTCCTTGACGAGTTGGCCAAGGACTAACCCTGAAATCGGCACGCGGACGGAAAGGTCCGCGTGCCTCGCGATCACCCCCGATCAAATTGCCCTGATGGCATTCGATTCAGCATCAGCAGCCGGAGAACAGGTATGAAATCCATTTGCGTCTTTTGTGGCTCCAGTTACGGCGCGCTTGAGGCATACGCAGATGTTGCGCGTGACACGGGACGCGTCATCGCCGAACAGGGCTATACGCTTGTCTATGGCGGCGCCAAGGTTGGCCTGATGGGCACCGTCGCCAACGCGGCGCTTGAAGCCGGCGGCAAGGTGATCGGTGTGCTGCCGAGATCCCTGATGGACAAGGAAATCGGCCACGAAGGCTTGAGCGAGCTGCACCTTGTCGATTCAATGCATGAACGCAAGGCAATGATGGCCGACCTCTCCGACGCCTTTATTGCACTGCCTGGCGGCGTTGGCACGCTGGAAGAAATTTTCGAAGTCTGGACCTGGGGTCAGCTCGGCTATCACAAGAAACCCTGTGGCTTCCTGAATGTCGAAGGCTATTACGATCACCTGATCACCTTCCTTGACCACCAGACGCAGCAGGGTTTCACCAAACAGGTGATGCGCGACATGGCACAGCTTGCCAGTTCACCGCTGGAAATGATCCGCCTGTTCGAGAACTATGCGCCACCTTCCGCGCCCAAATGGATCAAACGGGACGAAACCTGACAGGCGAGGAAATGCGCAGGCTTTGCAGCCGCTGCGGCATCTGACGGGACAAGCAGGTAACTGTCCACAGGGGGCATCGCTCTCTTTGCAAACAAGACGTTAGTTGGTAAGTCCCGTATCGCGTCTGCGCACTTCGGCGCAGCCAAATCAGCCTGAGTATTCTTATGCGTCTAACTGCCATCGGTTTTGCCTGCGTTTTCGCTCTTATGGGAGCGGCCTGCGCCCCGACGTCGGATCTGGACGGCACATCCGGACGGCTGGCACGGACCTCCGACATCACCCTGGTGCAGATCACCGAAGATCGTGTCGGCGGAATAACCGGTGAGACCCCATACGGTCAGAAAGCCATCGAGGCCGCCCTGCCCGGCTTCACCACCGAGGGCATCCAGACCGCCAACGAAAACTCAACGGAGTGGGCTCTTGCCGCCTTCAACAGTGACGGGTTTCAGGTGTTGCAGGTGTTCAAGGGCAAGAACGGCAAGGTCCGCACCGTCCACGGCGTGACCCATCATCTTCAGGGCCCGAACGGCGAGCGGATCGGCATGACCTTTTCCGAAATCGGCTCGTCACGGGCCGATTGCCGCGTTGGCAAGAACCTGTGGCGCGGCATGGCCATTTGCCATTCCGACGGCCACCGGAACGTGGAACTGGTCTACGCAATTCCAGGCTACGACGGCCCGTTCGACCGCCTGCCGGCCGAAAACGACCTGTTCGATGCCCAGCTCCAGCGGATCCTCTGGACGCCGAAGAGCTGACGCCGAGGCCAGTTAGACGCCATCCAAGAGGCAAGCTCCAAAATCAACCTCATCCTGAGGAAGCGCGCGAGCGCTGTCTCGAAGGATGGGCGGCACACGCTTGAGCAGGTGGCCTCCCCTTGAGACGGACCTGACGGCCCTCCTCGGTGTCTGGCACGAAAGTGGTGCCCGGGGCGACTGCTTCGACCACATGTGTCAATTCCGCAAAAGCGGGAAACCAGGTCTCCGCAAGGTAAGAATTAAGTTTTTAGAGCAAACTCATCAGGTTACTGGATCCCCGCTTTCGCGGGGATGACAATGGAGAAGGACGCAAAGTCGTGACAGGATCCACGACAACTGCAGCCTTTTACATTTTCAAACCAGGCTCTCAGGATGAGGTTGGCTGTGAAAAATTGACCGGCGATTGTCTGGAACAAAGAATGCAAAAACGACCTCAGCCCTCACACATGTGGCTGTGAGCGCACCATGACTTCGCCCACCTTGCGCCAGACGTTGCGCTGTTTCAGGGTCTTTTCCGCAACATCGGCGAGATCCATCAAGACCGGCATACCGCGATCCTTGAGACCCGGCAGTGATTTGATATCGCCGCCGGTCCATGGCAGGAACGGGTTGCGGCGCATGTGCCAGTGAATTTCCGAGCGGACCGTCGGCTTGTCGGAGGGCGTGCGGCCGTGGAAGGCAAATGTATCGGCCACGATCAGCGTGTTTTCCGGCACGGCCATCTTCTTGGGCTGCGGCAGGCCCAGAGAGGCAAGCTCATCCGCCTTGATGCGGAACGAGCCGCTGGCATGATGGGACCTCAGGTCCTTGGCTGCGCTCAGGGAGCATTCATACTCCCATTCCAGCCGCTCCTTCGTGAGCTTGTGCGAGCCCGGTACAAAGAAGAACGGACCGTCCTCCTCACCCACATCCTGCAGGAACAGCCAGGCCTTCGACGTAGCATGGAACGTGTCAGCGTGGGCGTCGGACTGCGGATCTTTCTTCTTCACCTTCAGCGGTTCAACCAGAACCGTCTGGATGAAGTTGAGTGGTTGCCCGCCCTGTGAGGCGGCGTAGCGGATCATGTTGTTCGCACGCGGGTCACGCACAGCTTCTGCCAGGGCAGCGTTTTTGCGCAGCACCTCCGGCGGCAGAAGGGTCATCCGCGTAACCGCCTGTCCCTGGCGCATCTCCCGCGATTCGAACGGCTGGTTGAACACCTCTTCCTTGAGCTGGCGGAATGTCTCCTCTGGCAGGAAATCCTTGACCAGGAAATAGCCGTTCTCATCGAAGAAAGCCTGCTGCTCCCGATCCACCAGATGCGCCAGCTTCGCGCGTCTATACGCGGCGAGATCAGCGGCGAGCTTCACCCGTTTCTTGTGCAAACCCCAGGTATTCAGCCGTTCGCTGCCTAGCAACGGGTTCTTGCGCGGTGACTTGTCGGTTCCGGCGAGACCCAGAACCCAGAACGGGGCTTTCAGATAGGACAAGGGTGTCATGCAGCACCAAAAATGAATTTCATCGAAGCGGCGTGTATCTAACACGTTTTTACCTGCCCGTTTCAATGTTTCCATGTCTTTCGGCGCGGTTGGAGGGCGTCCAGATGCGTCACGAATGCGTCTTCACCCTTTGGCGGCAGTGACCTTTGCCGAATCCTGCGCTAACACCTTTAGTCATGACGACAACGGCACGAAATATCGACCCCGCAAAGCTGGCGGACGAACTCAAGGCGGGCCGGCGCGCTGCACTGGCCCGCGCCATCACGCTCGTGGAGTCGCGCAAGCGCGAGCACCGGCGCCTTGCCCAGCACCTGATTCAAGAATTGCTGCCTATGACAGGCAAAGCTCTCCGGGTCGGGATTACCGGGGTGCCGGGTGTCGGCAAGTCGACCACCATCGATACGCTTGGGTCCAACCTGACGGCGACAGGGCACAAGGTTGCCGTTCTGGCCGTCGACCCCTCCTCCACCCGCACCGGAGGATCGATCCTCGGCGACAAGACGCGCATGGCGCAGCTTGCGGTGGATACCAATGCCTTTATTCGTCCCTCGCCCTCGGCCGGCACACTTGGTGGGGTCGCCGCAAAGACACGGGAAACCATGCTGTTGTGCGAGGCAGCCGGCTACGACGTGATTCTGGTGGAGACTGTCGGTATTGGCCAATCGGAAACGACCGTTGCCGACATGGTGGACTTTTTCTTGGTACTGATGTTGCCCGGCGCCGGTGACGAGCTTCAGGGCATCAAGAAGGGCGTGCTTGAAATCGCCGATATGATCGCCGTCAACAAGGCCGACGGCGACGGCGCAACTCGTGCCCGGACCGCTGCCTCGGACTACCGCGCCGCCTTGCATATTCTGGCGCCCAAGTCGCCTACATGGACCCCGCCCGTCATCACGGTGTCCGGCCTTGCCAACGAAGGTCTCGATCATCTTTGGGAGCAGATCACCGTGTTCCGCGAGCGCATGCAGGCAAGTGGTGAATGGCATCAAAAGCGCAGCAGCCAACAGGTCGCCTGGATGTGGGACATGCTTCAACAGCGCATGATGGAAGCCCTGACCACGAACACCCGCACGGCCGAGCGTCTCAAATCCCTGGAAGAAGAAGTGCGGGGCGGAAAGACCGCCGTCTCACTCGCTGTCGATGAATTGGCCACCTTGATGGGCTTGGCGAATGACGACGTCTAATCGCAAGACCGTTCTGGTCACCGGCTTTTCGCCATTCCCCGGGGCCCCCATCAATCCGACGGAACGGCTGATGCGGCGGCTGGCGAAGCGCATGGGTGCACATCAATCAGGCGTCGACTTCGTCTTTCATGTTCTGCCGACCACCTGGGCGGGGCGTGAAGAGGTCACCGACCGGCTGCGCAAAACGATTTTGCCGGACGCCATCGTGCATTTCGGCGTCGATGGCACGCGGAGAACCATCAACATAGAAACAAGGGCCGTCAACAAGGCCGTCCGCGTGCGTCCGGATGCCCTGGGCAAAGCACCGGCCAGACCTGAACTCGCGGTCTCGCAAGAACGCTCCCGGATATCGACCCTGCCCGCCGCAGCCTTGCGCGATGCCGCCCTTGCCGCTGGCGCCCCGGCGCGGCTTTCCACCAATGCCGGAACCTATCTTTGCAACGCCACACTGTGGGATTCCATCGGCTCGGGCATCGCCAGCATTTTCGTTCATGTTCCGGCTTTGCCGAAAGGCCCGCGCGACACAAGACCGGCCTATCCCGTCATCGAGGAAGCCGCCGTCCGCATCCTGCGCGAACTGGCAAGACGCCTGCGATAGGTCAACGCGGCTGTACTCTACTGAGCAATTGTCCCCCTTTCCCTAATCCTGAGGAGGGCTGAAAGCCCGTCTCGAAGGATGGGCCGCTTGCTCCGGAATGTGTGGCCCATCCTTCGAGACAGCACTTCGTGCTTCCTCAGGATGAGGTAGTGTTTATGTGCAGGTAGTTCTGTATCCGGGCTTCCCAGTTTCCAGAACCCGAGACTGCCGCCCCTTCAATGCACACGCCCCAGCATTCTCTCGACCGGACGAATGCAGTCCGTCGCCATATCGGCGGAAAGCCCCGCCCGGCCCAGAACCCGCAGGCCGAAATAGGCCGTCAGAATGCCGCGTGCGGTGCCGCGTGCTTCGGTTACTTCCAGCCCATCGTCCTGTAGCGCGCGGTGAAAACCGTTTTCCAGACGCCTGGTCATGGCCTGCAGCTTTGCTTCCGCCTCGGGGCCACCTGCCTTGTCGACCAGGGCATTGCACAAAAAGCAACCGAGCCTGTCTCCCTCTTTCTGGGCGAGATCAGCGACGCGGCCGAAGAGGGCGAGGATACGTTCCCTACCCGTGCCTTCAGCCGGGTCGCCCAGAAACGCAACGGTGTTGCTGATCACCTGATCGTTATACCTGTCGAGCGCCGCCAGATAGACCGACTGCTTGTCCTGGAACGCCTTGTAGAAAGAGCCCTTGGTAATCGCCATGGCACCGAGCAGCTCGGACAGAGAGGCTTCGTCATAGCCAACGTCCCAGAACAGGTCCATGGCCTTTTCCAGTGCCTCATCGGCATCGAATTCCCGAGGTCTTGCCATTTATTCTCCAGTCAAGCCGCTTCACGAAACACTCAAGCACGTGTCACGCGCTTGTGTTTTGTACCATTCGGTTCCTAACTCTATTTAGGAACCACCGGCAAGGTTGGTCAAGTACGGACCATTAGGAACCGATTGGTTCCCTTTTCACCATCGCTTGAGCACATCTGTGCCGGACAAATTCAACCCCTGGGGAGTGATTCCAAATGTTCGCAAATTTCGTTCGTGGCTCCGTCGCAGCCTTCGTGGTCGTCTTTGGCCTCGTTTCCAGCGCGTTCGGCGCCGGTTTCGATGTCAACGCCACCATCACCGGCCTGGCCCTGCGCGGTGTCGATCCGGTCTCCTATTTCGTCAATGGCGCTCCGCAAGACGGTGATATCGCCATCACCGAGGTTCATAACGGTGCCACCTACCGCTTCGCGTCCGAAGAAAACCGCAAGCTCTTCAAGCAGAACCCGGAAAAATATCTGCCGCAATATGGCGGTTTCTGTGCCTTTGGCGCTGCCATGGGTGTGAAGGTCGATGGTGACCCGGACCTGTGGAAGATCGTCGACAACAAGCTTTACCTCAACCTCGCGCCGTCGATCCAGGAACGCTGGAACAAGGACATCCCGGGTTTCGTCAGCAAGGCCGATGAAAACTGGGTTGGTCTGGAAAACGTCGACCCGAACAGCCTCTGACCGGTCTCTTCTGCCCCTGTAGACCGGTTAACTGACCGGCCAGGCCCTGCCGCCTGGCCGGTTTTTTTGTGCGTCCAACGGCCACCGAACGCCGATCCGGCACGGCTCTTGCGTTTTCAGCCAAAGAGACTTGAGACGCATCCCAATCCGGGACGCAAGCGAGCAATTGGCCGGACCGATGACACGTAACCTTTCGAAACTGAACCGCCGCGCGTTTCTAGCCGGGACAGCTTTGTGTCTTTCCGGGACAGTCGCCGCAGCCCAGATGAAGGTGGCCGACCTGCGCGGTTCCATCGATTCACAGGAGTTGGGCCTTCTGCCCAATGCCGCTGACGATCAGAGCGCCCAATTTCAAAATGCCGTCAATCGGGCGGTGGAGCGTGGCCGCGCCCTCTTCCTTCCCGCCGGCACCTATCCGGTTGCCAACCTGCGCCTGCCTTCCGGCACGTTGATTGTTGGCGTTCCCGGCAGAACACGGCTCGTCTATCAGGGCGGTGGCGGCCAATTGATCCGCGCTGAAGGTGTTTCCAACGTCGGCCTGACCGGCATTACCTTCGACGGCGCCAACCGCTCCATCGGCGATTTCACCGAAGGACTGTTGCATTTCATCGGCGTCAGGAACGTCGCGCTGGACAACTGCGAGATCGCCGGATCTTCCAAGATGGGCCTGTTGCTGGACCGTTGCTCGGGCCGCGTCGAAAATTGCCGGATCTCGGGAGCAGCCGAAGCCGGCCTGCGCTCGAACGAAGCCACGGGCCTCGCCATCACCGGCAATTCGGTGACCGACTGTGCAAATGGCGGCATCTGGGTGCACCGCTGGCGGGAGGGCGAAGACGGCACCATCGTCTCCGGCAACCGGGTTGAGCGCATCGGCGCCCGCTACGGCGGCACCGGTCAGTTCGGGAATGGCATCAATGTCTTCCGCGCCCATGGTGTCATGGTGTCCAACAATCGCGTTGCCGACTGCGCCTTCTCTGCAATCCGGTCCAATGCTGGCTCCAACGTCCAGATTATCGGCAATTCCTGCCTTCGCTCTGGCGAAACGGCGATCTATTCCGAATTCGGTTTCCAGGGGGCGATCATTGCCAACAATATCGTGGACGGCGGCACGATCGGCATTTCCATCGCCAACTTCATGGATGGTGGCCGCCTGGCGGTCTGTTCCGGCAATCTGATCCGCAACATCAAGAAGGAAGGCCCCTATCCACCGGAAGTCGCCGGCTTCGGCATCGGTATCGCTGTTGAAGCGGACACGACACTCACCGGCAACGTGGTCGAAGGCGCACCGAAATTCGGCCTGTTGCTCGGCTGGGGCCCCTACATGCGCAACATCGCCGCCTCCCAGAACGTGATCCGGGACTGCGGCACCGGCATTGCGGTGACCGTGGTCGATGGCGCGGGATCCGCCATCATCACCAACAACATCGTCCAGGGCTCCAAAGAGGGCGGCATCAACGGCTTCCGGTGGCTCGAAAAGTCCACCGGCGAGCTGAACAACGTTTCGGAATTCAGCAACCTGACTGTTAATGGCAATCAGGTGGCGGCCTGACCAGTGTGCCCACCCGGCGCAAAACGCGCTCATCCTCCGAGACATCCTGTCGTCGACCTCCCG
This sequence comes from Labrenzia sp. ATLA3, assembly GCF_057180185.1. NCBI lineage: Bacteria > Pseudomonadati > Pseudomonadota > Alphaproteobacteria > Hyphomicrobiales > Stappiaceae > Labrenzia > Labrenzia sp. ATLA3. Next base: position 188,306 of record NZ_JBXUKV010000004.1, read on the forward strand.
TCATGACCAAGCCTCAGGTGCAAGCCGTGCGAGTGGCACCGGAACGGCGTGGATGCCATGGTCCAGCCATGGCAAGAGGGTGGAGGTCGATAGCCTGATGCATCCTGACAACCTCATCCAGAGGAGGCCGACAGGGCGTTCCGAAGGACGGACGGCTTGCGCAACACTTCCCGCCCATCCAGAGAAGGCGCTTCCACACATTCCCTGGATCGAACCGAACAGGCCCTCAGCACCACAAAACCTGCGAGCACCTAGTCCAGTGCAAACCGCAGCGACAGGCAGGACAGTCCGCCATCGACCTTGCGGGCTTCGTGGGTCGGCAGCACTACTGTCGAGAAACCGGCGGCCTCGATGGCAGCCAAGGTCTTCGGATATCCTTCCGGCACCATCACCACATCGTTCACGCGGATGACATTGGCTGCGTAGTCTTCGCCTTCCGGCACCACCACAATCTCGCGGTCGCCAAAAAAGCCGCTGTCGGCCATGACCTTGGTTGCCAGAATGACGCCGTCGCCAAGCGTTGAGCAGGCCGTCTTGAAATGCAGCACGCCTTCCGGTGTCTCGCAGACCTCGGCATTGTAGCCCCACTCTCCCAGCAATCCGGCGAAAGCTTCTGCGCCTTCACGGTCGGTGCGGGCGGACAGGCCAATGAGGATGACATCATCCAGCATCAGCACATCACCGCCGTCGACGTGACCGGTTCCCGGCAGTTCGACAACCTTTTTGAACCGGCTTTTCAGTGCGGCACGGATCTCCGCACCTTCCCCTTCACGGCTGGCCGCGCCCGGACGAAGTTGGATGGCCCCTTCCGGCAGGCAAAAAGCGGGATCTTCGACAAAACAGCTGTCCGGGAACTCTTCAAGCGGCGGCAAAACGTCAACAGTAAGCCCTGCCTCCCGCAATGCCGATACATACCGCCCGTGTTCCGACCGAAACGTCGCACCGCTCGGATTGCCCGTGTCCACTGCCCGGATACCGTCAGCCACGCTATCGGCGGGCGTGCGGGTGATCGCGTGGGTGAAACGGAAAGACAGATCGGGACGATGTGCCATGAGACAACTCCTGTGACAGAAACAAGCGGCCAACCAGCCACCCGCATACCAAAATTGCAAGGCGCCGAAACGCCGAAACCTTCTGTCCGCCAGGTCTGTTCACCGGTAATATCCGGTCTGCCACCGGGCAGGCTAGCAGGGCTTGGGTGATATTCTTGGTAGATTTCCTAAATTACCACCTTAAGAAAACAAGGTAATAAATTGGAATCATGGACCTTACCCAGAAAAAACAGAGCTCCAAACCCTGTCTCTACTTCTTGAGAATCGTTTCGAAACCATGCGCTTCAAAAGACGGACTGCAAGCTCGGAAGTATGCAGCAGCCCCGAAACCGGAACACAATCGTCCTTACGGTAGCGCTGCCTTCAGCTCGGTCAGGAACGCCTCGCGCGGTTTGATATGACCGGCCTGGATACCCTGTCGGGTCAGGATCGGCGGATTGACCAGTCTGTCGAGCAGAGCTGCCTCGTCGTCATTGAGCTCCAGCATTGCCTCCAGGACAGTCGCCATCATCACTTCGGACGCCCGGGTTGCGCCGTCGTCGCACTTCAGCGAGACGCCGAAACCAAGCTCGGGAATGGACGCGCAAAAAACGCCTTCAGCGCCGGTCTTTACAAAGACACGGCCCCGGAAAGCTTCCATCACCTGCGTGCAGAAACGGTCCGTTCCGGCGACCATGTAAGGCTCGTTGATGCAGGCATCGAACAGCCGTTCCGCCGCGTCTGCCCGCAGCGGCTCAAGCCCCTCGCCGGTTCCAAAGGCCGCGAAGGCGCGGGCAAAGCTGCGCAACGGCGAAGCGTATGTCGGGATCGAACACCCGTCCGTGCCGCAGACATCTTCCGACAGGGTGTCACCGGTCATCTGTTCCATCACGTTCCGGACTTCGCGCTGCACGGGATGGTCCGCATTCACATAGCCGCGTGTCTCGACACCCATAACCTTGGCAAGACCAAGGAAACCGGCATGTTTTCCCGAACAGTTGTTGTGCAGGCCGCAGGGTGTTTCGTTTGCAAGGATCAGTTTGGCGGCATCTTCCATGCGCTGCGGCCACTGCGGACCGCATTCCAGATGGTCTTCGGCAAGTCCCGCTTTCATCAGCATGACCCGTGCGGAATTGGCATGAACTTCTTCGCCATTGTGCGAGGCGCAGGCAAGCGCCAGTTCCGCGTCGGAATAGTCCAGCGCTTCCGCCGCCCCCGATTCCACCAGAGGCAACCCCTGAAGCGCCTTGATGGCAGAGCGCGGAAACACGCGGGCATCCACATTGCCGATACCGAATACGAGCTTTCCGGCGCTATCGACAATCGCGATGCTGCCCCGATGCAGGCTTTCGATCACGGAGCCGCGGGTAACGTCGACCAGAGCCGGATTGTCCATGAAGTTTCTCATTTCCAAGGTTACACAGTGTCAGGCTAAGCGGATTCGGCACGAGCCGCAGTCAAAAATACAGCGAGGCGGGCAAGCGCCTCGTCAATCACGGTGTCCTGCTTGCAGAAACAGAACCGGATGTAGCCTTCAGGGGCATCTGACCCGTAGAAGGCCGAGACAGGAACAGCCGCGACCCCGGCAGCCGTCACAAGCGTCTCACAGGCTTCCACATCCGTCTGACCAAGGCCAAGTCCTTGAAACCCGCAGGTGAGGAAGTAGGTTGCCTCGCAGGGCAGAACGGAAAAACCAAGGTCCGCGAGACCTGCCGCCATGCGGTCCCGCTTTGCGGCCAGGTCTTGCGACAGGCCTTCGTAATAGCTGTCGTCCTTGCGCAACCCGTAGGCAACGGCCTTCTGCAGATGTGGCGGCGTGGTGAAGGTCAGCCATTGGTGCGCCTTGGCAATCGGATCCATCAACGCGGCCGGCCCCGTGACATAGCCAACCTTCCAGCCAGTCAGCGAAAAGGTCTTGCCCGCAGAACCGATCCTCACCGTGCGCTCGCGCATCCCCTCCAGCGTCATCAACGGCCTGTGGCGGCGCCCGTCAAAGACGAGATGCTCGTAGACTTCGTCACAGATCGCATAGGCGTTGTACTGCCGGCAGAGAGAAGCGACCAGTTCAAGTTCGTCGTCCGAAAACACCTTGGCCGTCGGGTTCATCGGGTTGTTGATGAGAACCGCCTTCGTCTTGTCGGAGAAAGCTGCCCGGAGGGCATCTTCATCCAGGGACCAGTGGGGCGGGGTCACCCTGACGCGCACGGGAATGCCGCCGGCCTGCTTCACCAGCGGCAGGTAGCAATCGTAGAGCGGTTCGATCAGAACGACTTCGTCCCCCGGCGACACCAGCGCGAAAATACAATCCGCCAGCGCTTCGGTGGCTCCTGACGTCACCATGACTTCGGTCTGCGGATCGACCTCCAGACCGTAGAAACGGCGATTGGCCTCCGCAACGGCCTGGCGCAAGTCCGGTATGCCCAGCATGGGCGGATACTGGTTCGGCCCCTGCAGCAGCGCATCGGCCGCAGCCTGCCGGATGTCCGCAGGCCCGTCGACATCGGGAAACCCCTGTCCGAGGTTCACTGCGCCATGCGCCATCGCAAGCCGCGACATCGTCTCGAACACAGTGGTGGCAATGCCGGTGAAGACCGGATTGGTCGGCTTCATGGTTCCTCCCGAGCGTCTTTTTCCCGGTTCTAATCCCAGCCGCGTTTGCCGTCGAGCTTTTTCATTTGATCCGGGTTCCGGGGCAATCCTTGCCTGGATCTGATATGTGTGTCGTCGACACGATCCTCCAGCCTCATCGTCCACATGGTACCCCTCCCGGCGTGGTTGTTGGCTGCGAAATCCGCTTGGCAAGCGACCCTATAGATGAAGACAAAATGACGTGAGGCGGATGTGTCTCCCCGAATGGGCCGACATCCCTGGTTTCTCAGCTCAAGCTGGTCTTGTGCAGAACTTCTTCATCTTGCCCCGGGGCGGTGTCCCCCGCTCCATCGGGTTCCTCACCTGCAATCACTGAAAGCATTCTTCGCAAAACAGCTTCGATCCTTGGCACCAGATCGACATGTCTTTCATGCAGATAGTGATAGAACGCGACCTCCCGCAGAGACGGCCTTAACGGAAAGACACCTTCAAGCTTTTTGTCCCGAATGACCCGACGCCCTGTGCCTTCCCCGGCAATAACGAGATCGACATGGTCGCGCCGAAGCATCTCGAACAATTGTTCAGGAGTTTCGGCAGTCCAGATCTCGGCGAAGCCGTCTGCCAGCTTCGCGGCGAAACGCGCACCGGAGACGTGTCCGATCCGCAAATGTCTGAGTTGCTTGAAGGACTTGCCGCGAAGCTCACGCTTGTTCGCATAGGCAAACGTACGCGCCACAATCACCGGAACATCGACGCGCAAGAGGCTGTTATGGTCGGCTTCGATGGCCCTGACGCGAACCAGCACACCATCGGTCCTGCCGGCAGCCGCATCCATCAACGCCCTTTGCGGGTTGTTAATGACTGTTTCAACGCGGATGCCCAGCTCTGAATACGCCCTGGCGAGGATTTTCTCGGCGGCAGGGGTCAGATTGGGCGCCTCAAAACCGGATAATCTCAGAACCTCCTGAGCCCGGGCGCCGGACATAAAAAGAAAAACACTCAATATGAAGCAGACAATGAGCCGTCGCATCGCGCCTTCCCTAAGCTGCGGCCATGACAAGTTCATACAAATCTGTTGTTCGAGTGCGGCCACGTCCTCAGCAATCCGTTATCTGGTGGAATAACACTATGGGACAATTCGCGGGGTCTGCAACCTGATTGCATTGCGGTGGTAAATTCTAATCAGAATACTGAATATCGGGCCTTTGATTGGTACATCCGTCGGTCTTTTGGAGCTAGCCCTCCCACCTCTCGACAGGCCCACCCACGTGGCCCTTGCCGAGGAAGCAGCAGAAAAACGGCACCACGAACCAAACCGGCAGATATCCGAACGATAAAACGAGAAGTTATTTTCCTGACTTCACGCGTTCGCAAAGCAGATTAAAATTTTTCTGCTGACCTGCAGAATAGAATGGATCGATGTAGGCATTTCACCTGCGGAAAGTATCGAAACCACATCCATTTTCCCCTGCTCTACTGTCTCAAGGCGCCGGACATTTGCCGTTCATGTCACAAGAACGCGGAAAAACGCGTGGCAGATCCTCATTAGTCTACCTTGCTGCATTGCAAAAAATCGATTAAAAGATGGCCACTTGATCTAGGTCAAAAAGCGGAAATCCGGGCAGGGATTGGCGCTGACCTGAAAAACCACACCAAATATCCGGAGCAGCTCGTGTCAGCACGCGCGGAGGCCGTTGCGCCTGAACAACCATTGAAAATGGATGCGTCCCGCATCAAAACCGAACTCCTCGCCGGGTTGACCGTCGCCCTGGCGCTGGTCCCCGAAGCCGTGGCTTTCGCCTTCGTTGCCGGCGTCAATCCGCTGGTAGGGCTCTATGCGGCGTTCTTCGTCGGCCTGATCACCGCCTGTATCGGCGGCCGCCCCGGCATGATCTCGGGCGCAACCGGCGCCCTGGCCGTGGTGATGGTCTCCCTCGTCAGCCTGCACGGCGTGGAGTATCTCTTCGCCACCGTGGTGCTGATGGGATTGATCCAGATCGTCGTGGGGCTGCTGAAGTGGGGCAAGTTCATTCGCATGGTCCCTCACCCGGTCATGCTCGGCTTCGTCAATGGTCTGGCAATCGTGATCTTCCTGGCGCAACTCGGCCAGTTCAAGGTTCCCGATGGAACCGGCGGACTGACCTGGATGACGGGCTCGCAGCTGTATCTGATGCTTGGCCTGATCGTGCTCACCATGGCCGTCATCTGGTTACTGCCCAAGATCACATCGGCCTTTCCCGCACCGCTGGCGGGTATTCTCGTTGTCTCGGCTCTCGTGCTCGGCTTCAATCTCGACACTCGCGCGGTCGGCGATCTTTCCTCGATTTCCGGCGGTCTGCCCGAGTTCCACATTCCCATGGTGCCGCTGACGTTCGAGACACTGCAGATCATCCTGCCCTATGCCGTGATCCTGGCTGCCATCGGCTTGATTGAATCCCTGCTGACGCTGAACCTGGTGGCCGACCTGACCGGCACCAAGGGCGGAGCCTCCAAGGAATGCCTTGCACAGGGCACGGCAAACGTGGTGACCGGCTTCTTCGGCGGCATGGGTGGCTGCGCCATGATCGGCCAATCCATGATCAACGTGAAATCCGGTGCACGCACCCGGATCTCCGGCATTTCCGCAGCTCTTTTCCTGCTGTCCTTCATCGTCATCGCGTCTCCGCTGATCGAACGGATTCCGGTCGCGGCGCTGGTCGGTGTGATGTTCATGGTTGTGATCGGCACCTTCGCCTGGACCAGCCTGAAGATCATGCACAAGATCCCGCCGATCGATGCGATCGTGATGGTGATTGTCACCTGCGTTACCGTCTACTCGGATCTCGCGGTCGCCGTCGTTGTCGGCGTGATCATCTCCGCGCTCGCCTATGCCTGGAATGCGGCCAGCCGCATCCGGGCCCGGACAGGCACCAGCAAGGAAGGCTGGAAGGTCTACCGGCTGAGCGGGCCGCTGTTTTTCGGATCCACCACCGGCTTTACCGATCTGTTTGATCCGCTGAACGACCCTGACGACATTGTTGTCGACTTCATCGACAGCCGCGTGGTCGATCATTCCGGCCTGGAAGCAATCGATGCACTGGCCTCGAAATATCTAGCGGCCGGCAAGCGTCTGCACCTGCGCCATCTGTCGCCGGACTGCAAGAAGCTTCTGGCCAAGGCAGGCGACCTTGTCGAAGTTTCGGTTCTTGAAGACCCGGACTACGAAATCGCGGTGGACTACGGTCACAGGTTCGAGCCGAAGGAAAAAACCACCTGACGCGCCTTTCGACGCATTCACCTTCAAGACCCGCACGGCCTCGGCCTTGCGGGTCTTTTTGCATTCAGGGCAGGTTTATGGCCTTCGATGCGGTTCCCTGATTGCTCCGCGGCGCGTAATTTGAAACAGATACCGGCCTAACGACGAAAAAGCTCACGATCAGGACGTCACGGTGGCAGCACGCAGGAAACTCTTCATCACGCCGACCCTTGCAACCGTCATCGGCAGCTTCGTGCTGATGACTGCGGCTGCCATCCTGTTCATCCAGGCTGTCACCTCATCGCAAGTCGTCAGGAGAATGGGCGGTGAACTGGTGGACATCGGCATGGATGCGGCTCAAACCGCGTTTGTCGAGCAATTGAACGCCATCACCGAAACGGCCGAATTCACCAGGCTGACCTATGAGCGCAAGGAGCTGCCGCTCGACGATCCGGACCTCGTCCTGTCCTATCTTTACGGTGCGCTTGCCCCGATGGACCAGGTGTCCTTTCTCGTGCTGGTCGATGAGAACGGCAAGGGCATTGATGTCGACAGGGGCGATGCGGACGGCAAGCTGCTTGGCGGCGACGTCAACCTGGCGAAGGATATCCCGATCCTCGTTCCCCTGTCGGAACGCGCAAAGACACAGACGGGCGCTTTCTGGAGCGAGCCGTTCTATATGCCGAACCGGGAACACACCTACTATGTCTTCGTGCGCCCGCTCCATGAAGGCAAGACCTACCGCGGCAGCCTGATGATCGGCATGTCACTGGACCGGATGTCGGAAATCACCTGGCATGTTTCCACGGACGACATAACCGTGTTCCTGATGAAGGAGGGATCAGACGAAATTGTCGCCCATCCCGACCTTTACAAGTCCTTTGGCAAGCTGACCAAGGAAACGCCACTGCTCAAGGTCAGCCAGCTCCCCGATGTCTTTCTGGCCGGCTTTGAGGATATGCCCAAAGTGGACAATGCGTCCTTCGACATTTCCGAAGACCTGGATATCTATTCCGGCACCGATTCAGACGGCGCCAAGCGGTTCGTGATCCTGGAGCAGAAGAATGAAAACCTGATGGGGCTTCCGGTCAGGATCGGCATGCATTTTCCAGCCGAGTACCTGGACCAGCCGCTCAAACAACTGCTGGCGGCGCTTATCGTGGGCGGCGCACTGCTTGCCCTGTCCCTGCTCGGCGCCGTTTTGCTGGCAAGACGGATCGCAAGGCCGGTGCAACGCGCTTCGGTCGCAGCCAGAGAAGTGGCAGACCTGAACCTTGAAGCCGTAACACCGCTGCCCGCAAGCATCATCCGGGAGCTCGACGATCTGTCCAAGGGCTTCAATGCCATGGTGGGTGGTTTGAAAGCCTTCAATCGCTACGTTCCTAAAACGCTCGTCCAGAAGCTTCTGCGCGAAGGCAGGGCCGATGCTCCGCCGGAGGAACGCGAGGTCGCGGTGCTGTTCACCGACATTGCCGGTTTTACCTCGGCGTCCGAAGGCATGACAGCAACCGAAACCGCCGCTTTCGTAAACCATCACCTTTCCCTGCTCGGTGCGGAAATTACCCGGGAAGGCGGCACCATCGACAAGTACATCGGCGACAGCGTCATGGCCTTCTGGGGCGCTCCGGAGCGGCTGGAAAATCCGGCAGAGCCTGCTGCTCGCGCCGCCATCGCAATGGCGCGGGCGATTAGGGCGGATAATCAGGCCCGCATCGCGCGCGGCGAAGCACCGGTGCGCATCCGCATCGGTCTTCACATGGGACCGCTTGTCGTCGGCGACATCGGCGCGCCGGAGCGGGTGAACTACACGGTGATCGGCGACACGGTGAATGCCGCCTCCCGTCTGGAAAGTCTCGGCAAGGAGATCGACGAGACTGCCGATGTGGTGATCCTCGTTTCAGAGGAAATCGCCAGATGCCTCGACAGCACGTTTGATCAGGAGGTCATCGGTGCGCACATGGTCAAGGGCAAATCGGAAGCGGTCGACGTTGTTCGATTGCGCAGCTGATTTGCCATTGGCCACGAGCTTCGTAGTCGCCTGTTTGGCCGACACACCCACACTTTGCCTCAAGACGTTATCGGGGTATGGGTAGGGAATTGAAATTCAGTCCGCGGGCCAAACACTTGCCACTCAACAGGCGCCTTCACATCACGCCGACGCTTACGACGGTTATCGGCGGTTTTGTCTTCGTAACAGCAGCGCTTGTTCTGATCGTTCAGGCATCAACATCTGAAAAGGTGGTGCGCAACCTGGGTGGATCGCTGATCAACTCGGGCATGCACTCCCTCGACCAGGCTTTTAGCGCCCAGATCGAAGCCGTAGAGGAAGCCAGTTCCTATACCGTGGATGCCCTGGCCTCCGGCAGCATTCTGATGAGCCGCCCGCAGGAGGTCGCCGACTATATGTTCGGCGCGCTTTCGGCCATGGAACATGTTTCCTTTATCATTGTTGTCGACAGGAACGGCAATTTCATCCAGGTCGACCGGGGCCGCGCCGACGGCATTCTCGTGCCGCAATTTGTGCCCAAAACCGATGAAACCCACGCGCTCGCAGGTCTGGTAGCGTCTTCGAGCACAAAGACCGCACCCTTCTGGTCCGGGCCGTCCTTCTACCCCCAGCGCCAGCACACATACATCGCCCACGTTCAGCCGATCCTCTCCGAAAGCCCTGAAGGCCGCACATACGAGGGTCTGGTTCTCATGGCCATGTCCATGGAGCGCTTGTCCGAAGTCACAAGCGACATTTCCACCGGACTGGTTCAGGTCTTCATGATCAATCCGCAGACTTACGGCGTGATCGCGCATCCGGCGCTGCCGGAAGTTTTCAACCTTCTGTCGCCCACCCATCCTGTCATTGATCTGGAGAACGTCCCGGACTCCTTTCTGAAAACCTTGCGATCGACCGAGCCGGTCGATGCATCGACGTATGGCATTCGCCCCGGGCACGAAATGCGTGCCGGATATGATGTATTTGGCAACAAGAGATTTGTCGTCATTCAGAGCCCGGACCTCGGCCCGACGGGGCTGCCGATTTCGATTGGCGCCCATTTTCCGGCAGAAATTCTGGAGCAGCCGCTTGAACAGTTGAGCGATGCCATCCTGATCGGCATTGCACTGCTTGGCCTGTCTCTGGTCGGTGCCGGTTTCCTGGCCCACCGCATCGGTCAGCCGATCCGCCGGGCAGCTCTCGGCGCACGGGCTGTTGCCGATCTGGAACTGGATGCTGCGGAGCACTTGCCCGGGAGCTTCGTCCGCGAACTGGATGATCTGGCCAACGGCTTCAACTCGATGGTCGGTGGCCTGACCGCTTTCAGTCGCTATGTACCGAAAACACTCGTCCGGAAACTTCTGCGCGAAGGCAGGGCCGATGCTCCGCCGGAAGAACGCGAGGTCGCGGTGTTGTTCACCGACATTGCCGGGTTCACCTCGGCGTCCGAAGGCATGACGGCAACCGAAACCGCTGCCTTCGTGAACCATCACCTTTCCCTGCTCGGTGCGGAAATCACCCGGGAAGGCGGCACCATCGACAAGTACATCGGCGACAGCGTCATGGCCTTCTGGGGCGCTCCGGAGCGTCTGGAAAATCCGGCAGAACCCGCTGCACGTGCCGCCATCGCAATGGCAAAGGCCATAAGGGCAGACAATCAGGCCCGCATCACGCGCGGCGAAGCACCGGTGCGCATCCGCATCGGCCTTCACATGGGACCGCTGGTCGTCGGCGACATCGGCGCGCCTGAGCGGGTGAACTATACGGTGATCGGCGACACGGTGAATGCCGCCTCTCGTCTGGAAAGCCTCGGCAAGGAGATCGATGAGACTGCCGACGTGGTAATCCTCGTTTCAGACGAAATCGCCAGACGCCTCGACAGGACCTTTGAACGCGAGCCGATTGGCTCGCACCAGGTCAAAGGCAGGGTCGAAGCGCTGGAAGTCGTTCGGCTGATTGGCTGACATCTCTGATCTGTCGGGCGTCAACCAATCCACTCCACCGTTGGGTCCGTTACAGGATCTTGTAGAGTGTCGGGTCACGCCTCAGAACGTGGTGGAACACCACCGCCCCAATGTGAAGGGCGAACAAAACCAGCAGGACCCAGGCGCTCCAGGAATGAATAGCCGAGAGCGTTCCGGCAATGTCCGGCGATTTGCCGATCGGGCTCCAGACGGGAATGACGCCGAACCAGCTCAGCGGGAAACCATGCGCATTGGTCGCCAGGAACCCACTCACGGGCATGATGATCAGGAACAGGTAGAGCAGACCGTGCACGGTGGCAGCAGCCATCCGTTCCAGCGCTGGCCCCTCCTCTGCCGGCTTGTGAGCGAGAAGCTTGTTGCCCACACGGACGAGCATCAGCCAGAGCAACAGAAAGCCGAAGCTTTCGTGCAGCAGGTAGAAATCCAGGGACACGTCGCTCTTCACGAACTTGATGACATAGCCCAATGGCCATGTCGCCAGAACCAGAGCAGCAATTATCCAATGCAGGATCCTTGTCGTTCCGGCATGACGGCTCTCCGGTGCAAGCGGATGCGCGAAAGTTTGTGAGGTCGTTTCCGGGGAAGTCGGCACTGTTATTGTCCTTTTTATGATGTCAGCAGCTGGCTGTCGGTCATGGGGTGCCCGGTCCTTTCACGATCGGTCACCCCCGGTCGGAGGTGCGCTAAACGGCTACCGTTATCATCAGTGTTTGAAGCAGTCCGAAGCACAGATACTGACACATCTTACCTGCGGCCTTGTCCAAGCCCCTGTGACGGGAGACACAGCAAAAACAAACCGAACACGTCCGGCGCGACAAAACCGGTAAATCTGCACAATAACAACCTGCAGAGGTCGCATACCCACCGGATATGACGGTTAATCTACAGATTAGAGCGCCTTTTGTCAGTGACAAGCGTTTCCGATGAAACGCTATTTACCCAATATCGACTTCAACTATGTCGCGTTGATCAGAAGATCTCGAAAATCGAAAACGTCCCGAAACCCCGGAACACAGTAAAAAGCCGCCGGAGCTACCCGGCGGCTGATATTGATCAGGAAGTGCGTTTAACGTCACCGCACCAAAACGTTCCGGAACTGCCAGGGATCCTTGGTGTCGATATCTTCCTTGTAGAAGCCGGGCCGCCCTTCTAGCGGTGTCCAGTCCGTGTAATAGCCCTTTACAGGACCAAGATAGGGCGACTGGATTTCAAGGCAGCGCTTGTAGTCCATCTCGTCCGTCTCGACGATCCCGGCCTCCGGGTTTTCCAGCGCCCAGACCATGCCAGCCAGAACAGCCGAGGTCACCTGAAGACCCGTTGCGTTCTGATACGGCGCCAGTTCCCGTGTTTCCTCTACGGACAACTGCGAGCCGTACCAGTAGGCGTTTTTCTTGTGGCCGTAGAGCAGAACGCCGAGTTCATCGATGCCATCCTGCAGTTCACTCTCGTCGAGAACGTGCAGCGTCTCCTGAACCTTGCCCGCAGAGCCGAACAATTCGTGCAGGGAGAGTACCGCAACGTTTGCCGGATGATAGGCATAGTGGCAGGTCGGGCGATAGCTTGTCTTCTTGCCGTCCCGCACAGAGAAATAGTCTGCGATCGAAATCGCCTCATTGTGCGTGACCAGGAAGCCATATTGCGCGCCAGGTGTCGGGCACCATGTCCGGACACGGGTGTTGGCGCCCGGCTGTTCGAGATAGATCGCGGCCTTGCAGCCCTTCTTGTGCTTCTTGGCGTTTGCGGGCTTCCAGGTTTCATGCGTGCCCCAGCCAAGTTCGGCAGGCTGGAAGCCTTCGGACAGGAAACCTTCCACTGACCAGGTGTTCCAGAATTCACCGGAAGGCTTCGGTTCCTTGGCCCGCTGGGTATCGCGTTCGGCAATGTGAATGCCTTTGACACCCACCTTCTTCATCAGCTTCGCCCAGCCTTTCTGACTGGTCGGCTCCTTGAATTTGACGCCGGTATCGGTCGCAATATCGACCAGAGCCTTCTTCACGAACCAGGACACCATGCCCGGGTTGGCCCCGCAACAGGAGACCGCCGTGGTACCACCGGGGTTCTTCTTCTTTTCCCGGCGTACGGTTTCACGCAGCGCGTAGTTGGTCCGGTCGGCTGCCGTGGCGGTGTCGTCGAAGTAGAATCCTGGCCAGGGCTCGACCACCGTGTCGATGTAAAGCACGCCCAACTTGCGGCAGAGCTTCATCAGGTCCAGCGATGAGGTATCGACAGACAGGTTGACCACAAAGCCCTGCCCCTCGCCCTCGGTGAGCAGAGGCGTGAGAACGTCCTTGTAGTTTTCAGGTGTCAGCGACACCTTCTCGAACCTGTAGCCCCGGTCCGTGACAAGCTTGGCATCGGCATCGACCGGGTCGATCACGGTGAACCGGTTTTTGTCGAAGTTGAAATGACGCTCGATCAGCGGCAGCGTTCCCTTGCCGATGGAACCGAGCCCGATCATCACGAGAGGGCCGGTGATGGTGCCGTGAACAGCGCCCTTGCCGGCAACGGTTGCGGCCTTGGAGGCCGGGGCTTTCGAAGTTGTGGACTTCACCGGAGCTGCTTTGGCGGAACCAGACTTACCGGAAGCAGGTTTCACCGCTCGCCTTGCAGGAGCTTTCGCTTCGCTTGCCTTGGCAAGTGCTGCTTTGGCGACCGATGCGGCTGGTTTCTTCGCCGCGGATTTGGCTGGAGCAGTCTTTGAAGGACCGGAAGTCTTGGCCGGCTCTTTTTGGGGAGCCTTGGTGGCAGCCGCCTTTCCCGTCGAAGTCCTCCGGGCTGCAGCTTTGGCTGCGGCCGGTTTGGCCGAGGCGGTTTTAGCGGGTGCGGCTTTCCCAGATGAGGCTGTGGCAGACGCAGCTTTGCCAGACGTCGAATTTGCAGATGTCGATTTGGAGCTTGCAGGCTTCCGGGCCGCAGGTTTGGACGCAGCGGTGCGCGGTGTGGTCTTGCGCCGCGTGGCCGGCTTTGCAGCGGCCTTTGCCGCCGGTTTCTTCGGCGCACCGTCGTTGGTGTCGTCGGTCATATGCGTAACTCCAATCCTATCCGATATGCCGCCCTCACCGTGTCCGGAGGGTCCGGCCCATTGGGGTATCCTTCATACAGAAAAGCGCACTTATTGCGCCATTGTAACGTGTGGCTGGTTTCTGCAGGAAATTCAAGTCTTCCCGAAAAAGCTTAATCAAGGAAAGACAAACGAACTTCTCCGGACCTTCTAGGCAAAAGACAGGCCCCGGCTTGAAAAAACAAGAGACGGCGGCGAAAAAGATCGCCGCCGTCCTCTTCAATGTCCTGACGTTCAGACTGCTTGCGACGCCGGGAAAACCTCGTCCCGCGCCGTTGGCGCCGCCATCGGGTCCAGCACGCCGGCCGCTGACAGAACGCCTTCCAGCCCGGCTATATGCCCCGGAGCGAACTCCAGTCCGAGAAACCGGTGATAGTCCACCGGGCCTGGCAGCGCGACCTTGTCGAGAAGGCCGGCTGCAAATCCGAAGCGCGTGTAATACGGCTGGTCGCCGACCAGGATCACGGATCCATGGCCAAGCATGGCTGTCTGGTTGAGGGCGTGCCGCATGAGGCGGTCCCCGACCTTCAGTCCCCGGCAGCCCGGATCGACGGCAAGGGGTCCAAGCAACAGGCTTTGCGAGCCGTTGCGGTCCGCCACAGACCAGAGCCTTACCGTTCCCACGAGCTTGCCAGATTCGTCGATCGCGGAAAATGCGAAGACCGGAAGCCGGCCTTCACGCAGACGCTCGGAGGTTTTCCTGAAGCGGTCCTCACCGAAGCAAAGGTCAAGCAGACCCTCGCGGGCGCCGGTGTGATCCGGCGCCTCGTCCACAATATCAATCATGGCACTTGCCTCAGATGACGAAGGACGCCAGCGGCGCGAAGCCGTTGAAACCGACCGTGGAATAGGTCGTGGTGTACGCACCACAAGCCTCGATCAGCACCTTGTCGCCAATGGACAGGCTCACCGGCAGTTCATACGGCGTCTTTTCGTATAGAACGTCGACGCTGTCGCAGGTCGGGCCAGCCAGCACGCAAGGTGCAGTGGCGTCACCATCGCGCGGGGTGCGGATCGGATAACGGATTGCCTCGTCCATGGTTTCGGCAAGGCCGTGGAACTTGCCGATATCGAGATAGACCCAGCGCACGTCATCGCTCGCGGATTTGCGCGAAATCAGAACGACTTCCGCTTCGATCATGCCGGCGTTACCCACCATGCCGCGGCCCGGCTCAATGATGGTGGACGGCAGACGGTTGCCGAAATGCTTGCACAGCGCCTGGAAGATCGCTTCGCCGTAGGTCGAAACGCCCGGGACGTCTTTCACGTAACGGGTCGGGAAGCCCCCACCCATGTTGACCATTTTCAGTTCGATGCCGCGGAGCGCCATTTCCTGGAAAACGCCTGCTGCCATGGCGAGAGCGAGATCCCATGCGGTGAGGTTCGCTTGCTGGGAGCCGACGTGGAACGAAACTCCGTGGGCGACAAGGCCGAGCCGGTGCGCATGCTCGAGGACGTCGGGCGCCATTTCGGGGTCGCAGCCGAACTTGCGGGAGAGCGGCCATTCTGCGCCGACGCCGTCGCACAGGACGCGGCAGAAGACTTTGGAGCCAGGGGCAACGCGGCTGATTTTTTCGACTTCTTCGACGCAGTCGACGGCGAAGAGGCGGACGCCATACTGATAGGCACGCGCAATGTCCTTCTCCTTCTTGATGGTGTTGCCGTAGGAAATGCGGTCTGCGGATGCACCGGTTGCCAGCACCATTTCGATTTCGCCGACGGAGGCGCAATCGAAGGAGGAACCAAGGCTTTCCAGGAGCGACAGGATTTCAGGTGCCGGGTTGGCTTTCACCGCGTAGTAAACGGAAGTGTCCGGCAAGGACTTGGCAAATGCTTCGAAATTGTCGCGCACGATGTCGAGGTCGACAACAACGCACGGCCCATCTTCGTCACGTCGGCGGAGGAAATCGCGGATACGGTCGCTCATGAGGGTGCCCCTCTTTCTCAATCTCAGCCGCAGGCGCGCTTCTTCTTGGCGTGCGCGCTGCGTTCACGTCGCAGGGTGCTGCAAAGCGCACCGGGCCTCCCCCGGGATGGAACCGGAGGCCGGGTTGACTGCAGCGACGGTTGGGCAATGCGACTGACAAAACAGTACAAAGCCGTCCCGCGTCGGGAAATGCCGTTGATTGGATCGGGAAAACCGAACCGCACGTCGGGCAATGATGTAACAAGTGCCTCTTTAGTGACCCCGGAGGTTGGAAACCCCGGCAGAGACCAAAAAAGCCCTCTTACGTCGTTGCTTTAAGCCGTCCGGATCTCAGCTGCCCCGCCCCTTGGCGGATTGTCTGGCAGCAGCCCCTTAAGAGATGTCTGGAACGACACCCCATGAACGACCACGGGCACGTGCGAATTTGGGCAAGGCGTATATGCGCGCGTTCGCCCCTCGATGCAATAGGAAATTTTGGGTTGCAGCCAATTTTTTTCACGAGAAAGCCGTCAGGCCACTTTTCGTCCGAAAGCCTTGCCCTGCTTTAACTATTTCGCAAAAAATGTGACAGTTCCGGCTGACGTTTCATCGTGTTTTGCTCATCCGTACAACCACCCCGCCGCATTGACACGTGAAGCACGAAAAGTCAGACAAACTGTCCATCACCCACCAGATCCACCCAGCCTGTCGGGAAAGGCACTTGCATGAAGATCGGGAAGCTCGACCACGTCAATCTGCGTACCACGCGGCTCGACGAGCTGATTGCCTGGTATGGCGACGTTCTGGGGATGAAACCTGGCCCGCGCCCGGACTTCGCTTTTCCTGGAGCCTGGCTTTACGCCGGAGAAGCAGCGGCCATTCATCTGGTCGGCATAGAAGGGCCGGTAGCCACCGGATCCGAGACCAAGCTGAAACTGGAACATTTCGCGTTCACCGCTTCAGGCCTTGAAGCGTTCGAAGCCAGGTTGACCGAACGCGGCGAACATTACCGCCGTTCTGTTCAGCCCGGCACGGGAACGGTTGCCATCAATGTCTGGGACCCTGACGGCAACCATATCCATGTCGACTTCGCCCCAGAGAACTGAGGTTTCAGCCGCCCCTAAAACGACTCGAAACGGATTTGCTCCTGCGGGACACCCGCGCGCTCCAGCCCCTCCTCCAGCTCCGCCAGAAAGGCCGCGGGTCCACAAAGGAGGTATTGCGTATCCGCGCTGCCTGAAAGCGCCACCAGACTGGCTGCCGATATCCGGCCAGCGTGATCGAAATCATGCCCGGGACTGTCCGACGGCAGCGGCCGGGTATAGTGGGTGACGATCTGAATGTTCGCCTTGCCCTTGACCAGCGCCCGCACTTCCTCGCGGAAGGCATGATGATCACCATCGCGAGCGCTATGCACGAACCACACCGGCCTGTCCTCCTCCTCACCCACCAGCTGATGCAACATGCTCAACACGGGCGTGATCCCGATACCTGCGCTCACCAGCACTAGCGGGCTTTTCGTGTCAGGCAGGGCAAAATCACCGGAGGGCCTTCCAGCATCCAGAAAACCGCCAACCTGAAAGACATCGTGCAGGATGCGCGAGACCAGCCCTTGCGGCTCGCGCTTCACGGATATCCGGTAGCGACCGTCAGACGGATCGCCGGAGAGTGAATAGCTCCGTTGTACCTTGCCGAGACCAGCTGGCAAATGAAGCTCCAGTGGCAAATGTTGCCCCGCCCGAAACGGCGCCAACGCCCCTCCGTCGCGCGCCTCGAACACGAGTGATGTCACATCGGCGCTTTCCCTGTGCCTGGACGCCAGCCGCAAGGAACGGATCGCGTCAGCGTCTTTCTGCCAGCGCAGATGAAGCGCGGACGTCAACTCGACAATGCTCTCGATTTCGAACGAGACCAGTTGACGTGCGCCCGGAACCTTTGCCGCTTCCGCCTTGTCCCAGATTATCGTCGCCCGGCCCGTCATCTGCAGCAAGCTGCCGGTGCTGAAATCCAGAAACAGCAGACCGGTGCGCGGATCGCCAAGGATGTTGCCCAGTGTGTTGTAGAACTGGTTGCCCGCGTAATCCGGAAACCGCAGGGTACGATCGTCAAGCACCTCGACGAAACCACGCTCGCCGCCGCGATGGCTGACGTCCATGCCATACGCCGGATCGTCCCCCTCGCCCCGGTATCCGGTTGCGATGAAGAACGTATCGGCCGACCTGACCCATTGCTGTTGCGAGGGGCTCAGGACGGCGCTGCGAACGACCTGGGCCGTGGTTTGCTCCGTACTCCAGCGGACATCTCGCGCCCGGATATATTGCGGGCAGTTGCCAAAGGACTGGCCAACCGAGAACCCGAACCCTTCTGTCCCCGCACGCGAGACTTTTCCGTTCACCCTGTTACGCCGCCGGGTCGTAAGTTCGATGCCGATAAACCCCACATCGGCTCCTTCGGAAAAGGCGCCTTCCAGCGCGTCGCCCTCGACCGGCAGCGCAGACACCGTCAACGAGCGCGCGTCGGGCGAGCGCACGAACCCCGGCCAACCTTCCAGGACTGTCGCCCAGGGGCGGCCATCGGCATCTCTTGCCGATGCGACCATGAACATCTGCGCCTCAAAAAAGGCCCGGTGCTGATCGGGCATGGCCTCGCGGATAGCACCGCGCGCCCAGAGTTCGACATCCCGCTCGCCAAGGCGTTCCTGCACACGGCGCTCGCCGTCATGAAACGGAGAAGGGAAGACCGGCCTGTTGGCGGTGTCATCGATCTCGGCCATCGTTAAATCCTCTCGGTGCATCCAGGATCGTCAGATGCAGGCCCTTGCTAGCAAGGACCCGCAATGCGGGAAAACGTCAGGCGGCAAGGCCTGCCTTGCTCGACGGCATGGCCACAAAACCCGGCAAGGCCTCGATGCGCTTCAACAGTCCGCGAATGCGCGGATAGGGTTCCAGCGAGACGTTGCCTTCCGGTGCATGGGCCGTGTAGCTGTAGATGGCGATGTCGGCGATCGTCGGACGGTCTCCAACGAGCCATTCGCGACCATCGAGATGGGCTTCCAGATTATCAAAAGCCACCTTGGCAACAGACTTCGCGCGTTCCGGATCGAGCGGCGCTCCGAAGACGGCAATCAAACGTGCCGCGCCCGGGCCGCTGGCAAGTTCACCGGCGGCAAAGGCCAGGAAGCGATGCACTTCCGCTTCCAGATACGGATCTGTCGGCAGCCAGTCCGGCGCATATTTGCGAGCCAAGTAGACGAGGATCGCGTTGGAGTCCGCGAGAACGGTCGTACCATCTTCAATGACCGGAACGAGGCCGACCGGATTGAGCTTCAGGAACGGGTCGCGTTTGTGCTCACCGTTGACCAGGTCGACCTCGACCAGCTCGTAGTTGATGCCGGTGAGGCTGGAAAAGAGTTCCACCCGGTGGCAGTGACCGGAGAGCGGAAAACGGTGGATCTTGATTGCGTTGGACATCGCCAGCTTCCTCTTGCCTTTAAGGATCTTTCCGCGGCCGAAGCCTCTTGGTTCGGTCCGCTGCCCGCAATATGTCACTCGCCCTGATTGGAAATAATCTTCGAATTCATTCAATGATTATGTACAATTCAGGGATAATAACCTGACGCACCGGCTCCACCGAGGACAAGAGTGATGGACAAGATCGAAACCATGCGGGCTTTTGTTGCGGTTGCGCAGGAGCACTCCTTCACTGCCGCCGGGCGACGGCTCGGCCTGTCGACCAAGCTTGTCAGCAAATATGTCCAGCACCTCGAAAGCCAGTTGAAGACACAGCTCTTCAACAGAACCACGCGCAGCGTTTCCCTGACCGATGTCGGCACCGCCTATCTGGAGCATTGCCGACCGATCCTGGAGCAACTCGACGATCTGGATTCGCTCGTGCGCGAGCGACAGGGGGCTCTGGCAGGCCAGATCAGACTGACTGCCCCGACAGGCTTCGGCAGCACACGGCTGAGCGAGGCCCTGGTGCCCTTCCTGCGCGAGCATCCCGATGTCGAAGTCGACATGCGCCTGTCAGACCACCGGCTTGCCTTGGTGGAAGAAGGTCTCGACCTGGCGATCCGCATCGGCGCCCTGCGGGACTCCACCCTGATCGCCCGAAAACTTGCCGGCATGCCGCTGGTTCTGTGCGCCTCGCCGGATTATCTCCAGCGTCACGGCAGACCGCAGGACCCAAGTGCCTTGTCGACCCATGTCTGCCTTGTCGACAACAACCAGACGGACCTCAACATCTGGCGGTTCCATTCCGGCGGCAAAGAGCATGTCGTGCGGCTGAACAGCGCCGTGCGCTCGAACTCGCCGGGTGCTCTGGCCCGTATGGCAATGGGCGGTCTCGGCATCACCATCGCGCCGCTTTACGCCATAGAGGACGCCCTGGAAGCCGGACGACTGGAGCGCGTGCTTCCCGATTTTGAGACAGCCACCTTTGGCCTTTACGCGCTCTATCCACCCAACAGGCATCTGACCCGACGCGTGCGCGCGCTGATCGAGCATCTGGCGGCTGAATTCAGCTCCCGCTGGCCGGACTGACCGGCGACGGCCTCACAGGAAAGAACAGTTCGAAGCTGGCGCCATCGTCACCCGGAAGCAGGCTGATCGATGCCCCATGGGCCTTCAGAAGCGCCTGCACGATGCCAAGCCCCATGCCGGTGCCGCCGCTCTCCCGCCGGGTGGTAAAAAACAGATCAAAGATCTGGCCCTGATTTCCCTCGGAAATGCCCTCACCATTGTCATTTACCTGAACCGTGAGGCCTTTCCCGGATTGCTCGGGACGCATCGCGACCCTCGTGGCGCCGTGCCGACGGGAATTGTCGATCAGGTTGTCAAACACGATCCGGGCATTTTCCGACGACATCGGCAGGTCGGCCTCTCTGGTCAGGTCGATTTCCAGCCCCTCGAAACGGCCTTTGAGCGCGGCAAGGACGTCGCTGAGCCGGCAACTCCCGCCAATCTCGACACTGTCGGCCCGCGCAAGATCGCGAAGCCGGTTCAGCAGCTTCGACGCCCGCTCCGTGTCGCGCAGGATGTTGCCGAGAAATTTCTCACGTTCCGCAGGGCTGAGATCCCCGCCCGCATCCTGCAGCAATTCCGCCGCGCCCTGTATAGCGGTCAGCGGCGTCTTCAGTTCATGGGTCACATGATTGGCGAAGGTGGAAATATAATCGTTGCGCTCGAACAGCTTGCGGGACATGCCGAGCATGCTTTCCGACAGCGCATGGATCTCGCGGTTGCCGTGAATGGCCAGCGGCTTCAACGCCTCCCGTTCGCCATTACCGATGGCGAGCGAGCGGCGGGTGAGCGCCCTGATCGGCCCGGTAATCGCGCGGGCAAAAATGAAGCCGACAACGAAGGTCGCGGCCAGCACGAAGACCACCATCCAGAAGATGGCCTCCCGTTTCAGGAACATTTCCTTGAGGATATTGCTGGGTGTCCGGGAAGCGTAAACGACGCCTGCGATCCTGTCGTTCACGATAATCGGCATCGCGACAAAAACGCGAACGCTGGTTCCCCGGCTGATGGAGTAGATCGGCTGCGGATTATCGACGATGCGTTCGCGCAGGGCACTGGCATAGCGCCCGGTGAGCGCCTTTTTGACCTCCTCCACATGCGCGAGCGACAGGCCGAGATCCTCACGCCCGGCAATGATCACCCCATTGAAATCAAGCACCCGGAACCCGGCCAGAGTTTTTTTCTGGGTGTCCTGCAGGATGCGTTCCACCGCTTGTCCGGCCCACAGATAAGCCGGATGCGGTGGTTCGGCAGCTGGGCGTGGCGCACCTCTCCCGGGCAGAACCTTTGTGCGCGTCAGATCCAGTTCCGGAAGTTGCGGCGCCCAGCTTCCGCCCGGCTGGCGCAAATAGATGCTGCGGCTGCCCGGAACCTCAGCCGCCTTGGCGACTTCGGGCCCAAGCGGCAGGCCGTCCTTCCCGACCTCTTCAAGACGCTGTGCCGTTGCCGCTGCAATTGCGGCGGACTGGCCAATCAGCTCCGCTTCCGTGGTCTCGATAAGCTGATTTTCATAGACGCGGAAAAAGGCGATCCCGGCAAGCGGCACCAGCAGCATGATGCTGAGAACTCCCGCCACCACAAGGGAGAGCGGCGGCCGCCATTTGTCACGGAAAGTGCGGGACAGGATCATCCGCTGGTTCCTGTCTCCACCCGGCAGGGCCCGAGCCGGAAGCCGACACCATGAACGGTCTCGATGGCATCGCCGCAGCCGGCAGCGCCGAGCTTGGCGCGGATGTTGCGGATGTGGCTGTCGATGGTTCTGTCCGAAACGTGGATATTGTCTCGGTAGGCGCTCTGCAGGATCTGCTCGCGGGTAAACACGATCTTGGGCCGGGCCAGCAGGGTGGCGAGGATATCGAACTCGATGGCCGTCAGCGTCACCGGCGTTTCGCCGACACTCACATGGCGCTGCGACCGGTCGAGCTCAACCGCTCCGAAGCGAAGCGCCGGCAGATCCTCAACCGTTTCGGCAACAGCGGGGGCGCCATAGCGTTTCAGGATCGCGCCGACCCGTGCAATCAGCTCGCGCGGGCTGAAAGGCTTGGTGACATAATCGTCCGCGCCCAGTTCCAGCCCGACGATCTTGTCGATCTCATCGTCCCGGGCCGACAGAAACAGGATCGGCACCTCGGTCGTCCGGCGCAAATGCCGGCAGACGTCCAGCCCGTCCATCTCCGGCAGGCCGATATCCAGTACGATCAGGGACGGATTGCACAGAAGCGCCTTGTCGAGCGCTTCCTTGCCGTCAACGGCAACTTCAAAAACGTAAGACGCCTTTTGAAGCGCGAAACAGATGACGTCCCGAATGTGCGGGTCGTCATCAACTACAAGAATGGTTTGACCTGGCAATTGTCTCTTCCTGAAAAACAGCTCCCGCAGTCACCTGCGGAAGCGTTACCAATAGCGAAGCGCGGATCAGGTTTCCAGCCACCAGCCATCCCGGCGCAAAGTACGGGGCAAGGCAAGGTCCTGCTCATCGCGCAGCTCTGCCTGACCGCGGAACCGGGAAAGCTGTACCTTGTCCCGCAATCTGCGGAAGCTATTCGCCAGTTGAAGCCGGAACCGGGCAGCCACAGCCAGAAGGACCAGCATCAGGCCAAAAATGCCTTCGGGCTCCGGCGCCGAACTGCCGGACAGGTTGAGGGAGGGATAGGCATTGGTGGAAACGCCTGCAACTTGCGGCAAGGGCACGTTCTTGTGAGACGCTGTGGCGGGTGCGCCATTCACCACCTTTTCGGACACGGCCACAAAGGACGTGAACCGGGTCTGGAGCGAATAGGTCAGTCCAAGATCCACGATTTCCTGCTTCAGTTGCGTGTCGGTGCTGCCGCCGATGGTGTAGGCGCGTTCCTTGTCGAAGATCTGCTCGCGCGCCCAGATCAGCGGCAAGGCTCGACTGGAAACCGCGTCGCCGTCGACAGAAGGCTTCAGGTCGATTTCAAGCGGCAATCTGGCGGCATGCCCATTGACGAGGCCATTGATGAAGATCGTGTGCCTTCCACCGGCAGTGTAACGCCCCATCACGCGCACCGATCCGCCTTCGAACAGATCGGGGATCCGGGCCGGGCTCTGGCCCTCGACCTTGAGCCCGTTCCAGTCGATGGAAATATCTGTCAGAAGCGGTGTCTTCAGGTTTGCGGCAAGACTTTCGGCAGCATCACCGGCGTCTTCTCCCAAAGCGACATAACGGGCATACCCCCGGCCCTCGGTCGCCATCGCATCCAGCAGGAACCGGTTGACGGAGTTGCCGACGCCGAAGGCATAGATGCGTGCCTTGCCGATACGCTTCGCGACACTTGAGATCACAGTCGCCTCATCGCCGATATAGCCGTCGGTCAGGAAGACAACGATGCGGGTGGTGTTGTCCGGCTGCGCCTGATCGAAGGCCGTGTTGACGGCCCGGTCGATCTCCGTTCCACCGCCAGCCTCCAGAGAGGACACGAACTTGAGAGCCTGCCGCTTGTTCCGTTCGGTTGCCAGCACTGCATCTCCGGCAAATTGGGATGTGTTGCTGGAAAAGCGAAGGATGCGGAAATAGTCGTCCGGGCGCAAAGCCTTGATCGCTGCGCTCATGAAGGTCTTGCTGGCTTCCATCGGCTGCCCGGTCATGGATCCGGACGTATCCAGCACGAAGACAAGCTCACGCTGGCCGATCATGTCTTCAGCCGGAAGTTTCGGCGGCTCGATCAGGAGCGAGAAATAGCCTCCACCGTCCGCTTCGTACCGAGACGAGGCGCCAGCGGCGACATCGCTTTGTGCGGCAAGCTCATAACGCAGCACGAAATCCCGGTTGTCGATGGCCCTGCCGGACTTGAATCGGACTGTCTGCATGTCCCCCTGGCTGGAAACCTCCAGCGCATGGGTATCGCTCGACAGCCTCGAGACAGGCATCGGTGCCTTCAGAGCAAGCTCCAGCGACACGCGCATGGGGTCGATTTCCTTCGGAGCGTTCTGCCCGATGACCTTGGGATAGGCCGGAAGCTTGTCGATCTGCCAGCCGGAGACCGTCTCGCTGTGCTTGAACGAGGCCTGTTTTGCGGAGACAGACCCGTCCCCCGCAATTTGAGGGTCTCCATATCCGGGACCATCATCCTCCGGAGCAGACTTGCCGTCTTTTCCCTGTAATGCCTGCACGGGGACTTGCGCCCCCAGGCCCTCGTAACGAGGCCCAACCACCATTGGCATCACCAGTTCATAGGCGCCGTCGATCTTGGGAACGGTCTGGGCGTATTCCAGCGTCACCTTCACCGGACGGCCGGGCATGAGATGGGCAATATCCTGGGTGAACATGTTCGGCCGGTGCTGGGTCAACAGGGCAGCGGCCTTACCCTCCCGTTTCGCCTTCTCGAAGGTTGCCTTGGCCTCCTCCTTCTTCTTGATCCGGGCCACGATGGTCTCACCGTCGAGATCCATTCGCATGGCGTGGATGGCCGCCTTCTGGTTCAGCGGAAACAGGTAGGTCGCATTCAGCGGCAGCTTGGTCGGATTCAGGAACGTCTGCGTCAGCTCAACGTGGGCGACATCGCCGTCAACCTCGACCCTGTAGTCGGCCTTCAGCAGGGGCAGATGGATCTCCTTGCCGCCTGAAGTGGCGACCACGGTTCCGGACAGATCATCGAGATCAGGCTCAGCAGCAGCGGGCAGCACCGAAAGCGTGCTGAAAACAGCGGCCAGTGAGGCTGCCAGAGAGCTGACAGACACGTATTTGGTTAGGAACATCATATGCGTTTCTCCTTTCGGTCGGGGGCAATGCGGGAAGTACGGGTGTTGAGATCGAGAGCGGCCCCGGCGGCTGCCTCGAAGGTGGCGCGCTGCGGTTCGTCCAGCGACCAGGGCGTGATCCGCTGAATGCTGGTCCAGGTGGTGCCGGGCCGCTTCAGCCACAGCCAGATCGCTTCGGCGATGTTGTGGGTCGACTGGCCGGCGCTGGAGACAAAGGTGACGGCAACCCGCCAGTCGCCTCCGGTTTCCGAACGGGCGCGGTAGAGCGCTGTCGGAACCGGTTCAAACCGGGAGCCGAGAAAGGTCACGTCAAAGCCGAGTCCGCGCAGGCAATCGTCCGGGGCATGAAGGTGACGCAGCGGCGAGGACGTATGCACCAGCGTCAGCGCCATCGGGCCATAGCGCCGCTTCTGCGCGTGGCCGCCATATTGCTGGAAGTACCGCTCCTCAATGGGCAGCAGGGCTTCGTCTATCCCGACCTCGCCTGCCAGCGTCGACGGCAGCGGCTGGGGCCGGGTGGAAGACGACACATCAAGGGCCTGCCTTGGCAGGCTGACGATGAAAAAGGCAAGGCTCAGGAACACCAGTGCGGACATGTTCCGCATGGGCCGCGACAGAACCGGCAAGTTGAAGAAAGCCCGGGTTCCCCTCAGCTCGGTGGACCGCGGCTTGTAGAAGACCAGCACAGGTGCCATCGACAGGGCGAGCGTCAGATAACCGATGATGTCGTGCAGCGGCTGCGCCATGACATCGGCACCAAAGACCTGTCCCGGATAGGCTATACCAACCGCGAGCAACGCAATGCGCAGGGAATTGCCGATGAGGCTCAGCCCCAGCGCAATGAAGGCCCAGAGCGTCGCCGTCAGCAGGTTCGGCCGATAAAGCGCATTCAGGATGACCAGAAACGCCATGGCCAGCATCAGGCCTGATGTACCCGAACAGGGCAGGTCCACCAGAACGTCCTTGCCGGCAAGGCCGATCCGAATGCCGGAACAGGAGAGGTCTGAAAAGAAAAGGCCAAGGCCGCCGCAGGAGAGCTTTGCCGACAGTTCCTGAAGCGGATAGCCAAGCAGCCTTTGGAAAATGCGCTCGACCGGCAAGGTGAACAGAAACAGGACCGACAGCCAGAACGGCGAGAGGGCCCGCTGTCTCTCGCCTGTCCGAAACAGGGTCGCCAGCGCAAAGACATCAATTGCCAGCGCCAGTCCGCCGATCACGTTGATCGCCAGAACTTGGCTCGCCAGCCGGATCAGCGCGGAAACCAGCAGAAGCAGAACCGCCATCTGCCTGTGGCCAATCGAATTCTGCCGGACCGGGCTCGTCAGAGACCAGAACGCCAAAGCCGCCAGCGCGGCCAGATAGAGCGCGCCGGTCGACGGATAAGACGGATCGGTCCAGGTGCCGATCAGCCAGCGCAATGGCTCATAAGCAAGGATCAGCGAGGCCAGGAGAAAGGCCAGAGACGTTGGGGAAGTGTTTGCCAGACGGGTCATGGCACCTGTTGTGCCAAGCCCGCTTGCAGGCCCTAGTCAGCCTATGTGCAGATTTTGCGCATTTTGCCGGGCCCTACGCGGAAACGCCCGTGTTGGAGGCTTTGCCCCAGGAAACAATGACCGGTCGTTCCAGACCGTCCAGGGGCAAGATCCGGCAGTCGATGCCGAAGACGGAAGAGATGATCTCCTGCGTCAGAACCTCCGTCGTCGGCCCGTTAGCTGCAATCCGTCCCCGCTCGAACAGAACGACATGATCGGCATAGCGCATGGCCATGTTGAGATCGTGCAGGACGATGACGAAACTGCGGTTCTCGGAACGGCTCAGGCGCTTGACGAGATCCAGCAGTTCAAACGCATGGGCAATGTCCAGGTGGTTGGTCGGCTCATCCAGAAAGATGCGCGGAGCGTCCTGCGCCAGCGTCATGGCGACCCAGGCCCGTTGCAGCTGCCCGCCGGAGAGTTGCGCCAGCGCACGGTCTTTCAGCTCTGCCATTTCGGTGATGCCCAGCGCCCGGTCGCAGGCTGCCCTGTCGTCCGCCGACGGTCCACCGAACCGGCTGCGATGGGCGAACCGCCCCATCAGGACCAGATCCTCAACCGAAAGATCGGACGGAGCGTCCGGCGATTGCGACAACATGGCGACCTGGCGCGCCAGATCCTTCTGTGTCCAGTCGCCAAGCGCCCTGCCCGCAATTTCCACCCTGCCGTCATCCAGCCGGTGCAGTCCGCGCATCACTTTTAGGGCAGTCGACTTGCCACTGCCGTTCGGCCCGCAAAAGGCAATGATCCTGCCGTCGGGCAGATCGAGACTGACCTCGTTCAGCGCGGGAGCACCATCATAAGCGGCACTGACACGGTCGAGACTGGCCAGAATGTCAGGCATGGGATTGCCGTCCTTTTACAAGCAGATAGAGAAACAGCGGCGCACCGACGAGCGCGGTCAAGGCGCCCGCGGGCAGTTCCAGCGGCGGCGCAATGATCCGGGCCAGCGTGTCGGCTGCCAGCACCAGGAAACTCCCGGTCAGAGCCACGGAGACCAGATATCCGGACCGGAACTGACCGTGAAATATCCGCGCCACATGCGGTGCGACCAGACCAACGAATCCGATGGCTCCGACATGGGCTGTCGCGATCGCCGTCAGGAAAACCGCAATCGCCAGAAGGCACACCTGAGCCCTATCCAGCGACAGTCCGGTTACGGCAGCGCTCTGCGGATCCAGCACGAGCTGCCGAATGGTGAGACGCTGCAGCAGCAAAACGGGAACGACTGCCAGAAGTCCGAGGCCCACCGCCAGAACATCCTGCCAATGGGCCGCACCGACGGACCCCGTCAACCAGGTCAGGGCCTGACTTGCTCTGTAGACTGGCCCCAGAATAATCAACAGCGTGACCGCTGCCTTGGCGAGTGCGGCCAGGGCAATCCCGTACAGGATGATCTTCAACGGCTTGCTGCTGCCCTGATCAAGAGAAGCAAGCGCAATCACCAGGGCCCCAAAAACGGCCGCCCCGGCAATGGCAGCCAGAGGCTGCCAATGGATGGAAACGGTCAGATTGTTCGCCTGGTCGGAAAACAGCCACAGGAACAGCACCACACCGACCGCCGCACCGTCCGTGATGCCCAGAACCGACGGCGAGGCCATCGGATTGCGAACGACCCTCTGCAGCAAGGCCCCGGCAAGGGCAAGCGCGGCTCCCGCCAGTATGGCAAGGGCAACGCGGGGCAAGCGAAGGGTCCAGACGATCACCTCGTCCATGCGGCTGCCCTGCCCGGCAAGGGCTGCCACGACGCGTTCGGGCGGCATGAAGCTGGAGCCAATGCCAGTTGCCGCCAGCGTCAGCGCAAACACAAGCAACATGACCGGCAGCAGCCGAACCAGGGGAAAGACGCCTGCCGTCACGCCGCAAGCCCTTTCCGCCTGTGCAGCAGATGTATCAGCATCGGCACACCCACAAGCGCAAGAACGGCACTCATCGGCGCTTCACCCGGCGCAACGATGATACGGGCCAGAATATCGGCAAGAACTGCAATCAGCGCTCCGGTCAGAAGCGAGAGCACGATCAATTGCCGCGTCGATGGCAGAGCGCCATCGGTCAGGCGGCGTGCCAGCTGCGGGGCAACCAGCCCCAGAAACAGCACCGGCCCGGCCATGGCCACCGCACCTGCCGCCAGCAGAGCCGCAAGCCCGAGCGCGACAAGCCTGACCAAGCCGACGTTGACACCGACCGAGCGGGCGCTGGCATCATCCAGACGCAGAACGTCAAGCGGCGTTGCCAGAAGAAAACTACCCACCGCCCCGACAAGAAGCAGCGGCAACCCAAGTTGCAACAGACCGATTGGTCGGTCGGAAAAACTGCCTGACAGCCAGAACAAAAGCGTTTCAAGCGCGGTTTCATCGATCAGGAGCAAGGTCTGCGTGAAGGATGCCAGCAAAGCAGCGACAGTAAAGCCGGCCAGCAGTGTGGTTGCCGGATTGCCCGCCCCGCCGGTGGACGCGGAAATCGAAAACACCAGCGCTGTTGCTGCAAGTGCCCCCAGCACCGCCGCAATGCCGATACCGGCCAGGTTCGCCACGCCGAAAACCGTCACCCCCAGGATCACGAACAGCGCTGCGCCCGCATTGACGCCAAGCAGGCCGGGTTCGGCCAGCGGATTGCGGGTAACCGATTGCATCAAAAGGCCGGAAAGGCCGAGCGAAGCCCCGCAAACCACACCGATTGCCGTCCTTGGTAGACGCAAGGTGGTCACGATCAGCGCATCAGCGCCCTCGCCCCCCATAAGCGCGGCGAAGACCGTGTGAGGCGTATAAAACGTCAGACCGGCATGCAGGCTGAAGATGACAGCCGCGCACAGCGCCAGAAACAAGGCAATTGCCGTCCGCTTCATGCGCGCTCCTCTCTCCTCCGATTGACAAAACTTCGGCCCGTCCATACACGGATTTAATTCTGGAGGCAATTATTCAACTTTTCGAGGAAGTCTAATAAAGACCTGATCGCGCCTGCAGTGTGTCCTGCCCCCGGTTCGCGCTGCTCGCGGCAAGCCCAGCTCTTGCCCGCGATGTCACAGACAGCCATGGCAACCGGATCTTCTATTTCACCTATGACAATGGCGATGGCAAAGGCACGTCTCTTGAAGAACATGTGCTTGCCGACCCGTTGTGGCAGTCCCTTTCCGCTGTCGATGCCGGCAAGGTTCACCGGGTCAGCGATGCGATCTGGAACACGGCCGGCGGCATCCTGGCTGCAAAGCTGATGCTTCAGGACATTGCCGGCATTTACGCTCTCGATTGAGGCACGCCGCCGGCGTGTGACCGGGCATTCGACCTTTATTCGGCAGCCTGCTGGTGGGCGGCGAATTCGCCCATCAGCTTCATGAAGTCTTCCGGTGGCGGAAAGCCTTCGTAGCGGTGCCTTGCGGGCGTTTCGACCCAGGGCAACCTGTTGGCCGTCATGGTTTCCATGAAAGGTTCGGTCCAGCGAAGGTCGTCTAGCAGGATCGAGCGGACATTGACGATCTCGTCGTAGCCCGGAATGCGCGTGAACATCCAGGTCTTGCAGTCCGGGCAGAAATAATGATCCGCCTCTGGTCCCTGCAATCCGCCCTTCACCGGTGTTCCCTCTGTCACCTTGAAGGACGGTGCCGGCATGACCGCGGTCAGGGAATAGGCGCTGGAACTCATCTGCTGGCAGCCTCTGCAATGGCAGGCACAGGTGATCAGCGGCGGCGCCGAGACTTCAAAGCTCGTATGACCGCAACGGCATGTTCCCTTGAGTGAAAAAGTCTGTTGTGTCATCTCCCGCTCCATCTTGTTCGGTCGGCCGCCTGGCCGGCAGCCACCGCAACCTGTACGGCAACGGGCTCGTTTTCAAGAGCCTTTCAACCCGCTGCCCGGGCCTCGCCCGCACGCCTCATGGAACAGAAAAGGCAAGCCCCGGCTCAAGGCCGGGGCAAAATGTGGAGGTTATCTGATTTCGGCCAGCTCTCCTGTCAGACCTTTTCCAGAAGCGGTCGGAGGGATGCATGAATGTTCGGGCTTTCCTCCCGGATGAACCGCAGGAGAGCCTTCTCGTTTTCATGCAATACGCCGTCACGGCCGATGCGGTCCACTAGCCAGGCCGCTTCGTCTTCCGTCACCACCTCATTGGTGGCAATCTCCGCAAGCATATCGTTTCCACGGGCAGCAAATGGGTCCGGCTTGTCCTCATAGGCATCCCGGATGCCACCGATACCGCCGCTGAACATCTTCTTGAAAAACCCACCGAGGCCACCGTCAAATCCGCCCGGTTGCTCCAGCCAGTTTTCCCGTTCAAGCGCAATCTTGCGGGGTGGTGGCGTGAAGCCGGACATGGCCATTACGAAATTTGCCACCGCCTTGGCAAAGAGCTCCGACCAGGCAGGGGCGTTTTCCGCTTCCACCGTGGCATCGTTCAGATCGAACAGGACTTCGGCTTCGGCCTTGGAAATGGCAACACCCCGGCTGCCGGCGCTCGCGTAAAGCACACGGCGAAGCAGCTCCACCTCGGCATCGGCGATGACGCCCGGCTTCAGGTGCGTTCCCGAGCGCGTCGGGCCCTCGCCGGATATGACACTGTCCGCTACAGCCCTCAGGGCAAACTGCTCCAGTTTCTCCGGCACGTCGCGGGCTTTCTCCAGCACATGCAACACCGCGTCCAGTTCGGTTTTGCCGCAGATGTGGCCATCGGCCAGGATCTGGTCGATCAGCCAGGTGGCCTTGTCTTCGGAGACGTAGCCTTCAGGCTTTGCCTGATGCACCAGAATATCGAGGATCGCTTCGGGAAAGAGCTCAAACCAGGTGTCATGATAGGTGATGTTGGCGTTGTTCAGCCGGAACAGGGCCTCGCCCTCTTCCAGAGACACTGCCATGTCGCCATAAACGTAGCGGCGCACGTTGATGACATCGTCTTCGCTGAGATGTCCCGTTGCAATTCGGGCAGTCACGAAATCGTTCAATGTCGGTTTGGCCATGATGTTCCCTTTGAAAAACCGGAACGACTATTACCGACATTTCTTGAAGTTCTTCTAACCCAGAACGAAAAAGGGAGCCGTGAGGGACGGCTCCCTTCTCTGTTGCCGCCTGCGAGGTGGGCCGCTGGCGGTCAACTGCTCCGGCCGGGTTAAAGAGCCGGAGAACCAAATGACTTCAGTAAAGGATCAGCCCCGGCGGTTTTGACCCCAACCCTGACCTTGACCCTGACCCCGGCCTTCACCATGTCCCCGGCCATCCTTCCAGCCGTCACCTCGTCCCATGCCTCTGCCCTTGCCATGGCCGCCCTTTCGGCCACCTCGGAAGTCGGCCTTGGTGATCACGCCGTCGTTGTTGCGGTCAGCGCGCTCCAGCATGCGGTCCTGATGCTGCTTCTGTTCCTCGGCGGTGATTCCAAGGCTGCCATCGGCATCGGCACGCTGGAACATGTCGACGACACGGTTCTCGTTGATCGCGAGCCACAGCGGACCGAAGTCCTGAAGGGTGAAGGAACCGCTTTGATCCGTATCGGCCAGTGCGAACAACGCAGCGCGCCTGGTATCGAATTCCTCACGGCTCACCTTGCCGTCGGCATCGGTGTCGAACATGCCCAGGAACATGGCTCCCCGGCCGCCATGGCCGCCGCGTCCCATATGGTGCCCTCTTGGCCCCATTTGCGGGCCACCGCGCCTGCCCTGTTCGCCACGGCCACCCCACTCGGCACGTTCACCGCGCTTCCCCGGCTCACCGCGCTCTGCTCTTTCGCCGCGCGGACCGCGGTCGTCATCGTCGGCAGCAGGCCCACGCGGGCCACGGACACGTTCCACCGTGCCGTTGCCGTCACGGTCCAGCATGTTGAACATGCGGTTGGCCAGAATATCCGTTTCTTCCTGGGTCACCGAGCCATCGCCGTCACGGTCCATGAACTGGAACGCCCTGACCATGCGGTCGTTGGACCGGTTGAGAAATTCGGCCTTGAATTCCTCCAGGCTGATTTCGCCATTACCGTCTGTATCGGCGGATGCGAATTCCTGCGTCCGGATTTCCTCGATTTCCACCTTGGTAATGACACCGTCTTCATTGACGTCGAAACGTTCGAACAGACGCTCGGCGCGCTGCTGACCGCCGCGCATACCATGACCCCGACCGAAGCCGTGTCCGGGACCACCGCGCCCATCCATAAGGGCGACGCGCGGCCCGTCGTTCTGCCGAATTTGTTGCCCCCCGTCCTGGTTTGCAGTCGCGTTCTGGGCGGAAGCGGACAGGCCGGCCGTCAGCGCGGTTCCCGCGACGCTCGCGGCCAGGGCGGCAATTGCAATCTTCTTGAACGGTTTCATTCCAACAACTCCTTGGTACGTTGATGAGCTGAAGGTAGGCATCAATTGTCGCAGGAATACCGTGCGAATGGGCCGGAAGTGTCGCCATCTGTCCCGGACAGGCACTGCGACACACTTTGTTACAAGTTCCGGTCGCACAAGCGCGTTGCGGAGACTATTTTTACCGTAGAAACAGAAGGATCACAGCGCCCGGCCGGTTTGCACAAACACCTGGCCGGCCAGATTGGAGAGACCCTTGAGCGATCCGAGCCCGCATATCCTGGTGGTGGACGATCACCGCGACATCCGCGAAACGCTTGCCCGCTACCTGGTCAAGAACGGCCTGCGTGCGACCGTGGCGGAAAATGCCGCGCAGGCGCGCAAGACCCTGAAGGCGGCATCCATCGATCTTGTCGTACTGGATATCATGATGCCGGGCGAAGACGGGCTGTCCCTGTGCCGCCATCTGGTGGAGGCCGGCTCCATGCCCGTTATCCTTTTGACCGCGATGGCGGACGACACCGACCGGGTGATCGGGCTGGAAATCGGTGCCGACGACTACGTGACGAAACCCTTCAACCCCCGCGAATTGCTGGCACGCATTCGCGCGGTCCTGCGCCGCACCTCACTTGCACCGAAAGAGCGCGATCCGATCGAACACGACAGGCTGCATTTCGACGGTTGGTCGTTGAATGTCTCGCGGCGCGAACTGCTGGATCCCGAAGGCACATCCGTGGCCCTTTCCAGCGGCGAATTCCAGCTTCTGTGTGCTTTTCTCAAACGTCCGAAGATGGTGCTCAACCGGGACCAGCTCATGGATCTGACCACCGGCAGAACCCCCGCTGTTTTCGACAGATCCATCGACAACCAGGTGTCCCGTCTGCGTCGGAAGATCGAGATCGATCCGAAAGACCCCAAGCTGATCAAGACCGTCTGGGGTGGTGGCTACATGTTCACCGCCGACGTGAAAGATCCAGCTGAATGACGACGCCTCCAACGTCCCGTCCCATACTTGCCCGCCTGTGGCCGAGCACCCTTGCCTCGCAGCTCATCATCCTGCTGCTGGCTGCAATCATTGCGGCGCAGGCGTTCAGCATCTGGATCTTCCAGGACGAGCGGCGCATCGCGCTCGTGGCCGCGGCCCGCGACAACCTTCTGTCGCGCGCGGTCTCCCTCGCGGAGTTGATGGAAGACACGCCTGCAAATCTGCAGGACCGGATTCTGGTGGCAAGCAGCAGCCGTTTCGCGGTTTTCTGGCTCGGCGACACACCCCTTGCCCCCGCCCCCGGCAAATCGCGTTTCGAAAGACGCCTGCAGAACTACATGGCCGACCGGCTGGAACATGGCCAGGCCGTGCATCTCAACATCCTTGCCGACGAAAGACGCGGA
Source organism: Labrenzia sp. ATLA3 (assembly GCF_057180185.1). Classification (NCBI taxonomy): domain Bacteria; kingdom Pseudomonadati; phylum Pseudomonadota; class Alphaproteobacteria; order Hyphomicrobiales; family Stappiaceae; genus Labrenzia; species Labrenzia sp. ATLA3. The sequence goes on from NZ_JBXUKV010000004.1 coordinate 222,522, forward strand.
CCGCGCGGCCGTGAGGCGGAGGACGACGATCGGCCGAGATGGCGCGATGTGCCGCGGCACGAGCGCCCCTCGAACATGCGCAAGATCATGAACAAGCCGGAAGACCTGTCGCTGTCTATCCGGATGAGCGACGGACGCTGGCTGAATGTCGCCACCAGCTACCGCCCGCCTGCCGGGGCTTTTGTGCCCCTGATGGTGCAACTGTCGATAACGGCCCTGCTGATGGTGTTGATTATTGGCTTTGCTGTCCGCCGCGTAACGCGCCCCCTGAAAGAGCTGTCCGTTGCGGCCGAAAAATTCGGCCGTGGCGAGCAGCAGCCGCCATTGACGCCCAGTGGACCGCGCGAAGTCCGCTCCCTGACAAGCGCTTTCAACGACATGCAGGACCGCCTGACACGTTTTGTGAGGGACCGGACCCGGATGCTGGCAGCCATCAGCCACGACCTGAGAACCCCGATCACCTCTCTGCGCCTTCGGGCCGAATTCATCGAGGACGAGGAAAACCGGGACAAGATGATCGAAACCCTGGAAGAAATGGCTGCGATGACGGAAGCCGCGCTGCGTTTCGCCCGGGACGACGCCCAGGCTGAAACCGGCGAAAACGCAGATCTCGGCGCAATTCTGGAGGCGCTTGCGGGCGACCAGCAGGACCTTGGCCACCAGTGCAGCGTGGAAACGGAAGGCCGCATCGTGCTGCCGTGCCGTCCGGTGGCACTCAAACGGGCGCTGAGGAACCTGATCGAAAACGGCATCCGCTACGGTGACCGTGTTTCGGTTCATGCGGCCAGATCCGACGGTGAAGCGCTCATCCGCATCACGGACGATGGCCCGGGCATTCCCGAGGAAAAGTTGAAGGACGTCTTCGAACCGTTTGTCCGGCTTGAAGAATCCCGCAGCGAAGAAACCGGCGGCATCGGACTGGGGCTTGCGATCACCCGGTCGATCATCCATGCCCATGGCGGGCGGATCGACTTGAAGAACCGCCCGGAAGGCGGCCTCCAGGCCGAGGTCCGGTTGCCGCTTGGGGCCGGCAAATAGGCTGTTTCACAGCCCGCTTGGCACAAGCCGTCCCGAGATCAGCTGCGACAGCACGGAGGGAAAGGGCGGAATGCGGCTGAGCGGAAACAACACATTGTCGCGCACGACTGGCAGCAACCGGCTGTCGCTTTGATAGGCGGGCGTGAACACCGCGCTAAAGGCCTGATAGACCCCGACGTGCCAGCGTCTGGACTTGCCATAGGCAGGCAAGGCCTGCTCTAGCGGCAGAGTTTCCAACGCCTTTGCCAGGGCCGCCGCATCCAGAAGTGCCATATTGGCCCCCTGCCCGAGCTGCGGACTTGCACGGTGGGCGGAATCGCCGATGTAGGCAATCTTGTCTCCCCAGGGCTGGCGCAAGGTGCCATGGCCATACCGCGCCATCGTCATTTGCTCCGGGTCGGTGATCTGCTCCAGAAACGGACCGGCCTCGGGCCAGATCGATAGGGCCTCATCCTTCCAGGCTGAAAGCCCCCCTTTGAGCCAGTCTTCATAGGCTTCCTGGCGAAGAGACCAGAAGAACGCCGCCTTCCGCCGGCCCTGCGCCGGAATGAGCCCCACGGGCAACACCCCGATCATGCAGTCGGCCCGGCGATAGCGCTGGGAAAGGTGATCCTCCGGCAAACCACCGGGAACCCAGTCGACCGTTCCCCAGATCGCTCCGAACGCCAGGGGCCGGGCCTTGAGCGGCGACAGAACCGAATTGGCGCCGGACGCATCGATGACCAGGTCGAAGGGGTCGGAGAAGCTGCCGTCGTCAAAGCGGAGCTTGCCGTCTTCATGACCGGTTATGCGGCAGTCCGTGCGCCAGTAAAGCGCGCGCGTCAGCACTTTTTCATAAAGCGCGGAAAACAGCGCGGCCCTGTGAATGCCAAGCCCCGGCACGGCGCCATAGTCGACATCGAGAACGCGGCGTCCTGTCTGCGCCGACTTGCCGAGCACACGCTTCACCGGTGCTGCGTGTTTCAGAACCGCATCCGCGACACCTGCCATTTTCAACACCTCCAGCCCGACGGGCTGGAGCATCAGGCCTGACCCGATGGGAACAGGTTTGCGGAACTGTTCGAAGATGGAAATCCGGTGACCGAGACGCTCCAGAAGAATGGCTGCGGCCAGTCCTCCGATCCCGGCACCGACGATGGCTATGTTCATCCGGCAATCACTTCACGAAAACAAGGATCCTTTTTGACCCGAGTCTGTCCGCGAGTACAATATGCGCCGTGGCTTGCAGGCCCCGCATTACGCGGCGTCGGCTTCAAGGCAAAAACGACGGAGAGACCAAGGGAAAGCGCTGTATCAGCCTAATTGCTGGCAAAAATAAGGGGGCCATTGGCGGCAGCGCAAAAAACCTGCCGCGTTTTCCTCACCGCCGGGCCTGGATGCCGCCGGCATAGGTCGCCTCGTCAACCGGCTCAAGCCACTCTGCCGTTGCACCATCCAGCTCCTCCTGAATGGCCAGATGGACAAGCGACGTGTTCGGCCCTGCTCCATGCCAATGCTTGACGCCCGGCGGAATCCAGATGACATCGCCCGGCAGGATCGACAGTTTTTCCTGTCCCCACAGATGCACGAAGCCTGCCCCTTGCAGCACCTGAAGGGTCTGCCCCAGCGGATGGGTGTGCCAATGGGTGCGGGCGCCAGGTTCGAATGTCACCTGCAGAGCACGTACCCGCGCCGGCGCGGGTGCCTCGATCACCGGATCCTGCCAGACAGTTCCGGTAAAATAGTCCGGGCTTGCACGTCGTGACGGCCGGGATCCGGCCTCGAAAACGGTCAGGACACTCATGACACCTCCTCCCAAATCTCTGCCATCATATGTGCGGGCTCAGCCGTCCAGTTTCCTGCCGGCCGGATGCCCAAGTCACTTGGTGGCAGGTACTGGAGCCGAAACGTCGTGCCGTTTCACCGCACGCGGCCAGTTGATCAGAACAACCCCGAAAATGGCAAGGCATATTCCAGCAAAGGTTTCCAGAACCAGCGTCTCGGAAAGAAAAACCACGCCGAGGAAGACGCCAACACCGGAGCGCAGATAGGCCTGACTGGCTGTTCCCATCGCCCCGAGCGTGTTCAACAGGCGAAAGTAGATCAGGAAGGCCAGTGCCGTGCACACGATGGAGAGCATCAGAGCGGCGACAATACCCGTTAAATCCGGCGTCAGCTGCCACGGCCGATCGATGACGAGGCTCGCCGGTACAAGCACCACAGACGCGCAGATGAGCGTTCCGGCGGCCGTCACGATAGGCGGCACCCCGGCGAAAACCGGGCCACGCAGCGCGGCAATGCCATAGAGTGCAGCCCCGAACAGGACAACGAGTTGGGGCACAAGGTTCCTGCCGATATCCTCCAGCGCCCCGACACCGACGATCAGCACGATGCCGGCGAAACCGAACAAGGCGCCGGTCAGTTGCCGGGCGCCGGGCCTTTCGCCCTTGTTCACCAGCAGGAACGAAAAGACGAAGACCCAGAGCGGCGAAGTGGAATTCAGAACACTGGAGACCGCCGTTCCGGCATATTGCTGCCCCCAGGCCAGCATCAGCCAGGGGCCCGTGCTGTTGACCAGAGACTGGATGAAGAATTGCTTCCAGCTTCCTTTGTCCAGAGGCATGCGCATGCCTCTGGCGACCATGATGGCCAGAAGCACCAGCGCCGCAAGCGATACACGGATAGCAATCAGCGTCGCCGGAGGAAACGATGGCAGTGCCAGGCTGATCCACATGTAGGACGAGCCCCACAGCAGCGCGAGCACGCCCAAAAGCGCCAGTTCGATCGATCTGTTGTGCATGGCTGATTGCCTAGCCGTTCACGTCGCGGCTGTCGGCCGGAGCCTCGTCGCGCTCGTCCATGCCGTAGTCGCGCAGCACCTGCGCCACCCGCAACCGGTAGTCTTTGAAGTAGCTGTTGCGCCCGGCACGCTGTGCCTTGCGATGCTGGGTCAGTTGACGCCACTCGTTCAGCGCGGCCTCGTCCCGGAAAAAGGAGACCGACAGCAGCTTTTCCGGATTGGTGAGGCTCTGGAAGCGCTCGACGGACAGGAACCCGTCGATCTGTTCGACCAGGGGCTTCATCTCGGCGGCCATATCCAGATAGGCCTGTTTCTTGTCCGCATGCGGGATCACTTCGAAGATGACGGCAATCATTTGAGTTTCTCTCCCAAGGCATGCGGTGCGGAGGCCAGTTTCAAAAACGTTCGGTCTTCCCGCAAGATGAATTTTTCCTTCATGGCGAATGCATAGTTTTCCTGCCCCAGCGGGTCTTCGGCGAGCCGTGCACGGTAAGCTTCATATTCGACAAGATTTTCGATGGAATAGACGCCATACGCGAGCGTCGTTGACCCTTCATGGGGGGCGAAATAACCGATCAGGTCCGCACCGCAACGCGGGATCGCCTGCCCCCAGTTCCGGGCATATTGCTCAAAGGCTGCTTTTTTCGTCGGGTCGATGTGATAGCGGATGAAACAGGTAATCATCGAACTCTCCTTCAGGGCTGTGTCGATGGCCCTTGTGTGACACGGCCCATGTCTGCAATGCTTCGACGCAGATCGAACCATGGAGATAAGCCAATGAAGGATGGACCGGACATTGCGCGCATCGGCGCCTTGATGGGCGATCCGGCCCGCGCCAACATCCTGAGCGCGCTTCTGAGCGGCAAGGCTTTGACGGCGACGGAACTGGCAGCGGAAGCCGGCATCACCGGCCAGACGGCAAGCTCCCACCTGAAGAAGCTGATGGAAGGCGGCCTGTTGACCCAGGCCAAACAGGGCCGCCATCGCTATTTCACCCTCGCCGGTCCGGAAGTTGGCACCGTTCTGGAGGCCGTGATGGGCCTTGCCGCCCGCAAGGGTCACCTGCGCACCCGCACCGGCCCCAAGGATCCGCAGATGCGTGCCGCCCGCGTGTGCTACGACCATCTGGCCGGTGATATGGCGGTGCGCATCTTCGACAGCATGCAGAAGCGCGGATTTCTCACTGTCTCTTCGGACACTGGCGGCCTTGCCCTGACCGCAGACGGAACCGGTTTCGTCTCGAGTATCGGCATCGACCTGGATGCCCTCACCGCAAGCCGCCGCCCGCTGTGCCGCGCATGCCTGGACTGGAGCGAACGGCGCAACCACCTCGCCGGAGGTCTGGGCGCAGCGCTTCTCACCCGCTTCACCGACAGTGGCTGGCTGCGCCGGGAACCCTCCGGTCGGATCGTGCATGTTTCGCCCAAAGGCGAGGCTGAGCTGAAGAAGCTGTTTCAGGTTTAGGGAGCGGCTACGGGCAACTCAAGAAACTCAGGCAGAGGGTGGTGCCTTCTGACAGACATAGTTCGACCGTCACCGAAGCAATCACCTCCATTCGCTCCCTAAGATCGCCGTGAACGTTCATGGAGACTGCAATGGATCAGCTTTCGACCTATCTACCCGGTATTCTGTTCGCCTATTCAGCCTTTCTGCTGGGGATACTCAGCCCGGGCCCGAATGTTCTCGCGGTAATGGGAACGTCGATGAGTGTTGGGCGGACTTCCGGACTGGCACTGGCTTTCGGTGTAGCCTTCGGATCGCTGACCTGGGCAACACTCACGGTGCTCGGGCTATCAGCGCTGCTTGCCGCCTATGCGTCGGCACTGACCGCAATCAAGATCGCTGGCGGTTTCTATCTGCTGTGGCTTGCCCTCACGTCGTTCCGGGCAGCCCGCTCCCCTCAGGATACGAGTGCTCGGGAACTTGCCGGACGCAGGCGCTCGCCATTGGGCTACATGGTCCGCGGCTACACTATTCAGATGACCAACCCGAAGGCTGCACTTGCCTGGATCGCCATAATATCGCTCGGCCTGCAGCCAGGGGCACCGGGATGGGTTGCCACGGTCATCGTCCTGGGCACCTTTGTTCTTTCTGCCGCCATCCATATGCTCTACGCGCTCGCGTTCTCCACTCCGCTCATGGTGAAGATCTATGGCAAGTCGCGACGCGGCATCCAGGCCCTCCTCGGCTGCGTCTTTGGCTTTGTCGGCATGAAGTTGCTCCTCAGCCGCAGTTGATCCCCCGGCAACAAAACAAAAAGCCCGGCCAAGGCCGGGCTTTTTTAGTATGTGGCAGACGTCAGGGGCTACGAGACGTCCGGTGATCTTGTTCTTCTTCTTGGGGCCAAATTCGGGGTGCGGCCCAGCTCAAAGAGACCGTATGGTCTCCTGAACCTTCGGCAGCGCTTCGCGCCAGGAGCGGTAAAGCCGCGACGGCAACCACGCAAGGCGGTCCCGGTTGTAGTCTTGGCGATGCTGAACCAGCATTATTTTAGCAATTTGCACATTCATGTTTTTCTCCTTTGGTGCGCGCAGAACCTTGATCGGCACTCACCTGATAGAGCTTATGTTAGCGCACTACGTGCACATTACAAGGGTGCACACTGTGCATATTTTCAAAAATTTATTTTATTTCTCTTACGTCACTTAATTCGCAGCAGAAAATAAATAGCCTCCCGCGTGTGACACGCGGGAGGCTATCGTTTTCAAACCGGAAACGAACTCTGATATTACTCGGCGGCGACCATCCGGGCCGGGTCGTAATTGAGAATCGGAGCCAGCCAGCGTTCCGCATAGGCCAGATCCCAACCTTTGCGTGCAGCGTAATCCTCCACCTGGTCCTTTTCGATCTTGCCGACACCGAAATAGTGGCTGTCCGCATGGCCGAAGTAGAGCCCGGAAACGGAAGATCCCGGCAGCATCGCCCGGCTCTCGGTCAGCTGAATGCCGGTCAGGCGTTCGGCGTCGAGCAGCTGGAACAGCGTATCCTTCTCGGTATGGTCCGGCTGGGCCGGATAGCCCGGAGCCGGACGGATGCCCTGGTATTTCTCCGCGATGACGTCCTCGTTGGAGAGGTTTTCATCAGCCGCATAGCCCCAGAGGTCCATCCGCACGATCTGGTGCAGCTTCTCGGCAAAGGCTTCGGCCAGACGGTCCGCCAGAGCCTGGGAGAGGATCTTGTTGTAGTCATCCGACTCCCTGGCGTATCGCGCCGCCAACTCGTCCTCGCCATGACCGGCTGTCACCGCAAAACCGCCGATCCAGTCGGCGATACCGCTGTCCTGGGGCGCAACGAAATCGCTGAGGGCGATGTTGGCGCGGCCACCCGCAGTCCTCGTCATCTGCTGGCGCAGCGTGTGGAAGGTCGCCAGCGTCTCGCTGCGGCTTTCGTCGGTGAAGACCCGCACATCGTCGCCAACCGCATTGGCTGGCCACAGGCTCGCGACACCGCGTGCCGTCAGCAGCTTCTTCTCCACGATTTCGTCAAGCATCCGCCGAGCGTCGTCGAAAAGCGCCTTGGCTGCCGGGCCATAGCGATTGTCGGTCAGCACCGCCGGGTACCGGCCCTTGATCTCCCAGGTGGAGAAGAACGGTGTCCAGTCGATGAGCGGAACCAGCTCTTCCAGCGGGAACGCGTCGAAGACAGTCGTCCCCGGCTTATTCGGCGCAACCGGCTGCTTGCCCGTGAAGTCCACCTTGAAGGCATTGTCCCGCGCAACCTTCAGCGACGTACGCTTTTGCGCACCCCGCCCGGCCGCATGTTTTTCAGCAATGTCGGCATATTCGGCACGTACATCAGCAAAATACGGCGCACGGCCGCCTTCGCTCATCAGCTTGGAAGCGACGCCGACAGCCCGGCCCGCATCGGTGACATAGATCGCCTGGCCGCGAGCATAGTTCGGGTGGATCTTCACCGCGGTATGGATCTTGGACGTCGTCGCCCCGCCGATCAGAAGCGGCACATCGAGTCCCTCCCGTTCCAGCTCGGCGGCAACATGGCACATTTCATCCAGCGACGGCGTGATCAGCCCGGAAAGCCCGATCATGTCGACCTTTTCCTGACGCGCGGTATCGAGGATCTTCGCTGTCGGCACCATGACGCCAAGATCGATCACCTCGAAGTTGTTGCACTGGAGCACGACGCCGACGATGTTCTTGCCGATGTCATGCACATCGCCCTTGACCGTCGCCATCAGGATCTTGCCGGCGGAAGACTGTCCGGTCTGGCCGAGCTCTTCCTTTTCCTTCTCCATGAAAGGCATCAGATAGGCGACCGCCTTCTTCATGACGCGGGCGGACTTGACCACCTGCGGCAGGAACATCTGCCCCGATCCGAACAGATCGCCGACGACATTCATGCCGTCCATCAGCGGGCCTTCGATCACATGCAAGGGCCGGTCGAAAGCCTGGCGGGCTTCCTCGGTGTCTTCTTCCACGTAATCGGCAATGCCGTGAACGAGCGCGTGTTCCAGGCGCTTGGCAACACCCCACGTGCGCCAGGTGAGATCGGCTTCCCTCTTCTTGCCGCCCTCGCCTTTCCAGCGCTCGGCCGCTTCCAGCATCCTGTCGGTGCTGTCCTGCCGCCGGTTGAGGACAACGTCCTCACAAAGCTCGCGCAGCTCGGTTTCCAGATCATTGTAGACCGCAAGCTGACCGGCGTTGACGATGCCCATGTCCATGCCGCGCTTGATCGCGTGGTAGAGGAACACAGAGTGCATCGCCTCACGCACGGCTTCATTGCCGCGGAACGAGAACGAGAGGTTCGACACGCCGCCCGACACATGGGCATGCGGCAGGTTCTCACGGATCCAGCCGGTCGCTTCGATGAAATCGACACCGTAATTGTTATGTTCCTCGATGCCGGTCGCAACCGCGAAGATGTTCGGGTCGAAAATGATGTCTTCCGGCGGGAAGCCAACCTTTTCGGTCAGGATCTTGTAGGACCGCGCACAGATCTCGGTCTTGCGCTCGAAAGTGTCCGCCTGTCCCTTCTCGTCGAAGGCCATGACGACAACGGCGGCGCCATAGCGGCGGACTTTCTTCGCCTGCTCGATAAAGGCTTCTTCACCTTCCTTCATCGAGATGGAGTTCACGACACCCTTGCCCTGAATGCACTTGAGACCCGCTTCGATCACCGTCCACTTGGAACTGTCGATCATGATCGGCACTTTGGCGATATCCGGCTCGGCAGCCACCAGGTTCAGGAACGTGACCATGGCTTCCTCGGAATCGAGCAGGCCTTCGTCCATGTTGATGTCGATGATCTGCGCACCGTTTTCCACCTGCTGGCGGGCAACGTCGAGCGCGGTGGCATAATCGCCTTCCTTGATCAGCTTGCGGAACCTGGCCGAGCCGGTCACGTTGGTCCGTTCGCCGACGTTGACGAAGTTTGTCTCCTTCGTCACGACGAAGGGCTCCAGGCCGGATAGACGCATGTGAACGTCGATTTCCGGAATCTCGCGCGGCTTCTTGTCCGCAACAGCCTCGGCAATCGCCTTGATGTGCGCAGGCGTCGTACCGCAGCAGCCGCCGACCACGTTGACGAGACCGGCGGAGGCGAATTCCTCGATCAGGCCGGCCATGTGTTCCGGGCTCTCGTCGTATTCGCCGAATTCGTTCGGCAGGCCCGCGTTCGGGTAGGCGCACACAAGCGTGTCGGCAACACGGCCGAGTTCATCCACGTGAGCCCGCATTTCCTTCGCGCCAAGTGCGCAGTTGAGGCCGATCGTCAGCGGGTTCGTATGCCGAACGGAGTTCCAGAAGGCTTCCGGTGTCTGTCCGGACAGGGTGCGGCCCGAAAGATCGGTGATCGTGCCGGAAATCATCACCGGCAACATCTTGCCGGTTTCCTCGAAGACTTCTTCAATGGCAAACAGCGCCGCCTTTGCATTGAGCGTGTCGAAGATGGTTTCGACCAGGATGATATCCGCACCGCCCGCAATGAGCCCGCGTGTGGCTTCGGCATAGGCGATACGAAGATCATCAAAGGAAACAGCGCGGTAGCCCGGATTGTTCACATCCGGCGAGATCGATGCCGTCCGGTTGGTCGGGCCGAGGGCTCCGGCCACGAAACGCGGCCGGGAAGGCTCCTGCGCCATGACCTTGTCGCAAGCTTCGCGCGCGAGTTTCGCGCTTTCGAAATTCAGCTCATAAGCCAGCTCTTCCATGCCGTAATCGGCCTGGGCAATCGTTGTCGAGGAAAAGGTGTTGGTCTCGACGATGTCGGCACCGGCCTCCAGATAGTCGACATGGATCTTCCGGATCGCATCCGGCTGGGTGAGGCTCAGAAGATCGTTGTTGCCCTTGATGTCGCTCGGCCAGTCCTTGAAACGGTCGCCGCGATAGGCCGCTTCGTCCAGTTTCAGAAGCTGGATTTCCGTGCCCATGGCACCGTCAAGGACGAGAATACGGGTCTTGGCGAGGTCACGGAGGCGCTCGAAGGCGTCTGACTTGATCACGGGGTTTCCTTCCGGAAATGTCTGTTGGTTTGGCCGGCTCAGGCCGGCGCGATTTTGAATTGGCAACCGGACAGCGCGTCAGCTGTTCCGGTCGGTTTCGTTGTAGGAGGCGTCCCAGAACTTGGTGCGGCTGTGAACGTCGTCTTCCGTCGGATGCCAGTCGTCGCCGCGGGCCTGATAGACGGCCAGCAGCCCCAGAATTTCGAGGGCCGAATGGCCGTGGAACTCATGGTCCTTGTCGCTGGCGACGATCAGCCGGTTTTTGTCCGCGCCCATGTCGACGACACGAAGCTCGAAGCCCTTTTCACGCAGCACCGCAAAAGCGGTCGTTTCAATGGCATCGGCAGTGCTTAACTTGATCATCTCGCTCCGCTTCCCGCTTTGTTTCCGCTGTTCCTGCTCCAGGGACAGAGAGGACCTTCAGCTTCGTCAACTCCCCCCCATCCCGAACCCTTCCCCACACGGGAGAAGGAAAGTCTGGAGTTCCTTGCCCCTGGCGCCGGTTTCACATTGCGCTCTTTACGACGCAAAAGCCCGGCACTTGCCCTCTTCCATCGCCACTGATGCACCAGGCTTTTTGCCTCTTACCCTTCCACTTGTGTGGAGGGGTTAGGGCTGGGGGTCCCCACGTCGCATCGGTGCTCAGTTCGTTTCAGTGCCCGATCAGGCCTCCCCGAACAGATCTCTTCAGGCAGCCAGATCTTCTTTGGTTTCCGGCTTGCCCATGCCCAGCATGTGGCAGATGGCGAACGTCAGGTCGGCCCGGTTCATGGTGTAGAAGTGGAAGTCGTTGATGCCACGGTCGACCAGGTCCATGACCTGTTCGCAGGCAACGGAAACGCCGACCAGCTTCCGGGTTTCCGGATCGTTGGACAGGCCGGCAAAACGCCGGGCCAGCCACTGCGGAATGGACGTTCCGCATTTGGCGGAAAACACCATCGTCTGTTCGAAATTGTGGATCGGCAGAATGCCCGGGATCACCGGAATGTTGATGCCGGCAGCCGCAATCCGGTCCAGGTAATCGTCAAACATGTCATTATCGAAGAAATACTGGGTGATGATCCGGTCCGCCCCCGCATCGACCTTCCGTTTCAGATTGTCGATCTCAGTCTGCCAGTTGCTGCTTTCCGGGTGTCTTTCCGGATATCCGGAAACGGAAATATCGAAATTGGCGATCTTCTTGACGCCTTCCACCAGATCGGAAGCGTAGGCATAGCCTTCCGGATGCGCCACGTAGCGCGAGCCGATACCGTCCAGCGGGTCGCCGCGCAGCGCCACCAGATGACGCACGCCCATATCCCAGTAATCTTTGACGATCGTATCGATCTCGCTGCGCGCTGCCCCGACACATGTCAGGTGCGCAGCCGGTGCAAGATCTGTTTCCTTGAGGATACGTTCGACAGTACGGTGCGTGCGTTCGCGAGTGGAGCCGCCAGCACCATAGGTGACGGACACGAAGGACGGGCTGAGCGGCGCCAGCCGCTGCACCGTCTGCCACAGCGTCTCGCCCATCTTGTCCGACTTCGGCGGGAAAAACTCGAACGAAGCCGTGATCGGGGACGGTGCGGCCTGGTGAGACCGGCGGTTGGAAATGGCTGTCATGTTAGGCGACCTCTCGGGACGTGTCTCGGGCAGGCAGGTCGGTGACAATTCGGCGGTCACGCGCAAGCCAAAGGGTTACGGTAAGGTTTGAGTCGTTGCCGTCACCCGGAACAAGATCAGTGACCTGTTCCAGGTCGAGTTCGAGCGTTTCAAGCCAACGCTCCATCTGATCATGGGCAAAACCCAGGCGGCGGTGCGCGTGTTTCTCGCGCAGGAACTCCAGCTGATGCGGAGCGAAATCGATGATCAGCAGGCGGCCACCGGGACGCAGCGCGCGGGCGGCCTCGTTGAGGGCCCTTGCCGGCTCGTCCAGGAAATGCAGCACCTGGTGGATCGCCACGACATCGAAGGACCGTGGCGGAACATTCAGCGCATAAACGTCGCCATGGCGCACCTGGGCGTTCGAGAGCCCGGCCTTGGCGAGATTTGCGCGGGCGACAGCGAGCATGTCATGCGAGGCATCAACACCAAGCGCCGTGACATACTGGTCGGCAAACACTTCCAGCAGTCGGCCCGTGCCTGTACCCAGATCGAGGAACGACTGAAACGGCTTGTCGCCGAGGGCCTTGCGCATCGCCGTCTCGACAGCGTCTTCGGAGACATGCAGCGAGCGCTCCCTGTCCCAGGTCAGCGCGCGGGCAGCAAAGTAAGCCGCAGCCTCATCCGCTTTCGCCCTGCGAATTGCCTGGAACCGCTCCTGATCCGCTGCCAGCACCGGGTCTTCCAGGGAAATACGGGCAACAAGATCACGGGCAAGCTGGCCTTCCGGGCCATCCGCCAGCCGATAATAGACCCACGCTCCTTCCGGGAACCGCTGAATGAGATCGGCTTCGGCAAGCAGCTTCAGGTGACGCGAAATGCGTGGCTGGCTCTGACCGAGGATCGCCGTGGCATCCTTCACGGTCAGTTCGCTTTCCGCCAGAAGCGCAATCAGTCTCAGACGCGTTGCTTCACCAACCGCCCTCAGGGCAGCCAGGGTATCGTCAACGGACAGGGTCTGTTCTTCGGTCATTAGCTTCGCCATCAATGTCGATATAAAGATATCTTTATATGAAATCGACGCACCGTGCAAGCGATCAAAACAAATGCGACACCGATTGGCTCGTATTCGTCGAATTTGAGACAGGATGTCGGAATAGAGGCACAGCCCGCCTCCCCGCTTTCAGCAGCCAGGCAGACGCATTGGATCAAGTGGAGCGGAGCGGGTTCACGAAATCGGAACAAGCCGGACGGATCTGCAAAGCTTGCACCCTCCAGCACACCCTAATCATCTCAGCTTTCCGCAGGCTTGGCACCCTGCTCGAGCATGTGCTCGAAAAGCCCCTCACGCACACAGCCCGGCAGGCCGTCGCGCTGGACAAGCGTGGTGCCGACGAGCTCCCTAGCGTAGAGCTTCTCGATGTCGCTTGTATCGACGGTCTGGCCGTGGACGACGGAATTCAGCTTGGTCCGGAACGCTTCCAGGCCGCCCATCGAGGAAAAATGCCAGCCTGCGTCAGGCAGGATTGTCACCGGGCGGCTGATGCCTGAAAGATTGTTGTTCCGGATCCTGAGAAGCGGTTGGGTGACAAACCCTGGCACGTAGGACTTTTTCGTCATCCTCGCCTTGGTCCGCCGCAGTTGTTGCGGGGTTGTCAGGTATTTCTTTTCGATCATCCGCGAACCGAGTAGCCAGGTCTTGCCCGGAACAACGCGGTTGAGATGATGTTTGTGCAGGCTTTGCTCGAACACAAGCAAGCGCCCCTTGTAGAGCTTGTCGTCCAGCACCTTCTGCAGAACGTCCGCCCGCACGATCTCGTCCACATCCGACAGCAGAATCAAGTCGTCCGGCGCACATCCTTCAAGCGCCTGCGCAATACAGTTGCGCTGATAGTTTTCCCGTTCCCAGTCCGCCTTGCGTCTGTTCTTGTAAACGCCAAGCGCCGGCGGCAACTCGTCTGGAAACGCGATCTGAAGATCGATGATCTTGTCTGCCCAAGGGGCGAAACGCGCGCGATTTTCCGCGAAATAGAACGGCTTGGGACCGCCCCGCTGCGTCTGGTTTGCCTCCACCAGTACAAAATAATCGACTTGGTCACCCATTTCCCGCAGGCGGATTTCCAGAAGGTCGAATTCGTTATGGAAGACAAAACAGTCGTAGAGCTTCATGCGTGCGCCCGGTTTCCTAAATCAGCAAACGTCAGCAAGGCCGTACTGCCGGATCGCAGCTCAAGACGTCGCCGGCCCGTTCTGGTGCCTGCCGGGACCGATATCGGATTTCACTCAAGAGGTCCACGCACTTGGCACAGAAATGCGCCGCGCCCTGACCCGCCTTCCTTATTTGATCGAGAAAGGCATCCGGACCATGGCTGTCTTGCCGCTGTATTCGTCGTTCACGGTCAGCTCCAGCACATAGTCGCCCGAGGGTGCACCACTGACATTCAGTGTCAGGTTGGCCATATATTCGGTGTTGGGCACGTGGCTCTTGAAGTCGAACCGGCCAAACTCCTTTTGTCCGGCAAGCACCTTTCCATCCGGTGACGCCAGATCGAAATCGACCGTCAGAAGCGATGTGAACAGGCCATCCTGCTCTTTCCAGTCAAAACCGACCGGCTCCAGATAGATGCGCAGCGTCTCGTCCTTCGCAAATGCTGCATCGGCTCTGGGCGTGTAGATACCGTAGCCATCGGCCGGAGCCTTCACGAACAAGGCAGTGGGAATGGAGAGTGACGCCTTGGACCAGACGTCGAACAGCGCCTGCCGCATCAGGGCAATCGCCTGTCCACCGTTGCCGGCTTCCAACGCCGCCTCGGCCTCGCCCGCCTTTTCCTGCAAGGGGCCCGCCAGCACCTGACACGACAGACCCGCTGCAAGCGCGCCTCCAAGAAGCATTTGTTTCAGCATCCTTCCCCCCGTCACAATTGCAATCCGACACATGCAGCAAACCATTATGACGGTCTTGCCGCAAATGTCATATGCCGGTCTGCGAAACACCAAGGGCAAGGCACAGCGCTTCGATGTCCTGCCGGGCGGGCAAGTGAGGCCGTTCCTGTCGGCAGAGCACCTCCGGCAGACGTGCTTCCGTCTTTTGGTACGTTCCCGCAGGCGCGCCGAAAGCCGAAAGCTTGCTTCCGTTAAGTGAAGCCGCTTAAATCCGGATGCTGGCCCTTCAGCTTTCCATTTCCGGAAGTCGGCAGGACTTATTTCCACCAGCGCACATGTTTGATGAAATGATTGACGCAGCCTTTGCCAGGGAGTGGTCAGGTGTTTTTTGAGCGCGGCCTCGTGACGAGATCCATTTACCTCTTTGTTTGCGTCCTGCTTTTCACGGTGTCGGCACATGCAGAAAAGCGCGTCGCGCTGATCGTGGGAAACGGGGACTATACCTCGGCCGGCACACTCGAAAATCCGGTCAATGACGCCAGGAAACTCGGAGAAGCCCTGAGGAGCCTGGATTTTGAGGTCCTGCAAAAGGGAAATCTGGGGCGCGCCTCTTTTCTGGAAGCGATCCGGACGTTTTCCAAATCCCTGGACGGGGCTGACGTCGCGCTGTTTTTTTACGCCGGGCACGGAATTCAGGTCGCTGGCGAAAACTATCTGGTGCCCGCCGACGCCCATCTGCAGGAAGAGAGCGATATCAATTCCGAACTGATCGCCGTCAAATCGCTTCTGCACCAGATGGACGGCTCGGCAAAAACCAGGATCATTCTGCTCGACGCCTGCCGGGACAATCCATTCGCACCCGGCCTTGCCCGCTCCATGGACACAAGAGCGGTCGAAGTGGGCCAGGGTCTTGCCCGGGTCGATGCCGGTCCAGGCACGCTGATCGCCTATGCAACGGAGCCGGGCAATGTCGCCCTTGACGGAACCGAGGGAAACAGCCCCTTCACAAAGGCGCTGCTGACGCACATTTCCACTCCTGATCTCGACGTTGCCCGCATGCTGCGGCGGGTGAGAACGGATGTGATTGAAACCACGGAAGGCGCGCAGATCCCCTGGGAAAACTCCTCCCTGGTTCTGGATTTCACTTTCAACCCCGCCGAACAGGGCAAAGTGGAACTTGCGTCGAGCGAAGAAGCCTTGTGGGAAGCCGTCCGGTACGGCGACAGTCCGGAGGAAGTCCGGCTTTATCTGGACCGCTATCCGGACGGGCAATTCGCCGAGGATGCCTTGAAGCTGCTGAACAAAACCCTCGGACACAGGCATCCCTCGATTTCGGACAACCAGAATGCCAAGGCCCGGCAGTCAGGCTCACCACAGGTGAAAACGTGCCTGGCGATCGAAAACACGGATCTCGGCGCCGGTGTTCCAGAAGGTGCCGTGCAGGCCTGTTATGATGCGGTCGCGCTCTTTCCCAACGCCGCTGTACTCCGGCTGCTTTACGGCCAGGTCCTCGACCGTTCGGGCAACGAGGCCGAGGCATCCCGCCAGTACCGCCAGTCGGCGGAACTCAACAACACCGACGCCATGGTCGAACTGGCCATCGCCTATGAGCTTGGCAAAGGCGTCGAATGGCAACCGGAAGAAACGCTGCGGCTCCTGCAAAAAGCCGCCCGTCTGGGCAACGCCGGCGCCATGACCCTGCTCGCCCATTCCTATAACGAAGGCAACCTCGTCGACTATGACGAGGCGAAGGCGTTCGAGTGGTTTCAGAAGGCCGCTGAAGCGGGCAATCCGGAAGCCGCGTTTTACGTCGCCGGAGCCTTTGACAGGGGTGAAGGCGTTGAGCAAAACGATTTCAAGGCCCGCCACTGGTACCAGCGCGCGCTGGAATCGGACGACGAAGCCCTGGCGGCAACCAACCTCGCCTGGATGTATCTCCAAGGGCGCGGCGGCGACACAAACACCGAGAGGGCCCGGGAGCTGCTGGAACAGGCTGCGGCGGCTGACGACCCGATTGCAATGCGGGAACTCGCCCTTCAATACCTGAAGGGCACCTTCAAGAGCGATCGGAAGGAGATCGCCGTCGACTGGCTCATGAAAGCGCTGAGATCCGGCGGAAGGATCGAGGCGGAATTCTGGTTCTTGACCAGGTCCGACACCTACCCACTCTCCTTCAACAAGGAGGTGCAACGCCGTTTGAAGGAAGCCGGAACCTATCATGGCAAGATTGACGGCCAGATCGGTGACAAATCCCTGCAGGCGCTCTTTCAATATGCGGATGAGTAGAAACGTTCAGACTGTTTCCAACCGCTAAAACAAGTATGCATCATATGGGTTTCACTCAATTGAGGTTGGTATAAGTGATGGTGTGGGGACTAAAACTGCCAAGCGGCTTTGGCGACTATTTCCCTGATGCGGACTTTGTTGGGTACAGCGAGCGGCTCAAAGCCTACTTCGAAAATGAAATGTCGCCCGAGGAACAGGCGAAATTCGGGGAATTCCGCGGCGCCGGATACGTTGGCCACGTCGTCGATAATTTCAAATACGAACCCGGTACGGTTCATGGAGACAGAATTCCCTATCGACCGGTCGCAGAGCACGAGTGGCCTGAAAAATACGAGCTTCACAAGGCCTACAAAACACTCGGCTCCCTTTTCATGATGAACAGTCAGCTGCTTGCGGTCGATACGGATTTCAAGAATGCGGTCGAGCGACTTGAGCCGGGGACTCATGAGTTCCGCCCGATCGAGGTCGTGACGCGCAAAAGGCAAGCCTATCCCAAACAATACTACACGATGCTGATCGGTCAGTTTCTGGACAGTTTCGATCCAGGAAAAAGTGTTGAAGGTTCCTGGGAGAAACCTAGTGAAAAATATGAGCAATACTTTGTGTTCAGCAATGCTAAAAAGTACTTTTCCGGGCTGGCCTTCTCCAAGAACGTAATCGACGGCGCTCACCTGTGGCGCGAACGCAGACTGCCCCATCCTGAGATCCTATTTTCTGATGCACTGAAAGCAGAATTCGACAAGGCGAATTTGCGTCTGCCCAAGCATGTTCAAATGAAGGAAGTCTAGCTTGAGTAGCCAAGGGCTCCTGGGGCATGAAGCGGCTCCAAAAGGCCCGCATACCAGATCAAAGATCAGGAGCGCCTTCGGAACCGAAGCTGGAATGGCATGAGAAATCGCAGAGCTGCGTCAGCAATAGCGCAGGGAGCGGGCTTGTGCCCGGTCCAGCGCACTGACGCCGCCCGGTGAAGCCTTTTTCAGGTCTTTCGGATATGACCGGATTGATGCGCCTCGAACCAATTGATCTTCATTGTGGGCCACACTTTAAAGCTGGTCCTCGGCAGCGCCGCTGCTTTCTCCGTCCACCTCCTCGCCCAGAAGCCCGGCGGCAGCAGCACCCGCTGCGGCAGCTTCCTTGGCAGCAGGCGACAGTGCCTCTTCCTCTTCATCAGACCCGGCAACGCGGACGGTCACCTGTCGATGCGCAAAGCGGATGCCGTTTTTTTCGAACAGATCGCGCAGGCCCGCATAAACGACCTTGCGAAGCTCGAACTGCTTGCCGGGCCGAGTGGTGAACTTGACACGCGCGATCATGGCGCTGTCTTCCATCGACATGATGCCTTGAGACTTCAGCGGCGCCAGGAACATGGGGCCGTAATACTCGTCTTCCAGCAGTTCCTTGCCGAAGTTCTTGATGATCTTGCGCATCTTCTCCACGTCTGTGTCGTAGGTGACGCGGAACGCGAGTTTCATCACGGCCCAGTCGCGCGAAAAATTCTCGATCTTCTGAATCTCGCCGAAGGGAACCGTTGTCAGTGCACCACGGTGGTGCCGCAGCTGCATGGACCGGATCGAGATTTTTTCAACGACGCCCTTGGCACTACCGATATCGATATATTCCCCTTTGCGGAAGGCATCGTCGATCAGAAAAAATGCGCCTGAAAAGATATCCCGGATCAGGGTTTGCGCCCCGAAGCCGACCGCCAGACCGACGACACCGGCACCGGCGAACAACGGGGCGATGTTCACGCCGAGCTGCGATAGCACCACCATGGAGGCGATGACGACAATCGTGATCAGCAGGAAGTTGCGGAAGATCGGCAGCAAGGTCGAAATCCGGCTTTCGCCGGTTCCGCCGACTTCCGCCTCCTCGTCCTTTTCCGCCGGCGCTTCCTTGGCGATTTCCCGATCAATGACGATCTTGACGGCTTCATAGGCCATGTAGCCGAGGAACATGACCAGCAGCACCTCGACGAAGGAACCGATCAGTGAGCCGCTTCCTGCCAGTGGCAGCCCCCATTTGGAAGCCAGCATGTCCAGCGAAGTGAACACGACCAGGATTGTGGCACCCCGGTCGAACAGGTCGCGGAAGGGAGAGCGCCGCGCTTCCCGTTCGGCAGCTTCCGCACGTGCCTGTGCCAATGCGCTGGCAACGTCCTGTTCGTCGGCCTCGCCCGTTTCGGTGCTCTGGATGTCCTGAGCGATTTTTTCCTGTGCGGCGACCGTGTCCAGCCGTGGCAGCAGAACCCTGTCGATAATCAGGATCAAGACGCCATAGGCAACTGCGGCCATCAACAGCACTTCCAGCGGAGCGCCTACAAGACCGATGGCGTCCGGCAGGTCGAGCAGGATGCGCACGGCCGAAATGCCCCAGGCCAGGAAGAAATAGGCAACAGCGAGGAAGTGCCAGACACCGGCCAGCGCCCTGCGCCAGATCGGCGCGTCCATTCCTCTCTTGCCCCGGATCAACCGTGCAATCACCCGGCGATAGACAATCGCAATGCCGGACAAGATCACCATCGACAGCGCGGACGCTGCGATCAACGCAAGTTTATGAATGTCCGGCGACAGCCCCAGCCGCTCCATCCACAGGCAGAAGGCAACCGCCATCAGCGACACACCGGTGCCGGCCAGCAGTGTCCGGTAGAGCCCGGTTGCTTCCTGGTTGGAAAGCGCCACCAGCCGGTGGGTTTCGGCGTCCGGCGCCAGAATATTCAACCAGACGACACGCATCGCCAGAAACGCCGTCAGGGTGCCGACGACCACCAGGGCCGTCTTGTTGGACGCATCGATACCGGTTCCGATCAGAAGAAAAACAGCGGCCGAAACGGCAAAAAACAGCCCGACGCCGACAAACATCAAAATCGCCCGGGAATAAAGATAGATGATCTTGTCGGCACGTGTCGTCGCATCCGGCCGGTACCACGACGCGAATTGCCGCCGGCCCCATCGGCTCAACAAGGTGTATGCAGTCATACCCAGAACCACCGCGATCAGAATGTCCAGAAACGTCGCCGGCATCCAGCCAAGTCCCTGCTCGCCTCCTTGAGCGCGCAAGGTCTTCACCATCACCTGCCGGATCTCCGGGATCTTCTGGACGATGGACTTCAGAACGTCGCGGGACTTCACGGCATTGTCCGCGAACTCATCCATTGTCTGAAGCGCGCTTTCTCCCGCCCCGGCGTCGTCCTCTGGTGTCGCACCACTGACCGCTTCCGGCTGCGCTTCTCCGCCTGCCCTTTCACCGGCAGCCGCACTGCCGGTGCCTGTCTCTGCCTTGGAGGAAGTTGCGCCGGAAAACAGCCCGGGAATGCCCTGCGCCTGCACCCCGGAGGGGAGACCGCCCAGACACAGGAAAAGCGCAAGGAGACCGGACAGAAGAAAGATCGCCCTGCCAGGGCCCCGACGGCCACCGATGGTCAGGCAGGATCGGCGAATGGTTTGGTGTGAAAAGCGCATATCAGCCCCGGACGAGTCGCGAAAAAGATCCCGATCTTTTGTGGCACGTATCCGTGCCTTTTGAAAGAAAACCGGCTCGTCGGGAAAGGCTGCAAAAAGAAAGGCCCGATCCATTCGAACCGGGCCTTAGCAGGCAGGAGGCGCCTTGCAGAAATGTGTCAGTTGAGAACGTTGTTGTTCCAATGGGCCATCTTGCGCTTGGCCTCGGCGATGGTCATGCGTTCGAACATGGACATGGCGTCGCTGCGCACTTCCGGTGTCAGGCGGTGACGCCAGGGGCCGATGGACAACAGCGAACCAACGGTGATGGAGGAGAAGCCGGAGGACTTGGCAAGAATAACGAAGGGCTCCGGATCGGGCCGTACCATCCAGTGGCTGACTTCCTCGACTCCGCATCTCACCAGCCAGGCAAATGTGGCAACCGCTTCTGCAAAGCGGTCTTCCGAGGCGAACCGGCGCAAGGCCGCTTCGTTGACCATTCCACGCTTTGCCAGCAACAGCACACGGCTGCGGGCGGTCTCGAAATCATAGCGGCCAAGCCAATACTGGTTGGACATGCGCTGCGCGGCGATATCGGCGGCTTCGTCGACCCGGTGCGCTTCATGGCTTCGACCGGCCGCATGCAGCTTCCGACGAACCTCTTCGCTGGCAACCGAGATCAGGCTGGCGATATGAGCCTCGGCCAGATCCGCGCGTTCGCTTAAGGAAAGCTGCAGCGTCGCATCTGAAGCCGCATCGCTGATCAGGGACATGATCGATGCATCCGACAGGCAGGCACCATCGTTGCTGGCCACCTTGCGCTTGACCTTCAGGTCACCGCGGCGCACCAGAACGTCGGTCAGTTCTTCGGACAGGACCTCCCGCTGCGCAATCGCGAAGCGGTGGGCGTTGCCGCGCTTTTCGGCGATCTTGATCAGGTCGGCTTCCCGCAGAACGGTCGAGCGCAAAAGGATCGGCTCGGAGACTTCGATCTCGTCATCAGCCAGACGGCGGATCGTCTCTTCCGGGCCGCGCCTCAGGCTGGACATCTGGTCGGCGACATAGCGGCGGACTTCATCTTCCACCATGTCGACAAGCCGCAGCAGAACGGAATCATAGATATCGACCTGCTCGTCGGAGCAGCGGTCGGATGTCAGGGCAAACAGGGTGGCGACATGCCGGGCCAGTTCGGCCCTCCGGGCGCTGCCAGCTTCACCGGTCAGCTCCGAGAAGTTTACCAGTTCTGTTTTCAACGCTTCAGTCATGTTTCATTACCAATTTTCGCAAATGTGCCGGTTTGGCGTTGGTACAGAAAATGACGATGAGTTTTAAAGAAGGTCGAAACGCGCTTTTCCAGAATGTAATCGTCTTTTTGTAAAACTTGAGATCAATTCTAACTATATCGTACACATCATCCATATCACTCTGAAAAATATAATCTTTTGTCAAAACCAACTTCGTAAGATCCGCTTTTTCCGGAGCCCCGAAATCTGGATATTTTTAGCGGAAAACCATTTCGCGAGCCGATATGAACGGGTCTGACAGTCAGGGTTTACGACTTGCTGAAACACCTGCGCCACTCCGCAGGAGACCTGGACTGGTTCGCGGTGAGAGGCGATCACTCGATAAAGAAATAACTACCTTTTCTTATTGACGCCCCTCCAAATCCACACAATAAAGAAAGAACAATATTTCTTTATTGGAAACCACAATGTCCTCCGTCGTCCGTTTTCCCCGCACTGCCACTACGCCGCCCACGAAAGCCCGGGGTCTTTCCCGACTGATCGCCTTCCTGCGGCGGAAACTCGGCACCTCGGGGTCCTTGCCATCCGGTCACCACCGCATTCCGGACGATTTGCTCAAGGATGTTCTCAGCGACAACGGCCTGCGAGCCAGAGAGGAAAACAGGCGCAGGCCTGTCGTAAGCGGTCCCTGGAGTTAAGTGTCCTGGAACAAGGACGGTCTCAACACACGCACAGCGTCCCGAACCGCACCTTCGGGAAATTGACGTGCGCAACAAAAAACCGGCACCTTTCGGCGCCGGTTTTTGGTGTTCTCACTGGTTAATCGTTACTCGGCCGCTGCCAGAAATTCCTTGGAAGCGGTCTTGTTGTCCGAGCCGCCATCGTTGCTCTTGTCGAGCTGCTCCAGCAGAACACGGCGCTTTTCGGCAGCCGCTTCGATATTGGCATCCTTTACCGGACCGAAGCCGCGGACGAGGTCCGGAACCCGCGCAAGCTCTACCAGAAGCCCGTATTGGCCTTCCGGCAGCCGCTGGAGAATTGCGGCAATATCAGCTTCATATTGACCGACAAGCGCGCGCTCTGCCTTGCGTTCCGCCGTCCGGCCGAACGGGTCATACCATTTGCCGCGCAGACCCTTGAACTTCGCCAGCAAGCTGAAGGCCTTAAAGATCCAGGGACCGAAGGCAATCTTCTGCGGACGGCCGGTCTTGGGGTCCGTGCGATGCGCAAGGAACGGCGGAGCCAGATGAACCTTCAGCTTTTTCGGATCTTCGAAGCGCTGTGCAACCTTCGTTTTGAAGGCCGGATCGCTGTAAAGCCGCGCGACTTCATATTCGTCCTTGTAGGCCATCAGCTTGAAGAGCATGTTGCAGACCGTCTGCGTCAGGCGCATCGTGCCTGTGCCATACGCTTCGTCAGCTGCCTTAACCTTGCCGACCAGATCCAGATAGCGCTGCGCATAGGCCGCGTTCTGATAGGACGTCAGCTCCTGCGCGTTGAAGGCGATCTTCTCGTCAACGGTAAAGACACGCGGCTTGGCTTCGCTAGGCAGCGTCTTCAGAAGCTTCTCCGGATCGGCAGCCAGCACACGGCCTGCCCGGAACGCCTTGATGTTGTTCTTCACCGCCGCACCGTTCAGCTCAAGTGCGGTTTCGATGGCATAGTCCGACACCGGCAGCGCGCCGCTCTGGAACGCCATACCGACCAGCAGCATGTTGGCGTAAATGGCATCGCCCAGAAGTTTTTCGGCAATATCAGCCGCGTTGACCGGCAGATACGTGCCGGACGCCTTGCGCAGGGAGCTGTCCATCTGCTTTTCGTCGAAGGAAAGTGTCTGCTTCAGCACGAATTCCGCAGTCGGGGCCACCTTGGTGTTGGCAACCGTCATCGTGTGGCCACGATGGGCAAGTGCGAGCTGATCCGCATTTGCGGCCACCACCATGTCGCTGGCGATCAGAAGATCGAGGCTGGCAGCGGGAACCCGCGGCCCCTCGATGGACTTGTTGCCGGCGGCAAATCGCACGTGAGACGTCACCGGGCCGCCTTTCTGGGCAAGGCCGGTCATGTCCAGCGTGGAAGCCTGCTTGCCGTCCACATGGGCCGCCATCGCCAGGACCGCGCTGATCGTGGTCACGCCCATGCCGCCGATACCGGCCACCAGCGTATTCCAGGTGCGATCGAGCGAGGCCAGTGTCGGCAGCGGCAGGGCTTCCACCAGCGCGTCAATGTCGACCTCGGCCTTCTTCGGCTTCTTCAGCGCGGCGCCATTGATCTCAACAAAGGACGGGCAGAACCCCTTGATGCAGGAAAAGTCCTTGTTGCAGCTCGATTGGTTGATGACGCGCTTTTCGCCAAAGGGCGTTGCCAGAGGCTCGACCGACAGACAGTTGGACTGCACTGAACAGTCGCCGCAGCCTTCGCAAACCCGGTCGTTGATGAAGAGGCGCATGTCCGGATCGGGAAACTGCCCGCGCTTGCGCCGGCGGCGTTTTTCCGCGGCACAGGTCTGGTCGTAAACGATCACCGAGACGCCCTTGAAAGTCTGCATCTCTTCCTGAACGTCCATCAGTTCGTCGCGGTGGTAAACCTTGGTGCCGGGTGCAAGCGGTGTCCAGGAACCGTAGCTGTCGGGATTTTCCGAAACGACCGCGATCCGCTCGACGCCTTCGGCCTCCAGCTGGCGGGTGATTTGCGGCACACTGAGCTGGCCGTCCACCTTCTGACCGCCGGTCATGGCGACCGCATCATTATACAGGATCTTGTAGGTGATAGGCACATTGGAGGCGAGCGCCTGACGGATCGCCAATATGCCGGAATGGAAATAGGTGCCGTCCCCCACGTTGGCAAAGACGTGGCTATCGCCGGAGAAGGGCTGCTGCCCGACCCACAGAACACCCTCGCCGCCCATGGCAATCTGGCCTTCCGTCGTCCGCCCGGCCATTTCGGTCATGGCGTGGCAGCCGATGCCCGGCAGCGAGCGAGAGCCTTCCGGCGTTCTGGTGGACGTTGAATGCGGACAGCCGGAACAGAAATAGGGAATGCGGGCTGCGCGTTCCGCGTGGCCCTGTGCCCACATGGCCTGCTTGGTCATGCGGTCGGCAACGGCGCGCATTTCTTCCGAGACCACCTCTCCCGGCAGCCAGCTCATCAGGCCTTCGATCAGTTCGGCGACAGACAGTTCCAGGACATCCGACAGGAACGGCTTTCCGTCCGGACGGCGCTTGCCCCAGATTTCCGGCCGGCTCATTTCCGGCCAGTGGTAGGAAATCTCCTTGATCTGGCTTTCCATGAAGGCGCGCTTGTGTTCGACCACCAGCAGGCGCTCAACGCCACGGGCAAAATCGCGAAGGCCCAGCGGCTCCAGAGGCCAGCTCATCGCCACCTTGTAGACCCCAAGGCCCAGCGCCTTGGCAAAATCCTCGGTAATTCCCATCAGGTCGAGTGCCTGCAGCAAATCCCGGTAGGCCTTGCCGGAAGCAACGATCCCGTATTTCGGATGGGTCCTTGCACCGAAGGTGACGCGGTCGAGACCATTGGTGCGCACATAGGCCTGAGCCGCCGGAATGCGAAGGTCACGCACCAGGCGCTCGGTTTCAAGGCGGTTGCCTAGAAGAAGGTCACGGTTCTGGTGATAGTCCTTGCGCGGGTCGCCTTCCAGCGGACGCATCATGCGCAGTCTGTTCGGAGAAATGTTGATCGTCGCCGATGCGTCCATCGTGTCAGCCACACAGATCAGCGCCGTCCAGAGGCTGGTGAAGCGGGACATTTCCAGGCCGTGCAGGCCATAGTCGAGAACGTCCTGAATGTCGGCCGGGTTCAGAACCGGAATTTCGGCATGCTCGAAATAAAACTCGCTCTGCGCCGGAAGGATGGAGGATTTTGCAAGGTGGTCGTCGCCGGCAAGCGCGAGAACGCCGCCGTTGCGGTCTGTGCCCGAAGCATTCGCCTGGCGCAATGCGTCGCCTGCACGGTCGACCCCCGGCGCCTTGCCGTACCAGATACCGAAGACGCCATCGTAAGCAGTCGCCCGTCCGACACCGCCCTCGCCGCGCAGCTTCTGGCTTCCCCACACGGCGGTTGCGCCAAGCTCTTCGTTGACGCCCGGCTTGAAGACGACGTCATATCCCTTGAGGTGGCGGTGGGCGCGCATCAGCTCGGTGTCGTACCCGGCAAGTGGTGACCCGCGATATCCGGAAATGAAGCCGCCCGTCTTCAGGCCAGCCAACTGATCCAGACGCGCCCGATCGAGCGCCAGCCGGACAAGCGCCTGTATGCCTGTCAGATAGACCCGTCCCTCCGTGGCGACATATTTGTCCTCCAGGGTTACGGTTGGCATATGCACATTCATCCGAATTCCTCCTCAACCGACATCTGGGGTGGTCTCCCCGACGGTAACCTCAGTTAGTAGGTAATATCATCCTTTTCTCAGGCAATTTCTGTGCTATCGTTACCGCTAATAACCCAGAGGCAGAATAAAAATTCCTAAAACATCCAATGACAGATAAATATCTTCTCGACCCGTCGGACATACGTGTTCTGCGAGTGCTGCAACGGGATGCATCGCTCTCCATTGCCGAAGTGGCAAAGGAAGCGGGCATGAGCCAAACGCCTTGCTGGCGCCGCATTAAGCGCCTGAAGGAACAGGGAATCATCCGCCAGATCACTGCCATTATCGACCGCGAATCCGTGGGTCTCGGCTTCGTGGCCTATTCCTTCGTCAAGCTTGCCGTTCCCAGCCGCGAGAACATGGAAACCTTCGACAAGCTGGTTCATCACTGGCCCGAGGTCGTTACCTGCGAGCGTATCACCGGTGCCGTCGACTATCTTATCAAGGTTGTGACCGATGATATCAAAACTTACGATAATTTTCTCCGGCTGAAGCTTTTGGACAATACGCTCGTCTCCGATGTGCAGTCACGCATCGTCGTGAATACGGTGAAGGATACCGTTGCCCTTCCCTTACGGGAAAGCTGACCCCTGATCGATTAAATCGCGCGCCGCTCAGGTGGCAAAGCGCAACGGAGACAGTCCCGCCGGGTCCAGGAAGGGCTGCTTGCCCGCAATCATGCTGGCCAGCAGACGTCCCGTCACCGGCCCAAGGGTAAACCCGTCGTGGCCGTGCCCGAAGTTCAGCCACAGCCCCGGAAACTTTACTGACGGCCCGACCACAGGCAGCGAATCCGGCAGACACGGCCTGCTGCCCATCCACGGCTGGTCCTGCAAGGCGCGCCCAAGCGGAATGAGTTCCTCCGCCCGGCGTTTCGCCAGCTTGATGATTGCCGGATTTGGCGGAGCATCGCGCTCGGCCAGTTCCACGCCCGTCGTCAGCCGAATGCCGTTGTCGGTCGGGGTCAGGGCAAAGCCATTTTCGACATCCACCACCGGACGGGACAACGAAGCCCCCGAAAGCGGACGGTAATGCATGTGGTAACCGCGCTTGACCGCAAGCGGATAGCTTTCCCCCAGACGCTCCAGCAGATCCGTCGACCAGGCCCCGAGAGCGACCACGGCCTGCCGGGCGAACACCGTTCCAAGTTCCCCCTCGACTTGCCAGCCACCGCTTTCCTGTTTCACCTTCCGGGCATCGGCACGAAAATACCCACCACCTTCATAGATAAAGTGCCGCCAGAACGTATCGATCACGGCACCGGGATTGGAGACAGAGCAACTCTCCGGCCAATGCACACCTCTCAGTCCCTGTGCTGACAGGGCCGGCTCAAGCGACCCTATGTCCCCTGCCGAAAGTTCCCGGTAGGCAACGCCGAACACCCTTGCATATTGCCGCTCGAAATCGCCTTCCTGAAACGCCGTCTCCGAACGGTAGAGATGCAGCCAGCCACCGTGGCGATAAAAGCGCTCCGCATTGGTCGCATGCGCCAGATCCAGATGTTCCTCGACTGCGAAGGCCCGGAACGGTGCGACCGCCCGTGAATAGGTTTCAACCCCCCGTGCGCTGCCGGCGGCATGGAACTGGCGCAGCCAGGGCAGCAGACGAAAAACGGTCGCAATGTCCAGGGAAACGGCGCTCGAACGACCGAACAGGATCCCCAGAAGCTTCAGCGGTTGCGTCGGCACCGCGTGCGGCACGAAACCATTGCGCTGGACAATGCCGGCATTTCCGAAGGAAGCTTCCTCGCCCGGGTGCTTGCGGTCGATCAAAGCAACCGAAAGGCCCAGCCGCTGCAGATGCAGTGCCGTCGATACGCCGACGATACCGGCGCCGAGCACCATCACGTCAAAGGATTGCATTTGCCTGTTTTTTGCTGTCATGCCTGTTCCGGACCGTGCCGTATCTCTGGCGTCCAGGGTCCGGATCCTTTAAGAGGCGAAAGTGCCTGCCACAACTCGCGGTCAAAGGACAACTTAAGATGATTCGATGGTGCGGTGCAGGCTTGGCATGGATCGGACGCAACGGAACGGCCGCTCTTGCTGTGAGTATTTTCATCGGCATGGCCTTGCCGTCCCTGTCCGCCTATCTGCGTCCCTATTTGAGCGTTGCCGTCTTCAGCCTGCTGACCCTGGCCTTTCTGCGCGTCGACACATTCGCCGTAAGAATGCGTCTGCGCCGGCCTGCGCTTCTGATTGCCGCTCTCCTGTGGATGATGATCGGCACGCCCTTGTTGACCTGGCTCCTGATCGATCTGTCGGGCCTGCGGGCTCTCGGCGCAGACGTCATGCTGGCCCTGTTCATCGCGACCGCCGCTCCGCCGGTGATGGCGGCCCCGGCCTTTATCTATCTGCTCGGCCTTGACGGCACCCTCAGCCTTGCGCTTTCCGTTGCCGGACTGATCATCACCCCGCTGACCGCCCCGTTCATCGGCAAATTGATACTGGGGCCTTCGCTGCCCCTCAGCGTCGGCGGACTTGCTCTTCAGCTTTCGGTTCTTCTCAGCGGCGCCTTTGTTGTCTCGATGGCCTTCCGCAAACTCGCCGGCGAGGAGCGCCTGGCCCGTTCGTCCCACCATATCAGCGGTCTCAATGTGCTCCTGTTGCTGGTCTTCGCGATTGCCGCGATGGATGGTGTCGCGGCGAGTTTTGCTGCAAAGCCGCTGTTCACGCTGGGCCTCACCGCCCTCACCTTCTGCCTCGCGCTGGTGCAGATTGCTCTCAGCCTGCTTGTGTTTTCGCCGTCGACCCGGGAAGATGCCTATGCGATCGCCCACACCTGCGGCACCCGCAACATGGGGCTGATGGTTGCCGCCTTCGGTGGCACGCTTCCGGAGTTCACCTGGCTCTGGTTCGCGATCGGCCAGTTTCCGATCTATATCCTGCCGCTGTTGCTGACGCCCTTTGTGCGCGTTTTCTGCCGTCTGAACGTCAAAACTGTGACGTAGCCCACCTGACAGGCAAACCTGCTAGGCTTACCTCTTGCCAGACCAGTCATCTCGCATGAGGAAAACGCCGTGCCCGTTCTGTCATCCACCGTCAAAAGCCTGACCGCTTCCGCAGGCCGCGGTCTGCTGTGTGCCGCAACGCTCCTTCTGGCCAGTGCAGGCCTCGCCCCGGCAGCCCTTGCCGGAGACACTGCCGAGCTTCAGCTTCTCGGGTTTTCCCGAAACGGCGACTTCTTCGCCTTCGAACAATACGGCGTGCAGGACGGCTCGGGCTTTCCCTATTCGGAAATCTTCATTGTCGACGTGATTGGCGATACCTGGGTGCCGCCCGCGCCCTTCCGCCTGCGCAGGGATGTCGACCCGGGCCCGGGTGATTCAGCCGACAACGCCCTCTCCGAGACCCGTGCGGAGAACCGTCTTGCCGCGCAGCCGCTGCTGCAGCAAAAAGCCATTGCCGGAAAAGGTCAGACCGTCGGCTTCAACCCGCGCACGGAATTGACCTCAGATCCTCACAAGATGCTTGTCGCCCCGCGCGTCACCTTCCTGTCGGGTGACGATCCAATCGACCTCACGCTGTCGGAATACCCCATGCCGAATGCCCAGTGCCAGAGCTACGGCGCCGAGACCAAGGGTTTCCGTTTGACCATGGTGCACAACGGCGTGACCCGCATCCTGAACGAGGACAGCAGCTTGCCCGAAAGCCGGCGCTGCCCGCTGGCCTACCGTATCGAGCGCATCGTTACGCATTTTCCGGATGAAGCCCCGCCTGTCTTTGCCGTGATCATCCAGATGGACAGTCACGGTTTCGAGGGGCCGGACCGCAGATATCTGGCGATAACAGGACGGCTTTAAGCGCATAAACCGTTTGAGGGCGGCACGGACATCTTGCCCGGCCGCACCAGAAGTGCTAGCGCGGCGGCACCATCAGAAACGGAACGATAACGGCCCGTCTGGCCTGTCCGGGAGTTTGCCATGCCGCGCGACATCAAGATTGCCCCCTCCATCCTCGCCTCCGATTTTTCCAAGCTTGGCCAGGAAGTCCGCGACGTCGTGGAAGCGGGCGCCGACTGGATCCATCTCGACGTTATGGACGGCCATTTTGTGCCGAACATCACCTTTGGCCCGGATGTCATCGCCAAGCTGCGCCCGCACACGGACAAGATCTTCGACACGCACCTGATGATCGCCCCTTGCGATCCTTATCTGGAAGCTTTCGCCAAGGCCGGGTCCGACATCATCACCGTTCATGCCGAGGCCGGCCCGCACCTCGACCGCTCGCTACAGGCCATCCGCAATCTGGGCAAGAAGGCCGGTGTCTCGCTGAACCCGTCGACCCCCGAAAGCGTCCTTGAATATGTGCTCGACCGGCTGGACCTCATTCTAGTGATGACGGTCAACCCCGGTTTTGGTGGTCAGAAGTTCATTCAGTCCCAGGTCGAAAAGACCCGCCGCATCCGCCAGATGATCGGTGACCGCCCGATCGATCTGGAAATCGACGGCGGCGTCACCCCCGAAACCGCCCCCCTCGTCGCCGCAGCCGGCGCCAACGTTCTGGTGGCAGGTTCGGCGGTCTTCAAGGGCGGCACGGTGGAAAGCTATGCCGGCAACATCTCGGCGATCCGGAAGGCTGCAGAAGAAGCTTGAAGCCGGCGTTCAGCGTGAAAACGCACTTTGGTCGACGGGAAATCTTCAGGTAACAACCTGAGCAAGCGGCCCATCCTTCGAGACAGGCTTTCAGCCTTCCTCAGGATGAGGTGGTGGGGACTGTGAGGCAACTTGCACGTCAGACTTTCCACACACTCCCCCTCATCCTGAGGAGGACCTTTAGGTCCGTCTCGAAGGATGGGCCACGAGCTCATTTCTTCGCCGCCGCTCCTCCTCGTCTCGAAAGCGCAGGAAGAAGATCGAACTCGCCTTTGATCAAGGCTTCTTTTTTTGTCGCGCCTCCAGCCTTTCACCTGTCGCTCACAGGTAATTGCGTCCGTGAGCTGCTCGAACTCGCAATTGAACACGAGTTCAACAGGTCGATACCGAGCTCTGTAACCATCATATATTCCCTGTTGATGTTCGCTGATCCGGCTCGCGAGATCCTTACGCGTGATGCCCGTGTAGTAGCTGCCGTTCGAACATCTGAGGATATAGAAAGTTACCTGCATTCAGATGGCATATCATGGCGTTAGCAGCTTGTGACTGATATTATGGCGCAAGCGGCCCATCCTTCGAGACAGCGCTTTGCGCTTCCTCAGGATGAGGTGGTGGGGGCTGTGTGGCTGTGGGGCTCTGAGACAACTTTCAATTCAGACGTCCAACAAGCACACCCTCATCTTGAGGAGGACCGCCCGGTCCGTCTCGAAAGATGGGCCCCAGGCACCGGCTTCACCCCCGACTGCCGGACACACGCCAAATACTTCCGCAACGCGTCTTTCCGTTGAGACGATCCCTCGGTTAAGCTCTCTCCGTTAAAGACTGGGGGGATTCGTCTTGGCGCATATGCAACGCAGTATCGGTCTGCTGGGCCTCACCTTCGTGGCGATCAGCGGAATTCTTGGATCTGGCTGGCTGTTTGCGCCCTTGATGGCCGCCCAGGCGGCAGGGCCATCGGCCCTCATAGCCTGGGTGATCGGTGGCTTTGCCATGCTGCTTCTGGCCGCGACTTTTGCGGAGATCGCGACGATCCTGCCGGTGGCCGGCGGCATCGGGCGCGTACCGCATTTCTCCCACGGCTCGGTTGTCTCCATGACGATGAGCTGGACAGCCTGGGTCGGCTACAACACCACGGCCACCATCGAGGTGGAGGCCGTGCTGCGGTACTCCAAGAGCCTTGCCCCCTGGCTTTACGGATCGGACGGGCTTCTCACCCCCCCTGGGCTGGCCGTTGCCTGCGTTCTGCTGGCCCTGTTTACCGTGCTCAACGCCTTTGGCGTCCGTTTCTTTGCCCGTATCAACACCGCACTGACCTGGGTGAAGATCCTTGTGCCGGCGCTGCTTGCCGCCGTCATTCTGACGTCCGAGTTCCGGTACGCCAATTTCAGCGAATACGGCGGTTTTGCCCCGGAAGGGCTGAAAGGCATTCTGTCGGCGATTTCCACCGGCGGTGTGATCTTCGCCCTGATCGGCTTCCGGCACGTGATCGATATGGCGGGCGAGGCTCGTAATCCGAAAGTCAATGTGCCTCTGGCGCTGGTGATCAGCCTTGTGGTCTGCCTCTTGATCTACGGCGGTCTGCAGCTTGCCTTTCTTGGCGCGCTTGACCCGTCACAGCTCAAGCAAGGCTGGGCAGCGCTCAGCTTCCCGGGTGAGCTCGGCCCCATGGCGGCCCTCGCCACCGCCGTCGGCGCGCTCTGGATCGTCAGCATTCTGGACAGCAGCGCCCGCATTTCCAGTTTTGCCTCGGCGCTCGTTTCCGTCAGCTCGAATGCGCGTCTCGGCCTGGCGATGGCACAGAACGGCTTGTTTCCGAAGTTCATGGAAACCCTGTCTGCCCGCGGTGTGCCGCTGTTCGCTCTGCTGATCAATTTCGCCGTGTCGGCGCTGTTCTTCTTCATCCTGCCGTTCAAGGAAGTGCTCGCCCTCAACACGTCCTCCATCGTGCTGTCCTTCGTTGTCGGCCCGGTCGCCGTGCTGGCCTTCCGGGAGCTGATGTCCGATGTGCCGCGTGCCTTCGTGCTGCCGGCTGCCCCTGTCACCGGGTGCTTTGCCTTCGTGGTCGCAAGCCTGATCATCTACTGGAGCGGCTGGGACACCATGCTGCACCTGGGCATCTGCCTGCTCATCGGTTTCCTGCTGATGATCTACCGCAACAGCCAGGGGGGCTTCCACAGTCTGGACTGGCGCGAAGCGGCCTGGCTTGCGCCCTATCTCGCAGGCCTGGTGCTGCTCTCCTGGCTCGGGTCCTTTGGTGGTGGTGCCGGATACCTGCCGGTCGGCCCGGATATTGCCGTGGTCTCCGCGCTGGCAGTGGCGATCTACATCCTGGCGGTGCGTCTGCACCTGCGCCAGGAGAAGTTCGATCAATACATGGCTGAGGAGAAAGCCGACGAGCAGATGGAATACGGCGATACCGAGTGACGGCTTGCGAACGCCGGATCAGCTGAACCGGCGGCCTGGAACTGGTTTTCCGGTCCGCCCAGGCAGTCTGTCCTTCAATCCAGAGGGATAGAGTTCAAGTCCCTTGGCAGCCAGTTCTTCCAACGTGATCCACCGCGCTGTACCGACGGTTTCGTCATTCACCTCGTAAATGATCGTATCCATCCGGTAATAGCTGTTGTCGGTGAAATGGGCGTGGCACAGGAAAACCACCTCATGGCCCGGGACGCCGTGATGATCGTAGATGTTCTCCATCACGATATAATCGTCGAGCAAGATGATCCTTGCTCCCAGTTCTTCCAGAAACTCTCGCTGAAGCGTATCGCGCCAGGGCTCGCCGAATTCCACCGTTCCGCCCAGCGGCCGCATACCGGTGATACGGCCCGTGTCGTCTCGGACATCGGCCAGAAGCAACGCATCGTCCTGCCAGATCAAGGCAAGCGCCTTCACCGAAATCGTGTTAGCCGGCCGCCAGATCGTCATCCGTGTCTCCTCAAAGACAGTCGCATCGCCTATGTGTGCACCGTAAAATTCACATTCAGGCACCCTGCTGCAAGTAAAAACCGCCTCTCCTCATTGAAGGGGCCGCGCCCCTCTGCTATTCCGCAGCCAGAATTTCCACATATGAGGTCCATTCGCAGATGATCCCGCGCTATTCCCGCCCCGATATGGTTGCCATCTGGTCGCCGGAATCGAAGTTCCGTATCTGGTTCGAGATCGAGGCGCATGCCTGCGACGCCCTGGCCGAGCGCGGTGTTATCCCGAAGGAAGCGGCCAAGACCATCTGGGAAAAGGGCGGCAATGCCACGTTCGACATCGACCGTATCGACGAGATCGAGCGCGAAACCAAACACGATGTCATCGCCTTCCTGACCCATCTGGCGGAAATCGTCGGCCCGGACGCCCGTTTCGTGCACCAGGGCATGACCTCTTCCGACGTGCTCGACACCTGCTTCAACGTCCAGCTGGTCAAGGCGACCGACTTGCTGCTGGCCGATATGGACGCCCTGCTTGAGGCGACCAAGCGCCGGGCGATGGAGCACAAGGACACGGTCTGCATCGGCCGCTCCCACGGCATCCATGCCGAGCCGGTGACCTTCGGCCTGAAGATGGCCGAAGCCTACGCCGAGTTCGACCGCTGCAAGAAGCGCCTGCTGGCCGCTCGTGAGGAAATCGCCACCTGCGCCATTTCCGGTGCGGTCGGCACCTTCGCCAACATCGACCCGGCTGTGGAAGAACACGTCGCCAAGGCAATGGGCCTCCAGGCCGAGCCGGTCTCCACCCAGGTGATCCCGCGCGACCGTCACGCCATGTATTTCGCGACCCTCGGCGTGATCGCCTCCTCCATCGAGCGCGTGGCAACCGAAATCCGCCACCTGCAGCGCACCGAGGTTCTGGAAGCGGAAGAATTCTTCTCCAAGGGCCAGAAGGGCTCGTCGGCAATGCCGCACAAGCGCAACCCGGTCCTGACTGAAAACCTGACCGGTCTTGCCCGTATCGTCCGCGGCTTCTCTATCCCGGCAATGGAAAACGTGGCTCTCTGGCACGAGCGCGACATTTCGCATTCCTCCGTCGAGCGTATGATCGGCCCGGACGCGACCATCACCCTGGATTTCGCATTGGCCCGTCTGACCGGCGTCATCGACAAGCTGCTGATCTATCCGGAGCGCATGATCGGCAACATGGACCGTCTCGGCGGTCTCGTGCACTCCCAGCGCATCCTGCTTGCCCTCACCCAGGCGGGCTCCTCTCGCGAGGATGCCTACCGTCTGGTTCAGCGCAATGCCATGAAGGTATGGGACAGCTACCAGGTGGCAGGCGCTGCCTCCGTCGACTTCCTGACCGAGCTTCTGAACGACCAGGATGTGCGCAAGTATCTGTCCGAAGAAGAAATCCGCGACCGCTTCGACCTTGGCTATCACACCAAGAACGTCGACGTGATCTTCGAACGGGTGTTCGGCAAGGCGTAAACCGCCACTGGAAACCCTGCCGGCTCGTCATCCCGGACGCAGCAAAGCGAAGATCCGGGATCGGAAGGCCAAGGCATAACCAAAAGTGGGAGAGCCACGGCAAACACCGTGGCTCTCCGGTCCCGGCTCGCACTTCGTTTGGCCTGGATGACAACGGATAGTAAAACGAAGTCGGGAATGGCCGAAGGTAGTCGCCTCCCTTTCTCATTCGGTAAAGGTAGAAGCGATGTCCGGCGAAAAGTCCCTTGTTGCCTGGCAGCGCATCGAGGCGCTCCTTGTCCTGTTTGCCTCGCTGGTCCTCTATTTCTGGACCGGGGCCCCCTGGTTGACCTTCGTCATCCTCTTTCTGGTGCCGGACCTGTCGATGCTTGGCTATTTCGCCAATCCACGCATCGGTGCCGTAATCTACAATCTCTTTCACACCTACATCGGCCCCGCCTTTCTGATGGGGCTCGGCGTGATCCTCACCGACTATGATCTCGACGCCTACGCCTTCTGGGACTTTGTCCCGATTGCAATCATCTGGACGGCTCACATTGCCTTCAACCGGGTTCTGGGCTACGGCCTTAAGAGCCCGGAAGGATTCAAGATCACTCATCTAGGCCGGATCGGCCGACAGGATAGCTGACCCATGAAAATTGCCATTGTTTCTGACATTCACGGCAATGTCCTGGCTCTCGAGGCCGTGCTGGCAGACCTGAAGCTGGAAGCGCCGGACGTGATCGTCAATCTGGGTGATTGTGTCTCCGGCCCGCTCTGGCCGGAGGAAACCGCTGCCATCCTGCGCGAAACCGCCTGGCCGACCGTACGCGGCAATCACGATCGCTTCGTCCTGGACCACCCGATCGACAAGCTGGGACCGACAGACGTCTTTGCCGCCGAGCGTCTTTCGCAGGCCAGCCGCGACTGGCTGGCAACCAGCCAGCCGACCATCCGTCTGACCGACGAGATTTTTCTGTGCCATGGCACGCCGGACAATGACGACCGCTACCTGACTGAAAAGGTGGAAGGCCCCAAAGGTCACCTGCCGGACGAACAGGCTTTGCTGGACGAACTGAAGGGCGAAACGGCGCCGGTCGTCTGCTGCGGTCACACGCACATTCCAAGGCTCATCCGGCTGCAGAAAACCGGGCAGATCCTGCTCAATCCCGGCAGCGTCGGCCTGCCGTCCTACGAGGATGACCACCCGAATCGCCATGTGATGGAAGCCGGCAGCCCCCATGCCCGCTATGCCCTGATGACCGACAACCACGGTGCGTGGAACTTTCAGGAAAAGATCCTGACATATGACTGGGACGCAGCCTCAGCCGAAGCGGAAAAGAACGGTCGCCCGGGCTGGGCACGTGCTCTCAAACACGGATTTTACGGCCCGCTTTCCTGATCGCCTGCCGATCACAAATGACTGAGCGAGGCAATTTCGCGGAACGAAGCCAGCTGATCCACGTTTTATATCCATGATGATCATGGAGTACGTCATGCCGGTCTGGAAATCCGTTCTAAGTCACGTAGCCATCGGCGGCCTCGCGCTCGGCTTGGCTTCACCCGCATTCGCTGCACCCCTGCCTCTGCATACGCTCTTGCCAGTACGCGTACAGGCACAGACGCAGGAGGCGCCGGCAAACGTTCTGAAAGTCGACCACAGGCGCGGGCACAATCCACATCGTGGCTACAACAAGCACAAAGGTCGCCATTATTACAATGGGCACCGGGGCTACCGGAACTATCGCCAGGGCTATCGCCGCTATAACGGCTGGTGGTTCCCGCCGGCAGCCTTTGGGTTCGGCTTCGGCGTTGCTCCTCCACCCCGCTACGCGGCCCCACCCGTCTATGCAGCTCCGCCCCGCTACGCTGCGCCCCCACGATACGCCGCTCCGCCGCGGTACCGCCGAGGCTACAGCCCCGCTCACTATCAATGGTGCGACCAGCGCTACCGCTCCTACCGCCCGGTGGACAACAGCTTCCAGCCCTATCACGGACCGCGCCGTGCGTGTGTCTCGCCCTATGGGCCGTGAATGTGAGCGAAGCTTGCCAAACAAAGAGCCGGTCCATGGACCGGCTCTTTTGCATTCCCTTCAATCCCCACCCCTCCTCTTGCCTGACGCGATTGACAAGCGCACGGAAAAACTGCGAGACAGCGGCACATCTTGGATAGCCACTCAAAAGGTGTAGCCCGTGAAAATTTCTGACACCGATATTCTGCTTGTTCCCGGCTACGGCAAGACCCTGCCGGGCCATTGGATGCTGCGCTGGCGCGACAAGATGGCGAACGCCCGTGTAGTGAAACAGGCCGAATTGCACAGCCCGAGCAAGAAGGAATGGCTGGAAACGCTCGTCGAGGCAGTCGACGCCGCCGAGCGGCCCGTCGTGCTTGTCGCCCATTCGCTTGGTTGCATCCTGGTTGCCCATGGCGCACATGCGCTGAAGGGCAAGATCGCCGGCGCCTATCTGGTCGCTCCGTCCGATTGGGACCGCGAAGGACTGGTGGCCGAATTTGACGGCGGTGATTTCAAGCCCATTCCGGAGCAGCCGCTGCCCTTTCCGGCGCATCTTGTGGCCAGCCGGGACGATCCCTATTGCGACTACGCGCGCGCCGAACACTTTGCCAAGGTCTGGGGCACCACCTTTCAGGACGCCGGGGCCGCAGGCCACATCAACCTGGAAAGCGGCCACGGCCCCTGGCCGGAAGGCATGATGTCCTTCGCGCATTTCATGAAAAAGCTGGGCTGATTTTGGTCAGGTCCGCGCTGAGGATGCATCCATCAGCACACCGATCCGCGTCGCCACCCAGTAGCTCACCGGAGCGGCAATCGCGGCGCCTGCAGCCGCGCCGCCAATCAGCAGCAAGGCGTTGAAGTCGCCGACGCCGTAAATGGAGAGCGGAACAAGAGCACCAAGTCCGGCCAATGTCGGTCCGATGATGATGAACAGTATCAATGCCAGTTTCCACATGAGGGTCTCCCATCGGGAAAGCGGCGGTTCTCCGTCCTGAGCAGCGCCGTTAGCAAGGGTTGATTATGGCACATAATCAACTTGCAGACAGAGGCTCAGAACCGTCGCGGTTTCGATACTTCAATACTTGCGCAATTTAGAAACTTTCAGCATTGACCCAGGTCAAGCCTTGCCACAGGCCGGGATCAGTATCCGCCGGCCGGCCCGGTTTCCGGTCCTGACAGCCAGGCAACTTCCTTGAGCGCCGCTCTTGCGGAATGATCGAGGAAAAGCGTGTCGACGCCATGGGACATCAGCCGGAAGCCCTGGTTGTAAGCTTCCTCGACCTTGTCGGCGTTGAGGCAGAAAATCCCGGCAAGTTTGCCCGCAGCAACCGCTCGTTCCGCAATCTCACCGGCGACTTTTCCTGTGTGAGCACCGTTCGGATCAAGCGACGCGCCCTTCGACAGTGCCAGGGAAAGATCGCTCGGGCCGACGAACACGCCGTCGAGACAATCGACACTCAGGATCTCGTCCAATGCATCGATGGCATCCTGGGTTTCGATCATGGCAAAGGCAAGGGTCTGGGCGTTGGCGTTTTCAAGATATTCGTCACGGGTCTGCCCGCTCAGCATGGCTGCGCGGAACGGCGACCAGCTTCGCTCGCCTATCGGCGGGTACTTGACGGCGCGCGCAAAGATTTCTGCGTCCCGGAAGGAATTGATCATCGGCGCGATGATGCAATCGGCCCCCATGTCGATCAGCCGCCCTGCAAGGGCGTTATCGCCGACGGGAATACGGACGATGCGGTGGGCGCCTGCCAGGGCAATGGCAGCCATCGCCTCACAGGCGGACGCAAAATCATACATGCCGTGCTGCAGGTCCAGCGTCACCGCCTCGTAACCCGAGCGCGCAAACAACTCCGGAACCATTGGGGCGGACAATTGCGACCAGCCGGTAATGACAGCTTTTCCGGAACGAAGCTTGTCGGCAAGAAAGGCATTATCTGACACGGGACATCTCCTCCGTAAGTGGAGGTATCAAATCCGCCGGCCGGCACAACCGCAAGCGCTCTTTTTGCATTTCCGCAAGCTTGGTTGACGCAAAGAGAGAAGGCATTTTTCTTGTTCACATCCGAAAGCGGACCGAATTTTCTTGCGCCTGTGCCGGAAGACCTGCCTGACAATGCAAAACGCCCGCCGTTTCCGGCGGGCGTTTGAAGCGTCAAATCTAAGAAAGCCTGGATCAGCCTTCTTTCTGCAACTGGTCAACTGCCGTGTGCATCAGTTCGTCCATCGTGCGGCGAATCTGATGATCGGACTGGTCGACGTTGTTGGCGTCGAAATCTTCGCGAAGCTTGCGGAACACGTCTTCCTCGCCCGGCTCCTCGAAATCGGACCGGACGACTTCCTTGGCGTATTCGTCGGCTTTTTCGCCTTCAAAGCCCAGAAGACCGGCCGCCCACAACCCCAGCAACTTGTTGCGACGTGCGGTTGCTTTGAACCGCAGCTCCTCGTCATGCACGAACTTGTTTTCAAACCCCTGCTCGCGCTTGTCGAATGTGCTCATACTCATCGTCTCCTGAACTGCGCTGATGCATTTCTCCCCATATGGGGCTGATTTGGTGTCTTGCATATCCCCGCGCGACGATCAAATCAACGCAGTACCTGCACGCATGCGTCAAAAGCATAACCGTCCTGCGCACTCTCCGGAAACATAAGATTGTACTTTTGCCCGGCTTCGGTTAAGTTCCGCGCCGCAAAACAGGGCCATCTGCCTCTAAGCATCGGCCGGTCGACGGACATCGTCCCGGTGGATTTCCAGACAAGGTTAGCATGTCCCGTCAAAGTTTTCTCTAAAAGACACGGTATAGCCAATGAACCGCCGTCGGCGCATTTATGAAGGTAAGGGCAAGATCCTTTACGAAGGTCCGGAACCGGGAACCCTGGTTCAGCATTTCAAAGACGACGCGACCGCCTTCAACAACAAGAAACACGAGATTGTTGACGGCAAAGGCGTGCTCAACAACCGGATTTCCGAATATATCTTCAATCATCTGAATGCCATCGGCATCCCGACTCACTTCATTCGTCGCCTCAACATGCGCGAACAGTTGATCCGGGAAGTCGAGATCATTCCGCTGGAAGTGGTCGTGCGCAACGTCGCCGCCGGTTCCATCGCAACCCGTCTGGGTCTGGAAGAAGGCACGCAGTTGCCGCGTTCCATCATCGAGTTCTACTACAAGAACGATGAGCTCAACGACCCGATGGTCGCGGAAGAACACATCACCGCATTCGGTTGGGCAACCCCGCAGGAACTGGACGACATGATGGCGCTTGCCATCCGCGTCAACGATTTCCTGTGCGGCCTGTTCCTGGGTGTCGGCATTCGCCTTGTCGACTTCAAGATCGAATGCGGCCGCCTGTTCGAAGGCGACATGATGCGCATCGTCGTGGCCGACGAGATTTCCCCGGACAGCTGCCGTCTGTGGGACATCGAGACCAACGACAAGATGGACAAGGACCGCTTCCGCCGCGACTTGGGCGGCATGCTGGAAGCCTATCAGGAAGTTGCCAAGCGGCTTGGGATCATGATGGCCAACGAGCGCCCGGCAGGTTCCGGACCGACCCTGGTCAAGTAAGACGCGCCACTGATGCAGTATTGACACAGGCCGGGGCAATCGCCTTGCATGGCCTCTACGTCAGGATTGCGACCAGAGGCATTGTCAATTATGACGCCCCCTCGTTTAACAAGGGGGCGTCATGTCATTTAGATTTTCTTCCATTTTCAAAGCTGCATCGATTGTACTTCTGTGCGGTCTTCTCGCTGCCTGTCAGACCTCCGGCCTGAAGCCCGGCAGCATTTCCTCCAGCTTTGCTCCCAAGGGTTGGGCCAGCAAGCAAAGCGGCAACAAGACCGTCTATGTTTGCCTTCCACCCAGGTGCAAGTCGCCTGAAGTTGTCGTGGTGGGCCCGATCAAGGTCAAAGGCGATGCCGAAACGGCCATCCGGCAAAACCTGCTTTCTGCCGAATTGATGAATGCCGTCGGCAACATCGCCAATGTGGCCTCAAAGGGCGAAGTGCGCTTCAAGACCAAGCGCCGCGTCGTCACCAAAACCTATACCGGCTTCGACATGACCGCCCGGTACCGGACGGACAAGGGCAACCTTTACGTGTCCGGACGCGTCATCTTTCAAAACGACCGCGGCAGTGCCATTGCCTCCTTTGCAAAATCAAGCTCCAGGGCAAACGCCAATCTGAGCCGCTTCCTGAAGCAGACGACGATCAGGCGCGTGCCGTAATTCGCAGGTTTTCTGCTCACAGGCCTTTCGCAAATGGGGCTCCTCGTGTATGGGGAGCCCCAAAGTCATTCAACTGCAGAATCTGCAGTCTGCTGCGGAGATCCCAATCATGAAAGCACGTGTGATCGTCACCCTGAAAAATGGTGTTCTCGATCCTCAGGGAAAAGCCATCGAAGGTGCGCTCGGCGGCCTCGGCTTCGGCGACGTCGGCTCCGTTCGTCAGGGCAAGGTGTTCGATGTCGAACTGACCGGCTCCGACAAGGCAGCCGCCAAGGCTGAACTGGAGCAGATGTGCGAAAAGCTGCTCGC
Organism: Labrenzia sp. ATLA3; assembly: GCF_057180185.1. Lineage (NCBI taxonomy): Bacteria > Pseudomonadati > Pseudomonadota > Alphaproteobacteria > Hyphomicrobiales > Stappiaceae > Labrenzia > Labrenzia sp. ATLA3. The sequence continues at coordinate 264,156 of NZ_JBXUKV010000004.1, forward strand.
CAACACCGTTATCGAGAACTACGCGATCGAAATCGCCTGACCGAGACTTCGACACCGGGGCACCGCCAATGGATGACGATACCCGCAAGGCCCTGATCTTCATGGCCACCAAAGCGGCGATATTCATTCTGGTGCCCGCAATCGCGGCCCTGATAGCCGTACTTGTTCTGCTCTGAACCGACTGGATTGCCCACATGAAAACCGCAGTCATCGTTTTCCCAGGCTCCAACCGCGACCGTGACATGTTCCACGCCCTGGAACTGATCACCGGCACCAGGCCGCAAAGCGTCTGGCACACGGAAAGCACCTTGCCGGATGTGGATCTCGTGGTTGTGCCGGGCGGCTTTTCCTACGGCGACTATCTGCGCTCCGGCGCGATTGCGGCCCGCTCCCCGATCCTCAAGGATCTCGTGGCCAAGGCCGACAGCGGCGTTGCCGTACTGGGTGTTTGTAACGGCTTCCAGATCCTGACCGAGGCAGGCCTGCTGCCGGGCGCCCTGATGCGCAACGCCGGTCTCACCTTCGTCTGCCGCGAAGTCCTGATGGAAACGGTCACCAATGCCACAAGGTTCTCGTCGAAATTCGAGAAAGGCCAGGTCTGGCGCTGCCCGGTGGCCCATCATGACGGCAACTACTTTGCCGATGCCGACACGCTGAAGCAGATCGAGGACAACGGCCAGGTCGTGTTCCGTTACGCGGGCGACACCAACCCGAACGGCTCCATCAACGACATTGCCGGCATCATGAATGCCAAAGGCAATGTGCTCGGCATGATGCCGCACCCGGAAAACCTGATCGAGCCGCTCAACGGTGGCCTCGACGGACGCCTCCTGTTCGAAAGCCTGCTGGAAGCAGCCTGAAAACCATCCGGGAGGCGGGCATGACGGAGCTGACACTCGACAAGGATGCCAGAACCCGCCTCGCCTCCGAGATCAAGCATTATCTCGAAACCGATCTGGATATCGACATCGGCAACATGGACGCCGAATTGCTGATCGATTTCCTGACGCCGTCTCTGGGGGCCAGGTTCTACAACCTCGGCCTCAACGATGCCCAGGCACTCCTCGCCCGCAAGGTCGACGACATCAACGACGAACTCTATGCCCTGGAAAAACCGGTTCAGGATCGCGGCTGACCTGAACGGCATGTAGCGGCGCGAATACTCCGCCGCAGTTCAAGTATGCTTACCTCTCGCGAACCCAAACCGCCCTCTCTCTTGTCATCCCCGCGCAGGCGGGGATCCAGTAACCTGCGGTCTCGGCCGCTTCGCATCATCCCGTCAGCTCCGGCGGCTACTGGATCCCGGTCTTGGCGCTGCGCACCAAACCGGGATGACAAACGGGGTTGGGGAAGACGCAGTAGCGCGCACCGCCTCTCAGCGAAAGCAGCCCCCTAGCGCTCCAATCAGCAAGCCCCCCCCCACGAACCCAAACCGCCCCCCTCCTTGTCATCCCCGCGAAGGCGGGGATCCAGTAACCGGCGGTCTCGGCCGCTTCGCATCCCCACGTCAGCTCCGGCGGCTACTGGGTCCCGGTCCTGGCGCTGCGCACCAAACCGGGATGACAAAAGCAGGGGCTAGTGAAGCTACTGAAGCTCAGCCGACAGGCGGTTCAGGCCGCCTGGCTGCGCTTTTGCTTGGGGGAGTAGCCGAACCGGCGGGAGAAGGCTCGGGAAAAGGCTGCGGGGCTTGCGAAGCCGCAGAGGCTTGCAACCGCCTTGACCTGCCGGCCGGTTTCCAGTTCGGAGCGGGCAATGTCCAGACGCCAGTTGGAGAGATAGCCCATGGGGGTTGTCCCGACGAGTTCCTTGAAAGTCACCGCGAACTGGGTGCGCGACATTCCCGCCGTTTCGGCCAGCCTCTCCAGCGTCCAGTGTTCTCCGGGCACCTCGTGGATCGCCACCAGGGCAGCAGCGAGGCGCGGGTTTGCCAGACCGTTCAAAAGGCCCGTATCGGCCTTGCCTTCCTCGATGGCGTGACGCAGCAACCGGATCACGACAACTTCGCACAAACGCTGGAACGCTGCCTGCCCGCCACATCTGGGCATGGTGGCTTCCTCGATCAGCGGTGTCACCACCGCGGACAGATAGGGGTCTTCCTCCATCGGCACGGAAATACAGTCCGGCAGGGCACTGATGAGCTGCCTGCCAACGCCGGAGATCGTAATCCGGGCCGCGACAAGCAACGTCTCGTCATCGGCAGGCTCCATTCCGGAAAGCGTGTGCTTTCCGTCCCGGACCGGACAGAAGACCAGTCTCTGCCCTCTCACCGGGCTTTCGTAGATCCTCAGATTGGGGTCGTTGGCGCCATCACCTGCGGTCAACGAGATGTCCACCTGCACGCGAAGCCGGTCGATGAGTGAAGACAGCCGGTCCAACCTGCCATTGAAGGACGTTCGATATGGGACCGGCATTTCCGTACTCCTGAGCACTTTTTTAGAATGTTTATGGCGCTTTCGTTCACTACCTTACAGCTATTCGCAGGAAAATGGAAATCCTGCCCAGCCAAATGAGGAAAACATGCTTGTTCCACGCCAAAAAGTGCCCGGCCTGACGGTCGAGACACTGACCTCCGGTTCCTTCGATCTGTCCAAGGACAATGCCGACTTCGCAACGCTCGTCGTTTTCTACCGTGGTCTGCACTGCCCGATCTGTGCCAACTACCTGAAAGAGCTGGGCCGCCTGACTGCCGATTTCGCCGAAAAGGGCGTGAAGACTATCGCAATTTCGTCGGACGACAAGGATCGCGCGGAAAAAATGGCCGAAAAAGTCGGCCACGCAGACCTGCGTTTCGGCTACGGCCTGCCGCTCAGTGTCGCAAAGGAATGGGGGCTTTACATTTCCACCAGCCGCGGCACCACGTCGATCGGCATCGACGAGCCGGCGCTGTTTTCCGAACCGGGCGTCTTTCTGGTGAAATCCGACGGCACACTCTACTTCGCGGCCGTCCAGACCATGCCGTTCGTGCGTCCGCACTTCCAGGAAATGGTCGGTGCGCTCGACTTCGTTCAGAAGAACGACTATCCGGCACGCGGTGAATATACCGGCGCAGTCTGACAGCACCTGCAACGAGACGTTAAAAAAGGATGCCGGACACGGGCTGCATCGTGTCCGGCATCAACAAAGACTTGCCGGGGGCAGCAGGTCCTTGTCCAGGGGGATCTGGAGCGATCTCCGCATCAATACCGGCCCTTGTGCCGGCTTTCCGTATCCCAGAAGGGGCGCATTGCCTCGGCAAGCGCTGCTTCCCGAGTCAATCCAAGGTCTTCAAGGGCAGCATCTGACAATTCCAGAAGCTCCAGGCGGGTGCGGCGTCTCACAAACCAGGCCTTCAGATACCTGAAAGTCGTTTTGGCAAGACCGCCGGGGATCCGGAGCCGCGATATCGGGCGCCCGGACATTGTTTCGATTGAACTCATTTGAACCATCTCCAGGGTGACAATCATATCAATTGGATGCATTGTAGCGCAACAATCATATGAATTGACTCTGTTTGGGATGCAATATATTAAATTGTCACCATGACAAATTGGCACCCAGAGATTCCCGAGGGGCAAGGCCCGCTCTACATCCGGTTGGCGGACCGCATCGCCGAGGATATTGCCACTGGCGCGCTGTCGGCCGGTACCAAACTGCCGCCACAACGCGACCTTGCGTACGATCTGGGTGTCACCGTCGGCACCATCGGCCGCGCCTATGCCCTGATCCGCCAGCGTGGTCTGGTGAGCGGAGAAGTCGGACGCGGCACATTCGTTCTCGGCAGCACGTTTGAACCTGCCCTCGAAGAAGACTCCAAACCCGATCTCGACCGGCCAGCACATCAGGCAAACGGCTCCGTACCGCAAGAGGCATCCGCCTCTTCCTGGACCCAGGGCGCGATGCATATGCCCAAGGACGTCGCGTTTGGCGGCACACGGGTGATGGTGCCCTCTCCTGAAGCAATCCGCTTCGACAGCACCTCAGCACCCGAGATCGGTCAGGCTGCTGCTATCGGACGGCTGACAACCGATATTACCCGCGAAGCACCCTACGAGATTGCCAGCTACACCCGTTCCGTGCCCGAAAGCTGGCGCCAGGCAGGACGCATCTGGCTGTCCCGCGCCGGATGGGAGCCGCCGGAAGGCAGCATCGTACCGACGACAGGTGCCCAGGCGGCGATCATGGCCATCATTGCGGCGACGACCGCCCCTGGCGATCAGGTGGCCTTCGAGGAACTGACCTACAGCTCGATTGCCCGTGGGGCAGCTCTTTCCGGCCGTCGCCCGGTCCAGATCGCACGCGATGACGAAGGCCCCCTGCCCGAGGACCTCGCCCGGGTCTGCGCTCAAAAGCACCCGAAGGTGCTGTTCGTGATGCCGACCATGCATAACCCGACCCTTGGCATGATGGGCGAACAACGCCGTGCAGACATTGTGACCATCGCCCGCCAGTACAATCTGTGGATCATCGAAGACGAGGTCTACGGATCCCTGCGCGACCTCTCACCGCCCCCGTTAGCTGCGCTGGCGCCCGAGCGCACGTTTCATGTCGGCTCCCTGTCCAAGTCCGTCACCGCAGGCGTACGCGGTGGCTGGGTCTCCAGCCCGTTGTCTCATGCACAGCGGATCTACACCGCCCACAAGATGCTGACCGGCGGCATCTCCTTTCTGCTGTCGGAGCTGTCCGCCCGGCTGGTTCTGTCCGGCGTTGCCGAGGAAATCCGCGGGAAAATTCTTGCCGAAGTCTCGGCCCGGCATGAGCTGGTGCAGAAGTATCTCGGCTCCTACGACATATGCGCCGCCGCAGATGCACCGTTTCTGTGGTTGAAAGTACCCGAACCCTGGCTCTCCGGCACCTTCAAGGCGGCGGCCGCTGCCGCCAATGTGCTGGTCGACGACGAGGACGAATTCAAGACCGGCAGGTCCGGCAAGGTCTATCACCGTGTGCGCATTGGCATCACCAATCCAATGACCCGGGACGAAACCGCCAAGGGCCTGCTGATCCTGCAAAATTTGCTGGAAGACAGCGGAGCCTGCTACGACAGTTTCGAATAGCTCCCCTCAAGGCGGAAAAACATGCCGGAAAACAGCCTGCCCTTCGTCATCATTCCGGTCTTCGCCGTCGTCTTCGGCCTGTTCTGGTCGTTCATAGTTTTCGTTGTTGCGCATATCGGTGGCTGGGCCGGACTGGCGAAAGCCTATCCCGCCACCGGGAAACCGGAAGGCCGAAGCTGGAACTGGCGATCAATGAGGATCGGGCTCTTCTTCAATTACCGCAACAGCGTGAATGTGACCCTTTCCGATGCCGGCCTTTACATGCGCCCGATCTTGCTGTTCAGGATCGGCCACAAACCGATCCTCATTCCCTGGAAGGCAATCTCGGACGCTCAACGCCGCGACCTGTGGTTTGCGACGACAATCACGCTCGCGGTACCGCTGACAGGAAACGGCAACGAAAGACGGTTGTCCTTCTACGGCAAAACATTCGTCGAGGCGATGGAGGATCATCTGAAGCGCAACGGCAACGCTCTTCACCGTTGAGAGGCGCCTGGCACCATCAGCTCCGCCAATCACATCAATCCGAATGTCCTTCCGGCACAGAAGCGCTGGACCTGCGCGTCTATGGGTTTTGCGCCAATGCGCAAAATGCCGGTACCGATCCAAAGAGCCTTTCACGGATTTGAACTTCCGAAAATCCGGCGACGCAAAGGTCTTCCGCAAAAGAGCTGATCCACGCCCGGCCTTCTTCTGCACCTGCGCAGGAGCCGCGCGGCTGAAAGGTGGTGGCAAAACAACCGCCCGGTTTCAATCTGGATTGCACCTCTTCCAACAAAGCGCTGCGGTTCCTGATGAACTGTAGAACGTTGCTGCTGAAGACCGCATCGAAACGCTCCGCCTCCGGCAGACCGACAAGGTCGCCTTGCCAAAGCTCCAGCCGGTCTGATTTCAATGCGTGCGCATTTCGCGCGGCCGCCTGCGAAATCATCAGTGCAGAATGATCAAGACCGGTCACGCGGCAATCAGGAACCCCTGACAGGACTGCTTCGATACCGATACCCGGTCCACAGCCGATTTCCAGAATGCGCGCTCCCGCATCAAGCCCCATCAGTTCCACGGTCCAGTGATTGCGATCGATATTGGACGCCCGATTGGCCATGATCCAGCCAGCCAGAGACCCGAGCATGCCGTGCGGTCGCCTGAACTGACCGACAATAACATCCGAAAGCCAGCCACCGGTCTCACGATGACAGGCTGGCTCAAAGCCCTCTTCAACAGTGCTCACGATCACGCCCCAATCTGAAACCAAGCCCACAGCCATAGAACAGGCCGGTTAGCGCCAGGGTACCGGCAATGGCGTCGGTGAAACCCAGGCCCGGCGCGTGGAACAACTCCACAGCAATGGTCGACCAGCTCCACGTGATAGCCAGGCTCGTCAGCAGAACGGCCAGGGCGAACTTCGCCAGCAAACGACCTTTGAAGTGTTGGTCTTCACCGCCGTCATTCCGGTTTTTCAAGGTGTGCGACATCTTCCGTTCTCCCCAGTTCGGCAAGCTTCGTTTGAAAGTCTCTCAGTGTGCTGTTCGCCTGCGCGAGCGCTCGCTCCGGCCAGCCGTCGCAAATTTTCACGAGCAGCTCTCCTTCTTCGGCGAGAATTTCCCGGAAGGTGGCCGCGCCTTTGTCCGTCAGTGAAATCAGAACAGAGCGCTTGTGCTCCGGGTTCGGCAAACTCACCACCAGAGCCAGTCCCTCCAGCCTGTCCACCAGCGCCTGAACGGATTGCCGGGTCATGGACTTGGCACTTGCCATTTTCGGCACCGGACTTGGCCCCTCCTCCGCAAGAAACTCCAGAATGGCCCGCAGCGATGCGGTCAGCCCTCTCGCTTCCAGCATTCCGTCCGATATGCCGGCGAGCTGGCGAAACGTCCTGCGGACATTCACGATAAGATCCCGCATTTCCGAGATGCTCAGGGTTTTCTTCTCAGGCATACGAACCTCTATATGACAGTCTACCTGTCAATATAGACTTTGACAGTCCGACTGTCAATTTAGGCTTGTGTCTCGTTCCGCAGTTCACCCAGTGAACATTTTTTGCGGCCAGACCAGCACTGCCATTGCAGCAATCATGCAGCCACACCATCTGCCAGCGACGTGTCTGTGAGGTCCCTGAAATGACTGTCTTTGAAATTGCGCTCGGCCTGGTTTTTCTGGTTGCCGGCGGTGATGTGCTGGTGCGCGGATCCGTTGGACTTGCAAAGCGCTTCGGGATCTCCGAACTGCTGATTGGCCTTGTGCTCGTCGGCTTCGGCACCTCGACCCCGGAACTGATGACCAGCATGCTTGCGGCCCTCAACGGCTCTGCGGGTATTGCTGTCGGCAATGTCGCCGGCTCGAACATCGCCAACATTCTGCTCATTCTGGGTTTGACCGCCGTGATCTGTCCCTTGCGGGTGGAACCCGCCGCGCTGATGCGCGATGGACCGGCAAACCTGCTGGCGGCTCTTGCCTTTACCGGACTCGCTATATCCGGCTTTGTCGGACGCGAAGCAGGGCTGGCGCTGGTGCTTTCCCTCGCAGCCTATCTCGTCCTCACCTACCGGATGGAAAAGGGCACCCGCACGCCCTCGGCCGAGTTGCACAGGAGCGAAGTCCAGCTGGTGGCCCCACCGGCTCCGAAAACCGGGTTGCTGCTCAGTCTCGCCATGGCATTCGGCGGGCTTGCCATGATCCTGGGCGGTGCGCATTTTCTGGTGGCGGGCGCCACCCAGCTGGCGCAGGCGGCAGGCATCAGCGATGCCGTTATCGGCGTCACCATTGTTGCGGTCGGCACGTCCCTGCCAGAACTGGTAACGTCGGTCGTTGCCGCCCTGAAGCGGCAGACGGATATCGCCCTGGGCAATATCCTGGGATCGAACCTTTTCAACATCCTCGGCATCCTGGGTGTGACCGCGCTTGTCTCGCCCTTACAGGTGCCGCAGGAAATCATGCAGCTCGACATCTGGGTATTGCTCGGAGCCACGGCGATTCTCCTGGTTTTTTCCATGAGCGGATGGCGGATTTGCCGCCGCGAAGGGGCGGTCATGCTGGTCGCTTATGGGGTTTACACCGCCGTCGTCCTGGCAAAGGCCCTTGGATGAGGCCAATTTATCGGATTTTCTTGGCACTCCGAGGCTCCCCATTTCGCAGACAATCTGCTAAACGGCGGCATCATCGTCTGCCCGTGCCGTCGCGGCCCCACCCATTGGTCAAAAACACTGGCCAAAAACAGTGAAACGTCATGATCCCGAACGACATCAAGATCACGCCCGACCTGATTGCTTCCCACGGCCTTAAGCCGGATGAATATGAGCGCATCCTGGAACTGATCGGCCGCGAGCCGACCTTCACCGAACTGGGCATCTTTTCCGCCATGTGGAACGAGCACTGCTCGTACAAGTCCTCCAAGAAATGGCTGAAGACCTTGCCGACCAAGGGACCGCGCGTGCTGCAGGGCCCAGGCGAGAATGCCGGTGTGGTCGATATCGGCGACGGCCAGGCCGTGGTCTTCAAGATGGAAAGCCACAACCACCCGTCCTACATCGAGCCCTACCAGGGCGCGGCAACCGGTGTCGGCGGCATCCTGCGCGACGTCTTCACCATGGGGGCCCGTCCGGTTGCGGCCATGAACGCCCTGCGCTTCGGCGAACCGGATCATCCGCGCACCCGGCACCTCGTTTCCGGCGTCGTCTCCGGTGTTGGTGGCTACGGTAACTCCTTCGGCGTCCCGACGGTCGGCGGCGAAGTCGAGTTCCACGCCCGCTACAACGGCAACTGCCTGGTCAACGCCTTCGCGGCGGGCCTGGCAAAGTCCGATGCCATCTTCCTGGCCAAGGCCGAAGGCGTCGGCCTGCCGGTCGTCTATCTGGGCGCCAAGACCGGCCGCGACGGTGTCGGCGGCGCGACCATGGCCTCCGCGGAATTCGACGACACGATCGAGGAAAAGCGCCCCACCGTTCAGGTCGGCGACCCGTTCACCGAAAAGTGCCTGCTGGAAGCCTGCCTTGAACTGATGGAAACCGGCGCGGTGATCGCCATCCAGGACATGGGTGCTGCCGGTCTCACCTGTTCGGCCGTTGAAATGGGCGCCAGCGGCGACCTCGGCATCGAACTTGACCTGGACAAGGTGCCGGTACGCGAAGAGCGCATGAGTGCCTATGAGATGATGCTCTCGGAAAGCCAGGAGCGCATGCTCATGGTGCTGCGTCCGGAAAAGGAACATGAAGCCGAAGCCATCTTCAAGAAATGGGGCCTCGACTTCGCCATCGTCGGCAAGACCACCGACACGCTGCGCTTCATCGTCAAGCACCAGGGCGAAGTGGTTGCCGATCTGCCGATCAAGGAACTAGGCGACGAAGCCCCCGAATATGACCGTCCCTGGGTCGAACCGAAGAAACGCCCCGTTCTGCCGGCATCCGAAATCGAGGAACCGGCCGACTATGCCGAAGCTCTCAAGACCCTGGTCGGAAATGCCAACGGCGCGTCCCGCCGCTGGGTCTACGAACAGTACGACACGCTGATCCAGGGCAACTCGGCTGCAACGCCGGGCGGTGATGCCGGTGTCATTCGCGTGGAAGGCACCCGCAAGGGCCTGTCCTTCTCCGTTGACGTAACCCCGCGCTACTGCGAGGCAGATGCGTTCGAAGGTGGCAAGCAGGCAGTCGCCGAAGTGTGGCGCAACCTGACCGCCGTCGGATCCGAACCGCTGGCGGCGACAGACAACCTCAATTTCGGCAATCCGGAAAAGCCGGAAATCATGGGGCAGTTCGTCGGGTGCATCAAAGGTATCGGCGAAGCCTGCCGTGAACTCGACTTCCCGATCGTTTCCGGCAACGTCTCGCTGTACAACGAGACCCATGGCGAAGCGATCCTGCCGACCCCGGCCATTGGCGGCGTCGGCCTCTTGCCGGACGTCACGGTGCGTGCCGGTGCGGCCTTCGTAAACGAAGGCGACGCCATCCTGCTCATCGGTGGCAACGGAACTCATCTGGGCGCTTCCCAGTATCTCGCCGACATTCTCGGCCGTGAGGAAGGCGCTCCGCCGCCGGTCGATCTGGCTGCAGAAAAGCGCCGCGGCACGCTGGTTCGCCAGTTGATCGGCGCCGCCCGCCTGACAGCCGTGCATGACATTTCCTCAGGTGGCCTTGGTGTCGCACTCGCCGAAATGGCGATGGCAAGCGGCATCGGTGCGACCGTCAAGATCAATGGCCCGGCGCATGCCGCGCTCTTCGGGGAAGACCAGGGGCGCTACGTCGTCACTGTTGCCCCGGACAAGCTGGAAAGCGTTCTTGAAGACATTCTGGACGGCGGAGTCGATGTTCAACAAATCGGCACGACCGGGGGCACGGATTTGACTGTTGAGGGCATCCTCACCATATCCGTTGCAAACTTGAAGAAAGCACACGAAGATTGGTTCCCGAATTACATGGCGACGGCATAAGCCATTTCCACTTCAGGAACTTAACAACAGGACGGACGCACGATGCCGATGAACGCAAATGAGATCGAGACCCTGATCAAGGCAGCCCTGCCGGATGCTGAGGTCGAGATCCGGGATTTGGCTGGAGATGGTGATCACTATGCTGCGAATGTTGTCTCGGAATCGTTCCGAGGCATCAGTCGCGTGCAACAGCACCAGCTGGTTTACGAGGCGCTGAAAGGTAACATGGGCGGCGCACTGCACGCCCTCGCCCTTCAGACCAAGGCACCCGACTGAATTGAAACACATTGCCGCGCACTCAAGCGCGCGCCCTTGAAGACGCCGCCTTATTTCGCCAGATAAGCGGCAAAGAGACAAAGGACGGACATCATGAGCATCCAGGACTGGATCAAGAACGAAGTCGCCACCAACGACGTTGTGCTTTTCATGAAAGGCACGCCGAACTTTCCGCAGTGTGGCTTTTCCGGCCAGATCGTACAGATTCTCGACTATGTCGGTGCCCCGTACAAAGGCATCAACGTTCTGGAAGACGACGACCTGCGCCAGGGCATCAAGGAATTCACCAACTGGCCGACCATTCCGCAGCTTTACGTGAAGGGTGAATTCGTCGGCGGCTGCGACATCATCCGCGAAATGTTCCAGAACCAGGAACTGCAGAGCCTCCTGACGGAAAAAGGCATCGAGACCACTCAGCAGACCGCCTGAGCCTGAATCGATTTCTGAAGACAGCTTTCCAAGGGGCGGTTCTACCGCCCCTTTTTCGTGTCTTTAGGGTCTTCCGCAATGGGAATAACCCGAAATTGGAGGGCCAGGCTTCGGGTTGAGCCTACCAGCATCCGTGACCGCTGGCGGCTCCCCGGCCCCGGCTCGCGCTTCGCTTGGCCAGGATGACGATGGAAGAGGAGAGATTCGGGCGACGGTTCAAGGATCGCTGCTCCATCGTATCGAGCTACGTCGCCTGGCCCTCCCGTCATTCCGCACAAGTAAGGCAACGCCGAACGCCGATGCGGAATCCAGACATATTTCGCGTCGGAGGCGCGGCCTTGCTGCGAAATAAAGAATTCGCTCTGCTCACGATGACATCTGGTTGCCGGACCAGCGCACAGCTTCGCTGCACTTGTCCGGAATGACGGGAGGTAGATGACGGGCGCCATACGGCACCCCAAATCCTCCAACGGAAGAACCAGAACGTGATCAATCAGCCGCAGACCCCTGACAAAACCACCGAGATTTGCGCGTTATCCAGTGGTAAGCGGAATCGATTGCGGTTGAATTTAGGCAGTAACTCGGCAAATTTTGCCGAATCACCTAAGCTGAACGCAAGGTGAATGCGGATTTCAGGGTGAGTACAGGTGCGTTCCGCCATTCTCCGACCATACCGCAGGGCTCCAGCAAACAACGGAGCCGGGAAATGGGACCGGGGACAATGAACAAGATTGCAGTTGCAGCCACCTCTACTTTCGTTCTGGCGCTTGTCGGAGCCGGCGTCGTCTTTTCTGACGGCATCAGGACAGATAGCGAGCTGCGCCGGGTTGAATGCCAGGCTCTCACCATGTTCACACCTGCCAGAAGCAAGAGCGCCGAAGAGCTTTGCGCCAACTATGGCGGGGTTGCGCTGAAGGATGCCGAGCCCAGCAAGGAAGGCTTGGTGATACTCGTGCGCAACCAGCCGATGGGCGGGTTCCATGGTGAAAACGCCGTCCGCTGACGGCTGCCGATAAACCTTTCCTTGATGAGGGCAGACGCAGGGTGAAGCTGGCTACCTTGGACAAATGCCACGCTCTGCTCAGTCGCCCCGCACCGTAATTGCATGCGCCGTCACTGGCTCTGCGACATTGTGCAGGTCAACCGGCCCGAGCGGCTTTGATGGCAATCCTGATCCCTCCGCCACATCTGCCGTCGCCACGATGTCCTGTCCGACGATCTTGCCATAGTCGCCGAGGCGCGCCGCGATGTTGGCAGCATGGCCGGTCACCGTAAAATCGAGCCGTTCCCTTGATCCGACATTGCCGTAAGTGACCTCGCCAAAGGCAATGCCGATGGCACAGCGCAACGGTATGTGCCCGGTGTCCGGGTCCGGCGATTGCAAAAGGCTTACGATGTCCCCCGCGCTTTCCACCGCTTGCCGGCAAGCTTCCTCCACTCCGACACCGGCGGGGAAGATCGCCAGCACCGCATCGCCGATGAACTTCAGCACTTCACCATCATGCGCGTTGACGATGTCCGTCGTGACCTCGAAGAAGCGGTTGAGCTCGCCGACATAGGCGTTGTGACCAAGGTCTGTCTCCAGCTTGGTGGAATGCCTGAGATCGCAAAACAGGATCGCCGCATCAATCACATCGCCGTCGCCCCGCCGGATATCGCCTCCCAGCACGCGCGCGCCTGTCCGCTTGCCCAGATAGGTTTCCAGCAGGGAAGTTGCGTTGGTCGTCAGTGCGAAAACCTCATAGAGGCGGCTGATGAGGGCCGAGCATTCAAACACCAGACCCAGGTTGGCCGTGGTGAAGCCCGCGGGATGATCCGACGCAAGGGTCAACACGTTGATCCGTCCGCCGGAAAACGGCAGCGGCATGGCGACATAATCTGTTACGCCCTGCTGCCTCAGGTCTTCCATGATCGGAAACTCGAACTCGTCCGGATTCGAATCGATCTTCTGCCGAATACCGCCCAGACCATCCGCCACATGCTGCAGAGGGCTCTGGCGAAAGGCCGGGCTTTCCAGCGTCTCGTAGGATGGAGCAAAGCTTTGCAGCTTGTCGTCATCACGCGTCCACACGTAATGGCGCCCCGCGATCATCGGATGCAGCGACCAGATCAGAATGCCGATGCGGCTGACCGCAATCCCGTCCTCAACGAGTTTCCGACCAAGGGCGGCTGTCAGCTCCTCGGGCGTCTTTGCGGTCCAGGCTTCGCGCAGCAGCCAGTCAACCGTCGGCCCTGCGATGTTTCCAGCGGCCAAGGGATCAGCCGGGGGTCCTGGCGGATCGATGTGACTTGCCACACCCGGCATGAAGGCGACGAAGCCATCGACCGCCCGGCCCTCCGGCATGGCGTTGGCATAGCTCCAGGCACCGTTTTCCAGCGTCTCTCCCCCAATACGGACATGGCTGTAGCTGGCCGTCCCCTTGAAAGGACAGAAGGTGCGGCGATCTGGAGCAGGTTCCAGGTCCGCCAGAATGTCGCCCCTCGGAAAATAGATCACGGGTGACAGCCGGGTTTCATACATGATCCGCGCTTCGCAGGTCCGCGCCAGAACATGCTCCCCCCGATAGGCCGTCACTTCTCCGGCAAGCGGCTCCACAAGGATTCCGTAATCGTTCGACGTTTTCTGTGCCCGTACGGTCATGCAAAAGAGATATGGAACGCGTGACACACTGTCCAGTGAACATCCACGCGCCTCGCCCACGCATGCTTGCAAACGGAACTTGCGAGAAACGCATGGGTGCTCCCCGGCGCAGACACCAAGGCAAGCCACGGTTTGACCTCAATTCGCGATTACGCGCTTGTGACCAGCCAGAGTATGGAAATTGATAACCCTGTCGGGTACTGAAACTATATGCGCACCATCTTGATCACATTGCTGGTCTGTTTCTTTGCCGGGGTCACCGCCGCCGGCGCCTATACGCATGTTCCAAAGAGCATCCAGGCTCTGGAACTATCGATGGTGCAAGAGATGCGCGCGCCCGTGAAGACGGTGCAGTTTGCCGAGCAGGACGCCCAATGTTGCCAGCTGGACGACCAGTCCAGCCCGCCCAACAAAACCTTTGGGTGCGGACCGGATTGTGTCTCTCATTTTTCCGTCGTGGCTTTGCAATTCCTGGCGGCTGAAACCGGCCCGGAAACCACCTCTCCTCCCGTCCTGACGGACGGACTGCCCTCCACGGAAGATCAACCTCCCATAACAGGCTGAAAGCATCACCGGAATGCGAAGTTCCAGCTTGGCCAGAATTATTGGAAGGTTGAACGACATCTTGCCGGGGGGTGATTGCCCGGCGGGACAACAGTTCGCCTGAAAGACAGGAATAAATCATGAGTCTTCAGGAAAACGGCACACAGGCATCCTATGCTGCCCCAGGATTTCGAACACGGAAGTATCTCAACAGGACCACGTTCTCCATGGCTGGTTGCTGCCTGCTTATGGCGCTTGTGACAGGTCTGTTGATCGTCTCCGCCCCGGCCGGACTGACCGCGGGTGAAGCTTTGCTGCTGGCCGCCCCTCTGTTCGGCTGCGTTGCCATCCATGCTTTTGTTCGTCGTGTCATGGGCAAGCCCTGCCACACGCAGGTACGAAATGAGGCAGACCGTGTCTAAGAGACCTCTCGCTTTCGCTGTTGCCGGCATGCCTCAGGGCTCGCTCGGCATGGTCGACGACCCGACAGCGCAATACACCGTGTACACCCTTGGCCGGACTCCGGCCGATCTTCCCATCCCCTATCCAGAGACAGGCCAGTAGCCTTCACATGACGAACCTTACAAGAAGATCCTTTCTTGCCGGGTCGGCGAGCCTTACGGGGCTCGCCGTCAGCGGCTGCATGACAACCGCCCCCCAGCAGCCGCTCGCGCCATGGCAGGACCCGGCTGTCCTGGCCATGTACCGTGCGATGCCGGAAGAACGGTTTCCGATCCCCGCTCCCGACCTGAAGAAGGTGCCGGAACGCTATTACCGCAAGCAGGTGGACTATCCGACCAATGAGAAGGTCGGCACGCTGGTGGTCGATACCAACAACTACTACCTCTACCTCGTTCAGGAAAACGGCAAGGCAATGCGCTATGGCGTCGGCCTTGGCCGGGCAGGTTTCGAATGGTCCGGACGGGCACGGATTGCCCGCAAGGCCGCCTGGCCCAAATGGACTCCGCCGGAAGAAATGATCCAGCGGCAACCCGAACTGGAAAAGTGGAGCTGGCGCAATGGCGGCATGCCCCCCGGCCTCCAGAACCCGCTGGGCGCAAGAGCGCTCTACATCTTCCAGGGCAACAAGGATACGCTCTATCGCATCCACGGCACGGCCGAATACTGGACCATCGGTTCCGCTGTCTCCAGTGGCTGTGTCCGCCTGATCAATCAGGATGTCATCGACCTTTATGGCCGCGTACCGGACGGATCCCAGATCGTCGTTCTGTAGGGCCTTGCCAAAACAAAGGAAAAGGGGCCGGCCAGCCGGTCCCTTCGCCACCTCCGGGCATCATCGATGCCGCGTAAGATCAACCGGCTTGCCTTAGCCAGTGATCGCCTTCAGTTCCAGGAAATCTTCCAGGCCGAATTCGCCGAACTCGCGGCCATTGCCGGACTGTTTGTAGCCGCCGAAGGGCACATCGTAATCCGGGCTGGCACCGTTGATATAGACGCTGCCTGCGCGAAGCTTGCGGGCAACGCGCTTGGCCCGTTCCGGATCGCCGGTCTGGATATAGGCCGCAAGGCCATAAGGCGTATCGTTGGCGATTGCGATGGCGTCCTCTTCCGTTTCGAACGGGATCATCACCAGCACCGGACCGAAGATCTCGTTGCGGGCAATCGACATCTGGTTGGTGACATCTGCAAAGACCGTCGGTTGGACGAAATACCCGGTCTCGAACCCTTTCGGCTTGCCCGGGCCACCGGCAACAAGGCGCGCTCCGTCGGCCAGACCGCGCTCGATATGCCCCTGGATCTTCTCGTATTGCAGGTCGCTGATCACCGGGCCGATGTGATCGCCCTCCTCCGCCGGATCACCGACCTTGGTTTCCGCGGCGATCTTTCCGGCAAGCGCAACGGCATCGTCATAGACGCTCCGCTCCACCAACAGACGGGTCGGTGCATCGCAGGACTGGCCAGTGTTGGAAAAGCAGCCCGTCAGCGACGTGCGCAGGGCGGTTTCCAGGTCCGCATCGGCAAAAAGCAGGTTGGCCGACTTGCCGCCAAGTTCCTGCGCGACACGCTTGACGGTCGTCGCGGCGTTCTGGCTGACGGAAATGCCCGCCCGGGTCGAGCCGGTAAAGGACATCATGTCGATATCCGGATGGGAGGACATCGCCACGCCCACGCCCGGGCCATCCCCATTCACCAGGTTGAAGACGCCAGCCGGGCAACCGGCCTCCTCCAGGATCTCGGCGAAGAGAAGCCCGGAGAGCGGTGCGATTTCGCTTGGTTTCAACACCATTGTGCAACCGGCAGCAAGCGCCGGGGCCACCTTGGCCGCGATCTGGTTGATGGGCCAGTTCCAGGGCGTGATCAACCCGCAGACGCCTATCGGTTCGTGCCGAAGCACGCTGCCGCCACGAGGGCTTGGCCGTTCGAACACATGATGCTTCAGGGCTTCCAGTGTGGCTTCCAGATGGCCGGCGCCGGTTGGTGTCTGGCTGTCGCGTGCAAAGCTGCGCGGGGCGCCCATTTCCAGCCGGATCGCCTCCTCCATATCCCCGGACCGGCGCGCATAGATCGCAATGATCCGCTCCAGCAGCGCGGCGCGTTCATCAACGCTGGTTTCCGACCAGCCGGCAAATGCAGCCTTGGCTGCGGCCACTGCCTTGTCCACGTCGGCGGCACTGCCAAGGGAAATCACGGCAATCGGTTTTTCCGTTGCCGGGTTAATCACCTCAAGCGTTTTTGCCTCAACCGGATCGACCCAGGATCCACCGATATAGAACTGCCGCTTTTCAATCATCAGCCTGCTGCTTCCCAACTGTTCAGTTTCATGTCGTCGCCGCGTTTGGGCGTCACCTCATATCCGGGTTCTTCGGGCTCGACGTCAACCATCTCCTCCGAAAAACCCGGTGCACGGATGTCGAGACCTGTCGCTTCTTCCAGGCGCTTGATGATGTTGGGCGACAGTTCCCGCGGGCCGTAACGGTCAATGCCGTCGGCGAAAATCCGGTTGATAAGCGGCGACACCTCCAGCGGCACCTGATGATCGTCCGCGATTTTCTGGAAAAGGCCGACATCCTTTGCGACCAGATCCATGGTGAAGGAAATGTCTCGCGAACCGTTGAGGATCACCTGGCTCTCCGTTTCATGAACGAAAGAGGTTCCGGAGGAAATCCGGATGGCCTCATAGGCGGTTCCCAGATCCATCCCTGCTGCCTTGCAGGTGGTCAGGGCCTCGGCAACCGACACCAGATTGACCGTTGCCAGGTAGTTGGTGACAACCTTAAGAACAGACGCAGAGCCGATCTCCCCCGTATGCAGCACCCGGCGGCCCAGAACGGTCAGCAGCGGAAGCATCCGCTCGAAGGTCTGCCGCGTGCCCCCGGCAAAGATCGAGATGTTCCCTGTGGCCGCCCGATGGCAGCCGCCGGACACCGGACACTCAATTGCCTCAGCACCTCTGGCGATGACGAGCCCGGCAAGACGCCGCACTTCACCCGCGTCAGTGGTCGACATTTCCGCCCAGATCCTGCCCGGACCAATGCCTTCCAAAATTCCTTCAGGGCCCTCCACGACCGCCGCACAGGCTGCCGGACTGGGCAGACAGGTGATGACGACGTCGCAGCTCACGGCAAGCTGCCTGGGGCTCTCAGCGCGCATAGCGCCCTTGGCGACAAAGCTTTCCATCAACAGCGGGTTCAGATCGAGAACCGCAACCTCGAACCCGTTTCTGAGGAGACTTCCAGCCAGCTTGCCGCCGACATTGCCCAATCCGATAAACCCGACCCGCATGAGACGTCCCTTTCGTGAAGCAGGAATTGACTGGACTTCACTTTGCGCCTCGCATCGACACCAGAGAAATGATAATAATTCGGGATATTACCCGATTATTTTTATAAGTGAGCAAGATGCCGTCGCTCCCCAATCTTCTCTGGCTGAAAAGCTTTGAAGCCGTGAGCCGGCTGGGTGGTTTCACCGCAGCAGGTGCGGAACTTGGCCTTACCCAGGCCGCCGTCAGCACGCATATCAGCAGTCTGGAAACCCAGCTCGGCCATCAGCTCTTTGAACGCACGACGCGAAAGCTGGAGTTGACAGCAAGCGGCCGGGCCTATCTGCCGTCGGTACGCAAGGCACTTCAGGAACTGGCCGTTTCGACCGACAGCCTGTTTGGCAACCGTTCTGCCGGGTCCGTAACCATTCGCGCACCGATTTCCGAAACCGTGCTCATCATCGCCCCCGCCCTGGCGGAGTTTCAAGAAGCCAATCCGACCCTCGATATCCGTCTTCTCTCCGCCATCTGGGCAGATACGGCGCTTGAGACCGGCACCGACATCGAAATCCGTCTCGGCACGGGCAACTGGCCAGGTGTGCACGCGGAACCGCTGGGGCCGGAAACCATCGTGCCCGTGTGCCATCCGGATCTGGCGCGTGAGTTGAAGCAACCGGCTGATCTGATCGATCTTCCGCGCATTCACATTCTGGGGTTCGATGACCACTGGCCACGCTATTTCGACGCCCTCGGCCTTTCTCAGACGTCCAGCCGAACCTGCGCCACGGTCGACACGTCCCTTGCCGCAGTCGAGTTGGCCGCTGCCGGAGGCGGCATCGCCCTGCTCCTGGGCAAGATCGCAGGACGGCTGACGGGAAGCGGAAGGCTGGTCGTTCCCCTCGACGTCAGCCTTCCATCCGTGCGAACGCACTACCTCCTGCAAGGGGACAGCGCGTCACCAGGAAAACCGGCCACGCAACGCGTGGAGATGTGGCTGAGACAACTATTCGCCTGAAACTGCACGGGCCCACCACCGCTCGGCAACGCTTCTCCTGGCGGAAAGGTCACGGAATGGATTGCCGGATCGAGCCCCGCAATAACGGAAGAGACTGAGCTCGGGTCCTTTCCCAACGTCTCTTCCCACTTCGTCATGCCATGGCTCGACCATGGCACCCATGCCGATGCATCCCCCCACACCGCCACCTCTGCTCATGGAAAGGCCACGGCAGGCATTGCAGGGTCAAGCCCTGCTGCGAGGAAGTGTTTGGAGGAGGAAGGATCGAAGTAGTCAGAACGCCGCAGCGTCAGTGGGGATCACTCCGCTGCGAACAGCTTCGCCGTCATCGCGAGGCTTGCGCCGCACGGTTCTTCCGCTTCGCCTTCGCCTGCCGTTTCACCCTCGGCAGGCCGCAGATTGACGAAGTCGTAGAGCGCGCGGTCAAGAAGATGCGACGGGCGAGTGTGGCCAAGGGCACGGGCCATGACACCGAGGCGGCCGGGGGATGCCTTTTCCCAGCCCTGCAGCATGCGTTTGACTTCCTCGCGCTGCAGACCATCCTGCGAACCGCAGAGATTGCAGGGAATAATCGGGAACTGCATGCCGGAGGCAAAGCGGGAGATATCGCTTTCGGCGGAATAGGCAAGCGGGCGCAGCACCAGAAGGTCGCCTTCGTCGTTGATCAGCTTCGGCGGCATGGAGGCCAGACGCCCACCGTGGAAGAGGTTCATGAAGAAGGTCTCCAGGATATCTTCCCGGTGATGGCCGAGCACGATGGCTTCGCAGCCCTGCTCCCGCGCGATCCGATAGAGGATGCCACGGCGCAGGCGTGAGCACAGCGAACAATAGGTGCGGTGCTCGGGAATCTTGTCGGTGACGATGGAATAGGTGTCTTCGCGCTCGATGATGTGCTCGATGCCATTATCCTCGAAGAATTTCGGCAGGATGTCCGCCGGAAAACCGGGCTGGGCCTGATCCAGATTGCAGGCAATCAGATCGACCGGCAACAGACCGCGCCATTTCAGTTCGATCAGAACCGCAAGCAGCGTGTAACTGTCCTTGCCGCCTGACAGGCAGACAAGCCATTTCGGACGGTTTTCCTGCGATACCGCGTCCGGCAACATTCCGAAGTCGGCGATTGCCTCACGCGCCTGTCGTAACAGGCGCTTACGCAGCTTCTTGAACTCAACGCTTGAAGGCGCATTGCGGAGCAACGCGGGCAGATCGATGTCAGTACTGTCGGCAATATCGTTCATGAGAGAAGCTCGGCGGCTTATTGGTTCGCTGTCCTTGCGCTGACATAGCGGATCAACGCTGCCGGGAAAAGGGAAAAGCCGTGCTTATCAAGGGATGGCCGTTCGTTCACCGGAGCTGTTCGCGCCATTTCCTGGCGTAATTTGCCAGTCGAGGAACGCGTTTGGCCACGAGCCCACCTGCCCCGGTCTCTCCAGATTGCCGAGTTTCCCCATCCGCCACCAGCAATGCCGCCCCGATACTGGTCCCTGTGACCGACCCTGCCGACGCTTCAACCGGCCGCCCTGTCGCGGCCTCCAGCATGTCGAGATAAAGCCGGTTCTGCGCAAAGGGGCCCTCCACGACAATCGGACCTTCTACCCCGGTCATCGCCAGGCATTCCGCCGTCACCAACGCCAGATAGAAGGAGGTTGCCGCAAAGCGGTCTCCGTCGCTCAATGTCGTATCGTCCACGCTCCAGTGATGCTCCCGCCCCTGGAAGGGGCCCGAGCGTGGATCGACCGCGGGAAAGAGCATGATTTCGCGGTTCAGCACGGCTTCGATCTGCTCTTGCGAACAGCCCTTTTCACGGCCTTGCAGGATCATGTCGAATTCACGCCCACCCATGAACCGTGCCGAAGGCACCGGATCCCCGAACGCATTGACGTTGATCAGCGTGTCGCGCAAAGGATCGAGCGTGACGTCGCCACCGCCTATTGCCAGCACGATCACCCAGGTGCCGGTGGAGACGACCGAAAACGGCGGTTCGCGCGCGATCAGATGCGGGTAAAGCGAGGCATTGGAGTCGTGGATGCCGCAGGTAACCGGCGTGCCTTCCGGCAGTCCGGTCCGTGTTGCCACGTCCGGCAGGATCGGCCCGAGACTGTCACCGGCCTTGCGTACCGGCGCCATCCTGCCTGTCAGACCAAGCCGGTCCACCAGTAAGGAAAACCGGTTTTCCGAAGGGCGCCAGAGGTCAGTATGACAGCCAAGCGATGTCACCTCGTTGGAAAGAACGCCGGTAAGTTTATAGGCCCAGTATTGCGGATAGGTCAGAACCGTCGCCACCCGGTCCAGAAGCCCAGGATCCGTTTTCAGTTGCCAGTGCAGTTGCGCACCCAGATTGAGGCCCATGCCAAGCCGGGGTGAACCGGTTTCAGCGAAGTCCGGCCGGAGCGCATCATAGTCGGCGGCAAGATCGTCCGGGCCCGTAAACTCATAGTCCAGCATGGGCGCCGCAAGGTTCCCTTCCGCGTCCAGAAGAACGGCGCTGGCGCCATGGGTCGTCACCGACAGGGCATCGATGCCATGGGCCTTGTGCAGCTCTCTCAGTGCGTCGCAGATGAAGTCCCAATGGCCTTCCAGATCGAAATGCGGATAAGGCGGCTCCGGCAGGACGGTGTTCGGCCGCGTCAGGACCCCAAGTTCCCTGCGCTGCTCCAGATCGACCACGGCGACCTTGGCATTGGTCTTGCCGATATCGATGACGCCCACATTCCGGATCGCTGCCATCAATGCTCAATCCATATGAAAGACGGTTGTGAGCGGTGTTGCGACTGGCTCATTGTCCGGTTTGGTCGCCATCACGTCGGCCATGTGCGCCCACCATTTCTGCATCACAGGGTGGTTCGGCAGGTCGTCCATTGTGTGGCCGTCCTGACGCCAAAGGACACCGAAGAGGATGTTTGTTTCCGGGTCCAGATGAATGGAATAGTCGCTGATGCCTGCTTCTTTCAGCAAGGCCACCAGGTCCGGCCAGATCTCATCGTGGCGCTTCCGGTATTCGGCTTCCATGCCGGGGTTGAGCTGCATCTTGAAGGCATATTTTTCCATGGCTCAAGCCTTCCTGTGGGCGATGACACGGCCGGCAATGCGCGGCAGGGCAATGACGGCAATCAGCAGCAGACCGATGAAGATCGACATGACGATGCCCGGCACGTTGAGCAGGCCAAAGCCGAAGGTGACCATACCCATGACGAAGGCGGCGATCACCACGCCCGGAATGGAGCCGGAGCCGCCGAGAATATTGACGCCGCCCAGCACCACCATGGTGACCACCTCCAGCTCCCAGCCGAAGGCGATGGAGGGCCTTGTCGCGCCGAGACGCGAGGTCAGGCAGATGGCGGCAACGCCGGACATCAGGCCGGTGAGCAGGAAAAGCGCGAATTTCACTCGTGGCACCCGAATGCCGGAAAAGAGCGCGCCGACCGGATTGTTGCCAACGACATAGACCGTCCTTCCGAAATTCGTCTTGTGCAGAATGACGGCAAAGACAATGGCCAGCAGCGCGAACAGCACGAACTCGAAGGAGATCACCCACCAGACATAGCCCTGCCCGAAAAAGGCAAAGCTTGAGGGATAGCCGGTGTAGGCCTTGTCGCCGAGGACGATATAAGAAATGCCGCGAAACAGGCTCATGGTGCCGATGGTCACGACGATGGACGGCAGGCCGAAGCCGGTCACCAAGAAGCCGTTGAACGCTCCGCACAGCAGCCCGGTACCCAACCCGATCATCACCAGAACCGGCGTATCCGCGCCCATCTGGACGGCAAAGCCCATGGCCGTCGACGCAAGCGCAATGATCGAGGCAACCGAAAGGTCGATTTCTCCGGAGATGATCAACAGTCCCATCGCAAAGGCGATCATGGCCTTTTCGGTAAAGTTGAAGGTCGCGTCGGAGAGGTTCCACGGGTCAAGGAAATAGGGCGAGGCAAAGCTGTTCAAAGTGAACACGGCGACCGCAACCACCAGCAGAAGCAGCTCCCAGCTCACAAGGAACCGCTGCAACGGTGACTTCAACCTGTCCGGAATCTGGCGCCCCTGCGCGCCGGTGTCTGGAGTGGCGAGGCTCATGCTGCGTGCTCCGCTTTTTTCAGGATCACCCGGCCCTTGGCCCGGCTGGACGTGGCGTTGAAGGCAACGGCAATGATGATCGCGCTGCCGGAAATGGCGAGCTGCCAGAAGGGCGAGATGTTGATGACCGGGAGCGCATTCTTGACGATGCCGAGGAACAACGCCCCCAGCAGCGCCCCGCCGATCGACCCGATACCCCCGGCAATCGAGATACCGCCGATGACGCAGGCCGCGACAACCTCAAGCTCGAAACCGCCGGCAATATCGACATAGGCAACTGCATAGCGGGCAACCCAGAGGTAGCCGGTTAGCCCGGCAAGCGCACCGGAAAGGACATAGGCCGCACATTGGGTGAGGCCGACGTTGATGCCCGTATAGACGGCCGCATGCGGATTGCCGCCGACGGCAAAGAAAGCCCTGCCAAGCGGCGTGCGCCCGACCAGAACGATGAAACCGAGCACCACGGCTATCGCGATCCAAGAAAGAACCGGCAGACCCAGCACGACTTCACGCGGAAACGCTTTGAAGGCGTCGCTCATCTCGTGGGCATTGATCCATTCGCCGCCGGAAATCACGAAGATGATGCCCCGGTAGATGGTCATGGTGCCAAGGGTGACAACAATGGGCGGAATATCCAGCTTCCAGACCAGCAGCCCGTTGACGAGCCCCATCAAGGCCCCGAGGCCGAGCGCCAACACGAGGATTACCGGCACCGGCAGGCCGGGCATGGCCATGTTGAGCATGGCAACCACCATGCCGGCGAGCGCAAGGTTGGCGGCAACAGACAGGTCTATGCAGCGCGTGAGGATCACCACCATCTGGCCGAGAGCCAGTATGATCAGCGGTGCCGTGTCGTTGAAGACGTTGGCAAGGTTGGACGGGGTCACAAAGCCGGGAAAGCGGATGGCAATGCCGATCACCAGAAGCAATATCGCCCCGGCAAGGATGGTCTCACGGGACTTCATCAACGAGCGGATCATGAGCGCACCTCCGTGATGCCGGCAGCCGCCCGCACCAGATGTTCCGGTGTCAGGTCACCGCCTTCATATTCGGCCGCGATGCGCCCCTCGCGCATCACGATCACGCGGTCGGACATGCCGAGAATTTCCGGAATTTCGGACGACACCATGATCACAGCCAGACCTTCGGCCGCCAGTTCCGCCATGAATTCATGCACGGCGGCCTTGGACCCGATGTCGATGCCCTTGGTCGGCTCGTCCAGGATGATCACTCTCGGCTTGGTCGCAAGCCATTTGGCGATGACGACCTTCTGCTGGTTGCCGCCGGACAGTTCACCGATATCCTGGTCAAGCGCGGCAGCGCGTAAATCCAGCCGCTGCGTATAATCGCGGGCCAGTTTGAATTCCTCTGCGAGCCGCAGAAACCCTTTGTGCGAGGTTTCCTTGAGCGACGGCAACGAGACATTCTGGAAAATCGGCAGTCCCTTGATGGCGCCCTGTTTGCCCCGGTCTTCCGGCACATAGACGATGCCGTGCCGGATGGCCTCGTTGGGGTCGCGGATGACCGCAATCGTTTCGTCAATGCGGATTGCGCCCTTGGAAGGTTTGGTCACCCCGAACAGCGCCTGCATGAATTCGCTGCGACCAGCACCGACCAGACCGTAGAACCCGAGGATCTCGCCCGCGCGCAACGTAAAACCGATATCCTCGAATTCGGTGGGGTGGCAGTAGCCGACGACTTTCAGCACTTCCTTGCCAAGCTGCGGCGCTCGTTTCGGGAAAACCTGGTCGACTGAGCGGCCGACCATGAGCTTGACCAGCTCCTGTTCAGACACCTCCTCGATCTTGCCTGTGCCGACCATCTGGCCGTCGCGGAAAACCGTGTAGCGGTCCGCAATGCGGAAGATCTCGTCGAACTTGTGGCTGATGAAGAGGATCGCCTTGCCCTCGGCCTTCAGGCGCTCCACCAGTTCGTAGGTTTCCTCGATTTCCTTGTGGGAGAGTGAGGCGGTCGGCTCATCCATGATGACAATCTTGGCGTCGATGGAAAGAGCCCGGGCAATCGCCACAAGGTGCTTGTTGGCAATTCCGAGGTCTTTCAGCGTGACATGCGGATCGATCCTCGCTCCGATCCGCTCAAGCAGAGCTTGTGCCTTGCGCTGCATTTCCTTGCGGTCGATCAGCCCGAAACGCGTTTTCGGCGCATGGCCGATGAAGATGTTTTCCGCCACCGACAGGTCATCGAACAGAACGGTTTCCTGGTGGATGGCCGTCACCCCTGCCCGGCCTGCATCCTGCGCGGTTGGAAAGGAAACCGGGGTGCCGTTGATCGAGATCGTTCCCTCGTCCGGCTGATAGATGCCGGTCAGGATCTTCACGATGGTGGATTTTCCAGCACCATTCTCGCCCACCAGAGCCGTGACTTCACCCGGGAAAAGCTCCAGCGAAACTTCGGAAAGCGCCTTTACGCCGGGGAATGATTTGGAGATGCCGCTGAGGGTCAGTACCGGCCCCGCGCCGTCTCCCGTTTGCGGATGCGTGTCCGCTATGCCCTGCGTGTTCGCAAGCATGACCATGTCCCGGAGCCTGGAGTTTCGTTGCTGGTTTTAAAGACCCGGTGCCGTGCGCACCGGGTCTGACAGGTTTCTAACGTCCGGTCGTGGCGACCAGCTTAGAAAATGTCCTTGAAGTCGTCGATGTTGGAGCTGTCGTAGACAAACGGATCGGCCATCGCGCCTTCATTGTTTTCGTCAAGCGTCAGCGTGCCCATACGGCCCATGGGGATTTCCGCACCCGGCTTGGCTTCCGCCGCACCGGTGGCGAGGTTGTAGGCCAGCATGGTTGCGGAATAACCGAGGTCAATCGGGTTCCAGATCGCGAAGGACTTGGACGCACCGGACTTGATGTGACCGGCCATTTCGGACGGCAGGCCGAGACCGGTCACATTGACCTGGCCGGCTTTTTCAGCATCAGAAACAGCCTGTGCGGCAGCCACGATGCCAACGGAGGTCGGTGCGATGATCGCCTTCAGGTCCGGATAGGTCTGCATCAGGCCCTGGGCTTCACGATAGGACTTGTCGGCAAGGTCGTCGCCATAGACGGTGGCGACCACGTTGATGCCCGGATAGTTGTCCTTCACCTTGTTCATTTCCTCGATCCAGATGTTCTGGTTCGTGGCGGTGGCGGACGCGGACAGGACGGCGACATCGCCGCCATCGGGTAGGTGATCGGCAGCCAGCTTGATGATCATGTTGCCTATCAGCGGGTTGGACGACGGGTTGAGGTGCAACTGTCGGCCTTCCGGCGCAACGCCGCTGTCCCAGGAAACCACGGTGATGCCGCGGTCCATGGCCTTTTTCAGGGCCGGAACCAGGGCGTCCTGATCGTTGGCGGAGATCGCGATGGCATCCACCTTCTGGGCGATCAGCGCATTGATGACCTCGATCTGACCTTCTGCGGTCGTGTCGGTCGGGCCGGTGTAGATGATCTCGACGTCGCCGAGTTCCTCGGCGGCTTCTTCAGCGCCCTTGGCGGCAGCTTCAAAGAAGCCGATGCCGAGCGCCTTGACGACAAGGGCGATGCGCTTTTCCGCTGCACTGGCCGGTGCGGCGATGCAGACGGCGGCGACTGCAGTTGCCGCCAGAAGTGACTTGAGCAATTTCATGGTCTTCCTCCCAAAAATGCTGCCGGCCCCTCCCAAGGCCCGGACAGTATGCCGGCTACCCGTTCGAGGTTGCCTTGGTCTGCGCGGCGCTTGTTTCCGCCACGATCAGATGGATGTCGGCCTGTTCCAGCATGTTGGCCGCGCTGTCGGGGATCCCGTCATCGGTGATGACGGTGGAGATCCGCTCAAGCGGGCACAGGATCAGGCTGGAACGCGCACTGAATTTCGATGAATCCGCCACAACCACGAGCTCATCCGCCTGGCCGATCAGCTTCTGCTCGGCCTGAATGAGCAGCGGATCGGCCTCCATGAGCCCCAGCGGACCAAGCCCCTGCGCGCCCATGAACATGCGCTTGGCATAGAAGTTCCGGGTCACGTCGTTGTCGAAAGGGCTCAGAATGATGTTCTGTTCGCGGTAGATGACACCACCGGAGAGCATGATGGTGTTCTTGGAATTCTTGAGGAGATGCTCTGCGATCGGAAACGAGTTGGTGAACACCTGGCAGCGTTTGGTTGCCAGCGGATGCACCATCTGAAATGTGGTGGTGCCGCCGTTGATGATGATGGCATCACCATCCTCGCACAGCTCCACCGCCTTTTGCGCGATTGCGCGCTTTTGAGCGATGTTGATCGTTTCGTTGACGCTGAACGGACGCCCCGCCAGACCGACGAACTGCGGCGGATGAATGCTCTCCGCCCCGCCCCGCACACGGCGCAGCTTCTTCTGCACATGAAGCTGGGCAATGTCGCGCCGGATGGTCGCCTCGGAGGAATCCGTCAACACCACCAACTCCTGAACCGTCACGACCGGACGATCCTGGACTGCGGACAATATGATCCTGTGGCGTTCTTTCTCGTGCATCTGGTCCTCCCATTGATCAAACGTTTCCACCAACACCGGTCAATGTCAATCAGAAAAAGTCAAAAATGATCATTTTGCAGCGCAATATGATTGATATTGATCGTTTTTGATTGACAACAGGACCCGATCAAGCGAATTTCGAGGCAACGAGATGCAAGCCATCAGGCTTACCTGGGAGGAAAAGATGTTGAATTCCGCTGCCGGTTCCCGGCTTGCCAACCTGTGGGATGACCAGAAGGCTTCCGGCATGAGCGAAGCGGAGCTTCTGCTCTATCGCTCCAACCTCCTGGGGTCCGACAAGCGCATCACCAATTACGGCGGTGGCAACACCTCCGCCAAGGCAATGGAAATGGATCCGCTCACCGGCGATCAGGTCGAGGTTCTCTGGGTCAAGGGCTCCGGCGGCGATGTCGGCACCATCAAGATGGATGGTTTTGCGACACTCTACATGGACAAGCTGCGGGCGCTGAAAGGGCTCTATCGCGGCGTCGAGTTCGAAGACGAAATGGTCGCCTGCCTGCCTCACTGCACGTTCAACCTGAACCCGCGCGCGGCCTCCATCGATACCCCGCTTCATGCCTATGTGCCGAAAAGCCATGTCGACCACATGCATCCAGACGCAATCATCGCCATTGCCGCGGCAAGCGACAGCAAAGCACTGACGCAGGAAATTTTCGGCGGCGAGATCGGGTGGTTGCCCTGGAAGCGCCCGGGCTATGAACTCGGCCTGTGGCTGGAGAAATTCTGCCTGGAAAATCCGGAGGCCCGCGGGGTCGTGCTGGAAAGCCACGGCCTGTTCACCTGGGCCGACGATGCCAAAACCTGCTACGAAACCACGCTGGAAATCATCAACAAGGCAATTGCCTGGTTTGAGGAAAAGACAGCTGGCAAGGACGCTTTCGGCGGTTCGAAACACCGCGCCCTTGCCCCATCCGACCGGCGCACGATTGCCGCCCGCCTGATGCCCGCGATCCGGGGGATGGTCTCCGGCAAACAGCATATGGTCGGTCATTTCGATGACAGCGACGCAGTCCTGGAATTTGTCTGCGCCAACGACATGGAAGCCCTTGCCGCCCTCGGCACCAGCTGCCCGGACCATTTCCTGCGCACCAAGATCCGCCCGCTCGTGGTCGATTTCGATCCGGCCAAGCCGGATATCGAGGCAACGCTTGCCGGGCTCGGTCAGGCAGCCGAAGCCTATCGTGCTGACTATGCGGCCTACTATGAGCGCTGCAAGCACGACGACAGCCCTGCGCTGCGCGACCCGAATGCAGTCGTCTACCTGATACCGGGCGTCGGCATGA
Source organism: Labrenzia sp. ATLA3 (assembly GCF_057180185.1). NCBI lineage: Bacteria > Pseudomonadati > Pseudomonadota > Alphaproteobacteria > Hyphomicrobiales > Stappiaceae > Labrenzia > Labrenzia sp. ATLA3. Next base: position 293,088 of record NZ_JBXUKV010000004.1, read on the forward strand.
TCACCTTCGCCAAGGACAAGGCGACGGCACGTATTTCCGGCGAATTCTACACCAACGCCATCAATGTCATGCGCGGCGCCTCAAGCGTCTCCACCTATTGCGGCTTGCCCGAGCAGGAAGCCTTCGACATCGAATACTGGCTTCTGGAGGAGGCCAAACTTCAGCGCATGCCGAAACCCAAGAGCCTTGCCGGCAAGATCGCTTTGGTGACAGGCGGAGCCGGCGGCATCGGCTCGGCCACCGCAGAACGTTTCCTGCGCGAAGGAGCCTGCGTGGTGCTGGCCGACATCGATGCGGACGCGCTCGCCGCTGCCGCCGACAATCTCACTGTCCGCTATTCCCAGGACGTCGTGCGCACGGTGACGATGGATGTCACCAGCGAAGAGGCCGTTGCCGACAGTTTTGCCCGCGGGGCCCTGGAATTCGGCGGTGTCGATATTCTTGTCTCCAACGCCGGCATCGCCTCTTCCGCCCCCATCGAGGACACCACGCTCGATCTGTGGAACCGGAACATGTCGATCCTGTCGACCGGCTATTTCCTGGTGTCCCGAGAAGCCTTCAAGGTGATGAAGACCCAAGGGATCGGCGGGTCCATCGTGTTCATCGGCTCCAAGAACGGCCTTGCCGCGTCTCCGGGCGCCAGCGCCTATTGCACGGCAAAGGCCTCCGAACTGCACCTCGCCCGCTGTCTCGCCCTGGAAGGTGCTCCGGAAGGGATCCGCGTCAATGTGGTCAACCCGGATGCGGTGCTGCGGGGCTCCAAGATCTGGTCCGGCGACTGGCTGAAGGAACGCGCCGAAGCCTACGGCAAGGACACCTCCGAGCTGGAGGAACATTACCGCCAGCGCTCACTGCTGAAACTCTCCGTGCTGCCGGAAGACATTGCAGAGGCGACCTACTTCTTCGCCTCCGAGTTTTCCGCCAAGTCGACCGGGAACATTCTCAATGTCGATGCCGGCAACGTGCAGGCGTTCACGCGGTAGCAGTCAGTAACATAGCCGAACCACACTCCCCTCATCCTGAGGAGGACCGTCAGGTCCGTCTCGAAGGATGGGACACACGAACAGAGCTTGCCGCCCATCCTTCGAGACGCGAGCAGGCTCGCTCCTCAGGATGAGGACGTGGATTTGGGGGAAGTGATCTTGGAACAAACGGATCGAGGAAAATCCGGGAAAGGATCTTCTCATGATGATCGACACATCGCTGGTCGCCGGGGAAAACGACACCCGCGAAGCCGACCTGAAGCGTGACTATGAAACCCTGGGCGAACGGCTGGACCGGCGTGGGGTTTCCATCGACACGGTCAAGGCGAAGGTCGCCGCCTATGGCGTAGCCGTCCCCTCCTGGGGCGTCGGTACCGGCGGCACGCGGTTCGCACGGTTTCCCGGCAAGGGCGAACCGCGCAACATCTTCGACAAACTGGAAGATTGCAGCGTCATCCAGCAGCTAACCCGCGCAACGCCAAATGTTTCCCTGCACATTCCCTGGGACAAGGCCGATCCGGCAGAGCTGAAGGCCAATGCAAGTGCGCTCGGGCTCGGTTTTGACGCCATGAACTCCAACACCTTTCAGGATCAGGACGGTCAGGTGCATTCCTACAAGTTCGGCTCGCTCAGCCACACTGATGCAGCCACACGCCAGCAGGCGGTTGAGCACAATCTGGAATGCATCGAAATCGGCAAGGCCATCGGCTCCCGGGCCCTGACTGTCTGGATTGGCGATGGATCGAATTTCCCGGGTCAGACGAACTTCACGCGCCAGTTCGAGCGATACCTGGATGCAGCACAATCCATCTATGCGGAGCTGCCGGACGACTGGCGGCTGTTCACCGAGCACAAGATGTATGAGCCCGCCTTCTATTCCACTGTCGTGCAGGACTGGGGCACCAACTACATGATCGCGCAGGAACTGGGCGAGAAGGCCTTTTGCCTGGTCGACCTCGGACACCATGCACCCAACGTCAATATCGAGATGATCGTTGCCCGGCTGATTCAGTTCGGCAAGCTCGGCGGTTTCCATTTCAACGACAGCAAATACGGCGACGACGACCTGGATACGGGCTCCATCGATCCGTACCGGCTGTTCCTGGTGTTCAACGAACTGGTGGACGCCGAAACGAGACAGGCTCCGGGGTTCAACCCGGCTCATATGCTCGACCAGTCTCACAATGTCACCGACCCCATCGAAAGCCTGATGGTCTCCGCCATGGAAGTTCAGCGCGCCTACGCGCAGGCCCTGCTGGTCGACCGGTCAGCGCTGGACGGTTTTCAGGACAGCAACGACGCCCTGATGGCGACAACAACGCTGAAAACTGCGTTCCGAACCGACGTGGAGCCGATCCTGGCCATGGCAAGACTGGAAAACGGTGGCGCCATCAATCCCGTTGCGGCCTACCGCGCGGCCGGTTACCGGCAGAAGGTGGCGGAGGTCCGCCCGGAAGTCTCCGGCGCCGGTGGCGGGATCGTCTGACGCAAAGCCGCGCTCAGGTCCGGGAGGCTGTAGCTTGATCGGCCGAACTTTGGCACAGTCCGGCCCTGCCAGTAATCAACAGGAAGGCGCTCGGCGTGAAAGCCCAATATGTGGAACTGATCGATGCGGTCGCGACCCTTGGAAGCCTCGCGGCAGCCGCAAAGGCCCTTGGCAAGTCTCAACCGGCGATCACCAAGGCGCTGAAGAAGATCGAGGGCGATCTCGGTGTCGTCCTCTTCCACCGGGTGCCAAGTGGCATCGTGCCAACGCTGGAAGGTCAGACGGTCATCGACCGTTGCCGCCGGATCCAGAGCGACCTGCAGAAGCTGACGGAAGACGTGGCCCAGTCGCGCGGGCAATATGTCGGCATGATTTCCGTCGTGGTCTCACCGCTGGCCGCACTCAAGATCATTCCGCCGGTGTTGCGACGGTTTCAGAGCCGATTTCCAGGCGTTGAACTGAACATTACCGGCGGCCATGCGCCGAAAGCCTTTCATGCGCTGAGATCCGGCGAAGCGGACTTCGTCATCGGACCGGCCCCTGACGCCCAGCCCAAGGCCGGGCTTCACGTCGAGCCTCTGCTGACCACGTCGGTGACCTTCCTTGCCGGACAGCAGTCTCACCTGAAGGACCTGTCTAAACCGCAGGACCTGCTGACCGCACGATGGGCCGTCATCGGCCCGAGCAGCCGCCGTCCGCTGTTTCAGGACTATTTCCGGATGCACGGTTTGCAGGGGCCGGCCCCCGTCATCCGCTCCGATTCGATCCTCAGCATTCTGGCGGTTCTCGAACAGTCCGATATCGTCTGCTCCTTTCCATCGCTCATCGTCGATGAGGTGAAGGAACGCTGGGCCGTGACCGCCCTGCCAATCGACCTGAGCATGCTGACCGTGGACATCGCTCTGACCCGGACCAAGGAAAGACTGCTGACACCGGCAGCTCAGGCCTTTGCCGACATCGTTCGCGAGGAAGGCCGCAACTGGGCCCCCAAAGACAAAACGACATAACCTGTAGTTATATCGATGAGTTCGAGTTAATTGAGGGATATACCCTGAGGGTGCTAGATTGCGTTCCAAGAAGGCCGCAGAAGCGGCTCCTTGGGAGGACATCTGAGTGAATATCCTGTTCGTCATGTACGACCAGCTCCGCTTTGACTATCTGAGCTGCGCGGGACACCCCTATCTACACACCCCGAACTTTGACCGGGTCGCCGCCAAGGGCGTGCGTTTTACCAACGCCTATGTGCAATCCCCCATCTGCGGCGCGAGCCGGATGAGCTTTTACACCGGGCGTTATGCGTCCTCGCACGGGGCACAGTGGAACGGCTTCCCGCTGCGTGTCGGCGAACACACGCTCGGCGACCACCTGCGCAAGGCCGGCATGGACTGCTGGCTGATCGGCAAGACCCACATGAAGGTGGATGCGGAAGGCATGACACGGCTGGGGCTCTCGCCGGACAGCGTCATCGGCGCCCGGCAGGCCGAATGCGGCTTTGATGTCTGGGTGCGCGACGACGGGCTCTGGGGTGAAGGCCCGGACGGCTTTTATGATGAAAAACGTTCGCCTTACAACGAATACCTCAAGTCGCGCGGCTATGCAGGAGAGAACCCCTGGGCGGACTTCGCCAATGCCGGCGTCGAAAACGGCGAGAAGGCTTCTGGCTGGATGTTCGACAATGCGGACAAGCCCGCCAACATCCGCGAGGAAGACAGCGAAACGCCCTGGTTGACGACCCGCACCATCGACTTCATCGAACAGGCAAAAGCACCCTGGTGCGCACATGTCAGCTACATCAAGCCCCATTGGCCCTATATCGTCCCGGCCCCCTATCACGACATGTACGGGCAAAACCATGTTCCCGCCGCGATCCGCGCCGATGTCGAACGGGAAAATGCGCATCCGGTCTATGCGGCGTTCATGGCCAACAAGATCGCGGCCGCCTTTCAGCAGGACGATGTGCGCCGCAAGGTCATTCCCGCCTACATGGGCCTGATCAAGCAATGCGACGACCAGCTCGGCAGGCTTCTGGACTACCTGGAAGAGACCGGTCGGATGGAAGACACCATGATCGTGCTCACCTCCGACCATGGCGACTATCTTGGCGACCACTGGCTTGGCGAAAAGGATCTGTTCCATGAGCCTTCCGTCAAGATCCCGATGATCGTCTACGATCCGCGCAGCGAGGCCGATGCCACCAGAGGCACCACATGCGACGCGCTGGTGGAAGCCATCGACCTTGCCCCGACCTTCCTGGAAGCCGCAGGCGGGGCCGAAGCCGGTCATATTCTGGAAGGCCGGAGCCTGACGCCCTGGTTGCGCGGCGAAACGCCGGCGTGGCGCGAGGCGGTCATCAGCGAATACGACTATTCCGTCACACCCATGTGCGCATCCCTGGGTGTCACCACCCGTGATGCACGTCTCTTCATGGTGTTCGACGGTCGCTACAAGCTGATCCACGCCGAAGGCGGCTTCCGACCGATGTTGTTCGATCTGGAAAACGACCCGGAGGAATTTCAGGATCTGGCCAAGGCAGACGGCCATGAGGCCGAGATCGCCCGGATGTACGACCTGCTGGCCCGCTGGAGCCGGCGCATGTCACAGCGCGTGACCCGGTCGGACGCAGACATCGCCGCCATGCGCGGCAAGTCAGCCCGGCGCGGCATCCTGCCGTTCCTGAAGGATGGGTCGGAAGTGCCGGAGGAACTGACGAAGGCCTATCGCGGTCCTGTCCCGCAGGATCACGTTTCTCCCGAAAAGGGAGGAAATTGAGGTGAGCACGGCAACGGGCCCCGCCCCGGCCATTCCCCGCACTGACAAGTGGATTGCCGATTGTCTCGCCGTGCTTTTTGTTCTCGTGATCCTTACTTATGCGGCGTCCGGGCCGATCACGGATTTCGTTCGCTGGTTCATCGAGGCCACCACACAGGGCTTTGACGAACTGTCCCGCCGCGACCAGCGCACCCTCATGCGCGATCATTGGCTGGGATCCGGTTACCGCTCTTTCGAGCGCTCGTTCCTGCTGCCAACGGGATTGATCATCGGCCTGCCGATTGTCTTTTCCTTTTCCATCTGCCTTCTGACGCTGCACCGGGGACGGGCCGGGCGCTGGCTCAACTGGGCGCTGACCTTGCTTGCACTTGCGGCCTTCGTTTCCTGGATGCTGAAGATCTTCGCGACCGACGGCGGCGCGCTGCCCAGCGCCAGCCCGATCGACTTCGTGATGTTCCCGATTGCCACCGCCATCACGCTCTATCTTACGTGGCGCATGTTCGGCGGCTTTATCGTCGCCTTCTGCCTGTTCTGGGTGGTCTATTTCTTCATCCGCGGCCACCTGCCCGACTGGACCGGCATTCTTGCCGGATCCGACTCGACCTTCAGTCAGAGCCTGCGGGCCATGGTGTTGAACTTCTGGGCCCAGACCGGCGGCCAGTTCGGCCAACCGTTGCAGGTGGTTTCCGGCAGCGTGCTGATCTTCATCGTCTTCGGCGCGGTGATGATGGCCTCAGGCGCGGGCGATCTTCTGATGAAAATTGCAAACCGGCTCACCGGCGGTCTCGTCGGCGGTGCCGCCCATGCAGCCGTCGCCTCCTCCGCCCTCTTCGGCACGCTTTCCGGCGCGGCCATCTCCAACGTGGTTTCCACCGGTGTGATGACCATTCCGGTCATCAAGAAGTCCGGCTTCAAGCCTGCATTTGCCGGTGCCGTGGAAGCTGCCGCCTCCACCGGCGGACAGATCATGCCTCCGGTGATGGGCGTCGTCGCCTTCTTCGTTGCCGGGCAGATCGGGCTGGAATACCGCTACATTGTCGTGGCCGCCATCCTGCCCGCGATCATGTTCTATTTCGCCACCTTCCTGACGGTTTATTTCGAGGCCCGGCGGCTCGGCATCGGCGCTCTGCCAAGGGAGCAGCGCCCACCGTTGACCGGCAAGGAATGGGTGCAGTGCCTGGTCTTTGTCGTGCCGCTGGGCATCCTCACCTATTTCCTGTTCAGCCAGCCCTCTGTGCCCAAGGCGGGATTTTACGGCTTTGTCGCAGCCATTGTCTGCGCCCTGGTTCTGTTTCGTGAATTCCGGTCCCGAAAACGCCTTTGGCAGGCCTTCGTCAATGCCGGACGTATGGCAGCTTCCATCGTGGTCATCGTCACCGCCATCGGCCTCATCGTCGGCCTGATCCAGGTATCGGGTTTCGCCGGCCGCCTCGCCCTGCTGCTGACACAGCTCGCCAGTGGACCGTTGCCGCTCGTGCTCATCGTCGTTGCGCTCGGTGCCATCGTGCTCGGCATGGGCCTGCCCCCGGGGGCGACCTATTTCATCATCGTCATAGCGTTGTCCTCCGGCATCGATGCGGTTGGCATTCCCGAGCTGACGCTGCACATGTTCGTGGTCTTCTTTGCCGTCATGTCCACGGTCACGCCGCCGGTGGCACTCGCCGCCTTTGCCGCGGCCCCGATTGCCGGCGCCGACCCGATCCGCACCGGCTTCGAGGCCGCCCGCATCGGCATTGCCGGGTTTCTGATCCCCTTCATCTTCGTCTACCACCCGGCGGTTCTCTACAAGCTGCAGGTGCTGTTCGTCTGGTTCGGTTCGGGCGCCCCGGACAGCAAGACGATGGTCGATCTGGCCAGCATTTCCTGGGCCGCGTTCTTCTGGATCATTGCCGCTTTCGCGCTTGCCATGTGGTCAATCGCCTCCGCTCTGGCCGGGTTTGACCGGGGACGCCTGCCCCCCTGGGAGCGCCTGCTGCGCATCTGCCTTGGCCTGCTGGTTTTGGTTCCGCACGTCGCCATTGCCGGTGCCGCTTCGGTTTTGATCCTGGCGGATATCGCCTTTCACGCAACCCGGCAGCGGAGCCTCGCCTCCGCGCCCAATCCCATACAATGACAAAAGCACTTTTCCACGGGAGGACGGAATGAAACGACTTGCCTTTACGGCCCTTGCAGGCCTGCTTCTGGCCGGCTCCGCTTCGGCTGAAGACACCACGCTCAAGATGCAGACCATTGAGCCGAGCCTTGGTCAGGCCATCACCATGGCGACCTTTGCCAACATCGTGACGGACAAGCTCGACGATGTCTCCATTGAAGTTGCCGGTGGAGGTGCCGCAACACTGCACCAGATGGAGACCGCGCGCGGCAATCTGGACATGTACATGATCTCGCCCACCATCCACATTCTGATGAGCAAGGGCGCGGCCATGTACAAGAACGAGCCGGAAGCCCCGGAACTCGCCAAGAATGTACAGGTACTGATGTGGTTTCCCTACGGCCAGTATCACTTCGCGGTGCGCGGTGACAGCGACATCACCGTGCTGGACGATATCGAAGGCGCCACGGTTTTCCTCGGGCCGCAGGGCGGCGGCGCCTATAACGCTGCCAAGGGCTGGATCGAGGCAACCACCGGTCTCGTCGCCGGAGAGGACTACGACGCCATCAAGGCCAACTGGGCGACCGGATTCCAGTCGTTCATGGATGGCAAGGTGGAAATGTATGTCAACGGCTGCATCGACCCGTGCCAGCAGTTCATCCAGTTCACCGAAACCGAAACCGTCCGCTTTATCGGCCCCGAGGACGACCAGGGGGAAGCGGTCGACAAGTTCCTTGGCAAATTCCGCCATCGGGCAGAAATCCCCGCAGGGCTTTACGAAAACCAGGTGAACGACGGCCCGGTCAATTCCAACGACACGGCCGTCGGCATCGGTGTGCGCGCGGACCTTGACGAAGAACTCGTCTACCGGATCACAAAAGCCTTCTGGGAGAACCTCGACAGCATTACCACCGATGCCCCCTGGGCGAAGGCGCTGTCACCTGAATATGCCGCCCAGACACTCGGCACAGCCAGGTTCCATCCTGGCGCTGCCCGTTACTACAAGGAAATCGGCGTTCAATAGCCGTCCGGACGCACTGGTCGCGGCACCGCGACCAGTGCCCCCAGTCAAAACCCGGAAGCGTCCGCCCTGCGGAGAAGCTTCGGAAAAGTTGCATCTATCGTTTTTCCGCCAAAACGTTGTACCCTTCCAAGTGCTGGTTGGGGGCAGCGGAAGATACCTGAGATTGTTCATGCGGAAGGTATTGATATGACTGTAACTCTCGACATCCAGCAGCCACAGCCCTTTGATCTAGTGGGATCAAGGATATTGATCGCGGGCAATGCGACCGCATTCGAAGGCACCTTGAGCATTCGCGTTTCCGAAGGGCACGACGAATATGCCTCCTTCACCCAGGTCGGTTCACTCGGGCTCAAGCAGTTCCAGGGGTTCATCGATATCCCGGACACCAACCAGTTTCAGATGAATAGGCTGTTCCTGACCCTGGCCGACGACACCGGGAATGAAAACGGTCCGTCCGTGGTCATTCCGATACTATTCGGACCGCGCATCCTGCCCGGTTTTGGCGGCTGGCAGCCCTACACGGTGAAGGCGGGTGACACGCTGACAAAGATTGCGCAAGACCAGTATGGCACCGGCGACTACCAGCCGATTTTCGAAGCCAATCAGCACATTTTATCGAGTCCAGACGTCATTTTCGCAGGTCAGATTCTTCGGGTACCGCGAAACGACATCTGACATCTGTCACAAACAAGAAGCTGCAAAAAGAAAAGGCCCGCCAGAGGCGGGCCTTTCCGTCAAACCATATTCGGCGCTGATTAGCGCGAATAGAACTCGACCACCAGGTTCGGTTCCATCTGTACCGGGTACGGTACGTCAGAGAAGCTCGGAACGCGGGAATAGGTCGCGGTCATCTTGCTGTGGTCGACGTCGAGATAATCCGGAACGTCACGCTCTGCGGACTGGACTGCTTCCAGAACGAGGGCGAGCTGCTTGGACTTTTCACGAACTTCGATCACGTCACCCGGACGGATCTGGTAGCTCGAGATATTGACGCGCTTGCCGTTCACCTTCACGTGGCCGTGGTTGATGAACTGACGGGCTGCGAAAACGGTCGGGACGAATTTCGCACGGTATACGATCGCGTCCAGACGGCGCTCCAGCAGGCCGATCAGGTTCTCGGAAGTATCACCCTTCATACGGGACGCTTCAGAATAAACCTTGCGGAACTGCTTTTCGGAAATGTTGCCGTAGTAGCCTTTCAGCTTCTGCTTTGCGCGGAGCTGAACACCGAAGTCGGACAGCTTGCCTTTACGGCGCTGGCCATGCTGACCCGGGCCGTATTCACGCTTGTTGGCCGGGCTCTTCGGACGACCCCAGATGTTTTCGCCCATCCGGCGGTCAATTTTGTACTTAACGCTATGGCGCTTCGACATCGCGGTTTCCTTTGAATTCGCGTTGTTATTAAAAAGGAAACGCGCCCTCCTTTATCATCTCAACCCATCATTACGAAAGGAAGGTCAGATCGACAGGGACCCAGCTAGACGGCGCCGGCCGGATGCCCACGGGTGCGTAGATCCGGAAGACATTGCTTGCCGGACCGCGCGGAGATACAGGCAGTACCTCCAAATGTCAATGCGTGGGCCGGCCCGTGCCGGAAAAGATCCACCCCAGTCCAGAGACCCATTCTCTGCCTTTTGTCGCGCGAGCAGACACATTTAACAATCAGGAGAAGGTCCATCGCCACAATTTTTAACGCAACGTCCATAAAATGAGGAAAACAATGCATACATTTAGAGATTTTTAATTGCAGCTTTTCACTATGCAATCGCCGTTGCAACCATAGCGAATAATACCAGTGTGACGGCTTGCTCGAGACCCCATCAAATTAAAGAAAGCATATCAGCCGGACCTTGGCAGTAGGATTAGTAATGTCAGCGAATCGTCAACCAGTTCTTCAGACAGTTCCGGAAGGTCCCGGCTCGCTCTGTCGTACGCCGAAGGACACTCTGACGAAACTCGACTACGCCCTGCAGCCGGTCGTCGACATCGGCACAGGCGTTGTTTACGGCTATGAGGCCCAAATCCGGAATTGCGATCTTCTGGGGGCGCAGTCGGCTGACGAGCTGATCGATTTTGCATTCGCCGAGGGGTATTTGCCCCAGCTGGAGGCGCACCTGCTGGTCAAGGCGATGAAACGCTTCGGCAATTTGAAGATCGCCCAGGGCACCAAACTCTATTTCAAGCTGGACGGCCGCAACCTCGGCCATGACGATGATCCGCGCATGCGGCTCGGCAAACTGGTCTCGGAAGCTGGCCTGCAGGTAAACCAGATCTGTCTGGAGTTCTCCGAACGCCACCAGCAAACCTTTACCGACGTGACCCATCACGCCGTCAACGACCTGCGCCAGCTGGGTTTCCTGATTGCACTCGACGATTTCGGGCGTGGGTCGTCCGAACTGCGGCTCCTGCACGACATGTCGCCCGATTACGTCAAGATCGATCGGTTCTTCCTGAACGGGATCGACGCCGATGCCAGGCGCAAGCTGTTCGTCACCACCGTTGCCAACCTCGCACACGTGCTGGGCGCAAGGGTGATTGCGGAAGGCGTCGAAACGGAAAGCGAGTTCAAGGCTTGCCGGGAAGCCGGCTGCGACCTGATCCAGGGCTACTTCGTTGCCAAGCCCTTCCTGGAGAGCACGTCGGCAAAGCTCTTTTACGATCACGTGCGTGCGCCGGGTGTCGGCCGCAAGCGCCGGGAGGAGCTCGACCGGATCCGCAACGAGTTGATCAAGCTTCCGACGATCCAGTCTGACGCCTCCATGAACGATCTTCTCGACATGGTGGTCCACAACCAGGAAGCCAGTGTTGTTCCTGTTGTGGATGCGAACAACGAACCGCGCGGTCTGATCCACGAACGCGATCTGAAAGCGTATCTCTACACTGGTGCCGCCGGGGACGACGATGCGAAGGCCGCACTCGATTTTCCGCTGCGTTCCTTTGTTCGCGCCTGCCCGATCGCGGACATCGATTCCAATGCTGATATGCTGCTGGTGACCTTCGCCTCCTCGATCAATTCGGATGGCATCATCATCACCGAGAACTTTCGCTATGCGGGCTTTCTCTCCGCCACCTCGCTTTTGAAGATCATCCACGAAAAGCGTATTCAGGAAGCGCAGGATCAGAACCCGCTAACCGGACTTCCCGGCAACGGCGCCGTTTCCCGGTTCATTGCCGAAAGTGGACGCAAGGGCGCCCACGACAGGCACCTGTGTTATCTCGACTTCGACAACTTCAAACCGTTCAACGACACATACGGTTATCGCCAGGGCGACAGGGCGATCATTCTGTTCGGCGAGTTGCTGCAGCGTCATGTGTCTGAGTCCGAAGCCTTTTACGGTCATATCGGCGGCGACGACTTCTTCGCCGGGTTCCAGAACATCGACCAGACCGATGTCGCTGCCCGCATGCTGTCGTTGAAGCGCGCGTTCCGTCTGGATGTGGAAAGCTTCTATGATGCAGAACACCGGGAACAAGGCTTCATCGAAGCCCAGGACCGTTTTGGAACGACGCGGCAGTTTCCGCTGTTGCAATGTTCCATCTCCATCCTCAGCCTGCCAAAGGGCATCACGCTCAATCCGGACAAGCTGAACCACGAGATCATGGAACTGAAACGCGCCGCCAAACGCTCCGACGACGGCCTTGCTGTGAAAAGTCTGGCGGATTGAGGCTGCGCGCTGCGGCACCTGGAAGAACGAGCGTCAAACATCGGTGGCGTATCTGGTCCTTTGAGACAGAGCCAAGCCCCCTCCTCACAGCAATCCTGCCGGGTTGCGCTGTCGCTCGACGGATAAAAAAAGCCGAGATCGTTGGCGCCCGGTAAAACGTCCACTCGCACCCTTGCGGTCTTTCAGTCGAGCACGAGACCAAACCCTGCCAGTAGCCGTGCCAACCCCGGATCCTTAGAACCGGAGGTAAAGATCGCCCGGTCCGGCAGATGTCGAGCTGGTTCCCTGGCGGCCCGTTCTCCCAGAACACGGACCAGTTGCCGGGCAATGGCCTCGGCGGGATCCAGCCAGTCGACCGGCCAGGGCGCTATCTTGCGGAACCGGTTGGCAAGAAACGGATAGTGGGTGCAGGCAAGCACGACGATGTCCGTGCGTTTTCCATCCCGCTCCAGAAAACAGTCGGCGATTTCCGGCAACAGTTCATCGTCGGCGACGGTTTCACCGCGCAGGTGCTTTTCGGCCAGTTCCGCCAGCAGGTCTGAGCCGACAAGCCGGACGTGGCACTGGCTGGCAAAGCTGTCGATCAGGCTTCTGGTGTAGGTTCTGCGCACCGTGCCCGGTGTCGCCAGAACCGAAATCAGCCCGGAGGACGTGCGCTCTGCGGCCGGCTTGATTGCCGGAACCGTGCCGACAAAAGGCACATCCGGATGCGCCTCTCGCAAGGCGTCTCCGGCAAGCGTGAAAGCCGTATTACAGGCTATCACGACCGCCTTGGGGTCATGTTCGGCGATCAACTTGCCGAACAGAGAGACGATCCGGGCCTTCAACTCCGCTTCCGGCCAGCGGCCGATGGGAAAGGCTTCGTCGTCGGCGACATAAAGAAGCGGGGCGTAAGGCAACAGGTATCGCGCCTCGCGCAGCACCGTGAGCCCGCCAAGACCTGAGTCGAAAAAGAGAACCGGTCCTGAACCCTGCAAGATCTGCCTCTATTCTTCGCTGCCTGAACCTGTCTTGTCCTTGCGCGGCCGCGTTTCGCGTTTTTCCAGCGAAGCCACGACACCGCGCAACGCGCGCACTTCCTGGTCGGTCAGCTCCGCCTTCTGGAAGATGTTGCGCAACGTGCGCACCATATGCGGCCGCCGTTCCGGCGGGCGGAAGAAAGTGGCCTTGTCGAGCGCGCTTTCCAGATGCTCGAAGAAGCGCAACACATCGTCCTTCTTCGCCGGCGGATGAACCTCTTCCGACAAGATGAAGGGCAACGCACCGGCTGTCGCGGTCTTGCGCCACTCATAGGCGCACACAAGCACGGCCTGTGCAATGTTCAGCGAAGCAAAATCCGGATCAACCGGCAGCGTCACGATCTCGTCGGCCAGCGCCACTTCCTCATTGTTGAGGCCCCAGCGCTCGCGGCCGAACAGATAGCCGGTGGCATTGCCGTTCGTGCCCAGTTCAACGGATTTTTGGGCAGCTTCGTCCGGTCCGCGTACCGGCTTGGGCACTTCACGAGAACGGGCGGTGGTGGCAAAAACGAATTGCAGATCGGCAATGGCCGCCTCGACGCTGTCGAAAACCTGCACCTTGTCGATGACATGATCCGCTCGGCTTGCCGCTGCCCTCGCCTTTTCACTCGGCCAGCCGTCACGTGGATTGACGATCCGCAGATCCACCAGACCGAAATTGGCCATGGCGCGTGCCGCCGTACCGATATTCTCGCCGAGCTGCGGCTCGCAAAGGATCACCGCCGGCGGCTTTGCCTTCACCGCGCGCGCTTCGTCTCGGATGTGTGCATTCTTGCTCATGAGGCGGGGATTTAGCGTTTCTTCGGCGGATTGGGAAGCTGCTTTGCGAGCATTTCCATTTCAATCAGCCCGTTTTTCGTTTCAGCCACAGGTCAGTCACGCCTGCTGTGACAGGGTCGGATTTCCCCTCCCCGATTGCCTTTTCCAGAGGCTTTGCTAGAACACCTGCAAACGTCAGACCCTTCACCTTCCGGAGGGCTTTCAATTGATTGCGTACAATTGTATACGCATGTCGAAATTCATCGGGAGCGGTCCCGCGCCTCTCCTTTGACCATAGTTCGAACGCTAGGAAATGTGACTGTCATGGCCGACATTATCTACACCAAGGTCGACGAAGCACCGGAACTGGCCAGCGCCTCGTTCCTGCCGATCATCCGCTCCTTCACCAAGGCAGCCGGATTGACCGTCGGTACCAAGGATATCTCCCTCGCAGGCCGTATTCTGGCGAACTTCCCGGAGTATCTGACGGACGAGCAAAAGCAGTCCGACGATCTTGCGGTCCTCGGCGATCTGGTCAAGCAGCCGGATGCCAATGTCATCAAGCTGCCGAACATCTCCGCTTCCCAGCCGCAGCTGAACGCCGCCATCAAGGAACTGCAGGCCCAGGGCTACAAGCTTCCCGATTATACGGCCGAGCCGAAAACGGACGAGGAAAAGACCGTCAAGGCCAAGTATGACGCGATCAAGGGCTCTGCCGTGAACCCGGTGCTGCGCGAAGGCAACTCCGACCGCCGCGCACCGAAAGCGGTCAAGGAATACGCCAAGAAGAACCCGCATCGCATGGGTGAATGGCTGCCCTCCTCCAAGACCCACGTCGCCACCATGGACGGGAACGACTTCTTCGCCAATGAAAAGTCGGTGACCGTTTCCGCCGCTTCCGCAGGCAAGGCGAAGATCGAATTCGTCGGCAAGGACGGGGCAACAACGGTTCTCAAGGGCGACTTTGTACTGGATGAAGGCGACGTCATCGACGGCACCTACATGAGCGCCAAGGCACTGTTCGCGTTCCTGGAAAAGGAAATTCAGGATGCCAAGGACATGGGCATCCTGTTCTCCCTGCACATGAAGGCGACCATGATGAAGGTCTCCGACCCGATCATCTTCGGCCTTTGTGTCCGCGCCTTCCTGAAGGATGTTTTCGAGAAGCACGCCGCAACCTTTGCCGAGCTTGGTGTCAATCCGGATCTCGGTATCGGTGATATTGAAGCCAAGGTCGCCACTCTGCCAGCTGACAAGGCTGCCGAGATCAACTCCGACATCAAGGCCGCCCTCGACAATGGCCCGGCCATGTACATGGTGAACTCCGACAAGGGTATCACCAACCTGCATGTCTCGTCAGACGTCATCATCGACGCCTCCATGCCGGCACTGATCCGCGCAGGCGGCAAGGGCTGGGGCCCTGACGGCAAGGAAGCCGACGCGAAATGCGTGATCCCGGACAGCTCCTATGCCGGCGTCTACTCTGCCGTGATCGACTTCTGCCGCGAAAACGGCGCGCTCGATCCCGCCAAGATGGGCACCGTGCCGAACGTTGGTCTGATGGCCCAGAAGGCCGAGGAATACGGCTCTCACCCGCAGACGTTCAAGGCTCCGGCTGACGGCACCATCCGCATTGTCGATGCTGCCGGCAACACGCTGATCGAACATGCTGTCGAAGACGGCGACATCTGGCGCGCATGCCGCACCAAGGACGCTCCGATCCGTGACTGGGTCAAGCTCGGTGTCACCCGTGCACGCCTGTCCGGCATGCCGGGCATCTTCTGGCTGGACAAGGCCCGCGCCCATGATGCGGAATTGATCAAGAAGGTGGAAGCCTACCTGCCGGAACATGACACCTCCGGTCTTGATCTCAAGATCATGGCTCCGGCCGATGCGGCGAAATACACCACCGAGCGTATTGCCCGCGGTGAAGACACAATCTCCATCACTGGCAACGTGCTGCGTGACTACCTGACCGACCTCTACCCGATCCTGGAAGTCGGCACCTCGGCCAAGATGCTGTCCATCGTTCCGCTGATGAACGGCGGCGGTCTGTTCGAAACCGGTGCCGGCGGCTCGGCTCCGAAGCACGTCCAGCAGCTCATGGAAGAAAACTACCTGCGCTGGGACAGCCTCGGCGAGTTCTGCGCCCTCGGCGCATCGCTGGAACACCTGGCCACCGTCAAGGACAATGCCAAGGCCCAGGTACTGGCCGAAGCACTCGACAAGGCTGTCGAGAAACTGCTCGACAACGACAAGTCCCCGTCCCGTAAGGTTGGCGGCCTCGACAACCGTGGCAGCCACTTCTACGTCGCGCTCTACTGGGCTGAAGCCCTGGCCGCTCAGGACAAGGACGCCGAGCTGAAGGCGCATTTCGCACCGATCGCCGAAGCGCTGTCTGCCAACGAGGACACCATCGTTGCCGAACTCAATGGCGTTCAGGGGTCTCCCGCCGATACCGGCGGCTACTACCATGCTCCGCAGGAGAAGGTGGCCGCCGTCATGCGCCCGAGCGCAACGCTCAACGGCATTATCGGTTGATTTGCAATTCCCCCCTTGGGTAGAAGTAGGGCGGCTCCGGCCGCCCTCTTTTTTGCGCCAAGGAGCTCATTTCAAATGTCTTTTCCAAATGATACGCAGCATCCGGGCGTCCGCAACGGGGCCGGAGAAGAGTTTTCGCTCTTTTCAGCAACACAGGACACCCGATCCGCCAAATGGTGGCCGGACACGAGTTTTCTGGTGCATGCGCTCAGCGATGGTGATTTTTCGACCCTGCGCGGTGCCATACAGCTGATCGACGACGAGCATGAACCTGTCTTCCTGACGGGACCTGGCAGCGTCACGAACGAACTTTATGCCCGTCTGGAACACCTAGGCTACATGAGGGTCACGGAAAAACCGTTGCCCGAAGACCTGCAGGGACATCTGGTTGAACGCAGCTTGACCGACTACGGCAAGGAACACATCGCCGATTTCGTCATCGCTCAGCGAATGCAGATGGAGGAACTGGACGGCAACAGGGAGCCCCTGGAAGACTTCTGCACCAAATTCGACAATCTGCGGGAGCATCACTCAGGCTTCCCGATCAAGGCGCTGCAAACCTTCCGGATGTTCTTCTCGGATCCCCGCTACGATTTCGATCTGGACCAATCTTCGAACTATCTTTTCCGGCTCTACAAGATGTTCGGCATTGTCGAGATCTCCGACGAAGGTGTCGCGCGCGCAAGCCGGTTCGGCTCCATGAACGTGCCGTTTCTGTTTGACCTGCTTCTGAAAGAGCGCGGCGCAACGGTCATACACTAAGGAGGCCCTGAAAGGCTCTTGCAGATCGAAAGTCTGCCTTAGTAACAGTACGATCCATTCTGATACCCGCGGGAGACCGGACTTGAAAAACGGCACAGGCAATATCTCGGCCATCTTGTTCGACAAGGACGGCACGTTGCTCGATTTCGATGCGACGTGGGAGCCAGCCTATCGCGAAACCTCGCTCTACGCAGCCAGGGGCGACCGAACTCTGGCCGACAGACTTCTGGAAGAGACCGGCATGGACCTGGCAAACGGCAAGTCCGCAGCCGGTTCCCTGCTTGCGGCCGGCAACTCCGCCGAAATCGCGGCCGCTTGGATTGCCTGCGGCGCGGACTTTCAGGAAGGCGCTTTGACAGCAGATCTTGACCGCGTGTTCGTCGGCTGCATGCACGATGCCGCAACGCTTCCCGGCATTCCTGCGGCAGTCGAGACCCTGAGCGAAACCGGGTTCACCCTGGGTGTTGCCAGCAGCGACAGTGAAGCGGCCATCAGGGCTTTTCTCGCCGGCACCGGCCTTGCCCCTCGCTTTGCATTCGTCACCGGTTACGACACCGGATTTGGCCCGAAGCCGAAACCGGGCATGGTGCACGGCTTTGCAGAGGCAACCGGCCTTGTGCCGGATCGGATTGCCGTTGTCGGCGACAACACGCATGACATGGAGATGGCCCGTTCGGCAGGTGCAGGCCTGTGCATCGGCGTCCTGACCGGCACGAGCGCACGTGACGACCTGAATGCCCTGGCCGATGTCGTTCTGGACAGCGTGGCTGACCTGCCTGCCTATTTGGCCGGCACGCCTGCGTGACGAACGGTTGGCTGACGGTCCGAAAAACGCCCCCCCCCGGCAGGATTGCTCCTCCCGGGAAACTCCTTCAACGATCCTTTGATCCGATCCCGTTCCGCAGGACGATAATCAGAAACAGAGCCATCATGGCAATCGCCAGCACGGAACCGGCCTTCGCGAGTCCTTCCTCACCGTCTGCAATGGCGAATGTGATCCCCGGCACCAGTATGACAACGGCTGTGACCGCCAAGAGGTAATGGATCTTGCCGAGCCAGCCCTGCGCCGCCTGCGGTGTCAGCGTGTAGTAGATGCCGAATATCGCCATGGCGACAAACCCGATCAGGTTGAGGTGACCGTGTGCCGGTGCGAGCGTGTGATCCTGGGAAACGGACATCTGGATGCCCCAGGCCATACCCAGGAGAGCGAAGATCACGCCGGTTGCCAGGAAGAGTGTTCCGAGAGACTTGCTGTTCATGATGCCCTCACTGCACGTTGAGTGGTGGACCGGTTAAGGTCAGGTGATACCGGCGGGCGCTTTCCTCGATGGCCGGCATGTCTTCGGGAATTCTGTATTGGCCCGCGGCCATCTCCTCAAAGAAGGTCTCAAGACCGCCCGGGCTCAGGATGACGAGATGCCGGCTTGGCAGATCGCTGACGACGCGAAACGTGTGCTCACTGCCCTTTGGCACGAACATCGTCTGCCCGGGCCCTCGAACCGACCGTTCCCCTTCGAGCCAGAATTCACAGTCTCCGGTCAGCAGCACAAAGGTTTCGTCGGCATCCTCGTGAATGTGCCTCGGCGGTCCGGACCCCGGTGGAGAAACGCTATCCACGATAGACATGACACCGCCGCTCGCGCCGGTGGAAAGAATGGTTCGGTAGGTCACCCCGAGCCATTCGATGGCGTCAGGCCCCAGCAAGATATCTGACATCGTTTCCTCCAGTGAACATCGGGAAACGAAAGCGCTTTCGTGGAAGGGAGCTTATCGCGGCAGAATCTATATGAAAAATCTATATTTCTCATATAGTCTATTACCATGGTGAATTTATCGACCTTCGATCTCAACCTCCTGAAGGTCCTGGATGCCGTTCTGCGGGAAGGTTCCACCGTTCGAGCCGGAGAAAGACTGGGTCTATCGCAGCCTGCAGTATCAGCCGCACTTGCAAGGCTGCGCACCGCCCTGGAGGACGAGCTCTTCTTTCGCAAGGGACAGCATCTCGAACCAACTGCGTTTGCGGCAAGCCTGGAAGCGCCGTTGCGCGATCATCTGGAAGCATTGAGCGTCCTGTTGAAAGGCCCGCAGACCTTCAGACCCGAAACATCGACGGCCAGTTTCAGAATTTCCGGCAGCGATTACTTTGCGGAGATGCTGATGCCCGGGCTTGCAGCCCATCTGGCACACACCGCACCGTCAATGCTTGTGCATCTGGTTGATCTCGTGCCGGACAACTACATCAACACGCTTGAGGAATATCAGGTCGACCTGGCTATGATTCTTGCCGCGCCGTTGCCGGAGTGGGTTCAAAGCAGGAAGATGTTCACCTCAAGTTTTTGCGTGGTCGCCCGAAGGAACCATCCGAGGCTCCAACGCGCAGGCATTGCGCCTGGAGAGGCTATCCCTATCGATCTCTTCTGCGACCTGGGACATGTGCTGTTTTCTCCGCAAGGCCAGCGCAGCGCAATGGGTGACGCCGCATTGGCACGCGTCGGCAGAAAGCGGCGCGTCGCGATGACGCTACCGGTGTTCGGCGGCGTCTGCCGCGCCGTTTCCGGATCGGATCTCATCGCGCTGCTGCCCACCCAGTTCGCACGGCGGATGGCGCCCATTTCCGATCTGGAGATCTACTTGCCTCCCATGCCCGTGGACCCGGCCCGGATTATCATGGTCTGGAACCGGAAGATGACCTCAGATCCGCCTCATGCCTGGCTTCGCGACCAGATTATCGACATTCTCGCGAGCGTCCACGAAGAGCCTTGAAACCTGCCGAATGTCGCGACTGACGGAACCCGGAGACGGCCCGGAACAGGCCATATCGCCAAGGCCGACGCCAACTGGAAGAAGATCCGCACGACAGCGGCTACGGATCTCTGACAGGTTCGCCCGGCCCACAGGCAAACAAAAAGGGCGGCCCGAGGCCGCCCTTCGTGGTTTGAAATCAGCAGAAGCCTGGAGGCTTAGGCTGCCGCGTCGTGCAGACGGTTTTCAAACGCAAGGTTCTTGGTCAGCGGTGCCAGGGTCTTGGCAGCAGCCAGTACAGCCAGGTCGGCCAGCGGCTCACCCAGGATCACCAGCATGTAAGCAACGCCGAAGGAGCCGACGGACGCCATGTTCTCGGCGCCAAAGCCCTGACCGTAGAATGCCCAGAAGGCAACCCAGCCGACGATACCGGTCTGGAACGTGGTCGAAAGGGCCAGAGCCTGAGCGTAGGAAACGTCAACATAGGCGGTCTTTTCCGGAATGATCCGGTTGGCCAGAAGGCTGACGGCCCACAGCGGCACAAGCAGCGTGGTGACGTTGATGCCGTACTGCGGCAAATCGAAAGGTGCAAAAAACGCACCCTGAAGCAGAAGCCCCGCGGCCAGACCGATAGCGGCCGGACCGGCACCGAACATCAGGAACAGGGTGGAGCCCAGAATGAAGTGAACTTCGGAAACCCCGACCGGATAATGCGGCAGAATTTCAAAGAAGCAGAAGACGGCAACCGTCGTGATGACGGAGCGTACGGCCAGACTGAGAACGCCGCTCTTGCGGATCGTGTCGAGCGCCATTTTGCCGAGAAGGCCGAAGGAAGCAGCTGCGGTACCGTAGCTGAGCACAATTTTGGCACCGTCGACGATGCCCGGTTCGATATGCATATGTTTCTCCTTTGCGCACCCTCCGTGCGCGAGCAGATGTTGTAAACCGGCCCGATGGGACCGCTGGATGGCAGGTTTCCTGGCTCGCGAGTCTCTGCACCGCCCGCCTTCCCGGATATCTCCAGTGGCTTGAAGGGCTTGGCTCTTCGCTTACAGTTGCGGGGGCAGCCACGGTCTTGGTCCCTGTTGGGTACGCCTCACCGTGTTCCCATTTCATCCGCCCTTACGCTTGTTCGGGCGAAACCATCACATGGTGGCATTTTTGCAAGGATTGGCACTGCACAGCAAGCGAATTTTCGCCATATTTGCTCTGAAAGCGACAATGCACATCAATTTTGCCGCCAGACCAACACAGACGAAATGTGAGGAACCTCCCGTCAGAAAACCGCGAGCAGGCCCTCGACAACGCACTTCTGAAGATCACAGCCGCCGCCGTCTTCGACGTGATCACCGAGACCGGTCGTTCGGTTGAACGGACATGGATCACAACCTAAGACTTGTCGCGGATGGATACTTGTGAAAATCTTCGAGGATGTTGAGATCGATTCCCATAACCGTTCTAGCGGTATCCCTCCTCGCCGCCACAGCCACACCCGGCTGGGCTGCGCCCGAAAAGCTCTTCGGCGCCATCAACGAGCGCCTGTCGTTCATGCAGTCGGTTGCTGCCTGGAAGGCGGATAACGACAAGCCGGTCGAGGACCTGCCAAGAGAAAAGGTGGTTCTGGAGGCAGCCCGTGCCAAGGCAGTCGAGAACGGCCTGTCTGCCGACAATGTTACCCTGTTTTTCCAGGCGCAGATCGATGCTGCAAAGGATATTCAGACCTGCTGGATCGAAAGGTGGAACGACGGCGAAGCCCGTCCGCAAAACGTTCCGGACCTGATCAAGGACGTCCGCCCGGAACTGCTTCGCCTCGGCAACGACATTCTGACCTTGCTTGCGCAGAGCCCTGTCGAAGCCTCCGACAAAGAGGCCTTCACGAACGCGGTCACCGTGGAATGCCTGTCCGATGATGCCAGGAATGCCCTGTTTGAGGGCCTCGTAGACGTACACGAGTAGGCATTCGCATTCGAAGCCTGCTGGCGATGGCTTTCATTGATCGCCAGCAACTCTCGCAGTCGCGCGACAGACGATTGCCGCTGACGCCGCTCACCAATCTCAGAGAAGTGGCGGCAGACACGCACGCCCCTTCAGCTGCTTGTGTTCAGACCTCGCACCTTAGTCGGGGTGAAAATTTGAACAGTGTGTTGGACGCTCAGACTTTTGCAAACGTCTCTCATGCACGCAATTCCGATCTTGGGAAATGCCAAAGGAGACCATGTCTCCGGAGCCGGTGGCCTGCGCGCACGCTAGCAGGACACGACGACTGCCTTTCCAGCCCCAGACTGAATCGGCGCATGGCCTCTCCATGCGCAAAATCCGCATTGACGCATAGTATTTTTGACATTGTTGGTTTCTTGGTAACTTTTATGGTTTGTTGTTAAGAGATAACAACTATAAATTGTTTAAGTGACGCGAGTACCGGATTCTTATTCTGGATTTTTCTTGGATTTTCGGGGTAGCAATGAAACTCTCTTCTACCGAAAAGACTGAGACAGCATCGGACCGTAATACTGAAAAATCTTCAGGAAACGGCGATTTATGGACTGATCCTGATAGTTCACATGGCTCCTTCCGCGCATCATTGAGCCTTGCCGTTTTCGGCTTCGACGATCCGGCAGCCGTATACAACCAGATGAGCGAAGAACAGCTGGCGGTGCTTGATCGCCGCTTCGCAACGGTGTGCGCCGTGGCAGCCTCCGAATTCGGTGGCAAACTGGTAAATTTACCAATGGGGCAGAAAGTGCTGACGTTCGGTGTTCCCGATCCGCACGAACTCGATGCAGAGCGGGCGGTGCTCGCGGCCCAGAAGGTTCTCCGCAGTTTTGAATGGAGCAGTTTCAAGTGCCCTGCTCGCTTGAGGTGCGGCATTGCAAGCGGCGAAGGCTTCATCGTTCTCGATAGCGGCCCAAACATGTCTCCCCTGGCTGTTTCCGGTCCGGTTTACGACAAGGCCTCGCAACTGGAACAGCATGCACCGGGAAATGTCCTGCTGGTCTCGGCAGATGCACGGGCGCTCTTTCGCAGCAACTTCATGGCGCGAAAAGTTCAGCTCGGCACCGAAGAGGAAATCGCCTGGGAGGTGTCGCCGGCAATCGTTCCCTCTACGCGGTTCGACCCGCGAGACCAGGATCCGAGGCTTCGTTTCTTCATGGGCCGCATGAAGGAAGTGCGCCTGCTCGCAAAAAGCTGGGCGACGTCGAAGACAGGACTGGCGCAAACCGTCCTCATCGAAGGCGAGCCAGGCATCGGCAAGTCGAGCCTGATGAGCGCCTTCCTGAAAAAAGTACAGACGGACCAACCGCTGGTTCTCAATTTTCTCGGATCCGCCCACCACAAGCGCACACCCTATTTTCCGGTTGCCCAGGGTCTGTTTGCGTTTCTGGGGCTCAAGGGCATGCAAAGCCCCTCATTGCTCAGCACCGTCATTCATAATTTTCTGAATGACCTTGGGCTCGAGACCATGCGCGACAATGCCAACCTGCGCGCTATTCTCAAAAGCGACGGCATCGAAAGCCACGTTCCACAGGTGGAGGTCGCAGCCGACAATCCCGTCGAGACGCTCATCGCCTGTTTCAGGCGGCTTTCGGACGTCAATCCGGTCATTCTCGTTTTCGAGGATGCGCACTGGATGGACCCAAGCACGCTGAAGCTGATTGACGCGCTTCCGGGCGCCCTCGGCCACAGCCGTGTCCTCTCCCTGGTCAGCACACGCGCCGGAACCGGACCGGAAAAACTTCCAGGTTCAGCCGACGCCATGTGCCGGCTGGATAATTTGCCAGAGGCCGAGGCAAGGGCATTGGCCGACTTGCTCCGGCCGTCCGACATGACGGATGCTCAGTTCGATACCATCGTCCACAGGAGCGACGGCATTCCCCTGTTTCTGGAAGAGCTGATGAATATCGCCGCCGAACGCGGCAGCCATTTCTTCGAACGGGGGCCGGAAAATCTTATTCCAGCATCCTTGCGGGAAACGCTCGCAGCGCGGTTGTCGCATCTCGGCGGCAATAGGGACATGCTGCACCTGGCCGCTGTCATCGGACGCGAATTCAACATCTCTCTGCTTTCGGCCGTTACCGGAGTGCTCGAAGACGAGTTGGCCATCCAGCTGGAGGCCTTTCAGCGCTCCAACCTGATTTACCCGGTCGGCACGCCCCAGCATGGGCTGTTCGAGTTCAAGCACAGCCTGGTTCAGGATCTGGCCTATCAATCCATAGAACCCGGTGCGCGCAGCCGGTATCACGCACGTATCGCCGAAGCGCTGACCGAAACCTCGGAGCGCTATCCACCGGCTGCCCCAGAAGTCATTGCCCGCCATTTTCAGCACGCCGGCAACGTCCCGGCCGCGCTCGACTATCTGGAGGTTGCCGGCATCGAAGCCGTTCGCGTTGCTGCACATCGGGAGGCGGGACGCTACTTTCAGAAGGCTCTGGAATTGGCACAGGATATCGGTGACGAGGCGGAGAGAGATATCGCTGTCAGCCGCTTCCTGCTGCTGCTCGGCCCCCAGTTGATCACCAATCACGGTTTTGCCTCCAGCGAAGTTCAGGAGGTTTACGCCCGCGCGCGCCAGCTCACGGTGAGCGACACCGGCTCGCCTGAAATTCTGCAAATGCTCTGGGGCCTGTGGGGCGCACATATCGTCAAGGCCGACCTTGACTTCGCCAAAACGCTCAGCGCGGATTTTCTGCGGATTGCGCGGGCGAGACAGAACGATCTGGAAATTTCGGCCGGCCTCTATATGACCGGTGTCGGAGCCTTCTACGTTGGCGATCTGGCGAGGGCCGAAAAGCTTTTGTTGAGCTCGGTCGAAGCTGCTTTGGCGGCTGATTTCGACGAGATGATCACCAAATACAGTCTGGATCTTGGCATATTGGCACGGTCTTATCTGAATTGGTGCTACGCCCTGATGGACCGCCCGGACGACATGCAGAACAACGCGCTGTCGCTGGAAACAGCCGCCCTCCTGTCCGATCATGCGTTCTGCCAGGCTTTCAGCAGCTGTTTTCTGTCAACCACCCACAATTTCCTGGGAAATTCCGCAGAAGCCGAGCACCACGCACTGGCGGCGGCCGCTCTCAGCCGCGAGCAAGGTTTTGCCCAGCAACTGGCACAAGCCGACATAAACCTCGGCCGGGCCCAGGTCACGTCGGGCAATCCTTCCGGACTGGAAAGAATGCTGGACGGCCTGAAAGCCTACCTCGAAACAGGCGCGGTGCTTGCCCGGCCCTATACGGAAGCCTGGATTGCGGAAGCACAGCTCCACCGGGGCGACCTCGAAACCGCCGTCAACAGGCTCATAGAAGTGCGCAGATTCACGCGCCGCTCCGGCGAACGTTATTATGACGCCGAATTGCTGCGCCTGTCCGCGCTTGCCGCAAAAGCAACGCGCCCGCATGCACGGCATCTGGTCGGCACGCTTCTCGGCAAATCCGCCAGCCATGCCCGCCGGTCGGGAACCGATCTGCATCTCTTGAACCTGAAGCCTCATCTGGCCGGTTTCTCTACGGTTTAAGCCCCAAGACACGGATAAATTTGTCCGACAAATCACCAAATTTAAATCAATAGCTGCATATTTTAAAAAAGCACCAAAAAGGTGCAGGGCTATTGATGGGGCAAACATGACGATACAGACACTTGTGAAACATGGCCTTCTAATTGAAGGACACATGATACGCGACACCGCGCAGTTGAAGCTTGATCTGACGGACCTTGCCGGAGACGAGCACAAGGAAACGATCGAGGGCCGACTGGCTGACGAGATCATTTCCGCTTCGGCCGCACAAACCCAGCCGCTCGAATTTCCCTCGCTCCAGCATTTCTGGGAAAATCTACTGTTCCGGGTCGGGGCCGTCGCTTCGATGACAGCCCTCACCTCCGGGCTATACGACTGCGATTATTACGACCCTTCGACCGGACCGGAAGCAAGGTTGGGGACGACGGACGATAGCCGCGTTTCCAGATACTGGGCGTTCGAAACGCCGGGTGGCACCGACGCTGACTGGCAGCAGTCTGTCAACGAAGACGCCCTGGACGCCATCCAGCCAAAACAAGGGCACACGCTGCCCTTCCGCGGCGAATGCGCGGGAGCTTTTCAGTTGACTGTCTTCTGGGGCCTTCTGAACGGGCTCGGCTCCGAGCGGTTCAGAGAAATCGCAAACCAGTTCGGCACCATGCTGGTCGGCCCCTGGACAGACAATCCGGCAACAGAGTTCATGGCCAACAAGGCATCGCTGCAGGATCCGCCGATCCCGGGCGACTACATGTACTTCAGGAACAAGAACGATTACCTGGACTGGGCGCCCGACGGATTTTGGCAGGGGCTCAACGCCATGTACATGGGCCAGGACATGCTCGGCAAACGGCATTACTCAGGCATGGGGGCAAGCTGGCTGAGCGAGCAGAACCTGCGCGCCTCTCTGGTCAATGCCTATTATCACGACTGTTATCCGCATATCGTGCCCTGCCCGATGTCGGAAGTCCGGTTCACGATCCGACGTCTGCTGCAAATCCCCTCGTCAATCACCAAACAGGCCCTGCCCTTGAAGTCCGCTGACCCTGCCCGGGGCACCGTCCCGACGATCACCACGCTCAAGGCAGGTGGCTACGAGGCCATTGCCCGGGATACCTATGAGAACCAGCGAACGACGGTCTGCGAATGCGCGACCCTTTTCGGCATCACCGCGCTCAACCTGCACCAGCAGCAAAGCTCAGACCTGGAGAACCCGGCCTCACGCTTCGACGTTCCCGGGGCGACCGTCGTGCTTACCTATCATGACCCGGAAGCCGACCGCCGCGACCCCGCCGCTGTCGTCAGGGTCCTCGTGAAGCTGAAATCCGGATTGACTTCGGGCTGACACACGGCAACAGGGCCTTTCCCAGTGACCTGTCACGGGAAAGGCCGGCAATCCACCAGACGACAGAGGGTCTCAATCGGTCGATGAGACCGATTGCCGTTCTACAAATGCACATTCACAGGCACTCTTTTGGGCAGGGGGAACAATCCTGGGCGGGAGACGGAGGACATGACCGGAAAGACCCAACACGATTCCTGGAGCGCTGGTCGCAGCTACGATCATTACAGGGGTAGATGGAGCCGATTGATCGCCCGTGAGTTTGTCTCCGGGCTCAACGCCCCTGCCGGAGCGGACTGGACCGTTCGCTTGCAGCAGCTTTGAAGACGCGGCTCATCTGTTGCTGACTTTACAAGCAAGACCAACAGCGAGCAGTGTGAGCACACAACACACACCAACCGGATAAAGCAGCGTAGAAGCAGCCGCCTCCCGATACAGTGCCTCACTGCGCACCCCTGCCAGGCCATGAAAGAAGATCTGGCCCTGCACCGCGATACCAAGTGCCATACCGATTTGTTGAAAGGCCTGCAAAACCCCGGACCCCGCACCGGCATCCGGTCCGGAAACACGCGACAGCACGAGCTGGAACAACGCTGGAATGGTGGCCCCTGTTCCAAGACCGACAATCAGGAACGGCACCACCAGCAGGCTTGCGGGGGTGCCTTGGGAAATTAGCAGTCGCGCCGCAAACAATCCGCAAAAAACCGCCAGCATGGCAAGGCTGATCCGTGCTGCCTGATACCTTGTGCCAAAACGGCCTGTCAGCGTGGAGGCGAGAATGACACCCACCGGATGCGGCGCCAGGATGAACCCGGCCATCATCGGTGACAATCCTAGGCCCGCCTGCAGGAAGAGCGCCATCATGAAGAACAGTCCGGCAAGGCTGGAAAAGAACAGCGCGACAAACGCGACACCGGCAACAAACACCCGATCCCTCGTCAAAACGACCGGCAGCAGCTGGGCCCGGCCGAGACGCGCCTTGCGACGCTGCAACCTGTAGAACAGCACGGCCAGAACAGCGCTCAGACCCATCAGGGCAAAACACCAGACCGGCCAGCCGAATTGCCTGCCTTCCACAAGAGGAAAAACCAGCGCCAGCACTGCGACAACAAAGAAAAAAGTCCCGGCCCAGTCCGGCGTCACCCGGCTTTCGGTTTCAAGTTGCGGCAAAAAGCGAAGTGCGCCGGCAAGAGAAATCAGCCCGACAGGCAGATTGATCAGGAAGATGGGCCGCCAGCCCAGCCCGAAGACGTCTGCAGCCACGATTGCTCCACCGAGCAGCGGACCCGCCACGGCCCCAAGGGCGCTGACGGAGCCGAAGAGACCGATGGCCTTGCCTTTTTCCTCGGCCGGGAAGATCACGTGAACGATAGCAAGCACCTGAGGCACCATCATCGCCGCACAAAGCCCCTGCAACGCCCGGCTGGCGATCAGGAAGGTGATGTCGGGTGCCAATCCGCACGCCAGAGAACTGACGGTAAACCCGGCAACACCCCAGCGGAACATGCGCCCCCTGCCGGCAACATCCCCGAAACGGCCGAAGGGCAGCAGACCGGCGGCAAAGGCCAGCACGTAGACGACCAGCACCCATTCCAGCTGGGTATCCGTGGCCCCGAGCCCCTGCCGGATTGACGGCAGCGCCAGATTCACCACCGTTACATCGAGAATATTCATGAACATGGCAAGGTAGAGCGCAACGAGCGCCGCCCAGCGATTGGGCCTTCCCCCGGCCGCGCCGAGGAACAAAAGGGACATCCGGAACTCCTGAGTGCGCGTGAATTCAATTTTGTTACTTTTAAAGTCACAAAACAGCGCACGTCAATCTCATGTACCTCGAATTGTCACGTAACCGAATCCGGCATAAGGTTTTCCAAACGGAGACATTGATGCGAACTGACAGCCGATTGCCCCGCGTGCTTCACGTGCTCCTGCATCTGGACCAGACAGAAGACCCCGTAACCTCCGACCAGATCGGGAAGATGCTCAACACCAACCCTTCCCTCGTCCGGCGCACCATGGCGGGGTTGCGCGATGCCGGTTTCGTTGGCGCCACCAAGGGGCATGGCGGCGGTTGGGTGCTTTCCAGGAGCCTGGACAGCATCTCGCTGGCCGAGGTCTATGCCGCCCTCGGCTCACCGCAGCTCTTTGCCGTCGGCCAGTCCGCTGACGCCCCCAGCTGCCTGCTGGAACAGGCTGCCAACCTGGCCACCTCGTCGGCGCTGGAGGCAGCGCGGGAGACATTCAAGACAGAACTTCAAAACGTAACCGTAGCGGATATCGTCGCACCGTATGCGGAGCACATCAGGTCGCATATAGAAAAATTGTGATTACAAACTGAGCCCTTTTCTGGACATCTCCAAACAAATGTTCTATCTTTGTTCTCATGCAAAATCATGCAACCCTAGAGAGAGTTTCACAAACAAGTGGCTCGGAGGAATCCCCTTCGGCTTCGAAGCCCAAATTTTTGCAAAAAAATTCAAATATCTACAAAATTCGGCGTACTTACCTATGGTGGAAACAGCCCGAATCTCTTAATTTTTACGAGATGACGACACAGAGAATCCGTGACCCTCTACACAACCTTATCGAGTTTAAGACTGAAATCGAACTGGAGCGAACACTTTGGAAAGTGATTCAAACTAGGCCCTTTCAGCGGCTGCGCAGGATAAAGCAACTTGGTTTCTCTGAGCTTGTCTATCCTGGTGCGTGCCATTCTCGTTTTGCTCATAGCGTTGGTGTCTTTCACACAGCACGCCATCTAATTGAGGTAATTCGCAGAAGCGGAAATCGCTCGGAGTCTCGTGAGAACGTTGCCCTGGCAGCTGCGCTTGTTCATGACCTCGGGCATGGCCCTTTTAGCCACGCTTTCGAAACTATTGGCAAAAGGCTGAATTTGAAGCTTGCTGATCATGAACACGTTAGTGATTTGATCATTCGCGAAGGTGAAGTGGCTGATGTCTTGAATGAAATGGGGAGCGGTTTCGCGGTAGATGTTGCGGATGTTATAAAAAAGGAAGGTAAAGTCACCGTACATAATGCCGTGGTCTCGAGCCAATTTGATGCAGATAGACTAGACTATATGCGCAGAGACAGGCTAATGACTGGATCTGAGCACGCAGCAATTGACTTTAATTGGCTAATCGCAAATCTCGAGATTGCTTCACTTCCAACCGGGGTAGATGATGCGAAAACAGGCTCAGTGGAAACGTTTGTAATTGGCCCAAAAGCAATTCACGCTGCTGAAGCCTATGTGCTTGGACTTTTTCAATTATATCCAACCGTTTATTTCCATAAAGCTACGAGATCAGCAGAAAAGATTTTTGTTGAGTTGGTAGTTCGAATTGTTGAACTGGCTCAAAATGGAGGCATTAAAAAGACAGGATTACCTGAAAATCACCCATTAATTAGATTTGCACTTAACCCTAGCAATTTGGATATTGCCCTTTGTTTGGACGACACCATCGTTTTAGGCGCACTTTCGGTTTTGATTGATGCGACTGATAAACTGATTTCTGAGTTTGCAACCCGTTTGCGTGAGCGAAAGCTATATAAGTGTCAAGATATTCGAGCCATTGTAAGTCACAGCTTTGATCCTGAGTGCACAGGAAATCCAGAAGAATATCTTAAGATTGAAAAATGCTGCGCGAAGGTAAACGAAAAATTAACTGAGTGGAATAAATCTAATAGTAAAGAGATTCCACGAATTTTGCTAGATGAAGCGAAACGATCTCCATATAAAGATCACGTTGGCGCCGTGGGCAGAATCAATATACGTACTGATGGAGATAGTCATATTGACTTAAAGAAACGCTCGAGTGTCGTTTCCAGTCTTGAAGAATTTAAGCTTTTGCGAGCTTATCGTTCAGATGACGACGTCGAAGCTGAGAATATTGTCAATACAATCATCGAGGAGGAGGTTAGAGCATGGCGCTGAGCGACACAACTAAAGTAGCTGCAATCGTCGCTGACTCCGGAGGCCGAATTGTTGGTCGAACTCGGCTTCAAAAAATTGCCTATCTTCTTAGCCAAGTTGGATTGGAAGATCATTTTGACTTTATTTACAAACATTACGGTCCATATAGTGAAAACCTCGCGAATGCAGCGGGTTTAGCCAATTTATTTGGCGATCTTAATGAAATCGAAAAACCCACCAGCTGGGGCGGTAGTTATTCTATTTTTACAGTAGCCACCGAAGCTACCGGCCCCGAAAATCGTCGGGAGTTTGCTCAAATTGCTGCGGAAGCGGATGCAGTTGTATTGGAGCTGGCGGCAACCGCTGTATTCTTGTCTGAGGAAGGTTATCCTGATCCTTGGGAAGAAACATGCAGAAGAAAGCCAGACAAATCGGACACTTCCCGAATAAGTGCCGCCAAAGACCTATTAAATAACTTGTCGAAAATCGACACCCCCCGACAATTACCATCCATAGCGTAACCGCATTCAACCTATACTAAGTGGGATACGGAATTAAATTAAACATCTAACTAACCACCTTGTCTCGCAGCGCAGCATTGTATACAAGCGCACACAATAGAAATCCGATACAACATCTATCGTAGAGATTTCCGTTTCGCCTTCCCCACTTCCAGACACGCGAGGCAATGCGCTCCATGGCAAAGATCAAAGTCGACAATCCGGTCGTCGAGCTTGACGGCGACGAGATGACCCGGATCATCTGGGCCTTCATCAAGGACAAGCTGATCCATCCCTATCTCGACATCGATCTGCTCTACTATGATCTGTCGATCCAGAAACGCGACGAGACCGATGATCAGATCACGGTCGATGCGGCCAACGCCATCAAGGAACATGGCGTCGGCGTCAAATGCGCCACCATCACGCCGGACGAAGCCCGAGTTGAGGAATTCGGCCTGAAGCGCATGTACCGGTCGCCCAACGGCACGATCCGCAACATCCTTGGCGGCGTGATCTTCCGCGAGCCGATCATCATGCAGAACGTGCCGCGCCTGGTGCCGGGCTGGACCCAGCCGATCATCGTTGGCCGCCATGCGTTCGGCGACCAGTACCGCGCCACCGACTTCCGCTTCCCCGGCAAGGGCAAGCTGACCATCACCTTCACCGGTGACGACGGCCAGGTGATCGAACACGAGGTCTATGACGCACCGTCCGCCGGCGTTGCCATGGCGATGTATAACCTCGACGACTCGATCCGTGATTTCGCCCGCGCGTCGCTGAACTACGCGCTCATGAGAAAAGTGCCCTGCTACCTTTCCACCAAGAACACGATCCTGAAAGCCTACGACGGCCGCTTCAAGGACCTGTTCCAGGAGATCTTCGAAGCCGAGTTCAAGGACCAGTATGCGGAAGCCGGCATCTGGTACGAACACCGGCTGATCGACGACATGGTCGCCTCGTCGCTCAAGTGGTCGGGCGGTTACGTCTGGGCCTGCAAGAACTACGACGGCGATGTCCAGTCCGACACCGTTGCCCAGGGCTTCGGCTCGCTCGGCCTGATGACGTCCGTGCTGATGACACCGGACGGCAAGACGGTGGAAGCGGAAGCCGCCCACGGCACGGTCACACGTCACTATCGCCAGCACGAGAAGGGCGAAAGCACCTCGACCAACTCGATTGCCTCGATCTTCGCCTGGACCCGCGGCCTCGCACACCGAGCCAAGCTCGATGACAACCAGGAACTTGCCCGTTTCGCGCACACGCTGGAAAAGGTCTGCATCGACACGGTGGAATCGGGCCACATGACCAAGGATCTGGCCCTGCTCGTCGGTCCGGATCAGGCCTGGCTCACCACCACCGGGTTTCTCGACAAGATCGACGAGAACCTTGCAAAGGCCATGGCTGCAAGCTGAAGCACTGCCATCAAGGATTGAAAAAACAACACCGCGGACAGTGTCCGCGGTGTTTTGCGTTCCGGCCCAAAGGCAATCAACCGATTGTCCCCGTCCCCTGCCCGCGCTAGACTCGCCTGGCCGGTAGCCAGAGGAGAGGACGGGTGCTGACAATCCGTGAATTGAAGACACCTCTGATCGGCCCCATTGACCTGACGTTGCAAGCAGGGGAAGCCGTGGCGATTTCAGGTCCGTCCGGCGCCGGAAAATCGTTGTTTCTCAGGGCCATTACCGATCTTGATGAAAGCTCCGGGCATGTCGCTCTGGATGGCAGGGAACGAGAATCCATGCTGGCGCCGGAGTGGCGCCGCAAGATTGCATATGTGCCAGCCGAAAGCGGCTGGTGGGCAGACCGCGTTCAGGATCATTTTGCTGAAACCGCGGACCTTTCTGGCCTCCTGCAGCAGGTCGGCCTTGCCGATGCACGCTCATGGGAAATTGCCCGCCTTTCAACCGGCGAGCGCCAGCGCCTTGCCCTTGTGCGCGCGCTCCAGGCCGCACCGCAGGTCCTGCTTCTGGACGAACCGACGTCCGCCCTCGACCCGCCTTCCGTCACGCTGGTCGAAACGCTCCTGAAAAAGCAGCTTGAGGCCAATCGCGCGCTTCTGATCGTCAGTCACGATCCCGGTCAGCCGGAGCGTCTTGGCGCACGGCACTTCATCATGGACAAAGGCCGCTTGTCGGCCGCCCCCTGTGAGGAGGCCACCGCGTGACTGGCTATCTCGCCCTCAGTTACTGGGACCTCGTGGCAGCCTCGGTGTTCCTGCTTCTGAACGCGGTGTTTTCCATCGTTCTGGATCTCGGCCTCACCCGCACGCTCATTGTCTCGGCGCTGCGCATGAGCGTGCAGTTGATTCTGGTGGGGCTTGTGCTGAAGGCGATTTTCTTTGCCGGATCCCTGCTGTGGACGCTGCTGGCCGCTGGGGTGATGCTTGCCTTTGCCGCGCGTGAGATCTGGGCCCGGCAGGACCGGCGTCTATCGGGCCTCTGGGGTCCCGGCCTTGGCGCTGCGGCCATGCTGGTCGCAGGGACCCTGGTCACCGTCTACGCGCTGGCAGGCCTCATCCGGCCCGATCCTGTCTGGTTGCCGCAATATGCGCTGCCGCTTTTCGGCATGGTGCTCGGCAACACCATGACCGGTGTCAGCCTCGGCCTCGACACGCTGCACACCTCACTTGCCCGTGGCCGCCGGGAGGTTGAAGCCCAGTTGCTTCTGGGGCGAACCCGCTGGGAAGCGACACGGCCTTTCGCCCGGCAGGCCCTGCGGGCCGGCTTCACGCCGATCATCAATGCCATGGCTGCCACCGGTGTGGTGTCCCTGCCCGGCATGATGACGGGCCAGATCCTGTCCGGTGTCGATCCGCGCGAAGCGGTGAAATACCAGCTCATGATCATGTTCCTTCTGGGCGGCGCGACTGGCCTCGGCGTCCTTGGCGCCACCTTCGGCAGCCTCTGGCGTATGACCGACACCCGCCACAGGCTGCGCCTTGACCGTCTGAACGGAGGCTCACGATGATCGAACTCTATGGCGCCGACTATTCGGTTTATGTGCGCTCCACCCGTCTGGCGCTCATAGAAAAGGGCGTCGCCCATGAGCTTCGCCCGATTGACGTCTTTGCCGCTGGCGGGCCACCGGCGAGCTATCTCGAGCTGCAGCCGTTCGGCAAGATCCCGGCGCTGAAGCATGGTGATTTCACGCTGTACGAAACGGCGGCCATCCTGCGCTATATCGACGAGGCCTTCGACGGGCCGCCACTCCAGCCCGGTTCTCCTCAACCGCGGGCACGGATGGCTCAGTTTCTCTCCATCCTCGACAATTACGCCTACAAGACCCTGGTTTGGGACATCTATGTGGAACGGGTATCAAAGCCGCGCGAAGGTGCGTCGGCAGATGAGGTCAAGATTGCTTCGGCGCTTGGCCCAGCCCGGAGGATAATCCACGCGCTGGAAACACTTGCCGCCGATGACGGATTTCTGTTGGGAGACCAGCTAACGCTTGCCGACTGCCATGCCGCCCCCATGTTGGCCCTGTTCGAAACGACCGATGAAGGCGGGTTCCTGCTGCGCTCAGCGCCCAGGCTGTCCTCATGGCTGCGGATGTTTCGGGAGCGCAGCAGTTTCAGTCAGACCGAACCCGCCAGCCCCTGACGACCGCACAGTGGACGCCGCTCCAGACCCGAAGGCAATACCAGCCACTCATGTTAGTCTTGATACTTGCCGTTGCACCCACGGCACCTTGGCAAAGGTGGCAAGACACCATTGAATCATTTTCTGAAGAAGGGGATTTTTTGATGAAATTTCAGAAAGTTGCGATTGTTTTCTTGAGCACTCTTCTCTTGATGTGCGCCAGTTTGGCAGCATCGGCACAAACCGTCCATGAACCTGCGCGCGGCACAAGCGAACGCAAGAACATACTCGACGCTGTGCGCCCGATGATGGAAGCAAGGGTCGGTCCGCCGGTCGAATTCGTGGTCAACTGGATGCGCTCGGGATATGGCTGGGCCTTCGTTCAGGTTTCTCCGCAACGGCCGGGAGGCGGCGTTATTGACCCGTACCGCACGACCTTTGCTTCGCAGGCCGAATATATGGACGGTCTCGTCACCTATGCGCTGCTGCGCTACCAGTTCAACCGGTGGAACCTGATCGATTTCGCCGTCGGACCGACGGATGTCTTCTGGCAGGGCGACCCGCTGTATGCCCAGGTGCCCCCTGGCCTGACACCCTACTGACAGGTCTAACGCTCCGGTTCCTTTTCTGAAGTGGAAGCGTCTTTCAGGCGCTCCTCTTCGCTGTCTGGCTCGTCTGTATCGTCGTCGTCTTGCGGCGTGCTGTCCTTTTCAAAGAGTTCAGGCTCCTGGTCCATTTGCTCGGAAGAGGCAAACACGCCCGCCTGCTGCAATTCCTCTTCCGCCAGTTCGCCCAGCACGCGCTTGCCCGCGGCCACACGGTCGCGCGCTTCATCCATGATCTTCTTGGCCAGCTTCTCGTCCTTGTCCATCAGGTGCTTCAAGGCTTCAGCCTCAAGCACCAGAAGCTGACAATCCTTGTAGGCCACCACCTTCGCGGTCCGCGGTGTCTGGTTGATCAATGCCAGTTCGCCGAAGAAGCTGCCCTCTCCCAAAAAGACCGTGTCGTGCTGCAAGCGAATTTCAACCTCGCCGTCGGCGATGAAATACATCTTGTCGGCAACATCACCCTTGTCGGCAATGGTGCCGCCCTTCTGTACCCGGAGCGACTGCAGAAGCTTGGACACTTCGGCGATCTCGGTTGCCTTCAGATCTTCAAACAGCGGCACCCGGGCAACCATGGACCAGGTAACGACAAAATCACGGCTATGGATTTCACGGGCAAAGGCCGAGGCAATGATACCAACCGGCAAGGCGATGAGCCCGTAGCCCATCAGCATGACGATGCCCGCCACCATCTTGCCGAGATTGCTGACAGGCACGACATCACCATAGCCGACGGTTGTTACCGTGGTGATTGCCCAGTAGATCCCATGCAGAATGCTGCGAAACTTTTCCGGCTGGTCGTCCTTTTCGATCAGATACATCACGGTGGCCGACAGCAGGATCACGCCGAAGATGATCATGCTCGACCCGAGCAACGCCCGGCGCTCGTTGCCGACAGCGGAAATCAGCGACCGCAAGGCGGGCGAATAGCGCGCAAGCTTCAGGAAGCGCAGCAGCCGCAGGACGATGACCATCGTGACTGCCTGATTGGGCAGAAACAACACGAACAACAGCGGCAGGGCCCCGATCAGATCGATGATCGCGTCCGGCTGGATGGCATAGCGCAGCCTGGAAAACACAGGCCCGTAGCGGCGCAGTGGCGGGTGCAGATCGGCCACGTAAAGACGCATGATATATTCGGTCAGAAAGATAAAGCCGCTAGCGAATTGAACGAAGCGCAACTGGCTGCTGAAGAGATCGCGAATTTCCGGCACGGTTTCCAACACCGCAAACAGGATGTTCAACAGGATCAGCGCGATCAGAAGCTGCTTGAGCACGCGCGCGCCGATGCGCCGTTTGCCTGTGTCCTCAAGCACCTCATAGAGCGCTCGTTTGAATTCCTGGCCGGACACCAAGCCCCCCGTTTTTGAATTTGCTCGCTTTTTCATGAATAGCGGAAAGACAGGCTACGACAAAGCCCTGCACATCGACAGCCCTTCTTCCGTCGCACGAAGCTGTGCATAGGGGAGAAAGGATCATGACTGGGTTGATGCACCGCAGGCCTCATCTTCAAGGATGGCCAAGCGAAAGCGCGAACCGGGACCGGGGAACCACAGGTCTTTCGGTCATCACTTGCTGACAGCCAGAACTCGCAAGCTCCCTGCCCCCGGAATGAGCAAACGCCCTGAACACACAAGGGCGACCCCAATGGAGCCGCCCTTTTCAATCTTCAAAACTGGAAGGAGCGTCAGAGCCCGGCCAGATGAGCCTCGATCGCGGCAATGGCCTGATCGGCCTTGGCACCCTCCGGTCCACCGGCCTGCGCCATGTCGGGCCGTCCGCCACCGCCGCGGCCCCCAAGGGCTTCCGATCCGATCCGCACCAGATCCACGGCGCTGACCTTGTCGGTCAGATCCTGCGTGACAGCCGTCACGATGGCAGCCTTGCCGTCTTCTGCAACGCTGATCAGAACAACCACACCGGACCCGAGCTGTGTTTTGGCCTCATCAGCCATCCCCTTCAGGTCTTTCGGGTTGATACCTTCAACGACGCGGGCCATCAGCTTGAACGATCCGGCTTCCTTCACAGGAGTGCCGCCGTCGGCTCCGCCGCCCATGGCGAGCTTCTTCCTGGCATCCGCCAGTTCGCGCTCCAGCTTCCTGCGGTCTTCAACCAGTTGCGCCACGCGGGCGGGAACATCGTCGGCGCTGATCTTAAGCAGGCTGGCCAACTCCCGCATACGCTTGTCCTGCGCATCCAGATATTCGCGGGCCTCGGACCCGGTCAGCGCCTCGATCCGGCGGACACCTGCCGCAACCGCGCCTTCGGAAACCAGCGTCACCAGGCCAATGTCGCCGGTGCGCTTCACATGGGTGCCGCCGCACAGTTCCAGCGAATAGGGCTTGCCCTGCTTGGCACCATGAAGCGCCGTACCCATGGAAACCACACGCACTTCATCGCCATACTTCTCGCCGAACAGGGCCATGGCCCCCGCTTCGATGGCATCGTCAACGGCCATCAGGCGCGTGTCGACCGGCGCGTTCTGCAACACGATCTCATTGGCAAAGCTCTCGACCGTCGCCAGTTCCTCATCGCTCACCGGCTTGGGATGCGAAAAGTCGAAACGCAGGCGCTCCGGCGTCACCAGAGAGCCCTTTTGCGCCACGTGATTGCCAAGGACCTCGCGCAAGGCCTCATGCACCAGGTGCGTGGCCGAGTGGTTGGAACGGATTGCCGTGCGGCGGGAATGGTCGACCTTCAGTTCCAGGGCAAGTCCCGGAACCAGTTCACTTTCCTCAACGGTGACGGAATGTACGAAGAGGCCATCTGCCTTCTTCTGGGTATTCGTCACGGCCACCTTGACGCCATTGGCCAGCATCCAGCCGGTATCGCCGACCTGACCGCCGCTTTCGCCATAAAATGGCGTCTGGTTCAGAACCACGAACCCGCTTTCACCGGCAGACAGCTTGTCGACTTCCTTGTCGTCTGCGGCAAGACCGGCAACAACACCTTCGGCCGTCTCGGTTTCATAGCCGAGGAAATCCGTCGCGCCGTGTTTTTCCTTGAGTGCGTACCAGACAGCTTCCGTAGCCGCGCTGCCCGAACCGGACCAGGCCGCACGGGCTTCCGCCTTCTGGCGCTCCATCGCCGCATTGAACCCATCGATATCAACGGAGATATCGCGCGTTCTGAGCGCATCCTGGGTCAGGTCCAGCGGGAAGCCGTAGGTGTCGTAAAGCTTGAAGGCGGTTTCCCCGTCAAGACGAGTGCCGGCCTCAAGATCTTCCGTTGCCGTATCGAGCAGGCCGAGGCCGCGCTCCAGCGTCTTGCGGAACCGTGTTTCTTCCAGCTTCAGCGTTTCGGTGATCAGGTCTTCCGCACGGCTCAGTTCCGGATAGGCACGGCCCATTTCGCGCACCAGCGCCGGAACCAGCTTGTGCATCAGCGGTTCACTCGCCCCCAGGAGATGGGCATGGCGCATGCCGCGGCGCATGATGCGGCGCAGAACATAGCCACGGCCCTCGTTCGAGGGCAGCACGCCGTCGGCAATCAGGAAGCTCGTGGACCGCAGATGGTCGGCGATAACGCGGTGGCTGCCCGTGGCCTCACCTTCCGCTTCAACGCCCGTGGCATTGACAGACGCCGCGATCAGCGCCTTGAAGAGGTCGATGTCGTAGTTGTTGTGAACGCCCTGCATGACAGCGGCGACACGCTCGATGCCCATGCCGGTGTCGATGGACGGCCGAGGCAGGTCAAGACGCTCTTCCGGCGTCTGTTCGTACTGCATGAAGACGAGGTTCCAGATCTCGATGAACCGGTCGCCGTCTTCCTCCGCAGAGCCCGGAGGCCCGCCCCAGATGTGGTCGCCATGGTCGTAGAAGATTTCAGAACAGGGGCCGCACGGTCCGGTATCGCCCATGGTCCAGAAATTGTCCGATGTCGGAATACGGATGATCCGGTCTTCGCTCAGCCCGCCGATCTTTTTCCAGAGATCGAATGCCTGATCGTCTTCGGAAAAGACGGTCACCAGAAGTTTCTCTTTCGGCAGACCGAATTCCTTGGTGACAAGGTTCCAGGCCAGCTCGATTGCCACGTCCTTGAAATAGTCACCGAACGAAAAGTTGCCCAGCATCTCGAAGAAAGTGTGGTGGCGTGCGGTGTAACCGACGTTGTCGAGATCGTTGTGCTTGCCGCCGGCGCGCACACACTTCTGCGCCGTGACCGCGCGGGAATAGTCGCGCTTTTCCAGTCCGGTAAACACGTTCTTGAACTGGTTCATGCCCGCGTTCGCAAACATCAGCGTCGGATCGTTGCGCGGTACCAGCGGCCCGGACTCGACCACTTCGTGGCCGTTTTTGTTGAAATAGTCCAGAAAGGCAGAGCGGATTTCATTTACGCCGGTCATTCGGATCTCGCATCGGTCACAGCCCCGCAAATGAGGGCCTGTTGATAATCTTGGGTGCGCGGGATCTGGCTCGCTGATCCGCGCCGGAACAGCCTTTTAACTTTGACCTCCAACCCTGTCCAGCGGTTGCAAGGGCCCGACGCTACGGAAACCCGCCCGGATAAAGGCAATTTTCGCATTGCGGGTTGCAGCAATGCACCGGTCACCTGCCCGGGTGCCGCCTGACGTGTTCGAATGCCGCTCAGCCCAGACCTCCCAAAAGCAAAAGGCCCCCTTCCGGCGTACGGAAGGAGGCCCTTGGAAGACCGGACAAACGTCCGGAGCTCACGCGAGTGGCGACTGGAAGCTGAGGATCAATCCTCTGCTTCTTCCGCGGCCGCCTCGGGATCGATGATCGCTTCGGCGATCAGACCGGCGTTCTGGCGGATCGCCAGTTCGATTTCTTCAGCAACTTCCGGATTGTCCTTCAGGAACTGCTTTGCGTTTTCACGGCCCTGACCGAGACGCTGGCTGTTGTAGGAGAACCAGGCACCCGACTTTTCAACGATGTTGCCCTTGACCCCAAGATCGACCAGTTCGCCCATCTTGGAAACGCCTTCACCATAGACGATGTCGAATTCGACCTGACGGAAGGGAGGCGCCAGTTTGTTCTTGACGACTTTCACGCGGGTCTGGTTGCCGACAACTTCGTCCCGGTCCTTGATCGCGCCGATGCGGCGGATATCCAGACGGACGGAGGCATAGAATTTCAGCGCGTTGCCGCCTGTGGTGGTTTCCGGGGAACCGAACATCACGCCGATCTTCATGCGGATCTGGTTGATGAAGATCACCATGCACTTCGACTTGGAGATGGAAGCGGTCAGCTTGCGCAGTGCCTGGCTCATCAGGCGGGCCTGCATGCCCGGCAGACTATCGCCCATCTCGCCTTCAAGCTCGGCCTTCGGCGTAAGCGCGGCAACCGAGTCGATGACAAGAACGTCGATGGCGCCGGAGCGAACCAGCGTGTCGGCAATTTCCAACGCCTGCTCACCGGCATCCGGCTGTGAGATCAGAAGATTGTCGATATCGACGCCAAGCTTGCGCGCATAGATCGGATCCAACGCATGCTCCGCATCGATAAAGGCACAGATACCACCCGTTTTCTGGGCTTCGGCAACCGCATGCAGGGCAAGCGTCGTTTTACCGGACGATTCCGGCCCGTAGATCTCAACGATACGCCCGCGCGGCAGACCGCCGATCCCGAGCGCGATATCAAGTCCGAGAGACCCGGTCGAGACGGCCTGCACCTCAACAACCTGGCCCTGGCCCATCTTCATGATGGAGCCTTTGCCGAAGGCGCGTTCGATTTGGCTGAGCGCTGCGTCCAGCGCTTTTGTCTTATCCATCTGGCTGCTTTCTACGAGACGAAGTGTACTTTGCGACATGGCTTACGCTCCTTATTCCACGATGGACGTGCCGTTTCAATGAGAGCTTTGTACACATTTTGTTCTCATTTGACAAGATGGCAAAACCGATTGGTATTAAAATAGAAATGACTGTTTGTTTCCAATATGTTCTCCTTCTACTGGAAATTAGATTACCCTACGTAAGCCTTGCATGGAAACATCCCACGAATTGTAGCGCGCAACTTCGTTTGGCGATTCGCGCAACTTCACTTGGCATCCAGATATGCACTTGGGAGCTGATTGACCAAAGACTGCAGCTACTCAACAACCGAGTACGGATTAAGAATTTCCTTCACGTCGACACCGACCGCGATCTCGTCCGGATTTTTTGTACCTCGGCGCAAAATAGCACCATATCTAAGTGCTCGGACGCTATGTAGATGGCTTCGGTCCCGACCCTTTTTTTCTAGAAAATTGGCAATGGTCGTTTGGACAAACTCAAACAGCTCATCACCGCTGTGATTTACGATTACGGCGATGGTGCCTGGTCGCGTTTCGTTGATCTGATGACTTTTTTTGAGAGTTGATTCTAGGTTCTTTTTAATGCGCGCTCGATCAAACTTCCATCCAGTCCGCCAAATGACTGACTGAGCTGATTTGCATTCAAGAAAAAACTGTCGATCAGCGGCGACGCGGAAATATAGATCGGGTTTTGCCTCATCTGTCTTGTTCTCAGTCGAAAATCCAATGAGATGCCCATCTTCGTAGGTCGTGCTCGCCAGCAGGAAAAATCCCAGGGTGTGAAAGAACGCTAGATCATTTGCATATTCCTTCGCAATCGGCAGATATCGAGGATGATGTTTCCATCGTTCATCAAGCGTTTCAAACAGATATATTCGAGCTATCGCCGAAGCTACTTCGGGGTCATCCAAGTTCAACGGCAAAGTATCCAGTTTGGAACGAATTTTTTCGATCGCCCAGGTAAACGGCAGTTCTGTCACCGGTTCTGTGCCGGAGGATATGAACCTTTGATATTTTGCTTTTCGCTTGTCAGCTGGGACTCCAGACAACTCTTCGAAGCGCTTTTCCAACTGAGAAAGTCTACCTATCGAGATTGGCCGCCATGCTTGCGGTTCTTTGGGTGCACAAAAGGCAAACTGCTGAATTATCTCTGATTTCAGTGTGATACACACGTCAGGTCGATAGGCGAGAGTTTCTCCGACACCATAATTCGCGCCAACTGGCATCACGATAGTGTTCAACGGCAAGATTTCACCTGCTTGAAGCTGATTGGTCGTGCTGACCTGACCACAGTAGCCACACACAAGGTTCACATTCAAAAAACACTCAGGCAGATAAGATTCAACCAGAACGTTCCCACAACTCTGACAGACGAAATTTCGATCGACCTTCACGGTACATCTGAAGATCGGTCCTGGCCCAAACTTAGCTATCGTCGGATTTTCAGCGATTGGAATCGTCGTAGTCAACTTGATGGTTTCCCAATTGAAAACTGTCAAACAGACTAAGCTTCCGAGGTTTCAAACACCAACCTAAACGCGCTTCCACCCAGCTCTTCACTCTAGGAGCGGCTTCAACGAATAGCCGTCGTTTCAACCCCAACAACCCAAATAACATCACACTATCCGTTCGGGGAGCCCGATAGAACTCAATTGATGTACTCTGTCACAAGGCAACGGATTCGCGACATTCTAGCCCGTTCCCAGTGTAAGCCCTGTGTTGGCCATTTAGGGATTGAAGCGATGGCAAAGAAGAGACCTTCAGCAACGATACAGAACGCCAAATTTATCAACTGCGGAACTGGTATCGCAAGTGCAGGGTTCGATCTCGATATTAGAAACACCACATTCGATAATGTCGCTCGCCCCTTCGATATCAAAGGCGAGCGCGTTTCGATTTCGGGTACAAGAATAAAAAATGACCCTAAAAACTCCGTTCAAAATCCGGCGACCAGAGGAGCGCATGTAGGCTACAGAAAGCCTAACGGGCCACCATTACCTGTCTTCTGCAAAAACTGCAGAACGGTCTTTAACTCTCGAAACTACAACATCGGCAGTCCAGCTTTCTATGGCTATGACAACGAGGAAACGTGCCCTAATTGCAATTTTGAGCATGCCAAAGTTACCGATGGACTTTTCGACCTATCGAAGGAAGTTGCGCGCGCATTAGCTGAGACAGAGTTATCGCGAGATGAGTTGCATGCCTTGAACACTATAACCAGCGAACTCATCGGAAGCGCAATCACCGCGAAGAAGGCGGAGAAAAAGATAAAGGCCAGTGTGCCTAAGTTCGCAAAGTATCTGTCGGCGGCCCGAAAACTCGGTACACACGCAACGCTATACGTCGCACTTTTGCTAAACATTGGAACGTTTTACATAGCATACAACGGAAAAAGCGACGAACTTCTTGAGCAAATTTTAGAAGAGTTACAGTCCAAGGATTTCTCAGAGCACCAGATACACGACAGCTACCAAAGCAAAGTTCAAAAGAGAAGCACTAAAGTACCCAAGCACAAACCATCGAAAAGAGAAGCTTCTGGTCCTGCGGATCACCTCCCTCTGCCAAAACCCAAACCGAAACATTTTTGAACTCTCCGATAGAAATCTTATTATTGAACTATTTCCGGCAACTCACCGTCCAGGAGCTGCTGTAGGAACGCAACAGCGTCAGGTGGAAGAGGCTCACCTTCCGGCGCTTGCTGGATTGTCAACCAATAGTCAGCGCCTTGCGGAGAAGCGTTCCAGTGAAAGCAGTTTGCCAACTGCAATTTGTTACCGGCCAGCACAGCGTTGATCGCCTCACGCGAAACCGCCTCGATCTCATGTTGCATGGATTACTCCCTTGGAAAACTCAGCCGGAGAAGCAGCGTGCCCCCGGTTCGATTGGACATGTAGAGCTTGCCGTCCGTATGGGCTGAGAAGATGAAGTTGCCGTCCGATCCACCGCCGTTCGCCAGAACGCCTGTTGTCCAGGAGAAGTTGGTGGTCGATTTCAGGCTGACGTTTGAAACGTCCGGTGAACCGGTCGTGTTTACGAAAATGCGGCCGTTCGGTGCTCCCAGCGTCGTGACCTGGCACTCGACGTCGACGTTGC
Organism: Labrenzia sp. ATLA3; assembly: GCF_057180185.1. Lineage (NCBI taxonomy): Bacteria > Pseudomonadati > Pseudomonadota > Alphaproteobacteria > Hyphomicrobiales > Stappiaceae > Labrenzia > Labrenzia sp. ATLA3. The sequence continues at coordinate 337,224 of NZ_JBXUKV010000004.1, forward strand.
AGCGATTGGAGGGCATCTGAACCGACACCGCCTGATCGTCGGTCATCCGGATCGGGAAGATGTTGTCGCCATTATCCAGATCCTGGGCGCTGATGTTGTAACTGATGTTGCCCCGGCCGGCAGCGTTTCGATAGGTGTTGGCGTCATATCTGACACGCCTGTATAGGTTCTCGAAGCTGCAGTCAGAGTGCGTGCAGTCTTCCGCACCCGCCGTGACGCCGGCAGCCCCGTTGTAGCCGTAGACGATGCCAACCTGCTCTTTTCCAGATGTTGCGTTGAGCGCGTAATCACGCAGGCCCATCTTCACGTTCTGGATCATCACGCGGCGTGAGCGAACCCTGATGGCTCCGATGCTCTCCGCGATCGATACTTCCGCACCATCGGATTGACGGCGGGCCCAGTCCCAAATCTCGGTGTTGCGAACCACAGAGCCGTCAGCAAGCGCGTTGATGTCGATCGGCCTGGACTGCATTTTCTCAAACAGGCAGTGATCGATAATGATCCGGCCACCCATGTTGTCAGTAAGGCCATCGGAGACAGGGTTGTAGATGCCGATGTCACCTTCCAGGAACCGGCATCCATAGACGCGCAACAAGCTCGAAAAGCGTTTCAGCCCGATACCGTTCTGGCACCCTATGAATACGCAGTTGGTGATTTCGGCACGCCGGCCGCCACTGTTGGACAGATAGACGCCCAGATCCGGTGGCCCCCGGTAAATGCACTTGTCCGATTTCAGACTGTCCCAGTTGGACGCAAAGAAGGACTGATCGCCGCCGCCAACACCGATGTCATCTCCTGCGGCAGCAGTCCGGCCGTGATTGAAGAAGACGCTTTCCAGCTCGATGTTCCAGCGCCCAATCAAGGCCAGACCACCGATCGTGGTGACGCCAGGGGTCGAGGCAGGTGCATCAACCAGGTCGATCATGCCATTTCGCATGACGAACCGTTGAACGGTGTTCAAGCCATTGGTGGTGTAGGCGCTTTCAAAACGCATCATGGCGCCAGGGTTGGCAGTGCTCTCCTGGATGCCGCCAAGGCCCTTGATCGTTGCGCCGTTCAGATCGAAAAAGATGTCCGAGGTTTCGGCTTGTCTCAGGATGCCAAGCGCGTGGCTTGCATCACCAGGATCCCAACTGTTGATGCGATAGATCTGACCGGTCGCACAGCGGAAGACATTGATGCCGTCGCCAAGGCCTTGTTCGAACATCTCACGAAGCGGGATGCCGGCATCAGCATCATTGCCGATCTCATTTCCGGTATCGACATCCTCGGGCGAAATGCCGTTTGCCTTGAGCCGATCCATGACAGACACGTACGGCAGTGTCGGCTTGTACTGACCGCCAACCCCCAGTAGATCCCGCACCTCCTGGAATGTCTTGCTTTCGCGAGCATCACCGGCTGGGTTGTCGACCAACATGCGATCGGGTGCAATGGCAGGTAAGGTATCACCGATTGCGGCTAGCAGCTGCGAAGCAAGATCTTCGACGGGAATTGTAGCGAGGCTTTTTTGACCGCCAACATCTTCGTGTCCAAGCAGTTCGCTAACCGCTGCAGCGGCTGTGAGGTTGCTAGTTCTTACACCTTCATATCCCATAGGTCGCGTCCTTTAGGTGATCGTCACTGTGTAGGGACCGGATAATGGCCCCGGCTCGCCGTCACTGTTCTGGGGTTCGAGGTAGTAGTCGTAAGTTCCAGCCGGCAGGAGCGAGCTGTCCTCACCCGTGGCATCTCCATCGACCAGGCCAAGCGTCGAAGACTTGGAAACAGCGACAGAATTGCCGATCGAATGAGTGTCACGATCAAAAGCAACACCTGTAGGCGCTCGGTAGATTGCGACGAATGCAACACTCGGGTCGTTCTGCGTAACGATAGTGATTTCGGCATGTGCCTGCCCCCCGATCACACCGGTTCCACCTCCAAGCGCAATCGGCAGGCCGGCATCACCTTCACCGATCGCGATGTCGATCGTCGCGGTGTAGGGACCGGGAGTACCGTTTGGTGTCAGGGCTCTTGCCCGTAGTTCAACCTCATCATCACGCGAATAGCCGGCGATTGAAGCACCTCCATCGGCGGCAGAAACGTTGAGAACTGTCCAACTCGGCGCACCGGCGAGCCGATGTTCGATATCGAATGACCCGATGACTGCCGAGCTGCCCGCCCCCGGTTCCAGAACAACATCCAGGCCATCGGCGTTTCCAGTACCGGTGAGGCCGCTGCGAATGGCTGTGAACCGCGGCGCTGCCGGGATAGAGAGCGGATCGTTGATTTCGCTACCAACAACGCCGGACCAGGTCGGCGGTACTTCGGCATCCGTCAGGGTATCGATGATCGGGGCGGCATCCAGCATTGTGAAATGGCTGGTCCGGTCATCGCCTGCTTCGACACCGTGCACCACGAGTGGCCGGCTTTCAGAGGCAGATGGACCGAAGTGAACGATGTCACCACGCTTTGGCATCACACCGCCACCTTGGAGTCTGATCGCGTGACGTTCACCTTCCGCGAGAACGACTCCCCTGACCGTAGAGGTTCCGATCGTGTCTGCTTCACTGAGACCGCTGCGAAAACGGATCGCGTAGCTTTCGCCGGGAACCATGTAGACCGGTTCATCCAGCACAATCAGGTTCTCAAGGACGTTGACCACGCGGGCAGAGAGTTGTGTGCTGGTCAGGACATCGAATGAGCCCATGACCAGATCGCCACGCGTGGCAGCCCGGGCCACACCGTCCTGGAGAGCCGTGTAGCGGGTTGCTCTGTGTTCCAGCTCGTACATGCGCCGGCGCGCTTCAATCCAGATTTCGTCCGGATCGGTTTTGCCGGGAAGCTCGATCTCTTCCGTTAGAGTGATATCGCCGGCGAAATCCGGCCACGGCACGATCCGTTCGGCTGGTTCGTAATCGTTGGTTTCGTCAAAAAACGGGATACGGAAGGCGTGAGGCGGATCCAGATAGGCTCTCGACCACCTGAAATTGTCGGAGTTGCGGGAGTTGATGTGGTCGACAACGAGTTCCTGAGGTCTATCGATGACAACGCCCCATTTGACGCCATCATGGCGCGGGGTCGCTCGCCCGGCTGCAGCAATTAGAAAAAGCACCTCTCGGAGCGACAGATCTTCGTCCAGGACGTAGTTAAACTTCAGCCCTTTTGTTTGGCAGAACTCATGCCAATCTTCCATCTGATCGATATCGACACCGTTGTCAGCAACAGGATAGGCATTTGCGTTGCATTGCAGAACGAACCGGTAAAGCGAAGCCGGATTGTCGGTCTCTCGCTCGACCCAGGCCTCGGAGGCTGCGTCCCAGTCCAGGCAGATCCGCGAACCGATCGAGCTGAAATTGTCCAGTGCACCATTGAGCTGATAAGTGCCTTTCGCACGGCCCGCGACCAGGACAAGCGGCTTTTCGAAATTGAGCGGATACTCCGGGCGGAAGGTCTGGATCGCAAGCAGAACCGACCGATCGGAAACCCGACTGTCGTTTCTCTCGTCTGTCAGCCGGGTGACTTCGATTTCATAGCGCCCGCGCGAAGGGAAGTCCCAACTGTGCTGCCGGAAGAACGCTTCACGTTTGCCGGCATTAATGTTGAGCGTTTTCACGGTCTCCCAGGTGCTGCCGCCAAGTGGCCGTTGCCGGATGCGGATCGAAACTCTCAGGGATTGCAGGTTACCGCTGTCGCTATAGCGATAGAGGCCAGCGGGGAATTGAATGATGATCGAAGCGCCGGTGCCGTTGGCAGCGGAATAGCGGACGACCGGTTCTTCAGTCGCAGCTCCGGGTATCACGTTACCAGCATCGTTGCGCGGCAACGGCCGGGTAAGATCAGTCCCGACGGACTCTTCGATGACCTGCCGGGGATAGAGCGACACGGGTTCATCATCGGGCCTGCCCTCACGAACCTCGATTTCGATCTCGTCATATTCCTCGATATCGGTGGTTCCAATCTTGTGGCCGGAAAGGGTTGCGGGTCCGTAGCCATAATTGAACAGGAAGCGGATGTACTGCAGGTCGCCGACGATTTCCGTGTAGCTGATCGCCGCGAATGGTGGTGCATAGCGGTGCTTGCCCAAAATGACCGGAACAGGATCATTCGGAGCAAGCCGGTTCTTCCAGCCACTGATTGTATAGGACTGCCTGACATCATCACTGCCGCCTCCGGCCGCGCGGGAACCGGCGCTTGTAGGTGGCACTAGTGCGTTGATCAGCAGATTGCCGATGGCTGAAACGCCCAGGGTGATTGCAGCGCCGGCTGCTGCGGCTGAGATCCCAAGGGCGCCGGCAAGCGGCACGGCCCAAAGCTGCCCGAGCGCTACCGCCGCGATGGTGACCACGACCTGCAAGATAGTGCGCAGGGCGTTCTTACCGGGCAGGATCCGCATGACAACACGAACACCTGGCCGTGGCCTAACCACAGCCCAGTTCTTCTTCTCAATCACCGCCATTCCACGCTTGGTGACCAGAACAACACGGATGGGGAGCTCGCCGGCAGTCGCTTGAGGCAGTGTAGTGGCAACGATCTCTGCAATGGTCAGGCCGGTTGGCATTTCCACGTCAATTCGGCCAGAGCCTGGATCGAAAAGAGGTGCGGCAAGGACGGGAATAGTCTCAGCCATGCAGACCTCCCGCCAGTCTCTTGTGCCGGAAATGACCGATCAGCCGATGCTTCCAGGCACCGTTTGAATAACGTTCGACCTTGGCCTGGTCTTCGCCCTGGACGTGAAGCATCAAGCCACTACCGACAACGATGCCGCAATGGGCCGCCGTCTTGCCACGCCGGAAGAGCGCGATGTCAAAAACTTGCGATGGCTCATCGGTAAGGTGCCAAGGGCCGGTCTCGACACCCCATTGAAACAGATGGTCGATCTCGCCGCGCTCTTCGCAACTCGTATAGTCACCAGCATAAGAAGCCAGCTCCAGACCAAGCTCCCTCTCATAAACCAGCACCGCGAGCCCGTAGCAATCGACACCGTCGACATCGCGACCGAATTCCTTGAAGGGAATGCCGATATAGTTGTTCGACCAATTCATCGATGCAGTCCCGGAAAGCGTTGTTTGGTCATGCGATCGGTCGGGCAGCTTTCCTCCTCGATTGGTTCACGGCTGAGGGAGAGCGTGATTTCCGAGGCGTCGCCCTCTGCTCGGATCAGTTTGAGATCACGATACTCCGTCTCGATCTCGTTCGGGGATGAGGCGAGAACCACCGCAATATGAGCGGTCGCCCGCCGCGTGATCGAATGAAGCGTTTCGGCAATCTGGTTGGTTACGTTTTCGAGGATCAGGGTTGCTTCCGCAGGCGCATCTTCCAGATCGCTCGGCAACTCGGTCGATACCAGTACGAACTTGTAGGGCTGATGGATCGGATTGGCTCCGCCGAAGGTTGATCGCGTCCCGTAGGTGAGCGGATCGGCACTGAGCCGCTGGGTCGGATCAGTGGAAAGGCGGATCGGCTCGTCCAGGTCCTGATGTTCGAATACAAAGAGCGCCACCTCGACTTCTTCCGTCGAATGGTCCTCGAAGGATTGCCGCTGGTTGAGGGAAACCCGTCTCATGGCATCACCGACACAGGAAACGTGATCAGGAAACGCACACCACGGATGATCTCGACAGGCGTGGTGTCGCCAAAGAGGCAAAGCCAGTGAGCAGACATAAGAATAGGTAGGCCGTCGGGATCGAGAAGAAGCATTCCCTCCGTGTGAAGCAGCGCCCAGCCGTCAGTCACCGGATCAGGAACCAGAAACGGCAAAACGCCTTTCCTGGTGTCATCGTTGTAGAAGTTGTCAAAGACGGCTTTCTCGTCCCTGCTCACATCTATACTCAAGGACACATTCCGGGCGGCGGACGAAAACAACCGACGGTAGCCGGGCGGGCCGGACTGCGCTCTGCGTCGTGTGCGAGGGTCCTGGTTCTGGCCCTGGTAGCCGGAACGCTCCGGCAAGGGTAACTCTATCGGCCAACGCAGGATCATCGTCTGACCCTCCGCTTTTTGACGCCATAGGTCTTGCCAAGCGTCCGTTGTGCGGCCCCGCCTGGTGTCGTCAATGCATCGGAGACCTGATCGGAAATCACAAAGCGAATGCTGCGTCCGCCCTTTTCATCACGCTCTTCCTGGACGTCGACTTCGCTGTTCGAATAGTTGTGCACGGCCACGCTGACGGGGGCCGCCGTCATGGTTGCATTTGCGGCTTGTGTCATGGCCGAGTTCGCATAGGACGTCACGTAGCCCCCCGACTGATACCCTTTGATGGCACCGCGATGCAGGGCATCTAGCGTCTTAACCCCGATCCGCCGTGTGGCGGGCGCGCTAAAGACGAACTCGTTGGCGTGGACGAGCCCCTTGACGTCGGTATCTGACCCACTGCCGGTATCGCCGCCGCCCTGAAAACCGAAGAAGCTGCCAATCCCGGAAACGAGTGACGAAAAGATGCCCCCAAAACCGCCGCCGCCACCGGTTTCACCAGCCCCGCCAAAGACCGTTTGAAGGCCCTTTGAAAGGCTACCAGCAAGGCTCTGAGACTGGCCGGCAAAGGCAGTTGCTGTATTTGCCAGCGAACCGGAACCGTTGACCAGGGACGCAGCTGCCTGACCGAGACCGCCATCAAACTGCGTCAGACCGGAGGACGTGTTCGCCAGACCACCGCCGAACGTGTTGAGTGCTTCTTCTGCAGCAGCAAGACGACCGGTCCAGTTATGCATTGCCTCGGGATTGCCCCAGGAGAAACCAGACGGACGTTCAAAACCGCCGAAGGCCGCTGTCGCTTGCCGCAAATCGCCACTTCCGAGCAGTGCTTTCATTGCCCTGCTTTCGGACGTCATCAGTTCTTTCCAGACAAAGTCGAGCTGACCCTGGACATTGCCCAGGTTCTTCCGGCCGCCGATTGCGTCGAACAAATTGAAGCGCCGATCATTATGCTGGAAGAGACCGAAGGCGTTGCCTCCGTCGCCAACCGCGAATGGATTGAAGGCGCTTTCGGCCTTGACGTGACCGAGGATGGCGGCTGCCTGGAAGTCCTTCAGGCCCTTACCCTTGAAAAAGTTCCAGACCTGGCCTGCGACCGAGCCACTATTGGCGTTGTTGTTGCCAGCAACAAGATTGACGGCCGCATTGTCGTTGGCACCGAGGCCGAAAGGTGAAAATCCGGAGAGCGGTTGCCCGTTTATCATCACCGTGGCGGCCTGCACCTGCATGGCGCCAGTTGTGACCGGTCCGCCGCCCAGGAGGCTCTTGAAGAAGCCGCCAATGCCACCGGTGTCGGAAAGCGTTGGCAGGCCGGAATTGTAGAGCGTGTTCTTCAGCGGATTGGAAACGCTCAAGCTCAAGAGCTGCTTTGTCAGATCGTTGGCGATCGATTTGAGCGCGCCTTCAATGTCCCCCGAGGAAAGCTTCTCGACCAACGTGTCGATCGAACGCTCACCGGTCGACTTCACGCTGTCCCAAGCTTCCTTGCTCCGGTCCAGCTCGCTGTTCATGTCTGCGATCGCAGCGGCGTTCTCGCGGATCCGGTCGGCTTCCTTGGAGTGCGCATCGATGCCCTGGTTGCGGATTTCCAATTCCGCCTCCAGCGTTGCCAGGGCACGTCGGCGTACGCTATCAACCGCGCCAATCAGCGTTGTTTCAAGACGGAGCTTGGCGAGCTGCTCGTTTTGGGATTTCAGGAGCTCGCGAGCTTCGGAGCCAAGATCGATGTTGACCGGCTTTTTGCCCGGCACCGGGACACGAGGTGTGGATGCTTCGCGGGCCTTGCGTTCAAGGTCAGTCCTGAGTCTGTCGAGCGCTTCGGTCTCCTGAAAGATCCCGAAAGCCCTATCAACCCGCCGATTGGCCACAGGATCCTGCTGGCCTAGTCGGGCTATGGCGGCTTTGACACCTTCGAGACTGCCTTCGAGCTTCCTTGCCTGCCGCGTAGCCGCCAGGAGATCGTCTGCCAGTTTTTTGACAGGCTTGGGAAGATCCTCCCGAAGCCGGATTTCTGCGACTGCTTTTCCGAATTCGTTGACCGTGAGTTTGCCCGTAGCAACCTCATGGACGAGTTTTCTGAATTCGTCAGTCAGTTCCTTCTCGATGTTCTGACCATACCGGGTCGCAGTTCTGAGCACGCCGGTCTGGAACAGACCCTGTCTTTCCCGTTTGAGAAGCTCCTCAAGTTCTGCGCGGCGGGTCACCAGCTCCGCAACGGTTTCAGGAATTGACCCGAAAGATGCCCTGTCGATGAAGCTTTTCGCAGCATCTGCGGCGCTCTTATAACCAGCTTCAAGTCGACCTAGCGTTTCTTCAAGGCGCTCCATGGCCTGATCAACGCTGAGAACTTCACCCCTCAATAGCCGATAGACACCATAGGCGGCATAGCCTCCCGCCGTGATCCCGGCGAAGAGCAGCGTTGTTGGATTGACCAGGGAAGCAATCCCACCAACCAAAGCCGGGATGATCTGGCCAAGCCCGCGCTTGCCCATGATCTGTGCAACCTGGCTACCCTGCTGGGCCATGACCATGAAGGGAGACTGACCACCCGCCAGACTGACGGCGATATCCTGCATCTGGAACGACAAGTTCGCCGCCTCGTGAGAAGCGAGCCGGGTACTCTGGTTGTGTTGTTTCAGCCCGGACTGAGCCTGCCGAAGACCGACTGTGTAGGCAGCAAAACCTGCCTTGGTGCGTTGCAATGCAGCTGCAGCCTCGCTCGAGGAAATCGCACCTAACCTTTGTGCATTCCGGATCTCATCCAGTTCAGCCTTATACTTCCGTTGCGCCGCGAACAGGGGATTGTATTTCGCCCGAAGATCGTTGAGCGCACTGCCGTATGCGGCAATATCATCACCCCGGTTCCTGGCTGAGGAACGACCAATTCCGAGTTGCGCATCAATTGCAGAGCGCAGTGAAACTTCTGCCTTTTTGGCCTCGGTGCTAACCAGGGTAAGGGCTGCTTTGGCATCATTGGCACCCGACTTGACCCGGGTCGCATCAAGCGAAGCCACCATTTCCATGCGAAGGGACTGCGCCATCAATCCACCGCCTCATTCAGCACCTCAAGCGCCTCAATTTCCATGATCCGAAGATCCGAAAGCAGGCGTTTCCAGACGCGTTCGCTCCTGCCTTTGAGAGCCGAGGCGGCGGCGGCATAATCCAGCCCGATCCAATGGAGCCCTGCAGCACCGGCAACAACCCGCCACTGCGTTTCCACTGTGAGAAAGGACGTGACTGCCTTCCAGTTCACCCGCCACACTTCAAAGGCCTCGCTGGTATCCGTGACAAGATCGGGCGCAACACGAACGCCGAGATCCGCAAATTCCGCTGCCATCTGCGCATCGAGGACAGATGGCTGCGATTGATCAGACCGGCCGACGCGGGCCAGAGCCCAGGCTCGCGCGGCCGCTTTCAGTTTTTTGCCGAAGGGCCGTCGTGCGTGGCTTCGGCCCGCATCGCCTGGGCGTAGGCTTCATAGACGCCAATCCGGAACCAGGTCTGACTGATGCATTGTTCCAGCGCCTCGGGGGTGAACGGTTGCTCGTTTCCATCAACCCCGATCACACCACGCCAGTCCTTCATGACTTCGCGGATCACATCATGCTGGTGTGCCTTGCGATCCTTGTCCGTTTCCAGCGCAGCAAACGCCTCGTCCAGTTCGTTCGCCCGAACCTCGTCCAGCGCCGCGAACCAGGCATCGAACGTCTGCTCGATGATTGTGCCGGCATTCTCCGGATGCGGAATCCGGACGGTCACGGGCCACCAGAAGCGATAGGTGTCGGTGATCACGAAATTCATGAGAAAGCTGCTCCTACTTCACCGTGATGGTAAGTTCGTCATTGCCGGTGTCTGGCTTGAAGATCAGCGGCAGTGAGTAATTGACGACACCCTGCGTCTGTCCCTGACCCGGCCGGCCGACTTCGACCACCGGTGCATCCAGTTGCACGATGTTGCCGGCGGTGGTGCCATGAACGAGCTGACAAGTCCCCGTGGTCCGGGCAAGCGCCCTGGAGAACCAATCGACGGTCGCAAGAGGTTCAGCTTCCACGACGGCGGTACCGGTCATCTGACGATTGGTGAGCTGCATGCGCTCATCGCCGATCAGAAAGCGCGGCTCCACCTGCTGGCCGAGATCCAGCGAAAAGCTCTCGGCGACCCGGGAAGCGCCATGCAGCGACAGGGTGGTCACCGCCTTGGAAACCGGCAGCGGTGTCTGAAAGCCCGTTAGATCGACGGTTGGTAATGCTTGGTCGGAAATCGTCCCCAGCAGACCCATAATCGTAAAACGGAACCGGGGAATGCGCTTTGGGGCAAACTCGACGCTCGTGTTGCCGCGCGCCCCGAGGGCAACGTGCCGGACGCCGTCCTGGTTGAAGTAAATCGAGACGCTTTCTTCTCCATCGGAGACGGGCTCATAGGCGACTGAAACGCCGGCATCGATGGTCTCGGACATGGAGCAAGCCCGCAGCAACGCTCCATAGCCCGGCACGTCGCCGGCAGCGCCAGCACCGGCGACCTCGACGGAGAATTCCAGTTGAACGTAATTGCCTGTCAGGATCACGCCCTGGTGACCGAGGAAGGGCAGAATCAGATCCCGGGCTTCCTCGTCCCCGGCGATTGTGGTCACGGAAACATCGTTCGCCTGGATCGCGTTGGTGGCACCGGTCGGAACACTGTCCGTGCCTTCGGTCACCTCGATTTTGGCGAGCAGCGCCATCTTGCGGTACTTACGCGTTGCCATGGCTTAGGCCTCCTTGCGCGGTTTCGCGGCCGGCTTTTCACCCTTGGCCGGTTCGGGCCGGTCAGCATGTGCCGGCGCAGGGTCACCCGGCTGGCCCGTGCCTTCGATCCGGGTGCGTTCGCCGCTGTCCTTGTCGCGCTCATAGCGGCCACCGAGGCGCGGGCTGTAAGGCTTGTCTTTCATGGTTGTTCTTCCAGGTAGGAGGGCGCGGAATAGCGATCCTCAAACCAGACGGTGCCGCCGCTAGCCTTGATGAGGTCGCCGGAAACATGGGTGACGGGCTCGTCTGCAGACGCCGGTACGAAACCGATCAGGCGGGAGCGAACGAAGTCCTTGAAGAACTCAAGCTGATCGTCAGCGGCTTCACCGAGTGCATCCGTGAAGTCGTCGAATACGATGACGACAGCGATATCGCTTTCCAGGCGCTGCAGGACGCGGCCGGTCGCACGTTCGTTCTCGCCGCTGGCGTCCTCTGCCGACATGACATAGGCACCGGGCGTCGCCTGGACGTTCTTCTCCAGCTTGGCAAAATCCAGCGCGCCGCCGACGGTCGCAAAGACCGTTTGACCGTCCTTTAAACGCTCTTTGATTTCGGAGACGAGGCTCATGGCTGTCCTCCTTCGATCACGGCGTTGTAGTGGTCGCCCGCAATCTGCTGGATCGTCTCGCGATCATCCTGCGAGAAGCCGAGATAAGGCCGCGCCGGAATGACAATCGTGCGTTCTCCGAAGGTGACTGGCTTCGAGAAGGCGCGTTTGTGGGCCCGCTTTGCGAACTGCGTTTTGCCGTCCACCTTGCGGAACTTCACCTGCCGCGATTGCGCATGCTGCGTGATCGTGCCGCCCGTTTGGTGGATCCCCGCATAGACGACATTCGTGCCGACGGCGGCCTGAGTGTCGGAACTCTCTCCGGAGATTGACTTGTAGAGCCGGTTGGTGTCGCGCAGCAGCTTGGGCGTTAAGGGCGCATTACCGCGTGTCTTGCGATTGGCCCGCGCCTTCGCAGTCCTTGGAGCATGTGCCGGCCACTTGACACCGTCCGGGCCGCTTTCCGTTTCGAACCGGCGCTGGACCGAAAACAGCATGGCGGCGGCCACGTCGCGCATCAGGGCAGACGTATCGCCGCCAGCTTCCTCAACGCGCGCCAGAGCAGCGTTGATGTCCTTGTCCTCGATCGTGAGGGCTTCGCGGATCCCGGCCATCAGTATCCCCCGAGAGTGTCACGGGAAAAGATGCGGTCCGGAGCGGAAACCTGTACCTGACCACCGGCAGCTTGAGCCGATGCAACACCTTCCGCTTCAAGCTGGACGATGCCACCGGCAACATCTTTCAACCAGGAGAGCGCGTCTTTGTAGTTCCGGTAGACAGCGCCGTCCTTCTCGGCCCTTTCACCATGAAGATGGTAGCGGGCGATGTTGGCGACGACAGGCACCAGGACGTCCGGTACCGGTGTCAGCGGCAGGGCATAGCGCTTGGCCAGATAGCTGTCCGCCATGGTCTCGGCATCGGCGATCGCGGCCGTCACCGTGGTGGCATCGATCATGATTGCCGGCCGGTTGGTTCGGTCCGTGAGCTGGATCAGCTCCTGAGAGCCGAACCGGTCGATCAGATCCTGTTGAGTGACATAGGCCACGGCGGTTCCTCAAAAAACTTGCGGGCGGCGACCTGAGGTCCTTGTTTCAGGTTTCCCAAGGGCCGAAACCGGGGAAACCGCTGGGGGCCTTGCGAGCCGTACCAGACCGCCCTCTCTGGGGTATTCGATGGCCGCTGTTTCTGCCGGCACCCAAGCGGGTCTCTTAAATCCGGCAATGGGGCTTCGCTTCGTGGCTACCGCCACCGGCTCGCGGCGCTCCCTTCTGAATGCGTCAGAGGTCCACGACAACCAGGTCGGGATCTGCCTTCAGGATCTTCAGTTCCTTGTCCGAGAACTTGCCTTCCGGATACTCGACCGGCTGAGAAGGGTGACGGACGCCGCAGCGGCGAATGCCGGCCTTGGCCTTGCACGTGATCCGGTGTGCCATCTTGGCAGCCTTGCCCTCTTCATCGGCGGCTGTCTTCGCTGCGGGTTTGGTCTGAGTAGCCATTGCTTGGGTCCTTGGGTTGAAAGGCTTGCCAACGGGCACTTTGAAAATGCCGGTTGGGAAGCCCGCCACCGTGTGACCGGCGGCGGATTTCATCGATAGCGTGCTTATGCGAGCCAGGGCACGACCAGGACTTCAGCGGTCCCGGCCCACTTGTTGGTTTCACCGCCATTGACGAGCTTGCTCTGCACGATCTCGTTAGCGGCACCTTCCAGCGCCGGGGGAACGACAAGCAGGCGGGGATTGATCCCGAGCGGTTTGCCGAAATCGGCCTTCAGGCTGCCAAGGCCGACACGGGCAACCTCGTAGTTCGCTGCGTTCAAGGTTTGCTTCGAGCCCCATGCCATCTGCCAAAAGCCGAAGCCGGCTTCGGCCCGGCCGTCCAAGCCGTAGATGAACTGCTTCTTCATGAAGACGTTCGAGTCGTCTTCCTTGTCCATCCGGATAAGCTTGTTCGGGCGTTTGCGATCCTGAAAGATGAGCGGCTTCAGCGGACGGCTGACATCGAGAAGGAACCAGGCAGTGCCCGAGCCACCATCGGTGTTGGCAACGGACAACTCCTTGCCATCTTCATCGAGCACCGGATGGTCGGTGTCGAAGAAGTTCTGTCCGTCGTAGCATTTCTCGGAAAATCCGCTCTTGAGAAGAGGCCAGACCAGTTCATCAGGGAAGGTCGTTGCGGCCATGCCAAGATCGCTGAAGAGCGGTCCATAGATCCCGAGATTGTCGTCTTCGAAATCGTCCCGGTCCACTTCGACGGTCAGTTCAAAGGGCTTGTTTTTGATCGAGTAGCCGTGCTTGGCGAGTGAGTTGATGACGCGGTCGCCGACCCATTCCCGGAAACGAGGAAACTTTCCGAGCCAGCCATATTCGTTTTCACGGGTGGTCGATGGAACCGTTGTGGCAACACGGCTGGCCATACTGGTCGCTTCGTTCAAGCCGCTCCGAAAGGCCGCATTAAACCCGACATAAGCCGATTGAAGCGTTTGTGCATTGATATCCATTTAGAGGATCTCCTGTTGTGCCTGCGGCGGCTTAGCGGAAATCGACCCAGACGCCGTTGGCATCCACGTCGAAGATTTTTCCAGCGACAGAGCGGGTGGACGTGCCGTCGGTCTTGGCGACTGTCTGGTCATCCACGCCGTAGCAGTCGCTGCCGATGTCGGCGGCGGTGATTTCGTCGCCGCCAGCCGAGTTAGCGAAGCGGAAGATGCCGACATCGACGCGGACCTTCTCTGCACCATCAGTCCCGGCCGAATTATCGACGCGCTCCTGCGCCCGGCCGATGCCTGTCAGCGTCGTCGCGGTGGACATCGGAACAGCAAAGCCATCAGCACCCATGGCAACCATCGCGCCGGCATAGATGAGAGTGGAGCCTTTCACGGTCGGCTCACGGCGATCGCCGGAGCGTTCCGGCGTGCGCCGGTCTGTTGCGAGCGCAGTCATTCGCCGATCCCCTTCTTCGCGGCAATCATGTCGTCACGGCTCAAGCCCATCTGGGACATGACCTGAAGATCTGTCCCGTCGAGATCCGCGTCATCGCTGGCACCGGGCTTCTTGCCATTGCCGAGTTGCGTGCTGGTCAATGCGGGAGAAGCAGCAGCAAACGCTTCAAACTTCGCCAGATCGGATTTGGCGAGTTCCATGCCCCAGTCCTTCAATGCCGGGGCCAGCTTGCCGCTCTCGATCGCGGCATCAACAGCGGCTTCGGCCTTGTCACCGTCGATGGTTGATTTGAGGGCCTTCAGATCATTCTGAAGTGCGGTCACCTGTTCAATCGGCACATACTTGGCCGGATCGGGCGTTGCGCCGGCCTTGGCGGTTTTCACCGCGGCAGCGACCATTTGCGTGTCCGCCTCCTTGTCGAGACCGGCAGCGAGCGCAATCGCAGACAGGCCGGATTGCAGTGCGGCGATCGCCGACAGAGCGTCGGCTTCCGTCGCCCCCTCGGTCAGGCCGAGGGCTTCCAGAATGGGATCCATGGTTGGTCCTTCGCTGAGAGTGAGTTTTGCGCCGGCTGCAATCGCTTCCAGGTCGATCGCCGGCATATTGAGCAGCGCCACGTTGGCAAGGCGGATGACGCGCCCTTTCTTGTCCGTGCCGAACAAGGGCGACAGGTACCGGTACTCTTTCGCCTCGATGGCGGTGGCCGCTGCTTCCGTCCAGTCGACGAGACCGTAAATGCCGTCGTCGCGAACTTCATAGTCCTTCACCCAGCCGGCAGCTTTCGCGCTGGCACCACCGGCTTCACCGGTCGAAAGCACCTGATGATCGTAATCGACCATCATTTCGGTGTTGCCCAGATGGGCCCTGGTCCGCTCGACGATAGCTTCCATCGCCTGGCGGTCGCCGGAGATGAATGGGCCGCGACCATCCCGTGCCTTGAACGAACCGGCAGGCATCAGCTTCATCCATGTACCGCTTTTTTCGGCAGAAACAGGATCGGCTGCAGCGATCAGAATGATGGTGGAGGTTTTGGTCATGGGGCCAAGTTAGGCCGCCACGCATGCCGCTTCGGGGCTGACGGGCGTCAGCCAAGGCAAATCTCGTATGTGGGAGTGATTTTGACCCTATCAGACCCTATCTGGATGCGCCACCCGGCATTGCGGGTGTGGCGCTGAATCTGGATCAAAATTAAACGGGGTTTAAACAGCACCAGCGCGTTTTCTCGCTCGGCCAAGTCCGTAACTCGCGAAACCGCATCTTTTTGCTTCTGAGGCCGTTTATTCGCGGATCGGAAAAAGGGATCACTCCCAGCTAGACGGTCACCAAATACTAATGAGTGTGTTTCATCAAAGTTCGATCAAATCCAATTCAATTAAAGCGTAGGGTCGCAACATGACAATTTCAAAAAACGAAGACAGCCCAACAGAGTGGGAGAAACAGAAACATCGTGAAGATTATGAGCTCAAGGTCAAAGAGTACGAACTTTCAAAGCGTCAGCTAAAGTCAGAAAATTTCAGAACACTTATGATTGGTGTCACTGTCCCAATCACTTTGGCGATTATCACGGGCGTTCCTGCTTTAATTCAGGCTTACCAAGATCGCCAGATCGAGGAGCAACGCACGACAGCAGAGCAATTGAAAAGTGCTTTTGAGGCGGAGAGCGCACACTTGATTGGTATCCGGCTGATCTCACAACTTTTGCTCGGCAGCAACATGCCAGACGACGTTGACGAGGAAACCCAACAATTTTTGGGAGAAACGATGATGAGGTACATCGAAGTACTTGAAGATGAACGAATGACGAAAGAGGAACTTAGATCTCTTGAAATTAGGCGTGCTGAACTAGAATTGGAAAAACTAGAAGCTGAGATTGAGATCATTAGAAACAAGTAGGCTAACCGGTTTCGTCGATGATCTGGTTCGGTCAGCAGGAGCCCGCAATCCTGTCTCAGCATTCATTGTACTTTAAGCCCGCCCCCAGGGTTTCTGTGGCGCATTATTCTGGGATTGGGAAATCGCGCGTCTTCCGGCTAATCAACCGTTCCATTGTGGCCTGATGACCAACTTCCCCGGGATTATAATCCCAGCCTGGATCGATCCCATCCGGGATCTGCCTGATCTCACCCGTCCGCTTGTTCGTCCAGGGCGTGTAGGAAATGGGTGGCGGCTCGAATTTCAGTTCTTCGCCTTGGGTAATGAGACGGTCGATATCGCGCTGCGACAGGCTCTGCAGCGTGCAACGGCAGTTCCAACCATTGGGTGGGCCATAGAGCTTCCAGAACGGGTGATCGATCGGCAGGACGAGATTGTGCAGCCTCTGATGCTCAGGCCGTGTTATTCCATCTTGGACGGCGACGTAGCGCAGGAAAGGTCGGCTGGATTTTGTACCTTCGAAGCTGGCCCAATGCCCGGCCGCATAGGAGACGTTCATGTTGGCGTCGAAGATAGTACGTAGCCGGCGCATGCTGCCAAGTCGGACCTTCACCGGGTCGCCCGTCTGCGGATCCACCTCGATCGCTTCACCCCACCATCCCTTACGCACCAGAACCGGCCGGATCTGCCGGGAAAAACTTTCGAAGGTCTCGCCTTCTTCAAGGGCCATTAAGAGCGCGTTCCAGATGTCGGCAAGAATGTCATGGCCAGTCGATTTGGCGACCGTGAACATCGCCGCATGATCCTGGGCATACACATCAAGCCATGAAAAGGTTGGGTTGAGCGAACCGCCCCGAGCTCGGAGCGCTGCGATCGCGGCCTTGGGCGGCAGTGGAGTGAAGTCGGCCGCCATGATCAGTCGAGATCCTCGCCGGCCTCACCGGAGATCCGGGCGGCAAAGCTCGCTTGGGCGAGCTTGTCGGCCAGGGCCGTCACACCCATGGTTTCCAGCCGGCGCAGAAAGATTGCCCGGGCCTCCTCGATCGAAGTCGCCTCCGCCAGTTCTTCCTCAAGCCCGGCAATGACCGGCCCGACCAGCGGTGCCCAACCCTCGTCGTCCAGGATGCCGTCAATCGCTCGCTCGAACGGATCGGGCTCATGGCGGAGTAGATTGGAACGAAAGGCCTGCGCCTTCCCCGGCTTCTTGTCGACAGGTTCCTTTTCCGGGGCACTCGTCTCAATCTTCGTCTTTGCCGGAGGCATCAGCAGTTCTTCGTCCTCGTCCGGATCCGGCAGGCCGATCTTGTCGCGGATCGTCGACATGCCGACTTTCAAACCAAGCGGCACGAGTTTGGTGACATTGCTAACGAGCTTGTCGATGTCGACATCATCCGGCCGGCCGATCTTGATCACCGGGTATTTCTTGCGAGGGCCAAAATTGAGGCTCACAAGCGAACGGACAAGGTCCCGGTTCAAGGTGGCGGCAAGTTGCCGGCTGTCCGCCTGCTCAATGTCTTCGCGCACACCGTCATGGACACTGGCCGTTGCATATCCCCCAGCGGTTGCATCCGTTGTCTGCGTCTGACCCAGGACAAGTTTCGAAGTCTGCCGGTCCAGCCAGTCCGAACGCTTTTCATATAGCTCGTGCGAACCACTCAAGTTTGCAGCGACAAACTCGATTATCATGCTCTGGGGAACGATTGCGGCATAATCGGTCCCTATCGCTGAGACCGCCTGCAGGAGCTTGGCCTTGTCTTCTTCCGTTGCTCCTTGCCCGTATTTGCCCAATCGCAGCGGCTGCCCATAGGCCTCACAAAAGATCGCCCAGTCCTTGGCCGTGAAGGATTTGAAGAGAAACGCCCAGGCAGCGCCACGTGCTAGACCGCCCCGTATCGGCAACCCGGACTTTGCCTTGCCAAAATGCTTGATCCAGCCGAAGGGCTTCAGCGGCTCATCACCACCGGCCCCTCGTAGCAGCAGGGTTTCGCCGTCGTCACAGTCGAACCGGAACCAGCGTGGATCCCGCCACTTGAACGCCTTCGGCCGCCACTGACCTTCGGACGTGTCCCAAAGGATTTCCGTGGCAGAGAACCCTTTACCAACCGCATCCAGAATGTCGAACAGCTCATCGCGGAAAACATCCCGTTCGATGACTTCGCGGACTATGTCCGCATCCCGCACGTCTTCGGGGCTGTCACTTGCTGCTTCGACTGTGATTTCCAGATTGGAAACCTGCCGCTTCCTCGTGCCAAGCACACCGGAATAATGCTCGTTGCGCTCTTCCATATCTTCAGCAAGTGCCAGATAGGGTTCCGGATCGCCGTCAATACTTTCGCGCAGGATCCGAGCCAACCGTGGCGGTGTCAGGCCGCTCGCCGGATGGAACGCCTTGGACCGGTGCACCGCCTGGACCGAAGGGCCAGCTTGTTCTTGTTTGAGTGCCGCCGTTGCAATCGGACGGCCGTATTGATCCAGAAGCTGAGGTTTTGCCATCCGTAAATTCCTCTCGATCGGCGCAGGCTCGACATACGGAAAGTCGCTTCGCCGGACGTGGTTTCTTCCTGTCGGCCAGGTTTGGGTGGAACCGGTTTGTAGTCGAACTCGCTCCACTTCATGCGGCTGGCGTAGTGGGCCAGGGCGAGCGCGATTGCATAATCGCCGTGGCGCTTTTTGGCCTTGGCACTCTGCTCGCCTTTTTCACTCGTCCGGGTTTCCGGCACACGGGGGATGCCCCGTACAAGCTTGACGTGGCGCAAGTCCGAAACGTGATCGCTGTCCTTACCGAGGCTGATCGTGTCGTCTTCAAAAGCGACCTTCAGCGGCGGCATCTCCAGCCGGTACCAGGTTTCCGAGAACTTGATCGGCATGATGAGGCCTGCGCCCTCCAAGGGATCTTCGCGCAGACCAAACAATCGGCCCATGTCTTCAGCCACCGTCCACCCCATACCGGTGGCATCGAACGCAGCTCCGACAAGCCGTGGCCTTACGGCATCGAGGACCATCTTGGTGATTAGCTTCTGTTCCGCACCCGGCACGTTGCGAAGTTCGAAGGAAAGCACCTCGCGGCGTTTCAGATCGCTCTCGATCGCCAGAAGACAGCCGACGGTCAGATCCGCAACCCGGGCGAAGTCGAAGCCGAAGGCATAGCGTACATCCATTGGCAGATCGGCGAGCACCACTGCCAACTCAGCCAGGAACGGTGCCATCAGGATTTCCTGTTCCAGCGTCGACCGGTGCAGAAAATCGTTCGGAAGCTCCAGGCGCAGCACGGGAGCTCTTTCCTTCATGCGCGCTTCAATCAGCGGCCCGGACAACCAGGAGCCGGCACCCATAGTCGGGATGCAGAACAGCTCTTCATCCGCGCCTTCGCCGTAAAAATCGATCAGCTTTTGCCGCCACTCGGCTTCCGCTTCCGGTGTCCAGTCCTTGCCCTGGACAAGACAGATCCGCTGATAGAGGCCGTCCTGAAGCGCCTCGTCCAGGTCGACATGCATGTGCGCGTAAGGCGTCCGCTTGCCGAGGATGTCCTGGATCTGAAGATTGAACTCGTTCTCTGTGCCGTCATGGGTCGAGCAGACAACCACCTGACCGCCCCACATCAGAAAGGCGAGCGCCGCTTTCAAAAGCTCTTTCAGGTTTTCAACGAATGCCGCCTCATCGATGATGACGAGACCCTGCTTGCCGCGCAGAGATCGCGGTGCCGACGACAGGCCAATGATCTCGAAGCCTGAGGCAAAGCGAATCCGAAAAGCCTGGATCTGTTTGGTCTCATCCGGATGGTTCGGATCTGTGTCCTCAAACAGGAACTCGTCCTGGTCGATCGCGGCGACGGCAAACGCACGCGCCCACATGGCACAAGCGTCGATGAATTCCCGGGTCATCTCCTGGCTATAGGAGATGTACATGGCATCCGAGCCACCTGCCTTTTTCTCCCTCGCGGCTTTCAGCACCGCATAGGAGGCAAGGCCCCAGGTCATGCCGATCCGGCGCGACTTCTCGATAAACAGAACTTCGACGCCGGTTCCGTCCAGGAGGCCGACCGCCCTGGACTGATATTCAAGAAGCACATTCGGCAGGCCAACCTGATCGGCGATGTCGTCAATCTCGTTGACGGTCTGCCGGCGCAGTTCCGTCCACTGCTCCTTGGAAATGGGCGCGTTCATGACTTGATGCCCAGGATTTGGGCCTTAATCGCTTCAGTCGTCTCGGACGTAAGGCCCTTGGTCTTGGCAACCTTGTCGACCACCTTGGCGGCTTGATCGGCGAAGTCTTTCTCCACCTTCAACCGGCGCTGCGTGGAAACGCCCTGGGCCTGACAGGCCGACCTGAGCGCGTTGGCAAGGCTCATCGCTCCCTTCGGGTCCAGGCCGCTTTCACCAGCATCGGTGAGCAATTCGAAGATCAGCGTCTTGATGGCCTCGGCGGCGATCAAAGTGAGATCATCGGAGGCTTCCGCGTCAAAGCGCTCGGAGATCGACGCGGCAATCTCGCGGGTGTCTTCCAGTCGGCGCGTCAGGTGCGCCTGTTTCATGGAATAGCGGTTGAAGGCCGAGCGGCTCGGGATCGTAAATTCCAGCTCGCCGTTAAAATCCCTTTGAAGCTCCTCCAGTTTCAGGAAGAATTCCTCGTAAATGTCCTTTTGGGTTCGGTCCCGGCCTCGCAGTTCGTTGGCCGCCCAGGCAATGACCTGGTCGCATTCGGGTGGCAATTGCTCGATGGCGTTCAAACGCCCTCGTCCACGACTCCCCATTCAGCCCTCCAACGAAGGCCGGCCAACGCCTTCCAGGAACGCGCGCCGTTCGACATGGTCCAGACCTGGCTGGCGCAGCTCCGCAACAAGGACCGAGCCGACTTCGGTCACCCTAACCGCTCCCAGCTCTTCCAGCCGGCGGATCTGCGTGCGGATGTAATCGCGCGTTTTGAGGTGCCCGAAATTTTCAAGAACCTTCCGAAGGATGGTCTCGTTGAGACGGTTGTCGGTTTCCTTCGCCAGCTCTTTCAAAACGATCAGCCGGCAATCCTCGGCGACGACGTCGAGATAGCTCATATCAGTTGCCTTCCTTCAAAAGGTAGCCTTCGACGCGTCGCATCGTGCGCGAAACGCCCGACACGCTTTCGTCCAACCGGCCGATCGTGCCCTTGACCTCGGCGACAGCGAGCTTGAGCTCGGTGACATCGTCCTTGCTTGGCATGTGTTTCAGCTCAGCCTGGATCCACTGGATCTGGCTCCCATGGTCAGTGAGCTTGGCATCGACCGTTTTCAGGTGTTCGGAATTGGCCTTCGCACGGGATGTCATCCAGGCATAGACGGTCGTAGCCAGCGAAATGATGAGGGCAAGAACGCCAAGCCATTGGTATAAGCCTTCGGGCATCCGGCCTCACTTCAACATCTTCAAGGCACCGACCACGGTGCCGGTATAAAAAAGCCAGCGGATCATCTGGCCGCCCCATTCGGTGAGAACCGGAACGGTCGCGACCTTCCAGCCGAACAGAAACACGCTGTCCAAGATGACCGCCGCCCACCAGAAGCCGAGCGGCAGCACAAACAGACCGGCGAAGATCCAATAGGGCAGATACTCGAGCTTCGATTTCTGCAGGTCCGCCATGATGCGGGTTTCCTGCACGGCCGCGCGCACGGTCTCGATCGTGATCTGCGTTTTCAGCCGCTCCCGCTCATTGCCGAGGACTGCCTTGCGTTCCATGTAGTGGAGCGCTTTATCGACCAGTCCGGAGCTGGCGAGCTTCAGGATCCAGGTGAAAAGAAACGTCATCCGACATGCCTCCATTCCCTGGCATCGGACAGCCGACGCTGCTTGATCTCCCTGGCGACCCAGAAGATGGCGATACCGATGGCGGCCATCGCCAGCCACTTGTTGTCGCCGATGGTCTGAAGAATGGGCTGAAGTGTCTCTGCAAACGACTTGATCGTATCGCTGAAACCCTTCAACGCTTCAGGGCCGGAGCCAAGACCGAGCTGCTCGAAGACTTCAGCGAAACCACCGGTAAACACCGACAGGACACCTATCCAGGTGAGCCGGTCGGCCTGTTTGACCGTCTTGGATCCAGACTTGCGCAGATCCTTGATCGTCATGTCTTCGCGGGTGCCGCCCGGCTGCGCATTGACAGGAACGGCAGTTTCCAGGGCTTCGCTCGTCTTCGGGCCGACTACACTGTCTGGTGTTAGACCGTGATCGACCTGGAAGGCGATCAGCGCGCGGCGGGTAGCAGGGCCGAAGTCACCATCTGGTTTGCAGTGATAGCCGAGTGCGATCAACCGCTCCTGCAATGCCTTGACCCGGTAGCCTTCGGAGCCGAGCCGCAACCAGCCGGCGTCCACATCACTCTTGCCCGTGCGCCCGGCAACACGCTCATAGGCGGACTTCATCATGCCGGCATAACGGGCGACCTGACCGGGTCCGTTGTAGCGACGGGCGATCGCCTGCCAATCCTTGCTTCGGATTGCTTGCAGAAGGCCAACCTTTTCCAGATAGGTCAGGAAGGCTTCGACCTGTGCCGCCTCGGAGGCAGAAAGCGCCAGGACGAACTCCTGTACGGTCGCATAGCCGCAGAGCTGTGCGTTGAACCCCATGATCTGCGGACCGCCATAGGACCCAGACCGGAGACCAGCGGTCTCATCGACCTTAGTCATGGCTTCCAGGCGCTCCCAACGGGCGTCGGATCCTGCTCGCCCCAGGCCCTTGTAGTTCGACTTCGACCAGGACTTGGCGGCAAGCCCCAGGCGGCTTGCGGAGGAGCGTAACTTCTTCGGCAGTTCACGCCAAAACACATGCATTTCGGGAAGGATGATCAGCCGGCCTTCATCGTCAAAAGCCCGACCGTTGCTTTCAACCTCGATGATGGCGAAGAGGACAGCCTCTTCACACTGCATGCGGGCAGCTGCGAGCTTGATGACACTGTCATCGCTCAGCTTGCCGCCGCCTTGCTTCAGTTTCGTGATGATGTTGGACATCGGGCCTCGTCCTGGCGTCTAGGGAGGCCCTAAAGATCAAGTCTTAGGTGGGAAATTGGGGGCTGACGGGCGTCAGCCAGAGTTGAATGGGAACAAAAAGAATCTTGGTACCAGTAACTAACCTTGTCAAATGGAGGGTGTCCCGCCAAAGAGGCGTTCGAGAGAGTTCAAGATTTTCTCGACGTTCTCCACTGTCTTGGCAAGAGAATTGGACCGCTTCACCCAGTCAACCATTTTCAAGCGTTCCAAAAAACCATCTGTCATTTCCTTTGGTACAGGCAGAGGCTTTTCATTCTCAGATCGATCAATAAATCGTTTGATGCTTCTTGCATAAATTTTTAGCTGATCAATCCGATCTTCCCTTTTGTCTGGGTCGTTGATACCTCGTAACTCATGGAGAAATGCATCAAGCGCCGTTTCAAGTTCCCGACATTTGTCATGGAAGTCAACGTTTAGCAAAGGTGGCTTGGCATAATTTTGGATCTCATCAAATTCAACGATGACGTAAGTATCTGCCCCCTCACGCCACGCGTCTAGAGCGTTACTATCCGGCCAATTCTCCGCTAAATGAAATCTCGCACCAAGAGCCGTCAACATAGGCATACCAATGGCATCTAACGGATCGTTAAATTTGTCTGCATCGTAGGCACAGCTCGCAATCATTTTTCGATTTACGACATCGGCGATTGTATTGTTCCTAGTTTTCTCGCTCGATAACCGCAGCATATCCGTCGAATCGATTTCATATACGTGCACGGCCAAAGCGTGAAAATCTGTTTTTTGTAGTTCCGTATGAACCCAAGCGAAGAAGCTATTCATTTCAATATCCGATAAATCAAAAATGGTGTCGCTCGATGAAGGCCTCGTTACAGGTTAGAAATCGACTATAGCAACTTTCCCTGACTGTCATCCTCCTCCCGCAAGCGTGCCCTCATCCGGAATGCGGCCCGCTCCGACAAGCCTGCGCGTCTTGCTGCTTCTCGCGCACTGGCCCCTCCTTCAAGTTCTTTCGCCAGCCTTCGGCGTGCTTTTGCCATGCAGCCCGCCGGACCACGCGGAATGACGACATGCCGGGCACCGACCTCGCGACCTTCCGGAGACAGCGTTCTGAGCTGTCCGCAGATCTTGTCGGCGGCCTCCCGACCTACAGTCTCGACAATCCAGTGATCGTCCGGCGCTCGCGCCGGAATTGAAACCCTTGTCCCGCCAACACGCTCAGCTATCGCGAGCGCAGCAGCGAGACCAGCCACCTCCGCGATCTCACCAAGCAGGCCAGGCAGATCATCGCTCACTTCTTCACCGCCCGGTAGAGCTTGCCGAGCCGGTTCATGGTCTGGATCCAGTCGTTAGTGGACAGCATGGCCGGATCGTTCTTGGCACAACAGGCAAACATGTAGTCGGTCAAGCTTCCAGCAGGCGTCCGGTCAAGCCTCAACAGCTCCGACCAGATGTGCAGACAGATCTGAAACCGGAAATCATTCAGCAGCGGCGACTGGTTTTGATCCTGGGTGAATAGGTCGTAGTTCTGTGACGCCCGGCGGATCCAGAGCTTCAGGGCATCGATCGCTTTGTTCGCTGCCTTGCCGTCCTGAAGGAACCGGTGATGATCGAGGCCCGTCTGCCGCTTCAGAAACGCGATCATGGCCTCATCGCTCTTGTTGGCGATGACACCGAGATTGTGACCGGCGATCCAGAGCGCCTGCAGCTTCTTGGCGTATTTGCCGGTCGCCCGCTTGCCCTGGGCCGCGTTGGGGTCCTGTTCTGGAAGGAGTTTCTGCAGGGCGGAAATGACCTGAAGCTGCTCGGCCTGAGCCATCCCTTTGCAAGACCGTTTCCCGGTCTCCCGCTCCAGTAAATCCCGGTACGTGTCATCGTCCAGGTTAGCGTTTCTTTTCAGGACGTGGATCTTGGCGTAGACGTTCATGATCCTGTCCTTTCTTTGGCGATCTCGCTGACTTCCAAGATGGCTGTCGCGGCCAGCCGCATGTAACTGGACTTCCGGCGCTTCCAATCTTCGGCAAGACTGGTGTCGGTGTCATCGCTCAAGGGCTTTTCGAAGGTAGACAGGTTGGCGAAGGTCAATTCGCTGGCGATGTGAGGCGCGTAGTCGCTCTTGAACATCGCAAAGGCAATGCGCTCGCAATGGCTCATCTGCGTTAATCCTTGTAGGGTAATCGGCCGTTGCCATAACCGCCCACTGCACCTGCATCACCCATCGATTCCATCCGGGTGGCTGGCTGCGGCGCGGCGTTCCGCCGGGCGTCTAGTTCACGTTTCAGGAGTTCGTTGGTCACCTGCTGCAGATCGCCCAGAAGGGCCTTCCGGTTTTGCAGGCGATACCGGCTGTTCTCGGCCTTGCGCAGCAGAAAGGCTCGCCTGTCGCGCAAGGCATCGGTCTCACTCAACACACGATGATCGGAGTTGGTGAGGCGGGACATGTCACGCCGCCTTCGCCAGATCGATCGTGATGGTTTCCCAGTCCTCGTCCGGATGGTCGCGGCGGTAGAAGCGCAGGTAGCTCTTGGAGCCGGTGACCCGCATGGAGTCTTTGAGAGCGACCATGGCCCGCTGCCAGCGCCCATCTTCGATATCGAGACGGAGCAGCATCAGGATCTCGGACTTGTTGATCTGCCCCTCTTTGTCCGTATTGAAGGCACGGGTGACGATGGTGCGGATCTCCGAGCGGCTGTCCGAGGCCCATTCAATCAGGCATTCATCGATTAAGCCCTTCGCGGTCTGGATCTCCGGGCCGAAGTCGATGAAATCCGCGACCTGCACCTGCACCCTCATGCAGCCGTCGATGGTCTGGAACGTGGTGTTGCCCTTCTTGCCGCCCTTCGTGGAGTTGTATTCCTGGGCGAGCAATGCGGTCAGGCTCAACAGGTCCGCAAAGGTGTGATTGCGGAACCGGGCGATCTGGCCGGACAGCTCTTCGGCAAAGCCGATAACCTTGCGCACCGTCTCGTCTTCCAGCTTGTGCTGCGGCTTGACGTTTTCCAGCGGGACAAGGTTGCTCTTCGCGTCCCGCATGTACTTTTGGCCATTGATGACCTCGACACCGTCTTCCGGTGCGTCGATTACGGCGGTTTCAGTTGCTGCATGTTCCATCTTCAAAGTCCCTTTAAAGTCCCACTAAACGCCGGGAGATACTCAAGCTGCTCCGCCCTCATCCGGGTCTCGACCCAAGTCGATCCCGAAGAAGAGGACACTGTGTGGATTGCTGTTTGATGCGCCCTCAGCGGGCACGGGGCGCTTGGCGACCGGGAAAAGCTCGATCTTTGGATCGGAGAGATCGACCAGCACCGGATCGCGGCGCACCGCGTTGGCTTCCAGCTGCTTTGCCATCCGGACGCATTCTTCCAGGATCTTGCCGACAAACTCCGTCCGAGTTGGCGGCAAGATCAGTCCTCCGAACGCATCCCTGCGGATGTCCAGCTCACGTGCCAGAAACTCCAGATCTTCACTGAGCATGGCTGCCTCCCTTCAAACGGGAGTGAGGACAGCGGTTCCTGCAGGCGCGATAGAGCTTCGACCTGGTTGAGTTGGTCACTGCTTTCGGCTTCGCCTGCCAGCCAAGGCACACGTCCCGACCGATCTCACCCAGAACAGGGCAATGGACCGTTGCGCCCATCAGAGCGCCGCGCACCTTGTCCTCAACCTTCGAAAGGTCGCCCTGGTACTTGTTACCGATGGTCTGGCTGATCACGGCCGGGGAATAACCGAGCCGCGAAGCACAGGCATTTAGGCCCTGGCGCTCGGCCATGTCCGCCAGCTCCGCAACCCAGTCCGGCACGCCGCCACCCCAGGCCTTGGACGCTTTCTGCTGCATAGAAAGCCCGTTCATGCCGCCACCTCGACAGCCACGGGCTTGCCCATGATTTCCTTGCGATTGGCGTCATAGACCATCTTGGAGGCGAGGATCTTCGGTGCTTTCGGACCGGTATCCATGGAAGGCTTCAACCGCCAGATCGCAGGCGCTTTTGGGGATTGCTTACGGAGCGTCTGCAGGTAACCAGCCTTTTCCAAATGCGAGACATAGTCCCGCACCGTCTCGCGCTTCATGACGATCTCATCCGTCGACGCGGCGATCGTCAGTTCGGTCACATCAAAAGTCTTGAGCGATCGTATCGCCACCCAGATCTGATCCTGGACACGTCCCTGACGGCCCGGCGAGCCGTCCGCATTGAGACAGGGTGTCGGCGCCGGCCGCTTCACCAGTCGATAAACGCCAGTGCGGAATTTGCCCGGCTCATCCCCGGAGACACGTTCGGCAATCCCGGCCAAGATCAGCCGGCGCAGAAACTCTTTCACCCGGCCGATGCCTTCGTCGTCACAACGCTGATGGATTTGCTGGAGTGTGAAGCACCCCTTGTTCTTGCCCAGGTCTCGGATGACGCTCCAGTAGTGGTCGTTGCCGCGATAGATTGGCTCACCGGCTGTCACTCTCAATTCAAGCTGGATGGGCATCAGGCAACCCTCCGCGCAATGCGGCGGGGCGGTTCTCCCGTGTAGAACCAACCGCTCTCAAACGAGCCGGCATCGAAGGACCCTTCCCGGCTGTTCCGAGCGTATTCCAGCATCTTGTTGAGGTTGACGACGATGCGCCGCGCCCGGCCCTGGGCCTTGTCGACCAGCACATCGAGCAGATCGTCATCGATATCGAGGTTCGGGCAGAACAGGTTCGCCAGAGCCCTCGCGTCGTCGATATCGCAAGGCTCCGCAGGCACCCACTCAAGCACCCGGTTGTGCACCCGCTCGACGTTCATCAGTTTATTGGGAAGCTGCTCCTCGCCGATCAGCAGTACAGGCACCTGACTGTGCTCCTGGATCTCGCGAACCAGTTCCAGCATGCCTTTGTCGGCCAGCTTGTCCGCCTCGTCGATGATCAGCGGCCGCTCAAAGTCGTCGCCAAGAGCCATGATCGCTTCTGATGTCAGGTCCGCGATCGAGGACTTGCGCGGTTTCACATCCGCCTCGGCCAGAAGGTTTTCCAGGAACTTCTTGCGCGTCCAACTGTCGCCCACCTCCAGACGCAAAGCCCGCTTCTTGTTGGTGGCGTAGATGGAGGCATAGGTTTTGCCGTAACCGGAAAAGCCGTGAAACACGCCAATGCCCGGTAAGTGAGGCCCGCGATTGATCAGGGTTTCCATCAAGACCAAAAACCGGGAAACGTTCTTCAGGGCCGCGAGGCCACCGGCATTGACAGAGTTGTCTCCGTTCGTCATTCTTCACTCCGTTATCTAAGTGATCTGGCTCTGAAGGTTGCCGCCTTCAGGGCCGTTTTCTTGCCCATTAAGACGCGGGCGGCACGCGGTGTTTGAGCCGTTGGGTGTCTTCCCACATGAGCCGCATGGCCTTGTAGACAGGCCCATTCTTGAAGTTTGCGAGCCAGATGGCGTCGTCGTCTGATATCCCTGCCCCCTCCTCCAGACGCTGCTCCAGTTGCAGGGCACGCCGGTAAAGCGTCTCGTGACTTTCGGGATTGCCGAGCCTGTGAACCCGTGCTGCCGGCTTGGCGGCTGGAACAGCTCCATCGGCCTTCAGCTCCGCCATCATCGCGGCTTCGCGGTCGGACAGGTCGCGCGGGGCACGCCGCCTTTTGGCGTCGGCTGCGGCAAGGGTCTTTGCCGTTTTGTGTTCGTCGCGCTGTTGAGGGAAAGCGACCACGCTGGCATTGTGCTGGTAGGCAGCGCGCTGTGCTTCCATGACGGTGCGCGGCGTGATCTTGCGCTTCTCCCGGCGAAGGTCCGCGAGCTTCTCCTGCTCGTGCGCCTTCTGCATCGCTTTCGCCTGGGCAGCGATGACAACGGGGTCGGCACCTGCCAGATCCGGACAGATGGCTTCGCCCAGATAGGTTTCCCCATCCGGCTCAAACAGCCACAAACGGCCGAGGTCTGAGGGGTCGTGGCGGCAAAGTACATCGGTGCCGGGCATCACACCGAACGGCATGTAGTGTTCGCCGTTCACCTGAATGCCTTGTTTCGTAACGCGGCGCTGGCCTCCGTTGCTGGCGATCGGCGCGAGCAGAACGTCCAGGGCCGCAATGTCCGATACCGCGCGCACCTCGCCTTTCCAGGCGCTGGCCACTTCAAATGGCGTTTTCCGCTTCAGGCTTTCGTGCGGTGTGTGTGCGTATTGCTCGCGAGACCAGCGGTCGGTTTCGGCCTGCAGATCCTTGGCGCTGAGTTCCACCTGAAACATCTTCGCGTCATCTGTGCCCAGGCGATCTGCAAAGCTCTTGCGGGCTTCGATCACCTTGCGGTCGGCGACAGAGTGGCCGACAAAGCCCGGCAGCGGTGCACAGCAATCGCGCTGGAACGTGCCGATAACCCGTTCCACCGTGCCCTTCTGTTGCGGGCTGTAAGGCGTCGAAAAGTCCTGCTCGATACCAAGCGCATCCAGCAGTCGAACCGTTGCCTTGGCGGCGAAATCCGAGCCGTTGTCCGTCTTGATCAGCTCCGGCACGCCCCATTCCAGAAGGCACTTGCGGATCAGCAGACCAACCGCTGCCGCCCGCGCCGTATCTGTGATCAAAAGGACGACGCGCTTCGAATAGAGGTCGATCGCCATGTAGAGGTTCTTGCGGCCGTCCGTGGTCATCACGTCCACCGGCGAGGCGTCGATCTCCCATTTCTGGTTTAACCGCTCCACCCGGTTGGCACCGGTGGCGGCAAACTGGACATGGCTGCGATAGGCATCCGGGTTTGTCAGCTTCAAAAGCTCGTTCCGGTATTCGCTTTTCCAGCTTTTAAGAGCGTTTTGAAACGTCCTCAAAGGCGGCATCGGCACACGGGCATCGCCCACCTGGACGGTCGTGCCAAACTCGGCGATTGCCGTGTTGCGGATGTGTTTGGCAGAGAGGAACTGATTGGACGCATAGACAGCAAGGCAGTAGTTGCGCAGCCGTCCGTCCTCGGCCCGGTCCAGCACGCCAGTGCCTTTCCGGGCTTTCGACGGATCGGCGGCCAGCTTGTTGATGTCTGTGCGAACCGCGCCGCGCCAACGATCCAGTGTGCGCAGGGACAACCGCTTGACGGCTTCCCTCACCCAATCAGGAACCGGCACTTGCCCGGCCTCGTAGAGGCTGACAAACAGGTGATCGGAAGCCTTGGCCCCCATGCCGCAGGTCTTGCGGAAGCGTTCTGCGACCTTGAGAACGATCAGCCGTGCATCGCGGGCAGTCCGCTCCTTGGTGGACAGGGTCGTATCCGTCTCCGTCACAAGGTCCACACGGTCCACGTGAACGAACGATCCGGCATAGGCAAGCCGCTGCGGCAGCGGCAACAAGTCGATGTGATACTCAAGGCCACCGCCGCCTTCCCTGCCCTCACGCTTTTTTGCAAGCCCGCTATCCGCCCAGCTTTCCCGGTCTGCCAGCTTCTGGATGCCGCGTTTGCTGGCAGGAAAGCCGTCGAGCTTCAGGTCGGCGATCTCCTGGGCCGTGAGCCAGAGCTTCATTTGGTCCTCCGGATTTCGGCCTGCAGTGTCTTTTTCCGGGTCTCGATCATCCGGGCGTGATCCTCGATCAGCGCCAGTTCGATGACGTTCTCGTAGCGCTTGGGGATCACGGCCATGTCGAAGCCTTCAGCCAGAAAGCCGAGCAGCTCGGTCTTGCCGGTGACGTGGATCAGCGCGATGAAGCGCTCCACCGTGATGTTGTTCTGGGTCTTGGCTTCGGAGGCATAGGCCTCAAGCGTGTCTTTCGAGACCTTGTAGCCAAGCCGTTCGCTCATCTGGGCAGCGACGGTCGGGCGGTCCTTTCCACAGTCCTTCAGCGCCCTGGCGATGGCCCGGCTAATCCGGGACGCCAGCCGAGTGCCGGGGAAGGCATCGGGCTCGAAACCGACAGAGACGCGCGGCGGCGTCCAGCCGGTGAACATATCGATGGTGAAGTCGTCGCGATGTTTACGCATCGAGCCAGCCCTCTTTTTTGACAAGCTCGACGATCTCCGCCCTGTGCTGTCGAAAGACGCCCAGGCGCGATGCTTTCGGCAGATTGGGAAGATAGTCGCAAACGGTTCGGAACCGCTTTTCGCTGTCACTTTCCGGAGCCTTTCCGGAAATCTTCAAAACGGCATCGGCTATGGAAGAGACCGCAGGCCGGTCGCCTAGGATCAGCTCCAGCACCTGGGCCTGAGTATCAGCGTCCAGACCGGCCAGCGCTTTCAGATCGCTTTGCTTCTGAGCGTAGGCAGTGCCCTTCAGGCGCTCGCGGGTCTCAGGTGACAGGCTTTCAAAGATTTGCACCGCGAGCCTGACTGATCGATCAGAAAGGCCGGTGCTCTCGGCAGCGTTTTGGCAAAAGGCAAAAATTGCCACTTGCCTCCTTTCGCCGCCTGTATGCTGATTGCCGCGCTTGCCGCCATGCTTGGTTTCCGGATGCAGCGCCTCGTAAATGCGCTTCATTTCGGCTAGCGCCTCGCACCGTTCCAGAGCGTTGAAGTCTTTGCGGCCAAGGTTCTCAAGGATCTCATGCAGGCGCAGTTCGTCTGCTGCCTGTTCGCCCTGCGGTTCAAGTACGCGGGCGTCGATGTCTTTCCACTTGGCGATGCCGGCCGCTGTCAGACGATGCGCACCGGCAACCAGGGTGAACCGCCTGCCGTTGGCGACAACGTCAATCGGCGTTTTCTGGCCGGTTTCCTGAAACATGCCGGCCAAGCATTCTGCCCAATCCTGGTCCACGTCCCGAAGGCGACCTTCGGGAATGTCGATCAGGGAAACCTTGATGGACTGATACGCGCTCAATTTGCACCTCAATGACTTCGGGGAAAAAGACCGGGCGGCTCGTCTCAAGAATTCGAATGCCGCCCGGCAAGGTAGTGACGTGGCCTGAATTACGGCAGCGCCGCGTCTCACCACTGACGCAGGTGACGCGCTCCATCTGCCCTAGGTCCGCCTGAACAGGAGGGCAGCCAGAAGCTTTGAAAAGAGAGAGTTGCGAGGCCGTTTCCGGTAGCCGAAAACCGTGTATTGCCGCCTGTTGGCTTCCGCTGCGGCGATCACCTCAGCATCGAGGAAGGCGTCCCGCTCGGCCTGACGTGCAACGATCGGATAGAGCAGGCAATGGGCGATCAGGAGCAGCGTCAGCAGCAAAGCGACAGCGCCGCCAAGACCGACGAGGTAGGGTACGATGCTCATCACTCCCCCGCCCGTCTGCGCGGACAGTATCGCCTGATCGTGCGCGCCCATCAGGCGGCCTTCCTGTCCGGCCGGGCCGAAGCTTTCTGGCTAGCGCCGTAGTCCTCGAATTTGCTATCAAGGATTCGTGCGGTCCGCTTGGGATACCGGTCCGGAAACAGCTTCTCTTTCGGAGTTTTGAGGAACTCGGCAATAGCCTCCTCAGCGATAGAGACCGGGCGTTTCCAGACGTGGGAAAAAGAGCCGGGTCGTCTGTTCTTTGCCTTGGCGAGTTTAGCCAGGGTCATGCCTTGCCGGTGAAGTTCAGCCATGATCGAATGCTGATCCCAACCGTCAAGCGGTACCTGTTTGGGCTTTGCCATCGGGTGCCTCGCTGGAAAACGGCTTGTTGCAGCAAGCCGTTTTCTTTGGTGTTGGTGTGTAACAAATCGGCGCGACGTATCGGGCCGACAAAAATAGGGGTAAAGTGATTTTTCGTTTTAGTAAAGCGAAATTTCGCTTTTCAGTGTGAACAGTTGGCGAGGCCTGAAAAGGAACCAAAGACGCCGCTGGCAAAGCGTTTGCGTGATGTCAGAAGGGAACTGGGTGACCCTGAGCGAGCCGAGGTTGCAGAAAATCTCGGCGTCAGCGTTTCAACACTCGCGTTTTATGAGCGTGGTGAAAGTGAGCCAACTGCCAGTGTTCTGGCAGTGTATAGGGTCAAGTATGGGATCAACTTAGAATGGCTAATCACCGGGCAGGGTTCGATGCGCGTAGGAGCAAACGTGCGCATCGAGAACGTGTCTCTGGCTGATATCCGCAGCTTCCTCTGGAACATCTGCGAAACCTACTATGAGAAGCTGCCAAGGCGCACCAAACCGGCCGCCTTTGCAGATCAGTGTCTAGCGATGTTCGACTACCTGCTTACTCGGGAAGACGTGAAGACCGAAGCTGCGGCCGAGGTGATTGAATTTAGCGCTGAGCAGCTGAAGCGAGGAACGAACATTAAAGAATGAGTTTATGAATGGAGGGACTAAATGGCAGAAGAGGGCAGCGCGGAAGACCCTGCAGACGGCTCGGAGATCCTGGACACCGCTAATACAATAAATGAGATGTCATCTAAAGGCTGGATGAGCGACTTACTGGGACCTGCAGCCAAAGTGTTTGGGAAATCATTGGGTGCATGGGCGCAAGATATTGTCGACGGAAAAAAATTGAACGTGCATACCCACATCGACGAAGTTACTCGACACAATCCCAAGCTCTCGCTACCGGCGACACCTGCCGCAGCCAAGCGGTTTGAAGAGTGGTTAACGGGAGCAGCCGAAGCAGAGCCTGAAACACCTGAAGCGTCGCTATGGCAGAGCCTGCTCGAAGATATTATGAAAGATGGCGGTGCAAACGAAGCATACCTAATTGGACTTGCCAAACAAATCTCAAAAAAAGATTTGCTTACGATATCTAGAGTAGAAAAGGGAAAATCAATCGAAAATATATACGCGGAAAAGCTTGAAAAGATCGGCCTTTTGATAGTAAAAAACAACTATCTTTATGGACTTACGTTGGTCGTTAATATTATATTATTATACGCTTTCTATAATATCATATTTTTAGGAACTCAGGAAAACATTGAAATTCAGGCAGATAGACTTTTTTCCGCTTCATCTTTCTATCAATTAATTATTCCTTTCACTTCTGTTTTCTTGATATCGATAGCTTTGGTTTCTAGCTGGGAAGATTTTAATAATTCCTCCCACATTAACAGGCCTAGAAAAAACACAACTCTAGCATTCTTCTACGACACACGAGCATCTTTAACGCCTACTGGCCGTGAAATTCTTAAGAAAACACTTAAGTACGCACCGAAGTCATTCCATGAGAATGGTTAAATGCGGCTTCTGCAGGGATCTGTTTAGCCGCTGAGCAGCTGAAGCGCGCATCCGGTCGAGACGAGCCATAAGCTCATCGTATTCCGTGACGCGGTAGCCGATCTCGGGAAGTGCGACACCGGCGATAACACGGTCTCTGAACACTGTAGGCTTGCAACCAAGTACCGGATAAATGCGGCGGTAAGGGTTGGATTTGAAGGCCCAGACGCACGCGGGCCAGAGACCTTCGGACTTCAAGAACTTTGCGAGTTCCTGCATGGCGAGCGGCCCCGATGCTCCGCCGCGATGATCCGGCAGAATGTAGCAGGCATGAAACTCGCCGAGGGCGTCAATGGCTGGGTCTGTGTTCGGCTTGGCGACAGCGAAACCGACCACTTCCTTGGCGGCCTCCAGAACGAAAACGGCCTGCCCTTTTGGGCGTTCTTCAAACCAGCGCAGCCATTGCCAGGACCGGTAGTCGAAGCCACGTTGCGCTTGGACCTCATCGGGCATGAAGGCGTAGACTTCCCGCCAGCAAAAAGCGTGAATACTGGCAATTCTTACAACGTCAGACAATTCCGCCTGACGTATACCCGTGATGATAGACATTGCGCTTGTTCCCCTTTAAATTGCAAAGGCTTAGGGTGCAAGGGGCGAACAATGCGCGATGATTTTCTGCGCCAGATTATTACAGATAAAGTTTCTGGAAACGTAGGTTGGCTCAAGCTAGGCGTTATGACCGCTCTGGCTTTTTCAATTGGATTTGCGACTGCTGCCGGACTGTTTTCTTATTCCTCAAATAGGTTGACGGATGATGACCTTGCAAAGCTGGCGGAGCTGGCAGCCTGTTCCACGGGTGAGCCCGCTTCATCTTTGTGGCTGCAAGCCCAATCTGACAATACATGGGATGTCGTTGACGACCGATACAAGGTTGCAAAGCGCTTTCTAGTAGATATCGATATCGACCGTTGCGGTGTCAGGGAGACCGCGAACGCTCAGATTAATCAACGGGAAATCGAGACTTTTTCTCCACGCGACCGCTACAACTGAATTCTTGTATCTAACCACGCGGGATCCGTAAGTCTCCTCTGAACTGACCGCGACATTGATTAGGTTTGGGCTGACCTGTGCTTCCGGCGGAAACATCGTGACGATGGTTCCGTCTCGTTGCAAGGCAAGTGACCAGCAGTCGCCACACTCACTTTGCAGGTCGACGAGCGCAAATGGCGATGCAACAACGACGAAAGTTAAGGATCCAAGCCTTTTAACAAGCGGAACAAACGAAGCTCCCGACGTGCGGCCCACCACTTGTTTTCCTACGACCAGGTCCGAGCCCGCCAAGGATTCCTTGAAATAGGTTCGATCAGAAAGATTCAGAGGAGAAACCGGATACTTATAGCTGTCATGAAGCAGCTGACCGTGGTCTCCAATCACGATGATCGCCCTCGCTCCAGGCACACCGGATGCCAGACGCTTAAGCTCGGTATGAACAAGCCTGTCGTTTTTGACCGAAGAGACGATCACAGCGCCCGCATCGATCGCCTGATCTGCGGCGAACAATATGCGCTCTGCGGCCAGCTGATTGGTTCTTGCTGACCGAACAGCGTCGGAGACAAGCAACGAAGCATCTGTTGCTTCCAAATCGTCTCGCGCATGCACGGACCCAACCAGAGACAACGTAAAAACAAGAACCGAAATAATTCGAACCACTTAGGCTACTCCCCCAGAAAGCGCCTGCGATTGCAGACGCATGAATGCTCTGGGTAGCGGCGTAGCGTGACTCAACCGTGACTCGAAATTTACATTGAGAGGTTGTGCATTTTCGGGTTAGATACTTGCTGTTCAGGCTCATTTATTTGGAGCACTTTGATCATGAAATTCACCATTTCTCTTTGCATCTCGTCATTCTTGCTTGCTACGGCGTTGCCAGCCTCGGCTGAAACCAAAATCGTTTCATGGAACGTCTCCCCGCAGCTGTTGGAAAGCGTACGGGCTCGTCAGAAGGACATGAGCGACCTGAACGTCGCACTTGAGCCAGACGTGCTCATCCTGCTTGAGGTCGCGGGGCTCGAAGAGGCAAAAGTACTGGCAGACGGCCTCAATTGGCCCAACTACTATTTGGCTGTGACCGATTGGGCCAAGATGCGAAACAACGTGTCTTTCGCGTTAGAAGCCGCGGTCATCAGCAAACTGCCAATCGAAAAGGTAATCGAATACGATCCAAAACCGGATGGTACGCACCCGGTGATTGACCAGACCGGCGCTGAAGTCTCGGTTCCAGTATCTGAAGTCGAAGTCGATGCCGCTGGCATCCCAGGCATTAACCAGTTGAGCGGCTTTGACCGGGTATCAATGCGCGTCGACCTGAGCAACGGTTTGTCTGTGTTTCCGGTTCACCTGAAATCCAGCCGCAATTCAACGTGTTACCTTGCAAGCGATATCAACAAAAACCTGAGAAGACTTGGGCTTCCAGAAAGTCCCAACGTTCCTGGTATGTTGGAAAACGGTTTCGCAGCGGCGACCAAGGAAACCGTTAGCAGCGCCATGAAGCGGGAACGCGTGATCGCTGCAGTCAAGCTGGAAGCTGATAAGGCAGTCGCCGAGGGCAGAGACGTTCTGATCGCCGGAGACTTCAATACCTCGTTTGAACCAGGCAAGGTTGGTTCGTCATTCGACGATTGCACCCTCCAGGACTTCTCCTGCGAAAAGGCCCCCTTTCCCGCCGATGCGTGCTCGGATGGTGACGGCTTCGATGACACCTTTGCCATTCTGTCTGAAAGCCTCGTTGGCAAAGGAAAGTGGACCATCCTCACAGAGAGCCTCGGCAGCACATACGACGACAAAGCTTTTGCCGATCGCGCTATTGATCACATGGCCATACCTGTCGGTCACGAAGCGAAATTCGAACGCCTAGGAAAGGGATCAGACACTTATGGCTCTGACCATTTTCCGATTTTTGTGACGCACCGCTAAATTGGAGGGCTCTATGCTACTGATTTCGTTTAACGAGCAGACAGAAGAAAGAGTAATTGGCCCCAACGGATCAACCGACGGCACAGTTCAAATAAAACGGACACCAATCGATAGTGATCGGGAATCATCTCATGCGGCATGGAAAGGTATTATTCGCTCTGCCTCTGCGTATGAACACGAAATATTAAAAAACAAGCAAACTTCCGAGAGTAGTGTTAGATTTTCTGACGGCGGAAACATAACAGATATATATGAGAGTTTTAATTTTTACTTTGCTGGTGGGGCCACTGCCGCTTGGGCGTTTTTTAAAGAAGCGCGACCTCTTATCGAAATTTGGCTCAAGAACCGTAACAGTCGGGGAATATCTGTTGAGACGGAAATTGACGGGCAAAAATACACTTTTTTTGCTGCAGACGCTAAGGAAGTTGAAGAAAAGATAAGAGAGTTAAAAGAAATTTCTAAGCGAAAGGCGGAATGACCTTATCATCTAATTGGCTACAATCTTCCAAGTCGCTTTCGCAACTGAATGTGCCGAACATTGGACCGGATTCGCATAACGCGCAATATGGAAAATTTTGAAATAAAACAATTAGAGAATGTCTCAAAACAGGCTTTTGGCTTCAGTGCTCGCTGTGACCAAACCTTGCTGTGAATTTGACATACCCA
Organism: Labrenzia sp. ATLA3; assembly: GCF_057180185.1. NCBI lineage: Bacteria > Pseudomonadati > Pseudomonadota > Alphaproteobacteria > Hyphomicrobiales > Stappiaceae > Labrenzia > Labrenzia sp. ATLA3. The sequence continues at coordinate 374,909 of NZ_JBXUKV010000004.1, forward strand.
ATGACGTTTAATTCTTCCAAAATCTGCGTAAGTTGATCCGTTGTTCTAACACAGGTACTAAAGAAATTTCGGTAACAGCTCTCATTCACTGCTCCTGGAATTCCTGATCCAATGCATGCAGCCACCCCACTTAAATGACAACTCTTAGCGGTATCTTTGGCAACTCGCTTCGCCTTTTCACTATCATATCTATAAACTTCTGGATCAGCTTCTAACTCAACGTATCCTTCGATGTGTATTCTTTTCGTTACCGGGGTTTGAACGCATTCCCCAATACATATACTCGTATCCACGTTTTTCGTTTTAGTTCCGCCAGTCCACGCACCGCCACCATGCTCTCTAATTTTGATCCTATCTTGAGCTTTCTTCTTTTCTTCCGCTAGTCGTTTCTCCAATTCTTTAGGATATTTCTCGAATAGCCTTTGCTCTAGCGTTGGTTTAAAAAGAAGATTTTGCATATCCTTGGCCATAACATTCGAAATCAAAATTTCACATAAAGTAAAAATCACAAAAAGAATAGTAAATATAGATTTTACAGAGACCAAACGGCACATCACCTAAACCCCACTAACAACTACACATTCATTAGAATATTTAGAAGATATACAAATAGTATACATGTGGCCTTTGGATATTCAACGTTAAATTGAACTTCGCCTTCCTCCATTGCAAGTTAGAATGACGAAAGCGCGTTTGTCATCGCCAATGCGAATAAATCGATGTTTTGAACTCGATTTCCGCCAGTCTCGAAAAACCTGAAAACTCTCAAATAGAGTTACATCTAATTGAAGGAGCGGGGACCGCTTAATTCTACCCGCCTCTCCAGAATCGCATAATGTGTCATATGGAACAGATTCGTGCAGCTATGTCTTTTTACTTAGGAGCTTTCGCATTTTGTCCGAAAACAGACTTTTGGCTGCTTTGGTTTCCGCGATTTGACTCGCCAAGTATATTAGCGCTTCCCTTACAGTCTCAGCGTGGATGAGACAATCTTCGTCGCTTTGAGCATGAAGCCCTTCGCTGAGAGAAGTATGAAGAATTCCCAACGGATTCATTCCTTCAATCTGAAGCGAAGTAGGGAGTAAGTCTTTCACAAGGGCAATTTTTTCAGATGTCTGTCGAGTGCTGCTAATCTTCTCGTAGGCTTTGTCGAAAAGAGTTCGTTCTCCTTCGGGAATTAATTCTCCAACGTCCTTAATTAGTGCATCGATTATTTCCTCTGTGATACGTCGATAGTAAGCAAAGGCTCCGATGCCGTATCCTTGTGACTCGCAGATGAGTCCTCGAGAAAGATAATGTTTGTGATCACCAAGCATTTTTTCAATGCGTCGGTCACCTTTAATTTCCCAAGCAGGGAATTGACCTATTTTCATTATCCAGTCGAAATCATCTGAGACCTTTAGGAAGAACTCACGCTTATCTTTACCACATCCGGTGCATTTGTATCGGCAACGAAGATTGTATTTCAATGTGTCCTCATTAGAAACGCGCGATGCATAATAGTATTCATTTTCCATCAAATATGTTTGGACCGAACCGCACAACTCACAATGAAAATTGATACTTGGCTTACGGATAAGATCCATGGTTTCGGGGATTTTTGTACGAAACACTTTGTATAGAGGGTATTCCTCCAAAAATTGTTTGTCTGGCAAGCCAATCACCGCTGTCTTATTGGAACTCGGATAGGGAACGAGATATTATCGCAGTATCTCGCTCGAAAGTTAATTCAACAATTGACGGAATGTAACTTCAAAGACTCAGTCGCAGTTCCCACCTTTGTGGATCGTATATGCGATTTCGCGCGACTACACCGCGAATATTTGCTGTTCCTTGCTAGGTGAGAACTGGTCGATAAAAGTGCGTACAAGTTCCCACCTTGTTTTTGCCCGACGCTTGAATTCAAAAGGCAATTTCGAATGGCTCTCAAATCGCCACCGCGCAAGCCGCACCATTTCCGCCAAATGAACTTGCGCGCCAATTCCCGCATGGCCCCGCGCGTTTCCGCCACAAACCGGCAGACTTCCGCCAAAAACCCCGAGATACCGGATAATCCCAGATAATCCCGTTAACCGCCATCCGTTCTTGCGCGTTACACGAATAGCGTCTGCACAGAATCACTGTGCCTGCGGCAACCCTGATAGGGCAACGAGCCATTGCCGCCTGTCAGGTCATAACCATTGGCATGAGGAAATTGGACGCGACTGCACCGGGTTTGCAGAGGCCCAAGCGTGATTGTTCCGTGGCTATGAGGACGCGTCTCAACCATATCTCTAAAAACACTTTTGCAGAGAGCTGCGGTTCGACTAGATCTACGCTTCTTTTTATCTAATCGGCTGGGAAGTTGTTTACGTGAAACCCTACCAACTAACGTGCCTCGCGCTTGCATTTGGTTTGTCTGCCTGCGCGACAGCAACACGCGGCACCAATGAGACCGTACTGGTTTATGCCTCTCCGGAAGGTGCGCAAATCGCCACCTCCGTCGGCCTGACCTGCAACACCTCGCCCTGCTCGCTTCACGTCTCCCGCAAACAGGAATTCACCGTTACGGTTTCCAAGGCAGGCTACAAGACCCAGACTGTCCAGGTGAACACCAAGGTCGCCCCCGGCGGCGTCGCCGGCATGGCTGGCAACGTTCTGATCGGCGGCGTTATCGGTGTCGGCGTCGACAGCGTGTCAGGAGCCACGCTCGACCACTCGCCCAATCCGGTCCTCGTCGAGCTTGTGCCGAACAATCCCAGGAACCCGAAAACGCCTAAGGGTGACCTTTCCGAAATCAAGGAAAAGATCGCTGCCAAACAGCGCGCTCAGGAAGAGGCCGTGATGCGGAAGTCGGGTGGAGTCTAGCAAAACCGGGACAAACTGAACGAGCAAGATCTCCAAACCGCGAGATCCTGGATGTCTGAAAAAGTAACGCTTTTTGCCTGGAACTGCATATCCTGACCGGAGGCAGGACAGCATTGCAAATGAATGCGAAATTTTGCGGCTGTCGCGACGCTTCCTGTGGTTAGGCTCGAGAAGAGCTGGCTCCTCTCAAATCAAGCGCATTGCGGTTCCTGCCTGGAACCCGTGATGGATAGAGGCCAGTAATTGGCGTAGCATCTTGTTATGAATGACAAGTCTCGAAATGAAGAAGTGCAAAGGCACTATGCGACGCCCCGCCATCTCGTGACGCGAGGCTCATTTCAGGCGAAGTATGCAACTGTCAGCTGGTTTGGCTGGCTGATTGACCATATGAATTTGCAGACAGCGATGGAAGTCTTGGACGTAGGGAGCGGTCCGGCATGGATTTGGCGTTCACAGTTTGACCGTCTGCCAGACGACCTTCGTCTTTCTCTCATAGACACATCTCAGGGCATGATTGAGGAGGCCTTGGCGAACCTGGCGACGTTGGAGAAGATCGAGGTCGTCAGCGCAAAGGTAGCCGATGCAGTCACCCTCCCACACCCAGATGAAACCTTCGACGCAGTGCTTCTTTTTCACGTCCTTTACCACGTAGATGATCCACGATCCGCGTTACGTGAAGCGAGACGCGTTTTGCGCCCGGGTGGCCAGGTTTTCGTAAGCACAAATGCGTTGGAAAACATGAGCGAACTGCACACCATTGGCGCCGAGGCCTTTGGAGGCAGCCCCGTCGATCCAGGAGCCGCATTGTTCTCGCTTGATGATGCTGCGCAGGTGGTGGGTGACCTCTTCGGCAGTGTACGGCGATTTGATCTTTCGGACACTATGACGTGCACCGATCCGAAAGATGCGGTTACACTCCTACTGTCGATGCCGCCAGGAATCGCGGCGCCTGAGGCTCAGCAGAGGCACCTTGCAGAGCTGATCCGCAAGGAAAGCGATCGCTTGCAAGGCACTTTAAAAACCACGCGTCGAAATGGCCTCATCGTCGGCACCAAGGCCCCATGAAGACGGAATTCGTTCTCGTTAACTGCTAGTCTCTTGCGTTTTCTGCTCCCCCATCCAAGCTGAACCGGCGGTGCCGCGCACACACCGTTGCCGCTTTCGACTTAATCTGATAGCCCGCGCTTTCAACGGTTGCCTGCGCCCGGCGGACCAAGCCTTTGGTTCTGGTCCCGGCCCTTTATGAGACAGTCCAGAACGTGACTTCAGCCCAGTCCTCTCCCGTCATCGCCATCGGTGCGATCCATTACGACACGATCGCCCATGCCAGCGAGCCGATCCGCCCCGAGACATCGACCCCTTCCAGACTGAGTGCGAAGCCGGGCGGCGTTGCCACGAATATAGCCCGTGCGCTGGTGCGTCTTGGTGTGGGCACGCATCTGGTGGGAGCACTCGGGGACGATGGTGCCGCTGACATGCTCTCCCGCCAGCTTCGCCAGGAAGGCCTCGGTCTCCATGTGACGACCCGGGCAGGTTTCGCCACGGGCCAGTATCTCGCCCTGCATAATCCGGCCGGTGATCTGGCGGCCGCCTGCGTCGATGATCGTGTTCTGTCCGAAGCCCCGGAAGACCTTTTTGATGTCATCGTCGAAAACCTTGCGGCGAGCGCACCGCAGGAGACGATCTGGTTTCTGGATGCAAACCTCCCCGCCGCGATGCTGGCCCGGCTGACGGGCCTTGCCCGGCCCGGCCGGCTTATTGCCAATGCCGTGTCGGATGCCAAGGCCATCCGTCTGCGTGCCGTCCTTGGCGAGCTGGACTGCCTGATGCTGAACCGCGGCGAAGCAGCCACGCTCACGGGTCTGTCGCGTGATGCGACGTCCGAAGACCTGGCCGCTGCCTTGATGCAAAGCGGCCTTAAGAGTTTTGTCCTGACCAGCGCCGCCACGGACGTGCTTGTGCTGGAAGGAGGAATGCTCCACCGCTTTGCTCCGCTTCAGACAAAAATTGTCGATGTCACCGGTGCTGGCGATGCCTTGACGGCGGGCACCGTCGCCGCCCTTTCAAAAGGCTACGGTCTGAAAGAAGCCGTTCCGTTTGGTCTGGCAGCTGCCGCCCTGACCTTGCGCTGCACCGGCGCGCTCGCCGATGAACTCAGCTGGGATGCCCTCGCCAACTTTTGACCATATGGACAAATTGCAATCTTGGCGCGCTTCGGTCTTGCGCCTATAAGACCCGCAGAATTGACCCGGCTGAAAGCCGCCGGACGAAAAAACAGAAAGGCACACGCCGTGACCACCCCGACACCGTCCTCCGCCATTAAGGATCTGATCGTCTACAGCGATGAAGTGCGCGAGGCTCTTGCGAACGGCAAGCCGGTCGTTGCGCTGGAATCGACCATCATCACCCACGGCATGCCCTTCCCGAAGAACGTCGAGACGGCCCGTGACGTGGAAGCCGATATCCGCGCGGAAGGCGCTGTTCCGGCGACCATCGCACTGATGGACGGCAAGATCATGGTTGGCCTTTCCGACGCGGATCTCGACCGTCTGGCCCAGGCCAGCGACGTGATGAAGTGTTCGCGTGCCGACCTCACCTTCGCCCTTGCCACCGGGCGCTACGGCGCGACCACCGTCGCCGCCACCATGATGGCGGCCCATGCCGCCGGCCTGAAGGTGTTCGCCACCGGCGGCATCGGTGGCGTTCACAAGGGCGCTGAAGAAAGCTTCGACATTTCCGCGGATCTGGATGAGCTTGGCCGCACGCCGGTCTGCGTGGTGTCCGCGGGCGCCAAGGCGCTGCTCGATATTCCCAAGACGCTGGAAGTGCTGGAAACCAAGGGTGTGCCGGTCATTGCTTTCGGCACGGAAGAACTGCCGGCGTTCTGGTCGCGGGCAAGCGGCCTCAAGGCGCCCTACTCCCTGAATTCGGCGGCTGAAATCGGCGCGCTTTTGAAGATGCGGTCCCGCTTTCCGGACCACGGCGGTGTGCTGATCGCCAATCCGGTGCCGGAAGCCGCCCAGATCCCGCGGGACGAGATGACCGGCTACATCGATGCCGCCATCGCGGACGCGTCGGCCAAGGGCATTCGCGGCAAGGAGGTAACCCCCTTCGTGCTGGGCGCCATACTGGAACTGACCGGTGGCCGCAGCCTCGACACCAACATTGCCCTGGTGCGCAACAATGCCCGCCTGGCCGCACGCATTGCGGTCGAACTCGTCTGACCACGGATTGAACGAAGGAACGTCCGGGCTTTCAACTGGGACTATCCAGAAGCCCGGACAGGACGCCCTAACCAGACGTCAGGACGGCTTGTCCTCTTCAGGTTGAACGACGGGAGCCGCCTGCCGGCGCTCCAGCGCCTCGGCCAACCGGTCAATATCCTTGATATGCAGGTCGCGCTGCGGGAACGGGATCTCGATACCCGCTTTGCCAAGTTCGTTATAAACCTCGAAATAGAGGTCCGACATGGTGATCATCACATTGCCGATGTCTTTCAGAAAGCACCGCAGTTCGAAGTTCAGCGAGCTGTCGCCCAGCCCCATGAAAAGCACCTGCGGCGTCGGATAACGCGCGATGGTGTTGTTTGCCCTAGCTGCATCGAACAGGATCGACTTCACCTTTTCCAGATCGCTGCCATAGGCAACACCAACCGGCAGGATGAGACGTCCGGACTTGTTCGTCAGCGTCATGTTGGTGACCCTTCCGGCAATCAGATCCGAATTCGGAACGATCACGTCGTGACGGTCGAAGGTTTCTATGCGGGTGGAGCGGACGGAGATCTTGCGCACATAGCCCGATTGACCGGACACCTCGATCCAGTCCCCTTCCTTGATCGGCCGTTCGATCAGAAGGATGATGCCTGAGACGAAGTTGGAGACGATGGTCTGAAGACCAAAACCGATACCGACCGACAATGCACCGGCGACCACCGCAAGGCTGGACAGGTTCAAGCCTGCCGTCGAAACCGCGATCAGCGCTGCCAGCGTAAGCCCGGCATAGCCTGTACCCGTCACCAAGGCGTTCTGCGCGCCGATATCCATGCTCGTTTGGGGCAGGACGGTGGTTTTGAGCAGGTTCTTCAGCCAGCGCGTCACCATGACGCCCAAGCCGAAAATGGTGACAAGCACGAGGAAGGAATCCAGCGACAGGTGAATGTTGCCCAGTTGCACCCCGTTTGTCAGCAATTGCCAGGCGCTGACGATATCCGTGGGACGCGCGCCCCATGTCATCGCGATCAATGGGGCGAAGATCATTGTCAGCACACAGATGAGGCCGAAGGAAACCAGGATGGGGACAGACTCGTCCTCGCGCTTGCCGAGCGCCGCTTTCACGACGACAAGCACAAGATGATAGATCAAGAACCCGAAGCCGAGCTGGGCAACGGTCATGATCACCGGCAGGATGGCAACCCGGGCGAGCTGCACATAACCGAGCAGTGTCACGCAGACGGCCAGAACCGCCGACGCCTTCATCAAGAGAGACAAGAACAGCAGAAAGCCCGAGTCCTGCGGCTTCACCGAGCCTTCCTCGGGTTGTTCCGCGGACGGCTCGCTTTCCGGCTCATCGCTTTCGGCAGCATCTTTGGAGCGGATGATGCCGGCCAGACCCCACAGCATGATAGCGGCAACGGCGATGGGCGTAGCCGAGAGAACTGAAATGGCCGCCAGATCGAAGGCATTGTCCAGTTCGAAGGCCTCGACTGCCACTTCCAGCGCCATGAAGACGCCGAGACCCTGACAGAGACGCAATCCTATCTTTGCTTCCCTGTCGCCCAGATCCAGCAGGCGCCAACGGCTCTGGCCCGGCGCGAACAGCGTGTGCCCGAGCCAGTTCGCGATGATCATGACCAGCGCCATGACGGGTATCGCGATCACCGCCGTGCGAACCGAATTGGGATAAATATCCAGAACCGGGAAGACCGCAATCAGCGCCACAGCCCCGATTGTCGGCAGCACGATGAAACTGGCGTTGTAGATCAGCGCCAGCACCAATGCCTTGACGCCGGTTGCCGGCCTTTCGCAATAGCGCTTCAGCGCGCGGGAAATGGGATGCTGCAGAAAGCTCAGAAACAGGATGCCGAAAAGCGTCAGGCCGAGCGCAACTGGCACCTTTTCGTCAAGTTCCTGGGAAATGCTGGGGCGCGTAAGCTCGTTTCGCACGTCCCGCTCCAAGCGCTTTAAAAACTCATAGATTTCCTCGAACCCGGTCTTCCAGGTCGAGGGCGCCAGCGGTGACGGATACCTGTCGAACAGCTTGTCGAGCTGCCTTGCCCACTGTTGCCGGTCCACCTCCCGAATGTAGAACACAGCCTCATCGTAGTTTTCCGAAGCCCGGCGGATAGGCGTGTTGGCGACCGCAAACGCATTGCGCAGCTCCTTGCGCCGCTCCGCGATGACATCGGCTTCCTTCTCACCGTCGGCGGGCGGCGGACCAAGACTGTCGAGCTGCGCTTTAAGAGCGCTGGCACGAATACTGCCGCGGGAAACAATGCGCGCATTCTCATCCCGCACGGTGACCAGTTGAGACCGCAGCTGGTCAAGCGTTCTTGGCGAAATACTGCGACCTTCAAGTGCGGTCGTTGCACGGCTGAAAAGGTCGTCGACGTCCGCTTGCGGCATCGCCTTGGCGTTGCTGTCATCACTCTGCGCCACGGCCGGAGCCGCTGTCTGGGCCCTGGACGAGGCCGCAAACGGGCCACCCGTGACACCAGCGACAAAAACCGCAATCAGAAGAATGCTCTTGAGAAATTTCATGAAGGCGCCAACAAACTTGCTACGGACTGAAAGACGAGACGGCGACAGGCGCTTGCCTGTCGACTCACTGCCATGACCTTATGTGCGAATTTCGGCAGATAATGCACCATCAAAACACATTTGTCGCAAAACCGGTCTAAGCAAAGGGGGATGGCAGTTTTTGCAAGCTGCCCGGCTTTGGCCTGAAATGCGTGGCAAGCCGTTGACAGAGCGGCGCAAGCCTGCCCTAACATGCAAAATTATGACGTTAACAGGACGCAGCGGCAAGAGACCCTAAACCGGGCCGCGTCCTTGAAGGAGGTCACACATGACAGACGCGGCAAGCCCTCAAACCCCGCAGACTGAAACGGCTCCGGCTGGCAGCTTTTCACCGCTTCAGTATCTGGACCGCGCCCTGTCGACGCTTCGGGATATCGGCATCACACCGGAAAGCGAGCAGGATGCCCCGATCAATGCCCTGCTGGAGCAGATCACGGATCTCTCGCCGGACAAGGTGCTGATCATCACCCGCACGCTGGCCCAGGCCTCCAATTTCAACGAGGTTGTCCGTTCGCAGGTTCAGCAGATGGATATCGGTGAACGCTATGAGCAGATCACCGAAGCGTTCAATTCCATCCGCGACGATGCCAAGGCCCTGGTCGACCAGTTGGCCGACGGCAAGATCTCCTTCACCGAGAACCTGTCCAACAAGTGGCGCGATTTCCGCCGCGGGACGATATCCGACCGCTTCGACGATATTCGCGGCACCTACAAGGATGTCGCCAGGGCAACAAAAGATCAGATCGAGCGGGAACAGACCATTCTGGAAGCCTATCGGGACTTCCGGGGCGCCCTGAAGCAGGCGGAAGTGACCGCGCTTGAACTTCTGAACATCGCGACCGGAAAGCTGGACGCCGCAAAGGCTTCGCTTGAAAGCGCATCGGGCGATGTCGAAGCCTACACCGGCGGCGATCCGGCGCAAAAGGCGCGCCTGGAACTGGCACGCGACGAAAAACTGCGTGAAATGCAGGACGAGGAAAAGCGCTATCAGATCGCCAAGGATCTCTCCGACAACCTGACCATCGGTTACAACACCTCCGAAGTCATCATGGCGCGTCTGGTGCAGACCACCAATGCCAAGGAACGTGTCTACGCCCAGTCAGTCAGCTTCTTCTCCACCAACGAATCCGTTCTGACGGCGCTCAACGCCTCCTTCACCGGCCTGCAAGGTCTGCATGAAAGCACGGAAACTCTGAACGCCATGAAGGATGGCATCAACAAGAGCCTGGAAACGCTTGCGGACATCGGCGACGAAGTGCAGAAGAAGGCGCTTGAGGCGGGGTATGGTCCCACCGTCGCCGCAGCTTCGGTGAAGAAACTGGTCGACTCCGTCGTCAACTTCCAGATCCAGTCGCGCGAAATCATCGACGAGATGCGTGAGATGTCGACGAAGAACTCCGAGGAAATCCGCACAGCCGTGGAAGATGGCAAGCGGCGGCTCGCCAAGCTGACCGCCCAGGGCAAGACCTTTTGATCACACGATAATCCGGCAGGCCGGACCCTCCGGCCCGCCCCGTTTCAAGAAGACATTCATTCATGGCAAGCAATTCCGACGCCCCGCTTGATGATCTGATGATGGCGATGGACGTGGTCGACACGCTGCGTCATGAAGAAGGCCAGGTGGCCCGCGAGCTGAAAAGCGACGAACGCGATGCTGCCATGGTGGAGCGGCTGCGGCAGGTCTACGCCTCGCAGGGCATCGATGTTCCGGACCACATCCTGAAGGCCGGCGTCGAGGATCTGAAGCGCGATCGCTTTGTCTATTCACCGCCCTCCGCCGGGTTCCAGCGAACTCTGGCGATGATCTATATTTCGCGCAGCACCTGGTCGAAATGGCTGGCGGCGGCCTTGGCGATCATCATCGTCTGCTTTGCCGCGTGGTACTTCATCGTCAAGTTGCCCGCGCAGCGTGCGGAGGCAGATTTGCAGGCAAGGCTCCAGGCGCTGCCGGCAACCTACTCCGAACTGGTCAAACGTATCGACACCCTGACCGAAAACACCGAAGTCGAAGCCACCGCCGAGCGTTTGGCCACCGACGGCAACCTTGCCCTGTCGGACGGCAACAACGAGGCAGCCTTCAAGGCAGAGGCAGACTTGCGCGATCTGGCTGGGCGTCTGCAGGAAGTGTTCGAAGTTCGCATCATCTCCCGTGAAGGCGAGCCGACGGGCGTATCCCGCATTCCTGAATCCAATCCCGACACCGAAAACTATTACATCGTGGTGGAGGCCGTGGACCCGGACGGCAAGATCCTGGATCGCAAGATCGTGTCGGAGGAAAGCAGCGAGGCCGAACTGGTCGACAAGTGGGGCCAGCGCGTTTCGGACACCATCTATAACGCCGTTCGCCGCGACAAGATGGAAGACGGCATTGTGCAGAAAGGCGTGCTCGGGCAAAAGCGGCGGGGCGAGCTGGACATCAAGTGGCGCACCGGCGTTCAGGACGGAGCAATTACAAAATGGTAGCTCGTAGGATTGCACCGCCTCAACGGGAGGCATCGGCATGCTGACAGGACGCCAGACGCTAGGCACGATCGAGCAGTCACTCGCCGATCTGCGCCGGGAAGAAGCCGAGCTGAGCAAACGGATCGAACGTTCGACAAGAGCGCTGACGGACCTGCAGGAACGCCAGAGCGAAGCCTACCGTGATCTTGCCCGGTTCCGTCTCGACACCGACAGTGCCGGAACCCTCAACACACGCCTCGACAGCGCAGCACGGGAAGCTCGTAAACTTCTCGACAAGCGTACTGCCGATTACAAGGTCCTGACCGAGCAGCTGCGCCAGTGTGAAAGCGACCGCAGCCAGCTGCAGAAAAAGCGGGTTGAGCTGGACACCGCGCGTGACGCGGCCGAAAACCAGATGGACGAGTTGATGGAGGCCGTCGACGGCCGCCTGGAAGGCGATGCCGCTTACCAGGCGCAGCGTGAACGGACAGAAGCAGCCATTGCCACTGCCGAGGCTGCTGCTGCCAAGGCGGCGACCTCCGAAAAGGACCGTAAGGAAAAAGGCAAGGCCTATGAGGCCGATCCCCTGTTCATGTATTTGTGGCAGCGGGGTTTCGGAACACCCGCCTATGCCCATCGCGGTCTTGTGCGCTCGCTTGACCGTTGGGTCGCCGGCCTTGTCGGCTTCAACGACGCACGTGCCAACTTCGCCATGCTGACCAGCATTCCGGAACGGATGGCCCGACATGCGGAGCGCTGTGCGGAAATCGCCCGGGAAGAACAGGACAAACTCGCCGAATTCAGCCGCAACGCCATGACGGATGCGGCCGGAACAGACCTCGTCGGTACCATTGAAACGCTCAGCGCGGACATCGAGCGTATCGACAACGAACTCGACACTCTGGACCGGCGAATAGAGACACTTTCCTCCGCCCTTGCCGAGTTCTCCAGCGGGGAAGACGCCGATTTTCAGAAGGCGGAAGAGCATCTGTCCGTTTCGCTGCAGTCGGACGATCTGAACGACTTGTGGCGCGCAGCGCTCGACACCCCCTCTCCCGAGGACGAAAAAATCGTACAGCGGATCGAGGATTTGAGGGAACGCGTTGAGCAGGTCGCCCGCGAAATCCGTCAGGACCGGGAGCTGCAGCGCGATATTGGTCGACGCAGGGGGGAACTCGCGGAGGTCATCAAGCGTTTCCGTTCCAATAACTATGGCAGCTGGGGGTCGACGTTCTCTGACGAGAAGCTGACCACCGTCCTTCTGGGCGAGTTGGTCAAGGGGGCGATCACAGGTGCTGAATACTGGGCGCGTGCCGAACGTTCGCACAAACGCCGCAAACCGAAGGGGCGCCAAGTTGCGTTCCCGAACGGTTCGGGCCTTCCCAAGTCCATGGGAGGTTTTGGCGGCGGGTTCGGCGGCGGTTCGGGCAAAAGGTCCGGCAACAGCGGCAGCTTCGGCGGTGGCGGATTTAAAAGCGGCGGCAGTTTTGGTGGTAGCGGCTTCAAGACTGGCGATACATTCTGACCTCAGACGAGGAAAACTTCGCCGTCCTGCCGCCACAAGGCTTCGTTAGGAGTGTTATGTCAGTTTACGACCAGAACAGGGTGGCGATCACATGCAGTTTTCTTGCGCTTTGCGAAGACGTGTTTTAGATCGGCTCCAATTATGACCATTTTAACCTTGGGACTGCCCATGCGACGTATCTTTTTATCCGCTTTTTGCGCCCTTGCTGTTGCTGCCTGTCAGTCTGGCCCCACTCAACGGTCATCGCTGCCCGATCAGCCGAAGCTGAGTGTGCCGGCCGGTGCGCAATCGGTGAAGATCGCTGCCGATCCGGCAAGCGTGCGGTCCGCCCTCGTTTCCAGCGCCAAGGAACGCGGCACCGTCGTGTTGCAGGATCAACCCAACATGGTGGTTCTGGAACGGCCGATGACCGGCCAAAATCCGGCGCTCGATTCTGAATTCGGACCGTCCGACAACGGCCAGCGGGTGATCCGCATTCGTGTTCGCTTCACCGGCACGCCTTGCCAGACACTTGCTGTGCAGGACCTTGCCGTGATCAACAATGTGCGAACCGCGCTGGAGCAGAGCTTCGTCCTGCCGGGCAACCCGAACACGATGCAGAGCCTGCAAGGCCTGAAATCGCGCGCGGAACAGGGCAGCACCTGTCCGCCGCTGTCTTCCTGACGGGCACACCGTCACTCTAAGAATAAAAGAGGCGTGGCCGCATCTCCGGCCACGCCTTTTTCGTATCGAACTGTGCCGGACTGCACCGGAGCGGCTCACAACAGGGCGGAACCTCACCTCACTCCGAACGCATTCACCGGCAACACTTTTGACCTGTCACGCCGGTACAGCTTCAGCGGCGAACTGCTTCAGAAACTCTTCGCTCGGCGGGATCGGCTTGATCACGTCGATCATCACCCCGTTTGGGTCGCAGGTGATGAAATGGCGCTGACCAAAGGCCTCGTCCCGTAAAACCTGCAAGACAGGCAGCCCGTTTGCCCGCGCTCTCTCATAAACCGCGTCCACATTCTCAACTTCGAAATTGAGCAGAAGTCCATTCGCTCCCCGTCCACGGCCGGTTTCCGGAATGGTTTCGTGGGTCTGATCCAGGATGGCGAGGTTGACGTTTTCGTCTTCTTCCGACTGCAGATGCACATACCAGTCGGCTTCGAACACCGCCTTGAAGCGAAAATTGTCAGAATAGAACCGGACTGTTTCGGCAACTTTGTCAGTCATGAGGACAGGGTAATACTGGGTACATTTCATCGCTTCTCTCCTGTTCATCGCCAAGCCGGGTGGCAATGGCCCGCTCCGTCCGGCCTCGGCCACGTCTTGAGGCTTTTCAAGCGCAACAAATATACATACAATCTGCATGTATCTTTTGATTAACATACAGGCTGCATGTATGCAAGATAAGAGCCCGGAGAAGACTGGTGAGCGGCGCACGCAGGCGGAACGGCGCGCGGAAACGCGCAAGGCCCTGCTGGAGGCGGCGCGCGCGCTGATCGTTGAAAAAGGCTACGCGGAAACCGGAACACCGGAGATCGTGAAAGCCGCCGACGTTACCCGTGGCGCCCTCTATCATCACTTCGCCGACAAGGCGGATCTGATGCGGGCACTGGTCGAGCAGGAAGCCGAAGCGATTGCGGCAGAGATCAACAGTCAGACGAACACCGCCCAGACACCGCTCGATGCCTTTATGTCAGGGGCCAGTGCCTATTTCTCGGCAATGTCCGTTGCAGGCCGGGCCAGGATCATGATGCTGGAAGGACCAACCGTGCTGGGTCTGGCGGAAATGGCTGAGATCGACCGGCAAACCGGCGGCGCAACGCTTCTGGAAGGCCTGCGCCACGCGGCCCATCATGGTGCGCTGAAAGACGTTCCGTTGGAACCGTTGGCCAATCTGCTTTCCTCCGCGTTCGACCGTGCGGCATTGGCCATTGCGAATGGGGGGGACAGACAAGCCTATGAAACCGCGACCCGCAAACTGCTGGCCGGGCTCCTGACCGACTGACGATCAGCGTTCATGTCGCGATGCTTCAAGACGGCGGACCAACAAGCTTCTAAGGCTGGCGACGAACCAACCAAGCGGGAGACCCAAGTGATCCTCAGATACACCATCCTCTATGTCGACAATGTACCCGCGGCGCTCGATTTTTACGAGAAGGCCTTCGGACTGGAGCGGCTGTTCCTGCATGACTCCGGCGACTATGGCGAACTGGCAACCGGAGAGACGAAACTCGCCTTTTCCTCCAAGTCGCTGATGTCTCAGCTCGGCAAGACACCAGGCACGCCCAACCCAAGTTCACCGGTGTTCGAACTGGCCTTTGAAACGGAGGACGTTGCAGCCTCCCTCGCCCGCGCCGTCGCCACCGGTGCAAACAAGTTGCAGGATGTGCGCGAGGAGCCCTGGGGCCAGATCACCTCCTATGTGAGCGATCCGTTCGGTTACCTCGTCGAGATCTGCTCGCCGGTCCAGTTGCCGAGTGCCGGTTGAGACAACAGCGACATGCAATAAGGGTCCCGGCGCAATTGCGCCGGTGAGCCGCCAAACCAGCGTCTCAGGTCACGCGTCATATGGGCCTGGTCGCTGAAACCGCAGGCGGACGCGATCTCCACCAGCGGCAGCTCGGTCGCCAGAAAGCCTGCCGCCCTGCGGGCCCGCGCGAGCAAGCGCCAATACTCCGGTGGTGGCAATCCCTGCTCCCGAAACCGCCTCTGCAGTGTTCGCACCGAAACGCCCGCCTGCTTCGACACCCGCTCCACGGTTGCCAGCGGCAGCGTCAGGGCAACGATCACATCGTCCAGATCGTTGGTCTCATCAAGGGCATTGCCGAGGATATCTTCCAACTGCGCGCAATCGCGCGCGACGGCCGCAAGAACCTCGTCTGTCACCACGGCCCCAGGGCGCAACCGGAACCCCGTGATTTGTGTTCCCTCCGCAAGTTCTGAAACACGCGGCTGAAAATCCAGATCCGTCAGCAGAACCTTTTCCCGCCTGCCCCGCTCGCGTACCACCAGCACATCACGGCAGCCATCCGGAAAGATCAGGGCATTTTCCGCCCTGTCGATCCGGTGATGCCATTTTTCGAATCTGACCATGCCGCTCATGAGGAGATCTTTATCAGCTGGCCAGCACGCAAGCGAGAAGCCTCAACGTGCGCCCCCCTCCGCGTCTGAAATGATGAAATGCGATCTCGCTGGAGAGGTCCATGCTGCAAATTCACTTCGGTCAGACTAGAGCGCTGCCTCGCGCCGCTCCCGCCCCCAATAGCGTGTAAAAGTCTCAAGTCCGTCCACGGCGGATCTGTCCGCCTTTTGAGCCGATTTCGCCAGCAGCCCGGCCAGATGCGCTGCCGCCGCGCTTGCACCGCGGATATCGTCTCGCTCTATGGCAGTCGGACAAGCCCCGAAGGTTGCGTGGGGCAGGTCCAGCCGCGAAAGGTCTCCTGGCTCACAGCGCGCATCGCCTTGCACTGACAGGACACCTTCAAAGGCCGCCGGGTAGGCGTTGCCGCCCCGCGCCGGTGCGGAACCGACAATCAGACTGCCCGCCTGTTGCAGCCGGGTGACGGCCACTGACAGCTCGATGGTTGAGCGCGCCATACCGAAGGCACATAAGACGATGTCTGGCGGATCTTGCGCAAGCCAGGTGAAGGCAGCACAGACGGCCTCCAGCGACGTCGAAAGCTGCCCTGGAAACACAATGGCATTGACCAACTGAACATCTTCCGCGTGCGCGCTCAGGGTCTGTGCCATGGCCTCGGCATGGCCCGTTGCAAGGTCAGCGCCATCCGGCCTGCAAAACCACTCTTGCGCCGCCAACCCCGCCCAGCCCTGCGGCAAGGCACCGTCTATCAGCCCGACCCGGATCACGAAACGGCCTCCCCCGCCTGCAATGTCAGCTCGCCGTCAAAAGCGCCATACCGTTCAGCGTCCCCATGGGTGACGACAAGGCGGGTGCGGTCGCCAAATCGGCTGTCGATCCGCGCCATGATCCGCGAAACCCGGTCCGCGTCGACTTCCGACAGGCTTTCGTCAAGGATCAGAACCTGAAACGGCTGCAGCAGGGCCCGGGCAAGACACAGCCGCTGGCGCTCGCCACCGGAGAGGTCCAGCCCGCCCTCGCCCAGCATCGTTTCAAGTCCTGCACCTGCGAAACGATCTTCCAGTTCCACGAACTGCAGAACGGCGTGCATGTCGTCTTCATCCGCGGCAGCAGCTCCAAGACTAAGGTTGTCCGCCACGGTGCCCGAAAAGACATGCCCCTTTTGCGGCACCAGAGCGACGACCGCCCGAACATCGTGGAGCGACAGCTGGCGCAGATCCGTGCCATCCAGAAGGATGGTTCCAGCTTTCGGATCATCATGGCGCTGAAGCAACGACAGCAGCGATGTCTTGCCGATGCCGGATGGTCCACTCAGCCGGATTTTCTGCCCCTTGGGCACGGTCAGGGAGACATTCTCGAACAGAGGTTTGCCTCCATCCGGCGCATAGGCAACACCGGCCAGCACCAATTCGCCGCCATCGGCAGCCAGTGGCACAGGCGACGCCGGATCCTGCACATCCGGCACCGCGCTCATGATCCTGTCCAGCCGGTCGAGCGCCGCCTTCATGCGGGCCTGTCCGTGCCAGAGCGAGATCAACGACTGCATCGGGCCAATCAGGAAAGCGAGGTAGGCGGTGAAGGCAATCAGAGACCCGAGCGGCATCGTGCCGTCGATCACCGCCAGCCCGCCGACCAGAAACACAGCACCGCGCAGGATCGCTGTCAGCAGCATCGGCACCGCCCGCGTCACCTCGTTCCACATCTGCGCCGACAGCAAGGCCGCAACGAGGCTTTGCTGCCGCGCTTCAATCCGATTTGCCGCCGCACCGGTCGCGTTGAGTGCCCGCAAGGCCCCGAGACCGGTGATGGTCTCCGCCAGGCCCGACGCCAGCACCCCGCGCGCGTGCCGCACTTCCCCTGCCTTCTTCTGGGTCACGGGCCGGGCACGGGCGAAAAACAACAGCTCGACCGGTGCCAATGCGAGCGCCAGAAGGGCCAGTTTGGGCGCCAGTACAAACAGCATGACCAGACCGCCGATCAGCCTCAGAAGGCTGCCGCCGCCATTGACCAGCACTGCGAAGGTGAATTGCTGCACTTCCCCGGCATCGCCATCCAGACGGCTCATGAGTTCGCCGATGGATTGTTTCGCCTGCCAGCGGGGCGACTGGGCAAGGATCCTGTCAACGGCCGAACGGCGCAGGTCTTTCAAAAGTCGTGCCGAAAACCGCAAGTGCAGCAGAGAGTTGAGCGCCCCAAGCGCCAGCGCCGCCAGCCCCACGCCAAAGAGCATGGCCACAAACAGGACAAGCGCCTGCTTGTCTCCGGCCATCAGGCCCCGGTCGATGACAAGCTTGGTAAGATACGGCGGCACCAGCGCCGCCCCTGCCGCCACAAGGGACAACAGAAACAGCATCGCCAGCGGCCACCGGTAGGGCGCGACCAGCGGCACGAGCCATGCCGCCTCGCGGCTGCCGAAAACCCGGTTGAACAGGCCACGCAGCAGCAAAGGCCGGGACGGCGCTGGCCCGGCCTGGTCTGCTCCTTGCAAGGAAACTGCCTGTTTCATCCGCTTTCCATGCCTCTCATGTCTCTTCATTGTCATCCCGGCGAAAACCGGGACCGAGGAACCTCATCAAACCGTTGCTCGAACAGGAGTTCAAGGTGTCCTCGGCCCCGGTACGTGTTTCGCTTTCCGGGATGACAACGAAGTTTATCGCGTGACCTAACTGCCTGTGTTGATCACCTGCATCGTACTGGCAGCCATGTCACCGCCCGAAGGCAGGTAGATTTCGCCGATGCGTTCCAGGGTCTCGGCATCGTAGACGCCGATATCGTCATTGGTCCCGCCGACATAGATTTCCGTGCCGTCGGAGGAGATGTTGATACAGTAATAGGTGTGCGGCAGGTCAACCCGCTTGATCAGCTCCTTCGTCTCGACATCATGTTTGGAAAGCTGAGTGTAGACACCGTAGAGCTTGCTCTTGTCGTTGGGGTCGCGCACAGCGGAGAACATGATGACTTCCAGGCTGGCGAAATCCTGCATTTCGCTTTTCCCTGTCGCCAGGTCAACCGATTGGTATCCCCACACGAAATCGGCAATCTCGCTCATCGACTCGTCGGTGAACTTGGCGGCCGAATACAGCAGCAGGAATTCGTTGGCCTGCGTGCCGATGGGCCAGAAGGCCAGCACGTCCGGCGGTGAGTAGG
The DNA here is from genome assembly GCF_057180185.1 of Labrenzia sp. ATLA3. Classification (NCBI taxonomy): domain Bacteria; kingdom Pseudomonadati; phylum Pseudomonadota; class Alphaproteobacteria; order Hyphomicrobiales; family Stappiaceae; genus Labrenzia; species Labrenzia sp. ATLA3. Next base: position 393,756 of record NZ_JBXUKV010000004.1, read on the forward strand.
TCTTCCGGTCCCAGGACGCATTCTTGATCTTGATCGAGATCTCGCCTGTCTTCGGGTCGATGGCATAGATCTCGTGTCCCGCGGCATAGATCATGCCATCCTCGCCGGCCGACATCACCGTCATACGGCGCGGGGCTGGGAAAGTACGCACAGGTTCGGCGTCGAGACCCGCAGCCGTCTCGTAGACCGCGACTTCCGGCTCCATGATCTCATAGCGGTCGGCATGCAGCCGCACCGGATTGCGCACCGTGTAGACTTCCTTGCCATCCTTGGAAACGGCCAGGGACGCAATTGACTTGCGCCGGACATTGCCTTCGGACTGATACGCCGAAAACACGGTTTCGCAGGTGGAAAGATCAACGCCGAACACGTCTTCCCAGCGATTTCCGAGGATGTAGGCGATCTTGTTGTCCGGGGACATGACGATGACACCGGGGATCAGGTTGAAGTCGAGCTTGCAGTCGTTCTGTACCTTGCGCGCCTTGGCATCGATGACATACAGCCGGTCGGGCTTTGCCACCGCGACGATCAGGTCCTTGGCGATGGCCGGTAGAGCAGTAACGCTCAGGGCCAGGGCTGCGGCTGCCGCAGCAATCAGATTTCGCATCGGGTTTCTCCGAATATCTTGTAGGGCATCAGCCGGTCAGGTTTCGCTGTCGGACGGGAAAACCGTTCCGAGCGAGCGCCAGTCCTTGCTGGCATTGTCGGCATCGGCGCCCCAATCCGGATAGGAATTGATCGTGTCCGGCACCTGGGCCGGCCACCAGCACGGGTCAGAGCAGCCGTAAAGATCGGCCTCCATCGGCTGGCAAAGGGCGGCGACACCGCCGAACGGGTCGACCTCCCAGCCGGGATCGAGGGTTGCTGTGCAGCCCACGACCACAGACTGCATGGCCCGCACTTCGTCCATCTTGTCGGTTTCGACCGCAGTGACCACGCGGTCGGCTTTCTGGTTCAGGGGTTTCAAGTGTCTCATTTGCCGAATGCCCTCCGAGGCATGATGTGATCCGAAAAGAATGCCGGTGCGCCGGCGATCAACTCGCCATAAACGCCGATGCCGAAATCCACCCAGTCGCGCATGAGGTCGCAATAGTGGTAGGTCGGCTTCATCGGATCGGAGAAATGGGCGTAACTCTCGTGGTAGCAGCCGCCCGCGCAGATATTGCGGATGCGGCAGGTGGAGCAGCCCTTGTCGGTGCGGTCGGCCCTGTCCTCGATGAAGCGGGCCAGCTTCTGCTTTTCAATGCCACCATCGACCGTGCCGTAGGTCTCCATGTCGGAACCGGTGAACCGGTGGCAGAGATTGAGCCCGCCCTCGTGATCGACCGCCAGCATGCCGAGCCCGGCTCCGCAAGGCAGAGCCTTGGACCGGCCTTCGTAAAGGTCGTTCATGAGCTGGTGCATGTTGGAAAAACCGATGTTGCGCCCCAGAAGCGCTTCATCCCGATAGTGCTTCCCGAGACGTTTCATCTCGTCGAACACTGTCTGAAGCTCGTCTCCGGTCAGGTTGAACGGCGCGATGGGACCGGAGGTCACCGGCGAGAAGCCGACTTCATGAAAGCCGATCTCGTTTTTCAGGTGATCCCAGATCTCGTAGACCGCCGTCACGCCATGGGTCAGCGTCACCCGCCCGCCGACAGGGCGAGAGGTGTAGCGTTCCAGCAGCATCCTGGTCTTGGAGGCAACGACGTTGTAGGTGCCCTTGCCGCCGACAGTCTTGCGGTTCTTGTCGTGAAGCGCCTTCGGCCCGTCCATCGAAACGGTCAAGCCGAACCGGTGGGCGTTGAGCCAGTCGACGATTTCCTCGGTCAGAAGTGTCGCGTTGGTCGTCATGGTGAAGTCGACACGCTTGCCGAGAGAGCCGAAACGCTCTTCCGCGTAGGCAACCACTTCCTTGATCAGGCCAAGGTTGCTGAGCGGTTCGCCGCCAAAGAAGACAATATTGTAGCTGTCTCGGTCGGGGCTTTCCGCCAGCAGCAGTTCGATTGAGCGTTTTGCTGTCTCGAACGCCATCCGCCGGCCCTTGGACGGCGTATCCAGATCCTCCTTGTAACAATAGGTACAGGAGAGATTGCAGCCCGTGTTGACGTTGAGGACAATCGTCGTCAGCGGGAAGTTCTGGATATGGATCGGCGGCCGTTCCGCCCTTGGCGGGCGGCCGTCGGTGATGATGTCGAGATCCAGCAGCGAACGGATTCGCTCGGTCACCTCGCTCGGATCGACACGGCCGCCGAAACGCTCCCGGACATCGTCTTCGGAAACCTTGTTGCGGTTGCTGAAGAGGTCAATCACGTCATTGTCGAGCCGGTCGATCTCGAACAGAGATGTCGTCGGCACGTGGAAGAGCAGATGACGCCCGTCCACCTCGACCCGATGCGCGTTCTGCGGCTGAAAAAAGAGATATCCCATGGTTTCAAACTCCTGTTTCAGCGGATCGGGGGATCGTTCCAGCGCTGCACCGTAACGATGAGCTGACCTTCACCGGTCGCCTCGCCGCTGGTTGCCAGCACCTTCAAATTGCCCGCATTGTTGGTGGAGAACGGACGGTCGGGATTGGGGCCGGCAACGGCCGGCATGAAGATGCCGAGCGTTTCGTCCATCGTCCCTGCGAATTGCGTGTCCTTGAGCTCTTCCGCTTCTTCGTTGAAGGGCGCGACCGACCAGGTAGCCGGCACGGAGCCGATGCGGATATCGTCTTTCGTCCCCGGCTTACCGTCCGGACCGTTCCAGTAGCCGACCGCATCGAAGTGCGCCGGAACCTTGCCGGCTGAACCACCGCCGCCACCGACACGGGCAACCGCAAAGGCCGGTTCCACCTTCAGGCTGTCGATATGGCTGTAGACAGCAAGCGTGTCTTCGGAAGTGGTATCCCCGGAGGCAATCGTGATCAGGCCGTCGGCATCTGCGGCGGGGTCCACGTCGATGGCTGCACCATAGGAATTGGCCTCTCCACCAGTGGCCTCAAGCGCACCGCTGAGGGCGACTTCGCCAAGCCCTGTGCCGACGATCTGAACCTTTGCGTTGCTGCCGGCCGGAACAGTGGACGGAACCACGCCAACAATGGCCGGATCACCATCCGCCCTGGCCGCCTTGAAGGCACCTCCCAGGCTGTCTTCGGCATGCAGGAACTGGCGGCCGCTCAGACTGCTGCCGTCTTCCGAAATTTCCAGGATCTGCCGGTACTTCGTGCCGCCAATGTCAAGGTTGGCGCGCCATTCGTAGCCCGTGTAGACGTTCAACTTGCCGGAAAGGGTCAACTCTTCGCCGTCGACGGTCATCAACGTGCCGGATACCTCATAAGGCTGGCTATCGCCGGTGACTTCAAGCGCGCCATAGGCCTCGCCCTTTTCCGGCAGGGTGGTTGCAAACACCCATCTGCCGGTGGCATCCGGCTTCTGGGCCGCCAGCCATTTGCTCCAGGCTTCCGATTCCAGCGGATACCGTTCGGCCAAAAGCGGCACCACTTCCTCGCGGGCCAGTTTCAGCCATTGCCGGTCGCGGGCAAGAGCCTGATATTCCAGGGTCGGCCATTGGCCGAGGTGGAAATCGATATGCAAACCCCATTCTTCCGGTGTCCGCCGCTGCAGCTTGAACCGGGCGCCGGAATGGCAACGGGCGCACATTTCGCCGAGCGGGGCTTCCACCTGCTCCTGGTAATCCGGATCGCGTTCCAGAGCATACCGCAGCCCTTCGGTCTCGCTTGGGGCAAGGCCTTGCGTATCGGAAAGGTAATGGACCAGCTCACTCTGGACGGCGGGCTCGATTTCCAATCCGTGGAAGAGGCGCATGCGCACGATGGTCATCAGCCAGCCTTCGGGCGTCTTGCGCTGGCCGCTGATACGGCTGAGCGCGCCGTTGTCGTCGACCATATGACAGCCGCTGCAATTTTCCTCCAGAAGCGTAGCCCCATCCTGCGCCCCGGCTGGAACAGGCATCAGAAGCATTAGCCCGGCAATGCCGGCCAGATGCCCCTTTCGCATTCGTTTGATCATGCTGTTTCCCTCGTTTTGGTCTGGTGTTGTTGTGTGCGGCTCAACGAGCCGTGCAGAAGGCCGCGGCTTTCAAGCCAGCCGAAGGCGGCCTTGAGCGCGGGAGACGGTGTGCAAGGCGGTGGCTGCGCCCTTGCGGAAGACGGAAAGAACGGCTTGAGATCGCCAACCGGGATACCCGCGACATAAGCAACGCCGCCGGGATCCTGCGGCGTCACCAGAACCTCCCGTTCGACCAGCCGGTTGCTGTCGACAACGACGCGCTGTTGCAGGTGGATTTCCGAAACGTCCGGGTGTGAGGGCGCGTCGTCCGGCCAGCAAACCCGCTCTCCCCAGAAAGAATTGCCAGAAAGACGCGTTTCCAGCCGGTAGAAGTCACGCCCGGTCCGGGCCTGACGCCAGAAGGTTTCCACCACGCGGTCACGGTAGAACCGGGCTGCGAGTTGCGGCCCCTTTTCCGGGTATTCCAGAATGGTCAACACGCTCGGCACCGCGGAAAGTGCGGAGGACAGGGCCCAGAACAGCCCGTGACCGGACAAGGGGTCGATCGCAACCGCGGCATCGCCAACCGGAATGACCGGAAGCTGCAGGCAAGGAGCAGACAGAACCAGACCGGCGGCCCTGGCGATCAATGGATCCTGAAAGGAAAGATCTGAGAACCGACCGGCAAGTTGTTCCTGGGCAAGAAACCGGCTCATCCGGTCCCGCAGGGCTACCTGACCGGATCCGCTGAGATCGTCAGCTCCGATGGAAATCTGCAGCCAACGGCCAAAATCCGGATCTTCCGCAACCCAGAGCCAACCCTGCGGCGTCGCTTCCACATGGGTGCCGGCAACACCTGCCGGTTCCTGGACCAGGCCTGCGATGGCCAGGGTTTGCGGACCTTTGAGGCGCTGGGCGGAACCGGCTTGCCGACCGCGTGCGTCGATCAGCAGCCGTGCGCGGACCTCCTCACCTGTCGAAAGCTTCAGGAGCACGCCCTCATGTACTTCGGATTTCAGGATACGGCCGAGGCGCGCCTGTCGGGTCTGCGCACCCGCTTCAAGGGCTGCACGCCTCAAGGCTTCATCGAAGACATGACGGCGGACCAGTCGCTCACCATTGGCGGTGCTGTTGAGGCCGGCCCATGTCACATGACGAGGTAAGGGCGCGCTGGCAGCCGCCAGCGCTTCGTCGAGCCCCTTGGCAATGAGAAGCTGCGCCACCCGCTCGCCAAGGCCTTCCAGCCTGGGTCGGCAAGTTGCCGGGTCGATCATGAGCACGCTGAGCCCGGCACGAGCCAGCTCACGCGCTGTGAAGGCACCAGCGGGTCCACCGCCGGCCACTGCCACATCGATGCAGGTTACCAAATCTGTTCCCTCGTCCGGACGCCCAAGTTTTCAAGGTACTGAACCGGATCTCTCTGTGCTGCCCATTAGAGAGAGGGCTTTTGCGTACTTCTCGACAATTTTGGCCAATCTTTACGTAGATCTTGAAATCCCGCGGACCTCAATTGCAACAGCTGCTGAACTCTGCTGTATTTGTTACTTCCACTTGGCGTCACCTGCGTCAGGTGGTTGAAGCGAGGCTGTCGGGAGAGGGCGAGAGTCATGCCAAGAAGTGCAACAATCATTTCAGGTGCCTTGAGCGGTCTGCAGTCGATGCTGATCGACAAGGGCCTCGAACCTGCGGCACTGGGACGCCAGAGTGGCGTCCCGATTGACGCCTGGCACGACACGCACGTCGAGATACCGCTGTGTTCCTTTGTCGAAATTTACGAGCAAGGTGCGGCGATGCTCGACCAACCTGGCATCGGCTGGCAAACTGGCCCCAGGCTTCGTCTTCACGACCTCGGCGAGCTGGGTGATGCGCTTTTGACCGCATCCACTGTCGGCTCGGCCTTGCGGACTTTTGAACGCTTCATAAAATTCGTCCAGAGCGAGACGGATTTGCAGCTGTCCGTCGAAGACGGTGTTGCCACGCTCACCTACCGCATCCTCAATCCGGATATCTGGCCACGCAGGCAGGATGCCGAATTCACACTGTCCGTGTTAAGGGAACTTATCCGGCGTGGCGCAGGCGCCGACTGGCAGCCCGATCTCATCTGCTTTGAACATACCTCTGCACGCCCGCTGTCGATCTGGGCGGAAACCGCAGGGGGTTTCTGCCTGTTTGACTGTGAAACGAACGCTCTCAGTTTTCCTGAAAGGGTTCTGAGCGCACCAATGCCACGAGAGGTCGAAGACGGTCATCGAAATGCCCTTGCCAGTCTGAGCCAGGCTCTTGCGAGCAGGTCCCACACCAAGTCTTTGACAGCCCGCACCCGCACGGCCATTTACGAAGGGCTCGGTTCAGGGGCTTCCGACCAGGAAGCCGTTGCGCGGAGGCTTGGCCTGTCACGCCGCAGCCTGCACCGGCACCTGGGCGAGGAAGGCTTGCGCTTTTCCACCCTTCTGGAAGACTGCCGCTATCGCATAGCCCGCCATGCCCTTGTCGACACCAGTCACTCGCTGGCGCAGATTGCCTGCGAACTTGACTATTCCGACCAGACCGCCTTCGAGCGGGCGTTCAAGCGCAAGACCGGCATAACGCCGAAGCAATACCGGCTGAGCTATAGCCGGACACCTGCCCGCTAGTGATCCCCGGCGAGGTTTGCCGAAAGCCCCGCGCCCGTTCCGGCCCAAGCTAGCACCGCTCAGCAAGTTCGGGATGCGCATAGGCCTGCGGATAAGGCATTGGCCGGAAAGGCCCAAGCGGAACGACGTTGTTCCACGAGCGTCCGAAATAGCCCTGTCTGCAGTGGATCAGCGACGAACTGTCGGCGACACCCGGCAAGGCGTGAACGCGGCACAGCCAGCGCCACAGATTTGGATAATCCAGAATGCGCGCGCCGTTCAGCTTCATGCGTACAAAATAAACCGGGTCATGCCGATAAAGCGTCGGAAACAGTCTCAGGTCGGCTTCGGTAAAGCTGTTGCCGGTCAAAAACGGCCTGCCATCGGCACCCAGCCGGTGTTCCAGCTCTGCCAGCAGGGTGAAATACCCTTCGTAAGCTGCTGCATAAATACTCTGGTCGGATGAAAATCCGGCCTTGTAGGCGCCATTGTTGATCCGCGCGTAGATCGTTTCGTTCAGGGCGTCGATCTCCGCCTGCAGATTCGCATCATCCGGATAAAGGTCAGGCCGCGCTTCCTGGGCAATTGTGCTGCCCAGCGCCCCGGCGTACGCGTTCAGCATGCGGATGATCTCGGCGCTTTCATTGTTGACGATGCGCTTTTGCGTCTTGTCGTAAAGAACCGGGACGGATCGTTCATCCGATCCTTCTGCCTGGTAGATCTGTTTCACCAGACGCAGCCCCTCCCCCGTCGCCGTTTCCTCCGTGCACTCCGGCAGGGGCTCACCCGTCAGGCTGGCAACTCTTTCAGGATTGAATTCCCATAGATTCTCCCCTGCCGGGTCATCTTTTTCAGTCCGGCCCGGAAAGGCGACGTCCATGGAAACCCCTGCCTCCAGCCCGAGCACGCTTCTGGCCAGCGTCACCCGGTGACACCAGGGGCAATTGAGTGCGACGAACAGATGGTACCGCCCGGGCTCTGGCGGAAAATCTTTATCGCCAATGGCAGAGCGAAACCCGCTGACACCGCGCACGAACTCCCCTTCCGCACGCCGGCTGGCGGCATCGGTCTGGTTTTCTTCCTTCGACAAGTCGGCAGTCGGCTTGGGCATCGTCTTTCTCCGCGTCTTTCAGTCTGAAACCAGCACACGGCCGGGAGCAAAACCGCGCCGGCCGTGCGTTGCAGCTATCCGCGCAGGCGATGGTGAAGAATGATCGGCACTGCCAACTCCTCTTCATCGCTCAGGTGGCGCGACAGCAGTTTTTCTATCATCTCGGTTACCGGCTGCAGCTTTCCAGCCTCCTCGCGCGCCTGTGCTTCGTCAAGCTGGACCAGCTTGATTGCGAGGTTGGCGGTCCGCGAAAACCGGAACAGCATCGCGTCCAGCGCTTCGTGGTCCTTTTCCAGGATTTCCAATCCCTTCTCGAAACGCGGGTCGGCCTCACACAGTTCCGGAAAGTATCGACTGTCTTCCCAAGTGTGGTGGCCGTGGAGATTGCGCACCAGAAGGTCGCCGTAACGAGACAGTCTGGCGGCAAAAGCGTCCGGGTCTATCAGCTTCTCCAGATAGGCCTGCGTTTCGAGACGCACCAGTTCCGCCAACTGCCGGAACATCACATGTGCCCCCAACCAGTTGCTGGTTTTCTCCTTGAAGCCTGGATGCGCTTCCCAGGTATCACGCGGATACGCATCCAGCAGAATGCGCATGTCCGCGGGCATTTCCGTGGTGCGAATATCAATCTCTGCGTTCATGGCGTTTCCAATCTGCTTGTGGGCAGGCCGGAGCACATTTCACCGCTGTGAAATGGTCCGACACTTCAGGTTCTCCAACAGATAGGAAGTTGCAAATTTCATAACCAGATATCAAAATAAGGGTTCTTCGTTCTAATTTGGAGAACATCATGGGGCAGATGGAAGACCTGCGCCTGTTCGTTCAGGTGGCTTCGAGCGGCAGTATCTCGAAGGCGGCTGCGGAACTCGGCATTGCAAAATCGGCCGTCAGCCGCCGCCTCTCCCTGCTGGAAGATCGCTATGGAAGCCGGCTGGTCGACCGGTCTCCCGGCCGTTGGGACCTGACCGAAACCGGACGCGAGCTTTTTCAGCGTGCGAGCCGCGTTGTCAGCGATGTCGACGACATCGAGGACGATTTCCTGAGCAGCGGGACAGCGCCTTCCGGGCCGCTGTCGATCTCTATCCCGAGGGATTTCGGCCACGGCTTCCTCAACACGGCGCTGATCGATTTTCAGGCTGGGCACCCGGAGGTCCAGCTGACGGTGGATTTCGATGATCGGCTGGTCGATCTTGCCAGAGAAAACTATGACTTTGCGATCCGCATCACCGATACGCGGCCTGACGATGCCATCGCCCTGAAACTGGGCACCGTGGAGCACTGTCTCTTTGCCAGCCCGGGCTACTTGCGCGCCCATCCCGCGCCGCAATCGATAGACGATCTGCAGCAGCATCGGCTTCTTCATTTTGGCTGGGCACGGCGGGCCGTCTGGGAGTTTCAGACACACAAGGGCAAGCGCCAGCGACTTGAGTTTCAGCCCGCGCTCAATTCCAACAGTAGCACCTTCCTGCTGGAGGCAACCGTTGAGGGGCATGGTATCAGCCGTCTGCCGGATTTCATCGCGACAGACGCTCTGGCAGCCGGAAAACTGGTGCCCCTGCTACCGGACATCGCCGAACCGGCATGGGGCATTTATCTGCTCCATGCCCGCGAACGCCGCCTCAACCGGCGCATGCGCCTGTTTGCAGAGGAAATCCGGGCAGCGTGTCTTTCCGGCCTAGGCAACGAGCCGGAAACAACAGCCTGACTTAACAGCCGGCTCCTGGAAAACCCGGCTCCATCTTTCGCAAATCTAGCCCCGGCCCACGAACGGCATGCCGGTTGCCATCACCGTCAATGTCAGCACATTGGCGTCCAGCGGCAGGCTGGCCATATAGGTGACCGCATTGGCAACATGGGCGGGATCGATGGTTGGCTCTGAGGCTGTTTCGCCGTTGGCCTGCAGCACACCGCCGCTCATTTTGGCCGTCATGTCACTGGCCGCATTGCCGATGTCGATCTGGCCGCAGGCAATATCGAACGGACGCCCATCCAGAGCGGAAGATTTCGTCAGGCCGGTGATCGCATGTTTGGTCGACGTATAGGGAGCTGAATTCGGCCTTGGCGTCGTTGCTGAAATCGAGCCGTTGTTGATGATGCGTCCGCCGCGCGGCTCCTGCGCCTTCATCAGCCGGAAGGCCTGCTGGGTGCAAAGAAAGGCCCCGGTCAGATTCGCCGACACCACAGCGCTCCATTCCTCGAACGAGATGTCCTCCAGCGGGACGGACGCGTTCGAGATGCCCGCATTGTTGACCAGAAGATCCAGCCTGCCGAACGTCTTGGAAATCTCATCGAAGAGAGACTTTACCGATGCCGGATCACCGACGTCCGCGGCAATCCACGACACATCGTTGCCGGTATCGCCGGAGAGCTCGGTCGCCGTCTTTTCCAGGACATCCTTGCGGCGACCGCTGATCACAACCCGCCAGCCGGCCCGGCTCAAACCAGCAGCGACAGCCTTGCCGACCCCCGTACCGCCCCCGGTCACAAGCGCAATCCGGCCCTTCACGTCAAACCCCTCTGCGGTCATGGATATCTGCCTCCCAATTCGTCTTCGATATGTATGCGGATGATGTCGTCAAAGCTGGTTTCCGCCTGAAACCCGAGATCCAGAGCCCTTCTGGCGTCGAAGTTTCTCGGCCAGCCGTCAACAATCTGAACGATGGTTTCGTCCGGCTCCCGGCGGATCAGGCGCACAGCCTTTTCCCCGGCAACCCGTCGCAGTGCCTCGATCTGCTCCCCGACGGTGGCGGAAAGCCCCGGCAGCGTAAGCGTGCGGCGCGGGCCCATGCGGCCTGTGTCGAGCCGCGCGGCATGAATGAAAAAGCCGACAGCAGCACGTGGGCTTGCAAACCAGTGGCGCACCTTTTCATCCACCGGCAGCACAGCCTCCTGCCCGGCAAGCGGCTCGCGCATGATGTTTGAAAAGAAGCCGGAAGCGGCCTTGTTGGGCTTGCCCGGGCGAATGCAGATCGTCGGCAGGCGCAGACCGATGCCGTCGAAGAAGCCCTTGCGGCTATAGTCTGCCAGCAGCAACTCGGTGATCGCCTTTTGCGTGCCGTAGCTGGTCAGCGGTGTTGTGAAGAACTCGTCGCCGATCTTTTCGGGAAACGGTTGGCCGAACACGGCAATCGACGAGGCAAAGATCACCTTCGGAAAATACGGCTCGCGCGCGCCTTCGATCCGGATAGCTTCGAACAGCTCGCGGCTGCCGTCGAGATTGACCGCATATCCCTTTTCAAATTCCTGCTCCGCCTCGCCGGAGACGATGGCCGCAAGGTGGAAGATGACATCCGGGCGTGCAGCGATCAGCGTCTGAGCGGCTCCAGGCGTCGAAAGATCCACGGTCACCGCCTCGGCAACACCGGGCAGCGCCGCAGGAACGTCAGGAGCGACAGCATCGGCCAGGGTCAGCCGCGACACGTCGAAACCGAGACTCCCCGGCTCTGCCGCCAGCTTTTCAACAAGCTTCCGGCCAACCATACCGGCAGCGCCGATGACGAGTATGTGCATGGAGGGTCTCCGCGGAGTTCAAGAGGCAGGAACGTTCCAACGAAGACTTGCGGAGATTGAGCGCAAGGGCAAGGCGGTTTCAGCGAAAAGGTGTTCTCCGCCCAATCGTACAACCTGTTTCTTCAATCGCGTGTTCCGCTTTCCGTGCCGATCTGGAGCCATGAAAAAGGGAGTAGTCGTCATCCCTGTAGAACAAACACACGAAACGGTATCCACAGCCCCATGGCCATCATCATCAGGCTTTCAGTCAACGAGACGAAACCGAGCGGAACCGGGGAACTGCCGCCAGCGCACGCGCACTTCAGCTCACGCTTTTCCAGATAGACCGCCTTGAAAATGCTGACAGCACCGATCAGACCGATGAAGAAGGACACCGGCGCAGACAGCCACACCAGTGTACCGGCCGTCATTAGAATACCGGCAAAGGCCTCTGCGTAGGGATAGATCCTGGAATAGGGAACCCAGCGCCGCGCCAGCAGGTCGTAGTTGAGAAACATCGTGGAGAAGCTCTCCACGTCCTGCAGCTTCTGAATCGCGAGGATCGTCATCGAAAGCGACACGAACCATTCCGCCGCGCGCAAGGTGACAGGCGTTCCATATTGATGCCAGGACAGGCCAAGGGCCAGAAACAGGGCAACGGCAAAGATGGCGATCACCGGCCTGTAGGTCGTGTCGCTGCGTTCTTCCTCAGGCGGATCGAGTTTGAAATAGACACGAAGGTCGTCATAGCCGCCGATCCGTTTGTTGCCGATGAAGGTTTGCGGCGTCGTCTCCACGTCGTGTTTTTCCATGAAGGCGTCGGTCTCCTCACGGGTCGTGAGGTGATGGTCCTCAACCGTGTAGCCCTGCCGCTCCAGCAGGTCTTTCGATTTGAGGCCATAAGGACAGATATGCTTGGGCATGACCATGCGGTAAAGCTGGGCCGTCTTTTGTGCGGCTGTGGCGTTCATGGGAAAGAGCTCCTTCATCAGGCGGGCCCTGACCGGAAAAGCCTCCTTGTGAGGAGGCTGCTCAACGCTTGAAGCAGTCGTCGCCAATCCAGCCAGATGCAAGTGTCTGTCGAGCAAACGCTAAGGCACACGGATGGTTGCGGGGGTCAGGTACCGTCTGATGTCATGGCGTCTTCCAGCACGTCATAAACCTGTCCCTCCCCCATCTGGCTGACATTGAACCTCAAAAATCCGGTCATCGATTGCGAAACGCTGAAAACGTTGCCGGGGCCCAGAACCACGTTCCGGCGCAATGCCGCGCGGGCGATGGCGGCAGCGTCCCTGCCCTCCGGCAATCGGCACCAGAGGTAAAAGCCGCCTTTGGGGTTGAGCCAGGGCTTTATCCCGAGCGGCTCCAGCCTGGCAGCGACCTCGCGCCGCTTCTTCGCAAGGCGCCCCCGCAAGGCATCCATGTGCTTGCGATAACTGCCGTCACTCAGAACACCATGGACCAGATCGCTTGCGACCGGCCCCGGTCCACCGAAATTGGTAGCCACCTGCAAGTCGACCAGCGCCTCGATCCAGTCCGCCCGCGCCGCGATGTACCCACAACGCACGGACGCAGACAGGGTCTTGGAAAAGCTGCCGATGCGGATGACCCTGTCCAGCCCGTCCAGAACGGCAAGGCTTGGCAGGGGCTCGGGTGCAAAGCCGCTGAAGATATCGTCCTCGATCACCACCAGACCGTGAGCTGCCACCAGGTTCAGGACCTTGTGCGCAACCTGCGGCGAGATGGTCGCGCCGGTCGGATTGTGAAGGGCGGAATTGGTAATATAGAGCTTGGGTTTGTGCCGTTTCAGCGCCTCTTCAAAAAGCACGGTGTCTGGGCCGCTGCGCGTGAACGGCACACCGGCAACGTCCACCCTGTGGGCCTTCAAGAGGGCTTGAAAGTTGAAATAACACGGGTCATCGACCAGCACCGTATCTCCCGGCCGCAGAAAGAACCGGCAGATCAGGTCGATGGCCTGCGTTCCGGAAGGTGTCAACAGAATCTGGTCCGGGCTCACGTCCAGCCCTTCGTCCGAGAACTGACGCGCCAGCAGGTGGCGCAGGTTCGCAGCACCCCGCGTTTCGCCATAGTCGAACAGGTGGCCGCCGCCGGCCCGGGCAAGAGCCCGCAAACCGCGCTGCATGGCCTCGTCCGGCATCCAGTCCGCCGGCAGCCAGCCGCAGCCGGGCTTCAGAACATTCGGCCCGGCATCAAGCGATTGGCGCGACACCCAGAACGGGTTGATCTCCCGGTCGAGCTGCGGCCCGACCTCCGCAACCGAAAATGGACGGGCGGCATCGGCCACAAAGAAGCCGGACCCGCGGCGGGCATAGATGATGCCTTCCGCTGCCAGCCTGTCATAGGCAGTCACCACGGTGGACGGCGACACTCGCATGGTGGCGGCAAACCCGCGGATGGACGGCAGTTTTTCACCGGGGTTCAGCGCGCGGCTGGCGATCTTGCGCTTGACGGCTTCCATCACCGTGGCCGTGCGTGTGTCCTGTTCCATGGGCGTGTCCGCAAAAGTGTATGGCAAGTGTAGTCAGTACAGTTTTTCAAAATTGTATTGCACTGTCTCTGTCCTGACCAGCCCCGCCGGACTAGTCCTGATCGAGCAACATGTTCCACCAAACGGGAACATTCGAAAAAAAGACAACAGAAAGACCGGAAATGCAGGCATCGATGGCAGGATGGGGCAGCGGGCTCCTGGGCGTTCTTATCTTCAGCGGCTCGCTACCGGCAACACGGGTTGCCCTTGGTGGCTTCAGTCCGCTGTTTCTGACCTCCGCCCGGGCTGTGGTCGCAGCCTTTCTCGGCATGGCTGTCCTGCTGCTTCTTCGGCAGGCGCGGCCACAGCGGCGCGATCTGACCTCGCTACTGATCGTCGCCCTTGGCGTCGTTGTCGGCTTTCCATTGCTGACGGCCCTCGCCTTGCAGCATGTCACCGCCGCCCATTCGATTGTCTTCATCGGCCTCCTGCCGCTTGCGACCGCCCTCTTCGGCCTGCTGCGCGGGATGGAAAGGCCGAGGCCGCTCTTCTGGGTGTTTTCCTGCACCGGCAGTGCCGCCGTTGCCGCCTATGCGCTGTCACAAGGGGCCGATCTTTCCTTCAAAGGGGATCTTCTGATGCTGGCGGCGGTCATCGTCTGCGGTTTCGGTTATGCGGAAGGTGCCGTGCTGTCCCGCCGACTTGGCGGCTGGCAGGTCATTTCCTGGGCGCTTGCCCTCTCGCTCCCGGTCATGGGCGCACTCGCGCTGCTCACATGGCCGGACAGTTGGACCGGCATCGATACCGCCGCCTGGGTGGGGCTCGGCTATGTCTCCGTTTTCTCGATGCTGGTCGGCTTTATCTTCTGGTACCGAGGCCTTGCCATCGGCGGCATTGCCAGTGTCGGCCAATTGCAATTGCTGCAGCCTTTTTTCGGATTGATGCTCGCCAGCCTGCTGCTGCATGAACCGGTGACCTCCACCATGATCCTCGTCACCACGCTTGTCGTCGGCTGCGTTGCCGGGGCCAAACGCTTCGCCTGACCACCGCCCGCTCGCCTGCCCGCACTCCCTGCCTGCTGGCACCTCGCTCATGGCGTTCCCTATTTTGCTTCCGCCTTCGGGGAAAATTTGCAATATGGTTCCGCTGCGTGAAATGACCTTCACCAGAGCGTGCCGGCGGATTTCGGCAAAATTTACTTAAGGCAAAAGACATGGGTTTCTTTGATTTCGTGAAGGATGCAGGCAAGAAGCTGTTTGGCGACGACGATGCGCCGGAAGCAAGCGCTGAAGCCATCCAAAAGGAAGTTGCCGAGCTGGGTCTCGACGGCGACGTCAAGGTTCAAGTCAGCGGTGACACCGTCAAGATTGCAGGTGCAGCCCCCAGCCAGGAAGCCCGGGAAAAGCTGATCCTTGCCGCCGGCAACGTGCTCGGCATTTCAAAGGTCGAGGACGAAATCACCGTAGAAAGCAGCGAACCGGAAGCCAGGTTCCACACGGTGGTCAAGGGCGACACGCTCTGGAAAGTCGCCGAAACAGTCTACGGCAACGGTGCCAAGTATCAGGCAATCTTCGAAGCCAACAAACCGATGCTGTCCGATCCGGACAAGATCTACCCAGGCCAGGTTCTACGCATCCCCGCCCTCTGACCTGCCAGTCGGCAAGACGAGGCCAACTCCCTGGAGGGAGACCAAGCTATGCGCCCCGGCTCCGTCCGCGCTGCAAACAGCGTCTCCCTCCTGCTGCTCCTTCGGCAGCAAGCCGCATGCAACCGTTTCCAGCAAGCCTTCCGCGCGCCACGCCCAACGACCACCGTGCGAATGAGTGATATGCCACCGCGTGCGGATCACGGCTTCCCCGGCAGATAAGCTGAGAGGCATCAGTTGAACGCTTTCTTTCGTATGCGTTTTACAACTGCAAAAGGCTTGGGAGGGAAGAGGTCTGTCGCACGAAAGATGCGACAAACCCAGGCCTGGCTAACCGAAAATGCCGCTAAGCAGGTTCGCAAACCAGAAATCCACTTGTCCAAATGGCAACACGTCATGCAGAAAGCCGACCAGGGCTGACGTGGCCGTAAGCGTGCTTATCCCAAGAACGACGCCGAGCGCTATCCCAATGCCCGCATTCCGCGGGACCCTCGCCAGCCAACAAGCCGATACGAATGAGAGAACAACGAATAAATACAGGAGCACGATTTCGGTAACTGAATAGCCGAAGGGCATGGAAATTTCCTGCTGCGCAATGTTTGAACCATCCTCGGTTGAATGTTTAGGACCCATCCACAGAAAGCCGATGAGATACTCCCGAGAGGCGTGCCTCTTAGCACAAGCACAATCCGTTTGAATATCCCGCCAATTCGGACCTGCAGCCATTTTCCGGACCAGCCGACCGGCGAAAAATGTTCGTTCGTCTCAGGGAGGCTCGGCAACATCAGCCTCTACACACGGCGATCAATCCATCTGACCGCTATGCGCCCGGGCGTGTCGCAACTTTCGTCGGCGGGCAGCTTTCTCCCGTTTTGGGAGCGCCTTTCAGGCTTCGTTCCCTTTTTCAATTCCGAAGAGCACGGCAAGCAGATCGTTCTGTTCGCGGACGCTCCACTGACTGTCAAAGTCGACGCCCTTCCTGAGCCACAGCATGGCTTCAAAACCGGCGATGGGTTTTCTGGCTGAGTTGAACGAACGGAAGCAGACCTTCAAATTCAGAAGCGCTCTTTCAACAGTCAAATCTCAAGGCCTGGTCAACACGACAATCTTTGCGACACGCCCCTAAGGGCTTGCAATCCGGGTTCCTCTGCTACCTTATGCTCGCCATTACAGGAGGAAAGCCAGGGACATGGTCGATATTGCTACCCGCGTCTATAATCACAAATGGAAGATCGATCCGATCGTCCGGTCCCTTATAGACACGGACTTCTACAAACTCCTGATGTGTCAGTCGGTGTTCCGAAACAAGCCGGACACCAAAGTGACGTTTTCCCTGATCAACCGCTCCAGGTCCGTCCGCCTGGCGGAGATGGTCGATGAAGGCGAACTGCGCGAGCAACTCGACCATGTACGCTCGCTCTCCCTCAGCCGGGGCGAGAGCACCTGGATGCGCGGCAACATGTTTTACGGCAAGCGGCAGATGTTCCGTTCCGACTTCATGGAATGGTTCGAGAACCTGCGCCTGCCTCCCTACCATCTGGAAAAGCGGGACGGACAGTACGAACTGACGTTCGAAGGCGCCTGGCCGGAAGTGATGCTCTGGGAAATCCCGGCCCTCGCGATCCTCATGGAACTGCGCTCGCGCGCCGTGCTCAATTCCATGAAGAGGTTTGAACTTCAGATCCTCTATGCCCAGGCCATGGCCAAGCTCTGGGAAAAGATCAAGCGCCTGCAACCGCTCGAAGGTCTCAAGATTGCCGACTTCGGCACCCGCAGGCGGCACTCCTACCTGTGGCAGGACTGGTGCGTTCAGGCGATGATCGAAGGCCTTGGCAAAAAGTTCACCGGCACGTCCAATTGCCACATCGCCATGCAACGCGATCTGGAGGCAGTCGGCACCAATGCCCACGAGCTCCCGATGATCTATTCTGCTCTCGCAATGACGGACGAGAAACTCGCCGCCGCCCCCTACGATGTGCTGCGAGACTGGCACGAGGAGCATGAAGGCAACCTGCGCATCATTTTGCCGGATACTTATGGCACCAAAGGATTACTTGAGCGTGCGCCAGACTGGCTGACCAGCTGGACGGGCATCCGTATCGACTCCGGCGACCCTGCACAGGGAGCAGAAACGGCGATCGACTGGTGGCGCTCACGCGGCGAGGACCCAACTCAGAAGCTCGTCATCTTTTCCGATGGGCTGGACACGGACAAGATCATCGAGCTGCACAAGCAGTTCCAGGGCCGCGTCCGGACGTCCTTTGGCTGGGGAACGCTGCTGACGAACGATTTTCGCGGCCTCACCACCAACGACGCCCTCGCCCCTTTTTCCCTGGTGTGCAAGGCGGTTTCCGCGAACGGCCGCCCGACAGTCAAGCTCAGCGACAACCCGAACAAGGCCATGGGCCCGGACGACCAGATCGAACGCTACAAGCGCGTCTTCGATGTCGGGGCGCAAAAGGCCGTGGAAGTCGTCGTCTGACGACTTAACGGACATACGCAATTTGAACCTGTCACGGTTTGACGCGGATATCGGGAAAATCACCGCTGAACGCTGCGATCCGCTATGCACTCAGCCGCCTGCCGAAAGCCCGGCCGGACCTCGGCAACGGGCATCTGGTACTGGACAACAATTGCGCGGAGCGGGCAAGGAAGCCGATTGCCCTTGGACGAAAAAACGACTTCTTCATGGGCTCAGAAGGCGGCGGAAAATCAGCGGCTATCGCCTATACCCTGATCGAAACCGCCAAACTCAACGGCATCGACCCGCAAGCCTGGCTGACCTGAGTTCTGGCACAAACCGCCGACCGCAAGATCAATCGCGTCAACGAACTCATGCCTTGGTGTTACGCTGCAAATGCAGCGTAATAGAGCGCGCCGCCACCATGAAGACCGCCTTCACCGGACGGACACGACCAACCACTTGCTGGGATAGGCTTACACACCAGAAGACCGTTGCGCTTCATGCCCCCGCGCCCAAAGGAATCTCGGAGGTTGGGTGGAAAGCCGGCATTCGCTGCGGTTGGAAGGAATGACGGGAATGGGCGGCAAGCAGACTTTCGCTGCGGTTGGAACGAATGACCGGAAAGGACGGTGAGCGGTCATTGCAAAGTCACCAACCTAGGCGGCTCTCAGGTCGTTCCAGGCTTTCGAACGAGCGTCTAGTCCGCTCGCTCTTCGTTCACCAAGGTCTTCAAGCCCGCCGTTATGGCACGGCCTTGCGCCGCTAGTTCGCCGAGCGTCGGCGTGACACCCCGGACGATCATCCGCCAGTAGAGAGGAGCAGCGAGCAGATCAAGTGCGAGGTCCCGATTCAATCCTTCGGGGAGCTCGCCGCGATCCACGGCGCGGTCCAAAAGGGCGTCCGCCCGGTTTCGCCGCGCTTTGGCCACGCGGTCGTTGATCGCTCGCATCTCTGGTGAACGGGCCGCCTCGGCATGAAGATCCGGCAGAATCCGGCGGACCAGCGGATGCCGCAGTACGGCGCGTGTCTGAAGGAGGAAGGCGAACACGTCTTCCTCAAGCGTCGAAGGCCCGACCTCCGGCAAGGCGAGCCGCAAACCGAGTGCGGAGATTGCGGCATCGGCAAAAGCCAGGCGCGAAGAGAACCGACGATAGATCGCCGCCTTGCCTGCCCCGGCCCGGGCGGCAACCCGCTCAAGGCTCAGCGCAGAGAAACCGCGTTCGGCCCATTCCTCAAAAAAGGCGCGATACAGCGCCTCGGTCAGTTCAGCACGCGGGACGGCTGCACCAGAGGGCGTGCGTCGCTTTTTTTCGTCGGAACGCTTGCGTTTCATCCATTAAACTCCCATTTGGTCGATACGACACCGTTCCATCCATAGGAGATTTATTCATGAACGACAAATTCGACAGCTTCTCCGATCTGCTGCGAGGTGCCCTCAGCAAGCGCCTGAAGGCGGGACCGGAGATGACTGACCTCTTTACTGAAGACGTCGTCTTCGAGTTTCCCTATGCGCCGGAAGGTTTTCCCCAACGGCTCGACGGCATCGCGTCCCTTGCCGAACACCTGAAGCGGCTTGGCCCGTTGCTGGAGCTCGGCGTGTTCACGCTCCACGCGGTTCACCCTTGCGAAGAAACCATGGTCTTCGAGTTCTCCTGCCATGGGCAGGGCATCGAAACCGGAAAACCCTACGATCAGGACTACATTTCGGTTGTGACCCTTCGCGACGGCCGCATCTGCCACTACCGAGACTACTGGAACCCTCTTGTTGCGCTTCACGCGCTCGGGGGCGCGGAAGCTGCCGCAACCGCCTATGCGGGAGAGACATACAATGGATGAGCGCATTCTCGTCATTGGCGGTAAAGGCACGACCGGAAAGCGGGTGGTTGAACGCCTGGATGCCATCGGGGCCGAAGTCGCCATCGGCACCCGCAAGCCATCGGGTCCGCGGGACCGGCGGTTCGACTGGAGTGACGGCCCGTCGCCAGCCGTCTTCGACGGCTGTTCCGCAGTCTATCTGGTGGCGCCGACAAATCGGACCGACCATCTCGATGTCATGCGTCCCGTTCTCGAGGACGCCCTGGAGCGCCAGGTCCGCCGCTTCGTCCTCCTCAGTTCCTCTCTGCTCGAGCGCGGCGGCCCGATGATGGGCGGGGTCCATGGATGGCTTGCCGACAACGCTCCCGAATGGGCGGTCCTGCGCCCCTCATGGTTCATGCAGAACTTTTCGGAGGGGCCCCATGCCCGCACAATACGGGAGGACAATGCGATCTACAGTGCGACGGCGAGCGCCCGCGTGGGCTTCATCGACGCCGGGGACATCGCCGCGGCAGCCGTTGCCTGCCTGACGTCCGTCCAATCCCTCAATGACGACGCGATTCTTACGGGGCCGCAGGCACTGAGCTACGATGAAACGGCCGATATCCTTTCCAGGGTTACCGGCAGGACCATCCGCCATGTTTCGCTCTCCACCGGAGAGCTCGCCAACCGCTTCGAGGCGCAAGGATTGCCGCCGGACTATGCGGGCATTCTCGCCGGCCTGGACGAGACGATCCGAAGTGGAATCGAGGATCGCACGACCGACGGGATCGAGCGTCTGACCGGATACACGCCACAGTCTTTTGCAACCTTCGCCGAACGAAACGCAACGCGTTGGATCCCATGATGTCCAGGCACCTGCGGAACGGGGACCCTGCCGAGAACCAGAAGCGGATCCGGCGGTTGATGCGGCTCATGGGGAAAATGCCGATCCACGAGAAGCCGAACACCAGCAAACCGGCCAAGGGGCACAAGACATCCCCCTGTCTTCTTGGCGCACCACGGGTCGACAGGCCCAATCAGGTCTGGTGCGCCGACATCACCTGGCCGCCGGTGCGGCGTGGCTTCCTCTACTGGTCGCGATCATGGACTGGTTTGCCCGCAAGGTTCTGTCCTCGCATCTCCAACGCTCTGGAGGCGGACGTTTGCGTTGAGGCGCTGAACGAGGCGGCCAACCGGTTCGGCCCGCCCGAGATCAGGAATACGGATTAGGGCAGCCAGTCCACATCCTTTGCCTGGACCGACCGGCTGAAGGGGTCGGCACCTGGATCTCGATGGACGGCAATGGCCGTTGCCTCGACAATATCTTCATCGAGCGCGTACCCGGTGTTTTCGCACTCGCAGCGAATGGCAGGTTCGATAGGCGCACTACAGCGCACGCGATGTTCACTCAATGACTACTCCGGGCCGGTTCCTGCCAGTCTGGTTCTGGCGTGGAGAAACAGTCAGCGGCCGTTGACTTCCGACGACTTCAGCGACCGCTCCCGACCCATTTTAGGCGTTCAGTATTCAATTTGGCCGGCTCGAAGCGGACATTCGGTTCTCCCATACGAAACCTGTCCGATTGCGGGACGGCAACTGAACCGGTAAATTCACGCCGGCCTATATCGATGCGCCGACCGCAATTCGTGTCCTGGGGCCTGCGAGGAATTTCGGCGCGCCACGTATGACCGACACGCGCCCTGCGCGGACTTGCCAGTCGGACCGGCAGCAAGTTTGTGCCTGCGCTATCGATCGCGAGGCGGGCTCCCCGAACAAGCCCCCCCTGAAACATCCGCGACGAGTGGTTGGGGCAGCGGTCGCTTCGCGGATGGCACAAGGACGCCGTCTCGGGCAGGATCAACGGGCCACAACCTGCGCTGACGGAAACGCCTGACTTAGCCGGGGCTCTCTTAAAGGGCCGCCTGGCAGTTCAGACGTCTCCAGCATGGCTGCAGTTACATGCCTCCTCGGCTCAAGTGGCAGTGTCGGCTTTGTCCGCGCCGCCGTCATCAGGTGGCACGCCGCCTTCTTAGCTGAAACAAATCGGCTTCGAGGCAAGATGTTGGGAAAGCGAAACGCGCCGGCCATGCGCCTGCGCCGCGCAGGTTGGTCGACCCTTGCTCACAGCTGCCCGGGCACGACGATAATCTCCTCGCTGATGATACGGCTCACCGACGACACATCGATGAAGTTGACATGATCCGGATCGACTTTCGTCCTGAAATTCTCGCACGAGTATAAAGCATCAAGGTCTTCTATCGTGTCGAACCATGCTTCAACCACCGCATCGAAGCTCGGCTCGCCCCAACCGGTTGTCTCAACGGGGTAGGATACCACGAAGCGTCGAATAAGGGCTGCTTCAGGAATGGCGAAAAGCAACGGGGCGTGTACGTCGCGCCGGTAGTCCTTGAAAGCCTGGAGGCTCATCCCGGGACGTCGGCGGAAACCTATTAGCATCTTGATCATGTTGGCGCTCCTTTCGATCAGTGCGGCAGGGAATGGCAAACAGCTAGCGCACACGACGGAGATGATCTATAAGAGTGCAGCCCCATTTTCTTTTAGATCGTCCCGACATTGTCAGCCGACCTCCTTTCAGACGCACTCACAGCCTTCTCACCTGTCGCGCATACGGCGGGTGCCCTTGATCTGGGCGGCGACTGGGCGATTTCCTTTCCGGCTCATGAGGGATTGAAGGTTTTTGCCATTGTCGCGGGCCGGGCGCTGCTGCATGTCGAAGGGGAAGCAGAACCGCTTGCGCTGACTGCGCAGGATTGCGTTATCCTGCCCAACGGGCGGCCATTCACTATCGCACGTGACTTGTCGTTCCCACCCATTGGGATCGGCACGATTGAGCCCGGCGAATGGCACGAGCGCGTGGCCACCGTCGGGGGCGGCGGTCACACGATGCTGCTGGCGGGCCACTTTGCCTTCTCCGGTACGCAAACAACCCTGCTTCTTGGAAGCATGCCCCCCGTCCTGCGATTGCGGGATCAAGCGGGGCGAGATCATCTTCATTGGGTTCTTGGCAAGATCCGCGAGGAACTGGTCGAAGCAGGGCCGGGCAGTACGTCCGTGATCCAGCACCTCGCCTATCTGCTCCTTGTCCAGGCGATCCGCCTCTACCTTGCGGCTGGGGCAGGACGCACGACAGGCTGGCTGTTTGCACTCAACGATCCACGGATCGGGCGGGCCACGCAGGCCATCCACAACGCGCCTTCGCAGGAATGGGATCTGGCAAGATTGGCTGCGGTGGCAGGCATGTCCCGCTCCAAGTTCTCCGAACGCTTTCGGATGCTGACCGGGTCGTCGCCGATCGACTATCTCATTCGCTGGCGCATGCTGCTGGCCTGCCAGCGACTGAAAACCGGCCGCGAACCTGTGGGCAAGATTGCGTTCGCCCTGGGATACAAGTCGGAGGCGGCGTTCAGCACCGCTTTCAAGCGCGTCATCGGGTGTTCTCCGCGGCGATATGGTCAGGAAATGCCCGACCTAAAGTAGCGCGTCACCTTCGACGGACACATGGGGACCTACGTAAACCACAGCACTGGATGATCAGACCAAAACCATAAGTTGACATTCGCACTGAAAATCCAGAAGTACACTGCATAGATATTTTCTTGCCGAGCTTTGGTTACAACGCGATTGGCACTGCGTTCCTAACGAACCCTCCCTTTAAAGCATCGTTATAACCACCTGCGAGCCGCTGGCTTGCCGGTTCCTTCCTCTGTGCTATGAAGGGGTTCATCATGACCACTGGCACAGTAAGATGGTTCAATTCCTCCAAGGGCTTTGGCTTTATCCAGCCTGACATCGGCGGTCCGGACGCATTCGTCCATATCTCCGCTGCCGAGCGCGCTGGAATGCACGAGATCGTTTAAGGCCAGAAAATCGGCTACGACATGGAGCGCGACACCAAGTCGGGCAAGATGTCCGCCTGCAATCTGCAGGCCGCCTGATAGATCCGGGTCCTGCTTTCCCTTGACCATGGATGTACTGGCACTGTCGAAAGCATGAAACCAAGCAAGGTCATGGTTTCGCAGGCTTTTCCTTCCTCTCCTTTGCCGGATTGCCGCTGCAAAACTCAATTTTATGGGCCCACACCCTTAGTCAGCCTCGCCAACTGCGCACGTGGTCAACAAGGGCGCGCAGTTTCGGCGCAATGTGCTGGCGCTGCGGATAGTAGAGCGAAAAGCCCGTGAAGGGTGGCAGATACTCTTCCAGGAGCGGCACCAAGGCACCGTTGTCAAAATGCGCTTTGAAGCAATCCCAAGGGCCAAAAGTAATCCCGCCATCGGCCAACGCAACGCGCAGCATCAGGCGCAGGTCATTGGTCGTCACCTGAGGCTCGACCGTGACGGCGAAAGGCCGCCCGTCCTCGACAAATTCCCATCGCCAGGGCGCAGTTTCAGGCGCCGGCCGCCAGCCGATGCAACGATGTGCCAGGAGGTCACGCGGATGTGCGGGCGCTCCATGACGAGCCAGATAGGCAGTCGTTGCGGCAGCGATCTCACGCTGCGGACCGCCGATTGGCACTGCGATCATGTCCTGCTCGATGACCTCACCCAACCGTACTCCCGCATCGTAGCCTCGGGAAACAATGTCGAACTCCTCGTCCGTCACGGTCACATCCACTATGACTGCGGTGTAACGTTCAGCGAACCGCGCCAGTAGCGGTCCGGACAGAAACTCTTCGGCGATCGAAGTGACGGCCAGCCGTAGCCGCCCACGGGGCACCTCATCCCGCGCCTCCAACGCACTTTGCAATGTTTCCATCGGCGTGCGGAGGCTTTCCACCAGTCTTTCTCCGGCTTCGGTCAGCCGGACCGAGCGCGTGGTGCGGGCCACCAACTGTTGGTCCAAGGCATCCTCGAGCCGACGCACGCCTTGGCTGACGGCGGAGCGCGTCACGCCCAACCGATCAGCGGCGGCGCGAAAGTTTCGCTCCTCGGCAACGGCCAGGAGGAGGGGTAATAGGTTCAGGTCCATTGTACAGAAATACTAACCATTCAGTCCATGACTAGCACAATACCGAAGACGATTGCGAGCGTCTATCTTTCCCACTCAACAGGCTGAGAAGGAGAAAGCCATGGACAAGGTCATTTTAATCACTGGCGCGTCGAGTGGCATCGGCGAGGGGCTGGCGCGGGAGTTGGTGGGTGCAGGGGCCAAGGTCCTGCTTGGCGCGCGCCGGACCGACCGGCTGGACGCGCTGGCAAGGGAACTGAAGGCCAAGGGCGCGCAGGTCGACACAACTGCGCTGGATGTCACCGACCGCGCCGGCCTGCAGGCTTTCGCGCATCGTGCGCTGGAGCTCTGGGGCCGCATCGACGTACTGATCAACAATGCAGGTGTCATGCCCCTGTCGCCCATGTCGGCCTGCAAGTTCGACGAATGGGAGCGGATGGTGGACGTCAACATAAAGGGCGTGCTCTGGGGCATTGGTGCCGTATTGCCGGTGATGGAAGGCCAAGGCGAGGGCCAGATCATCAACATCGGCTCGATCGGCGCGTTGCAGTCTGTGCCGACGGGGGCAGTCTACTGCGGCACAAAGTTCGCAGTGCGGGCGATCTCGGATGGCCTAAGACAGGAGAGCACGACAATCCGCGTGACCTGTGTCAATCCGGGCGTTGTCGAGAGCGAGCTAGCCTCGACCATCACGCATGCCGAGACGATGACTTTCATGGACGACTACCGCGCCATCGCCTTGCGACCGGCTGATATCGCCCGGGCAGTGCGCCAGTTGATCGAGGCACCAGCGAGCGTCGATACGACCGAAATCACCATCCGCCCCACGGCGGCATCCCGATGAGGCCCGCAATGAAGTCCGGTCTACTCAGCGCATGCCTCTTGACCCTCGGGGCCGGGACCGCTCAGTCGGAGGGCGCCCCTTCATACGTAGGTCTTTGGGTGACGAAGGACAATCACATCCGGCACGAACTGCTGCCCAACGGTCGCTACGTCGAGGCCCGTGGAAACCGCGAAAGGGCCTACGAAGGCCGGTACGAGGTGACCGGCACTCATATCGAATACTGGGATGACACCGGCTTCACCGCCGACGGCGATTTCGTTGAGCCGAATGTGCTGCATCACGCCGGGATGGTGCTGATCCGGCAGTGAGCCTTGCAACTGCATCCGTCGGCCAGGAAAGCGCAGCTGGCGGATGCGCGCGAAGCGATCGGGTCAGGTTGCGGTCACTATGCTCGCGGCTGACGTGATGAAGCACCAGCCAACGGCGGCTCCGTCTGCGCTACTGACCTTGCCGAGTTACCTGGTTGAGCAGTTGCAGCGAATGTCTCCTGCGACTTACCGCACCGCAGCGAAGTGGAACCAGACGAACGACAGCAATGGGCCGAATTCGCCCACACCTGTATAGCCGACGAATGTCAGCTCACCGCCCAATTGTTGAGTTCAGAGCGCTGCGATAAATGTCTTTGGTGGGGTTGAAGTCTACTGTCTTTGCAGTTGATACGACGACAGCTAAACGCCTTCACAGGACGCTGAGATGCCGTAAAGGAAACTTCCCAGCAAGGGTAATTTCCCAGATACTTTTTGGAAGGTTCAACCTATAGTACTTTGAGGTTCAAATTACGTGAGGAGGCCAACTTGGAAATCCAGTGGATTTTGGTGGCTGGTCTGGCCCTAATGGTGACCGGCGCGATCACAGTCTATTTGAAGCGGGAAATCACGACCGGCCAGGCGCTGGTTTTTGCCTTTGGCGGCGCCATGATCGCAATACCGCAAATTGCCAATTTCGAGTTCAGCAACGGGACGGTCAAATTCACGACAAAAATCCAGGCCGCGGCGTTGACGACCCAGGTGGAGACCTTGAACAAGGAGCAGGCCGATCTGGCAAGCACCGTTCTGGCTCTGACAAAGCAGAACCAGAAGCTTGCGGAACAGGTTGCCAAACTCAGCGGGGACGTGTCCGATGCACCCGAGGGCAATCCAGCATCCGCTCCTCCCGAATTCGTCGTACCCGACTGGTCGACCTATCAGAAAAACACGGAAAACCTGATCCAGCAGAGCGAGGGCCGGACACTGCAACTAGACAGCTTGAAGCAGCAGCTGAAAGCAGAGTGAAGCGGCCCATGTTCCGTCCTGCTAAAGGGGCCTTCCGCGTGACGGACGGAAACGTGCCTTTGACGACCGATCAGGGAGTAAGTAGCGAAAATCAACAGCTAAATCCTATCGTCCAGCAATGTCGAGCAGAGTCCCGGAAGGATTGGCGCGCATTGAAGACCTTTTTCGAGCTGCGGCATTCGGTAATTCGGGACTCGAAGGCGACCATCGCCGCGGGTGAACAGGACGACAGCAGTGGCCTCCGGTCGGTCGTTCACCGGCTCTTGGCCTGGTCCTGAAACCGTCCATTCGATGCGGGGCGAGCGAATGCCCGGTTTGGGCGTATTACGTTGAAAACTCGTTTGTTTTCCGTCTTTGAAGGCGCACGTGCTTTTGAGTGGGGACGACCCATCAGGTACCGGACAGGATCGGCATCGGCGTGCCGAGCCGCCGCAAGGATTTCATTCTGGAATGGGACGTTCCATGAAGCAGTGAATATCCGACTGCCCGGTCTCTATAAAACCAAGTCTACGGTAGAGTGAACCCACTGGGTTCCAGTGTAAATATTCCAGCCTCACCGGAAGGCTGAGGCTGTCAGCCAGCTGCAGACAGTGTTGCAACACCCTCGATCCTGTCCCTTGTCCCTGAAATTCAGGAAACAAGTAAAATTCACCAAACTGGACATGATCAGGAAAGACCTGAAAAGAAACGGTGCCTAGTCGATTTTCCGCACTGGTGATCTCAAAGAATGGTTTCTCTAGGTAGCGGCGGAAATGAATGTTGCGCTGGAACTCCTCGTCCCACGCCCACTTCCGCATTATGTGCGGCCCCATCGCCGCGCGTTTGGCTTCGAAGGAAAAATCAATATCAGCAGGCGTGTTTTTCAGTCTGGGAAATATCAGGTCGGGTTGAAGTTTTGGAATGTCCATTTTTTCAAATTAGCTGACAGCTAGGTACGTTTCCAATCGCCTATTCAATTCAGGTTCGGTTTGCCCGCATAGCCCCTGCCCTACAGCAAGGACCTTCGCAAATGCGATGACTGACGGCCTCGGCAGCCCCGTACCGCAGCAGCCCTTCAGCGCGTGAATGACCGCTTTGGGCCGCTCTCCGAGCTTTATGAACCTCCCTATCCCTCACCCCGAATAGCCGCCTTGCAGACTGGACCAGTATCTCCCGAACGACCGACATGGGGATGCCTTGGTGGCAGACAGCTCTGACCAAGACAGCCGCCGTTCTTGAGTTTTCGCGAGAACGGCTGGATTACAAGACCAAAACCAGAAGTTGACATTCGCATTGAAAGTCCATAAACACACTACATCGATATTTTCTTGCCGAGCTTTGGTTACAACGCGATTGGCACCGCGTTCCTAACGAACCCTCCCTTTAAAGCATCGTTATAACCACCTGTGAGCCTCTGGCTTACCGGTTCCTCTCTCTATGCTATGAAAGGGTTCATCATGACCACTGGCACAGTAAAATGGTTCAATTCCTCCAAAGGCTTCGGCTTTATTCAGCCTGACAACGGCGGCCCGGACGCATTCGTCCATATCACCGCTGTCGAGCGCGCTGGAATGCACGAAATCGTTGAAGGCCAGAAGATCGGCTACGACATGGAGCGCGACAACAAGTCGGGCAAGATGTCCGCCTGCAATCTGCAGGCCGCCTGATAGATCCGGAATCTGCTTTCCCTTGACCACGGATGTACTGGCACTGTCGAAAGCATGAGACCAAGCAAGGTCAGGCAAGTTGCCTGGCCTTTTTCGTAACCGCTCTCTGGTGAGCGGCCTCTACGAGGAAAGCCATGACCGAGAAATACAGCAAACTTCGCCAGCAGGCCGAAACCGCGTTTGGCAAAGCCCAGTCGCAACTCTTCGAACGCCAACGAGCGATTGAAGACCTGAACTCGATCGTGGTTACCCGCAACGAAAAGACCCAGAGACTGCGAGAGGCTCGGCTTGCCAAGGAATTGCAAGACCGTGCGGCCTCTGCAGCCAAGCCGGCTTCGAAACGGGCAAGAAAGCCCTGAAGCCGCTCTACGTATCCCGTCAAATGGAATTGAGATTTGAAAAGAATTACAAACAGCGAACACACCGACCGTCGCAGCGCTGCGAAAGACGCCAAGGCAGCCCTTGTTGAGGCCTTCCGCGCCGCCAAGGAAGCTGCCGAACCGACCCGCGAAGCCAAACAGGCCGAGCGGCGTTTGATCGCCGAAGCTCGTGAACAGCGCCGCGCCGAGCGCGACCAGGCGAAACTTGAAGAACAAAATCGCGCTGCAACGGAAGCAGCAGCTAGAGAGGCCGCCGCTGCTGCCGCAGCCAAAGCTGAAATCGAGGCGCGCGAGCTGGCTGACAAAACCCGTATCGAGCGCGTCCTGCAGGACGAGGCAGATCGGAAAGCTGAACGCGATCGCCGCTACGCAAATCGAAAGGCCCGTCGGGCCTGAAGGTGTCATGACGCATGGTCGTGCTCCTGCCTGTTGAAGGTGATCACGACCTTGCCTTTGGCACGTCCGGTCTCGACATGGGCCAAGGCGTCTGCCCTCTGTGCAAACGAAACCACCTTGTCCACGACGGCCGGATGACGCCTGCGACAAGACCCGTTGCCCGGGTGAGTGTCAACCTGTGTCAGACCGTGCTGACTGACTGAAACGGTGAAAAGCTTGTCCGTCTCTACACGGACCGGCAAAGCAGAACAGCAACGGAGGCGTGTCTCGGCTTCGCGGATGGTCAGGTCAGCCGCGATGGTTGCTGCCGTGTCACCGTACTCCATGGACAGTGTCACCATGTGCTTCCGCCATTCTATCTTCGGATCGACGAGCGCGCGTGCATGCTTCCATGAGATCGCGACAGACGCGACCGAAGACATTGCTGTCCCCGCCACGACCCGCGCGGCGATGTCGACGCAACAGCCGGCGAAGAAGCCCTGAGATCAGCCCGCTGAGAGAAGACCCAAGACTCCGATCACCGTCGATTTGCGGCAGGAACAGGCCGCGGGTGTTCTCACAACACCTTTTGTCAGCCTTTTTTGAGCACCAAGGAATGAAGGTGGTCGGAAATTGATCGAAGCTGACGAACGACCGCCCCAGAAGCCCCTCAGAAGCTGATATTGACTCTTGCGTTTGCTCCCTGGTCGCTTGCGTTTTCCCCGAAGGCTCCCTGGTAGGAAAGGCCGAGGGTGGTGCGGTCGGTGATGCTGAGGGCAAGCCCTGCCTCGACAAGGGCTGTGTCCCGGTCGAGGGGCACGCCCTGAACCGTGAAGGGATCAAGTCCGGACAGGGCCATGCGCTGATCGGGCGTCAGATCGCCTATGGCGTGGCGCCAGCCCAAGGCCCCGGTGAGAGCCACCGAGACACCGTCGGTGGTCGCAAGCGTTTTCGACATGCGAAGGCCGAGCGTGCTTGAGCCGAGAAGCTGGCTGGAGCCGTCCCCGGTGAGCGCCAGGGTGGCGGAACCCTGCTCCTGGAAAGCGTCGGTCTGCTGATGCAGGAGCGCCAGTCCGGCGAAGGGAGAGACCTGCAGCCAGGGTGTTTCCAGGGCATAGGAGGCTTCGCCGAAGACTTGCGCGGTCCGGGACCAGTAGTCGGCGGTGAGCGTGTCCTTCAGGCTGCCTACGGCAACGGCCCGCTCGCTTGACACATCGTGCCAGCTGTAGGCGGCGCCGAAGGTGAGACCGAGGTCGGCAAGCCGCACCCCGCCATAGGCGCCAAGGGTGTAGCTGTTCGCATCCGCTGAGGAAGATCGCGCGGAAACGCTGGCCTGGCTCTGGCCGACACCGGCCAGCACCCCGAAGCGGGCCTGGGGCCAGGCGGTTGCCTCAAGCCCGATGAGGGCGCCGCCGGTGCTGCGCGAGAGCGTGGCTGCATTGCCATCACCGTCGAGCTTGCCATAGGCCCCGTAGGCGCTGCCCCAGGTGCTGAGGTTAAAGCCTGAACCGGTGCCCAGACCTGGACCCCGCGGGCCGACCGGACCGTTGAAGGCGATCTCGGGCACCTCCGAAAAGCCGGCAAAGGCATCATGGATGCGGGTGGTCACCGTGTCGCGCAGCCGGGCACTGTCGTTTAGGAACATGGACGGCAGCGAGGCATGGATCTCGCCTGACAGGCTGTCATAGGCGCGCCGTGCCTGGGTCTCGTTCAGGCCCGCGACAACCCGGTAGAAATCGCTGGTGGAGGCAAGCCCACTGAGGGAGCCTGCCACCGCCCGCTGGTTGGTGGTGCGCGCCACATCGGCAAAGCTTATGTCGTTGCGGATCAGATCCAGGGTCACCGAGGTGGCGCCATAGGACAGCTCGGCATCGAGGAAAGCAAAGTTCTCGTTGACCGTGCCAAACGTGCCGGTAACAGCTGTGCCTGCGGTTATGATTGTGTATGTGGTGAACGGAGCATAGCTGGAGCCATCGTCTGTACCGTTTTCCGCCAGAATTTTGACTGCGGCGCCACTGTCGATGGTCACGGTCCCGGTGGCGGCGATCTTGTCGGAGTTCCCGGCGCTATCGACTTCCACGTCATAGGTCGAGCCAGCGGCAAAGGAAACGTTGCCGGCGACATTGAGAGTGCCGATGGAATTGCCCGGCGCGATCGTGCTGCCGGAATTGGCGGTCACATTACCAAGTGTGCCAGACCCGCCCACGGTGCCGCCGTTAAGGGTCGTGGCGCCGATGCGCCCGTTGACCACCAGCCTGCCGCCGGAAACCGTGGTACCCCCGGTGTGCGTGTTCGCCCCGGTCAGGGTCAACGTACCCGCACCGGATTTGGTCAGCGAACCGGTGCCGCTGATTGCCCCGCCATATGTTGTGGTGCCCGACTGGTTCACCGTGAGCCCCGCACTGCCCAACGAAACGGTTCCACCGGTACCGGAAAGCGCCGACATCCCAAGATCGTACCCGTTGAGGTCGAGTGTGCCGCCATTGACCGTGTAGACCGTGTTTGCGGCGAATGCGCCAGCCGAGCCAGCCTGCAAGGTGCCGGCCTCGACCGTCGTGTTGACGGTATGGGTGCTCGTACCGGTCAGGGTCCATGTGGAGTTGCCTGTCTTCGACAGGACTTCGAAGCCGGTGTATTTGGTGCCGATTTCTCCGGCATCGAAACTTGCGGCCGGGCTGGTATCGCCTCCCAGAACAAGCGTGTCGCTGGTGCCGCCCGCGACGACATTGCCGATGATCATCGAACCCGCTCTCAGCTCCAGAATATTAGTGCCTGAGGTGAATTCGATGGCATTGGCGCGAACGCCGCCGCCGGAGAGCCCTCCGGAAATCGTCGCTTTGTTGACGATGGTCAGGCCTGATCCCGTGATGCCGGCTGCGCCAACACCTACGCTTCCGGCACGCCCGGTACTGTGATTGAAGGAGCGACCGCCTCCGCCCCCGTGGCCGCCCGCACCGCCGGCGATCATTCCGCTGTTTTCAATGACGAGACCCGTGCCCGCAATCCCCGCGCCACCCGCGCCGCCGTTGCCACCTCTGCCGCCATCTTCATAAATTGCGAAGCCGCCACCCCTGCCGTTGCCGCCGCTTCCACCCGTTATCGCGCCTTGGTTTTCGAGTTTGAAATCGCTGCCTGAAAACGCCGCCGCACCGTTGCCGCCGTCGCCACCGTTGCCCGGCGATTCGAGGAGAGGAGCGAAAGGGTCGACGTCGCCGCCGCTGCCGCCCGCACCGCCATTACCGCCGGTTACCGAGCCGGACAGGGTCAGGGAAAACCCGCTTCCAGAGAGCGCGCTGGCGCCCGCCTCTCCTGCCGTACCGCTGACGCTAGCCGGGCCGTTGACACCGCTCGCCCCTGCCTCGCCGGCCAGCGTGCCCAACAAGGCGGAAGCAAGCGCGTTCGTGGAGGACACGCCAGACAGGACAAGCGATGTGTCACTCGCCGCGAGTGGCGAGCCGGAGATCTCGACCGGAGCGCTCGCCCGAACCGTGACGTCCTGTGCAAAGGCCGGCAATGTTCCGGACACGGTAATGGTCGAGACCGCAGGATCGATCTCGATCACGTCCCCGCTGGCGCCTGCGCTGGCAATGGCCCAGCTCAAAGACCCGGCGACAGTGCCGCTGCCGTCATCGGTTGCTTCCGTGACGGTATAGGTAGCGGCTCTGGCTGTGTGAGGCAGCGCGACAAGCAGGGTGGCGGCGCAAAGGGCGGTGGAGAGGCGGAGCCGGGCCGACAGCCGCGGCAGAATGCAATGAGCGGAAATGGTTTTCATCAAGGTCTCAGCGACAAAAGCAGGCAGACAACGGCAAGGAGGCACACGCGGTGTGGCGCTTCAGGCTCGCAGGAGCTGAGAGGGCGTCAAATCGGGGCATGGGACCTCCCTGCTGGTTTCAGGTGGAACCATGCCGATGCAAGGAGGCCGTTGCTGTGCGCGCCGGCCCCGCGATTGACATATTTCGCGAGGCATGGTCCGAGACAGCTTTTTGCCGCTGCTTGAGGTGACGCGCTATCCCCTGTTTAGGGGTTATTGTTTCAAATCAATCCCTTGCCAAGCCAGAGCGCCATCAGCGCCGAACGGCTGGACACGCCGTATTTGCGGAAGATCCGCTTCACATGGTCGTGGGTGGTATGCGGGCTCTGGTTGTTCTGCTCGGCGATCTGTTTTTCCGTCAGGCCAAGCAGCAGACCTTGCAATACCTGCTGCTCGACCGGGGTCAGCGGCGCGGTTGCCACGCCAACGCCTTCGCCCAGCATCTGGTGCTTGAAGAACCAGCGTATGCCGCGCAGCGCATGGGAGACGATTTCCTGATCGTCCGCGGTAAACGGCTTGCTGGCGAAGCTGCGATGAAAACCGATCTGGATTTCCGCATCCTCGTTGATCGGGATGCCGGCCCAGAGGGAATCCTGCCGGTCGAGCGCCTTGTAGTAGTTCTTGTAGGAAGGCCCTTCGAACCACTCCGGCGTGGCCAGCTCCTTCAGGCTGAGGACCCGGAACGTCCCGGCCAGCTCCACGTTGCGCGTGGTGGTGATGTCCGGCTCGCCCTTTTCCATCTCCTCGAAAGCCGCGTCAATCGCCGCATTGGTGTGATCACACGGGTTCAGCGTGAACAGCGTGCGCGGGCGCCAGCCCTTCATTGGATCGCGCGACTGGGGCGAGTTCAATCGCACACAGCCGATCCAATCCGCGTTCTGTGCGTCGATGAGGCCGCAGATCGTCTCGAGCAGGAACCTGCGGGAAGCGTGGATATCCCCGACGTCGTGGTCGGCCAGGTTGTCCCATAGCAAATAGATACGTTCGAGTGGCGTCGGCGCGATTGGCATGAGATTTCCACGAGAGACAGAACAGGCGGGTTGCATCTTGTCTGGATACCCCCCAAAGCCAGCAATGAAAAGGGCCGCAAGGATCCTTCCCGGGGTTTTCAATCGGAAAGCATGTTGCTGGAGTTAAGTCATTTGTTTCAAACTGTTAGGGGTATTTTTCGCTGCCCCTCCCCCCCGGATAACGCACCGATTTGGTCAGTCCAGCTTCGACCTGCCAGTGCGAGAACAACAGCTTTCGAAACCTGCGACTGGGCTTCCGATGTCCGAATTGGGGCACGAAGGAACCATTGGATTAATGGTTATAAATTTCCGCTCCGAGCCATTTGTATCGGCCAGGCATCAGACAGTGTCAGGATCGGCACGCCGCACCGCCGCAAGGCGGGTTTGAGCCCATCTTGGCCAACGCTGCGGCGAAAGTGAACGTCCGCAATCTGATTTCTTTGGCTTGGCGCAGGGCTTGTTTCTTGCCGGGCCTATCTGATCAAGCGTCTGGCCAGTTCCTGAATGAATTCACGGGTAGCGCCCGGGTCGTTCTCCGCGAGATAAGCCATTGACCCGCCGACCACATAGGCGGCTTTCACTCTGGCGTCCGAAATGCTCCGTGCTGCCAGTTCTTCTGACAATCGTTGAATGAGCGCCTCGCGGAAACGTGGCAAGAGCGCATCGCCCCGCCCGCCCTGCATGGCATGGGCAAAGAATTCGGGCGCCTCCGCGACGTGATCGACGAGCCAGTCCAACGTTGCGAGTGCTCCGTTCGGATTGGTCGAAGGGCGGATCTTGGCCATGTTGTCGGAAAAAACTTCGTCCAGCAGATCCGACTTGGTGCCGTAATGTTCGTAGAAGGACGACCGCGCCACCCCGGCACGGCGGCATATCCCGACGATCGTGATCCCGCCCCAGTTGTCCTGCTCCAGCAGTTTCATAAGGGCCTGCTTGAGAGCCGATTTCGTATGCGCTGCGCGCGGGTCTTCGGACACATCGCCTCCGCTCTGTCCGGAAAGTCTCCTCCCGGTCTGGTCCTAGGTCATCCGTTTGCGTAGCGAACGCTATCGGACATGTGTCCGAGACTTCAAGGAGTATCTGGAATGAACGACAATAGCCTGCCCCGCCGGATCATCCGCTGGGGCCTCTATCCCGCCTCGTGGGCCTGGATCATTTTCGGTCTTTGGTACTTCCTTCAGATGAAGGTCGACGAACGGCCCGCATGGGTCCTGATCACCCTGCCGCTCTTTCTGACATATCTCGTTCTCGAGCTGACCTTTCCAATGGACCGGCGCTGGTCCATGACGTGGCGCAACTTGCTGCCCGACTTCATCTATATTGGTCTTTCCGGGGGAACGGTCGGGCTCCTGTCCGCAGGGCTCGCGATGCTGTCCATCACCATTTCGGGACAAGGGGACGGCCTCGCCCGCGACTGGCCGCTCTGGATTCAGGTGCCGGTTCTGTTCCTCGTTTTTGAAATTCTAAACTACCATATCCATCGGGCCATGCACGAACTCCGCGGGCCGATCGGTCGGGTTTTGTGGCAAATCCATGCCGCCCACCATCTGCCCGACCGGCTCTATCTGCTGATGCACGCAGTGCTGCACCCGTTCAACGCGGTGTTCGTTCAGGGCATGACGATCATCGTGCCGATCTGGCTCATGGGGTATCGACCCGAGGCTGTCTTGATCTTTCTGGTGGTCAATGCCTTTCACGGCATCATCAGTCATTTCAATGTCGATCTGCGCCTTGGCTGGGCCAATTATGTCTTCGTCGGCCCCGAGGTTCACCGGTATCACCACTCCGCGAATGTGAGCGAGGCGAAAAACTATGGCGCGACGCTAACGGTCTGGGATCAGATTTTCGGCACGTTCGTTTACCGCCCTGGAACACCACCACGCGAATTGGGAACCGATCCGAAAACGAAGTTGCCTGACTATCGCCAGGTTTATTCAGTCCTGATGTTACCGTTTCGCCGTGGAACCGGAGGATAGAACCGGTTCGTGCAAAAACGATCGCAAAGCCGCCATTCAAAAACTTGCGACACATGACGGCTTCGTCGGACCGCACCGCAGCAGCGTATCAACGAGTGGATGACCGGTGAGGCCGTGAACGACGCTGGCGCAAAATTGGTCGCTGCGATCATTGTTGCGACGCCGCAAGTCCGATTAGAGCCCACTTTGACCAGTGCTGCAAAAATGCATGGAACGGCGGTTTCGGCGGAAGTGTCGCTTGTGCGCGATGATACCACGGCGACCAACGGCAGCTCATCCGGCTTCTTCGAAAGCCTGGTCCACCTTCCTCGGAAAAAGCGTACCATCCATTGGGTCAGCCTCACCGACATAGGCTTCGAAGTGGACGGCACAGTCGGACCCGTTAGACACGACGACACCATAGTGCGCCGGTCCTTCGTAACACTGCTGGCGTCCAGTCCGACCGCGAAGGAAAGGCTCGACGCGATGATGGTTTCCCGCGAGCGTGGCGCAGGGGAGGCCTCCCCAGCTGCCCGCCGACGAGATGTGGCAATGCCCTGCGATGACCTGAAGAATATCAGCACCGCTTTGTTTCAATACCGCGAGGAGGTCGCTCGGTGCGCTGAGACGATAGGTGTCGACAGGCATCTGAAGGGCCGCAGGATTATGGTGGAGGATGACAATCACCTTTAGTCCAGACCTGCGCGCATCTGCGAGTTGTTCGGCCACCCAAGCCAGCTTCGGCGCAGGGAAGCCACCACGCTCATGACCCGGTTCGGAGCTGTCGAGCACGAGCACACAATGCCCTTTGATATCCCTACGACACTGCACGTAACCGTTCGGATCGGTCTCGAAGTTCTCCGCATAAGTCAGGTAGACGTTACGGTCGTCATGGTTACCCAGTGTAACGCATTGAGGGATCGGCAAAGCCCTGCGCAGACTATCAAAGAGCCGGTAGGCCTCGGGCTCGGCCTGATCGGCGATGTCCCCGGCGAAGACGCACAAATCTGCGTCGCCGTGCCGTGCGGCAGCGCTCCTCAAGGCAACTGCAAAACGGGCGGTAGTGTCCATATTGGGTCGTCGGGTGCCGGGCGCAACGAGGTGAAGGTCATTCATCACGACGATCTTGAGGAGCTTGGAATGGGATGCGGAAGTCCGGGGATGATCCAATGACAGAGTCCAATTTCTTTTTTCGCGATACCAGTGGCGTAGTCGGATTTTCAAGTGTTGTCCATAATCGCTGGCGGCTTGTGTGATCGCGGTGGGGCCGCATTGCGAACGTTCGGCCTGGATCGAATGAGCCGAGTTGCAGAAGCCCCCCTGGCGGGCCTTAACCACGTACCAGCTTTGTTATCGGACATTGGGATCTGACTGGCGAAAGTCCGCTTCGTCCCGCATTGCCGACCTTGCCGAATTATCTGGTTGAGCAGTTGCAATGAATGTCTCCTGCGACTGGCCGCACCGCAGCGACATCGAGTTGGATGACCGGCAGCAAAGGGCCGTTTGTGTCGACCAGGCACCAGCCAAGGTCCGGATCGGGATGCTGTGGCGCCGCAAGTCCGCTTAGAGCCCAAACTACCAGCATGCCGCATCGCGTCGAAACACTGCTTCGAAGCGAGTGCGAGAGCAGGCCTTGCACCAGCAAATCGTCACCGAGCTGCGGCTTCCAGCAACAACTAAACATTTCTGGGCCCCTGGGAAGGATCGCTATCCTTCTCGCATCAACTCTTTGATGCCGCCCATGAAAGTCTCGTCGTCTTGCGCCTTGCGCCTGTCCAGCAACGCCTCGGCATCCGCTCCCGCGCGGTAACGTAGACGGTCACCTGTATCGTTGATGGCGCTCCAGATCACCTCTGCAACGCTTTCTGGCGCCGATGGGCTGGACGCCAGCTTGCCAAAGACGCGCCCCATGGCCTCGGCTGTGGGCGCATAGTCTGGCAGGCTTTCATCCATGGCAAAATCGAAGGAACTGCCGCCGAAATTTGTTTTGATCATGCCCGGCTCGACAATGCAAACCCGGATGCCAAGCGGTTCGAGTTCATAATGCAGCGCCTCGGACAGGCCTTCGACCGCGAATTTGGTACCATGATAGAGCGTGCCCAGCGGGAAGGTGATCTGCCCTCCGATGGAAGAGATATTGACGATCGTGCCCGCACGGTTTTCCCGCATGTGCGGCAGCACTGTTTTCGTCACCTCCAAAAGACCGATCACATTGGTATCGAACTGACGCCTTATGCGCTCCATCGAGAAGGCCTCCAGCGCGCCATAAGCCCCGTAGCCCGCGTTGTTGAGCAACGCGTCAATTCGGCCAAAACGGCCGATTCCGGCGTCAACGGCCCCGGCGATCGTATCCGGGTCGGTCACGTCCAGTTTGGCCACGTGCACATTGTCGAGTTCGGCAAGATCACCCGCAGCATCCGGCTTCCGCATCGTGGCGATCACGTTCCAGCCGTTGGCCTGAAAATGCCTGGCCGTCGCTGCACCGATGCCTGAAGAGGCTCCTGTGATCAGTATGGTTTTCATGTCATGTCTCCCATGGCTTAAATTTGGTGACGTTACTCTCGATTTTTTCGCCAATCTTCCTCGAAATTCCGGAAAACTTGCCTGTTTCTCCATTCGAACCGAGTTTTGTTTTAGTTCTTGAACGCGTAGTGCTATTCGAGTCGCGAGAGATTGGAGGCCGCCATGACACGTCCAGGATTGGTCAACCATGTTACGGCGCTGCTGGATCAAGCTGAGGTCCGTGAAGGGGCGATGCACGACAACAGCAGCGGTACGCACCTGCTACGGCACCACGCGACCACTGGTTTGAGCGCAACGGTTTACCGGCCTTTGCTGTGCCTCATTCTGCAAGGCGCAAAGCAAGTTGGGTCAAATACCAAAACGATAACAGTGCGAGCAGGACAATCACTGATTGTGAGCCACACGCTGCCCGTAGTCTCTCGCATAACCGAAGCCTCGCCGGAATGCCCCTACATAGCCCTGGTTTTTCCGCTCGACCTTGACCTGTTACGATCCCTGGCCCCTGCTATGTTGCCGGCTTCGGGGGCGTCGTCTGACCCCTTCTCGATCTGCCAGTGTGACACCGCCCCTTCCATGGATGAGGCTCTTCTTCGGTACTTCTTTCAGTGCGAAGCTGAAGAGACACGTCAACTCCTGGCCCCGATCACGTCCCGGGAAATCCATGCAAGGCTTCTGATCGGACCGCAAGCGCCCGTGCTGCAAAGGTTACTCTGGCACGAAAGCACGGCAAGCCGCATTTTCTTGGCCACGCGCGATATCCAATCGAATCTGTCCGGCGCCATCGTCGTCGGTGATCTCGCTCGCCGCGTCGGTATGAGCAACTCGGCCTTCTTCGAGCAGTTCAAGGCCGTGACAGGAACATCCCCACTCCAGTATCAGAAAGACCTGCGCCTTCTCAAAGCCAGGGATGATCTGAAGACGAG
Source organism: Labrenzia sp. ATLA3 (assembly GCF_057180185.1). Lineage (NCBI taxonomy): Bacteria > Pseudomonadati > Pseudomonadota > Alphaproteobacteria > Hyphomicrobiales > Stappiaceae > Labrenzia > Labrenzia sp. ATLA3. Next base: position 433,036 of record NZ_JBXUKV010000004.1, read on the forward strand.
TCGAGCAAAGGTCTCCGAGATCGCATTTGGCGTGGGTTACGAAAGCTCAGCGCAATTCTCGCGGGAGTACTCCCGGAAATTTGGAAGATCACCGCGGCAGGATCGGGAGCTTCAAGCTGTCGGATAGTTCTGTTGCGCTTATGCGTTCGAAAGCGGACCTTGAAAGTTGGAAATCGAGCAGCAGGATTGTCCGCGATGCTGGCATCTGGCGGCCACCCGTCTTCGCAAATGCAAGGAACGGCGGCTTCGGCGGACCGCACCGCAGCAGCGTATCAGCGGTTTGTTTTGAACTTGACCATCGAGCGTGCGGAACGTAGTCCGGTTTTCACCACGAACGCTGCTCCCTACGGCACGCTCATTTGACAGGAGATTGGCACAAGGATGGTTGAGCTTCGGAAAATGAGGTCTGACGAGTTTCCGGGCTATGTCGATTATTTCGTTCCGGACTATGCCACTGAAATCTCTGCAAATTATGACGTGGACATCCAGACAGCCACGAAACAAGCCGCACAGGCGGTGGCCGAAAGCTTTGAGCAGGGCGTCGAAACGCCGGGTCAGGTTTTGTTGTGCATCGTCGCAACAACGGACAACGCGGACGCCCCGATCGGGTATCTTTGGTGCCAGCCGAACGCGAAAAATCAAACCGTGTTCATCAGCGACTTTTCCATCCTGCCGCCTTATCGGGGAAAAGGGTTTGCTCGTCTTGCATTGGCAGCGTTGGATGAGTGGTTCTCAGAAACCGAGTTTGCCGAATTTCGGCTCCGTGTTGCAGCAGACAACAGCATTGCAAAGAACCTGTATCTGTCGGCGGGGTTCACGCCGACAGGCATCAACATGCGACGAGCGATAGAACGCACATAGCACCCAACGCGCTTTGTCGTAGCAACAACGTCCGCTTTGTCCGCAGCGGGGGCTGAACGAGTGCTCGACGGTCAATGACGCCTTGCCTCAGGAAGAAAAACGGCTCTCCGAAAAGTTCTTTCGGAGAGCAGCCGCTAGGAGCGGACGTTATTCCTGGCTCAACGCGGTTTCCAGAAACGCCCGAGCACTTTGCAACGCTTGCGCGCCTTCAAGCAGGACGGAGGCAAACATGTGCCAGACATGGAACATCTCAGGCCATATTTCCAGCGAGACGCGCACTTGCCCCTCGCCCAGGTGCGCCGCGAGGCGGATCGCATCGCTCAGCATCACTTCGCTCTCCCCAATCTGAACGAGGATTGGCGGCAGGCCCGCGACATCCGCAAACACCGGCGACGCCGCAGGATGCGCCTTCGACGCCCCCTGAAGGAAGGCGGCAGCCATAAGATCCAGACCAGCCAGGCTGACAGTGGGATCGATCCCGTCGCGCGTGGTCATGGATGCACCGGTATGTTCCAGATTGGCCCACGGCGAGATGGCGACCCCGGCAGCCGGCAGGGGAAGACCGGCATCCCTGGCAGCGACCATCACCGACACAACCATGGCTCCCCCCGCGGAATCGCCCGCGAACATGATCCGATCAGCGCGGTTCCCTTCCTCCAGAAGCCATCGATAGGACGCGAGAGTGTCGTCGATTGCCGCAGGGAACGGATGCTCCGGCGCGAGGCGATAGTCCGGCATATAGACGACGGCCTTCAGCAGCTTCGCGAAATGCCCGGCGAGCCCGTGATACCCGGCCGGGCTTCCGGCAATATAACCTCCGCCGTGGATGTAGAGGAGTGTACGCCCGCTCTCGACTTCGTCAGGCGTTACCACGGTGCCGGGCACGCCCCCCATGTTGGTTTGGCTGATCGTGACGCCTTCAGGCGTTGGGTGAGCGGATAGCACGTCCAGATACTGGGCGCGCGCAGCCGCCCAATCCCCCTCCCCCTCAAGGAGAAGAGGACCAAAGGAGGCGGAAGCTTCGTTCCAAGCGGCAATACGTTCTTGAACCATGGGAGAAAAGGGCATTTTGAACCTTTAAGTGTTGCGTCTCCTGTCACCTCGACTAGAGAATACTAGTCTCTATAATGGAAATATTCGGGAACTGATTTCCCGTCTATGGTGCCAGCGGAGATGCACGATGCCTGCCAGCGTGGAAGAGATACGGGCCTTCATTGCCACAGTGGATGCCGGTAGCTTCATCGGCGGCAGTCGAGCGATCGGGCTGACGCGGTCGGCCGTCGGGAAGGCAATTGCCCGCACAGAAAAGCGCCTGGGGACCCGGCTGTTGAACCGGACGACGCGTGCGTTGAGCATGACCGACGAGGGAAAGCTCTATTACGATCACTGCAAGCGCATTCTGCATCTTCTGGAGGAGACCGACGCGATCATTGGCGGAGAGCGCGGAACACCCAGCGGCCTGCTGCGCCTGACCGTGCCAACTGCGTTCGGACGGCTGCACGTGCTGCCGCTCCTGCATCGTTACATGGCAAAATGGCCCGATCTGCGCGTGGATGTCAGTTTCAGTGACCGTGTCGAGGAACTGGTGGACGGTGGATACGATCTCGCCGTGCGCATCGGGATTGGAAGCCCAGATTCCCAGATGATCTCACGTGTGGTCGCTCACCATGTCGGGATCTTCTGCGCCGCACCGTCCTATCTCGACCTGCGCGGACGGCCTGAGAAGCCGGACGATCTGCTGTCGCATGACTGCGTGGTGTTCCGCAGCGAGACCAGGCGGCATCCTTGGCGCTTTCGCGATGACGACGGGTCATGGGCAAGCATAAGTGGCCGTGTTCGGTTGCGGCTCGACAGTGGCGAGGCGATAAGAGACGCCGCCATTGCCGGCGTGGGCATCGTCAACCTCCCAAGCTTCCTTGTGCAGGAAGCGTTGCTCGATGGACGTCTGGAACAAGTTCTCTCGAAACACGACACCGAAAGCGTGCCAATCCAGGCGGTCTATTCCAGCAAGCGCTACCTGCCTGCCAAGGTACGCTGCCTTGTCGACCTGATGTCGACTGAATGGGCTGAGACACGTCGTCGTTGATGAACGGGCTATAAGCAACGGTATGGATCGGGCCACTTTCGGACAATCGCTGCGAACGGATGATCTGAAAAAAGCTGCCGTTTCAGGAAAAATCCCGTCGGGACCAACCGCTACTGTTCCAGTGTCTGCCGCCCATCACAGCTTGCGAACGGGGTCTGTCGCCCACTTTCCTGCTCAACGTCAGACTGACCAAAAACCTTCAGTTGATTGCGGCCACATTCCTTGGCTTCGTAGAGGGCAGCATCGCATCTGGAAAAGATCCTGGATGTATCATCGCTGGTCAAGATAGGCGTAAGGCCGACGCAAAATGATATCATCAGGTCAGGCGCATTCCTGACCGGGCGAACCTGGGAAATGGCTTCATAAAGCTGTTCGATTGTTGCGGTGGCGGCCTTTACGCTTTGTCCGGGAAACAGGATCAGGAACTCTTCTCCGCCAAAACGCCCAAAGGCATCACGCAGCTTGATCGTCTCTCGAACAACTCTGGCGAAGGTGACCAGAACTTCGTCACCTGTCTGATGACCATAGGTGTCGTTGATCTTCTTGAAATGGTCGATGTCCAGCAAGCCGACGGTTCCGCCCGCCTCGACAGCGACTTCGCTGGGCTTATGCAATTTTTCCGGTCTGGAAGGCAGCATTCTTTCCAGTTGGCAGATTATATGCCTGCGATTGGAAACACCCGTCAGCTCATCTGTGGAAGAGGCGCGGACGGCTTCGTCCCGAGCCTGTCGAAGCCAGCGTTCTGACTGGCGCAATTCCGAGACATCCGTCCCGACGTAAATGATCCACCCATTAGGCAGCATCGTTTCCGTCACCCAGATGTAGGCGCCGCAGTGTAGATCACTTTCGTAGGTTCTGACCTTGTTTTTGCCACGTCGAGACCTGACCGACGCGATCCAGGCATCGATGTCATCCGACTGGATGATCGTGCCGCGCTTGGCGGCAAAGTTCCGCCTCATCAGCTGTTGCCAGCACAGGTCCTCACCAGGGAGTATGTAGTAGGCTTTGCGAAAGGACTCGTTGGTAAATCGCAGGCGTTCCTGCTCATCATAGACCCCGATCAGGGCAGCGGAGTGCTGCATCATCGCGATTATGTTACCGAGAACAAAATCATCGTCGGGGTGCAAGTGGGATGATGTGCTCTGCGAATGCAAAATACCGATAGGGTCCATATTGCAGACGTCGTCCTCACTGATTGAGATAACTCTCTAATAAAAACGCCCTTTTAGTGTAGCACCATTATTTTGCAGCCAGTATTTGGTGAAAATTACCACTGTATCCCGTCAGCAACCATGAGACATATTAGTAACACTGGGCTTGTCGCAAAGATTTCCGGGGGGGCGTAATTGTCTCGTAACCAGCTGTGTTCTTACGCCCTGTTCTCTGTTCAAGCAGTCCGCAAGAAAGATCCTCGGTCTGCACCTCATCGTGCTGGGACCGGGCGCTGGGGCCGCGGCCATTTGTAAAATGTCGCGTTCCGACTTGCGCTTCGCGACTTCGTTGCGCAGCCCGTCAATCTCCATTTGCTCCGGCTTCATCGACTGGCCCTCACCGCCATCTGGTCGCGCATCCACGACCTAAAACAGCGCGAGGGCGAAGGTCATCGTCGCGGCCCAGCCGACAAGGAAAGCGATCACGCGCAGTGCCGGGATAGCCAGCGTGTAGGACACGAAGTGCACAAGCCGCGCGAAAAAGAACACCGCGCCCGCGGCAGCGGTGAGAGCAGAGGAGTTGCCCGTCGCCAGCACGAGAAGCGCGAGGGGTGCGAAAACCGCGATGTTCTCGACCGCGTTGCCGTGAGCACGCCGTGCCCGAGCGGCCCAGGCGGCCTTGTGCGGCGTTTCGCGTGTCGGATCCCAGATAGCGGTGACGAGCCCCTCCTGCGCGATCAGTTGCAAGATATGCGGCACCCACATGAGGGCAACGGCAATGACGGACAGCGCGAGCCAGAAGGCGTCGGGCTGGCTCATGTCGATGGCAGGCATTCGATGAGGTTCCTTTCGGAGTTCGGTTGAAGGGTTCGCATGACCGCAAGGGGCAGCCTTCGAGGACGCGCCGCAGTCTCGGAGCGGCGATACGAAAACGGAAAAGGTGACGGTTCAGGCGATGGCCTGATCGCGGAACCATGCCGCCTGTACCTGGGGCGAAAGCCCGAGATCCCAGCCGGTCACGATGAGCGGGGGCAGCCCGGCCATCAGGCAGGACAGGTTCCGCGCGGGGGGCCCGGTAGCGGCCCATGGAATGCCCCTGACACCAAACGGCGCATTGCCGGCATTCTCGAAGATCTCCGCCAACCATTCCTCATCGCCATGGCCAGCGCCGCTCGGGCCAAGGCCGCCAGCATCCGCCACGGTCGTGGCAACGCCGGGCGGGTGTTCGGCGGTTTTGTTGCGGGTGGCATACGTCGGCATCGGATGGGCCCCTCTCATTGCACCCCAAGGCCTAGCATGAGCTTTTTCGCAATAATAATGATTGAATGGATAACTTTAATTCTCTAAATGAGATAGATGGATCTAATACAACTCCAGACTTTCCTTGCCGTCGCAGACGGCGGCAGCTTCTCAGCTGCGAGCACACGACTCCATTCAGTCCAGTCGAACATCACGCAGCGGATCAAGAAGCTCGAGGAGGATCTTGGCGGCGTCCTTTTCGAGCGTGGGCGAGCAGGTGCGCGCTTGACGCCATTGGGCGAACGGCTTTTGCCCCAGGCGCGCGAAATCCTGTCGCACGTCGCGACGGTGCGTTCGGATCTTCGCGACGCCTCCGGCGAAGCGGCGCCTCTGCGTCTCGGCGCCCTTGAGACCACGGCGGGAAGCCGCCTGCCGCCAGTGTTGCGCGCGCTCGCGGACCGGGCGCCTAAAGCCGAACTGCGCCTAGTGACCGGCTCCTCCGGCGTTCTGAGCGGAAAGGTCTGGACACGGGAAATCGATGCGGCGCTTGTCGTCGGCGATGTCGATCCAGACCGTTTCCATGCCGTCCCCGTCTTCACGGAAACCCTGGTGGTTGTCACGGCAGCGTCCGGCGCATCCGACAGGGTGTTGCTAGCTTTCAGTGACGGGTGCAGCTACCGGGTAGCGGCTCAGACTTGGCTTCGCCAGAAGGGCAGAGCTGACACGCCGGTCCGCGACTTTGGCGCGCTCGACACCATCCTCGGCTGCGTCGGTGCCGGAATGGGGTTCGCGATCGCCCCCGAAAGCGCGGTAAGGACCTATAATGCGCTCGACACCTTGGCGCTCGCACCGCTCGACGACGCCATGTCGGTCTCCACGACGTCGCTCATCAGGCGCCACGACACCAGGCTGACCCGGACGATGCGGACCCTCGAGGCGATACTGTCCGAACAATGAACCCTTGCGCTTTCCTGTGTTTTAGTTGGTCGGAATAACGAACAACGGCGCTTTGGTGGCGCAATACCAACATGCGCAGATGAGTTACAGGAAACTCGTATTCCTCGTCCTCGGTCAGCCACAGGTGTCAATTTCGGTTCCTGGATTCAACGATCCGGAAATTGACGCCACACGGATGTCGCGACGAAGTTCCGGTATCCGGTGGGGATTGTCGCGCAGCGTCTCGATGTGGGGCTTCCGGCCGCTCTTTCGTATGTGCGCGGCCGGATTTTCCGAGCGGCGGAAGGTCAGTCGGGGGCTTCGACCAGGATCTTCACATGGGATTTTTCCGCGACAAGCGCCTCGAACCCTTCCGCGACGATGTCATCCAGGGGAATCCGCTTGGTGACCAGTTGATCGGCGCTGAAATAGCCTTGGGTCATCAGCGCCATGACCGCCGGATAGACGTTGCGATAGGCGATGGTGCCCTGCAACTGGCGTTCCTTGAGCACGATGGTGTTGGGCTGGAAAGAGGCCTCTTTCTCCCAGATTGACACGACCAGAACCTGCCCCTCGTGGCGGGTGGCGTCGATGCATTGCGGCAGCACCTGAGGCACGCCGGTCACTTCGAAGGCCACATGAACCCCGCCCGTTGCATCGCGGATCGCCGCGACCGCGTCCGTCGCGGTCGGGTCGATCACCGAGGTCGCGCCGAGATCCAGCGCCTTTTGCCGCCGCACTTCCGAGGGTTCCACAACGTGAATCTCCGACGCGCCGGCGACGCGCAATGATTCCACCACCAGCAGGCCGATGGGACCCGCGCCAAAAACAGCGGCTTTGTCACCCGCCTTGATTTTGGACAGGCGCACGGCATGCAGGGCGACGGCGGCGGGTTCGACCAGCGCACCCTGCTCCATCGACAGCGCCTCGGGCATCTTGTGCACCATGCGGGCGGGCACCACGCTATGGGTGGCGAACCCGCCGTGCCCGCCGGACAGGCCGACGAAACCGAGGCTCTCACACAGGTTATACTTGCCTTCGAGACAGGCCGGGCATTCGCCGCAGGCAAAGATTGGCTCGATGGCGACGCGGTCGCCAAGCGCAAGCCCGGTGACACCCTCACCCAGCTCCGTCACGGTGCCACAATATTCATGCCCCATGGTGATCGGAGCCTTGTCGTGACTTAGAGGATGGTCTTCGTCCACGGGGACAAAGATCGGCCCGGCGAGATATTCATGCAGGTCACTGCCGCAGATCCCGGTCCAGGCGACCTTGACCTTCACCTCGCCCTTGCCGGGGACCGGTTCGGCGATATCTTCGACGCGAATATCCTTTACGCCATGCCAACGTGCTGCTTTCATTTCTTTTCTCCGATGTAACTAAAAGGGTACGCCCGGCAGGAGGACGATGCCGGGCGCTTAGGCGCGCCATCAGGGGGCGCGGCCCAGTCAGGGCATCACGCCAGGTGATGTACCTCTTGCAGGCCGTGGACCGGGGTGTCCAAACCCGTCACCGGCTTCAGGTTCCATGTCACGGCAACCAGATCGCGTCAGTCGCTGTCGGTGGCAAACAGCGCGGTGTTCAGGCTGTCGAGCGTCTCTTGCACCTGCGCGGTGACTGTCGAGTCGAGCATTGCGTTTCCTCCTCATCAGCAACGTGATGAGCAGACAGTGGCGAAACAAACCGTGTCTCCACCACCCAAATCTGTCGAAAATCTCTCTACTGGGCGCTTACGCAGTGCAGCATGTTGCAAACGCAACGCCGCGCAACGTGTCAGTCGGGTACGCGCAACCGACAAGCCACACCAGCCGTTCGCCGCATACGTTCCAAATGGTGGCACTGGGCCCTGAACGACGCTGGCACAAAATCGTTTCCTGCGATCAGTGTTGCGGCGCCGCAGGTCGGCCTAGAGCCCAACTTGCACGCGTTCTGCAATGCAGCCAAAGTCCGTTTTGTGGGCACACCAGCGTTTTGCCAAAAAGGAGTTGTAGCGACGATGAAAATTGTTTGGATGTCGGATCCTCATTTTACCCAAGAGGGTCAGGTGCTTGGGCACGATCCACGGATTAGGCTCCAAGCTGCCGTTGAGCACATCAATGAGCACCATTCGGATGCGAGAATGTGCGTCATTTCCGGCGACATGGTCAATCGAGGAACAAAGGCTGACTACGAAGGCGTGGCAGGGCGACTATCCGAATTGGCTATCCCTTTTTTCCCCATGATGGGAAATCATGACAGCCGGGAGCTATTCCGCCAGCTTTTGCCACTTCCTGACGCGGCAATGGAGGGATTCATCCAGTATCGGGTGAAGACACCTGAAGCGCACGTGATTTGTCTAGATACACACAAGACCGGCTCTGACGCCGGAGAATTCTGTGAAATTCGGCGCAAATGGCTCATGGACCGCCTACACGATGCAGGAAAGAAGCCGACCATTCTATTTATGCACCATCCGCCGATGCCACTTGGCCTGCCAATGCAAGACACGGAAAACATGGAAGACGGGCAGGACTTCATAGATTTAATCTCCAGATTTGGGTGCGTGAAGTACATGTTTGTTGGGCATGTCCACCGACCAATTTCTGGCTCGGTTGAGGGTATCCCATTCTCGACGATGCGCTCTGTTCTCTATCAAGCGCCGCCGCCGAAACCCGAATGGAACTGGGATACCTTCGAACCCAGCAAGGAAGCGCCCAATATCGGGATCATTCGACTTGAAGCAGGCTCAGTCACCTTACACTACGACCAATTTTGCTCCTACCAGCTTGGGGTAACTGCATCCTGACTTCTGTCGATTACGTGCAAGACGAGACGAAATTGAGCTGTGAGCAGACCTTGCGCGTTTCGATCCCAACTGCAGCAAAGTCCGCGCTGCCGACCTTGCCGAATTATCTGGTTGAGCAGTTGCAGTGAATGTCTCCTGCGACTGGCCGCACCGCAGCGACATCGAGTTGGATGACCGGCAGCAAAGGGCCGTTTGTGTCGACCAGGCACCAGCCAAGGTCCGGATCGGGATGCTGTGGCGCCGCAAGTCCGCTTAGAGCTCACGTTGACTGATGCTGCGTTGTCCACGAATGTCGGCAACGTGGACGGGAGCGTAAACTAGGACTTTTCGCGTTGATGGACTTCGAGCAACTTCAAAACCTGCTTTCTGACTGGTACGAAGTGCCTTCTTCCGATCTGGGCATTCCCGAAAGCGATATTCGCACTTTGTCGAATCCGATTCTGAAGGACTTCTATCGTCGATTTGGCGCGCTAGCGCAGCGCAAATCTCAGTTTGCACATCCAGAGTCACACAATTCACCGCTGTCATGCCAAGACCACATATTTCCAATTGATGAACTGAAGACTGAAAACGGCTTCACGGTCTTTTGTGATGAAAATCAGAGTGTCTTTGTTGTTGCTGCGAGCGATGTCTCGTCCGATAGCGAAACTTACGCTAGGGGCGACGGGGTTTCTGATCATTTTATCAGAGAGTTGACAGGTGTTCGTGTTCCGTTGCAGGAATGTCTGATTACCTGCGTTCTCCGTGAGACGATAATGAGCGTGGGTGACAGATATCGCAGCATTACGCCCGACAACTTGAAAATGGCTCTGCAATTAGCTCAGGCAGGCGAAACCGTAAGGAGTCGATATATCTGGTCAGACAGCTATTACTCTTTCCACCTTTCAAAAGACGTTTGGTTCATGGACTGGGGCGGCATGCAGTTTGCTGCACATCGTGGTCTGTGGCGGCAAAAACCGTGCACTTGGCAAGAACAGGTCTTCGAGAATGGCGGTAGTTGGTCTTCTGGCCCGTCTGAACCAACGATGAAGCAGAAAATTGAACGTTTTCTGACTCGATTGCGGAAGTGACGCGGCCATTGGGAGGTTCTGTTTGAAAGTAGGTTCGTCCGCACTGCCGACATCTGGCGGCCACCTGTCTTCCCAAATGCAGGGAATGGCGGCTTCGGCAGACCGCACTGCAGCAGCGTATCAACGAGTGGATGACCGGTGAGGGCCGTGGACGAACTGGCGGCTGATGGAGGCGTTGACGTGGGAATCCGTCTCACACGCATCGAAACGGTATGCTCAAACAAACGCTGCAGATCGGTCTGGGTGGTGGCATTTCCTCTGCTCACATAGATGACATGAGCGTGTGGCAAGAGATCAATCTTCGGCAAGGCCACGTTCGTTCGATGCATCATACTTGCGGATCTCGCCCTGCATACTTCCGCGCCACTTTACGATGAAAGCTTCCGTGTCTTCAGCTTCAAGATGGGCTGAGAGTGCGGCTTGGTCGGCCCAGCGTTCCGCTATGAGCAATCGACCAGCCTTGGCATCATCAACGGAAGCGTCATACGAAAGGTTGCCCGAACGTTGGCGCGTCGCCACCGCGAGTGATGCCAGATCCGCAGTAAATTCCGCCAGATCCGAAGGACCGACATACATATATCCGGTCACGATCAACATGGGAGCGTTCCTCCTGTTTGGCTCTCCCCGACCGGAATGCAATCGGGGGAGCAGATTTCAGAGTGGTTGCGCGTTTATCTGGCGATGAGAACGATCTTGCCCTGGATACCGCCTTCGAGTGCCCGCTGATGGGCAGCAGAGGCCTCTGACAGCGGGAACTCACTGTCTATCTCGACCCGGATCGTCCCGTCATCCAGCAGGCATCCAGCTTTAGCCAATTGTGCGCCGTTGGAGCGCACCTGTGCCGTTGAAACGGTGATCCCGCGTCCTGCAGCCTCCTCATGTCCGGAAAAGCCAAGTGGATTGACCAGATAGAGCGCGCCATTCTTCCTGATCACGCTCAGGAAGCGTTCCATGCCGGAACCGCCAACAGCGTCGATGACGAGATCGACATCTGGTGCGGTGGTCTCTGCAGCTTGTCTGGTGTAGTCGATGAAGGCATCAGCGCCGAGATCGCGCAGCACAGTTTCATGTTTGCCGGAAGCGACCGCGATGACATGAGCCCTCTTCCATTTTGCCAGTTGAACTGCCAGGTGACCGACGCCGCCGCCGGCGCCATTGACCAGCACTGTCTTTCCTTCAAGCGGGATCGGCGCATGGTCGAAATCCTGGAACGGATTCGGTGCGTCGTGACCGGGGTCGACAAGGAACTGCCACGCCGTGAGCAGGGACATCGGGGCACCGGCCGCCCGAATGTGGTCGATTCCTGCGGGTTTAAGCGCGAGGTCGGAGACCGGAACCTTGACATAGTCGGCATAGGCATTGCTGCCGGTCATGAGATCATGCGGGAAACGCACCATCGAAAAAACCTCGTCGCCAATGCGGAAACCCGAGACATTCTCTCCGAGCGCTGCGACGACACCGGAGATGTCCGTGCCGAGGATCAGCGGAAAGACCGGGCTGGGCCGCCATTCGGGCGGAAGCGCCCGGTAGCCATCCCGCAGGTAAAGGTCCGGCGGATTGAGGCTTGCCGCATGCACGCGGACAAGTACCTCTCCCGTACCGGCCACCGGTCGCGGCGCCTCCTCGTAGCGCAGCACCTGCGGACCGCCAAATTCATGCAGTCGGACAGCTTTCATCATCTCGGTCATGGGAACCTCTTTCCGTTTCTGATTTTGTTGACCGGATGTATAGGCTTGCTCACAGATTGATAATGGCCCTTCAATTCGCTTTAATAGTGCCATGAAGGAACAAATTGGATTTGAAAGCCTGACCGGCCTTATCGCTTTTGCCCGCGCCGGCTCGCTGGGCAGCTACACGGCCGCCGCGCGCGCGCTCTCCGTTTCGCCCTCGGCGATCAGCAAGAGTGTCCAGCGTTTGGAGCGTCAACTCGGTGTCTCGCTCTTCACCCGCACCACACGCTCGATCACCCTCACGAATGAGGGCCGCGATCTGCATGAACGGGCGCTCAAGCTGCTGCGCGATGCCGAGGAGATCCAACAGGCCGCCAAGGCTGCCCGGTCCGATCCTGCCGGCACCTTGCGCATTGCGGCTTCGTTTCCGATCGGGCTTCACGTCATCGCCCCTTTGCTTCCGGGCTTTCGCGCACGTCATCGGAAGGTCTCGATCGATCTCAGACTGAGCGATCACAAGGTGGATCTGATCGAAGAGGGAATCGACCTTGCCGTGCGCATCGGTGACCTTCCCGACTCAAGTCTCCTGTCACGGAAACTGTCGCCGCAGCGGCTCTGCTGTTATGCCTCACCGGACTATTTGGCTGCGACAGGCACGCCCAGTCATCCTGACGAGCTTCAGTCTCACGAGACGGTAAACCTGCGTTATCAGAGCAGCGGCCAATTGTTCCGCTGGCCGTTCCGGATCGGAGGCCGTGATGTCGAGATCGTGCCGCCATCTGCAATCGTCGTCGATGCGAGCGAGGCCGTGATTTCTGCCGTCGCGGCGGGAGCCGGCATCGGAATGGCGACAAGCTTCATGGTGGCACCCTGGGTCAAGCGTGGAGAACTGGTGCCCGTTCTTTCCGATTTTGCGGTCGAACGTCACAACATCACGGCCGTCTGGCCGCAGAACCGCCGGACGAACCCGGCTGTACGCGCCTTCCTAGACATGCTGACGGAAGCAACGTGACAGTCTGCCTTTGCAAATACGTCAGCTTGCAGCCTGCCACACTTCATGACCGACATCCGAATTATGCTGTTCACGTCCACGCGTCGAGGACGAATTTCGTCTGCTTTCCGGAGGAGAATGGCGTCAAAACCATGGCCGGTCAGGAAGCGCACAGCCGCCTTGCGACAATGTTCTTCGACAATGCAACAAATAGCCGGGTCGGCGGGTTGCGCCGCGGCATCATTTCGGCAAGTGAATGACAGGTCCGGCCTGTGAACGACGCTGGCGCGAACGCTGTCCTCCGAAGATTTTCTGAGGCAGGGCAGAGAAGCCGTTTTGCACAGCCAAACTTGGGCTGAAGCAATGCAGTTGCTCTTTCCACTGCGACCCGAAATCGGCGCTACTGCAATTCTACGCTCACCTGCTTGATCGTGCCAGTAAACGCAAATGGCGCCTCCTCCCTGTAGACAGGAGTAACCGTTGCGCCGAGGTCCATTCCAATGTCCAGCGTCTCGGTTGCAGAGTAGCGGGACGGAACGACTTTCTCGATATCACCGCTTGCAACTTCGGCACCGTCCACAAGGAGCGTCGCCGTGCCGCCAGTGATCTCCTTCCCGGGCTCGAAGGGAAGTTGTTCATAGACCATGGTCACCGTGTGCTCCCCCGGCTCCAGCGGTTCCTCTCCTGCGACCCGGTAGAGGTCCTTGCCGAAGAAGTTGAACTCATACACCGGAACCCCGTTTTCGAGATACAACGTGTATCCGGCCGACGACCCGCCGTTCGCGATGAGTACACCGCTTGCACCTCCCTCAGGGACCTCGATCTCGGCTGTGATCGTATGAGAGCGCTGATAGGCCGGAGCCGCGCTGCCTTCCGGTATGCGTGTCGTTCCCGGCGCATAGGTGAACACGTCTCGACCGCGGGTCACTGACGGGCGTTCGGGGTTTCTGGCACGATCAGAGAAGCGGTCGTCGAGCGGGTAGACCTGGAACTTCCGGGCCTCTTCGTCGAACATCGCCTGAAGCTCGGCGAGTTTCTCGGGGTTCTCGGCAGCGACGTCATGTGCTTGCGAGAAATCTTCCTCGATGTTGTAGAGCTCCCAGGTGTTGTCGTCGAAACCGACGGAGCCAGTCAGCTCCCAGGGTGCGCCATGGAACGACGCGGCGACCCAGCCGTCATGATAGAGCGCGCGATGCCCTCCGGTCTCGAAATACTGTGTGTGCCGTGTCCCGGGAGCATCGGCATCGGCAAAACTGTACTCCATGCTGACGCCTGCCATGGGCGTCTGCTGGGTGCCGTTGACCACTTCGGGCTCTGGAACCCCGACGGCCTCGAGGATCGTTGGAGCAATGTCCACGGCGTGATGGAACTGTGTTCGGATGCCCCCACCGTCGGTGATCTTCGCCGGCCAGCTGACAACCATGCCATTCCGGGTTCCACCAAAATGCGAAGGCACGCGCTTCATCCACTGGAACGGCGATGAGCCCGCCCACGCCCAGCCAACAGGGTAATGGTTTTCATGCAGCGGGCCGCCGATCTCGTCTATCACCGGCAGCTGCGCTTCGACCGTGTCCGGAATGCCGTTCTGGGTCATCATGTTGTTCAGTGTACCGGTGACGCTGCCCTCGGCGCTGGGGCCATTGTCGCCTGCTATCAGAATGATCAGCGTATTGTCGGCCCCGGGCAGAGCTTGAACCTTGTCGATCAGACGTCCGATTTCATAGTCCGTCTGGGCCAGGAATCCGGCGAACACTTCCTGGTGCCTGCTGTAGAGCCGCTGCGCGTCGGCGTCCAGCGTGTCCCAGGTCTCGATTTCCTCCGGTCGCGACGTGAGGTCGGTGTTTTCGGGAACAACACCGATTTCCTTCTGCCGGGCCAGCGTTTCTTCGCGGACCTTGTCCCAGCCCTGATCGAACTGGCCGGAGAATTTGTCGATCCATTCTTCGCTGACGTGCAGCGGGGCATGAACCGCGCCCGGTGCGAAATACATGAAGTAGGGCTTGTCCGGCGCGATGGAGTGCTGCCGATCAAGCCATGCGATCGCGTCGTCCACCAGATCGACGTTGAGGTTGTAGCCCTCCTCCGGGCCTATTTCGGGCTCCACCGGGATCGTGTTCCGAAAGAGCTGCGGGTCCCATTGGCTGGTCTCGCCCCCCTGGAAACCATACCAGTATTCGAACCCCAGCCCGGTCGGCCAGTGATCGAACGGCCCCATGGGAGAGGTTTCCCAATCAGGCGTGTTGTGCCATTTGCCGAAGGCAGCGGTCGAGTAGCCGTGATCCTTGAGGATCTCTGCGATTGTGGCTGTCGAGCGCGGCCAGATGCTGTCGTAGCCCGGATAGCCGGTGGACAGCTCGGTAATCGTGCCAAAGCCACTTTGGTGGTGGTTGCGCCCGGTCAGCAGAGCCGCACGCGTCGGCGAACAGATTGCGGTGGTGTGAAACCGCGTGAAACGCAGGCCATCTTCTGCGAGAGCATCCATGGCCGGGGTCGGAACCGGCCCGCCGAATGTGCCGGGCTGCCCGAAGCCGAGATCATCGATGAGGACGACCAGAACGTTGGGCGCCCCCTCGGGCGGCGTTACGGGTTGCGGGTAATCCTGTGTCGAGCCTTCAAAGGTTTCCGTAATGACGCCTTCAAAAGGTGCTGGTGGGAATGGCAACACGCTGCCGTCCTGCAGCGTATCCTGTGCGCTGGCCGCTGATGCTGACGCGATGAGCAGGAGGAAAGCACCTCCTTGAAGTGCACGCCTGAAATAGAATGGCTGGGACATAAACTTCCCTCCGCGATCATCGAGCTCAATTTTGACGCAGGGTAACATACAATCCATGCGTGCATAAACTCATTTTTAGTCATCACTCCTTGAAGCTGACCTGTGTTCGTCAGGCTGGGGAGTATTGTCGCGGGCTACCAATGAAGAGGCACACTGGCTCAGTCCCGTGCCCTGTCCGTCGCTGTGGTGCAGGTGCAGCGAGTAGCGGACGCGTGCAAACCCTCCGGTGATGCAACAGTGATAAGCTTGACGCAGCTGCGCCACACGAAAAGCGGTTGTTCGCCCCCCTATCTACACAGTGTGTTTGCCGGGGTGGCCTGCAGTGTGTCATCTTGAGATGGGCCGGGCACCATGACGGGTTGAGACATGACAGCGAAGCTAGCGCCAGTTCTCTTGGTTGCTGCCGTGGTGGCCACCGCCCCGGACTTTGCGGTTGCACAGGCGGACGAGTTGCGGCGTTGCATCGCGAGCCCGAATGCCAGTTGCGTAATCGAGCTTGCGGAGCGTTCGTTCGCTGAGGTGCCGGAGAGCCGGTGGCACCTGGTGTTGCCGAACCTTGGCCAAGCCATGATCTACAGCGGGCGTATGGCACGCGGCCTGCGACTTGCCGAACAGATCAAGAGCCCGGCGGTACAAAGACTCGTCTACATGGCACAGGCACATGTCCTTTTCCGAGATGGTGATCTTGCGAGCGCACGAGCGGTTTTGGACGAGCATGGCGGGTCAACGAGCCAGAGCGTGAACGACGTGGCGGACTGGGCGCTGGCCGCCTACGAGCATGGTGACACGGCGCGAGGGGATGCAGCCATCGAGCTGGCGCGCACCCTGCTGCAAAGTCATGAAGCCGCCACCAACCAGGCCGTCTCGGCCGTGTCTCTGCCAAGCGCGGTTGCCGCCTCTGGCGACACCGACACGGCCATCGAAATGATCCAGCAGATGCCTGAGCTTTACGACCGTGTGAGCGCGGCCACCCTGTTGGTTGTTGAAGAACTCGCGGAGGGGCCGGATACAGAGCGTAGCCGGGCGCTGCTGCGGGATGTCTCCACCTGGCGGGCAAGCCTTGATCCAGTACGGGCGTCACAGTCTTTGGTGGGCGAAGCTTGGGCCTGGTTATTGCTTGGCGACACCGACAAATCCCTGAAAATTGCAGACAGCATCTCCGAACCAGGGCAACGCGACTTCACGTTGTCGTTCCTCGTTTTGCGCGCAGGATCGAGCGGTAGCGCCAAGGCCGCATTGTTTCTGGCATCGGAGATCAAGGCACCGGAAAGGAAGGCCTGGGCACTGGCGCAGTGTGCGCGTCAGGCCTTCGTTTCCGGGCATCGGGATGCAGCGATGAAGTGTCTTGAGGCAGCGCGCGAGCCCATCTCCGGATTGATGGATGCCGTGGCACGCGGGGGGCTCGATCATGATCGGCGCTCCGAGATCGATACTGCTCTGGGTGCCGCGGCGGACGCAGAATCGCTGGCCGGTGACGATGCGGCGGTCGCCGAAATCATCGAGGTGTCCGGACTTTACGGCCGTGGCATGAGTGACCAAATCATCGTTGCGCATGTAGATGCCGGCGAATATACGCTGGCGATGCTGCTGGCGTACCATGAGCGCGACAACTTCAGACGGGCGAAAGCACTGTCGTACCTTGCACGCGCGCTGGCAATGCAGGAGTTCCGCGGAGACTGAGTCTCTTTGCTCCTCTCGCGCCCTAACATCTTCACCGTGTTGCGGGTCCGATCCAGGTTAGGCACCGCGATCTTACAGCCGGTTACACGGTCGGCCATTAATGCCGCGCAAGCACACGGTGATTTGGTCCGCATTGCCTCCATCTGATGGTAAGCCGACTATAGGATGCAGCGAATGATGGCTTTGGCGGGCTGCGCCGAGGCTGCATATCAGCAGATGAATGACCGATCTGGGACGATTGAGGCGATCAGGCGCCAGCCAAGGTCAGGACCGGGATTGCTGTACCGCGGCAAGCCCGCTTCAAGCCATAACGGCAGCTGATATATGATCCGGAATTGGTTGAAGGATCCCCGGTTTGCGCCAGAGCCGGACGTTTCGGTCAGTGATCGGATCTCTAAATGCTCCACTGTTCACGCTATCGCCGGGGCACATCAGCTGCCTGGAGATTGTCTCTAAGCG
Source organism: Labrenzia sp. ATLA3 (assembly GCF_057180185.1). Classification (NCBI taxonomy): domain Bacteria; kingdom Pseudomonadati; phylum Pseudomonadota; class Alphaproteobacteria; order Hyphomicrobiales; family Stappiaceae; genus Labrenzia; species Labrenzia sp. ATLA3. The sequence continues at coordinate 450,737 of NZ_JBXUKV010000004.1, forward strand.
CCTCAACGAATTCAGGCGTCAGCCGGCTTTTCGGCAGCGCATAAAACCTACCAGGGAGGAAATCCGGATAAATCAACCTAGTACTGTCGTCTTCAGAGAAAGCTTCAAGCTCGCTCCATCTGGCAGTGGTTTGTCTGTGCTTGCTTCGTTGAGTTAAACACTTGGGCTGAATTTCATATGTGAACTCATCCCTTAGAACAGGCTGTGTCTTCATAGCAAGCCTACCATTCATCGCTATTGAGCCTCTTTGAGACAGCCAACAAACGCCACGCTCGGCGACAGTCAGCAGCCACAGGTCTGGCTGACGACCCTGTCCCGATTCCTCTGCTTCAGGTCTTCCGGATTGAGGCGGCCACCTCCTCGCTTTTCAAGCCACTTCGTTTTCGCGAAAAACTGGCGCCGCTTTCCCACGGCCTCCGCCATCGGGGGTCGCATCTTCAGGCCTGCATCTCCAGTGTTTCGAAAAATACTCCAGGTGTGAACACGTTCACATCACGCAACGGAAACATTTGTTACGCAAGAGCCATTGCCAGGAGGAAAGATGTCTACCGAAATATGGTTTGCCCTTGCGGCGACAAAATTTGCTTCATCGATTGCGCCTGGGCAGAACGTTGCCTTTGTCAGCGCCGCGACAACCCGCTCAGGTTTTCTGGGCGGCGTTGCTTCGCTTACCGGCATTCTTGTTGCCGAGTTCGTATGGGTGGTTCTGGCGGTTTTCTTTGCGGTCAGACTACTGGAAGTCAGTCCTTTTCTTATTCACACCATGCAATTGGCCGGTGGACTCATGCTTGCCTATTTTGGCTTCAGCATTTTGCGGGAAATGAATTTCAGCAAGATGGCACACGCCCCCACTTGCCGCTACGCCCATTATGCCGTGAAAGGGGCCTGGATCGGTCTGGCAAACCCGCTTGCGTTCATGTTTTTTGCCGCCCTTTTTCCCGGGTTCCTGTTTCAGATGACAGACGAGCCCGACACCGCAAGCCTGATTTTATGCATACCCGTTGTCCTGACCTCCTCCGCATGTGGCCTCATACTCTGGATGGTGGCCACCAGAGTTTTGTCCGTAAACAAAAGTATTGCCAACGTCGTAAACTATATTTCTGGCACAACACTATTGATTTTGGGCGCGCGCGCATTCCTGAAGTTCTTCTAATACGCCAATATTTATACTCATCAAATCGTCTGAATGCTTGAAACGGTATCGCAATACCAGGTCCCGGACCAGATCAGAACCAAGTCGTTGAACGACGTGATTGGAGACAAACAAGGGGTGAGCGCCGCGTGGGTGCTCACTGACAAGACAACATCACCGGCCCCAAAGGCAACCTGGAAGAGTATGATTGATATGATCAATACAGCTAGTCATTTCCAAGAGAGAAGTACCATAAGAAATCGCTCTTCAGGCGGCTGCCTCGTGAAAGTGGTCTCTTATCTCCTCAAGATTGTCATTCCAGTTCTGTTGCTCGGACAGGTGTCTATCCATTCCGCGCAAGCCATGGATCCGAGCGATTACGAGAGAGATCTTCGTCGACAAATTGCAAACACTAACAACGCAATTCAGGAGTCTGAAAGGCGCATATCTGAAATACAAAGAAGAATGAAGACAATCGATGATAGATATCGGGAGACGATAAAAAGAGAAAAACTATCAGAACAAGAACAGAAAAATCTTCTCAAGAAAACAAATCAGGAAATGAATGCCCTTAGAACACAAGTCGGAATCGGAAGACAACATCTTAAGGATCTTCAAAACAACCTGAATTTCCAAATCGCCAAACACAAAAGACATTTACTAAAAAACCAGCCTCAAGGTGCAGGTGCCAACAACGGCTCATCAGCAAGCTCGAGCGCTGCAGCACAACCACCAGCGAACCGTCCAAGAGATCAAAGGCCCCCCGCCCAAGCACGAGTGGTCGCCTCGGCACCTCAGCCCTCCAGACCACCGCAACAACCATCGAAGGCGGCCAAAACAAATCTCAACCGGCCTCCTCAGCGGCCGCAGCCAGGTCCGGGCAACGCGCATTTTGGCAAATTGCCCGCACGACCGCCCGCCACGACGCGCGCCCCGGCGCCCCTGCCTTCAGCTCATAGGCTACCCGATGTTCCACCCCATCTCGCTCAAGGTGGAGCGGGTCAGACGACAGCGAAAGGGCAAGCAGCACCTGGTTATACACGCCCTCCTCCGCCCTCCACGCCACCCCAAACCGGCGCTGCGCCCCCCCAAACCGGCTCTGCGCCATGGTTGGATCAAATTGACAAGACAGTTAGGGGCGTGACCCGGGCACGGCAGGGGGACCCTCAAGGGATTTCCTCTCAGCAACGACGAACGTTGGGAGCAAACAACGCCCCATCTTCTGCCTCGGCGGCAAGCTCATCTGGACAACAGACAGGCAGCAGAGGGCGCGCTTCATCCGGACCCCGCAATGCCCAAGGCAACGCATCGCCTTCCACGCCACTGGCGCAGCCACGGGGTCAGGCCAGCCAACCGGCCCGCGGACCGCAGGCAAGCGGCAACGTCTCCAAGATGGTTGCAAATTTGGGCGCGCTACAGAATCCCGGAGGCAAGCCCAAACACCCTGGCAAAGGCCCCAGGTAACCTTAGGAGCGGAGGAAAGGGTAAAGGTCTTTTCCTGGACCCTTCCTTCCATAATTCGTGGCCACCGGATCAATTTCATTTTGGAAAAGAAGGTTTCTCATGCGATCTCAGTTTCTTCCCCTTCTCGGCCTGATTTCGGGGGTCTTGCTCTCCCAACCCGTGTTCGCGCAACAGACACCAACTGGTGCCATCATACAGGAGGTCGAAGGTGCTGCGACCGCGGCGACCGGAGCCACTGACGCAGAACCAGCGCCCGAAACGACGATGGAAGTCACGTTCGTCAACGACGGGGAAAGCGCTATCGACCTTTACGTCCGAGGTGCCGAACCGGATGCGGAACTGATCTCTACTGGCTTTTCCCTGCCCCCCTTTTATGAAGTGGCACTGAACCTGAAGACCGGTGACCGGGTCTTCGCCTACGAAAGTGACGCGGCTGCAGACGATGCCCGCGACAATACCCATTTTTTCGAATTCACGATCGGCGCCGATGCAGCGGACCTGCCTCTGCACGTCCCCGATGCACGGTATTTCCGCCCCGTGGAACTTCAGATCACCAATACCTACACAACGGATGTGGTGGTTTTCCTGCCAGATCCGCAGGAGCAGACGGATCAGACCGAGATCGACCGCATCCCTTCCGGAGAAACCGCGCGCTTCGACCTGCTACCTGGAACAGAAGTCTTCCTGCAGACGGACGACAAGTCCCTGTTCACAGTCTATACAGTCGGCTTGGACAAGACGCAGACCTTCTCTCTGGACAAGATACTCAGACCGGCAGAAGGCCTGGCGCCTGTTGAAGTATTCAACTTCTTCGACTTGCCGATCACCATAGACGAGGTAACGGATACTTCCTTGATGCGGCTCGCCAACCTCGATCCGGAAAAGAAGATCGAAATCAAGGCCAGGGCGGGTGCGGAGCTGAGAATTCTCTCCGGTGCAGAGTTCGATCAGGAAATCGGCACCTACCGCGTTCTCGACAGCAATGACCAGACCGTCGCGATCTTCGGTCCGGAAGATGACACTGTTGTTTCTCTGCCGCGCGGGATCGATCTGTCGGTCCTTGATGAACCCGACCGGACAAGGGCGGCCAAATTCCTGGAAGCATCAAAGCAACTCGCTGAAGACAAGACTGCCGGTGTGCTGCCCTACATCGGCTACAACCGCAGTGACGAAACACTCTGGTTTTCGGGTTTGAAAGGGACCGAACTCGTAGGCCCGAAACAGGTGAAGCCGCATTCCACCGTTAATGTGCTGGCGCGCCTGGGAACGAAATCAATCGTCTGGCCTGGAGATATCGATCCGGAAGACGTGACCGTTCGTGATATTTTCACATCGATCGATGTCACGAGAAAGATGAACCGGGTTGTCGATCTTTCCCGGCCTCGCGATGTCACGTTTCAATTGGCCAATTCCGCTTGCAAGCCTCTGGATGTCTATGCCGTTACGCCTTTGGGAAATGAAGAACTCCTGACCCGGCTGGAACCGCTTGAACAGCTCGACAAGAACTTCAGCCGGCCAGAGAACACGGCCCTGATTGCCCGCGCTGGCTCCGAAAGCGTCTTTGCAGGTCAGAGGATCTGGAGCACCGCACTCGGGGGTGAAGATGGTCAGGTACTGAACATCAACCTGAAAATGACGGCTTTCGACGACCCGCTTCTCGTTTCGACACCGGACGAGAACGACAAGAAGGCGAAGAACGTCCGTTTGTACAACTCGTCGAGCCGCGCGCTGGAACTTTATTATGTCGACACGGAAGGCCGTGAAGTTGCCATCCCCGAAGGCGCGATCGAGACCGGCAGCAACATTCCATTCAAACTCTACAAGGGCGACCTGATCGTCCTGCGTCGTCCAAATGTGCCCCATTCCATCAGCGAATACGCCCGCTTTCGTGTGACGGAGGACGTCAACCAGGAAATCGACACCAAAGACCTTGCCAAGTCGGTTGCAATCACAGGGACCTGGATTGATGAAAAGAACTCTGCCATTCCGGAACCGAACATGATCGGCACGAGATACGTGACCTTTGTCGAAGAGGGCGATGGCAAGATTGCCGGTTCGATGAATATTGGCGACGGAGCATTCAATGACGCTTCGGCTTTCAAGGGCTGTGCCGACCAGAGAGAAGCTTTCGGCAGGTGGATCCCTGTTGGAGACGGCGGTTACGAGTGCAAAGACGGGTTTTCGCCCGAACCTGGCAAGAAATTCGCCGGTGGTTTGTTTTCCGCACGGCGGGTGGGCGAAAACGGTCTGGTGTTAAAGCGCGGCATCTGCAGCGCGGCCCCCCGCTATGAAAGCGAGTGGTACAATCTGCCGCTCCACTTTGACGACATGGACCCCTCCAAGGCCGCCTTCGAACGGGGGATGTTCAACCTGACCTGGGCGCCACCCAGCTTTGATTGGCTGGGACGAGGCTACAATCTTCTGAAGACCGACCCTCTCAACTTCGGCTCCGGCGAAGCCGGCATCAACAGCGACGCGCCCCTGTTCAGCTTTGTCTATCAAGACGCAGCCGGACAGGCGGTCGAACTCAATTCCAAGAAGATCTTCGGGGTCAACAACCAGAACGAGGGCGGCAGTTCGGGCGAGTGCACGGTCGAATCCAAGATGGTCAAGACCATGGACGACTTGCGGGACTTTTCCAGCACAAGCTACAGCGGGTCCGTCGGTGTCCCGAGCGTCGGCTCCTTCTCATTGAGCAAGTCTCACAAGGAGGTCAACACTGCAGCCACCGGCAGCGAGAAACTCTATATTCTGGACCGCTGCGACGTACGTCTGCACGTCCTGAAAATGCAGATGCGCTGGCTGCAATTCGGCAATGATCTTCTGCGCCAAAGGCTTTCCCCCGATTTCCGCAAGGCCGTGGAGCAACTTCCCGTCAATTGGCAGCCCGATGACCTTCTCGCCTTTCTGGAGAGGTTTGGCACCCACTTTTCCGAGCGGATCGAATATGGCGGTACGTTTTTCGCGAAGACCGAGGTTACCAAGGATATCTATCAGCGCGGCACCCAGGTGGGCGACACGCTTGCCGTGGAAGCATCGGGGACGCTCAAGAAGGTGCAGCTCGGTGGCGGCCTGAAAAAAGAAGACGAAAGCGCCGCCGAGAACAAGGACATCAACGAGGTCGCGAACTACGAGAAATGGACTGTCGGTGGAGACCTGTCCGAAGTCTACAGCTCCTGGATCAAGACCGTGCCGGAACGCCCGGCACCCGTGAATATCTCCTTTCGGCCGATATACGACATTCTGACCCCGGTCTTCTTTCCCGACGACCCGGAAATCGGGCTCAAGAACGCAATCTTGAGAAAAGCGGTCAGCGCCTATTTCAAAAGCTTTGGCGTCGAAGAAGTGACCTCCGACCCCCGGCAGCTCGACGTGCTTGATCCATCGAAGGAACGAAAGATCTGTTTTCAGATGGACTTGCTGGAGGTCAACCTGGGCCCTGTGGGAGATATTACAAGGGCGGACGGCGAACTGTTTCTCAGCGTTGCCGGTACGAATGGAAAACCGCTCAACAGCGAGGCTTATTCTGTCGTCGACCTGAACAACTCGCAGTTCAGCAAAAATCTGAAGTACATATTTTTGGACCAGAACCCTTATCACTGCCTGCCAAAAACCTCGGCAGACTATATCCGCAATGGTTCACTGTATCTCCATGGGCAGGTGTCACTGAACCGCGGAAACGCCGGCCGGAAGAGATTCAGCAAGAACATCCCGGAGAAAACCTTCCCCCTGAGCGAGGTTGTCCCGGGAGAGGTAACCTTTTTTGAAGGCAAAATCCCGCTTGAGGGCAGCCAAGCTCACTACGAGCTTTCGATCTGGGAGGAATAGGCGAGGCATTCATGTCCTCCTCGCACGATGGAAAAGAAGGATTGCAGGCGCCCCCCGCGCGCCTGCATGAACGCCAACCGCCTTTGTCGTGAAAGTGTTTGGTGCGGGAGCGCCCGGTTGCCAAGCGGCCCGCCACACGCCCTTCCTCAGGCAGGGATCAACGTTTCGGCAATGGACTTTGCGGTTCTGGAGGCAGCCGGCATCCCGCGCACCTGGGCCGTTGCGATGGCACCTTCCTTCAAAAGGGCGAGCTGCTCAGCAAGGGCCACGGGATCTTCCGCCCCCGCCTGACGGCAGAGCGGCTCCAGATAATCGACGATCCTCTGCTTGTGCTCGGCCGCGGTGCGGTGGATCGGATGCTGATGGTCGCCGAATTCGCTCGCGGCATTGATAAAGGCGCAGCCATTGAAGCCCAGCCCCTTGAACGCACGGCCGTTGAACCAGTCCTCAAGCGCATCGAACATCGCCAGAAGCCGCTCCCTTGGGTTGGCTGAGGCTTTTTCCATTTCGCTCATCAGCCAGTTGCGAAATTGCTCGTCCCGGCGGTTGAGCGCGGCCAGGATAAGTTCCTCCTTCGAGCGGAAGTGTTTGTAGAGCGTCATCTTGGCCACCCCCGCCTCGGCGAGGATCTTGTCTATTCCGGTCGCGTTGAACCCGCGGGTGTAGAACAGCCTGAGGGCGGTATCCACGAGCTCGTCTCGGCGTGATTGCACCATCTTCTCCATATACAGACAGGTTTGTCTATTTTCTTATCTCATTCGCCGCCTGCTCGTCCATCCTCACACGAGCGTATCACAGCATATTGACAACTAGACAGACCTGTCTGTATAAATTCTTTAACGTCACGATTTCGGTCAGAAAGACGGGAGGGGAACATGTCGGGAATCCAGATCGCAATGCGTACCGGCACAGGTCCGGAGTGCTGCCTTTCCTGCCCAACACCCCCCGTTTTCTTCCGGGGCCCTGTCCTGGCTCACCCTCCCGCACAAGGGGTTTGACGATGCCCAGTGTCATTGCAGCCTTTGCCCGTGCCATGGCCACCACCGCCGGCCTGACCATGACCAGCGACGGCAAGCTCGTTTCAGCTGATGGCACCGTTCGCTACGTCCTTCGCACGGAGGATGACCGGATACCGGACACGGCCCATTTCGATCTGCTCACCTGGATTCGCAGTTGGTATCCGGACGAGACCGGACTGGTGTTTGCCTATGCGCAGAAGATCAAGCCGGACGATCTCGGTGTGCTGGGTCTTGCCGTCAAGACCGCCCCCACCCTGCGCAACACGCTGCAATTGATCGAGCGTTACTTCCGGCTGGTGACCGACACGGCCGTCTATTGTCTTGAAACGGACGGCCCGCTTGCCGTCTTCTCCATTGCCGGGCAGACCTCGCCCCAACCTATCCTGCATCTTCGCAATGAATGTGCCCTTGCCGGCTTTGCCCATAATCTGCTGTCCCAGATTGGCCCGCGCCTGCAGTTTGAGGCGGTCACCTTTCGCCACCCCTGCCGGGGTGAGGCGGAGCGCTACGCGGCCTTTTTCGGCTGCCCTGTCCACTTCGGTGCGGCAAAGGACGCGATCTTGATGAGGCGGCCGATGCTGGACCTACCGAACCGGCTTGGCGATAAGGGCGTCTGCAGCTTCCTGACGGATCATCTGGATACGGAAATCGACGCGCTGCCTGCCGGCAGCGCCTTGACGCGCGATCTTCTGAACCGCCTGTCGAAAACCCTCAGCAGTGGAGTGCCTTCAGCGGCCGCCATCGCCCAGGACCTCGGCATGAGCGAACGCACCTTGTATCGCCGCCTGGCAGAAGAAGGTCTGACCTATCGCGACATGCTGCGCGAAGCGCAGACGAAACTGGCCCGGGAGCTGTTGGCCGGCAGCAGCTGCTCCATTGCCGAAATCGCCTTTCTGACCGGCTTTTCCGAACAGAGCACCTTCACCCGCGCCTTCAAGCGCTGGGTCGGCCAGCCTCCGGCGCAATTCCGCCAGCAGTCTGCGACCGCCTGAAACTATCGGCTACCACCGGCTGTCACCAAGCCCCCGCGATCCCCATTAGATCCCTCCCCTGCAGGACAGGAAAAGACCCGGCCAAGACTGGCCGGGTCTTTTCCTGTTTACCTGCTTTTGGCAGGTTTTGCCCGGCTTGGCAGATAGGGCCAAAACAGTGGCAGGCCGGGCCGATACCGCACAGGCCATTCCAGCTTATTCAAGGGTCATCGAACGACGGAGCGGTCACCCCCGGGCAATTTCCCGCAGCGCTCCAGGGCTTTTGAGACAAGGAGCGCCTCATGTTTATCGAACAGATCACGGCCCGCAGTCCGGCCACCCTTGATTTTGCAACTGCGCCGGGCCCGGCGGTACGGACCCTGCCCGACAGGGCCACCGATAAATCAGCCGACAACAATGCCTACGGCAGAACGCTTTCCATCGTCGCCCATGATCTGAGAGGACCGCTGGCAAACCTCTCGCTGCTGATCGAGGACATTGCCCAATGCGCCACGTGGGAAGGTCAGCCCGCAATTGCCGAAAACGCTGCCAAGGCCGACCGCATCCTAGACCATCTGACAGCCAGCCTCAGTGCCCTGGTCAGGCGAGGTTCGGAAGGCCGCGACCCTCTGTCCTGCGTGTTGCGTCCGGTCGATCTGGCCGAGGTGCTGTCACTGGCCGCCTCCGTCAACCAGCCCCTTGCCCGCCGCCATGCAGTCACTCTGGAGATAGCTTCCCTTTCGCCCTGCCTGATCTGCGGCGATGCGGAACTGTTGTTCGAGGCACTCGACAATCTCATCGTCAACGCCGTGCGCCACAGCCCGGAGAACGGAACCGTTCTTTGCGCTATCGCTACGGACGAAGATGGCACGGTCACCATCCGCATCAGCGATCAGGGCCAGGGCTTCACCGCCGCCGATCTTGCGCGGGCCTTCCGTCCCTTCACCCGGTTGTCCGCAAAAGCCACTCGGCCCGGCCCCTCCTCCGGCCTCGGGCTTTGGATCGCACGGCTGATTGCCGAACAGCATGGCGGCAGGATTTCCGCCAGGAATGGTGGCAGCGCTAACAATACGGGCGCCGTTTTGACGGTGCGCCTGCCGGCCCTGCCCGCCAATGACGCGAAACCGGCATCGATCCGCCGAAAGCTTCCCGGGCGCGCCGCCAAGGCGCAGGACCTCGCCGCACTCTGATTTCAACTTCCGGCACCGGCGCGCCGGTGCCGCTTCCCCAAGGAACGTCGCCCCCACCCGACACCGCCCCGGCTCCCTTGCCGGGAACGGGAGAGCCGTGCCTTCGGGCACCCGGAGACCGGCAACGGACCTGACAGCGTTTCAAGGCGATGCGCTGTCCAACTCAAACCTCGCCAACCCCAGTAAAGGAGACTCACATGGACAACGAAAAGGACAAGGCCTGCGGTTGCTGCGCGACCCCGGAAACGGTCGACCACGCCCGCCGCCGGCTGCTTGCAGGTGCTGCAGGTGCAGCAACGGCAGGTGCCGTCGCCATGGCCACCGGCCCTGCCACGGCCGCAACCGAAGAAGCCCGTGCGCTTTACGCCGATCCGGAAAAGCCCGGCCTGCCGCAGATCGACATGGAAATTGCCGCCGGGCGCACCGCACTCGTGGTCACCGACCCGCAGATCGACTTCCTGTCCGAAGATGGCGTTACCTGGGGTGTTGTTGGCGAAAGCGTCACCGAGCAGGGCACGGTCGACAACATTGAACGGTTGTTCAAGGCGGCAAAGGCCGCGTCGATGCCGGTGTTCATCTCGCCTCACTATTACTATCCGCACGACCACAAATGGCAGTTCGAAGGCACGCTGGAAAAGACCATGCATTCCATCGGCATGTTCGACCGCCCGGGCCCGCTTTCCCTGGAGAATTTCGAAGGCTCCGGCGCCGACTGGATGCCGCAGTACAAGAAATACATCGAGGACGGCGAAACCGTCATCTGCTCGCCGCACAAGGTCTACAGCCCGGCGCAGAACGACTTGAACCTGCAACTGCGCAAACGCGGCATCGACAAGGTGATCCTGGCCGGCATGTCCGCGAACCTGTGCACACAAGCCCATCTTTATGAACTGCTGGAACTCGGCTTCGAAGTCGCAGTGGTTCGTGATGCGACCGCAGGCGCCAAGGTGCCCGAGGGCGACGGCTATCTCGCCGCCATCATCAACTTCCGCATGGTCGCCAACGGCGTCTGGTGGACCGACGACGCGATTGAGCGCATCGGCCGTTCCGCCTGACCGTTCTCTCTCTCTGAAACCTTACTTTCTCCAAACCAAGACTGGATCAAACCGATGAAATTCAAATTTGCACTTCCGGCCCTGGCCGCAGCCCTTGTTCTGTCCACCGCCGCCCTCGCCTCCGATGAATACAACGTCGCCAATGGCCTGACCCTCAACGGCAACCCGCTGGGCATGCATGGCGTCGACCCCGTGTCGATGTTCGCAGGCACCGCGCCGGGCACGGGGGATGCGGTCCACACCTCCAGCCATGATGGCGTCGACTATTACTTCGCCACCGCCGAAACCAAGGAACAGTTCGACGCTGCACCGGAAAACTTCCTGCCACAGTTCGGCGGCTTCTGCGCCTTCGGCATCTATGTTGGCAAGAAACTGGATGGCGACGTCCGCTTCGCCGACATCGTCGACGGCAAACTGTACCTCTTCGTCAATGCCGTCATCTTCGACAAATACCTGGAACAGAAGGACGAGGTTCTCGCCGGCGCCTACGCCAAATGGCCGGAAATCCGCGAGACCGCGATCAGCGATCTCTGATCGGCCATTGCCGCTTCAAAAAAGGACGGGCCCCAAGCCGGGGCTCGTCCTGCATGGCTTCAAACCGAGGTTGGCAGCGCGCCTGCTAGCTCGCGGCACGCAGCCTGAAAGCTTCATAGGTCAGCACGTTCACGCTGCTCTTCTTGGCTTCATACATCGCCTGATCGGCATGGATGATCAGTGACTTGGCGTCATCTGCATCATCGGGAAAGAACGATATGCCGACGCTGATACCGATATTGATCCTGTTGCCCTTGATGTCCATCGGCCTTGAGACTTGCCGGACAATGCGCTCCGCACAGGCCAGGACGTCCTTTTCCTGTTCGTAATTGCCGACAATCACCGCGAACTCATCTCCGCCGAGCCGGGTCACAACGTCCCCCTCGCGTGTGCAGCGCTTGATGGTGGAGGCAACGACCTGCAGCAGCGCGTCTCCCACCGGATGTCCGTGGCGGTCGTTGACCGGTTTGAACATGTCCAGATCCAGCATCATCAGCGCAAATTTGCGGTCTTCCCCGACTGCGACAGCAATGGCGTCCTCAAGGCTCTCATTGAAATGCGCCCTGTTCGAAAGTCCGGTCAGATGATCCGTCATCGCCAGGCGCCTGACAGCCTCTTCCGTCTTCTTCAGACGTGTTATGTCCGTGTGAGTTCCCGACATGCGCAAGGGCTTTCCGTCCTTGGTCCACTCGACCACGCGTCCCCTGTCCAGCACCCAGACCCACCGGCCTTCCTTGTGTTGCATACGGACTTCACTGTCGTAGGCTTCCCTCTCGCCGGAAATGACTTCAGCCAGTTTCTGTTCCGATTTTTCAACGTCTTCCGGGTGGGTCAGCCTCCGCCAGGTCTCCGTGTTGACCGGGCGCAGTTCCGCCAGCGTGTAGCCGACGATCTCTGCCCAGCGTTCGTTGTAGATCGCCTCTCCGGTCTGCAGGTTACGCTCCCAGGTGCCCACGTTGGTGCCGAAGATGATATCCCGCAAACGCTGCTCGGAAGTCCGCAACCTCTTGTGTGCGGTATGGCGCTCAAGCAACAGGAAACAGACACCAACGAGCAACACACCAAGCGTGGCGACCAAACCGAGCATCCACTGGTTATGCGCCTGATAGGCAGACGAGAGTTCCGCGCTCTTGCGGTCAACCATTTCCTCGAGGCGGTTCTTGTAATGCCACAGCTCCTCCTGCCGCTCCCGGTCGGCAGAGATGTCGTGCACCACGGAAAGCAGTGCCTTCTTGCCGGCGTAGTCGACCGGCGTCGAATGAACCTCCACGCTCCGGACAGACCCATCTGCCAACTTGTGGCGGAAGATGAAGAAATTGCGGTCCTCGCTCTTGGCAAGCTGGCGCTCGGCTTCAACCTGTTCGGGTGTTAGCTGGTTGATTTTCTGAATGGACATGCTTCGCAACGTGTCCCTGTCGAACCCGTAGAATTGTGCCGCCGCGTTGTTGGCGTCGAGAATATTGCCGGTTTCCGGATCGATGAGCATCATCGTTGCGCTGTGACGCAGGAAAAACTGTTCATAGGACAAGGACGCACGTTTGGCCTCGGCAGGCATGGCCAACCAAGACAAGCAAACGAACAGAGCCGAAGAAAGCAGTCTTTTACAAATTGCCGTCAACATTTACCGCCTTTTTCTGCAGTTAAACCTTCACTGATTAAATTTTAAACAACAAAAAAAACGCAATTGGCCCATTTCCCCAACGACAGAAGACTCAGAATTCCCTTAAGGAAGGAAACCAGCTTTCTTTATGCCGTATTCCGGTCCCAGTCCGTGGGTATTCCCTCTTCAAATTGTCGAGAGGTCTTAAATGAAACGGCGTACATTCCTGATCGGGTCCGGATTGCTGTCATCGGGCGGTGTTCTCGCGGCTTACGCCCCGCCCGTCTATCAGCTTGAAACCGGTTTGAAGCTGGTCAGTACGGCGCTTGCCGGGCCTTCCTCTCCGCCGCCGTCGGTTTCAGGGGCGAATGGTTTCGCCACTCCCGAGGCATGGGCCGGAGAACTCATCGCGGCGGCGGAAAGCCAGATCGGCGTCACCGTGATCTACGACCCGGCCTACGTCTCGCTGCCCTTTCCCGATGGCGATCTTCCGCGCGAACGTGGAGTCTGCACCGATGTGGTTGTCAGGGCCTATCGCGATGCCTTCAGCTATGATCTCCAGTCGGCCGTCAATGCGGACATGAAGTCGAATTTTTCTTCCTATCCCCAGATCTGGGGCCTCAAGCGACCGGACAAGAACATCGACCACCGCCGTGTGCCCAATCTTCAGGCCTTCTTCCGGCGGCAAGGAGCTGCGCTTCCGATCACCGAAACCGCCGAGGACTACGCCCCCGGCGACATCGTTTCCCAGATGCTGCCAGGCAACCTGCCGCATATCGCCATCGTCAGCCATCGCGCGTCCCGCGACGGCCAACGGCCGATGCTGGTACACAACATCGGAGCGGGCACGCAACTTGAAGACCGGCTCTTCGAATTCCGGATCACCGGCCATTACCGCTTCAGACCCGCCTGACGGAGCAAGGCTCTCGTTACTGTTCCGTCAGGGTCATGAGAATATCGGCATACCAGGCGCAGTTGAGGCCCAGCGCTTCATCCAGCTCAAGATCACGCGTACCGACATCCAGGCGGGCGGAGTGGACACCCAGCAGTTTCCACGGCAGGTCGCCAAGCGCCTCGTCACTGTTACGCATGACCACCGGTGCGCCACTTGTGCCGCGGTGCGTCCGGCCATCGGTGAGAAAATAGCCCATCCCTTGAAAACGAAAACCGAAGGACGAGGCAATGACGGCTTGGCGGACCACCGGCATGTGGTGCAGCGTGTCATGAAACCCGAGCGGAAACCCGACGACCAGAATGGAAGACCCTATCTCCACGTGCTCCTCGGGATCGCTGAGGTGCTCCGGTCCAAAGGCCCGGTAGAGGATGTTTTCAGGCAAGGCTGATCGTTCGATCTCGATCACAGCCACATCGATATCGCCAGCAGTATCCCCTCCCTGGCGCCAAAGGCTCTTGCCGTCCCGGAAAAGCGGGATCGAAAAGCCGATCGACTTGGCAAGGTTTTCAGGGTCGTTGTGCAGCTCGATTTCGATCCGGGACGGGTGGTGCCCACTGGGATCATCCACCATCACATGCCGGCTGGTGACCAGAAAAAGGCGCTCGTCACGCTCGAAAAAGAAACTGCTGGCGTTCGTCAGATAGGTTTGATCGTCAAACGTGGAAATGCGGGGGGACGTCAAAAGGACAGCGTCGATCATCTTCAGTAGGTTCTCCGGAAAAGAGGGAAGCCCTGCCGAGGATCGACAGACTGCCTGCGGAACCACCATAGGGCAGTCGTGGGTAAACGATACAGCCGCGTGTTTTGTTCCGCGCAAGTGTTGCCTAATCGGAAAAATTCACGAGGGTGTGACGGCACCGGCCGTATTTCCCGACGGCCTCCCAACTTGCGGGCCAAGAAAGCAAAACTGCGTCAAGGAGATGGCGGAAGGCACTGCGGTGGCCGTGAAGCGGCCCAGGCGCCACTGTCGCGAAGATCCAGAATGACATCGCGCAGCACGCTGTGCACGGCCTCAACCGCACGCGTGACCGGCCGTCCGCCGGGCGACATCAGGTGCGCGCCCCGCCAAAGCCCCGGTGCCGCGATACGGCTGACACAAAGAGCGCCAGCCGCCACCTCCTCCGTCACCGCATAAAGCGGCAGGATCGACGGGCCGAACCCGGCAGCAACCAGACGTTTGATGTTGTTGAAGGAATCGATTTCAATCGCGATATCGGGCGCAAAGCCCAGCGCCTGGAATGTACTGTCGATCAACACCCTGAGACCATGCGCGCCACTGGGCAGAACCATCGGCACCGATTCAAGATCGCCAAGGCTCATGACAGGCGGGCATCCGGCCTCGCCGGACCACAGCACCACAAGCTCTTCTTCCAGCAGCAATTCAGACCGGATGCGCTGCTCCTTCGACCGGCTGTAGAGCACGGCAAGGTCAACCTTGCCTTCGCTCAGCCAATCCCCCACGAAGCCGCTCATGGCCTCATTGATGTTGAGCGTAATCCGCGGATAGCGCTCACGCGCTGCCATTATCAGCGGCAGGGACACCATGGCGCTGATCGTGCCCGGAAGGCCGATGCGCACGATGCCGGACGGATCAGCTTCCAGATTGCGGATATCGTCTTCGGTGCGCGCCAGATCCTCAAGGATCGTCCGCGCCCTTTGCAGCAGCAGGTCACCTGCTTCCGTCGGCGTGACGCCGGAACGACTGCGCGTCAGCAGCCTGGTGCCCAGTTGCTCTTCCATGTTCTTCAGGTGCAACGACAGGGCCGGCTGTGCCACATGCAGGCTTTCGGCGGCCCGTGTCAGCGAGCCCTGCGCAACGATTTCCTGAAAGTAGCGGAGTTGGCGGATATCCATTCCCACAAACTATCATATCAAAATTGTATGGAAACTATCCAAAACATATATTTGTTCAATATCAGTCCACCGGCTTAACTGAGGTCACCAAACACCCAGATGAAAAGCCGACATGACTAGCCAAACCGACACCTACCAGGAAATTCGCGACGGCATCCGCGCGCTGTGTGCCCAGTTTCCCGCCGAATATCACCGCAAGATCGATGAGGCACGCGGTTATCCGGAGGAATTTGTCAACGCTCTGACGCACGAAGGCTGGATGGCGGCGCTGATCCCGGAAGACTACGGCGGCTCCGGCCTCGGGCTCACCGAGGCCTCGGTCATCATGGAGGAAATCAACCGAGCGGGCGGCAATTCCGGTGCCTGTCACGGCCAGATGTACAACATGAACACACTGGTGCGGCACGGGTCGGAGGAACAACGGCGGACATACCTGCCGAAAATCGCCAGAGGCGAGCTGCGCCTGCAGTCCATGGGCGTGACCGAGCCGAGCACGGGCACCGACACCACAAAGATCAAGACCACCGCCGTGAAGAAGGGCGACCGTTATGTCGTCAACGGCCAGAAGGTCTGGATCAGCCGTGTGCAGCATTCCGACCTGATGATCCTTCTGGCGCGTACGACGCCCCTTGCCGATGTACAGAAAAAATCGGAAGGCCTGTCGATCTTCCTCGTCGATATCAGACAGGCCATGAAATCGGGAATGGAAGTGCGCCCGATCCTGAACATGGTCAACCACGAGACCAACGAGCTGTTTTTCGACGATCTGGAAATCCCGGAAGAAAACCTCATCGGCGAGGAAGGCATGGGGTTCAAATACATCCTCACCGGCCTCAACGCAGAGCGCACATTGATTGCTGCCGAATGCATCGGCGACGGTTACTGGTTCACCGACAAGGTGACAGACTATGTGCGAGAGCGGAAAGTCTTCGGCCGTCCGATCGGCCAGAATCAGGGGGTGCAATTCCCCATTGCCGAAGCCTTCATCGAACTCGAGGCGGCCAATCTCATGCGCTACAAGGCCTGCAGCCTGTTCGACGCAGGCGCGCCCTGCGGAGCGGAAGCCAACATGGCCAAATATCTGGCCGCGAAGGCAAGCTGGGAAGCAGCCAATGCCTGCATCCAGTTCCATGGCGGCTTCGGCTTTGCCTGCGAATATGACGTCGAGCGCAAGTTCCGCGAAACGCGGCTTTACCAGGTGGCACCTATCTCCACCAATCTGATCCTGTCTTATGTCGCCGAGCATGTGCTTGGCCTGCCGAGGTCGTTCTGATGGTCCTGCCGCTGGAGGGCGTGAAGGTTGTCGCCATTGAACAGGCGGTCGCCGCCCCCTACGCCAGCTCCCGGCTGGCTGATGCCGGGGCCGCAGTCACCAAGATCGAACGGCCCGAGGGTGATTTCGCAAGGGGGTATGACGATGTCGCCAACGGACAGTCGAGTTATTTCGTCTGGTTGAACCGGGGCAAGGACAGCCTCACGCTGGACCTTGCCTCCCACAAGGGCAAGCAAAAGCTGGCGAGCCTGATCGCGGAAGCCGATGTTCTGATCCAGAACCTCAAGCCCGGCGCCCTGGCCCGGCTCGGTTTTGATCCGGACCGGCTGGTGCGGGATTATCCGCGCCTGATCACCTGTTCCATCAGTGGCTTCGGCGAAACCGGGCCGATGTCCGGCCGCAAGGCCTACGATCTGCTGATCCAGGCGGAAACCGGCCTTTGCTCGATTACCGGCGGACCGAACGAACCGGCCCGTGTCGGCATCTCCATCGTCGATATCGCCACTGGCGCAACGGCCTATACCGCCATTCTGGAAGCTCTGATTCAGCGTGGCATCACCGGCAAGGGCACGCAGATCTCCGTTTCCATGTTCGATGTTCTGGCCGACTGGTTGACTGTGCCGCTTCTCAACCATGAAGGTGGCAAGAGCCCGCAGCGGGTCGGCCTCGCCCATCCCTCGATCGCACCTTACGGTGTCTTCCGGCCGAAAGAAGGCCCGGCAATCCTGATCGCCATTCAAAGCGACCGCGAATGGCGAACCCTTTGCAGCGACTTTATCGGAAAACCCGAACTTGGAACCCACCCCCGGTTTGCAACCAATGTGGCACGGGTGAACAACCGCAAGGAAACGGACGCCGCGGTTGCCGAAGCCTTTGCGAAATTAGACGCAGCAACGGCCATCAGGCAGCTGACAGACGCCAACATCGCATTGGCCTCCGTCAACGACATGGAAGGCCTGTCGACTCATCCGCATCTGAGGCGGATCACCGTGGACAGCCCGAACGGGCCTGTCTCCTTCCCGGCCCCCGCTGCCCTCTTTTCAGGTGAACAACGCAGCTACGGCCCGATCCCGGCCCTGAAGCCTCTGGAGGCATGACCATGCACCTCGACATTGACCATCTGCGCGGCTGGATCGGACACGACGACAGGTCCTCGGAGGTGCTGAGCCCGGCACTGGTTCGCCAGTTCAATGCAACCTTCGACAGGACGTCCGGCGAGCCCCCCACCGAAAATCCAGGCGACGTCGCGCCGCTGCTGATCCATTTCTGCCTTGCCCAGCCCACGGTCCCGACCGCTGGTCTTGGGCCGGACGGCCACGCCGCCCGCGGCGGGTTCCTGCCCCCCGTGCCTCTGCCCCGACGCATGTGGGCTGGCGGTGCGTTTACCTTTCACGATGACATCCGCATTGGCGAAGAGATCAGACGGGTCTCGACCGTCAAGGACGTGGTCCTGAAACAGGGGCGCACCGGCCCGCTCTGTTTCGTCACGGTCAACCACGAACTCACGTCAAATGGCCGTCCTGTCTTGAGCGAGCGCCAGGACATCGTTTATCGCGAGGCGCAGGGCGATGCCGCCGCCAAAACAACTCCGGAGGCTGCCCCGGCTGGCGAGCACGCTGTCCAGATCACGCCGTCGGCTGCCTACCTCTTCCGCTACTCGGCCATGACCTTCAACGGCCATCGCATCCACTATGACAAGGACTATGTCCGCGACGTCGAAGGTTATCCCGGCCTCATCGTTCACGGGCCCTTGCAGGCAACGCTGCTGTGCCAGTTCGCGGCAGATCTCAAAGAGCAAGCGCCGAAAACGTTCCAGTTCCGCAGTCTCTCGGCCATATTCGACACGGCAGATTTCACGGTGAATGCGCAAGCGGAGGGCGAAACCATGAAGCTCTGGACCGCGCAACTTGGCGGCCCGGTTGCCATGGAATCGGTAGCCACATGGTGACGGCAGTAAAGGCACCGCTGTTCGTTCCGGCAAACCGGCCTGACAGGTTCGCAAAAGCTGCCGAGACACAAGCCGACGCGATTATCCTGGACCTGGAAGACGCCGTCCCCGCGTCCAAGAAGGACATTGCCCGCGCCAATCTGACGACGGGCTTTACCGGCAAACCCGTCTTCGTCCGCATCAACGCAGCTGGGACCGCATGGCATGAGGAAGATGTGCTTGCCCTTCGCCAATCGATGCCCACTGCCGTCATTCTGCCAAAGGCGGAAGACCCGGATGAGATTGTGGCCCTCCACGCCTCTCTGGGTGGCGCGGTGCCGATCATCGCGCTCGTTGAAAGCGCCAGGGGGCTTGCCAATGCTCGCCGCCTTGCGAGCACCGATGGGGTCGTTCGGCTGGCCTTCGGCTCCATCGATTATTGCGCCGACCTCGGCTGCGCCCACTTGAAAGACGTGCTGCTGCCAGTGCGCTCCGAACTGGTTCTGGCCTCCCGGCTAGCCGGCATTGCCGGCCCGATAGATGGCGTCACGGCTCAGCTCGACGATCCTGCGCAGACTTTGGCGGACGCTGCCCATGCGCGCGATCTCGGCATGACAGGCAAGCTCTGCATTCACCCGAAGCAGGTTGCCGAGATCAGACGCGCCTTCGCCCCGAGTCAGGACGAAATCGCGTGGGCCAGACGTGTTCTCGCCTCGGGAGACGGCGCTGCCAACGTTGACGGGGCGATGGTTGATGAGCCTGTTCGCATCCGTGCCCGCACGATCCTCGCCGCCACGCAGGAAACCGATACCTGAGCCTGCCGGGAGAACCGGACAGCAGCACCACGCGCGTCGGCAATGCCATGTCAGCAACTGGCAGCAGTCCCCTAAATTGGCGCGTGCGTCTGCGGGCCTGTCCTTATATCTTTCCTGGAATCACTCGGGAAAGCACACGCAATGCCAACGATTTACCAACTGAAATCCCGCTTTCAGGACCTGCTTCGGCCGTTGTGCAGATCGCTCGCGGCAAACGGGGTGACCGCCAATCAGGTGACGCTGGCAGCTCTTGGGCTTTCGGTAGGCGAAGGTGTGCTGCTCTGGATGTTTCCCGGCGCTTTCCTGCCCTTGATCCTGCTGCCGCTGGTTCTCTTCATCCGCATGGGTCTCAATGCCATCGACGGAATGCTGGCGCGCGAGCACGACCAGAAATCCGACCTCGGCGCGGTGCTCAACGAGCTGGGCGATGTTCTGTCCGACGCAGCGCTCTACCTGCCCTTCGCGCTCCTGCCCTTTGTCGATGGACCGATTGTCGTCGGGGTGGTGGTGCTGGCACTCATCGGCGAGATGACCGGCGTGATCGGCGTCCAGATCGGTGCAAGCCGGCGGTATGATGGTCCCTTCGGCAAAAGTGACCGGGCGGTTCTTTTCGGCCTCTGCGGATTTCTGATCGCACTCGGGCTTACCGCACCTCTGCTTTACCAGATCCTCTTCAGCGCCGGACTGGTGCTGTCCGCAGTGACCGTCTTCAACCGTGCAAGAGCCGCGATCAGGGAGAAACAATCCGCATGAACCTCCTGACCATCCATTGGGCCCTGATTGGTATCTGGGGCGTGCTCTGCCTTGCCAGCCTCATTGTCTTCGTGATCTCGAAGCGCTCCGCCAGGAACATGAGCGAACTGGTGCAGCGCACCGTCAGCTGGTGGGTGATGGTGGCGATCTTCACCGTCTCGTTTCTTGTCAGCAACACGGTCTCGATCATCGTCTTTGCGCTGATCAGTTTCCTCGCGCTGAAGGAATATTTCTCGATGATCCCCACCCGCCGGGCCGACAGGCGGGTGCTGTTCTGGGCGTATCTGTCGATCCCCGTCCAGTATTTCTGGGTCTATGACAGCTACTACGGCATGTTTGCCGTGTTCATTCCTGTCTACATGTTCCTGTTCCTGCCCTTTGTCAGCCTTCTCACCCAGCAGACCGAAGGCTTCCTGCGGGCCGTCGGCACACTCAACTGGGGCCTGATGCTGTGCGTCTTCTCCATCAGTCATGCGGCCTTCCTCCTGATCCTGCCGGCGACCGAGACCAACAGCACCGGTGGGCCGGGCCTGCTGCTGTATCTCCTGTTCCTGACGCAGTTCAATGACGTGGCCCAATACACCTGGGGCAAACTGCTCGGCCGACACAAGATCATTCCGGGCGTCAGTCCCAACAAGACCTGGGAAGGCTTTCTGGGCGGCGTCGCGACCACCTTCGTGCTGGCGCTTCTGACCGCGCCGCTTGTCACGCCCTTTGACATGATCCACGCTGCCGCCGCAGGCCTGCTAATCCCGGTGGCCGGTTTTGTCGGTGATGTCACCGTATCGGCCCTGAAGCGCGATCTCGGCGTCAAGGACACTGGCAGCCTGATCCCCGGCCACGGCGGCATTCTCGACCGTATCGACAGCCTGACCTACACCGCACCGCTGTTCTTCCACTTCACCCGTTATTTCTATTACTGAAGAGGATGTCAGGATGACCGCTTTCACGCTGCGCACGCAGTTGACAGGCTTCTCTTTCTCTCTTCTCCATGCTCACGCTCCTCTCCTCTCGTCATCCCGGCCAAGCGCAGCGCGAGCCGGGATCGGGGAGCCGTTCAATCGGCTGAAAGGTGCAGCCACTGATCATGCGCCTGGGTTCCCCGGCCCCGGATCTCCGCTTCGTTGCGTCCGGGGTGACCATAGAGAGGACGAACCTGGAACAAGCGCTCGATTGTCAGCATTCAGGAACCTCCACTGATGCTCCAGAAGATCTTCTATATCTTCGTCAAGATCGCCGTCCTTTTCCTGCTGGGGCTGAACGTGCGCCGCAAGGAGCTGCTGCCGGCGAGCGGTCCGGCCATCATCGTCGCCAATCACAACAGCCACCTCGACACGATGGTGCTGATGGCCTTGATGCCGCTGTCGAAGCTGAAGGACATCAAGCCGGTGGCCGCAGCCGATTATTTCTTCTCATCGCCGCTCAAGGCTTGGCTGTCGGAACATGTCCTCGGCATCATTCCGGTGGAGCGAGGCCGGAAGGAGAAAAATATCGACCCGCTGAAAGGCTGCTACGAGGTCCTGCGCCAGGGCAAGGTTCTGATCCTGTTTCCGGAAGGATCGCGCGGCGAACCGGAACAGATGACGGATCTCAAGAAAGGTGTTTCCTTTCTTGCCGAACGGTTTCCGGAAGCACCGGTGGTGCCCGTCTTCACCCATGGCCTCGGCAAGGCCTTGCCGAAGGGGTCGTTCCTGCTGGTCCCGTTCTTCTGCGATATTTTCGTCGGGGAACCAATAACTTGGAATCAGGACCGGACTCATTTTATGACCGAATTGAAGGAGCGCTTTAACGCGCTCTCGACGGAGAAGACCTTCGCGCCCTGGGAGTAGCCCAAGGGCGTGGCCCCATAAAGGAAGATGAAACGGTTTGAGGCGGATTGGTCTTCGTCAAGGCGCGAAAGCGCAGGAGATGTGACTCATTTTCAAGCTTTCGCAACGCTGAGGAGGACCAATCCGGTCAAATCCGAAAGACATCAAATGGCTTCATCGCGTGTCGTCAGCATGCATGACCGGGGATCAAGCCCGCTCCGCGCCACCTCCTGACGCGGTTTCGCCATGTCTCATGCGTTTTCGTCGTCCTTTATGGGTCCACACCCTAACCTATCTGAGACAGAAACACGCCGCCGAGCGCTGCGGTCAACAGCACCCAGATCAGACCGACATGGAAGCGCAGCAGCAACAGGCCGCACAACGCCGCCAGCACCGGCACGCGCCAGTCGAGACTGGCAAGGTCCGGGATCCAGAGCGTCACGACACCCCACTTCGTGGCGGTGACAACCTCAAAGAAGACATGCAGCGCGAACCAGACCGACAGGTTGAGCACGACGCCGACCACCGCTGCCACGATGGCCGACAATGCCGACTTGAGCCTTGGCTGCGCAGAGATCCACTCGATGTAGGGTGCGCCTACAAAAATCCAGAGAAAGCAAGGAGCGAAGGTCGCCCAGAGCGCAACCAACCCGCCAGCAAGACCGAGGAGCAGGCCTCCCTCGTGAAAGGCCGCCAGAAAGCCGACGAACTGGGTCACCAGAATGAGAGGCCCCGGGGTCGTTTCCGCAAGGCCGAGCCCGTCCATCATTTCACCCGCGCTCAGCCATCCGTGAATGGCGACCACATCCTGGGCCATATAGGCGAGCACCGCATAGGCGCCGCCAAATGTGACGACTGCGAGCTTGGAAAAGAACCAGCCGATATCCGCCAGCAAAGGCACGCCACTTGCCAGACCCAGCACTGCCAGCGGCGCGATCCAGATGAACAGCCAGAGACACACCGTCCGAAGCGTTTTCGCAAACGGTGTGGCAATAACAACAGCAGTCTTCCCGCCGCTTGCCGGCCGCGCCCCGCTGAACGCCGCGCCGTAAAGTCCGGCAACCAGAACAATCAGGGGGAAAGGCAGAGACAGGAAGAAAATGCCAACAAAGGCCAGGGCCGCAATCACCCATTGCCGCCTGATGGTGAGCGCGCGTTTGGAAAGGCGCAGCAGAGCCTCCAGAACCACAATCAGAACGGCCGCCTTGATGCCCAGAAAGAGCTGACTGACCAGCGGCACATTGCCGAAAGTTCCGTAGATAGCAGCAAGAGCGAAGATCGCGAGTGCGCCGGGCACGACGAAAAGGAGCCCCGCCAGCAGCCCACCGGGAACACCGCGCATTTTCCAGCCGGAATAGGTCGCAAGTTGCATGGCTTCCGGCCCGGGCAGCAACATGCAGAACCCGAGCGCGTTGACGTAGCTTTTTTCGGAAAGCCAGCCGGTCTCGTCAACCAGCTTGCGGTGCATCAGCGCGATCTGTGCAGCCGGACCGCCGAAAGACAGCAGACCAATGCTGCCAAAGACGGATATCAGCCGCCGCCAGGATGCCTCCTGGTCGAAAGCTGTTGCATCCTTGCCCGGAACACCTTCACCAGATGCATGATGTGCGGTCAACGTGTCAGCCCTTTTCGTCGCAGACAGCCTTTCGTGACCTTCCTCTAGCGCATTCAGGATGGAAGGGTAACTGCAATCCTCATCCGAATGCCGTCAGAGCTGAACCGGCGCAACGCAGTGGCAGGCGGCAACGCCCAAGGCCTGTATCAAGTGCTATCCCTTGACCGGATAGCGGTCAGGCTCCTCGAAGACATCAATCACCTTGGTTCCGGCCTTGATGACCGCACTGTGCTCCGCCCCGCTGGGAATGTCGTAGATAGCGCCCGGCCCCATCTTCCTGGTTTCACCAGCGATGGTAAATTCGATCTCGCCGCTCAGGACAGTGCCCCATTGCGCCAGATGCGAATGCGGAGGCAGGTCCATGTCTTTCACGAAATCGAAAAAAACGACCAGCCCGGTGTCCGAGCGCACTGCGTAGGATCTGACAACGTCCTCGGGAAAGGGAACATCGAGAGCGGGAAACTTTCGGATGAAATCTGGAAGCTGCATGGACTTCTTGCCTCGAACGGATGGTGTTGAGGCAAGTCTGGACCAGATCGACCTATCCGTTCAAGACATCCTTTACGGTCGTCGCCAGCTGCTTCAGCGTGAAGGGCTTGGGCAGGAAGAAGAACTTTTCGCCCGGAGGCAGGTTTTCCTCGAAGGCGTCCTCGGCATAACCGGAAACGAAGATGATCTTCAGATCCGGGCGCGTCTTGCGCAGCTCGACCAGAAGTGTCGGCCCGTCCATTTCCGGCATGACCACATCGGAGACCACCAGATCGATCTTGCCGTCAGTCTCTTCCATGACCTCAAGCGCCTCGTTGCCCGAGCCAGCCTCGTAGACCGTGTACCCGCGCGAGGCGAGCGCACGGGCGCCGAAGGCCCGCACCGCCTCCTCGTCCTCCACGAGAAGGATGGAGGCTGAGCCGGTCAGATCCTTGACCTTTTCCGGTTCGCTTTCCTTGGGCTCCGGCTTTTTCTGCTCCACAACCTTGGGAATGTAGCGCGGCAGGAACAGGCGGAACGTGGTGCCGACACCGACTTCGGAGGTGCAGAAGATGAACCCGCCCGTCTGTTTGACAATTCCGTAAACCGTCGACAGTCCGAGGCCCGTGCCCTTGCCCACTTCCTTGGTAGAGAAGAACGGATCGAAGATCTTTTCCATCACGTCCGGCGGAATGCCGTGGCCGGTGTCGTCCACCTCGACCAAGGTATATTCGCCCGGAGGCATGCCGCGCGTGTTCTCGAACTGGGTGCTTTCAGCTTCACTGACGTTGCGCGTGCGAATGGTCAGACGGCCGCCGTCGGACATCGCATCGCCGGCGTTAACCGCCAGATTGACGATCACCTGCTCGAGCTGGTTGAGATCGGCCATCACCGGCCACAGATCGCGACCATGGATCACCTTCAGCTCCAGCTTCTCGCCCAGCAGGCGATCCAGCAGGATGGAGAGATCCGCAAGAACGTCGTTCAGCTCCAGTTGCTGCGGACGCAGCGTCTGACGGCGCGAGAAGGCCAGCAGCTGCCGCACCAGGCCGGCGGCGCGGTTGGCGTTCTGCTTGATGTTCATGATGTCCTGGAAGGACGGATCGGTCGGCCGGTGGCTGGCCAGCAGCAGATCGGAAAAGCCGATGATGGCGGTCAGGACGTTGTTGAAGTCATGCGCGACGCCGCCGGCCAGCTGACCAATGGCCTGCATCTTCTGGCTCTGGGCGAACTGGGCTTCCAACGCCCGCTGCTGGGTGGTTTCCAGCGCATAGACAATGGCCGCTTCGCCGTCGCCCTCGCCTTCCTGCACCGCGGAGACATAGAAGGTCGCGGAGCGCGGATCGTTGCCCTCGACCAGCGGAATGTCGATGGGGGCTATCTCGCCGATACCATTTGCTGCGGCCTGCAGAGACTTCGCCAGTTCCCGGCGCCCGCTCTCGGCAACATAGGCCTCGAGCTTGGGAGATTCGTCATCCGAGTCGACGGCACCGAACAGTTTCAGGAACGGCGCATTGGTTCTCAGAACCCGGCCTTCCTTGTCGAGCGAGGCAATGGCAATGGGGGTGTTGTTGAAGAAACGGGCAAAGCGAACCTCAGCCGCCCGTAGCGCTTCGGAGGCTTCCTCACCGCGCGACCTGTTGAGCACCAGTGTCCGGCTGTCGCCCGGCTGACCGTTCTCGCCGAAAGGCACACGGTGGAGCAGACGCACTGGCAGACCCCGGCCATTGCGCGTCACGAAGTCGAGATCGAAGGTCTCGCTCTTGACGTCTCCTGCCTGTCCCTTGATGGAACGGATCAGCTCGGTGCCGTCGCCGCGCACGATGCTCGACAGATCCAGATCGCCAGCATCGAACTGGGCAAGATCGTAACCGAGCCAGTCGGCAAGCGTTGCGTTCAGATAGACGATGCGCCCTTCCGCATCGCAGGAAAAGAAGCCGGCCGGGGCATGATCCAGGAAGTTGATAACCCGTTGCAGTTCCTGGAACGAGTTCTCCTGTTCGGCCCGGTCGCGGGTGATGTCCGCCAGTTGCCAGACCGCCATGGGCTTGCCGCCACCGCGCTCCTTGGACACTTGCAGCGGCCGCACCGACACCCGGTACCAGCGCGCCGTGCCGTCCGACCGGCCGAGCGGGAACGGCATGCGAATTTCTTCCTGCGCCCTGCGGCTGTCGCGCATGGCCTGCGACAGGCGGAAAATGGCGTCGGTGGCATCCGGGTCGGACGAAAACACGCGCTCGACCACGCGGATGTCGGCAGCGGTTTCAGCGCCGGTCAGATCCGCATAGGCCTTGTTGGCATAGACGAGCCTGCCATCCAGATCGGTAATGAGCGCCCCGTCCTCGAGCGTATCGACAAAAGCGGACGCCAGCGGGTTGGCTTCGCCCGGGCGGGCGGACAGACGCAGAAACCCGATGGCTCCGGCAAACAGGCAGAAAACGCCGACGACGGCCAGGATACCGAGCAGCGCAAGAATAAACGGCTGCGCCACTTCGCGGTCCATGACCGCAAAGGCAGCAGCAGCGCCGACGAGCAGCAGTGCGAGACCTATGAGAAGGCCTATATTCCCGGAACGTTCCGGGCGGCTGATCATTGGCCCGCTCGGCGCCCCGTCCATGTCACTCATCAATCCTGTCTCCCGGGCCCGATTCGGTTCTTGAAGGGGCCGTTCATAAGCATTCTGTGCTTAATAACCGATTTCAACTGATATGCGACCAAGTCCTGTTGAAATTCACTTGTTTGCTGCGGACTTTTTCAGTCCGCTCTCCTTGAGAGCAACTTAGTTGGAGCGCCAGGACGCGCGCTTGCGCATGCGGAAGACGAAGCCGATGACTTCGGCAACCGCCTTGAAGTGCTCCTCAGGAACTTCCTGATCGATGTCGACCGTCGCATAAAGTGCTCGTGCAAGGGGCGGATTTTCGACGACCGGAATATCGCTTTCCTTGGCAACTTCACGAATTTTGAGCGCGGTCGCGTCCGTTCCCTTGGCAAGACAGAGCGGTGCACCCATGCCCTCTTCGTATTTCAGCGCCACAGCATAGTGCGTCGGGTTCGTCACCACCACTGTTGCCTGCGGCACGGCAGCCATCATGCGCTTGCGCGAGCGCTCCATGCGCAACTGACGGATCTTGCCCTTGACCTGCGGATCGCCCTCGGTCTGCTTGTATTCTTCCTTGACCTCTTGCAGCGACATCTTCTGCTTGTTGAACCATTTGTGGCGCTGATAGATAAAATCGGCTCCGGCGACGACGGTCATCACCGCCAGAACGGCGGACAGAAGCTGCAGGATAAGAACCCTGGCTTCCTCCAGAATGATGTGCGTATCGGCAAACACCATGACTTCCGCTTCATCGCGGTGTGGCCACATCACGGCCACCATGATGGCACCGACGACTGCTATCTTCACCATGCCCTTGGCGAAGTTCACCAGGCTCTCGGACGAAAACAGGCGCTTGAACCCCGACGCCGGCGAGACCTTGGACAGTTTCGGCTTGATCGTCTCCGCCGTCAGCAGTGGCTGGTGCTGCACGAGATTGCCCGCAACAGCCATGATCACCAGGGCCAGAAGCGGAAAGCCGACGATAAGGGCGACCGACTGACCTGTGTCCCGCCACAAGGCCTTGAGCGCATATCCGTCCACCGCGATCTGGTGCGCATGCTCCAGGTAGCCTTTCATCATGCCCCCAAGCGACACGGCGGTGCTGGGTGCGAAAATCGCAATCATCAGCGTTGCCCCGGCCAGAGTGAACCAGGTGCTGACTTCCTGAGATTTCGGTACGTCCCCCTTGTCATG
The DNA here is from genome assembly GCF_057180185.1 of Labrenzia sp. ATLA3. Taxonomy (NCBI): domain Bacteria; kingdom Pseudomonadati; phylum Pseudomonadota; class Alphaproteobacteria; order Hyphomicrobiales; family Stappiaceae; genus Labrenzia; species Labrenzia sp. ATLA3. Next base: position 478,791 of record NZ_JBXUKV010000004.1, read on the forward strand.
CGCCTCTTTCAGGCGCTTGTGCGTGGGGTCCTCTGTTTTTTCAGAGTCGTCGCTATTGTCTGCCATTGCGCAGCGCTACCCCACGATGAACTTGCCGAGTGCTTGCTGAAAATGATCCAGATAGAACATCATCAGGGTCGTGATCAGCACCATGAGCATGAAAAGCCCGATCGCGATATTCACGGGCATGGCGATAAAGAAGATCTGCATTTGCGGCATCAGCTTGTTGAGCAAGCCAAGGCCGAAATAGAAAACCAGACCGACAACCAGAAAAGGCGCGCTCATGCGCACCGCTATGGAAAACACATGCGCGACGGTTTCCGCCGCGTTCTGGGAAAAATCGCCGACAGGCACACCCAGCCCCGGTGGAAAGAGCGTAAAACTGTCGTGGAGCGCGGCAATCACCAGGTAATGGCTGTCGCTGACGAAAACGAGCGTGATGCCGAGGATCGACAGAAAGTTGCCGAACAGAGCGCCCTGCTGGCCCTGGTTGGCGACATCCGTGCCGAGCGCAAACGCGAGGCCGGACTGGTTTGCCATGATCATGCCCGCGATCTGCAGAACGGATGTGATCATCTTGGCGCACAGACCAATGCCGAGGCCTATGGCCACTTCCCCGAACAGAAGCGCAATCATGCGGTAGGTGTTTGACGTCACGTCGGCCGGGTAATACTGCGACCCTACGGGATAAAGAACCATGGTCAGCGCCAGGGCGATGGTCAGCCGGAACCGGGTCGGGATCGTGCTTTCGCCAAGCGCAGGCAGCAGCATGACCATTGTGCCCAGACGCGCGAACATCAGCATGAAGATTGCAGCGACGTTCGGCAGATAATCCAGCTGAATGGTCATGAAGGGCCACGTCCTAACCGGTGGTCAGGATCATTTCGGCAACCCTGCTCATGAAGGCCTCCAGAACCTGACTCATGAACGGCAGCGAGATCAGGATTGTCACGAAGATCGCAAGGATCTTGGGCACGAAAACCAGCGTCATTTCCTGGATCTGCGTCAGAGCCTGGAACAGGGCAATGACGACGCCCACCAGAAGCCCGACAATCATCACAGGCCCTGCCACCAGGATCATGGTCCAGACGCCTTCCCGTGCGAGATCGAGAACTTCACCACCGGTCATGACAGCCCCCTGCGCCGCTTCATATCAGATCGGCATCCGCATGATTTCCTCATAGGCGGAGATCACCCTGTCGCGCACGGCGACCATCGTTTCCAGGGCAACTTCGGTCTCGGCGATGGCGGTGACCACGTCGACCACATCCGACTTGCCCTCGATCATGCCGACAGCCTTGTCATCGGCCACACGGCCCTTGTCGACAACGCCTCCGACGGCCTCATTCACCAAAGCACTGAAATCGAGACCGGCAGCTTCCGGAGCACCCGCCTTGTCCTCGATCGCCCGCGCCTGCTGCTGCAGCTTGGCGGCCATCTGATAGGCGTTATTTGCGATCGATGGAGTAGACATGGTTTTGGCTCCCTTGCCGAATTATGACTGCCGCTCAGGCACGCAGGATATCGATGGTCCGCTGCAGCATCTTCCGCGTGGAATCGATGACGTTCAGATTGGCTTCGTAGGACCGTTGCGCCTCGCGCATGTCCGTTGTTTCGATCAACGTGTTGACGTTGGGCTGAAGCACGTAGCCATTGGCATCGGCAGCCGGGTGGCCGGGCATCAGCACCGAGCGGAAATCCGTATTGTCTTCGGCAACCTTGCCCAACTCGACCACATCCGCGCCCATTTCCTTGTCGAAATGGCTCTTGAAGGTCGGGATCTTGCGCCGGTACGGCAGTTCATCCGGGGTCTTCGCGGTGGAGTTCGCGTTCGCGATGTTCTCCGCGATGATGCGCATGCGCCCGTTCTGTGCTCTCAGCCCGCTTGCCGAGATGAACAGGGATTTGATCAGGTCCATGTTATCGGTCCTTTAGCTTGTGCTGCCTTGCCTCATACACTTTTGGAAAGTGCCGTCCGGATGAGACCCAGTCCCTTGGTGTAAAGCGTCGTTGCGGCCTGGAAGTCCATCTGGTTCTCGGTGATTTGCATCATCTGCTCTTCCAGATTGACACTGTTGCCGCTCGGCGTGACTTCGAAGCTGTTTTCTTCCTCGACCTTTGCCGAATTCGTCGCGCCAAGACTGCCGCGAATATGCCCGGACGCCGTCGTCTCCGTTGACAGGTTAAGCGACTGGCGGCCGATATGGTCCTTGAAGGAATACTCCTTGACATCCCGCGCCAGGTAACCGGGCGTATCCGCATTGGCGATGTTCTGCGCCAGCACGCTCTGTCTCGTCTGGTGCCACTGCATCTTGGATTTCAACGCCTGGAACAGCGGCAGATCCGTTATGGCCATTCCGATTCACCATTCGTTAACCAACTCGGCAATGATTGCCGCTCAAATGGTTAATGAAAGGTTAACAGCCATTTACCACTTGCCGCACGAAACCTTCAAAAACCAGTGGAGGAGGCAATATTCCTTTGCATTTCGCAAAAAGAGCCGTGCCACCAACAGGCAAAATTTGCCTGCTTCTGTTAACTTCAAGTCCTAGAGAGATTCGAAGCGGATCAGCAAGCTGCCGAACCGGTGCCGGCGCGCCAAAACAGACACGCCACAGCCGGGAAACACGAAAAAGCCGAGAGGTTTGCGGCACAGGAGCCTGCACCGGCACAGCGGCCGGAATTACTGGGGATAAAGGCAAAGCTCCCCAATAGAGGCAAAAAGCCGGAGTAACCGGCAAACGCGATTACACCGCAAGCGGGGCGGCACGAGGATAAGATGAACAATTGGATTGAGACCACATTCAACGTGAGCGGGGGTATCACGCAGGCAATCGCAGTTATACTGGCATTGGCCGTTGTGCTGCTGCTGTTTGGCCTCTTCATTTTCATTCTGAAGCGCCTGATGGGCGCCAATGCCCCGCAGAGCCGCAACCGGCAGCCCCGGATCGCCATTATGGACAGCGCCACGGTCGATGCCCGGCGTCGTCTGCTGCTTGTGCGCCGGGACAACATAGAACATCTCATCCTCGTTGGCGGACCGAGCGACGTGGTTGTGGAGCAGAACATCGTCCGCAACACGCCCCTGCCCCAGGCCCGGACCGGGCACCACGCCCAGGCACCCTCAGGCATGGCCATGCCGGTGAAGGCCCCACTCGCGCCCGGGCCGGAAATTCCGGCGCGGCCTGACGAACTGCTTCCGGACGAGGAAGCCGCCGCTCCCGCCGTTCAGGCCCGCACACCTGTGCAGGCTTCCGAACCCGTACCGCAACAAGCCTCGCCAGCGCCGCAGCTGGCTGCGGCCTTAGCGGCGTCGCCTGCCCCGGCTCCACAGCCTTCAACGCCAGTGGCACCTGCCTACAAGGCACCCGTCGCCGCTGCTCCTGCTCCGTCTGCCGCGTCGGCACCGTCCGCAGCGAGCCCGACCCCGCCACCGGTAACCACGCCGACAGCCCCATCGCGCAATTACTCCGAACCCACGGTTTCCCGACCATTGGCAGCGCGTGCAGCCCAGACAGCTCCAGCACCAGCAGCCCCGTCCGCTCAACCGGCGACCGCGCAGACGACCACTCTAGAAGCAGGTGGGGGCTTGAACCGCGCGAGCGACCTCTTGCGCGCCGCGACGCAGAACGGCTTCAACAAGGCGATGCCAAAACCAGCCGCGCCTGTTCCTCCGGTGCAGGAGGTTCAGGTACCCCAGGATGCCGGTGAAGCAAAAGTGGAAATCACCGCTAGCTTGCAGCCCGAAATTCAGTCGGGCGAACCTGCCATGGCGGCAAAGGCACCAGAGGTGCGCCCAGACGTCTCGGCGGCATCAGCGCCGCAGGAAAGCAAGGCCACATCCACCTTGAAATCCCTCGCACGTCCTTTCACAGCCCGGGACCGTCCGTCTTATGGCGGCACCATTTCGCCGCCGGCGTCAGGTCCCGCAGCCCGAGCCAAGACCGCACTTTTAAAACCTGTTGAGCAGGTTCCACAGGGTCAGAAGGTGGAACCGGTGCTCGCGGCGGCCACGGTGACAGCGGCAAGCATCCAGCCCGCCGAGGAAGACACCCCCCCGCCTGAGGAAATCGCAACGACACCGGACCAGACCGCTTTTGCCGCGCAGCTGCCGGAAGACACATCGGATGCGACTGACCTGACACTGTCTGCGCACCAGACAGCAGACGACACTGCAGGAACTGACGAGGCTGCCTCATCCGAAGTCAGCGCGGATGCGACGGAAGAGACAGTGCAGGCCGCAGGAACGACGATCGAAGAGACCGCTGCGACCGAGGCACAAACGGCCGAGAAGGAAAGCCCGTCCCCCGAGCTTACTCTGGATATTGGCGATCTTCTGGAAGATGTTCCGGAACCCTCTGCCCCAACCTTGGCAATGGCTCCGGAAACGGCGCCCGTGGTGCAGGCACAGGAACAGGCGCAGGCTGAAAGCTTCAGCACGCCGGAGCAGCACGCCGAAGATCCAGAAGAAGACAACACCTCGGGGGCAACGATAACGCCCGTCCCGTCGGCAACGGTGACACCGCCCACACCGGCAGCAGGCAATCCCGTGACGACCTCCGCCCCGCCGGTCAAGGCACCGGTCAGACCATCGGCCAGTCTTGGCGACAGGAACCCGATCGAGGAAGAAATGGCGAAGATCCTGGACGAACTGGGTGGACAGTCAAACGGATGATACGCTTCCCATCGCTCCGGAGCCCTGGCGGCCTTCTCCGCCTGCTACTTATATTGACCGCACTCTTTGCGGTTTTCGCCGGGCCGGCTGCCGCGCAGGAAATCTCGGTTGGTTTTGGCGAAGACACCACCTTGACGGAACGCGCCGTCCAGATGGTCATCCTTCTGACCGTCCTGTCGCTGGCGCCGTCCATTCTCGTCATGGTGACCAGCTTTACCCGCATCGTGGTGGTGTTGTCGCTGCTGCGATCTGCAATCGGCTTGCAGACGGCTCCACCCAACATGGTGATGGTTAGCCTTGCCCTGTTTCTGTCGGCCTTCATCATGATGCCGACACTACAGGCCTCCTACGACGCCGGCGTTCAGCCGCTGATTGACGGGGACATTGAACTGGATCAGGCCTTCGAACGCGCCTCCGACCCCTTCCGCACCTTCATGCTGTCCCAGGTCCGTGAAAAGGATCTCGCCCTGTTTGAGGAATTGTCGGGAGCTGAGGAAGCACCGGAAGGCCCGGAAGACCTGTCGATGGCCACACTGATTCCCGCCTTCATGATTTCCGAATTGCGGCGCGCTTTCGAAATCGGCTTCCTTCTCTACCTGCCGTTTCTGATCATCGATCTGGTAATTGCATCCGTGTTGATGTCCATGGGTATGATGATGCTGCCGCCAGTGGTAATCTCTCTTCCGTTCAAGCTGATTTTCTTCGTACTCGTCGACGGATGGAACCTCGTGGCCGGTTCTCTGGTCAAGAGTTTCGGTGGCGGCTGACACAGCAAGCCAAGACGTTAAAAGTAGAAGAAAATTAAGATGAAACTGTAATAGTTACAGATGAGAGCGCGACATCTGCGCCCCATCTTTTATATCGGCAGGACAGTGTTAAGAGACCAGTTAGAACAGCTCGCCCGGATCAAAGAGCCGGAGGCGAGATCCAAGCTCATCCGCACCCTCGTCGGTGAATACGCGCGTTCGGAAGAAAACGAGCCGAGCGAGATGGAGCGGGAACTGTTCTCTCATATCGTTCTTTCGGTATTCGATCAGCTCGACCGCGCCGCACGCTACGAACTCGTGGTTCGCCTGGCAAAAACAGACCGCATCATCCCGGACCTTGCTGACAGACTGGCCCAGGAAGACTACGAACTGTCGGAACCGGTGATCGAATGCTCGCCGATGATCAGCCAGAACGGTCTCATGCAGATCGTAAAAGGCGGCGGCAACGACAAGCGCAAGGCCGCTGCAAAAAGGTCTGATCTTTCCGAAGAAATGTCCGACACCCTGATCGCTCGGGCCAGCCGCGATGTGGTGCATGAACTCCTCCACAATATGGAGGCTCCTTTTTCCGTCCGCGGCACGCTTGCCCTCCTCATCTTTGCAAACACCGAAGCCGACGTGCTCGCCGGCATCGCAAAGCGCGCGCTGGAAGACGAGGAATTCCTTCAGACCCAGATGGATATTCTGGAGTCGAATTGTCCGCTGATCCCACCTCCCCTCAAGAAGGCGTTGGAAACGGGCGAGCTTCAGCGTCTGGCGAAAACCATCGAAGAACGGCACGACGGCAGTATCGATCTCGACGGCGTTACCTATTCTCGCCACGAAGCCAGCATCCAGATTGCCAATGGGGAACTGTCCTTCGATGCAATTCTGCGGACGCTGTTCGAAGAAGGTCGTCTCGATGCGGCGATCTGGCTGATCAGTCGCAAGATCAACCTGGCTGACGAGGTTGTTTCAGACACTCTGAAATCCGATGCGGACGGTGCGATCATGCGCCTGATGCTGCAAACCGGCATCCACGAAAAGACCTATCGCGATTTTCTGAAGGCGCGCTGCGAATGGCTGGACCGGAGCACCCGCTCTATTCCAGAACTTGTCATGCGCTACAAGTCCGAACTCAAGAAGCCGCGCATGAACCCTGACGAGCCGCAGTCGCAGTCCCTCCTGGGAACGGCCACCTGATACACGTACATTTTCGCACCTTGTGATGGTTCCGCCTGTGCTCGGCACAGGTAATAGCGCTGAGCCACAGCGAACGTCTCCGCCCCGAACTCATCACGATCCGAGCAGGTGCCTGTCCAGAAACGACAGCAGATACTCGTGGTGCACGTTTTCAGCAGCACTGCTTGGAGTATGGTCGGCCATGCCCCGGCAACGAGAGCAGCATATTGCGCCAAATCTTCGTCAAATGGGCTGAGCTTCAGCCCGCCGCCTCATCCGTGACAGGACCAGCCGCGGACTGATCCGGGCTGCGGTCAGGCGACATATACTGGCGCCGGTATTCCTTCAGGAATGTTTCGAGGGAGTCGACATCGGCCAGACTGTTGGCAACTTCGAGAAACTCGACGCCCTGCGCCTCAATCGGCCGGGTGACGACCTCAAAGGCCATGGCCTCCGGGCTGTCGGACATCTTCTTCATGTATTTCGTTTGCAGCCGCTCCAGGCTGAGCTGATCGCCCGCCAGAGAATAGGCAATAGCGGCCCTCAGGATGTCGCGGCGTTCCAGCTCGTCCAGCGGAATATTGTCGGACCAGCGTGAGCCGTGCATGGCTTCAAGTTGTTCACCGGCGTCCCTCCAGCTTTCAGCTGCCCAGAAGGTATCCGCCCGCAGCCGGTCGACATCCGACCCGCGCATGTTGCGAACCAGCTCAAGCGCAAGATCGGGACGTCCGCTTTCGGTCAGCGCACGGGCCTCAACGATGTTGCGCTGGCGCTCCAGTGTCGAAGGCAGGCTCGCCTGCCGCGTCCGGTTGAGCACCCGCAAGGCTTCTTCGGCCTTGCGGTCCATCAGGTAGATCGCGGCCAGATCCGCTGCAATCTGCGCCCGGGCCCCACCTTTCAACCGATTGTCGACCTGGTGGCGCAGCAATTCAGTCGCCTGATCCAGCAAATCGACTTCCACCAGCTTTTTCGCCAGAAGGCGGACCATCTCGTCGCCCTGACGACCGATCGGCACCAGCTCACGGAAATCATAAAACAGTGCCAGCGCCTTCACTGGCGGCATTTCATCCGCCTTGCCGTCGAGGAACAGCGCGCTGAAAAGGCCGTTCATTTCTTCCTGCAGCAACCGCGTGGTGTCCGCATCGGGCTCGGCCTGAACCGCCGATTTCATGGCTTCGAACGCTTCGCGATACTGGCCCTGTTCGGCGTAGAGCTGCGCCAGAAACCGCAGGGTCTTCAATTCGATTTCATCGCCGCGCCAGGACGTTGCCAGTCCGGCAAGCTGGTCGATGGCCTCATCGACGGTAAGTTCACCATCCCGGTACCGGATCCTGAGGGCGCGGTATTCCGCTTCGGCGGCGCGCGGCCGATCCTCGGACTTGGTCACGAGGTCAAACACGGTCAACGCTTCCTGCGAGCGGCCGGAAGCATCGGCAACGCGGCCACGCAGAATATCGTAGCGGGCGGCCTGCGTCCGCGTCACTTCGGAAGGCTCGATCTCCGCCAGCATACCGTTGGCAACGCCGAAATCGTTGACTTCAACCATGGCCTGGGCGGCGGCGAGCTTGAATTCCGTCTGGATCGCCGAAGGATAGTTGCCGACAACGGCCCGTCCTCTGGGCATTGCAATGCGGGCGGATGTCCAGTTGCCCAGTTTGACATCGACAATCGTCTGCCAGACCGCAGCATCGGGGCTGTTCTTCAGGTCCGGCCGGTTCAGATGCGCAAACGCGATGTCAGGCCGGTTTGCCAGGGTCTGTGCAGCCCCCATCATGAGGTTGAACGAGCTGTCTTCGGCCAGGGCAGGTTCTTCCTCCAGCGCAAGCTTCATCAATCCCAGCGCTTCCTGCGCAAACTGATGCGCCAGATAGAACCGCGAGAGTGCCATCAACGCCTTGCGCCGCTTGCCTGGCTGAGCCTTCGCCAGTTTATCCTGAAGCTCCAGCAGGCGGGTGCGATAAGCGCCCGGGCCTTCCGTGCTCAGGGAAACGAATTCAATGAAGTTGCTTTCCTCCGGATCGACGATCGTGCTTCTCGAACCGGTGCCGCCGCGCAAACGATCGCTGGAAAGCGCAAGACCGCCTTCCTTTTCGATGATCACATCATCCCCGATGATCTTCATCTTCAGACCATCGGACTTGGGCACGACAGCAATGCCCTGAGCGGAACTCAGCGCATCCAGATCTACAAACGTCTGGGGCTTCAACAGACCCCGCGGCGGACCAAACCCGGTGACGAGCGAAATCGTGTCGCCCACGAAGGGGTCCGTCACCTGACGGATATTCTGCGGATCCTGATAGAGGACGCGCAGCACGGAGCCACCGTCGCCCCGCACGTTCCGCTCCAGTTGAAGCGGAATGGACGGCTCCAGGATCAGATCGCCAATCACAAGCGACCAGGCGTTTCCATCAACCCCCACGGTGGCCAGCACCGGATCGGTCATATCCATACGCAGGATCTGGTAATCCTCGTATTGCTGAACATCGATGGTTTCTGCTGTTTCGGCCAGCGCCGAAACCATCCCTCTGGTGTCGATCGTGGCATCGGTGTCAAACACCAGCCAGATGCTGTCGTTGCGGCGGAACACCGCGCTGGAGACCGGCTCGGAAAACGGAAACACCACCCGGACTGTGTTGCCGATGCGCCGAGCCTCGGCGGAAACGAAATTGCGGACTTCTTGGGCAAAATTTTCCGGCGGCTGTTCAGGTGACGGGCGCTGCTGGTTCAACTCCTGCCCACCGGTGGCACGCCAGGTTTCGGGCTCAGACTGCTGCTGGTCGGGAAGCTGTATCCCGGCCGGAACCTCACCGCTGCCGAGTGTCGGAGAGTTGAGGATCTGAACCGGCGCCGTACCATCAGGCGCATCGGGCTGGCTGCCCTGGTCCATCGCCTCAACCGGTTCCAGGGTCGGAATACCGTTATTCTCGGGCGCTGCTTCCTGCTGCTGGTCATTGATCTGCCGGGTCGATAGATCCAGCATCGGTGCCTCCCGGACGATTTCGCCATCTTCCGGAAGCACTTCGTTCAGTGGCAAAGCACCGGGATCTGTCGCCTGGGCAACAGTTATCGGGCCGTCGCCGGACTGGGTTTCGGCCGCGGTCTCGCCTGGTGCCTCCGTTGCAGGAATGGCAGCTGTCGTCAGCACATCTGCCAAAGCGTCAGCCGATACCGGCAGCACGGCGGCAACAAGCTCGGGGGCAGGAAGCGTTTCGACCGCCGAAGCGGTCGGGAGTGCGTCAACACCAGCGGCTGCGATCTCGATCCCGCCGTCCAACCCGGGCGGCGGATCGTCCTGCAAGCGCGGCTTGGCGCGCGGAACCATGGCAAGCTGTGTTTCAGCAGGCGCTTGAGCGCGGCCCGATTCCGGATCCGGCTCGGCCTGCAGCGACGCGGACGGGCCTGGAACCTCACCAGGCGACGGCTGCGGTGTTTGTGGAGCCTGCGCGCCTTCGTCGGGCTTGCTGCTTTCAAGCGGAACCACGATATAGGCCGGCGATTCATCGGCCCTGGATTCCTTCAACGCCCCGCCACTCGCCGACGAGGCTGCCTTGGTCTGCGGATTTCCGCGCGGATTCTTGACTTCGCGCATGTCCCGCAGGCCCGGCGCGGTAATCATGTTCTTGCGGTTTTCATTGTCCTCGACGGACAGTTCCTTGTTGATCAGCGCATTTGCCGGATCGTTGACTTCCATGTTCTCCGGCGTCACGTCGATGACATAGGTCTGTTCCTCACGGAACGCCCGGATGTCGACCGACGGCTCGACGCGCATCAGGAACTTCAGCTTCCCCTGGTCCAGGAAGGACGTCGCGTCGATCACGCCCTGGGGCAGATGCGCGCGCAAATGGGCAATGTCGAGCTGTGCAGGGTGATTGAACGTCACCTTGATGATGTCGTTTTCACGCACGAAAGCGGTGTCGAACCTGATCGACCAGTCGAACACCAGACGGGTAAACGTCGGATGCTCGCCCACATGCAGCGTTACCTCGGGACCTTCCTGGGCCTTCAGGCGCGCCTGCTCAAGCGCACGAACCTTGCGCATTGCCTCTTCGGCGCGCTTGGCAAGATCGCGCACGACGTCATCCGGAAGCCCCGGCGGCAAGCCCTGCCAGTTCAGCGGCAGCAAGTCGATAAACAGCTTTTCACCGGCTTCCAGCGTATTGATCTGGAACTGGTTCTTCAGCGCAAACCGGATGGCACTGCCGTCCGGGTCACGGCGGGCGATGGTCACGTAATTGCCGAGGTCCAGCGGAACGTCGTCGACATTGATGTCGATCGGATCTTCGAACGAGATCCGCAGGACCCCGCCGGTAATGACCGCGTCATAGATCGGTAGCAGGGTGCGATCCTTGAAGGTCAGGACGATACGGCCATAGCCCTCTTCCTGGGAAACGCTCAGATCGACCGGTTCAAGATTGTCGGATTGGGCCAAGGCGACCCCGGTCAGACAGACAAGGCCAAGCCAGACAGCAGCCAGCAGATGAGCGAAAACGCGCACCCCGTCCGCAAACGCGGGAATTCTGCCGGTCTGGTATGTCAGGATAGGTCCTGGCAAGATGCTCTGTCCTCGGATGACGCCAACACACTATTGTTAGTCAGGTCTTGTTAACGTGCCCTTACGCGGTACGCGGGAATCCGGCCTTTCCGGTCAGTTTGACGGAATTTTCGGCAGCGCCTCCGGCACTTGCGCCTGAGCCTGCGTCGGTTCTGTGTCCGCGGAAGGCATCGGAGAGGCATTGGCGATGGCCACAGTCATGCGTTCGGCTGCTTCCGGATCCATTTTTCCGAGGATATCCGCCATCTTGCGAGGCTTCATCTGCCGCACCACCTTCAGCAGGACCGGCAGGCTCAACCGATTGAAGATCCGCGCGGCATCCTTTGGCTTCATGCTTTCATACATGGTCACCAGGCCGGCGATCTCGCTTTCTTCCTGCTCCTGCTTCTGTCCGACCGCTGCCTCGATGCGTTCCTCAAGCTTCTTCAGCTCGTTGACCCGCTTTTGAATGCGCTCTTCCGTGGCCTGAAGCAGCTTCTCGCGAAGGTCCAGCTGGCCTTCCTGCTCCTGCAGTGTTTCACGCCGCCTGCCAAGGCTTTCCAGAACCGCGCGCTCGGCGGCCGAACCACCGATTTCCAGACTGTCCGGCAAGGCCGGTTCACCAGGAACTCCGCCACCAGGCGGCGGCGGCGGTGGCGGTGGACCGTCCATGGCCGCCTCCCCGGTTGGCTCAGCCATGTTTCCGTTGCCGTCTCCCGGCGTTTCCTGTGCGACTGCGCCATTGATGGGAAGGTTGCTGCTTTGCGGACCCAGCGCAAAGCCAAGCAGCTTCAGGGCCAGCAGAGCGCTTGCCGAGATTCCCAACAAAGGCAGCAGTCTCAGGTTCATGCAGCAGCACCGTTCCTCTTACGGAATTGTTCCAGCCGCGCCGTTGCCTCCGCCGCTGCACTGCGGATATCGGAAGCCCGGCTGCTTCTGCGGCGCTCCGGCTCCACGGCCGGAGCTGCCTGGGCATAGGCAGCAGCCTGAGGCGCATATTGTTGCGGCGCCGGTTGCGGCTCCAGTTGCGGCGGGGCCGCATAGGGATCGCTTCTCGTCACCGCTTCTCTTTGCGGTGCGGCCGAACGGGCCGCCTCTGCAATCTGCGATATCCTGGTAAACACTAACTCACCTTCGCCGACTTGTTCGGCGAGAGTATGAGACATGGTTTCTGCTTGCTTAAGACGGCTTCCGAGAGTCTTGTCAGCCTCCGCGGCGGTCGTCTTGAGGCCGAGAATGGCACGCTCGGCAATTTCCGTTGCCGTCATCAGCTCCGAAATGGTTGCCCGCAGGACCTCTTCATCGGCTCGCAACCGTTGCAGGCGGCTGTTCAGCGTGAAGCAATAGCCGATGGTGATCACCAGAAGAACAGCAACCAGTCCTTCAATGATCATTCCGAGTGGCAATGTGCTCATTGGTCCCCCATTTCGCTTTGCATGGCGCGTTCGAAGGCGGCCAGCGTCATTTTTGGCTTGCGCAAATTCTTTGCGACACGGATGGCAATGGCATCGTCCACCTTGCCGAGTGTGCCCTCGGTCAGGGGAATGTTGCCGCATTTGATCGTCACCGGATCGGCCGGCTCCTTGTCGAAGACAAGCGTCTGACCGACGTCCAGACTGAGCACCCGTCCGAGTGGCAGGTAAGTTTCGTAAAGAACAGCATCGACTTCGACTTCGGCGGCGTGAATTTCAGTCGCCAGGTGGCCTTCCCAGATCGGGTCGCGGCCAAACTTTTCCCCCATGAACATTTGCAGCAGCAGATCGCGGATCGGCTCCAGCGTTGCATAGGGCATCATGATTTCGACGGACCCGCCCCGATCTTCCATGTCGATTCTGAGTTCGACGAGAATGGCGGCGTTGGCGGGCCGGGAGATCGCGGCAAAGCGCGGGTTCGTCTCCAGACGTTCCAGGTTGAAGTGAACCGGCGACAGCGGTGCGAAGGCGTGCTCGGCGTCCTGCAGGATCAGCGCCACCATCTGCTGAACCAGACCGGTTTCGATCGTGGTGTAAGGCCGGCCTTCGACACGTACCGCAGAGGTTCCCCGCCCACCGCCGAGAAGCACGTCGATGATCGAATAGATCAGACTGGATTCGACTGTGACCAGGCCAAAACCGTCCCATTCCTCGGCCTTGAAGACACCGAGAATAGCCGGCAGCGGAATGGAGTTCAGGTAATCGCCGAACCGGACCGAGCTGATGGAATCGAGCGACACTTCCACGTTGTCGGACGTGAAGTTGCGCAAAGATGTGGTCGTCAGACGCACCAGACGGTCGAACACGATTTCGAGCATCGGCAGACGCTCGTAGGAGACCATCGCCGAGTTGATCAGAGCGCGGATGCCGCTCTGGTCTCCCGCAATCGTGTCCTCGATGTTGAAGCCGAGGAGGTTGTCGATTTCTTCCTGGTTCAGAACACGATCGGCACCGCGCGTGGCGTTTTCCAGATCCGGCTCGCTGTCGTCGATCATGGCCGCCCACTGGGCCGCCATGTCGTCGGAACTGCCAGCGCCCTGCTCCTCTAGAGCAGCACCCCACGCCGCGGCGAGGTCATCGTCGTCGTCACTGCCCGCACCCTGCTCTGCAAGAGCGGCTCCCCAGGCATCGGCCATGTCCTCTTCGGACAGGTCGTCTTCGTCGTCGATATCAGACATCTATAAAGTCACTGGACAAGGATTTCCTTGAACAGCACCCCTTCAACTTTCGCCGGATAGACCGACAGATTGATCCGCCTGAGCAATTCTTCCTTCAGGCGGAACAAACCGGCAGACCCTTCCAGGTCCGCAGGGCGAAGCTCACGCAGATAGATCTGAAACGCATCCAGGATCCTCGGCAGATACGGCTGGATCTGATCGATCATCGCGCGGTTTTCGACTTCCAGGGCAATCCTGACCTTGAGATAGGTCGTGCGCCCTTCCGTCGCCAAATTCACCGTCATTTCCGGCAGATCGTAGAAGACCACCGGCTTTTGCACTTGCTGAGGCGCCTCGGGGTCTCCCGGAACCGGCGCAGGCGCGCTAGATCCCATCAGAAAATAATACCCCGCCCCACCCGCTGCGAGCAGAACCACCAGACCGATGCCGCCGAAAAGGATCAGCTTCTTCTTGCGGCCACCGCCACCAGCTTCAGCTCCATCCTCGCCGTCTTCTCCGGCTGCGGCATTTTCATCCGTCATTCCGCACTCCGATCCGCAGGCGCTCGCGCGCGCTTATTTATTACTAAAGTGTTAATGGTTAACGAATGGTTACCAGCCCATTAACGCGAGTCACTAGGCAAAAATTGCCAAGTGGTTAACTTCTGCCGGAATCTCTTGCCGCATGCACCCGCCCCATTTGCTTTTTACCCAGATTTCCCAAGGACTTAAAAACTGGCACACCTCGTGCATTAACCTTAACGAGCCAGCGGATCTGGGGAGATTGGCCGGCTCAATCGGGGAGCACGAAGGGAACCGTTCACTATGGAGAACGCTCAACTAGTTGCCTTATCAAGGCAATCGATCCTGCGGAACCATCTGGACGTGATCGCCAACAACATGGCGAACATCAATACGTCCGGGTTCAAATCGCAGAATCTGCATTTCGCGGAATACATCATGCCGGTGGCGGACGGCTCGGCCTTTGAGCCGCAGGACCGCGCCATTTCCTACGTCGACATGTTCACGACTCGGACCGACTTCACGGACGGTCCGGTCCATATGACCGGAAACGAATTCGATCTGGCCCTCAACAGCGAGGGTTTTTTCGCCGTGCAAATGCCCGACGGTACCGAAGCCTATACGCGCAGCGGCGCATTCAAGCTCGATGCAACCGGCCAGTTGATCTCCGCAGACGGCAGTCCGGTCATGACCGAAGCCGGTCCAATCACTTTTCGTGCCGAGGACGGCCGCGTCGAGATAGCCCAGGACGGCACGATCTCCACCCGTCTGGGCATTCGCGGGCGCATCAAGGTCGTTGATTTCGAGGATCCCCGGACGCTGGAGAAGATCGGTAACACGATGTTCAAGGGTGAAAACCCGATACCGGCCCAGGAAGTGCGTCTGGTGCAGGGCGCCGTGGAAGGATCCAACGTCTACGGCATCACCGAAGTCACGCGCCTCATCGAAGTGACGCGCGCTTACGACTCCACATCCAAAATGGTGAAAGACCTGGATGAGTTGCGCCGGCAGGCGATCTCGACCCTCGGCAAACTGCAGGCCTAAGAGCCTCTAAGGGATCACGACCATGAAAGCACTTCACATCGCCGCAACCGGCATGAAGGCCCAGGAACTGAACGTCGAAGTTATTTCGAACAACGTCGCCAACATGCGGACGACGGGCTTCAAGAAGCAGCGCGCCGACTTCCAGGACCTGCTCTACCAGAACCTTCGCCGCATGGGCACGGAAACATCCGATACCGGCACCATCGTCCCGACCGGCATCCAGATCGGGTCCGGCGTCAAGATCGCGGCCACCGGCCGTATCATGTCCCAGGGCTCTCTCGAACAGACCGGCAAGGAACTGGATGTTGCCATCCGCGGAGAAGGCTTCTTCCAGATCGACATGCCCGATGGGGGGACAGCTTACACCCGCGACGGTTCGTTCGAGCGCGATGCCAACGGGCAGCTCGTGACCATTGACGGCTATACCGTCAATCCGGGCATCAACATTCCGCAAGCGGTGAAGGACGTCACCATTTCAAACACCGGTGTCGTCCAGGGTGTCGACCAGGCCGGGAACACGGTGCAGCTCGGTCAGATCCAGCTTGCGCGCTTCGTCAACAAGGCCGGTCTCGAAGCCATCGGCGACAACCTTTACCTGGAAACCGACGCCAGCGGCGCCCCGGAAACGAGCAATCCGGGTGACGAGAGCTACGGCACGGTGCAGCAGTATTTTCTTGAAATGGCCAATGTGGATGCAGTGACGGAAATCGCAGACCTGATTTCCGCCCAGCGCGCCTACGAGATGAACTCACAGATCATCCAGGCCGCCGACGAGATGTATTCCACCACCACGAACCTCCGCTAAGACCGAGGCTTGAGACGATGATGAGACATCTGCTGAAAGCCGTATCCGGACTGTTGCTGGCGGGCGTCCTTGCCCTTCCGGCCCAGGCGGGTAACAAGGCGGACGAAAAGCCGGTCTTGCGGTCGCAGGTCATGACCCTGTCGGACATCGTGACCGTTGGCGACTTCTACTCAAACGCCGGGCTGCTGGCTTCCAAGCCTTTGTTCAGGTCTCCGGACATGGGGACTTCCGGCAATGTGCCGGCGGATGTCGTCGCCGAGCGGGCCCGCGCGGCCGGACTGGAAACGGCAGGCACCGACGGCCTGAGAACAGTTGTTGTCCATCGGGGTGCAACACGGCTGAACCATGACCAGCTCGCCGGGCTTGCCCGCCAGGCGCTGGCGGAGCGCAATGCCGGCCTCGACGCCGAGCGCCTGGATATCCGCCTGTTGCAGGCACCTGATGAGGTTCTCGCCGACCCCAAGGTGCACGATCCGATCCGGATTGACCGTGTTGAGTGGAACAAGTCGAGCGGCCGCTTCACGATCCAGGCAACCGTGGCTGTCGAAGTCGGCACCGAGCCTCTGACCTTGAGCGGCGTTGCCACCGAGATGGTCGATGTGCTGGTTCTGGTGCAGCCCGTGCGCCGGGGCGACATTGTCCGCGAAGAAGACGTGAACATCGTTCGCCAGGCACGCACCAAGGTTCCTGCAGGCGCCCTCACCGAGTACGAAGACATCGTCGGCAAGCAGGCCCGCTCCACCTTGCGCGCAAATGCCCCCCTGTCTCGCAACGACCTTCAGCGCCCGATCCTGATCGAGCGCGGTGAGAAGATAACCGTGACCTACGTCATGCCGGGCATGAAGCTGACCTCTCGGGCGCAGGCCATGGATCATGGCGCAAAGGGCGACGTGATCGATGTCATGAACCTGCAGTCGCGGCGCATCGTGCCCGCGATGATTACCTCCCGCGGCCAGGTCCGCGTTCACGCCGCCAATCCAATTGTTGCAAGCTTGAACAGCGAGAAAAAATAAAATGCTGAGCACCTTTCCCAGACACCTGCTGGCAAGCATCGCCCTTTCGACCCTCGCTGCAGGCTGCGGCACTGCCGACAAACTTGCGAATGTCGGCCAACAGCCAGCCCTGAATGCCATTCAGGATCCGACGACCACTCCGGGTTACCGGCCGGTGCAGATGCCCATGCCCGAACCGCAGCAGGCCCATTACAATCCGAACTCCTTATGGCAGTCCGGCAGTCGCGCGTTCTTCAGGGATCAGCGCGCCAGCCAGGTCGGCGATATCCTGACTGTTGTCGTGACCATCGATGACCAGGCCGAGATCGAGAACAAGACAGAGCGCAAACGCAGCGAAACCAGCGGCGCAGGCGTCGGTGGCGCCCTCGGCACCGCGATCGACACCATCTTCCTGCCGGCAAGTACTGCTGCCAGCGATCTGGCCAACGTCAATAGCGACTCCAGCTTCTCCGGCGACGGAAGTGTCGACCGCAACGAAACCCTGCAGACCACAGTCGCCGCCGTGGTGACCCAGGTTCTGCCGAACGGCAACATGGTGATCGAAGGTCGGCAGGAAGTGCGCGTGAACTTCGAAGTCCGCGAACTGATCGTCGCCGGTATCGTCAGACCAGAGGACATCACATCCGACAACCGCATCGCCAGCGAGCAGATCGCGGAAGCGCGGATCGGGTATGGCGGCCGTGGCCAGATTACCGACGTCCAGCAGCCCCGGGTCGGCAACCAGGTCCTGGATATCCTGCTGCCGTTCTGATCCCCAGCCTTTATCAGTCCCCCGGCCGAAGCCGGCGGCGTGTTCTAGAAGCGCCACCGGACCGGCTGATGACGGGCACGATGTCTCGCTCCCCGAGCATCGTGCCCGTTCTCATTTTCAGACCGGAACAGACCAGTTACAAAAGCCTTGTGTGATTTGCTGTTCCACCCGGAAGGTCCGACCGCGTGACCACAACCCTGATCGTTCTTGCCCATCCTGCGCATACCTCCTTCAACGCCGCCTGGGCGCACGCCACCGAAGCGGCATGCCTGTCTGAAGGTGGCGAGGTTCTTTGGTCAGACCTCTATCAGCTCGGTTTCGATCCGGCGGAACGGGCGGAGCATTATGCTGCAGACATCGTCAGCGATCCCTACGACATCCTGAAGACCCAGGAGGCCGCCTCCCAGGCCGATGATCTTCCGGCGATTGTCGGGCACGAAATCGAAAAGCTGCGCAGGGCCGACCGGATCGTGTTTCATTTTCCGGTCTGGTGGTTCGCGCCCCCTGCCATTTTGAAAGGCTGGTGCGAGCGTGTTCTGACCAACGGCGGCCTGCACGATACGTCCAATCGCTTCGATACCGGCCGCTTCCGGGGCAAACCTGCGCTTTTCTGCGTCACGATGGGCTCCAGGGCGAGCGAAAGTGCCAACAACGGCAAGGAAGGCGACATTCAGATGCTGCTTTGGCCGATGGCCTATACGCTGCGCTATCTGGGTTTCAGCGTTCTGGTGCCCCGGATTGTTCACGGTGTTCACGGCTATCACAAGGGCGCGGCAAAAGAAGAGCTGGAAACGCGCCTTCAAAACGAGCTCGACCACCACCGGGACACAATCGCCAGGTTCGAAACTCTGCCGAAAATCGCATTCAATGCCGACAGCGACTTCGACCGGGACGGAACCCTTCACCCCGACGCCCGCTCTTACACCCCCTTCATCCGGCACGAGCCGTGATTTTCCGGCGACGGGAAAAGACGGGGCCGGGTTTGTCCTCCGATAGATCTCTTTTTCCTCTATCTCCCCGATGACGCTACCGCTTTTTCGGATAGAATGGTGATTATCTTATATTGGCCCAGCGGGGATTCGATGCGCCTCCTTTCAGCAGTCGTCTTTGGTTTTGTTCTTCTGTCCGCCCCTTCCGCCTGGAGTGCTTCATGCGGCAACGGCCCGGGCGGTTTTGACGCCTGGAAACAGGCTTTCATTGCAAATTCTCAAAGCTACGGCCTCAAGAAAAGGGTCGTGGAATCGGCTCTCAAGAACGTGAAATACAACAAGAAGGTCATTTCGCTGGACCGGAACCAGAAATCCTTCAAACTCAGCTTCAAACAGTTCTATGCCAAGCGCGTCAACAACGCGATGATCCGGCGTGGCAAGCAACTCGGCAAGACCTACGCCCGCATGTTCCGGGGCATCGAAAAGAAATACGGTGTGCCCGCCCCCATCATCCTGTCGATCTGGGGCCTTGAAACCAACTACGGCAGTTTCTCCGGCAACATGCCGGTTCTTCGCTCTCTCGCAACGCTCGCCTACGATTGCCGTCGGTCGGCTTTCTTCACCGAGGAGCTGGTCGCCGCGCTGACGATCGTTCAAAGACGGGACATGCAGCCGGCGGAAATGAAGGGGGCATGGGCGGGAGAACTCGGGCAGACCCAGTTTCTGGCAACCAGTTATGTCCGCTATGCTGTCGACTATGACCGCGATGGCCGCAAGGACCTGATCCGGTCCATTCCGGATGTACTGGCCTCCACAGCCAATTACCTGGCAAAAAAAGGTTGGCGCCGCGGCCAGGGCTGGGGCCCGGGCACGGCCAACTACAAGGTTCTCAAACAATGGAACAAAGCCAGCGTCTATGTGGAAACGATCTCGGTCATGGCTGAACAGATCAGCGAATGAGCCTGCATTGACCGCAGACGATCCAGCTTGACAAAACTGCCGTTCCGGGCAGCAATTCCTGTCATACATGTGACACTCTTGCGGACCAATACCGTTAGTTGCGAACACATGGCGCACGGCTGGCACGGGCGGCTGCCGGCCTGTCTTTGCGCTGTTTCGCCAGGCAACATAGACACCAACCATTGAGCGGCCGAACAGGAGCCAACTCATGTCCACTCTCAAAGACTTTTCGATCTCGCGGCGCACGCTCCTGATGGGCGCAGCGGCAACAGGCTTCACGGCTGCGCTTCACCCTTATTCCGTTCTGGCCAAGGAAGGCACGGCGCACCTTCGTCTGATGGAGACCACGGACCTCCACGTCCATGTGTTTCCTTACGACTATTACAGCGACAAACCGGTCGATACCGCCGGCCTTGCCCGCACAGCCACACTGATCCGCGACATCCGGAATGAAGCGACCAATTCCGTTCTGGTGGACAATGGCGATTTCTTGCAGGGCAACCCGATGGGGGACTATGTCGCCTATGAACGCGGCATGCGCGAGGGCGACCTGCACCCCGTGATCAAGGGCATGAACGTTCTCGATTTCGACGCGGCAACGCTCGGCAACCATGAATTCAACTACGGCCTGGACTTCATGACGAAAGTGCTGGCCGGCGCCAATTTCCCGGTTGTGTGCGCAAACCTCGTCAAGGGAAGCACACTTGCGGGCAATCCGCGGGACGACACCCTGTTTTTGAAGCCCTATGTGATCGTCGAAAAGCAGGTCACGGATGGTGCAGGACAGGCTTATCCGATCAAGATCGGCTTCATCGGCTTTGTGCCGCCACAGATCATGAACTGGGACCGCCGCCATCTGGAAGGCAACGCCAATGCGCGCGACATTGTCGAGACCGCCAAGGCCTTCGTCCCGGAAATGCGCGAACAGGGCTGCGACCTTGTGATCGCCCTCTCCCACTCGGGAATCGACGCCAACGATTTTTCCGAAGGCATGGAAAACGCCTCGCTGCACCTTGCCGGTGTCGACGGCATCGACGCCGTCTTTACCGGTCACCAGCATCTTGTTTTCCCCGGCCCTCAATACGAGGGCCTGCCGGGTGTCGACAGCGAAAAGGGCACCCTGTTCGGCAAACCCGCCGCCATGGGCGGTTTCTGGGGATCGCATCTGGGCGTCATCGACCTGATGATCGAGCGCGACGGTAACGGCTGGCGTGTTGCCAATTTCATGACCGAAGCCCGCCCGATCTATGAAAAGGAAGGCCGCACCGTCACGCCGCTGGTGGAGAGCCAGCAAGATGTGCTCGACGCCGTGCAGGAAGACCATGAGGCAACCCTTGCCTATGTCCGCCGCCCCGTCGGCAAGACGTCCGCCCCCTTGCATTCCTACTTTGCCCTGGTGGCTGACGATCCGAGCGTCCAGATCGTGTCAAAGGCTCAGATCTGGTACATTGAGCAGATGCTGAAGGGCACCGAATGGGAGGGCCTGCCAGTGCTCTCCGCCGCTGCCCCTTTCAAGGCCGGTGGCCGTGGCGGCCCGGACTATTACACCGACGTTCCAGTCGGTGATGTCGCCATCAAGAACGTGGCCGATCTCTATCTTTATCCGAACACCGTACGCGCGGTCGCCATCAAGGGCAGCACGGTTAAGGAATGGCTGGAACGTTCTGCCGGCATTTTCCAGCAAATCGAGCCGGGCAAGACCGACCAGACGCTGATCAACCCGGAGTTTCCGAGTTACAATTTCGATGTGATCGACGGCGTCACCTATCAGATCGATCTGAGCCAGCCGTCGAAATATGACTCCAAGGGCGAAGTGATCAATCCGGATGCCAACCGCATCGTCAATCTGCAGTTTGACGGCGCTCCGCTCGACCCGGAAGCCACCTTCGTTGTTGCGACCAACAACTACCGCGCAGGCGGCGGCGGCAATTTCCCCGGTATCAACGACGACGTCGTCATATTTGTTGGCCCGGACACCAACCGCGACGTTCTGGTCCGCTACATCGTCGAACAGGGCACCATCAACCCGTCAGCAGATGCCAACTGGTCTTTCAAGCCGATGCCTGACACCACCGTTCTGTTTGAAACCGGCCAGGGCGGCACGGAACACGCCGCATCAGTAGAAGGGGTCAAGATCGAACCGGCCGGCGACGGCGCAGATGGCTTTGCCCGTTACCGGATCACGCTCTGACGTTCGCGACTGAGGTAATCCTGCTTTAACGAGCAAGCGTCCCCCAACCTTATCCTTAGGAAACACGAAGCACTGTCTCGAAGGATCGGCCGCCTGCACCTAGGTGTGCCAGCCATCCTTCGAGACGGATCTGACGGTCTTGTTCAGGATGACGTTGCGTGGGACTGTCCGCACGAGATGTCAGGCTGCAGACATAAAAAAACCTTCCCACAAGGGGAAGGTCTTGAAAGTCGTTACGGATCTGCCGTCTGTGCGGCAAACCGGCCGTTTCTGGAAATCAGTCGTCGCGATACACTTTTTCCCGACGCTCGTGGGCTTCCTGAGCCTCGATCGACAAAGTTGCGATCGGGCGCGCCTCGAGTCGCCGAAGAGAGATCGGCTCGCCGGTCTCTTCGCAATAGCCATAACTCCCGTCCGTAATGCGTTCCAACGCATCATCAATCTTCGAAATCAGTTTCCGCTGCCGGTCCCTGGCACGCAGTTCAATGGAGCGGTCTGTTTCGGACGACGCACGGTCGGCAAAGTCTGGGTGGTTCTGGCTTTCCTCCTGAAGATTGGCGAGGGTTTCCTTGCTTTCCTTCAGGATCTCTTCTTTCCACACAAGCAGCTTGTTGCGAAAGTACTCGCGCTGCCTGTCGTTCATGAACGGCTCGTCTTCCGAGGGTCGATATTCAGACTCAATTTCTACCGTCATCGATAGCTCCGGATTACCGTTATGCCGGGCGCAATATATAGACCGTTCCCCCAGCCGACAACGGTTCATTTGTTAAAAATGGCATCAAGGAAAGTTTATACCTTTCAAGACGTTGCGTTAATTTTAGTCGTTGTGATGGCAAATTTTACCGATATTCAGCTACGCTCAGTCCTGGAATCGCCCAAGCTTGGCGAGCTCGACTTTGACCCGCAATTCGATCTCTTCCAGCACTGAATCGACCTCCGGATCGCCGCTCGACTGGCGTTTGGAAACCTGCCTGGCAAGCAGTTCCAGCCTGTCTTCCGAGACGTGCCCGGCAAGCAGGTCGGTCCGAACGGATTCCAGCGTGTCCAGAAGATTGTGCCCGTGCTTGGCAGCGCGAGAGCGACGCTCGGCGCGGTCGTCGACCTCCTGCAAGGCCAGCAAGGCATCCATGCCCTGTATGGAGGCGCCGCCTGCGGTCTGGGAAGACTGCGAGACCTCTCCCCCCAGATCCGGCGCGAACTGGTTGCCGCCAGAGGAGACGCCCTTCTTGGCATCTCGGCCCCGAACGCCAGTAATGGGTTTGTTGCCTGTAATACGCATGATCGATCTTTCAGTCGGACTGACGGTAATTCTGGCGTACGGAGCAGCTCAGCCCGTCAGATTCTGCCGGTAAGGGTAAATGAGTCCTTGGGGGTGAGGCAATATTTGCCGACCGGCAGGTCCATTTCTTTAACCTCAAACGACAGTTTTACGTGGACATGCTGGCCATCATACCAGCAAAGAGCGCAGAATTCCGTCACTTTGATACAAAGACCCACCGCTTTTGCAAAAGTGGCACGGCTCTCGCATTGCACATTTCAAGAAATTGTCTCCCGGCACCTGCGCCGGAAACACAAAGACGGACCGGATCAGTAATGCGACAAGTTGGTGACATGATCTGCAGAGGGTTCAAGCGGGTGGCGCTTCTGGGAGCTGCCGCCGCAATTGCGGCAACAGCCTTGATGGCGCCGGCTCAGGCCGCGTCCCGCATCAAGGACATTGCCGATTTCGAAGGCATTCGCGAAAACCAGCTGATTGGCTACGGCCTCGTGGTCGGCCTGAACGGAACCGGCGACTCGCTCAACAACTCGCCTTTCACCCAGCAGAGCTTGCAAGCCATGCTGGAACGCCTCGGCGTCAACACCCGCAATATCGACCTCAACACCAACACTGTCGCCGCTGTCATGGTGACCGCCAATCTGCCGCCCTTCTCCACTCAGGGAACCCGGATCGACGTCAACGTGAGCGCGCTTGGGGATTCTGACTCGCTTCAGGGCGGCACACTGCTGGTCACGCCTCTGGTCGGCGCTGATGGCGAAGTCTACGCCATCGCCCAGGGGTCGATCGCCATCGGCGGCTTTTCCGCCCAGGCTGACGCCGCCTCCGTGGTACGCGGAGTTCCCACGGCAGGACGCATCGCAAATGGTGGCCTTGTGGAACGTGAGCTGGATTTCAAGCTTGCCTCTCTGACCACACTCCGCCTCGCCCTCCGTAATCCGGATCTGACCACAGCACGGCGCGTTGCGCTGTCCGTCAACGAACTGATCGGTATGCCGACCGCTGAGCCTCTCGATCCAGCCACCGTGCGCATCGATCTGCCCCAGCAGTACGACGGCAACATTGTCGATCTCCTGACCGACATCGAACAATTGATCGTCGAGCCGGATCTGGCCGCCCGTATCGTCATCGACGAGAATTCAGGCATCATCGTCATGGGCCAGGACGTGAAAGTGTCCATGGTCGCCGTTGCCCAGGGCAACCTGACCGTGACCATCGCCGAATCTCCGCAGGTCTCGCAGCCGCTGCCTTTCGCCAACGGCCAGACCGCCGTCGTACCGCGCTCTGACGTGAGCGTTGACGAGGACGGTTCCAAACTCGCCATCGTTCCGCAGACCGTGACACTGAAACAGCTTGTCGATGGACTGAACGCTCTGGGCATCGGTCCGCGCGACATGATTTCTATCCTGCAGGCCATCAAGGCCGCAGGCGCCCTCCAGGCCGACATCGAGGTGCTCTGATGGCCGAACTGGTTTCTCCCGCATCCTTTCAACAAAGCCCGCTGGACACGCTGCGCGGCGTTGACCGGACAAACAAGACACGGGTTCGCGAAGCAGCCGAGGAGTTCGAGGCCGTTTTCCTGAACACCATGCTCCAGAACATGTTCACGGGTCTTGAGAACGGCGGCACCTGGGGCAAGGGCCACGGGGCGGATGCCTGGCAGAGCCTTCTGGTTGACGAATATGCACGCAACATCGCCGCATCCGGCGGCATCGGCCTGGCCGACAGCGTGGAACGCGAACTGCTCGCATTGCAAGAGGGGTCAAGATGACCGCACAAGCCAACGCCTCCACCTTTCCGTTTTCCCTGGACCGGCCTGCCAGCCAGCAGGAAGCCGAGCAGTTCTGCTCTGCCCTGTCGAGCACGATGGAAGCCCTGTTGTCCGTGATTGAAATGGAAACCGATCTGGTCAGGGCAGGAAAACTCCGGGAGGCCGGCGAACTTCAGCCGGACAAGGCCCGTCTGATCCACGAGTATACGCGTGGTATGATGACCGCCAAGGAACACGCGGTTGCCCTGGGCAACCTGTCTCCGTCCTCCACCCAATCACTCCGTCGGCAGCATGCCGAGTTCCAGCCTGTCCTGCGCATCAACCTTGCTGTGCTTTCAACCGCAAGAGAGGTTGCCAACAACATCGTCGCATCAGTGGCCAAGGCGGCCGGTGCGAAAAACGCCAACGCACCGACAACATATGGACGCAACGGCTCCGCACCGGTTGGCCCACAGTCTGCCCGTGGCATTGCGGTCAATCAGTCGCTTTGAAGGTTACGACCAACCTTTAACGCAATCGAAGCAAAACCCTTCGAGAAGAAAAGCTCCCTTTTTGGGAGCTTTTCGTGTATTTACCAGACACGCTCAGCTCATCTGATTTTCTATTTTCGCGCCTGAACCTGCCTGCGGCAACGAATCAGGAACAGCGACAATCGGATAGATCGCAACCCTTAAAAGTCTAATCATTTCGTTAACGGAGGATTCATTCCCTTACGTTAGTCTTCTCCATCTATCGGGTAAAAGTTGTTAGTCACCCGGAGGAAAAGATGTTGGACACGGGATTGGCCCGGCCGCCATCGCCGACATACACGGCGATAACGCCGGTTACACGGGCTCCGGAGCGCAATGCTCCCTCTGTTGAGACGGACCTTCCGGTCGAAGAGACCGTCAGACCGTCCACCGAGACGCAAAACGGACAGCGTAGTGCGAACAACGAACGCGACCAGCGTTCGCTGAGCGAGCGGTTTTCTTCCACGGTCGAACGGCAGAATGTCTTCGATCAGGAATATGAAAGCCTGGTCTATGTCGCGACCAATACCGAAACCGGTCAGGTCGTTCGCCAGATTCCCGCTGAAACGCTGTTGCGGCTACGGGCTTACAATGAGTCCATCCAATCGCAACAGAGCCAGGCGACCACGGAACCGGTGCAGCGCGTCATCTGACCGGCACCTACCTGACGCTCGTCCCTCGCCTGTTTGCGACGGCAGGCATGCCCTTGGTAACTGTCTGCCGGTCATTTTCTGCTCTTTCCAGTGCATCCGGGTCACAAGCATCACCTCCCCTTGATGCACGTCAGGCCACGCCCCCTTCTTCAGCACACCGAACTGCGTTCTTCCCTCCCCCGGCGCCTCTGGCCCATTGCCTTGCGAAGCTCGCTCTTGGAAACTTGACGGCAATCACCTCCTGCAGATCTGCCTGACAGCACAGTAACGACAGTCTGTTGGTTCCCCCTTGTTTGCGCTGTTCCCGGCACTTTCATTGGCCGCACCTGGACCGCGGGTTAACAACTTTGTCAGGCTACCGGCAAACCGACTTTCTTCAGGGAAATTTGCAAGACCGAAGCGCCCTTTCAAACCGGGTCGTCAAGTATTCGACTTGCGCCGTTAAGAGTTTCACTTCAGTTGAAATATCTATTTAAAAACAATGAACTCAACTCTTTCTGGCAATGATTTTAGTTGCTCGGCTTAGGGCGCTGTTAAGGTTAATTCTCGCTAACCATCTTTGTTTAGAAGTTGTTACAAGAAACCGCCGATAGATGTTCCTCGGATCCAGGAAGGGTCCTCGTACCTAGTATTCCTAGAAAGGAAACATCATGGCTGATATTACTCTGTCCAGTGGGGTTCGCGCGAACCTCAACACCCTCCAGTCCACCGCTCAGTTCATGTCTGAAGTCCAGAACAAGCTGGCGACCGGCAAGAAGGTGAACTCTGCTCTGGACAATCCGAACAGCTTCTTCACGGCTTCCGGCCTGACCTCCCGTGCAAACGACCTGTCCACTCTTCTGGACGACATGGGCCAGTCCACACAGACGCTGAAGGCTGCCGATCAGGGCATCCAGAGCATCACGAAGCTCGTTGAATCTGCAAAAGCAAAGGCCAACCAGGCCCTGCAGACCCAGAGCCAGTATGAGCGCAAGCAGTTTGCCTCTCAGTACAACGACCTGCTGACGCAGATCGAAGACCTGGCGAAGGACTCCGGTTACAAAGGCAAGAACCTGCTCGCAGGTGAAGGCAACGACCTGAGAACCATCTTCAACGAAGACTCCACTTCGAAGCTCGACATTGAAGCTGTTGACTACACCGACACCGCCCTGTCCACCGGTCTGAACCTCTCCGACCTGGCAGAAGGCGAAGGCGCTTCCTCAACCCTGCAGCTCCAGGGTGGTTCAGCCACCTTCACCCTGCAGGATGCAGGCGGCTCCGCTCTGAACACCAGCTCGACTCTCTCCGAATCCACGCTGGTCGCTTCTACCACGAGCTCCCTTAGCTTCATCGACGACACCGCTACCACTCCGGCCGTTATCTCCGGTACGAGCGGCGTCTCCGGCGGGGCAACTGTTCAGGACCTCGTTGATGGCCTCAATGCCATTTCCGGTGTGCGCGCCGAATTCGACAATGACACCGGCGAACTGAGCATCTACTCGGATGAAGACTTCTACATCAGCAACGACTCGACAACGACTGTCCTGACGGGCTCCAATGTCGACGCAACGGCCTTCACTTCGACGACCGACTCGCTGATCGAATCCGGTTCGTTCTCTGTCGGCGATACGCTGACACTGACCGACGGCAACGGCTACGAACTCGGCTCCTTCGAGATCGAAGACGACAGCACCGTTGATGATCTGGAGAACTTCATCAACGACTTCAACGGCATTTCCGCCAACTTCGACACCGGCTCGGGCAAGATCACCATCACGTCCGAAACCGACCTATCGCTGACCAGTGACAACGCAGACTTCGCAAGCTCCGGCTTTGCGGCGGATACCGACGGGATCAACATCTCGGCGATTTCCGACAGTGGGTTTGCAACGGACAGCGACATTAACCGGGTCGTTGATCGCTTGAACACAGCTCTTGGCAACCTGAGAACACAGGCTTCCTCCTTCGGTACCAACCTCTCCATCGTTGAAAACCGTCAGGACTTCACCAAGAACCTGATCAACACGCTGGAAGAAGGTGCAGGCAAGCTGACGCTGGCCGATACCAACGAAGAAGGTGCAAACCTGCTGGCACTTCAGACACGTCAGCAGCTGGCTTCTACCTCGCTGTCCTTCGCAGCACAGGCAGACCAGAACGTTCTGCGTCTCTTCTAAGCCGAAAACTCCGGTTAAAACGACATTGGAAAGCGGGCTTCGGCCCGCTTTTCTCTTTTTAGGCGGAGCAAACGCGCTCGGCAGGTCGCCCTGATGACACGCTCGCCGGTCTTTGCGCCTCCTCCCTCTCTCCCATAGTCATGGCTGCCCTTCCCCTTCCATAGAACCGGCAACGCCGCTCACGGCCCGTTCGTTAAGGTTCTGCTGCGGGCAGATCAAAACCTGACTCGCAATATGCGCAGGCTCACTGGTTTGATTGCGGCCAGCACAGTCCATCCGAACTTCTGCCCACCTCCCGTCATCTGTTTCGGTGACCTTGATCACCACGACGAATTTTTTTCCGATTGCTTCGCCAAACGGGATGCAGACAAGTCAAACACCGCCAAATTCGGCGTTTTCTGCGCCTGCGGACCGCTGCTAGACTGCTCCTTCCGCAGTAAAGACACTGATATTTGTGGGCACCGTCACCCGGTTGCGCAGGACAATCTCACTGCCATTTCAGACAAGGTCCCGAAGGGGGTTAACGTCCCGATAACCAAATTTTTCAAGCATTTAACCATTGATTAAGGTTAACGCTCGATCATCGAACCCAACCTGCTCAGGAAGAGCAGATGAAATTTGACCCAGGAAAGGGATAATTCGATGCGTGACATTACGCTGTCAGCCGCCGTGCGGCAAAACCTCCTCACACTTCAATCAACCGCAGACCTGATGTCGGGTGTTCAGAACAAGCTGGCAACCGGTTTGAAGGTGAACTCCGCGCTGGACAATCCGAACAGCTTTTTCACGGCGTCCGGCCTGAACTCCCGTGCAGGCGATCTCAGCACCCTGCTGGACGACATGGGCCAGTCCCTGCAGACCATCAAGTCTGCAGACAAAGGCATTCAGACGATCACGGATCTGGTTGAAACTGCGAAAGCAAAAGCCAACCAGGCGCTGCAGACCCAGAGCCAGTACGAGCGTAAGACCTACGCAGCACAATACAATGCTCTGCTGGAACAGATCGAAGATGTCGCCAAGGACAGCTCGTACAAAGGCAAGAACCTGCTCGCAGGTGACGGCAACGACCTGACCACCATCTTCAATGAAGACGCAACGTCCAAACTGACTATTGAAGCGGTCGACTACACGGACACCTCTATTTCCACCGGTCTGAACCTTTCCGATCTGGCTGAAGGCGTGGGCTCTTCGACCACCATGCAGCTTCAGGGTGGTTCAGCCACCTTCACCCTGCAGGATGCCGGCGGTTCCGCTCTGAACATCAGTTCGGCCCTCGTCGACTCCACTTTGGTAGCCTCAACCACCAGCTCCCTCAGCTTCATTGACAACACTGCAACCACTCCGGCCGTTATCTCCGGTACGAGCGGCGTCTCCGGCGGGGCAACTGTTCAGGACCTTGTCGATGGCCTCAATGACATTGCAGGCGTACGCGCTGAATATGACAACAACACAGGCGAGCTGAGCATTTACTCGGATGAAGACTTCTACATCAGCAACGACTCGACAACGACTGTCCTGACGGGCTCCAATGTTGATGCAACAGCATTCACTTCGACGACCGACACGCTCGTCGATTCCGGTTCTTTCGCGGTGGGTGACACTCTCACGCTGACGGACGGCAACGGCTACGAACTCGGTTCCTTCGAGATCGAAGAAGACAGCACCGTTGATGATCTGGAGAACTTCATCAACGACTTCAATGGCGTTACCGCCAACTTCGACACCGGCTCGGGCAAGATCACCATCACGTCCGAAACCGACCTGACATTGACCAGTGACAACACGGACTTCGTCAGCTCCGGCTTTGCTGCGGATACCGACGGGATCACGCTCTCCGCGATCTCCGACAGTGGGTTCGCAACCGACACGAACATCAACCGTGTCATAGACCGGTTGAACACCAGTCTGTCTAACCTTCGATCCCAGGCTTCCGAATTCGGTACCAACCTCTCCACTGTAGAGATCCGGCAAGACTTCACGAAGACCTTGATCAATACTCTGCAGGAAGGTGCAGGTCTTTTGACCCTGGCAGATACCAACGAGGAAGGTGCAAACCTGCTGGCCCTGCAGACTCGTCAGCAGCTTGCCTCAACCTCTCTGTCCTTCGCCTCGCAGGCGGACCAGACCGTGCTATCCCTCTTCTAATTCACAGAGAATCAGTCGGACGCACGACTCACAAACAAGCAACGGAAACGGCGGGCCACTGGTCCGCCGTTTTCGTTTTTGGCCTGAATTACTGTCGAAAAGTGATATTTTTTATCGTTGAAAATCAAAGCCTTAAAAGAAAGCTTTTGGTAACTTTTATTTACAGCACGTTAATACGTGCATCAGCGATTAACTTTCCATTTAGATTTACGACAAAGGTGCATGCTCGACTTGAAATACCTGCATGATGCCTTTGGCGAGACCTGAATAGGGAAAGCGGTGAAGTCTGATGCCTGATATTGTTCTCTCCAGTGCTGTCCGGGACAATCTCCTGTCGCTGAAACAAACGGCTGATTTGCAGTCGATCACGCAAACGCGCCTGGCAACCGGTTTGAAGGTCAACACGGCGCTCGACAATCCGAACTCTTATTTCACCTCCCAGTCGCTCAACGACAGGGCAAGCGATCTCTCCAACCTTCTGGACAACATGGGCCAGGCGGTTCAGACGATCCGGGCCGCGGACAAGGGCATCACGTCCATCACCAAGCTGGTAGAATCCGCAAAGGCCATCGCGAACCAGGCCTTGCAGACATCCAGCGAGTATGAACGCAAGCTGTTCACCAGCCAGTACAACGATCTGCTTGAGCAGATCGAAGACATGGCGCGGGACTCCAGCTACAAGGGCAAGAACCTACTTGCCGGGGCCGGAAACGAGCTCGAGGTTATCTTCAACGAGGACAGCACCTCGAACCTCACCGTCAATCCGGTCGACTTCACCGACACATCTCTGGACGACGGGCTTAATCTTGACGATCTCGATGCAGGCGGGACCGGCACATCGTCGTTCAATCTGTTCGGCGGTACGAGCACCATTTCCCTGTCGGGCTTGCAGGCCTCCTCGAACCTGACGGATCTGGGTGACTGGGCGACCGGCAACATTGTCAGCATCACGGATTCCTCCGGCACCACCAACCTGACTGTCGGTACCGACATCACCACGGTGCAGGACTATGTGGATGCGTTGAATGATCTTAACGGCGTTCAGGCCACTTTCGACGAAGCAACGGATTCCATCACGATCACCTCCGGCCTCGATAACGCGCTGTATATTTCCAAGGACAATACTGGCGGCGGCGCAGCGACGGACGGCGGCGATACCGGTGGCACCACGACAACCATGACTGTGTCCGCACTCAGTTCGACGGCGACACTGGTCACGTCCGGCGGTTTTCAGGCCGGCGATACGATCACGATCACCGACGGTAACGGCTTCGAGCCAGCCTCGCTGGAAATCGATGAAGAAACCACGGTCAGCGATCTCGTGACCTTTATCGACAATGTGAAGGGTCTGGATGCGACCTTCTCCGGCGGCAGCATCAGCCTTATCGGCGAAGTGTCTTTCGACATTTCCAGCAGCAACAACGACTTCAACAGACTGACGCTCGGATCCTCATCCGGCACCGTGTCGCTGACGGCCGCAGCATCCGAGTTCAAGTCGGATACAGATATCGATCGAACGCTGCAGGCCATCAACGCGGCGCTCGATGAGCTTCGCAGCGCGGCCCGCTCCATGGGTACGGCGCTTTCAACTGTGGAAATCCGAACCGATTTCACACAAAATCTGATCAACACGCTGGAGGTTGGCGCAGGCCACCTAACAATTGCGGACATGAACGAAGAAGGTGCTAACATGCTTGCGCTGCAGACCCGTCAGCAGCTTTCTTCGACTGCTCTGTCTCTGGCCAACCAGGCAGATCAGAGCGTCTTGAGCCTCTTCGGTTAACACCGGAGGCGATTATCATTAAAGTATCGGGGGCAAACCGTTAACGGTTTCGTTAACGTTTCATGGCGATACTTCTGCGTGGAGGTCACGGAATGGCGCTCAAGGTCGAGCTAAAACCGGGCGAGCGAATTATCATTGGGGAAAGTGTCATCACCAATGACAACCAACGTACTCGCCTATTTATCGAAGGCCAGGCCCCCATTCTGCGAGAAAAGGATATTCTCACGCCGGCCACTGCGGATACGCCAGCCAAACGGGTCTACCTGGCCGTTCAGCTGATGTATCTGTCAACTGACTTGGAGAAGATTCAGGAGAGTTACTTCAGCCTCGTCAATGACATAGTGAAGGCCGCGCCGAGTACGATCCCTTTTGTCACCAGGATTAGTAACGCCATACTAACCGGCGCCTTCTATAAAGCACTGAAAGAAGCACGTAAGCTCATCGAGTATGAAGGGACGCTGATCGGTCATGTACAAACAGGCAGCGCAGGCTTACCAGAAAACGAGCCAGGTGGCGATGTCACCGAGGGAGCTGGAAGCGAATCTGCTGATGAAAGCCGCAGCCCGGCTTCAGTTGATCAAGGATGAATGGGCGAATTCCTCGCTTGCGGAAAAAGATGACGCCCTGGTTTACAATCGCAAGCTCTGGACAATTCTCGTGACGTCCGCGACCAGTGCTGAAAGCGAACTGCCTCAGGAGATCAAGAACAATATCGCCACGCTCGGCTTATTCGTGTTCAAGCAGACAATCACAATCATGTCGACTGATGATGAAACCAAGCTCGGAACCATCATCAACATCAACCGATCGATTGCCGAGGGTCTGAGAAGCTGATCCCGGCACTGCCGGTTCAAGAACAGTCTTGGAAAACACGACCCGTTATCAAGAAAGGCCGCCAGGGTAACCTCGGCGGCCTTTCTCTTGACTGCAACGTTCCAACTGCCCTCCCCCAGTAGAAACGGAGGAAGTCTCCGCCGGGGATCAGCGGATCCTCAAGCTGCGGGCAGAAATTGCAGCCGAGACAGGTGCATCACTTCCGGAAATACCTGCGTTCCATCGAACGCAGGCAACCGTTTCCGAACCTCCGGGGTGACCGGCCCCTGAAAACGCACGCTCCCGGAAGCCGGCCATCTCAGGACTACAGATTGCCGGCACTCATCTCCCGGGCGATGTGATCGGCCTGACGGATGGCCAGCGCCACGATTGTCAGGGTCGGGTTTTCAGAAGCTCCCGTGGTGAACTGGGACCCGTCCGACACGAACAGATTGGCAATATCGTGGGTTTGCCCCCAGCGATTGACCACACCGTCACGCGGGTTTTCCGACATCCGGTTGGTGCCCAGGTTATGGGTCGACGGGTATGGCGGTGTCGGGAAGGTCCGGGTCGCTCCGACCGCGTCATAAATGGCTTCCCCCTGCCTGTAGGCGTGATTGCGCATGGCAACGTCGTTCGGATGATCGTCGAAGTGAACATTCGCCACCGGCAGGCCCAGGGCATCCTTCACGTCGTGATTGAGCGTGACCCGGTTCGTTTCTTGAGGCATGTCTTCACCGACGATCCAAAGCCCGGCCATGTTTTCATAGCCGTCGAGTGCACTGGTGAATTCCCGGCCCCACGCGCCCGGATCAAGAAACGCCGCCATGAACGGCAGTCCGAGCGACAGGGTTTCAAGTTCATATCCCCCGACGAAGCCGCGGGAGGGGTCGTGACGGGCTTCATCCTGGATGATGCCGGCCATGGTGGTTCCACGCCACATCTTCACCGGTTTGTCGAAAATGGCGTAAACCGATCCGGTGGTGTGACGCATGTAGTTTCGTCCCACCTGGCCGGAGCTGTTGGCAAGGCCGTCCGGGAACATCGAAGATGCGGAATTCAGCAAGAGCCGCGGGCTCTCGAACGAATTTCCGGCAACACACACGACGCGGGCCTTCTGAAGCTGCAGGTTACCGTCCTTGTCGAAATACTCGACACCGGTCACCTTGCCCGTGTCGTCATGAAGGATCCGCGCGACCTGAGCGTGGTCGCGAACCTCCAGGTTTCCGGTTGCCTCGCCGCGTGGAATATCCGTGTAGGCGGCCGACCACTTCGCTCCCCATTTGCACCCCTGGAAACAGAAGCCTGTCTGCTGACAGGAGATACGCTCGTCATAATCGTCCGAGTTGATGGCCATCCGGCCCGTGTGGACTTCCTTGTAACCGAGCGCCTTGGCGCCTTTTTCGAAAACAAGGTAGTTGTTGTTGCCCGGCAAACCGGCCCGGCCACCTGTCCGCGTGACACCCAGCTTTGTTTCGGCAAGCGTGTACCAGGGGTCCATTTCCTCCCCATCGATGGGCCAGTCCAGCAGATTGGCACCCTGAACGTTGCCGTAGGTCGTTTTTGCCTTCCATTCGTGCGGCTGGAACCGGATCGAAGCCCCCGCCCAGTGAATGGTCGTGCCGCCAACCGCCTTGACGATCCAGGCCGGCAGACCGGAAAAGTCCTTGGCCACCCGCCAATCGCCAGATGTGGTTCTGGGATCGACCCAGGCAAGCTGCCCGAAGCTTTCCCACTCGTCGTTGACATAGTCTTCCGGAAGGTAGCGTCCGCCCGCCTCCAGAGCCACGACACTCACGCCTTTCTGCGCAAGTTCGTTGGCAAGCACACCGCCGCCGGCGCCTGTGCCGATTACAACGACAACCGTGTCGTCATTCAGGTCAAAAGGTGCAGCCATTGGTTTCCTCCCTCAGGCTCAAAGCCAGTTTATGTCGTTGAAGCCCCGGTCGATGTAGCCGCCCGACTCGTAGGAGGCCCCCTCGTAGCCAAACAAGGGCCAGACCGCTTTCTGATTGTAGAGACCGGTCACAAGACCGCCCCTGATCCGTTGAAAGAACGGGCTGTCCTCCATGGACCGCAGCAAATCGGCTCTGTCGCGCTCCCAGCCGATTGCAAGATAGGAGTCATACCCTCTCCCCTGGGCTGCTCCGTTCAGGGCCTCGATACCAGCTTCGATGTCCTCGGCATGGTCTGGCGTGTCGTATCCCTTGACGGCGATGACGTAGTATTCGTCGCCGACGTGGTCATGCGGATAGATATCCCGCGCCATCTGCACCAGCGTGGCGAAGCTGTCCGGCTTGAGTGCACTCAGTTCCGTCGCCCAGGCTCCGTCCCTGGCCGCCAGAAATCCCGATCCGGTCACGAAGGCAGCTCCCGCCGCCGTCGCCCGGGCCAGAAGCTGCCGTCTTGTCAAACCTTTCGGACTGTTTTCGGTTTTCATGCTCTCCTCCCATTCAAGTCACTCGTATCGACCGCCGCGCTGAAGCACCTCGATCTGATAGCCATCGGGATCCGCAACGAAGAAGAAACGTGCAATGACGTCCCCTCCCGGAGCGAAGTCGACCAGTTTTCGTGGATTAAGACCTGCAGCCTCGAAGCGCGCGTGCTCGCTGTCGAGATCATCGACGCTGAACGCCAGATGGCCATAGCCATCGCCAAGGTCGTAGGGTTCCGTCCGCCCCTTGTTGACCGTCAGTTCCAGCTCAAAGCCGGATTCGCTGTTACTGAGGTAGATCAGGGTAAAATCGGGAAAGTCCAGACGATCCGCTACGGTCAGTCCGAATGCTTTTTCATAAAAGGAAACAGACCTGTGTTCGTCCAGAACACGGATCATGGAATGAATTGCTTTTGCCACGCGTTACTCCGCTCTGCTTGAATTGGCATGCGGGAAGCGTATCGCGTGGCAACTATCGCCCGGGTAGTATGCTTATACTGCGAGCGGCAAAACTTGCGTTGCAGCGCAAAATATCATTCGGCGGCAATCGAAGCCGCGTGCTGGTTCGCCGAAATCTCAAGGAACTTCAGACAGGCGCAGCGCAGCAGCGATGTGAAGTTCTTCGGCTCGCCCCGCAGTTCAATCACTTCCGAATGCAAGGTCGAGATGAAATGGGGCGTCGTCACCCCTTCCGATGCGGCGATCTGATCCAGAATCGCCCAGAAGGAATTTTCCATACGAATACTTGTGCTCTGTCCGTTGAGCCGCAACCGCCGCGTCTGGCTGGCGTAGCGTTCCGGATCCTGTCCGGCGAATACATGACACATCGGCTCTCCCTCCCGTGGTGTCGATCTTTGCGCGGTATTCCGCGATCCGTTTTTTGAAAAGGGATAATGAAAAGAACGTGCCGTTGCCAAAAACCCCAACCGCCAACCGGTTGGTTCTGGACACCAGAAGATATCCGTCGGGGAAAAAGGCTACAGGGAGAGTGTTTCCCCAAAGGGGAAATATTTCAAGGCCTTTCCCCGCCCGGACCGGCAGTCCAGAGAGCCATGGGAGAAGACCATCCCTGAAAACGCTTGAAGTTCCGGGTGTTCTTACAGGTAATCGGACAGGGTCAGATTGAAGACGATCGACGAAGCCCTGTAGGAAACCTCGATATTGGTCTTCAATTGCAGGATCTCGGCCGCGACCTGATCCTGGTCAATGCCCTCGATATCCGCAATCGTGCCTTCGTAGCTGCTTTTCATCTGCACATGCCGGTCGTCGGTCAGAGACACTGTCCGGTGTGTGATGGCGATGTCCGTTGCAATGTCGGTGATGCCCGACTGATCGACACCCGGCGGCTGAAGGGTGGTCCGCAGGTTCGTCGACAAGGCGTTGTAATACTCTTCATCGAGCGTCGTACCGCCGGAAAAGTCCGCGGCAATGAAAGCCGAGAGGGACTGTACCAGCTCTCGCAAGGGCGTTTCGTTGGCCCTTACGCCGTATTCTACCGTCAGATTGCTGTCGATCACCGCGTTCTTGTCCGTACGCGGATCGTCCGTTGCCGTGTTGCGGCCGGTATACCAGGCGACAGTGGTCGATCCGCCGCCGGTCAGTGCGGTTGCGCTATCGAAGGGCGGTCCGTCGACCCGCTGCGGCTCCTCGCCGCCGAACGTCTTGAAGAACTCTTCCGCCGCCCATTCGTCAGACACCGATCGAAGAGTTGTCTGGGCCTGATGCTCGATCTCCGCCGCCAGGGCATCGCGCAGATTCTGCGCGGTTTCCTCAAGATCGGTCCCGATCGCAAATGTGCCCTCTTCAGCAGTGCTGTTTGCCGCCGTCAGCTCGATGGAAATCGTTTCGCTGTGGTCGGGAGGCAGGGAGAGCTCCACCGTGATGGTCTCGCCGAGTTCCGGTTGTCCGGTAAACTGCACATCGAAACTGTCCGGGTCCGTGGCCGACGGCCCGGTGATGGACACGTTGGTCAGGGTCGTGACGGCTGAGGCAATATCGAAACCGAAATCATGCGCCCCATCCTCGGCAATCGTGAAGGTGGAATCGGTCGGCACCAGACCTGCATAGTTGGTCGTCAGCGCTGAGGTGGTGGTGCGGCCGTTGTTGCCCGCCCCCAGGTTTGCCTGGGAATATTCGCTCATGACGGTTTTCAGCCCGTCGAGACCGTTCGCTCCGTCCAGAATGGCGTCAATCCTGGCAACCGGATCCTGAACGGCATCCGTGCCGCCAAAGACGTAAAACCCGGCGACTTCCGTGTTCAGAATGTTGAGAGCTTCGTTCAGCAGCAATTTGGCGCGAGACTGGGTCTGTGTCTGTCCGTCGTCCTGCAGCACGAAATCGTTAGTGTCGAGGGCCGATTTTGCATCCTGGCGGATGTCCTCAAGGCGTTCCAGAGACATGGTCGAGGTTTGCAGGTGCAGATTGGCTATGGTGATCGTTTCCTGATAGCTCTTGATCATGTTGACCTTCTGGGTCAGCTCGATATCCAGAAGCCGGCGGTCGCCCACCTCGCCGTAGGTCGTGCCGACCTTGCCTCTGGCGAGCTGAGTTGTCTTGCTTGCCAGCAGATCGTTGAGCTCGCCAAGCTGGCGGGTCAGATAAGTCCGGGAGGTGGTGATATTCGAAACTGCCATAACGCACCCAACCTTAAACGATGTTCAGGAGCTCTTCGAAGAGATCCTTGATGGTCTGCATGACGCGGGCATTGGCCGCATAGGCGTTCTCAAGCTGAACCATGAAGGCCAGTTCGGCGTCGAGATCGACCGAGTAGCTCTCTTCGTACCGGATGGCGAGGTTCATGGTCAGCGCTTCCTTTGAATCCGCATAGGTCGCTGCGTCTTCCGCCTGGTTGCCCTGAAACGCGACTGTCTGATTGACGTAGTTTACGAGTGTCCCCTCGAACGGGGTAGACGCACTGCCGATCCCTGACCCCGGATCATAATGTTTGGTCCCGACACTGAGCGCATCCGACAGGAACTTGGCCCGTGCCGGATCGTTGGATGTGTTCGCGGTTGGCGTGGTCTGGTAATTTACCAGAAGCGCGCTGTCGGCAAGAAGATCCGGATTGACGCTGATCCCGGAGGCATAGCCAAGCCGCTGACCACCACCTTCAAGCGCATCGGTGAAGATATCCGTTCCGACCCGCTGGTCGACGAAGATCGCAAGCCCGAGCCCCTGATCGGAATTGGCCGTCACGGTGACATTCGCGCTCAGGCTCTCCACGCTGGTCGGCGCAGTGTTGTCGCCCAGAACGCGCAGGTTGTCCGAGCCGTCGTTGCTGACCAGAAGACCGGTCCCGGACAGTGCCGCGGCGATGTTGGTGATGTAAGTCGCCGGAACGCCGCTGGAAATATCGATCCCGAAGACCGTATCTCCCGGCTTGGCGGTTGCGGAATTGTCCAGCGGCAGCAAGGTGGGATCGTCCACGGCCACCAGGGTGACGGTCTGCGGATTGCCGCTGGTATCGGTATAATCCAGCGTGATCGTGTTGCCCGGTTGAAGCGCGGACACATCGAGGTCGAAACCGCTGTCCAACCCGACCGTCGCAGCCGTGCTTTCAACATCCACATTGGAAAAGGCGAGCGACAACTCGGCGGCGATTGTGTCGAGCTGTGTCTGCGCCTCGACCAGAATATCGTCGCGAAGTTCAGCGGACGCCAGCATCGAACCGGATTTCGACGACTGGAAGAGATCATATTCGGTCCCGCCCGGCGTTCTCACCATCACCGAGTTGCCTGCCTGGCCAGGCTGCAGCAGATGCGTGGCATCGAATGTCAGTGTCGAGGCCTGGTTGTCGTCATAAAGCTGGTCACCGTTGGCGGTGCGAATGGAAATCGAACTGTCGCCGTTCTTGGTAACGTTGATATCGAGATAGCCTGACAACTGCTCAATCAGCCGGTCGCGCTCGTCTTCCATGTCAGCGGTCGAAACCCCGGACTGGGCGGCGGCCTGGATGGCTTCGTCAATGTCCTTGATGCTAGAGAGCAAGCCATTCACGCTGTCTGTCTGTGCGACCAGCGCATTGTCCGCTTCCTGACGCAGACCCGCGATCTGCTCATGGGACGAGTTCAGTTCCCGAGCGAAAGCTTCCGCAGCCGAGACCACATCCTTTTGCACGGCATAATTGCCCGGATCGTTCACCAGGCTGGCAAGAGAGGAGGCCAGGTTGCCTGCAAGGGACGACAAGGAACTCTTGTCGTCGATGGTGCCGAAAATATCGTCCAGCCTGTCGGTAAAGTCCGCAATCTGGCGGGAATAGCTGGTGTCGGCGAGAGAGTTGAAATAGTCGGACTGGATCTGCTCGTTGACAACGCGGCGCACTTCAGTTGCGTTCAGTCCCGCAACATTGCCGTTTCCGTCGAAATAGACATTCGCCGAAACTATTTTCTTGGAATAGCCGGCCGTATCCGCGTTCGCGACGTTGGACGCAGTTACGTCCAGCTGACGCTGATTATAGGTGATTCCGAAAACCGCGGTATTGAGGGCGCTTGTAAGACCCATGGCGGCTTCTCCTTCGTACTACGCGAAAAGGCCAGGCTGGCCGGCGGGTCTAGACCCCGCCGGCCAAGGCGGGATTACCGAACCATATTCAAGGCATCATCGAGCATTTCGTCCGCAGAGGTGACGATCCTCGAGTTCGCTGAATAGGCTTGCTGGGTGATGATCAGTTTGGAAAACTCGTCCGCGATATCGGCGTTGGAGAGTTCCACCTTCTTGGCCAGGATCTGCCCGCCACCGGAAAGATCAGCGTCCCCCGATCCGGCGGTTGCCGCAAACGCGGCACCGTCAACACGCTGCAGGTCCTGCTCGGCCTCGAACGTCGCGAGCGGGATCTGGTAAACGGGACGCTGCTGGTTGTTGGAATAGCTGGCGATCACGCGGCCGGAAGCATCTACAGCCACCCCGATCAGTTCACCTGCCGGATAGCCATCCGGATCCAGCGACACGGAGCTGGCCCTGCCATCCTTGTCGGAATACTGGGTCAGGGACCCGTCGGCGAAGGAAAACTCGACGTCCGTAGCGGTAGTACCACCGATGGTGAGCGAGGAAATGGTGAAACCGTCGCCCGAACCGTTCACCGCTGAACCTGTCATGGCACCAGCAGTCAGGGTGGTCATTTCACCTGTGTCGTCAAACTGGATGGTTCCCACATCGTACCAGGCATCGGTCGCATCGCCGCCAGTGCCGATATACATCGACCAGGCATCCTCCACGATGGGGGGACCGGCGTCATAGTTCGCGGTCTTGGCATACCGGATCTCGACGGCCATCGCTGTGCCGTTCTGGTTATAGATCGTGGTAGACCCGCCCGAAATGGAGCTGTTTATGAAGTCGCCTTCGTCCGCAACAGCAACGTTACCGGCCCCGACGGAGGCATTCAGAAGAGCCGTGGATTCATCAGTGCCATCATAGTCGGTAGTCGCAGGAACACGCGGCAGGTTGGCCTGGTAATCGACTGTCGTGGTGGCGGACGCCGCCAGAGGCTGGTTCTCGATCTGGACCACGGTCGGGTTGTCGCCGATCGCATTGCCGGTGTTCGGGTCCAGCGGAAAACCTTCCAGGTAGTAGCCCGAGCTGTTGATCAGATAACCTTCCTTGTCACGCTCGAAGTCGCCGGCGCGGGTATAGTAGGTTTCGTCTGCGAAGGTGGTTGAGCCATCGACAACATCGGACGCCTTGGTCACGACAAAATAGCCCGGACCATTGATGGCCAGGTAGGTGTCTACATCGACCGACGTGATGTCGCCCTGCACCGTATTGGTGGCACGGGATGTAGCGAAAGTGGTTCCGGACACCTGCTGAGCCTGCTTGGACCCGCCACCGGAAACCAGATCGGAAAAAGTGGTGTCGAGACGCTTGTAACCGGTCGTCTGCGAGTTTGCGACGTTACCGGAAATATTTTCCAGAGCCTTAGCCTGCGCAGCCAGTCCTGAGACAGCCGAGTTGATAGCCCCATAAATACCCATTTTCGGTCCTCTTTATAGATCGGGCACTGCGACGCGGGCTTCCGCCCATGATCGGCCTTCCTCCGCAAAGGCCGTGCCAGTTTGAGGAATTCTGACATTCTCTTTTTATTTCAGATACTTGGTTAGATTTGCTCTCACCAAAAGGGA
This sequence comes from Labrenzia sp. ATLA3, assembly GCF_057180185.1. Classification (NCBI taxonomy): domain Bacteria; kingdom Pseudomonadati; phylum Pseudomonadota; class Alphaproteobacteria; order Hyphomicrobiales; family Stappiaceae; genus Labrenzia; species Labrenzia sp. ATLA3. Next base: position 520,418 of record NZ_JBXUKV010000004.1, read on the forward strand.
AAAACCAACCCGGCAGGTCATGACCCAACAGGCAAAATCTACCGCGCCGACCAGCCACAGAGGTTCAAAATTGCCGCGCGCCGGTGCTCCTGCCTTTTACGGGCTTGCACAGCCGCGCGCGGCCTGCCACCTTGCGCCCGACTGAGGAAAAACGGACGGCCAAATGCGCTTCGAAGGAACTGAAAGCTATATCGCCACGGAAGATCTGCGGGTTGCGGTCAATGCCGCAGTCGCCCTGGAGCGACCGCTACTGATCAAGGGGGAGCCCGGCACCGGCAAGACCGTGCTTGCCGAACAGGTTGCGGCTGCCCTGAAAGCCCCGTTGATCGAATGGCATGTCAAATCCACCACAAAGGCTCAGCAGGGTCTTTATGAGTATGATGCGGTCTCGCGCCTGCGCGACAGCCAGCTCGGCGACGAGCGCGTCAAGGACATCAACAACTACATCCGCAAGGGCAAGCTCTGGGAGGCGTTCGACGCAGCGCAGCGGCCGGTTCTGCTGATCGATGAGGTCGACAAGGCCGATATCGAGTTCCCGAACGATCTTTTGCTGGAACTCGACCGCATGGAGTTCCACGTCTACGAAACCGGCGAAACCGTGCGCGCAAGGCAGCGCCCGATCGTCATCATCACGTCCAACAACGAAAAAGACCTGCCCGACGCCTTCCTGCGCCGGTGTTTCTTCCATTTCATCAAGTTCCCCGATGCCGAAACCATGACGGAAATCGTCGAGGTGCATTTCCCGGGCATCAAGCAACGCCTCCTGTCGGAGGCCCTGCGCCTCTTCTATGATGTGCGAGACGTTCCGGGGCTGAAGAAGAAGCCGTCCACCTCTGAGCTGATCGACTGGATCAAGCTGCTTTTGAACGAAGACATCGACCCTGAAACCCTTCGTCAACAAGATAGCTCCAAACTGATACCACCGCTGCACGGCGCGCTGCTGAAGAACGAGCAGGACGTGCATTTGTTCGAGCGCCTGGCGTTCATGGCGCGCCGGGAGCGGTCGTGAAGTCCGGGCTGCGACCAGGATAGCCAATCGACCCTGATCGCTCTTTTGCCTGGCGGCAAGACGGCGATCTTCGGGATCGGGTGACGAGGAGACTGACTTGGCGAAACAGGCCGCCGCCCTTCTAGTGCTGGCGATGCTCGTACTGCCGACGGCCACGGGTGCGCCTGTTCGTGCGCAGGTGCCGCCCGAAAAGGACGCGGGCTGGCAAAGCGACGTCGGCGGATTGCGTCATTTCACCGGCCTGCGCTGCCCCGACATGATTGGCGATTACTACCGCATCAAGGTGATGGAGGGTGATGCTGTCAGCCAGGCGGGATGCATCTACACCGGCCGTGACGGCATAACCGCGGTCCTGCGCAAGCATCTTCAGGGCACCGGCCGCAGAGAAGCGCTGACCTTTTCCCGCAATTACAAAGCGGCCGGCTTTGAACCGATCAAGCTGACCGGGGTAGCAGGTTCCGGCGTATCCTTCCGGACCCGTAGCTGGACACCGACGAGCCTGTGCGAAACGCTGTGGTACTTTTCCGGTGCCACATCGGACTATACATTATGGCTGTCTTACACACTGCCGACCCAAGAAGTGGAGATCGGACCGGCTGTCGGCGCCTTCACCAAGGCGCTTTCCAACCAGAATTGATCCGGAAACCCGGTCCTTGCGCGCCGGTACGTCTCCAACATCCAGAGAACCAGGAAAGACGATGCGGCTCCTCTTGTTCAGACATGCGAAATCAGACTGGGGCGATCCGAACCTGGACGACATCGACCGGCCATTGAACAGCCGCGGCAAAACCGCATCCGTCAGGATGGCCCGCTATATGCAGGAACAGGGCCTGAAGCCAAACCAGATCCTGTGTTCCACCGCGCAGCGTACGCGAGAGACCCTCGCCCGCCTTCTGCCCACCCTCACCCAGGAAACCCAGATCCACCTGGTGTCCGACCTCTACCAGCAAAGCGAAGACAACTATGCCGGTTTGATCCGCCGCTACGGCGGCCGTGCGCAGAACGTCATGGTGATCGGTCACAACCCCGCCACTCAGGACACGGCACTGGACCTGATTGGCACGGAATCTTCCGGTGCGCTTACCGACATCCAGGAAAAATTTCCGACCGGTGCTCTTGCGGTGATTGATTTCGATATTGCCGACTGGTCGGAGCTGCAGCCCGGGACCGGACATCTGGAGCGGTTTGTCAAACCGCGAGACCTGAAGGACGATACCGCCTAGGGCTTCGGATGACATCCGGATTGCACTTGGCACCGCCCGCGCCTACATGAACGCGCTGGAGGCCCTTGTGAACCCATTGACGACACTTGCAGAAGAAACCCGGCTGACACTGGCCAACCTTGCCGATGCGGCAACCGATCTGGCCGTGCCAAGCGTGAGGCTGGGCGTGACGGGCCTTGCACGGGCAGGCAAGACCGTTTTTCTCACCGCGCTCGTGCACAATCTTGTTCACGGCGGCCGTCTGCCGCTGTTCAGCGCGGCCTCCGGCCACCGGATGACCGGTGCAAAGCTTCAACCGCAACCGGATGATGCCGTACCTCGCTTTGACTACGAGGCGCATGTGCGCGCCCTTGTCAGCGAACGGATCTGGCCGGAATCGACCCGTCAGGTTTCAGAACTGCGCCTGACCATAGACTACGAAAGCGCCTCCTATTTTTACCGCAAGCTCGGCCCCGGGCGGCTGCATCTCGACCTGATCGACTATCCCGGCGAGTGGTTGCTGGACCTGCCCCTGCTCGGCAAGGATTACGCCACCTTCTCCGCCGAAGCCATGCAACGCGCCCGGGCGGACAACAGGGCGGAGATTGCAGAACCGTTTCTGAAGATCCTCGCGGCCACGGATGCCAACGCACAGGAAAGCGAGCCGGCAGCACAGGAACTGTCTGCAAGCTTCAAAACCTATCTGGCGGCGTGTCGTGCGGATGCCCACGCCCTGTCCATGCTTCCCCCTGGCCGTTTCCTGATGCCGGGCGATCTGGACGGCTCCCCGGCACTGACCTTTGCCCCGCTGGACATTCCCGCAGATGCCTCCCCCGCCAGAGCCGGTACCTTGCGCGCGATGATGGAACGGCGGTACGAAGCCTACAAGACCCATGTGGTGCGGCCGTTTTTTCGAAATCACTTCGCACGCTTGGACCGTCAGATCGTGCTGGTCGATGTGCTGCATGCCCTGAACGCCGGCCCACATGCAATCGCGGATCTGGAAACAGCGCTCACCGAAGTTCTGGGGGCCTTCCGCCCTGGCAAACGAAGCTGGCTGTCTTCGATCCTGTCTCGCCGGATCGACCGCATCCTGTTCGCGGCGACCAAGGCAGACCACCTGCACAGATCGGACCATGACCGGCTGGAACTGATCCTGAAAAGACTGGTTGCCCGGGCCGAGGAACGGGCAACGTTCAAGGGGGCCGAGGTCGAGGTCCTCGCCATGGCCGCCGTGCGCGCAACGCGCGAGGCGACGGTCAAACATCGCGGTGAAGCGCTTCCCGCCATCCTCGGAACGCCGTTGCCGGGGGAACGTCTCAACGGCGACACCTACGATGGCAAAACCGAAATCGCCATGTTTCCCGGTGACTTGCCGGACAATCCTGAATCACTTTTTGGACAAGCTGATTTAGTTTCTGAAGCGCTTCGAGCAAGTTTTCAAACCGCACAGGCAGATCTTCAGTTCCTGAGATTCCGGCCACCGGAACTCGACAAGACCGCCGAGGGCCTGACATTGTCTCTGCCTCATATCCGGCTTGACCGCGCCCTAGAATTCCTGATCGGAGACCGCCTGGCATGACCGGTTCACAGCCCCCGTCCCATCGCAAACCGGCCGCCTTTCGTCTCGACGACGCCAAGGTCCGCGTGACCGATGACGAAACACGGATGCCCACGGCTGGCGAAGCGCTGGTCACACAGGCTTTTGTCGACGAGGAAGAGCCTCGCCTGCCCCGCGCCGCCAGCACGCCCAGATCTGGATTTCGCTTCGGCAAGTGGTTGATGGTCGGCTTGTCCGGTCTTGTCTCGCTCGCTGTCGGCCTTGCGGTCGACAGCCTGATACGGGATCTCTTCGCCCGAACCGACTGGCTGGGCTGGCTGGGTCTTGCCCTTGCCGCCCTGGCCGCACTCGGCCTTCTCGGGCTGATTGCCCGCGAGATTGCGGGCCTCATGCGCCTTGGCCGCATTGACCACCTTCGGGACGGGCTGCAAAGCGCCGCCGAAGCGGATGATGCAGAGGCAGCATCTGCGGGCCTGAAGGAGCTCCTCACGCTCTACAAGGATCGTCCTGAAACCGCGCAGGGGCGCAAGGCCCTTGCAGGGCACATGCGGGAAGTGATCGATGGCCGCGACCTGGTCAAACTGGCCGAACGCGACCTGCTCGGCCCGCTCGATCTGGAAGCCCGGCGCATCGTGATGAACAGCGCAAAGCGCGTCTCCATCGTCACCGCTGTCAGCCCGCGGGCGCTTGTCGACCTTCTGGCGGTTCTGTTCGAAAACCTCCGCACAATCCGGCGTCTGTCCGCGCTTTATGGCGGGCGGCCCGGTACGCTTGGCTTTCTCCGGCTTGCCAAACACGTCATGGCACATCTGGCGGTCACCGGTGGCATGGCCGCAGGCGACAGCCTCGCCTCTCAGGTGCTGGGCCATGGGCTCGCGGCACGGCTTTCCGCCCGCCTGGGCGAAGGCGTGGTCAACGGGCTGCTCACAGCCCGTATCGGCATTGCGGCAATTGCCGTGTGCAGGCCTGCCCCGTTTGTGGCCAGCACCGGCCCCAGCATTTCCGAATTCATGGGCGAACTGGTCTCGTTTGCCAAAAAAGAAGAAGATCCATCCGGTAAGTCCTGAGACCTGGACGTGAAGTCATCCGGCCGAACGGCCGGCCCCCCGGCGACTTGGCGAGCTTCTGACGTTGTCAGACAGGCAAGTTTTGGTCGTGAGTTTCTGTGCATGACCTCATCTTCGCGAAAGGCCTACGGTTCAATGCATCAAACGAGCCCATTTACAGGCTGAACTAACCAACTGAAGCACCGCCACGACACCATCCTCGCTTCGACGTCCTGGAAGATAACCGACCCGTTACGCTCCAGTCGCAAGAGGCTGCGAAGCCTCGTGTCAAAGCGTCCGTTTTGCCCCTCGACAGGCACCTGCCGGGAACTTACCTTTCACAGCATGTTCATTACCTTCTTCACCGAACTGAAATCGGCCGGCATTCCGGTCTCGCTCCGCGAATATCTGACGCTTATGGAAGCGCTGGACAAGGATCTGGCGGAAAAGAGCGTCGAGGATTTCTATTTCCTTGCCCGCCTCACCCTGGTGAAGGACGAGAGCAATCTGGACAAGTTCGACCGGGTCTTCGGCCATGTCTTCAAGGGGCTCGACCTCATGAGCGACGTACCGACCACCGAAATACCGGAAGAGTGGCTGCGCCGCCTGGCCGAAAAACATCTGAGCGAAGAGGAAAAGGCGCAGATCGAGGCTCTTGGCGGCTTTGAAAAGCTGATGGAGACCTTGCGGGAACGGTTGAAGGAACAGCAGAAACGGCACCAGGGCGGCAACAAGTGGATCGGCACAGCCGGCACGTCGCCTTTCGGTGCCTATGGTTACAACCCCGAAGGCGTACGCATCGGCCAGCACGAAAGCCGGCACCGGCGCGCGGTCAAGGTGTGGGACAAGCGCGAGTTCAAGGATCTGGACGACACCCAGCTGCTGGGCACGCGCAACATTCAGGTGGCCCTGAAACGGCTGCGCAATTTCGCACGCACAGGCGCCGCGGAGGAACTGGATCTCGACGACACGATCCGGGCCACCGCCCACAAGGGCCTTCTGGATATCAAGATGCGCCCGGAGCGGCACAACGCGGTCAAGGTACTGCTGTTCTTCGACATCGGCGGGTCGATGGACGACCACATCCGGGTCTGCGAGGAACTGTTTTCAGCCGCGCGTTCCGAATTCAAGGTGATGGAGCATTTCTACTTCCACAACTGCCTTTATGAATATGTCTGGAAGGAAAACCGCCGCCGACACACGGAGCGCATCCCGACCATGGACGTGCTGCACAAGTATCCCTCCGACTACAAGATCATCTTCGTCGGCGACGCCTCGATGAGTCCCTACGAGATTGCCTACCCCGGAGGCTCGGTGGAACATTGGAACGAGGAAGCCGGTGCCGACTGGATGCAGCGGGTCACCGGGCTTTACAAAAGCGCGGTCTGGCTGAACCCGGTCCGGCAGGAACACTGGCACTACACCCATTCCATCCAGATGCTGAACGAACTGATGGAAGGTCGCATGTTTCCCATGACCGTCGAAGGCCTGACAGAATCCATGAAGGAACTGGCCAAGTAGATTTTCCATTCATAAGGCGCAGAAAGGGAATACATGGCACGGACCACAAAACCCGATCCCCCTTTCTCGCAACCTGTTGCCCATGCAACCACAACCGGCATGTCGGGCGGAAGGTTCTACAACGCCAACTCGGCCACCCAATGGACTGCCATTGAAACGATATTGCCGCTGATAGAAGAGGCGATTGCGACCTTGATAGACCAGGTATCGAGCGGCCGACGTGATGTATGACGCTCCAGGGTGTCGCCTCATAAATGAGGATGAAAATGGCTTAACCGCGTGTCGTCACCATGCTTGACCGGGCATAAAGCCCGCTCCGCGCATCCTTCCTAACGCGGTTGCGCCATGTCTCATGCCGTTTCGTCTTCAGTTTTGGGTCCACACCCTAGCTGCGCAGCACCATGACCGAGCACGGTGCGTGCCGCACGATATGAGCGGCATTCGAGCCGACGAAATAGGTCGACAGGCCCGGCTTGTGAGATGTCATCAGCACCAGATCGCAGCTTGCGCGTTCCGCTTCCTCGATGACTTCATGGTACACAGACCCCATGCGCACGGTCAGATCAATGGCGCCTTCGGGAACGTCCAGATCTTCGGCGATCTTGTCGAGGATTTTCGAGGTTTCCTCGAATTCACGCTTCTGCCAGCCATCCGGAAGCTGGCTTGCCACAAAGCTCTGAACCTCCGGACACACCGCCATCAGGTGGATCTTGGAGCCGTAGTCGCGGGCAAATTGCGAGGCTTTCGCAAGGGCTTCCGCGGCAAAGCCGGTTTCAGCGGGATCAACGGGTACGAGGATTTTCTTGAACATCTTTTGTCTCCCCAAAAAGCAGGTGAACCTTTTTTGCGCCCGGGAGAGCTGGGTCGCCATGACAAGGATCAATCCGCGTCAACACCGTCGAAGTAACGACCGGGGGTGACCCCGAAGGCCTTTTTGAAGGTCGACACAAATGCGCTCGGTCCCTCGTAGCCGAGTTTGTGAGAGACGTCGGAAACGCTTCGCCCGGAGGCAAGCAACTCAAGCGCCCGGAACAGCTTCACCTGCCGGCACCATGTCCGGTAGCTGAGGCCAGTTTCCGCCTTGATCCGCCGCTCGAACGAGCGCACGGACGTCGCACAGCGGTCCGCAGCCTCGCTCAGCGAGGGAATATGCGCCGGGCATCGCACCACGCCTTCGCACAGTTCACGCAGCCGGGCATCCTGCGGCATTGGCAGTTGCAGGGGAGCGACCGGCAGCATTTTCAGCTGATCCAGGATAACCGCGGCAATGCGCGCTGCCGGCCCCTTGTCCGTTTCCGAACGTGGATAGGACATGAACTCCAGGATGAGCGCTCTCAGCAGGGTCGTCACCTGCATCACCTGCGGCGTTTGTGGCAGATCCCGCGTGTAATCATATTGGACGTAGATGTAGCGCAGCTCGGTGTCGGTCAGATACCGGGTCTGGTGGCTGACCCTGGGTGGCAGCCACACGGCCCGCTCGGGTGGCACGAAATAGGTGCCCATTTCCGTGTCGATGGCAATCGATCCGCGTAACACATGAAACAGCTGTGCAGCGTCATGCGAATGCCAGCCGTTGTTCCGGCCCTGAAGCTGGGACCGCGCATACCCGATGATCGGCGCGGCCACCATCTCTTTCGGAAACTCGGCAAGTTCAGGATGAATGCTCATGCGCCGGATCGTATACCTTCACCCCGAAATTTCACAGTCAGGCCTCTCCGGTCCGTCACCTTCAGCATCGCCGGATGCCTCCCCCCAGAAGAAACCTCGAACCATAAAGACGATTTCTTCACCATGCCCCACCGGACTGCGGTCGTCTTTACATCCGAATTTTGGCGCTTCGGAAACATCTGATGACAAAACAGCGCTAACACGCAAGATGTAATTGAGTTTAGAAACGGCTTATAACACCGGCAAACGTTCCCAATTTCCCACGGCTACAGAATGTCCTATTTCACTCAGAATGCCCACCCGAACGAGGCAACCGGCTGGCGGTCGCCAGTGGTTCTCCTGATGATCATGGCAGGCGCCATGCAGCTCTCCTTTGCTGCGTGGTGGAACCTGATGAACAACTTCGCCGTTCAGGAGCTGGACTTCACAGGCCGGGAGATCGGCATCCAGCAATCGATCCGCGAAATTCCAGGCTTCCTGAGCTTCCTCGCGGTCTATCTACTGTTGATGATGCGCGAACAGACGCTGGCCTATGTCTCGCTGCTGCTGCTGGGCGTCGGTGTGGCTGTCACGGGGTATTTTCCGACCGCCATCGGCTTTTATGTAACGACGCTGATCATGTCGATCGGCTTCCATTACTACGAGACCATGGCGCAGTCGCTGTCGCTGCAATGGCTGCCCAAGGCGACGGCCGCCGCCAGCATGGGCAAGATCCTGTCTGTCGGCGCCTTCGCCCAGCTGATTGCCTATGGCGTCATCTTCGTGGCCTGGAAGATGTTCGAACTGTCCTTCACGGTGGTCTTCGCCATTGCTGGCGGCCTGACGCTACTCGTCCTCGTCTTCCTCGTTATCGCCTATCCACATTTCCGCGAAGGCGTGCCGCAGCACAAGAAGCTGATCCTGAGACGCCGTTACTGGCTGTATTACGCCCTCACCTTCATGGCCGGTGCCCGCCGGCAGATCTTCACGGTTTTCGCCGGGTTCCTGATGGTGGAGCGGTTCGGCTACGACGTTCACGAAGTCGCGGGGCTGTTCCTGCTGAACGGCGCCTTCAACATGGTGTTGGCGCCCAAGATCGGACGGTTGATCGTCCGTTTTGGCGAGCGCAAGGCGCTGGTTCTGGAATATATCGGGCTGATTCTGGTGTTCCTCAGCTACGCCTTTGTCACCAATGCAACGCTGGCGGCCAGCCTGTACGTGGTTGACCATGCCTTCTTCGCCATCGCCATCGCCATCAAGACCTACTTCCAGAAGATCGCCGATCCGGCCGACATCGCGCCAACCGCCGGTGTTGCCTTCACGATCAACCACATCGCCGCAGTGTTCATTCCCGTGGCGTTCGGGCTCATCTGGCTGGTTTCTCCGTCAGCGGTATTCCTCGCCGGAGCCGCCATGGCGGTGGTCAGCCTTTTGCTGGCAACCCTGATCCCGAGCAATCCGGAAGAAGGCCGAGAAGTCGACTTCTGGTACCGCAAGCCATCTGCCCAGCCGGCGGAGTAACCGTCAGGCGCTCAACCAAAACAAAAGGCCCGCCGGTTCACGCCGGCGGGCCTTTTGTTCGAAATCCTGTCTGCAGTCAGCTGATCAGGCCTGGCGTTCCGGCACGTGAACCACGAGGCCGTCGAGATCGGAGGTCACCTTGATCTGGCAGGACAGGCGCGAGGTCGGCTTCACGTCATAGGCAAAGTCGAGCATGTCCTCTTCCATCGGCTCCGGAGAGCCGGTCTTGCCGCTCCAGGCTTCATCGACATAAACGTGGCAGGTTGCGCAGGCGCAGGCGCCGCCGCACTCCGCTTCGATGCCCTGAACCATGTTCTTGATGGCATTTTCCATCACGGTCGAGCCTTCAGCAGCGTCAACGTCGGTCCGGTTTCCATCGGCGGTTACAAATGTGATTTTCGGCATATGTCGCGTCCAAGCCTGAATTGCGGGTTTTCGATCCACGACATAAAGAATTACGGCGAAAGGTCAAGGACCGTGCCGTTTCCACGCGGCAATCTGCCCTGCCCCGCCATCAGCGGGAAGTTGGCCTTCAGCCTTCCAGAAGGTCGCGGATATAGCGGTTTGCCTCATCCACCGCCGCGATCAGGTTTTCGGTGGCCGTATCCGTGCTCGCCCGCATCTTGCCTTCCAGATTTTCGCAAACAATCGCGACCCGTTCCGCACCGATGGCACGGGCAGACCCTTTGAGCGTATGTACCAGGTCAAGACGAACGGCGTTGTCGGTTTCCTGTTTCAGCCGCTCAAGAGTCGAGATGGACTGGGACTTGAACAGATACAGGACCTGCACTTCAAGATCCCTGTTACCGAGCGTGTTTGTCGCCAGTTGCACCAGATCGATCGGTGCTTCCGGACCGGCGCGTCCGGCGACGCGGGCCATGGAAGAAGGGGCCATAAGGGTGCTCCACATTACTCTGTACCTGCCTGACGGCACCCCGCCGCAAGCTGTAGAGACCAAACAATGCACCCGAAGCCCAAACACCCGGTTAAACCGGTCGTTCAAACCCTCCCTTTCGGGCCATGTCCCCAAAAAATTGATTTCATGGTTAATGCGTTTTAACGCAGGTTACGAAACAGGATTAAAAAAGTCCTTGCGTTTCCGCCGGTTTCCTGAATCGCTAAAATTTTAATGACCTGATTCGGCGTTAACGTTCTTTGGCTTTTTGACTTGCGGTAAGCGCTTCGATAGCGGCGGGCGTCAGCTTGCAGACCAGCCAGTCGGGCTTGATTGGGTTGGAAAACCAAGGCTCTGCCCATCCCGCATCGATGCAGGCGCGAATTGTTCGCGCCGGAATTTCGCGGCCGTTGTCGTCGAACAGAGGCAACTTGCCACCGGCCTGCTCAAGCCCTTTTTGCAACCAGCGCTTTTGCGCGGCCGTCAAATTTCCCGCTTTGAGAGTGGGTTTCAGGGTGCCTTTTTCCGCACCCGCCGTTACGTCAACATGCTTTAAATCCGGCATTCAATCCGCCCCCTAAGTGACTCACGCTATTGCCGTTTCTTGTTCGTTAGGAGAGATTGTGCCATTACAGTTACTGATGCGGCAAGGTGGGGAGTGTACCGTCGAACGGAAAGTTCACGGTCGGTCAGCGGCGGCCCTCCCTCACGAACAGGTTTTGCGGTGGTGCCACAGGTGGGCAGCGCCCGCAACAAGGACGCATCCGGTAGATAGCTGTAAAGAGCTGCGCCAGTGGCTCTGCATGATTACCGGTGTGTAATGAGTACGGATGTGAGGCGACCCTAAATGGCAAATCCGACAAAGGCGAAAGATCCGGCAGAAGCGGCTCTCTCAGCAGTTGAAGAAGCCCTGAAACTCGATTTCGGCGGCCCGGATACCACAGAAACAACCTCGGCGGCAGAGGCCAGCCCTGCCCAGGCGGAACCGGCACGCCGGTCCAAGGGGGAAACGCGCGGCCAGGCCCAGCGCGAAGAACAGCGCCAGTCTAGGCGCCGTGGCCGCGGCGGACGCCCGCCCGCTGCCAACGATGACCGCCGGAACATCGGCAATCTGATCTATTCCTTGCAGCGCCGTCCGTCGTCCGCGCCGTTCTGGGGGGCCCTCGCCCTCAGCGCCCTTTGGGCCGCGCTCGGCAGCAGCCTGTTCATGACCGCGTTTTCCGACAAGGTCGGATCGCTGACCGATCCCCAGACCCTGATCGGCTCGCCGGAAATGATCCTGGCTGTCGTCGGCATCGTCGTTCCCATCATTTTCTTCTTCGTCATGGCCATGATGATCTGGCGCGCGCAGGAAATGCGCATCGTCGCCCGCGGCATGACCGAAGTCGCCCTGCGTCTGGCCGAGCCGGAAGACATGGCCAAGGAAAGCATCCTCAGCGTTGGCCAGGCCATCCGCCGCGAAGTCTCCGCCATGGGAGACGGTATCGAACGCGCGATTGCGCGCGCGAGCGAGCTGGAAGTTCTCGTCCATAACGAAGTGTCCTCGCTGGAACGCTCCTATAACGACAACGAATTGAAGATCCGCGCGCTGATCGATGAACTGATCAGCCAGCGCGAGTCCATCGTCATGAATGCCGAACGCGTGCGCGAGACCATCGCCGGTGCCCACGAGAGCTTCGCCTCACAGCTCTCCAACACATCCGGCGAACTCGGCAGCACCGTGGACCACGCGACCCAGCGCATGATCGATGCGGTCAACAGCCGCGTCGAGGAACTGACAACCACAGTCGACAGCCGCATCGAGTCCCTTGGCGCAACGCTGAACGCTTCCGGCAACGAACTGGTCGACAGCCTGACTGTCCGCGCGGAAGACTACGTTGCCCGCCTCTCCTCCACCGGCAACGACCTGGTCGACAGCCTGGGAGAAACCGGCGCCACCATGTGGGAAACGCTCACCGCCCGTGGGAACGACGTCAACGAGCGTTTTGCCAATACGGCGAACACCTTCGTGGAAACCCTGTCCGAACGCAGTGCGACAATCAACGAGACCCTGGCTTCGTCCGGCAACTCGGTGATCAACACCTTGAGCGAAAAGGCCGACGAGTTCCGGGTTACCCTGGAAACCACCGGCACCAATGTCGGCGAGATCATCACGGCGCGCGGCGAAGAGATCAACGCCAACCTGTCGCTCACCTCCGGCCGTCTCATCGACACCATCACCTCGCGCACCGAGGAACTGGTGTCCACCGTCGACAACCGCGTCACGACGCTGGACGAGTCGCTTGCAGAAACCGGCAACCGCGTTGTCGAGAGCATTTCCGAAAAAGGCCAGGCGGTCAGCGACACGATCTCCATTCGGGGTGCGGAAATCGTCGACACCCTCTCCAGCCGGTCCACGGAAGTTGCGGAAATCCTGCGCGGCACTGGCGAAAGCATTGTGGTCGACCTGTCTCTGCGCGGTGGTGAAATTGCCTCCAAGCTCGACGAGACCGCAGGCTCCCTCACCCAGACCATCTCCGTACGCGGTGGTGAGCTGGCCGAGAAACTCGACAGTATCTCCGAGCGCATCTACACCGCCATCTCCATCAACGGCAGCGAACTGGACAAACGTCTGGCCGCCCGCAGCGACGAGATGGCTTCCGTCCTGGAACAGCAGACCACCGGCTTCCGGGAAGTCCTGGAAAGTGTCTCCGGCGAGTTTTCCGCGAGCCTCGGCGACCAGACCGGTGCACTTACCCAGAAACTGGCCGAAACCGGAACCCAGCTTGCCGAACTCATCGGCAGCCGCGGCGACCGTGTGGCCGGGGACATCAACCAGATCAGCGGCAAGATTACCGAAACCCTGGAAGTCCGCGGCCAGGCGCTGCAGGACGGTCTGTCCAGTCGTCTTTCCGAACTGGAAACCATCGTCACCGACCGTGGCGGCCAGTTGATCGACGCTTTCGACACCAAGACACTGCTCTTGTCCGAAGCACTGGACTCACGCCTGTCCACGCTGGACACAACCTTCGCCACCCGCATCGACTCCATGGACGCCTCCCTGGGCAACCGCATCGAAGCCATGGATGCATCGCTCGAACAGCGCTACTCGGCAATCGATACGACCCTGAGCGAGCGCATCGCGGCCATGGATGAATCGCTTGACCAGCGTTACACCGCAATCGATACGACCATGGGCGATCGCATCGCCTCCATGAACGCATCGCTCGACCAGCGTTACACCGCAATCGATACGACCCTGGGTGAACGCATCGCGGCCATGGACGCATCGCTTGACCAGCGCTACACGGCAATCGATACGACCCTGGGCGACCGCATCGCGTCCATAAATGCATCGCTCGACCAGCGTTACACGGCAATCGATACGACCCTGGGCGACCGCATCGCGGCCATGGACGCATCGCTTGACCAGCGTTACACGGCAATCGACGCGTCCCTGAGCGAGCGTATCGCTGCCATGGATGCAACGCTCGAGCAGCGTTACACCTCCATAGATACAACCTTGACCGATCGCATCGCCACGATGGACAGCTCTCTGGAGCATCGTTTCACCACCATGGATGCAAGCCTTGGCGAGCGTATCTCCACGATGGATACCTCGCTGGAACAGCGCTACGCCATGATGGACGCCACGCTGAGTGACCGCATCAGTACGCTGGACAACTCGCTCGAGCATCGCCTCTCGTCGATGGATACTTCGCTCGGCGAGCGTATCTCCACGATGGACTCCGCGCTCGGCAGCCACATCAACACTCTGGACCTGACACTCGATCAGCGCACTGCGGCCTTCGAGGCCACCCTTGAGACGCGTACGCAGATCCTGTCCGATGCCATCGAGAACCGCACCACCGGCATCAGTGATGCGCTGGAAGAAAAGACCCGCAACATCACCGATGTGCTTGCGGACCGTTCCGACGCCATCACGCTGCAGCTCGGTCAGCGTATCGAGGCGGCCGGCAACACCCTTGCCGAACGTGCAGAGGAAATCGGGGAGACCCTGTCGCAACGCGTCGATACAGCGACGTCTGCCATGGCCGGCAAGGCCGAGTTGATCTCCGCTTCCATGACCAGCGGTACCGAGCGGATCGACGAGACGCTCGATGCCCGTGCCCGCCAGATCTCCGAAACCCTGATTTCCCGCACCAAGGAAATCGCCAAGGCCTTTGTCGAAGGTCAGGACGAAATGACGTCTGCCCTCGACAACCGTCTGGCGGAAGCCGGAAGCGTCCTGGGCAAGCAGAGCGAGCAACTGACGGAATCCCTGTCCGAGCGCATCGCCGAGATCAACGTTTCCCTGGGCGCCAAGGTGTTCGAGGTCGCAGAAACTCTCGACAGCCGCGCCAGCCAGCTCGAAACAGTGCTCAACGAGCGCCTGGAAAGCATTTCCGGCACGCTCACCGGCGAAAGCGAACGCGCCCGTGACATTCTCACGGCCGTGATTTCCGAAGCCGGGGCAACGCTCTCAACCGAAAGCACACGCCTGCGCGACGTGGTTCAGGAAGCGGTCACCGCCGCCGTCCAGACCCTCTCCGACGAACGCAACCGCACCGTGGAGATCGTCGACAGCGCTCTCAGCCAGGCGACGGAAAAACTCTCCGGCGAAGGCGACCGCATGCGCCAGATCGTTCTGGGCTCCGTTGGCGAAGCCCGCGGCGTTCTGGCTGGCGAAAGCCAGAAGGCAGCCGACGTCGTCACCTCTGCAATGAACCAGGCCACCGGCGCAATGTCGGGTGAAAGCGGCAAGATCCGCGAACTGGTGCTCAGCGCAGTTGGCGATGCCGCCCGCGCTATGACCGCTGAAAGCGAGAAGGCCCGGACGCTCTATGCCGGCACGCTGGCAGAATTCTCCGGTTCGCTGACCGGCGAGAGCGAAAAGGTCCGCAACGATCTGTCCGGCCTGATTGCCGAGATCTCCGGCAACCTGTCCGCGGAAAGCGAGCAGGCCCGCATGACATTGGCAAAAACGCTGGAGGAAATCCGCGGTCAGATGTCCAGCGAAGCCGGTATGGTTCGTGCCCGCGTCAACAGCGCCGTGACCGAGGCTGCCGACCTTCTGGTAGGCCGCGGCAACGAGGTCGCCAACGAGCTGCTCGACAAGGCAACCGCCCTCAACGAGGCCTTTGGTGCTCGTTCCGGCGAACTGGCCAAGATCGTCGGCACCGATGGCAACGAACTCATCAACGCCATCGAACTGCGTGCCAACGACCTTACCGGGCGCCTGTCCGAGGTTCACGCGGCGATCCTGGATGCCATCACGGTCAAAGGCCGCGATGTCACCGACACATTCGCCCACACCGGCCTCGACGCCACCCGCTCGCTGGTGGAAGCCGGCGACCGTATCGTCGCCAGCATCAACGAGCGCAGCGAACAGGCAACGACCCTGCTAACCGATACCAAGCGGCGCCTGGAAGAGGACGTTACCGATATTCTCAACAAGATCGAGACGTCCAACTCCAACCTCCAGGGTATCGTCGCGACTGCAGGCGACAACCTCACAGAGGTGGAGGGCAACCTGGCCCGTCGTGCCGGCGAGTTCCGCTCCGCCGTCGACCGGGCGGTTTCGGAAACCAATTCCACCACGGCCCTCATCACCGAACAGGTCGCGAACCTGCGCGATGTGACGGATACGACCCTGGTCGACATCAAGAACCTCACCGGCCGCTTCGGCGACCAGTCCGAGGAACTGACCAAGGCTGCCCGTCATCTGGAAGACACCAACCGCTCCGTCGAGAGCCGTGTCTCCGAGCGCCGGACCGCGATTGAGGAAGTCGCAGACACGCTTCTGGCCAAGACCGAAGCCGTCGACACGCTCATGCGTTCCTTCACCAAAACCCTGTCGGAGACGCTGGAAACGGCGGACGACAAGGCCCGTGATGCAGCCAATATGCTGTCCGCGGCGGCAGAAGCTGCGTCCAAGCAGGTGTCCGAGCAATTCGAATCCATGCGCCTCACGGCCGGTATGGAGGGCCAGAAGGCCCGCGATGCGATCCGCTCGGCACAGGACGACATCATGACCGAGATGACCCGCACCGTCACCGAAGCGTCGGATCGCTTCAACGATGCGGCCGCCCGGATGCGTGATGTTGCCCGCGAAGTACACCGCGAACTGGAAGCGACCCGCGGCGAACTGAAACAGGGCGTGCTGAACCTGCCGGAAGAAGCAGAAGAATCTTCCGCAGCCCTGCGCAAGGTGGTCAACGAGCAGATCCGCGCTCTGACGGAACTCTCCGAGATTGTCGCCAAGCAGTCCAACGCTCTGGACATCTCGCGGCCGCAAGCTCAGGCAGCAACGGCAAGCGCTGCTCCTGCCCCGGCCCCTGCCCCGCAGCAGCCGGCACCGCAGGTGAATTATGCTCCTGCCCCGACCGCACCTGCACGTCAGCAGAGCGCCCCTGCCAGCGAACCGCGTCCGGCACCAGTCAACACGCGCCGTCAGCAGCCTGCTCCGGCCGAAACCACCAGTTCCGGTGGCAAGGGCTGGGTCGCCGACCTGTTGCGCCGCGCTTCGCGTGACGAGGACGCCAATGCAGACACGGACATGAGCCGGACGCCGCTGCAGACGGTTGAAAGCCTCAACTCGCTGTCGGTCGACATTGCCCGCGCCATCGATCACGAAACCTTTGTCGATCTGTGGAACCGCTACCGCGATGGCGAGCGTCACGTGTTCACCCGCCGTCTCTACACCCTGCAGGGTCAGCAGACCTTCGACGAGATCCGTCAGAAGTACTCGCGCGATCCCGAGTTCCGCACCGCCGTTGAACGGTATGTGGCCGACTTCGAGCAGCTTCTGGCCCAGGTGTCGCGCAACGACCGCGACAACATGCTTGGCCAGACCTATCTGACGTCGGATACCGGCAAGGTCTACACCATGCTGGCCCACGCCAGTGGCCGCCTCGACTAAGCGCCGGAAACAAGCAGACACGAAAAAGGCGGCCACTGGCCGCCTTTTTTATTGTCTCGCAGGAAGGCTGGATTTCGCCAGCACTCTTCAATGGCCCTCCCCGCATCCGATTGCCTCTCGGCATCAATTTGGCTGCACGCTATCAGCCACTATTGAGGTCTCTTCCGATCCCTCTGCAAACGAGTAGGACCCGGGTTCTCACGATACGCTAGGCGCGTTCCCTCACGGTTCTGCATTATCGTGCAAGACCAGGCCATCCCCTCAATCGATCACGCCTTGCAACTCGTCCGCCAGGTTTTCCCGAATGCGCCGGGTAATCGCGAGAAACCCATCGATTTCCTCGGCGGAGAGACCGCTGAGCATTTTCTGTTCGACGGCTTTCAGTTTGGGGGCCAGATCCTCGAAAGCGGCCCGGCCCTCGTCGGAAAGCTGCAACAGGAAGCTGCGCCCGTCGGCCTCGTTGCTTTCGCGCGTCAAAAACCCACGGTCTTCCATACGTTTCACCGCACGGCTGACCACCACCTTGTCCATGCTGGAGCGGGCAACGATTTCGCTCGCCTGCAGCCCGCTGGAGGCAGAACCCAGGATCGCCATGGTCCGCCATTCGGCCGGCATCATGCCGTAGTCCCGCTGGTAAACCGCTGAAAGCGCGCGCGTCACGTCGGAATAGAACACGCGTACCAGGTAGGGAAAGAATGTTTCCAGCTCGAAGTTCGGCAGGGAAGCGTCCGGCGTTTCGCTCGTAATTCCAACAGCTTCTTGGGTATCGGTATCCAGGTCGGTCAGCTTTGGCATCGGCACTCAACACACTCGGTTAGGTCGTCAGAACGATTTTGCGATTGACTTGGTTTCATATGCAACTATTTTGTTTCATATGTAACTATGTTTGGTGTCGCGTTTCAAGTGCGAGAGCATACCGGCAAGAACGGCCTTCATGAAATGAAGGGGAGGAGAAAATCATGAAACAGTTTAAGTGTCTTTCCATATGGGCAGGCGTCGCCGCCTCCGCATTGACAGGTTTCATCGTCAGTGCGTCTGCAGACGAGCTGGTTATGTCATCCTGGTTGCCGCCGAAGCACCCGCTTGTCACCGAGGTGATGGAGCCTTGGGCAGAGGAAGTCGCCAAGGTTACCGATGGCCGTGTGACCGTGCGCATTCTGCCAAAGCCGGTCGGTTCGCCGCCGGAGCATTTCGACCTCGCCGCGGAAGGCATTGTCGACATCACCTACGGGCTGCACTCCTTTACCCGAGACGACCGTTTCCTGCGCTCACGCATTGGCCAGTTTTCGTTCATTGCCGACACTGCAGTTGAAGGCTCCAAGGCCTACTGGGACGTCTACGGTGGCACCCTGGATGCACAAAGCGAGCACAAGGGCACCAAGCTGCTTGGCCTATGGGTGCATGGCCCGGGCATGTTCCACAACAACCAGCGCAAGATCGAGACGCCAGAAGATTTCGCCGGCCTCAAAATCCGCACACCAGGCGGCTACATCGCGGACCTGTCTCAGGACCTCAACATCACCACCCAGTTCATGGGCCCCGGCGAGGTTTACGAAAAACTCTCGCGCGGCGTCATCGACGGTGTCACCTTCCCGATGGAAGCTCTGCAGGCGTTCAACCTGACCGACTACATCAAATACTCCATGCGCCTGCCGGGCGGTTTCTACAACACCTCCTGGTTCATGGTCATGAATGAAGACGTCTGGGACGGCCTGTCGGAAGAAGACCAGGCGGCCATCGAGACGATTTCCGGTGAAGCCCTTGCCGAAAAGGCGGGCATCGTCTGGGATGGCTCGGACGCCCGCGCAGCCGCCTTCATTGCCGACAAGGACATTGAGATTTACGACGCGCCCGCTCCGGTTCTGGACGCTGTCAAGGAACTTGCAGCCAAACACGAGGCCACATGGGCTGCAGCCGTTGCCGAAACCGGCTTCGACGGCACCGCCGCGCTGGCTGAGTTCCGCGACAAAACCGGCATCAAGCCCTAATCATGTCTGCCGAACCCAATGGCCGGGCACCTCGCCGGATCTATACGAACCGGCGAGGTGCCGGCTTCCTGCTTGGCCTGGCCTGTTTACTCGTTTTGGCCGGTCTGATCGGGCTCACCTGCGTCGACGTCGTCGCACGCTATGCCTTCAATAGCCCCGTCAACGGCGCCTATGAACTGACAGAACTGCTGCTGGCTACTCTGATCTTCCTCGCGCTACCGCTGACCACGGCCGCCGGCGAACACATCGAGGTGGAACTGCTGGACGGGCTCAAGAGTGCCTTTCTCAAGCGGTTCGGCACTCTGGTTGCTGCCGTTTGTACCGTCGGCGTTCTGGCACTAATCGCATTCAAGCTGTTCGAGCATGCCGAAAAGATGGACCGCCGCGGACAAGTGACGGATTCCCTGCAGATCCCGCTCTCGCTGATCGGCTGGCTGGGCGCTGCGTCCTTCGCGATATCTGCCCTTGCCGCCATCTTCTTTGCGGTCAAACGGTTCCGTGAAAAGGCCTGAAACCAGTGAGTATTGATTATGCTTGAAGCTCTGATCGGTTTCATTGCGCTGTTTGCACTTGTGCTGCTGCGCGTTCCCATTGCGATTGCCATGATCATCGTGGGCACGGCAGGGTTTGCCGCCCTTCGCAACTGGAACGCCGCGCTCAACCTGCTCGGCAATGCGGCTTTCGACACAGGCTTGTCGTTCACCCTGTCGGTGATCCCGCTGTTCATCCTGATGGGCAATCTCCTGACCATCTCCGGCGTCAGTCAGTCGCTGTTCTCGACCGCCCACCACATGCTTCACCGCATGCGCGGCGGCCTTGCGATGGCGGCAATTGTCGCCTGTGGTGGCTTTTCCGCCGTCTGTGGCTCGTCACTGGCAACGGCTGCCACCATGTCGAAGGTGGCCATGCCGTCCATGCGCAAGGCCGGCTATGCCGACAGCCTGGCGACCGGATCCATTGCCGCCGGCGGCACGCTCGGCATCCTGATCCCCCCGTCCGTTATCCTGATCATCTATGGACTGCTCACCGAGGCCGATATCGGCAAGCTCTTTATCGCTGGCATCATTCCGGGCCTGCTCGGCGTTTTGTTTTACCTCGCCGCCATCTATATCACCGTTTGGCTGAAGCCCGAGTTGGCGCCTACTTCATCCGAGGAGATGAAGCTCGAAAGACGGGACGTCTGGGGCGTTGTGGCAGTTGTCGGCCTGTTTGCCGTCATCATGATCGGAATTTACGGCGGCTTTTTCACCCCGACAGAAGCCGCAGGCATTGGCGCGGCGACCTCCTTCGTGATTGCGCTTGTGTCGGGTGGCCTGACCTTCGAGAGGCTTTACACCGCCGCCGTCAACTGCGCGCGCACCACCGCCATGATCTTCGCGATCATCATTGGCGCGGAGGTCTTTTCCAACTTCATCAGCTATGCCGGCGTGCCGGACGCACTCCTGACGTTCGTCCAGTCGCTCGACGTCAACGCCTATGTGGTCATCCTGGTTCTGGTGCTGATCTACGTGGTGCTGGGGGCGGTGCTGGAAAGCCTGTCGATGATCCTACTGACGGTACCGGTCTTCTTTCCACTGGTCAGCTCGCTCGACTTTGGCGGCGGTCTGCTGGCAGATCCGGAAATGGTGCTGATCTGGTTCGGCATCATCGTGGTGGTGGTCACCGAAATCAGCCTGATTTCGCCCCCGATCGGCCTCAACGTCTTCGTGCTGCGCTCGGTACTGACAGACGTCCCGCTCAGAACCATGTTCGCCGGCATCCTGCCGTTCTGGCTGGCCGATATCCTCCGCCTGGCGCTGCTGATCGCCGTTCCGCTGCTGTCGCTGGCCCTCATCTGAGGCCAGCCATTCGGCGCATAACCTTGACGTTCAGCGCCAGAGAGATCCGCCGGGCGGCAGCCAAGCTGCCCGGCAAGCCGGTCCGCAAGCCACAAACGCCTCTGCGTTGCTGTCTGCAGGCCGACGGACAGCACACGATGGATCGGTGCCCCACCCCCGATGGCTCTCAACATATCTTAAGATGGGAACGGTTGGTCTCAGACGTTCTGAAGCGTCCAGGCGGCCATTTCCGTGAACACGCGGTCCGCTGAAGCGTTCATGGCCTCAACCGCCTTGTCGACAGATGTACTGCCGGCAGAGGTTTCCGCACGGAAGACCTTGTTGGCGACTGTGCGTCCGTTGCGGTCGTTGACGATACGCGCCGAAATTTCCACAACACCACGATTGGCGCCGGCCACCTGAAGTTCGAAAGCCCGGATTTCGGTCTGGAGCTGATAGTCGATCAAGAGCCCGTCGCCCGGCAGACCGACACCGCGCAGACGGTTGGTGTTCTGCAGGGTTTCCACCAGTTTCAACTGCACCACATTGGGCAGCGAGTCCGCCCAGGCAGAACCCGGGAAGTAGCTGTAGACCGGACCCTTGTCGACCACGGCAATGTAACTGGTATCCAGCGCCTTCAAGGCCCGGGGTGCGGACACCAGAACCTGGACGCGGCTGGAGCGGCCCTGCAGGCCTCCGACATCGGCTGCACCGATGCTGTAATAGGCCGATGGCCCGGAACTGGCGCATCCCGACACCAGCACGCCGAGCCCGAGAGCGGTCAAGACGCCCCGGCGGCTCATGTCAGTGGTTGCCTTCGTCATACGCCCCTGCCCCTGCACTTTCAGTCTCATCGGCGCCGCCCACCGTTATAGGTCGGCACATCCTCACCTCCGAAGATGATCCGGTTCGGATTGCGCTCAAAGCTTTCCGCTGCCCGCTGGATCGAAATCAGTGTCCGGTTGACCTGCCCAAGTGCCGCGCTAAAATCTGCGGAGCCCTGAGTGGCAAACTTGGACAGCCCACCCGCAATCGCATCCGCCCGGCTTTCGAAGGCAACCGCAACCTTGCGGATCGCCTGCGCGGCCAGTGTCGCTTCCTTGATCAGGCCCTCGCCATCGCCATCAACCATGGTGGAAACCTTCTCCACCAGGCTTTCGACACGAACAGACGTGGAATTCAGCGTTGCGGTCATCTGCTTGGCATCGGTGATGATCTGGTCGACATCAGGTGTCCGCCTGGACAGATTTTCCGTCATCTGCTGAACGTTGTCTGCTGCCTTTCGAGCACTTTCCAGAATGGCCGGAATGCCGTCATCCGGATTCGCAAGACCTGAGGTCGCCGTCTCGACTGAACCGACGATATTCGCGACCTTTTCCGGATCCACGGCCTTCATCAGGTCGTTCGCGGTTTGAAGCGTCGTTGCGAAGCGTTCCGCCGCTGCCTGAACATCAGTGATCAGCGCCGCGATCCGGTCATCCTGGCCGCGAACTGTTGCCGATACGGCCTCGAAGTTCTGAACGGTGGACTTGGTGGAAGCGATGATCTCGTTGATCTGGCTCTGCTGCGTGTTGAAGTTGTCGATGATGCTGGAAACGTTGTCGACGGCCTTGCTGACCTTTTCCGGATCGACACTCGCCACCAGGTTATCGACCTTGCTCAGCGATACGTTGAGGCTGTCGGTGAAGGTGCTGACAGAGGCAACCACCTGCTCAACCTTGAGCGGATCAATGGCAGAAGCGATTTCCACGCCGCGCGTCATGATGGCATCCACCTTGACCACGATTTCACGCCCGCCCTGCACGATATCCTTGATCGCACCTTCCTGGGCACTGATCGTCTTGACCACCGAATTGACGTTCTGCATGGTTTCGCTGGTGGAAGAGATCAGCTTGTCGATATCGCCAGTCCGGTTCTGCAGTACCTCGCCAAGGGCCGCGGCCCCTTGCACCACCTTCTGAACGTCTTCAGGATTCACGGCGCCGACGATCTTGTGAACGCGATCCAGCCCTTCGTTCAGGTTCACCGTGAAGGTTTCCAATTCCTTCGCCGCACGCTGCGCGTCGGCCATCAGAAGATCAATGTCGCCGCTGGCCTTGCCAAGGCTTGCGGAAAATTTCGACAGATCATCGACAATGACGGTCACCTTGTCGGACGGGACGGCGGCCAGAAGGCGCTCGCCTTCCTGCACCAGTGTCTCAAGACGGCCGGAAAGGCTGGAGAATGAGTCCGATGCCTTGCCGATGCTGGCCATGAAATCCTTCACACCATCGGAGTTGGCAGCCAGCGCGGCGGAAAATGTCTCGGCGTTGTTGACGATCTCGGTGATCGCCGGTCCATTGTCCTTCAGCAGGTCATCGACCGTCTTCATGGTGGTATCTGCACGCTTCAACACATCGCGCGCACCATCGACGATATCGTCGAAGAAAGACCGTTCGGCATAGATGACCGGAATATTGTCTTCGTCCTGATCGCCATCCGCATTGAGCAAGAGAGGCGATTCTGAGGACCCCCCGCTGAGATCGACATAGGCGACACCTGTCAGGCCGGTGAAATTAAGCGTTGCCTTGGTGTCTTCATGCAAAGGCGTGGAGGGTCTGATCCCGACGGTGGCCACAACCTTGGTCGGATCGCCCGGAGCAAAGTCCAGCGACTTCACATCGCCGACCTTGATGCCGTTGAACAGCACCTGCCCGCCCACGGGAAGACCTGTCACCGGTCCAGGATAGACGACCTTCAGTTCAACGTTCTGCCTGGATTCCGAAGTAACGGCGAGCCAATACACAAAACCGAACGCACCGATCAGGACTGCCACCATGAAGGCACCGATCAGGATATAGTTCGCGCGGGTTTCCATTCAGTCCAACCTATGCTCGGCGTAGGGCACGTTCACCCCTGAAGTAAGATTTAATCCAGGGATCATCATTTTTCATCATGTCGTCCATCGTTCCGATGGCCAGAACACGCTTTTTCCCAAGAACAGCAACCCGATCACAGATAGAATGCAAACTATCAAGATCATGGGTGACCATATAAACGGTCAATCCGAGGGTCGAACTGAGATTTGCGATAAGCGAATCAAAGGCCGCCGCTCCGATCGGATCGAGCCCGGACGTCGGCTCGTCCAGAAACACCAAATCCGGATCGAGTGCAAGGGCACGGGCAAGGCTCGCCCGTTTGACCATGCCCCCGGAAAGCTCAGAGGGAAGCTTGTCGCCGGCATCTTGCGGCAGTCCGACAAGTTCGAGCTTCAAGGTTGCGAGTTCATCCATCAGCTGCGGCGAAAGCTTCAGGTGTTCCCGCATGGGCACCTGAATGTTCTGTTTGACCGACAGTGACGAAAACAGCGCGCCTTGCTGAAAAAGCACGCCCCAGCGGCGCTCGATGGCCGTGCGCTCCTGCCGGCTTGCAGTCGACAGGTCGTGCCCGAAAACAGATATCTTGCCGCTTCGCCGCGGCGTCAGGCCCAGGATTGTGCGCATCAACACCGATTTGCCGGTACCCGAACCACCCACGAATCCGAGCACTTCGCCCCGGCGCACATCCAGGTCGAGATCCTTCAGGACGATCTTGGAACCGAACCCGACGGTGATGTCGCGCACCGACAGGACGTTGTCCGATTCTTCTCCCGTCGCGGCGGTCTCTTTTTCAGGCGTCTCGCTCTGGCTTTGCGTCATCGGCTGGTCAAACTCCAATCGCGGCAAAGAAAATGGCGAAGAAACCATCCACCACGATGACAAGGAAAATAGCCTTCACCACCGACATGGTTGTGTGACGGCCAAGAGATTCGGACGAACCTTCGACCTTCAGCCCCTCCACACAGGCAATCAGGCCGACGATCAGCGCCATGAAGGGCGCCTTTACCAGTCCGACGATCAGCGTATTGATGGTGATGGCCGCCTGCAACTGCGTCAGAAAGGCCGCAGGCGGAATATCGAGATACGCCCAGGTCACGATTCCCGAGCCGAAAAGGGCCGAAACGTCGGCAACGAAGGTCAGGATGGGCAGCGCAATCATCAGCGCCAGAATGCGGGGCAGCACCAGGACTTCAGTCACGCTGAGGCCAATCACATGCAGCGCGTCGACCTCCTCCTGCATCCGCATGGACCCCAGTTCCGCTGTAAAGGCGGACCCCGAACGGCCTGCCACCATGATAGCGGTCAGAATCACCCCGATTTCCCGCAGAACCAGGATACCGGCAAGGTCGACGACGAAAATGTCGGCCCCGAACTGCTTCAGATAGAAGCCGCCCTGCTGCGAGATGATAGCTCCGATGAGAAAACTCATCAGCGCAACGATAGGCACCGCGCCGATGCAACTCCGGTCGAACTGAACCGCAATCGATATGCTGCGCAGGCGTTTAGGCACAAGAAGAACCGTCGACAGAACCAGGCCGAGCGACCCGAGAATGTGCAGCATCGCCAAGGCGTCGTTATAAACCCCGACCATCTGCCGGCCGGTGGCTTCCAGAAAGCCGACAACGGACAACCCGCCCGGATCCGGCTTCCAGCTTGGCGGATGGTGGTTCTCTATCTCCTGGAACAGGGTCTTTCGAACATCGGAGACACCGGTCAGGCCAACCCTGCGTCCCTCGAATTCCAGATGTCCACGCGTGCGATGGATCAGCCATGCACCGCTGGTGTCCAGATGTTCGATCTTGGAAACATCGATGCAGGTGAGCCGTTTCTTGTCGAGAGACAGCCTGTTCAGCTGATTCTCGGCGTCGGCAATGGTGCTGATGGTCCAGTCACCTGAAAGGGCAAGGTACTGTTTATCCGACCCGTCTGCCTTCAGAGCCGATTCCGGCGCAATGTTTTTTTCCAAGAATGCCATTCCGGCTGGCTGCCCTCTTGCCGCTGGTTCACCATCCCCCGTATACCTGATGGAGAAGTTCAATACCAACCGTCATTCACCATGAAGTTGGTACCTCCCTCCAGTAGCCACTTGAAAGCTCTATCCATGGAAATCGCACGTCCTTACCTGTTGTTTCTCGGTGATGTTCCCGACGCCCTTGCCGCCAAGACCGCCATTGGCATCGTTGACTGGCGCAAGAACTGGTGCCTGGGCCAGGTCCGCCTGCCCGGCTGCGCCGCCGACACCGGCCTTACCGACATGTCGATTGCAGAAGGGGCGGACGCTGGCGCCAAGACTTTCATCATCGGCGCCGTGAACGCCGGCGGCCGCTTGCCTGAGCATTGGGTCGAATCTGTTGTCGAGGCGCTCGATGCCGGTATGGACGTGGCGTCCGGCCTGCATGTACGCCTTGCCAGCGTGCCTGCGATCAAGGAAGCCGCAGAACGCAACGGCCGCCTGCTTCACGACGTGCGCCACAATGACATGGCCTTTGCCACCGGCAAGGGCACCAAACGCGCCGGCAAACGCATTCTGGCCGTCGGCACCGATTGTTCAGTCGGCAAGAAATACACTGCCCTTGCCATGGACAAGGCCATGAACGACCGCGGCTTTTCCAGCACCTTCTGCGCGACCGGCCAGACCGGTGTGTTCATTTCCGGCCGCGGCGTCGCACTCGACGCGGTGATTGCCGACTTCATTTCCGGCGCCGCCGAATGGATCTCGCCCGAGACCGATCCCGATCACTGGCAGATCATCGAAGGCCAGGGCTCGCTGTTTCACCCGTCCTTCGCCGGGGTCACGCTTGGCCTTCTGCATGGCTCCCAGCCGGACGGTTTCATCGTCTGCCACGAACCGACCCGCACCAAGATGCGCGGTGTCGAAACGCCACTGCCGACGATCCAGCAGGTTATCGACATGACGATCGCCTGCGGAAAACTGACCAATCCGGACATCCGCTGCGTCGGCATTGCCGTCAACACCACTGCGCTTGGTGAAGACGAGGCCCTCGCGTATCTGGCCAAGATCGGCGAAAAGCACGGCCTGCCTGCAACCGATCCAGTCCGCTACGGCATGGAAGCCATCGTCGACAAGGTTTCGGCAGAGTTCGGTGCGCCATGAGCCTTGAGGTCAACATCGAGGCACAGCGCTTCGAAATCGCGGGAGGTTTCAAGATCTCCCGCGAAACCCGCACCCATGCCCAGGTAGTCGTCGTTACCCTGAACGATGGCTCCGCGACCGGCCATGGCGAATGCGTGCCCTATCCGCGTTACGGCGAATCGCTTGAAACCGTGCAGACACAGATCGAGGAAATCGCCCCCCTTCTGAAAAACGGCCTCAGCCGGGAAGAGCTTCTGGAGGCTATGCCTGCAGGAGCAGCCCGCAATGCCGTCGACTGCGCCCTTTGGGACCTGGAGGCCAAGCGTTCTGGAAAGTCGGCAACAGACATTGCCGGTTTCGGCACGCTGAAACCGGTCACGACGGCCTTCACCATCAGCGTCGACACGCCGGAAAAGATGGCTGAAAAGACCCACGCAGCAGCGCATCGTCCACTCTTGAAGGTCAAGCTTGCCGGCCCCGGTGACGACGAACGGATTGCTGCCGTACGCCTTGCCGCCCCCGACAGCACCCTGATCGTCGACGCAAACGAAGCCTGGGACGAAAGCTGTTTTGAAACCAACATGGCTGCCTGCCAGGCGGCAGGCGTTGCCCTGATCGAACAGCCGCTCCCTTCCAAGAACGACGATCTTCTCGCAGGGCTCGAACGGAGTGTGGTGATCTGCGCCGACGAAAGCCTCCATCCGGGCAAGAGCATCGACGGATTGCGGGCGAAGTATGATGCGGTCAACATCAAGCTCGACAAGGCGGGCGGCCTGACCGCCGCGCTGAAACTTGTCGAAGATGCACGCGCTCAGGATCTGAAAATCATGGTCGGCTGCATGGTTGGCACGTCTCTGGCCATGGCACCGGCGGTGCTGATCGCGCAGAAGGCGGATTTCGTCGACCTCGACGGGCCACTCCTGCTGGCCGAAGACCGCTCGCCGGGTCTGAAGTTTGAAGGCAGCACCCTTTTCCCGCCCCTGCCGGAGCTGTGGGGGTAAGGCAAAAGCCTGTATGGAAAAGAAAAACGCCGGTTTCCCTGATCTGGGACCGGCGTTTTTTGTTGGCCTGCGCATCCTGGATTTCGGAAGGGCAGAGACATCTGCATTTCAGAGATGATCGTCAGGCAAAAGCCAACGGATGCCGCCTTGAAGGTCAAGTGGAGCGATCTCACTCCGCCGCCATGCGCCTTCGCAGCATCGGCGTCAATGCCAGCGTCAACAGTGTGCCGATGGCCGCAATCACAGCCATCAGGAAAAAGGGCCAGTTCGGATTGATCTCGTAAAGGGCACCGGAAATGCTGAGACCGATTGCCATCTGAATGCCAACAGACGTTGCCAGCAGCCCCTGCCCCGTTCCCGCCCACCGGCTGGGCACGACGCGCGCAAGAATCGCAACGGCCCCCAGATGCGCCGCGCCGAAAGAAAGTCCGTGCAAGGTCTGGAGGGCAGCCATGGCAGGCACCGTATCGGCGAAGGGAAACAGAAGCCACCGGACGGTAGCCGCCGTACCTGCTGCCAGCAGAAAGACCGGCGGATCGAACCGTTGCGCCACCTTTCCGGCAACCGTGAACAAGGCGATTTCAGCCGCAACGCCCGTTGCCCACAAGAGACCAATGGCAAAATCAGGAACGTCCATGGCCTGCCAATAGAGCGTTCCGAAGCCGTAAAAGGCCGAGTGGCTCGCCTGGTAAAGGCCGAGCACCACAAGCAACGGCCAGAACCAGACGCTTTTGAACGGCGTGTCGTTGTCGTCGTCCTCAGCGCCAGTCCCGCTCTCCTTCCCTGACCCGCCAGGCGCTTTACCCCGCTTTTGACGAGGCAGCGACATGGCAACAGCACCTGTTGAGAGAGAGGCCAGGCCCACGGCAACCACGATGAGCCACGATGTGGCTTCCGCGGCCAGGGAGCCTCCGACAATGCTGGCAACCACAAAACCGGCCGAGCCCCAAAGCCGCATGCGGGCATAATCAGCCCCGGTATTGCGCTGGACATCCAGCGCATAGGCATCGCTGAGCGGCACCACAGGTGCATTCATGACCATGTAGCCGATCACCGCAATGGACAGAAACACAAGGCCCAGGGGAAGAAAGTAAAGCCCGATGAAGGCTGCTGCCGCCAGCGCATAGATCAGAATCGAAAGACGGCGCTGACCGGTGCGGTCGGAGAGATTCGACAGAAGCGGGCTTGCTGCGATACGGGCAATGGTGCCTATCCCCAGAACAAATCCGATTTCAGCGGCCGTCAGCCCGCGAAACCCGAGGACGACCGGAAAAAACGGCAGAAACAAGCCAACGCCAAAGAAGTGGCTGGCGAACAGGGCCGAGACACGGCTGCTGATACTGGAACGGTCGAGCGACATGGGATACCGGGCGTGGGACTGCCCTAAAAGGATGTTAACGATTTACGCCTTACCTTAGAGCGAAGTTGTCCGTGTTACGGCAATAAACGACACTTAGGCAAGTTGAGAAGCGCGTCCATATGAAAGCGGCAGCAGCACAGGAACAACCGGAGCCGATCGGCGAAGCCGAATACCAGACTCTCGAACAGACCCTGATGGAGTCCGATCGCGGGCGCAGGTTCTTGAAAGAGTTTCTCAATCGCAACAAGACACCGGAAACAACCGAGATCCTGACTGCGATTGGTCGGCTAGAGAAAATGATGACCCGGCAACGCAAGGTGCCGGACCTCGACACGATCCGTCTCGACATCGCGGACATGCACGAGGCCATCGAGCGCACCAAGTCGGAGATCGCCAACATCAAGGCAGAAGGCGAGGAAAGCAATCGCTTTGTCGACGCCTCTCACGAACTCGATGCCATCGTCACCCAGACCGAAGGGGCAACCCAATCCATCCTGGAAGCCGCCGAGCAGATCCAGGAAAAGGCCTGGATTCTGCGCGAGAATGGCGCCGAAGACGCGGTTTGCGACGACATCGATGCCAAGGCAACCGAAATCTTTATGGCCTGCTCCTTCCAGGATCTGACCGGCCAGCGGACGAACAAGGTTGTGCAGGTGCTGCGTTACCTTGAAAGCCGCATCAACCTGATGATCAACATCTGGGGCATCGAAGAAATGGACGCCGACGCGACGGCCGGTCCCGTCGACGAACGTCCGGATGCACATCTCCTGAACGGTCCCCAGCTTGCCGGCGGCGTTTCCCAGACAAACGTCGATGAACTGATGTCCGTCAGCAACGACGTATTCGACGCTGCGCTGAAGGAAACCGGGACTGACGAGGAAGCGCCCAAAGCCGCATCCCACGCCAGCGCGGCCGATGTTGACGCGATCATGGCGTCCGCGACCGACGTAGATGCCATCATGGCGTCCGAGACGGATGTCGATGCCATCATGGCTGGCGGCGATGAGCCGATGGACGCTGCAGCCATCGACGACATGTTTGCCTCTGCTCCCGCTGCAGAGGAAGAAGACGACGACACTGAACTCACCACTGAAGATCCGGAAAGCACTCTGGACGAAGCTGCCATCGAAGCCCTGTTCGACAGCGAAGTCAGTGAAACGGCCGACGAATCCCACGACGAAGCTGAAGCTGAAGCCGATGCAGAGTGGGAACTGACCGAGGAAGTCGCCGGAGAAGATAGCGAAGACCCGCTGAAACAGCTCTCCGAAGCAGAGCGCCAGGCACTCTTCAACTAAGGCCAAATCCCACAAGACGTTTGAAAAAGGCGCCCACTGCGGCGCCTTTTTTGTGTCTTCTTCCCCCAACAAGCCCCGGTACGATGCCGCAAGGCCTGGATCTATAGACGGATGAGGGTGAGAGAAAGGTGCGAGACAACAGGATTGTCTGCACCTGGGGCGTCCCGGCACAAGGCCGGGACAAAATCTCGGGCGGGTTAATTGCGACAGTTTGCCGGAATGGTCTCAGTGCCCGATGTTGATCTTCGCGAAGAACTGTTCCGCCTGCTGACCGAGCTGACCGGCCTGGTCCTTCAGCGCCGCCGACATGTCCTGAATGGTGACGACAGCTCCGTCGACATTTTCCACCGACCCGCGCACGGCAGTGATCTCTTGCGTGAAAGCCTGAGTGCCCTGCGCCGCGATCTGCACATTGGAGGATATTTCGGCCGTTGCCGCCGCCTGCTGTTCCACTGCCGACGCAATCCCGGTCGCGATTTCGGACAGCGCGCCGATGATCGACGTGATGCCGTCGATATCCTGAACCGACTGCTTGGTCGCCTGCTGGATGCTGGCAACCTGTTCGGTGATTTCGTCTGTTGCCTTTGTGGTCTGGCTGGCAAGCTCCTTGACCTCGGCTGCGACGACCGCAAATCCCCGCCCCATTTCACCGGCCCGTGCCGCTTCGATGGTGGCGTTCAATGCCAGAAGGTTGGTCTGTGCCGCGATTTCCGAGATCAAACCAATTACCGAGCCGACCTGGTCCGCAAAGCCGGCAAGCTTGGTAACGGATTCGTTGGTGTTGCGTGCCCCCGCCACGGCCTTGACAGCCATTTCGCGCGACTGCTCCGCCTGACGTCCGATCTCGACAATCGACGCGGACATTTCCTCTGTCGCCGTCGCGCTGGACTGCACACCGCTCGCTGTCTCCGCCGAGGTATTATCCATCCTGATCATTCGTTCGCCAATGTCGACGGTTTCGCGGCGCAGACTGCCTGAAGATGCCTCAAGCTGTTCGGAGGCCGTGCCGAGCGTGCCAACCGTACCACCGAGCACATCCTGAAATTCCTGGATGGCAGCCTTCAATTCGGCTTCACGACCGACTGCATCGGTCACCATTTTATCGTGATAGGTGGAAATCGCCACATCCATATCGAGCATGACCAGCTTCGTCATCACCTGCACCGCCTGCGAGCGCTTGCCTGCCGACATGAAGCGCTTCGACAGGATCATCTCCGTCAGCTGTGTCAGGGCGTAAGAATAACCGCCGATGTACCAGCTGGGATCGAGACCGATCCGTTCGTGGGTAAGACCGATCTTCACCGCGCGTTCCTGGTAGGCCTCATCGGGGCCTGTTGCGAACAGCCCTTCCCAGTGGCTCATCTGCGCTTTCACCAGGCCGGCCTGCCTGTCACCAACAAGCGTCGCAAGATGCGGAACTGTTTTCACATGCGCATAAAACCCGTCGAGGATCTTCGGCAAGGCTTCCTTGATTGTCGGCCACAGGGACTGCGCCAAAACCCGGTCTTCATCAGTGTAACGGAAAAACGTCAGCCGATCTTTCAAAGTATTTGTCTGCATAAATGCCTCTTGGAACAGCATGCTGACGGCCGAAGTACCGGCTGCCGGAGCTGATCTCTTTACAGTTTCCGCACCACCGGCCAATGCCTGTGAAAAGGCGCGGGATCCCTACCCAATCAGCGCGTACCACCCGCCCCTCCGAAGCCGCTTTGGGCTTTGAAAGGCAACATACGGCGAACCGCGCCATGTGTGACGCGTCGGGAACTCTGACAATGAACAGGCGAGAAAAGGAGAAAACGCCGCACCGTTGCCGGCACCGCGCGTTACAATTCGATTTTCAGCAAACCCGTTCACATCGTCCCGGCGAAAAGGCAAACAGGCCGCCGCATCCGATAGTCTTCCTTGCCCGGATTCGACAAGCCATGCTTGTAGCCCCCGCTATAGCGAACAGGCCCTAAGGTCACGTTAACGGGACAGCGCCGTCATCAGCATTTGTGGATCGATATTTCCGCCGGTTAGCACGATGCCTACAGTCTTTCCCGTAACAGGCAGTTTGCCGGCCAGCAGGGCCGCAAGTGCAACCGCCCCTCCCGGCTCAACGACAAGCTTCAATTCGGTAAAGGCAAAAGCCACGGCCGCAAGGGCTTCCTCGTCGGTGACGGTTACCCCTTCACCTGCGACGCGTTGCAGGATTGAAAAGCCGATATTCCCTGGCGAGTCAGTCAGGAGTGCATCGCAGATAGACCCGGTCTTGACCGGGTTCGACAATCGCTCACCAGCCTGCAGAGACCGCTTGTAATCGTCAAACAAGGCCGGTTCAGCTGTGTGAAAGACCGTACCCTGCGATTTGCTTTCCAGCGCCAGCGCAATGCCGCTGGACAATCCGCCGCCACCGGTACAAGCCAACACGTGGTCCAGATGAAGACCCAGCGCAGCCGCCTGCGCCGCCATTTCCAGCCCGACAGTGCCCTGCCCCGCGATAACGCCGACATCATTGTAGGGGTGGACAAGCGTGGCCCCGGACCGGGAACACAAGTCACCTGCGACCGCATCGCGATCCTCGGTTTCCCGGTCATAGGTGATCACGGTCGCCCCGTAGCCGCGCGTCCGGTCCAGCTTGATCCTGGGAGCATCCGCCGGCATGACGATGGTTGCAGGCATACCCAGCAACTGCGCGCTTGCAGCAACGCCCTGCGCGTGGTTG
Source organism: Labrenzia sp. ATLA3 (assembly GCF_057180185.1). Classification (NCBI taxonomy): domain Bacteria; kingdom Pseudomonadati; phylum Pseudomonadota; class Alphaproteobacteria; order Hyphomicrobiales; family Stappiaceae; genus Labrenzia; species Labrenzia sp. ATLA3. The sequence continues at coordinate 553,838 of NZ_JBXUKV010000004.1, forward strand.
CCTGACGAACACGCGACCACCCCCTTGGGACGATCCGATTCCGGTATGAGGTTGAGCCGGTTGAAGGCGCCGCGGAACTTGAACGAGCCGCTGCGTTGCAGGTTCTCCGGTTTGATAACAACAGTGGCCCCGGTCCTCTCGTCGAGCAGGGGATGGCGCAGCAGCGGCGTCACCAGGGCCTCGGCACGGATCCGCTCCGCTGCAGCTTCTACATCCTCGATGGACACGGTCTGTCCAGCCATCTTCGATCCAGCTTCAGACACAGGCTGCGATTGTGTTGTCGACATCGGAACTCGCTCTATACGTCAAACCATTGTATGGGTACCCAAGCCGCATCAGGTCACGGCGCAACGCGCCGGGCCTGTTTTGGGGTCAGGGTCTTCATGCAAGTGTTTTCACAGGAAGGCGGGCAGTTCCAGCGGGAACTTGTCTTGGTGTCAATTTCGTGCGCGGACACGCGGCCTGGCTCGAAACGCACGATCAGCGACCTTATTCGGCAGCTTTTCCCCGCACCAAACGGCCATTGAAAATGTCCTGCGCCTCAATGCAATTGTCCAGGAACTGACGAGCGCTGGCCGCCCAGGTGTAGTTCATGGCTATCGCCCGGCAATGGTCGCGTGGAATATCCAGTGCCGCTTCCGCCGCTTCGCGAAGGTCCTCGGACAGAACGCCAGCACCCGTATCGCTGATGACGTCGAGCGGCCCCATCACCGGAAAGGCGGCAACCGGCACGCCGCAGGCCAGTGCCTCCAGCATCACGTTGCCGAAGGTATCCGTGAGGGATGGAAAAACGAAGACATCCGCGTCCGAGTAATGCCTTGCAAGATCCTCACCCACCTTCGACCCGGTGAAATGCGCTGCCGGATACTCCCGGCGCAGATTGTCGAGTTGAGGACCGTCGCCGACCACCACCTTCGATCCGGGCAGGTCGAGATCCAGAAATGCCTTGATGTTCTTTTCGACGGCAACCCGGCCGACATACATGAACACCGGGCGCGGCAGGTCGGCAGGCAGCACGGATCCCTCATAGGGCTTGAACTGCTGTTCATCGACCCCGCGCGACCAGCGCATGAGATTGGTAAAGCCACGGCCGCGCAGATCCTGCTCCAGCGACCGTGTCGCAACCATGCAGCCGCAGCCGGAATTATGAAAACGGCGCAGCCAGCTGTAGGACCACGTCAGCGGCACCGGCAAACGGGCCGACACATACTCCGGAAACCGGGTGTGGTAACTGGTGGTGAAGGGACGCCTTGCCTTGTTGGCCACGCTAGCGGCCAGAAGACCGAGCGGGCCTTCCGTTGCAATGTGAAGATGCTCGCAGCCGTATTCCTCGATTTTCCGGCGCACGATGCCCCGGTGGGTCAGCGACAGGCGGATTTCCGGATAGGTCGGACACGGCAGGGTCGTGAACTCCTGAGGGGTCAGAAACTCCACCCGCACGCCGATCTTTTCCAGTTCCTCGGCCGTGCGTTCCAGCGAGCGAACCACGCCGTTTATCTGGGGATGCCAGGCATCCGTCACAATCAGAATGGAACTCATGCGGCGACCGGCGCTTCCTTGGCTTTCGCCGGCACAGCCTCCTGCTGCGTATGGTCCACCCATCGGATCACCTCAAATGTTCCATCGTGGTGCTCGGCAACCGCAGTGCAGCTTTCCACCCAGTCACCCGTGTTGATGTAGTGAATGCCATCCAGATCTCGATCCGCGGCGTGGTGAATATGCCCGCAAATGACGCCGTCGACACCCTGACGGCGGGCTTCGTCGGACAGCGCCTCTTCGAAACGGCCGATAAAACTGACCGCATTCTTGACCTTGAGTTTGGCCCAGGCGGACAGTGACCAGTAGGTCAGCCCAAGGCGGCGGCGCACCATGTTGAGCCAGGTATTGATGCCGAGCGCGGTCACATAGGCCTTGTCGCCAAAGAAGGCCAGCCACTTGGCGTGGCGGATCACCACGTCGAACTGATCGCCATGAATGACCAGGTAGCGTTTTCCGTTGGCCGCTTCGTGAATGATGCTGTCGGTCACTTCAACGCCGCCAAAGTGGGTACCGAGGAAACTGCGCAGAAACTCGTCGTGATTTCCGGGAATGTAGACGATGCGCGCGCCCTTGCGGCCTTTGCGCAGGATCTTCTGAACCACGTCGTTATGAAACTGAGGCCAATACCACGACCGCCGGAGACGCCAGCCATCGGCAATGTCGCCAACCAGGTAAATGGTCTCGGCGTCATTATCCTTCAGAAAGTCCAGTAGCATCTCCGCCTGACAACCGCGCGTGCCGAGATGGACGTCGGAAATAAACAAGGCCCGGTAATGCCGCGATGCCTCTGCGGTAGACATAGCACTTCTCCAAATTCCCTTTGGAGCGCTTTAGACGCGATTCAAGTATCACTATTATGACAAATGGCGGGACTTCCCCGGCGGTGGTTATTTTCAAGCCTTATGATTGACGCCGACACGCCCGGAAAAATGGCCTCGCGGAGACCACCTGCCGGTTACCAACAGGCAGCCCCCCTGCCCCAAGGGCATTTGACATCGTCCGCTTTTGCCGGTCACAAAGCCTATCCAAATTGCAGCAAGGAGATCGCTCATGGACCTCGGCCTCAAAGGCAAAAAGGCAATCATCTGTGCGTCGAGCCGCGGCCTCGGCAAGGGCTGCGCTCAAGCACTGGCGGAAGCCGGCTGCGATATCGTGCTGAACGGCCGCACCGAAACGGTTCTGGAAGAAACCCGTTCGCAGCTTCACAGCCGCTACGGGGTGAGCGTTACCGCCATCGCAGCAGATGTTTCCACTTCAGAAGGGCAAAAGGCGCTTCTGGCGGCCTGCCCCAATCCGGACATTCTGGTCAACAACAACGGCGGCCCGCCCCGGCGCGACTATTCAGAGCTGGATCGTGAAGCGCTTCTGGAAGGTGTGGTGCAGAACTTCGTCACCCCTATCGAGCTCATGCAGGCCGTTGTACCCGGCATGAAGGAGCGTGGCTTTGGCCGTATCGTCAACATCACCTCGCTGTCTGTGAAGATGCCCATAGAGGGGCTCGACCTCTCCAGCGGCGCGCGGGCTGGTCTCACAGCGTTCCTGGCAGGCGTCTGCCGCCAGCTCGCTCCGCACGGCGTAACGGTCAACAACCTTCTGCCCGGCAAGATGGATACGGACCGGCTGAAGGGGGGCTTTGAACGCGCTGCGCAGCAGAGCGGGAAAAGCGTTGAGGATGTTCGCGCGGCTCAGGCTGCCGAAATTCCGGTTGGACGGTTCGGCTCGGCAGAGGAATTCGGCCAGACCTGTGCTTTCCTGTGCTCCCGTCACGCCGGCTACATCACCGGTCAGAACATCCTGATGGATGGCGGGCTTTACCCGGCAGCCTTTTAAAGCTGGTGAAATAGCAAAAGGCCGGAGCGTTTGCCCCGGCCTTGTTGTGTTTTGTCAGCGAGTTCCCGCTCAGTAGGTGTATCTGAGCGAGGCCGAGATGATGTTCACCTGGCTGTCGACCTTACCGGTGTAGGTACCGATGTTGGAATTGTAGTCCTGGTGGTTGCCAGAAATGTCGATCTTGGTGTCGGCCGGGATCAGGTGCGAGTAGCCGATATCGAAAGCGAGGTTATCCGCCGGCGACCAGGTCATACCCGCCGACAACCACAGACGGTCGTTGTCCGGCAACCGTGTGGAGCGAATGTTCTCGTCAATCGGCGAGAGCTCATAGCCGACACCTGCACGCAAGGTAACCTGCTGGTTCCAGTTGTATTCCCCACCGACCGCGAAGAACCAACCGTCATCGTAGTTGAATTCCAAGTTGGGCAGACCGGTCGGATTGGTGGTCGCCGTACCGCCATCGCTGCTCGGATGCACGGTTTTCAGCCGGGACCAGTTGGTCCATTCAACCGTACCGGCGATCTTGAAAGCGTCGTTGATGCGGTGACTTGCCGACAGGGTCACGGTGTCCGGTGTAACAACTGTCGCATTGATGCCTGCGCGATTGCCCGCAAAGGAAACCGGGGTCGTGCCCACAAAAAAGCGCCCGCCCGGATTGGTGTAGGAGCCATCAAGATCGTTGGCGACCGCAGACCGGTAGCCAAGACCGATTTCAGTCCCTTCCCACGGCCGGATGGTCAGACCGGCGGTCACGCCAAATCCATAGCCCTCCCCCTTGAATTCAGTCGTCGCAGCGGAGGTGGAGAACGGATAGGCCGATTTCAGTCGGACTTGCAGATATTGCGCCTGAATCCCGACACCGACAGCGAACATATCGTTGATCTGATAGGCGATGGCCGGATTTACGTTGACCGAAAACACTTCGGACGACCGGGAATAGTATTGGCCCGCCCAGTTCTGTTCCGGTTTGGTGCTGAGCCCGAACGGCGCGTTGACGGCAAGACCGAACACCAGCTGATCGTTGAAGCGGTAAGCGGTGTATGTGGACGGCACCCAGGCATCCGATGCGATGTCGCCACTGCCCACAGTGCTGGTGGTCGCACCGTTGACGGTTGTCAGCGCACCTGGCGTAAAGGTTCCGTCGATATCGGATTCAGGCATGATGAAGGAGCTATGCGATTCAATCGTAAGCCCCTTGCCGGCGCCAATAAGCGTTGCCGGGTTCCAGAACATCGAGGAGATGGACTCACCCGTCGTTCCGTTCCCTGCGAAAGACATCCCCTGGTAATAAGCGCTTTGTTCTCTCAGCGCGAAACCGCCAGCGAAGGCCGAACTTGCAATCATTGATAGAGCTACTGCTGTTGAAGCAAGTAGAACTGTTTTCTTGTTTACCCACGGCATTGAGTTTCCTCCCATCCCCTAGCCCCCGGATGAATGATGACTACCTGAGACAGGATTTTAGGAGAACGCCGTTCGTTTCAACCGAATATTTACGTCAGTTCTGCGAACAGTTTTTCATGCTGCAATGCGAAATAAGCAGAATTTTTCACAGAGAATGCTGCCTCGATGGTCAAAACACTTCAAAAAGGACAAGTTAAGAGTCTGTTCGTTATCCAAACGACACACACCCAAACATTTGCCCAAAAAATAGGCAGCTCAGATATCAGTTTCCCATAACGTAATTTAACGCTGCATGGTTGCGGCTTTGCCACAGATCTCGCAACGGAACGCGAAGGATTTGTAGGACAAACCCTTTGGTGCTCCTTGGTAAAATCACCAATCAGCTTCCTTAGCGGAAACAGGACCATGCAGACTCAGTTCCGCAATTTTTTGCTCCGAAAACACTTTTAGTCAGGAAATTTTCCAGCGTGCAGCCCCTTCGTTTCGCCCGGAAGTGTTCGCTTTGCGGTCCGCTGGTTTCAAACTGCCAATCGGTCGAGTGTACCAGCCCGCAAGGAGATCGGCTGCGGACAGGACCGGTGTTCAGCCCGCAGCACTGGCAAGAAAGTTAGCCGTCCCGGGCTTCCATGAACCGGCGCATGGCGACATCGCTCCAGGGAGCCAGACGGGACCGGGCAGCGATGTGGCTATCGTAGATCCTCTGACTGAGCGCATCCTTGCTTGCAAATTCGGCCAGCACCTCGGCAGAGGTCGCCCGCAGCGCCTCCAGCACATCATCCGGATAGGGGCGAACAACGACGCCGTCTTCCTCCTGCAACAGCTGCAGCGCGCCCGCATTTTCCCAATCGCTTTCGGCAAGCGACCGGCCGTTTTCGGCTTTGCAGGCTTCCAGAATGATCGCGCGAAGGTCTTCCGGCAGACCTTCCAGCGCCACTGTGTTGAAGATCGCTTCACCGGTTCCGTTGGGCTCATGAAACCCGGGCGTATAGTAGGACTTGGCAGCTTTCTGGAAGCCCATTGCACGGTCCGACCATGGCCCCAGGAATTCCGTGGCATCCAGCACCCCGCTGTCCAGCGCCTGGAACAGCTCGCCGGGTGGCAGACTGATAGGCGTTGCCCCAAGCCTGCGCATCACTTCGCCGCCAAGACCCGGCATGCGGATCTTCAGCCCCTTGAGATCGTCCAGCGTGTTGATCTCGCGCTTGAACCAGCCCCCCATCTGAACGCCGGTATTTCCGGCCATGACGGGCCGTAGCCCGAAGGGAGCATAAAGCTCGTCCCAGAGCGCCTGACCGCCCCCCTGTTCGATCCAGGTAATGTGTTCATGCGGCAGCAGGCCGAACGGGATGGCCGTGAAATAGACCGAGGCCGGGATCTTGCCCTGCCAGAAAAACGAGGCCGTATGCGCCATCTGCGCCGTACCCGCGGAAACTGCCTCGAACACGCCCAGCGCCGGCACCAGTTCACCGGCTGCGTAAAGCCGGATGCGCAGCCGTCCTCCGGACATAAGTTCGATCCTGTCCGCAATGCGCTGCGCCGTCATCCCGGGACCCGGCAGGTTTTTCGGCCAGGATGTCACCATCTTCCATTCCAGCGTCGCCTGTTCCTGCGCCAGCGCAGGGGCAGCCAATGCGCTGGCTCCGACGGCGGCGGATGCCCCCAGAAGCCCTCTGCGACTGATCCGTCCGGTTTCGGTCTTTGGCTGACTGGTCATCTCACTTGCTCCAGAACGCGTGGAAATGATGAACGGGGCCATGACCACTGCCGATGTGCAATTCATCGGCGGCGGCGATTGCGGCCTGAATATAGGATTTGGCGGACCGTACGGCCGCTTCCATGTCCTGCCCCTTGGCAAGTCCCGCGGCTATGGCCGACGACAGCGTACAGCCGGTTCCGTGGGTGTTGTCGGTCTTGACCCTGTCGGACCGGAGCCAGATCGCATTGCCTTCACGGTCCAGCAGCAGGTCCGCACTTTGCGCGCCGGCCCCGTGCCCGCCCTTGAGCAGAACCGAGTTGGCTCCGAGGCCGAGAAGACGCTCTGCCTGTGTGTGCATCTGCGTTTCGTCTGCCGCCACATCGGCCTGCAACATGCGGGCAGCTTCATGCAGGTTCGGTGTCACGATGTCGGCCAGCGGCAGCAACAGGGTGATCAACGTGTCCACGGCACTGTCCGCCAACAGGGGATCCCCGGATGCGGCAACCATCACAGGATCAAGCACCACTGTGCCCGTCTCGAGCGTCTGCAGCCCTTCCGCCACGGCCTCGATCGTATCGACCTTCGACAGCATGCCGATCTTGGTTGCCTTGACGGTCAGGTCGGTGAAGACTGCGGTCATCTGGGCGCGGACGAAATCCGGCGGCACATCGTGAATGGCGCTGACACCCAGCGTGTTCTGCGCTGTTAGTGCCGCAATGACGCTCGCGCCATAGACACCATTGGCGGAGAAGGTCTTGAGATCCGCCTGAATACCGGCTCCGCCGCCGGAATCCGATCCTGCAATGGTCACCGCGATTGCGGTCATGAAAGCCTCCAGAATGTAAAATGACGGCAAGCGCGCATCAGCCGGTCTTGAGACGGGTTTCAATGTCGCGGTCGGTCAGTGAATAGAGCGCGTCGAGCAATTCCGGCACGAGACTGCCCGGCCCGGCCGACTGGCCCGCGGCAATTTCGCCGGCAATGTTAAAGACGGACAGTCCGCAAGCGGCGGCCAACGCCCGGTCGTTTTCGACACTCAGGAACGCTGCCAGAACCGCACCACCAGCACAGCCGGTGGCCGTCACGCGCGACATCAGCGGATCACCGTTGCGCAGCAGGAAGTCTTCACCCCGGCTTTCGATCCTGTCCTCCGGGCCGGTCACGGCAAAAACCGTTCCCGCCTCTATCAGGTTATCGACATCCGCCCGATCCGGCAAAAGCGCGGCAAGTTCATCCGAATTCAGCCGCACCAGATCCGGTTTCGGCTCCAGAAGCTCACGCGCAAAGGCACAGCGAACGGGGGACCGGTTGACGAAAACCGGATCGACACAGACCGGCCGGCCGGCCTTCCTGGCAGCTTCGATGGCAAGCGGGATGGCCGCGCGGCGTTCCTCGTCGAGCGTGCCGAGGTTCACCAGCAGCGCGTCGGCGCCGCCAGCAAAGGCGGCAACTTCCTCCCGCGCGATCGTCATGGAAGGGATGGCGCCAAGTGCCAGCAGCACATTGGCAGTGAAATTCTGCGCGACAGCGTTGGTTATAGCGTGAACACGCGGCGTTTTCTGCCGCACTCGCTCCAGCATGGTGAAGACAAGTTCAGCGCTCAACGCCTGCGTGGAAGCGGCGACGGACAGGCTCATAACGGCTCTCCTGTGACGGAAAACCCATTGCCGGTATTCCGGAAAAGACGTGTTGCGGGAAGTGGTGTTTGCATCATGATCTCAAATCCCTCCGCCGGTATCAGCCGGATCAGGTTCAAGGAGTTGGCAAGCCGCCTCTCAGCCCGAACCTGAATGGCCGGGCACCCCCATGAGATGTTTGCACTGCTAACAAGCTGGCAGCGCGATTGCAAGACCCGGCATGTGCAGAGCCGCCACTCCGCAATTGACTGGCGCAAGGAGATGGGCGATGTCCTAGTCTACTTTTTGTGAATCTGTCGCCCGGCCCTTTTTCGAAACCGAACGGCCCGGTGAACGGTTCAGGTGACACGCTCACCCACTTCAAACCCCAACTGCCGGAGCGCCCCATGGTACCGTTTTTCGTGATGATCAAATGCCAGTTGGGCAAGACCTATCAGGTTGCCAACGCAATTGCGGACGCTGAAATTGCGTCCGAAGTCTATTCGACCTCCGGCGACTACGATCTCCTGGTGAAATTCTATGTCGAGGACGGTTCGGACATCGGTCATTTCGTGAACGAGAAGGTCCATCCGATCGACGGCATTCAGGACACCAAAACCATCATAACCTTCAAAGCTTTCTAAGGTCAGACCCGGACAATTTCCATGCAGCTTCTTAAATCCGCAGCCCTTTGCCTGAGCCTTGCTCTTGCCCCCCTCAGCACCACCGCATCCGCGCAAGGCATGCCGCCGGAGCAGATCAAGCAGATCCTGGACATGACCAAGGCCAACTGGGTGTCATTCCGCGACTGGCAGGGCCAGGAGCTGATCTATTTCACCCACCTGGAATCCTGGAAGTGCGGTATCGACTATGTCTTCTACGGACTGAACGACGGCCCGATTGACCAGGAATGGCAACTGGAAGCCTGTGATCCGGACAACCCCAACGTCGTGCTCAAGGAAAAACCGTACCTGGAACTTCCCGCCGGGTCGGCCCAGTCGATCAGCGTGCAGCTGATCTACAAGGACGGCACCAAGAGCGCGACCGAGCGGTTCGAGTACAAGCCGCAATAAGGCTGAATTAAGAAACCACCCGTATTCGCCGTCATTCCGGACAAGCGCAGTAAAGCTGCGCGCAGATCCGGAATCCAGCGCATCAGCGTGAGCGGAGCGAACTCTTTTCTATTCGTGTAATGCCGCGCCAAAGGCGCGAAATAAGTCTGGATTCCGGATCAGCGCTCGGCTTCGCCTCACTTGTCCGGAATGACTCAGGAAAGGCAGTGTGACCTGCCCTCTTGTCTCTCCCGCCTACGAACGCGACGGCGACGACGCCCGGCGGGCCTTGGTCCGGTCCAGGCCGAGCTTGTGTTCACGGTAGATGACGAAGATACCGGCGGCAATCACGATTGCCGCCCCCAGCACCACCGTCGGCAGCGGCGTTTCATTGAAGATCACCCAGCCGACAATGATCGCCCACAGCATGTTGACATAGTCGAACGGTGCAACGGTGGAGGCATCGGCAAAGCGGTAGCTCTGCGTGAGCAGGATCTGGCCGACACCGCCGGCAAGACCGATCAGCAACAGCAGCCCGGCCGTGGGCAGATCCGGCACGATCCAGGCCTGCCCCGGCAGCAGAAGACCAAGCGGCAGGGTGAGCAGAGACAGAAGCGAAGACATGCCTGCGAACCAGGTGACGATGGTTGACGTGCGCTCCGTCTCGCACAACTTGCGCACGGTGATCATGGCAAGCGCCGCAAAGCCTGCCCCCATCACGCCAATCAAGGCACCTATCATCGAATTGTTGTCTATTTCCGCGTCGCCCAGATGCGGCGACAACACCACCAGAATGCCGACAAAGCCGACACCGACCGCGCTCCAGCGATAGACCCGCACCTTTTCGCCAAGCAGCAGAAACGCCAGCACCACGACGAAAAGCGGCGAGGCAAAGCCGATGGCTGTCGCATCCGGCAGAGGCAGCAGGGACAGCGCGGTGAACCCGCAGACCATCGCCGTCAGCCCGACGGACGCCCGGGTGAGATGCCCCAGCGGGTTGCCTGTCTTGAAGGCAAGCCCCAGCTCCCGGCGCATCGCCACCATGATCAGCACCGGAAACAGGCCGAAGAAATTGCGTGCGAACACGAGCTCACCGATCGGCACCGTCTCGGCAGCGACCTTCAGCGCCGTTGCCATGACGAAGAACACCATGGTGGAGGCGACTTTAAGCGATATTCCGATAAGAGGTGCCTGCCGGGTCATCCCGGTGGGCGCCGGAGGTCCGGAGAAACGGGACTTCTGGCTCAAGAACGCCATAACAACTTCCAGGCCCGGCTTTTAAAAGAAAAATCCCACGGCGTACCGGTCCGAAAACCGTGGGAAGAACCAGTTCGACTGGCCCTTCAAGTGCAGCAGATCAAGAATTGTCCCGCGAATGGGATGCGATGAGGCGGCAGTGAGGTGAAGGGCCTTCAGTATTTGACCAAACGAGGCTTGCGGCAAGCCCAGTTGCAGAAAAATTGCCGCACACTCAAAAGAGCGGCGGCAATCCCTGATGTGTGAACGTTCCCGCTACAGAGGCCCGCTACACAGGTAAGCCTCAGAGCTTCGATTCTTTCTCCGCAACGATCTTTGCAAGCTCTTCCGGCGACATTCTCTCGTGTTCGGCAATCGAGACCTCAAAGCCCTTCAGACGTTTGTAGATGGACAGGAGTTCGATGATCGTCGTCCAGGAATTGACCAGGTACTGGAACGAATTCGACACCTGGCCGAAGGCGGTCAGGATCTGCTGCAGGATACCGTAGGTAATTGCGCCGGAGACAATGGTAGGAACGAGAATGAAATAGGTGAACAGGTTATCCGCCTGAAGGTAGATGCCTCGGGCCAGGTTGAAGTAAAGATAGTGGCGGTAAAGCCGGAAATAGTTCTTGCGAACGTTGGCGAACAGTTCCGTCAGCGTTATCGGCTGCGCCCTGTGCTCGTAGTCCTCTCCGTAGACCAGTTCCTTACGATAGGCCGCCTCAACACGCTGGTTGTGAAACTCCAGCCCTGGCAGCTTGATGCCGACAATCGCCAGCAGACCTGTGCCGAACAGCGACCACAAGATGACCGCCGTGAACAACGGGGCTGGAATGGCACCGACGATCGGCAGTTCGGAAACGTAGCTCGACAGGGACAGCAAGACGGGCAAAAAGGCGATCAATGTCATGACCGAGTCGATCATCGCGACCCCAAGCCCTTCCATGATCGCTGCAAACCGCATCGTATCTTCCTGAATACGCTGCGAGGCACCTTCGATATGGCGAACCTTCGACCACTTCTCGACATAGTAATCGTTCATCGCGGTGCGCCATCGGAAGACGTAATGGCTCACGAAAAACCGGGTAAAGACGTACAGGACGACCTGAAACGCCACGATCTGCACGAACACGATCATGAGCGAATAGAAGTCCCCCACCGTGACACCGTTGTTGCCCGGCAGCGCGTTCTGCAGCGTATCGCCAAAAGGTCTGCGCCAGTTGTTGATGGCGACCGAAACCTGAACGGAATAATAGGTCGAGAAAATGATCGCGGACGAGCCCCAGACAGACCAGATCTGCCAGCGGTGATTTCTGGCAAACATCCACCAGAAGCCGCCGAAAAGGACCGTACAGATGAAATAGTAGCAGTAGAACCAGATGAATTCTGGTGAAACGAAAAACCCTGCCCCCACGATCTCTTTGGGATTGGTCTCGGAAACACCGAAGCCGAGCGGGCCGCTCAACTCATCTGCGAAACCGTACCAGAATGCGACGGCAACGATGGTCCAGAGTACAGCCGAGGTGAAAAACAGCTTCGGCCTTGGAAAGAAGGATTGAAACACAGGCGACAGTCCTGTTCCTAGGGATCTACGATTCTCGCGCACCGATGAACAGCAAGATTGCGGCAAGAACCAGATTATTCATACGGTTATTTAAAAGAAACCACAGACACAATCGTGAGACCCCGGCTTTACCGGCGTCAACTTTCAGCCTGAAAGAAGAAAGGCGCCTCGAACGGGCGCCTTTTTCAGTCTTCCTTACTTTGCTGCCTGAATGGCTTCCCACACTCGCAGCGGCGTTGCAGGCATGTCGATGATCTCGCTGACCCCTGCCCCGTCCTTCAGGGCCTTCTGAACGGCATTCATGATCGATGCACAGCCGCCGATGGTTCCAGCCTCGCCCGCTCCCTTGATGCCCATGGCATTGGTGGTCGAGGGAACGTTTCGGGTTTCGAAGTGAATGTCCGGCAGGTCCGCAGCGCGGATCATGCGGTAATCGAGCAGCGACGCCGTCAGAAGCTGGCCGTCCTCGTCGTAGATCGTCTGTTCGCACAAGGCCTGGCTGAGGGCGGAGGCCGCCCCGCCGTGAACCTGACCGGCCAGAAGAAGCGGGTTCACCGTGACCCCGAAGTCATCGACGATCACATAGTTGACGATGGCAACGTCTCCGGTGTCCGGATCGATTTCCACTTCGCACACATGCGTGCCGTTCGGATAAGTCGCCTCGGCCTGTTTGACCTCTTCGCGGGCCGTCAGGGTGTCGCCTGCGCCTGCCGCAACCTCCGCCAGCGTCACCTGCTGGTCGGTTCCGACCACACGCACCATGCCGCCGTCGAGTTCAAGATCCTCGATCCCGGCTTCCAGCTGGTCGGCGGCCAGTTCCTTCACCTTCTTCACCAGCGCGATGCCCGCATCGCGGACGGACGGCAGGCCAATTGGGATGGAGCGGGAACCGCCCGTGCCGCCGCCCTTGCGCACCCGGTCGGTGTCGCCCTGGATGACGGTGATATCCTCGATGGAGACGCCAAACTGTTCCGCGATCACCTGGCTGTAGGCCGTCGCATGGCCCTGGCCGTTGGTCTGCGTGCCGATCAGCAGTGTCAGCGTGCCCTCGTCGTTGAGCTCCAGCGTGGCTTCCTCGCTGCCGGGGAAGGCGCAGGCCTCGATATAGGAACAGATGCCGATCCCGCGGTACTTGCCGTTCCCGGCGCTCTCGTCCTGACGGGCCTTGAAGCCCTCCCAATCGGCGACTTCCAGTGCCTTTTGCAGATGGCCGGAAAACTCGCCGGTATCATACATGCGGCCGGTCTGGGTGGTGTAAGGCAGTTGCTCTGGCTTGATGAAGTTGCGCTTGCGGATTTCAACGGAGCCCAAGCCGGTTTCCTCACCGGCCTTTTCGATCAGCCGCTCGATCAGATAGGCGGCTTCCGGACGGCCAGCGCCACGGAAGGCATCGGTCGGCACGGTGTGCATGTAGACGCCTTCGACCTTCGCAAAGACGGCCGGGATGTCGTAGAGGCCGGACGTCATGGACGTGCCGACAAAAGGAATGAACGGGCCGAACTGATGCAGGTAGGCGCCCATGGCGGCTTTGACGTGCACCTTGAGACCCAGGATCCGGCCGTCAGCATCCAGCGCCAGCTCTGCATGGGAAACGTTGTCGCGGCCATGCGCATCGGTGACGAAGTGGTCCATGCGCTCACCCGTCCAGCGCACCGGCTGGCCGAGTTCGCGGGCCGCGATCATGCTCAGCGGATATTCGCGGTAGCAGAACATCTTGGTGCCGAAGCCGCCGCCCACTTCCGGGGTGATGACCTGCAGTTTTTCGGTCTCAAGATCCAGAATGCCGCAGATAATGTCGCGCAGTCCATGACCGCCCTGGGTACCGACGGTCAGCTTGAAACGCTCGCTTGACGGGTCGAATTCGGCAACGCAGCCGCGCAGCTCCATGTAGTTCGCGACGATGCGGTTGTTGACCACATCAATGGAAACGACCTTGTCTGCCTTTTCAAACGCGGCGTCGGTCTTGGACTGATCGCCCTGGCCATAGGTAAAGGCGACATTGGTGCCGAATTCCGGCCAGACCTTCACCGCATCGGGTGCCAGGGCCTCTTCGATCCCGACCACCACATCCAGCGGGTCATAATCAATTTCCAGCATCTCGGCCGCATTCTTGGCCGCGTTGACGTCATCCGCCACGATGAAGGCAATGGCATCGCCCACGTAACGTACTTCGTCGGAGCACAAAACCGGCTGATCGGGAGCTTTGAAACTGGAGCCATCGATCTGTTTCGGACGTGCCTGGCAAGGCATTGTCCGGCCTTCGAGTTCGGCTCCGGTAAGCACCAGACGGACCCCGTCCATCTCACGAATCTCGTCCACATTCCCCAGGCTGATGCGCGCATGCGCCATGGCGGAGCGAACGACGACACCATGCAGGCACCCCTCCGGCATGTAATCGCCTGTATAGACGCCCTTGCCTGTAATGAGCGGCGCATCTTCCTTGCGGCGCAATGGGGCACCGACACCGAATTTCGGAGTGACCATCTGGTTCATGAATCTGGACCTGCTTTTTTTGGGAAGACTTTCCCTTGGGAAACATCCACGCGCCGGGAGCGCCGGTTTTGATCAACATAATGCCCGAAAGCCGACGTGGCCAGAGCTTTGGGCAACTCTACTTCATACAATTGTTTTTCCACGCGGGCATTGGGTACTGAAGGGGTTCGCCTTTCCTGGATATTGGCGGCAAATCCGGTGCCTGCGTCCCATCCGTCTAGACGGGCCCCAGGCCCTCCTCAGGATGAGGTGGTGATTGGGGGAGCCGTGGCAAGGGCGAATGAGACACATTTCACAAGCGTTTTTGGCAAGCACTTGTTGGAACTGCAATGCAGCGGACGGCACTTTCCTACGGAGCCTCCTCCCCACACCCTCATCCTGAGAAAGGCTGAAAGCCGACGGCCTCTAGATAATCTCATCCTCGTCAAACAGCGGATCGGCCTCGAGTTGGGAAGCCAGGCTGTCGAGGGTGGTCTCCGCATCATAGCGTTCGTTGAACTCGGCAATGTGAAACAGCCCGTCCCCTTCGTTGACCACCGGCAGATTGGTTCTGCCGACGATGAGCCCGGCCTGCTCGGCGAGAACGTTCCGTTCCTTTTCCCCGAAAGGATCCGACGTGATGCCCAGCAGCATACCCTGTTCGACGACATCACCGACCGATTTGAACGGCCGCAGCAAACCGCCAGCGGGCGCACGAACCCAGTAGCTCGACTTGCTGAGGATCGAATGTGCCTTCGGCCGTGTGATGCCCTTGGCACCCAGCATCTTCAGTTCGCGCATCACCCGCAGCACGCCGGAGACACCGGCCCGGATCGCCATTTCGTCGAACCGCAGCCCCTCGCCTGCCTCGAACACCAGCACGTCGGTTCCCTTCAACTGCGCCGCCTGGCGCAGTGAACCCTCGCGCACTTTCGAGGTAAGGATCACCGGCGCGCCGAACGCTTTGGCAAGCGCCAGCGTATCGGCCCGGGACGGAGAAACGCGGATCTGCGGCAGGTTGGTCCGGTGAATGGCGGCCGAATGCAGGTCGATGCCATAGTCCGACCGGTTGACGATCTCGCTCATGAACAGTTGCGCCAGCCGCCCGGCCAGCGAGCCCCGCGGGCTGCCGGGAAACGAGCGGTTGAGGTCACGCCGGTCAGGCAGGTAGCGCGAATGATTGAGAAAGCCGAACGCGTTGACGATCGGGATGACCATCAGCGTGCCCTTGAACTTTCCCAGCTCCTCGATTTCAAGCTGCGGCGCCTTCAGGACCCGGCGCGCGATCTCCACACCGATAACTTCATCGCCGTGAACCGCCGCACTGACGAACATCACGGGCCCCGGCCTGCTTCCATGCAGAACATGCACGGACATCGTCACCGGCGTATGGTCCGACAGCACGCTGACCGGAAGGTCGACCGTACGCCGGGTTCCCGGCGCGATCTTGTGTTCGCCGATCTCGAAGACTTTCACTTTCGTGCTCAACCGCGTCCCTTGGTCTTGGTTTTGCCAACCTGGGCATTCTTGGAAATAAAGTCGATGATCTTGCCGGCGACATCAATACCGGTCGCCTTTTCAACGCCTTCCAGCCCGGGCGAGGAATTGACTTCCATCACCACCGGTCCGTGATTGGACCGCAGCATGTCGACACCGCAGACATTCAGCCCCATGGTCTTCGCCGCGCGAATGGCGGTCGAGCGTTCCTCGGGTGAGATCTTGATGGAGGCCGCACTGCCACCACGGTGCAGGTTGGAGCGGAATTCGCCTTCGGCGCCCGTCCGTTTCATGGCCGCAATCACCTTGCCGCCAACCACCAGCGCGCGAATGTCGGTGCCGCCCGCTTCCTTGATGAATTCCTGCACCAGAATGTTCACATTGGCACCGCGAAACGCCTCGATGACCGACTTGGCAGAGCGCTCGGTATCGGCAAGAACCACACCGATGCCCTGAGTGCCTTCCAGCAGCTTGATCACCACGGGAGCACCCCCTGCAGTTGCCAGCACTTCCTCGGTCATCTTTGGATCGTGGGCAAAGGTCGTTACCGGCAGGCCGATGCCGTCGCGGGCGAGCAACTGCATCGACCGCAGCTTGTCACGCGACCGGCCGATGGCAACGGATTCATTCAGCGGATAAACGCCCATCATCTCGAACTGCCGCAGCACCGCCAGACCGTAGAAGGTAACAGACGCGCCAATTCTCGGGATAACCGCATCGAAGCCGGTCAGCTTTTCGCCGTTGTAGTAGATCTCCGGCCGACGCGAGGCGATGTTCATGTAGCAGCGCAGCGTGTTGATGATTTCCAGCTCGTGACCGCGCTCTTCGGCAGCGTCCTTCAGACGCTTGTGCGAATAGAGCTCGGGATTCCGTGCCATCATAGCAATCTTCATTGGTTCAAGTCCCTCGGTCTCAGCCTTGTTCCGAACGGTGTTGCGACACCGAATGTTCAGTGATTGATTGGTCTTTGCCGCGTAAACGCGCGGCTTAGTGTTTTGTTGCCAAAGCGGGCTTTCCCGCCAGGAAAGACCGGCCCGCATGCACAAGCACATTGTGCCGCCGGATTGCCGTCCGGCCGAGGATCATATCGAACCCCATGTTCGATCTGTCCGCCAGTGACACGTCCACATGCCAGTGATGTTTTCCAAGATGAAGTAACGTCCGGATGACAATCCGCCGCTCCGGAACACCACTCGTATTCTTGATGTTGCGTTCGTCCAGGACCGGAACTTCAGCCCGGAAATCACTGTGATGACGCGAAGCCGGCACACGGAAGCGTACCCAGGTCCGGCCATCGCGCTCGAACACTTCCTGCTCTTCGGCATGGAGCGCAGATGTGCGCGCGCCAGTATCGATCTTGGCCCGCATATCGAAAACGCCCAGTTCGGGAAGGCTCACGATTTCACGCCAGCCGATGATATCGGCAGCGGCAAGGGGACGCCCCTTCTTAGCCATTGTCATTCAAAAAACCCTGGGGCCCCTTGCCGGGGCCAATCCCAAACGACCTTGTTAACCGAGCATTGCATGGCCCGCCGGAGAGCGCAACTCAGGTTGCGGTCAGGCTTGGGCACCAGCGTCTGGTCCCACATTCTGGACGCAGTCCATCATCATGATTCACATCGGCGTGCAAGCGAATTTGCAAGCGCTCGAAAAGAACGACAGGCAGTGGCGACGTCGGGCCATCGCCCTCAACGCTTGTAGGGGTTCTTCGGGCTCCGGTCGTCCGACAGACTGCGTCTCATGTCGCGGGTCAGTTGCTCGATGGCATCGGCAAGGTGGACTTCCTGGATGTTGTAGTCACCGCGTGCGACGCGGATCTTGTGGGCTTCCAGCATCACCTCGCCCATGGCCACACCTTCCGGCGGCACGAAGCGGTAGCTGGCAAGTTCGATCAATAGCCCGAGCGGATCCCGAAAATAGATGGAATCCATGAAGCCGCGATCCTTCGGACCGCTGTGCGAAATGCCGCGCTTGTCGAGACGTTCCGCGATCTGGTGGAACGTCGCCTGCGACACCGCAAGCGCCAGATGATGGACGCAGCCCATGGTCTGCGGCGCCGGATCCGGGTCCGGTTTGCGGTCTTCGCTGGTGAAGATCGTGATGAGGCGGCCATCGCCCGGATCGAAATAAAGGTGGCTCTGGTCGGCGGCGTCCAGATTGGGCTGTTCGAAAACGAAAGGCATTCCCAGGAGCCCTTCCCAGAAATCGATGGACGTCTGCCTGTCGGCGCCCACAAGAGTGATGTGATGCACACCCTGCGTCTGGATTTTTTCCATGAATTTCCTCCCGGTTCGGCGCAGTTTTAAGGACATCTGCTTGCAAAGGCAAACAGCCGCCCTCTTTCCTTCTGCGCGAAAAACGCTAAGCTTGTTTCAACCGCAACAAACAGCCTTATCCAAGTCTTGCCCGTGCTTCGGCCCCGTCATGCCGCCGCATCCGCATGCCTTCCGGCAAGGATTCACGATGGACATGCCCACACAACAGCCGGAGCCTCCCGAGGCGACCGGTAACCGTCTCCGTCGCAAGGTGACGAGCCTGACGGAAAACCTGCCGTCAAACACCGTCGGGGCTCTCTGGATCCTTCTGGCTGCGTTTCTGTTCTCGATCATGGTCACCCTCATCAAGCTGCTGGGCAAGGACCTGTCGGTGTTCCAGATCCTGGTGATCCGCCAGGCGGTCATGCTTGCGATCGTTGCTCCGAAGATCCTCAGCGGCCTGCCAACCTCTTTGGTGACCAAGCGCCCGGGGCTGCAAATCACCCGTATCGTCTTCGCCACAACAGCCATGCTCTGCGGCTTCACGGCGGTCATTGAACTGCCCCTGGCCGATGCCACGGCCATCAGCTTCTCCAAGACATTCTTCCTGACGATCTTCGCCATCTGGTTTCTGGGAGAAACCGTTGGGCCTCACCGCTGGGGCGCGACCATCGTCGGCTTTCTGGGGGTTGTCCTGATGCTGCGCCCGCATGGCGACGGGTTGGTCGACCACTATGCGCTGCTCGCCATCGCAGGTGCGGCCTGTGCCGGCATGGTCATGATCGTTGTCCGGCTGCTGACACGCACAGATCCCCCGGTCACCATCCTGACCTACCAGGCCTTCGGGGTCGGGATGATCATGGTCATTCCTGCCGTGATGACGTGGCAACCTCCGACGCTGGAACAATGGGGGATTCTGATCTGCATCGGCATCATCTCCTGGGCCGCCCAGATGGCCAATATCCGGGCATTCAGGGCCGGAGAAGCCACGGCCATCGCTTCACTCGATTACACCCGGCTTCTCTACGCCACCATTTTCGGCGCTCTCGTGTTCCACCAGTGGCCCCGTGTGGAAACGCTGGCCGGAGCCGCCGTCATCATCGCTGCCTCGATCTATACGGTCCGCCGCGAGGCCAAACGCGGCCAGAAACTGGCCAGAGCCTCGGACGGACGCGGCTACAACAACTAGGGTACGGCCCCTTGGCCTCCGGATGATGGGGTTGCCTGCGAGATCAGGCAAGGACGTGCCAGAAATCCAGATCGACGCTGGCAGGATCAAACAGATTCAACAGCGGCGCACACGCCGCGTGCGACACATAGCCGGCGCAGATCTCGCGGGCAGCGCCTTCCGTTTCCACAAAGCAGATCTCCGAATATGTATCCTCGCCTGCCCGCGCCATCAGATGCGCCCGGGTTTCGGGAAAGGCTGCAAGATATTCCTGCTCGATCCGTCTGGAAGCAGCCGTCAGCACCTCTTCTGAAAAACCACCATCCTCCTTGGGACGAAACGTACCGAATTCTATGGCGGAAAATCCGTCCGGCACCACCTCGAGGTCAATCATCAGGCGGTTGAGACACAGGCGGATGCTGTCGGTGTCGAGCAGTTCCATGAAGGCTCTGGAGCTTGGCGCCTGCAGATGCGCTTCGGACATAGCGGCAAAGGAGGCCTCATCCCTCGCCAGAATTGCATCGGCATATCCGCCTGCCGCATTGCCCAGGAAGCAGTGGAAGGCGATGCCCGGCTGATCGTTGAGGAACTCCTTCTGCCACCGGCGGGCGGCGGCAATCAGGTCGGGCGCGCCCACGCCTGGTTTTGCTTCGTAGCGGGCAAACCCCATCACCTTCATCGGTCCCAGATCTTTGCGCAACATGAGATGTCCTTTCCCGTTTCTGTTGCACGCTCTATAGAAGGGGTCAGAGACAGTTTCTGTCAGGGGGATGCGCTTATGATCGTCCAATAGCGCTTGTGCTGAGCGCCCTGCAGAAACCGGCCGGAGAGCGACTTCCCATGCGAACCATCAGGCTGTTTTCCATTCTGGATGCCCTGCGCAGCCGCAGGAGCGCAGTTCCGGCTGCCATCCTGGCCGAGTTGCTGGGCGTGACGGAACGGACGATTTATCGAGACATGGCAACGTTGAAGGCGATGGGCGCCCCCATTCGCGGCGAAGGTGGGGTCGGTTACCTTCTTGAACGCGGCTATTTTCTACCGCCCATGCAGTTCGACCCGGACGAGCTGGATGTCATTCTGCTTGGCATCCGCATGGTGAAGGCCCGCGGTGACGCCTCCATGAGCGAAACGGCCGAGCGGGTGCTCGGCAAGCTCGGCGCGGTTCTCTCCGAGGGCGAGCGTTCCCTGAATCGTCCCCTTCTTGCCGTCGGCAAGGCGTCCTCCGCACATGGCCAGGACGCCCTGTCACCGCTTCGCGATGCCATTCGCAAACGGCGCAAGGTGCAGCTCAGCTATAGCGACTTGCAGGATCGTGTCAGTGACCGCCTCACCCGCCCGCTGGGGTTGACCGCCTTCGAAAGTGTCTGGGTGCTGACGGCCTGGTGCGAAATGCGGGATGGTTTCCGCAATTTCCGCCTTGACCGCATCAAGACCTTCGAGGTCACCGAAACCCGCTTCCCCATGGAACCCGGCAAGGAATTTCAGGACTATCTGAAGACACTTTAGATGTTCAGTACCAGACGTTCAGGCGCTCTTGGCGTCCGCCTTGGCCCGCTTCTGAGCTTCCTCCTCGACCAGTTCCTTCTTCGACAATTTGCCGACCATGGTCTTGGGCAACTCGTCGCGGAACTCGTAGGCGCGTGGCAGTTCGATCGCCGACAAATGCCCTTTCAGAAAGGTCTTCATGTCGTCCGCTGTCAGCGAGTGACCTTCCTTCAGCTTGATGAAGGCTTTCGGGCTCTGGCCACGGTAGGCATCCGGCACGGCAATGACGATGGTCTCGTCGACAGCCTCGTGCTGATAGATCGCTTCCTCGATGACACGCGGATAGACATTGTAACCGGAACACAGGATCAGGTCCTTGATCCGGTCAACCAGATAGATGAAGCCGCCTTCGTCCAGATAGCCGACGTCGCCGGTGTGAAGATAGCCGTCCGGGGTGATGGTCTCGGCGGTCGCGTCTTCCCGCTTCCAGTAGCCTTTCATCACCTGCGGACCATGCAGCAGCAACTCGCCTTTTTCCCCCGCCGGAACTTCGGTCTCTCGGTCTTCGATACTGACGAACCGGGCGCTGGTTCCCGGCACCAGCCGGCCGATGGAGCCCGCCCGGCGGCTTTCGTCCAGAGGGTTGACCGCGGCAACCGGTGACGTTTCCGTCAGCCCATAGCCTTCCACCAGAATACAGCCGGTGATTTTTTCAAAGCTTTCCTTCACCTCGACCGGCAAAGGCGCCCCGCCAGACAGGCAGATCTTGATGCTGGTCAGATCATAATTCGCGGTCATGGGGGAGTTGTTGATGGCCGTGTAGATCGTCGGCACACCCGGAAACAGGGTCACCTTCTTGCGCTTGACCGCTTCCAGAAGGGACTTCAGGTCAAAGCGCGGCTGCAGGACCATCTCGGCGCCCAGGATGATCGACAGATTTTGCGCCACCGTCATCGCGAACACGTGGAAGAACGGCAGCACGCACAACATCTTTTCCTGGCCCGGCCGTGCCTTTTCGAAAACGCAGCGCATCTGCTCGATGTTGGCGGACAGGTTTTTATGCGTCAGCATGGCGCCCTTGGGAACGCCGGTGGTACCGCCCGTATACTGCAGCACTGCAATATCGTTGGCCGGATCTATCGTGACCGGCTTCGGCCAGTCTCCCTTGGTCTGCAAGTCCTCGAAACGGACATGCGCATCGTCATGGGGGATGTCGGCCAGTTCCTTGCGCTTGAACAAGCTGAACAGCACTTTCTTGATCGTCGGTAGGCACCAGGCCATCGGGCAGACAATGATCTTGTCGAGCGCGCGCTCCTTGCGCACTTCCTCGACCTTGTCGTAGATCACCTTCAGATCCATGGTCACCATGATGCGCGCATCCGCATCACGTGCCTGGAAGGACAGTTCGCGCTCCACATAGAGCGGATTGAAGTTCACGACCGTGCCGCCGATCTTCAGAACCGCGAAGTAAAAGAGGGTGTAATAGGGCGTGTTTGGCAGGCAGAGGCCCACATGAACACCCGGGCCAACGCCCATTGCCTGCAGCCCGGCCGCCGTCCTGTCGACGAGTGCGCCGATTTCGGCATAGGTCCACATCTTGCCCATGAAATCACAGGCCGGACGGGCGCCATATTGGGCAACGGTCGTCTCGAGATACTCGTGTACGGGACGGGGCTTGAACGCCGCGCTCCACTCCTCCGCAGTCGTCATTACGTTCTCCAACGCGTCTTATCGCTTCATCGCGCAGACGGGCCCTCATCCTGCAATTTCGCGATCCGGACTGAATCCTTAGCACGAAATGGTCCTCCTCCAGGCCCGGCCACCAATGAGGCGTTACCTCTTTGGGTCTCTCCTGACATGACGCAACCTTCCGTTTACGTCAACTCGCGACGTAACGACACCTCGTCATTTTTTTGCGCGCGATGAACCATCCGGTTAAGATAAGACTGCAGAGCCAATTGGCAATAGAGACGTCAAATCAAAAACTTATCGATGGCTGTGCAATACCGACGGTTTATCTCTTTGGCCAGTTCCAGCGTTGTGCGTCAGCGTCATCCACAACCGTCTCGCCAAGTTCCTTGCGTAGATCATAGCGCATGCAGCCTCTTTCCGAGGACAGAACAGACACAAGTTCTTCCGCATGGGAAACGACGATCACCTGCGTCTTTTCCGCGGCCCGCGCGATCAGACGGGCAAGAGGCTCCAGCAAGGCCGGGTGGAGGCTCGTCTCCGGCTCGTTCAGCACCACAAGAGGCGCCGGGCGCGGCGACAGGAGCGCCGCCGTCAACAACAGATACCGAAGAGTGCCATCTGACAGTTCGCTTGCCCGCAGCTCCCGCAACAGGCCTTTCTGCTGCATCAGCAATTCAAAATAGCCGTCATTGACCGAAATCCGGACGGATGCCCCGGGAAAGGCATCGTCGATCGCCTCTTCCAGGGCCCGCTCGTCACCAATTTCCAGGATCGTCTGAATGGCAGCGGCCAGATCTCCACCGTCTCCGCTGAGCACCGGTGTCCTCGTTCCGATCTTGGGAAAGCGCGCAGGGGCCTCCCTGTCGGTGCGCAGGTGGTCATAGAAACGCCAGGCACGCATGCGCTCGCGCATGACAAGCAGTTCCAGCCCGTCCTTCGGATCGGCGGCATGGGTCATCATGCTGTCGAAGCGGGCCAAGTTCTGGAAAACCGGAACACGCTGCCCCTGACTGTTGAGAACCCGAACCGTCGGACCGTTTCTGGCCGCGATCTCGTTCGAGCGGGACAGGGCTTCGCCCGCCCACAACACCTCAGCCTTGATCTCCGGATCCATGGAAAACAGCGAGTGCCCGGCATCCGCCGGCAGACCGAGATCAATGGCATAGCCATAGTCCTCATCGGCAAAGCCGAGCTTCAGGCTGACCACGCCCTTGCGAAGGGTCCCCTGTACGGGCACCTCGCCCTGTTTCATGGCCCGGGAGAAAGCTTCCGGGCCGGCCCAGAGCGTCGAATTAAGGCCACCTTCTGCCGCCAGCGAGGCTATCGCCTGGCCTTGCGAGACTTCCGCCAGCAGACGGATCGACCGGTAAAGGCTCGATTTGCCGCTGCCGTTTGCACCCGTCACCAGCGTGATTCGGTCAAGCGGCAAGACGATGTCGCGCAGCGAGCGGTATCCGGAAACGGCAAGAGTGAGGATCATCGTCCAAAGACCTGTTTCTGCGTTCCTGATCCACCAGTTCGAACTTGTTGACTTCGAAAACGCCGAAATCGGTGATCTTCAGGTTCGTATTGACCGTCAGTGGCAGGAAGGGGACGTGCGCATTCCGAAAGCTGGAGCGAGCCAGGCCCATTGATTTTTGGCTTGAGGAATTGCGTCATGCTACTTCTAGATGCATATCCTAGTGCAATGCTCGAATGAAAGGTGTTGCCTTTGTATAACCCGAAAGAAGCGGTCGAAGACAGCCACGCGCTTAACCTGGCCATCCTGTTTTTTGCGGCCTGCGCTGTCGCGATCACAATTTATTTCCACCACGACAGCGGATTGAAGTACTGGCTTTTAAAAGGCTTTGGCGAAACCACCCCCGGCAAGGTTGTCGTCATTATCGACGACAGGGACGATGGTTCTACGCATCTTCGTTACAATAGCCGGAACACATTAAAGAACATCACAGCCTGGCAAGATGAAAGAATCGTCGTTGAAATCAAGCCTGCGGACGCACCGGTTGAAACTCTCAATTTCAGGATAAAGCCTCAGGAGCTCATCCGAGAGACAGACGGGGCTCTGAACGTCACTTATTTGCCGCTCAATCCGAAGATTGCCTATCCCACCCGCAGTTTGGACAGGTTCTCTCTCGACAGCAAGATCTTGCTCTGGTCGCTTGTTGCCGGCGGTATTATCTTGTTCTTCGCGTTGCGATCCGTGCGAAAATGGGCACGTTTTCGTGCACGATTGCACCAGTACTGAAGGCGCGCATCAACTCCCCTGATCGATCAGTTCGAACTTGTTGACATCGAAGACGCCAAAATCGGTGATCTTCAGATGCGGAATGACCGGCAACGGCAGGAAGGCGACCTGAAGGAACGGTTCAGCCAGCGTACAGCCGAGATCCTTGGCGGCGGCGCGCAGGCGCTCCAGCTCCTCCTTCACCGTTTCGAATGGTTCAAGGCTCATCAGTCCAGCCAGCGGCAGAGCGAGTTCGGCCTTCACCCCGCCCTTGTCGGCAACGGCAAATCCGCCCTTCATGGCGATCACCCGGTTGACCGCGTGCGCCATGGCTTCCTCGTCCGCGCCAACCACGCAGATGTTGTGGCTGTCATGGCCGACCGACGAGGCAATTGCGCCCTGTTTCATGCCGAAACCATTGACGAACCCGAGGCCGATATTGCCCGTGCCCTTGTGCCGCTCGACGACGGCGACCTTCAGCACATCCTGATCAAGATCGGCCAGCGTCTTGCCACCGGTCACAGGCAGGGTGCGCTTCAGGTGTTCGGTGATGATCCTGCCTGGCACCACGCCGATGACGTCGGCTTCGCTGTTGCGTGCCGGGACGTCAAACTTTGATGCGGTGACCTCATCGACATGCACGCTGTCGAGGCCAACCGGCGGGACGATGGTTCTTTTTGCAAAGGCTTCGTCCGTCGCCTGAACGCCGCCGCAGATCACCTGCGCCACGCGGCAATCGGCGAAGTCGCTCAACAGAGCGATGTCTGCGCGCTTGCCCGGCGCGATCACGCCCTTGTCCTTCAGGCCGAAGGCATTGGCCGCCGACCAGCTAGCCGCACGGTAGGCATCAAGAGGCCGGATGCCCTTCGCGATCAGGCGGCGGATCATGCTGTCCAGATGCCCTTCTTCGGCGATATCGAGCGGATTGCGGTCGTCCGTGCACAGCGCGACAAAGGCCGAAACATCCGGTGTCAGGATCGGGGACAGCGCTTCCAGATCCTTGGAGACGGACCCTTCGCGCATCAGGATCGTCATGCCCTTGGCGAGCTTTTCCAGCGCCTCCTCGGCAGAGGTCGCCTCATGGTCGGTTCGGATGCCAGCCGCCAGATAACCATTGAGGCCGATGCCCTGAAGCAGAGGCGCATGGCCATCGATATGGCCGTCCTGAAAGGCGGCAAGCTTTGCCAGCACCTTGGGATCGCGCGCAAGCACACCTGGAAAATTCATGAATTCCGCAAGGCCAATTACACTTGGATGATCGCGGAACGGCAGCAGGTCCCCGATTTCCAGGCAGGCACCGGCTGTCTCAAAGGCCGTTGCCGGAACGCAGGATGACAGGTTGACCCGGAGATCCATCACCGTTTCCAGCGAACTGTCCAGGAAATAGCGGATCCCTTCAGCACCCAGCACATTCGCGATTTCATGCGGATCACAAATGGCGGTGGTGACACCGTGCGGCAGCACGCAGCGGTCAAACTCGAACGGTGTGACCAGAGACGATTCCACATGAAGATGGGTGTCGATGAAGCCGGGAACGGCGGTCAGTCCGCTGCCGTCGATGGTTTCCGCGGCTTCATACTGCCCATGTGTGCCGACAATCCTGTCACCGACGATCGCAATATCCGTTTCGACCGTAGATCCGTCGACAACGCTGAACAGGCTGACATTTTTTATAACCAGATCGGCGGGGCGCTCTCCCGCTCCAGCGGCAATTGCCCGTTCCAGAAAGGCTTCGTCATGTGTGGCCGGCATGTTTTGTCTCCGATTCTCGTCCCTTCACGACAATACGGATGTTGAAAGCTCCGGCAACGATTTCGCGAAGCTGTGGTAGGATGACCCCGCACGAAAGAACGGGAAAGCCAATGGCGATCCGTCGCCCACGCACAACATGGCAACAAAAACTGCCGTTACGGGACTTTCCGCAAATTCGGCGCCGGGGCAGGCCAGAATTTTTCGTGTTACTGCGCAGTAACTTACCGCGCCACAATACGGAAAATGTGCACTGCAAAACCAAATAGCGATTGACAGCAACGTCAATTGAACAAATAATTTCACCACACTTATTTATTACGATGCCGCCCATCAAGAGCAGGCAGTTCCTGGGGAGGAGCAAGACTGGTGGATGAGACGCACAAAAGCGGTCGTGGTTCGAATTCCGCGCAATTGCGCCGGTATAACGAGCGCATCGTACTTCAGATCCTTCGGCGTGCCGGCGAAGCATCCAAGGCGGAACTCGCCCGGGCGGTGCAACTGACCAATGCAGCCATTGGTGCCATCATCCAGAATCTCATCGAGGAAGGGCTGATCGTGGAAGCGGGCAAGCGCCACGATGGCAGTCGCGGACAACCGGCGACGATCCTCCGGCTCGCCCCGCGCGGGGCCTATTCCTTCGGAGTGCGTCTGGACCGTACCAACATGGAAACGGTGCTGATGGATTTTTCCGGCCAGCTGATCGGACGCCGGCTGCACGACATGATCCTGCCGGCTCCGGAGCAGGCCCTGGAAATCCTCAAGGAAGATCTGGACATCCTGCGCCAGAACCTGAGCAAGGAAGACCAGTCCCGCATCACCGGCATCGGCCTGGCGCAACCCTTCAACCTGGGCGCCTGGCTGCACGAACTCGGTCTGCCTGAGGCCGACTTCGTGAAGTGGGAAGATTTCGATCTTGCCGAGGCGCTTGAACAGGTCAGCGACCTGCCAGTGTTCAGCGAGAACGACGGCACGGCGGCAGCAGTGGCCGAGCTCTTCTACGGGCTCGGCAGGCAAAACGACAATTTCGTTTATCTGTTCCTCGGACCGGCCATCGGCGGCGGCCTGATCCTGAAAGGGGATGTCGTCCGGGGCGTTTCCGGCAATGCCGGCGACGTCGCGATGATCCCTGTTCCGCCCAGCACGCTGTCCACCGCTCCAAAGGCACGCAACACCTGGGATCTGCTCTTGACGCGCGCCTCACTGGTGGCTCTCGCCCGGCACATGTCGCCAACGGATTTCTCGAAACTCAATCGCTCCGACATTCAGCACGCAGTGGAAACCGGCGACCCGAAATACACCGAATGGCTGAAAGACTGTGCCGAAGCGGTCGCCCTCGCCCTGCGTTCGGCCTACGCCCTTCTGGATGTTCCACTGATCGTTATCGACAGTGACCTCGGCGGCCCCTTCCCGGAAAACTTCCGTACCGCGCTGAGCGAGGCCGTCGAAAAGGCCGCGCCGGAAAAGCGACTGTCACCCGACATCGAAATCGGCAGCTTTGGCCACGACGCCGGCGCTATTGGCGCAGCCAGCCTGCCGCAATTCTTCAATTTCTCGCCCAGGGCAGCGATCCTGACCGGCGGGAAAGACACCGGCCCCGCCGGGGCAGGCAGCTCGGAAGATCGAGCCAGCTTTCCGGCACGGGCAGCACGGTTGGGGTCACATCTGGCCACACCCAACCGTTCAACTTGAATAGGCCAGGGAGGAAAAACGCAAATGATCCGCAAACTACTCGCGACCGGTTCCGTTCTCGCTGCCATGGCTGCCGCTCCGGCAGCAGCCGCAGATGTCTCGGCCTGCCTGATCACCAAGACGGACACCAACCCGTTCTTCGTGAAAATGAAGGAAGGTGCCACTGCCAAAGCCGAGGAACTCGGCATTGAACTGAAGTCCTTCGCCGGCAAGGTCGACGGCGATCACGAAACCCAGGTGGCCGCCATCGAAACCTGCATTGCCGACGGCGCCAAGGGCATCCTGCTGACCGCATCCGACACGTCTTCCATCGTGCCGGCTGTCAAGCAGGCCCGCGACGCCGGCCTTCTGGTGATTGCCCTCGATACGCCGCTCGACCCCATCGACGCAGCTGACGCAACCTTCGCCACCGACAACTTCAAGGCTGGCGAGCTGATCGGCGAGTGGGCCGCGGCAAGCCTGGGTGACAAGGCAGCCGATGCCAAGATCGCCATGCTCGACCTAGGCATCAGCCAGCCGACTGTCGGCGTGCTGCGTGACCAGGGCTTCCTGCAGGGCTTCGGCATTGATCTGGTCGATCCGAACAAATGGGGCGACGAAACCGATCCGCGCATCGTCGGTAACGACGTGACCGCAGGCAACGAGGAAGGCGGCCGCAAGGCCATGGAAAACCTGCTTGCCAAGGATCCGATGGTCAACGTGGTCTACACGATCAACGAACCGGCAGCGGCTGGCGCTTACGAGGCGCTGAAGTCCATCGGCCGTGAAAACGACGTGCTGATCGTGTCTGTCGACGGTGGCTGCCCGGGCGTTCAGAACGTCAAGGACGGCGTCATTGGGGCAACCTCGCAGCAGTATCCGCTGCTGATGGCATCCCTCGGCATCGAGGCCATCAAGGCCTGGGCCGACAACGGCACCAAGCCGAAGCCGACCGAGGGCAAGGATTTCTTCGACACCGGCGTCGCTCTTGTGACCGACAAGCCGGTTGAAGGGGTCGACTCCATCGACACCGCAAAGGGCATGGATCTCTGCTGGGGCTAACGCATCTCCAGACAAGTCCAAAAAGGGGCATGGGCAACCTTGCCCCTTTTTTCAAAACCGGCGTACAGAAGGTTAAACGGGCATGACCTTAGAAAGCAAAACGGCAAAGGGGCCGGCGGATTACGAATCCGCAGTAGCCTCCGCACCGCAGGCTGTCGCCTCATTCGATGACCAACGTCATGGGATCGGGCATAAAATCCAGCACACGTTGCACCAGACCCCATCTCTGGTTCCGCTGATCGTTCTGGTAATCTCGCTTGTCGTTTTCGGGCTTCTCCTCGGATCGAAACTGTTCTCCCCCTTCGCGCTGACGCTGATCCTGCAGCAGGTCCAGATCGTCGGCATCGTGGCAGCAGCACAGAGCATCGTCATCCTGACCGCAGGCATCGACCTGTCAGTCGGCGCCATCATGGTGTTGTCCTCCGTCGTCATGGGACAATTCACCTTCCGCTACGGCCTGCCGGTGGAGGTCTCCATCGTCTGCGGCCTGATCTGCGGCACGTTGTGCGGCTATATCAACGGGTTCCTTGTCGCCGTCGTCAAGCTGCCGCCCTTCATCGTGACGCTCGGCATGTGGCAGATCGTGCTTGCCACCAACTTCCTCTATTCGGCAAACGAAACCATTCGCTCCCAGGAAATATCCGAATTCGCTCCGCTGCTTCAGTTCTTCGGCAACAAGGTCAATATCGGCGGTGCCATTTTCACCTATGGCGTCATCTTCATGGTGGTCCTGGTAATGGTTCTGGCCTATGCGCTGCGACAGACGGCCTGGGGCCGGCATGTCTATGCCGTCGGCGACGATCCGGAGGCGGCACAACTTTCGGGCGTGCAGGTCAAGAAGGTGCTGATATCGGTCTATATGCTGACCGGCCTCATCTGCGCCTTTGCCGGCTGGGCCATGATCGGCCGCATCGGGTCGGTTTCTCCAACCACCGGTCAGCTGGCCAACATCGAATCCATCACGGCTGTCGTGATTGGCGGCATCTCGCTCTTCGGGGGGCGCGGCTCTGTTCTCGGCACGCTGTTCGGTGCGCTCATCGTCGGCGTCTTCACGCTCAGCCTGCGCCTGCTCGGCGCGGATGCCCAGTGGACCTATCTGCTGATCGGCATTCTCATCATCGGTGCGGTCGCGATCGACCAATGGATCAGAAAGGTATCTGTGTGATGGAACCTGTCCTGCAAGCACGTAAACTGGTCAAGCGCTACGGCCGTGTCGTGGCCATGGACCGGGCCGATTTCGAACTCTACCCCGGCGAGATCCTCGCCGTGATCGGGGACAACGGGGCCGGCAAGTCCACCCTGATCAAGGCGCTGAGTGGCGCGGTGCAACCGGACGGCGGAGAAATCCTGCTCGATGGCAAGCCCGTTCACTTCTCCTCGCCCATCGACGCCCGCGAAGCGGGGATCGAGACCGTTTACCAGACCCTGGCCATGTCCCCTGCCCTGTCGATCACCGACAACATGTTCATGGGTCGCGAGCTGAAGAAACCCGGCTTCCGGGGCACCGTTCTGCGCCAGCTGGACCGCAAAAAGATGGAAGAGATCGCCCGCGAAAAGCTGAACGAACTGGGGCTTCTGACCATTCAGAACATCAACCAGGCCGTCGAAACCCTTTCCGGCGGCCAGCGCCAGGGGGTTGCGGTGGCCCGGGCGGCCGCCTTCGGATCCAAGGTCGTGATCATGGACGAACCGACCGCGGCCCTCGGGGTGAAGGAAAGCCGGCGCGTTCTGGAGCTGATCAAGGATGTTAGGTCAAGGGGGTTGCCCATCGTGCTGATCAGTCACAACATGCCCCATGTATTCGAGGTCGCCGACCGCATTCACATCCATCGGCTGGGCAGCCGTGCCTGTGTGATCAAACCGTCGGACTTTTCCATGTCCGATGCGGTGGCGATCATGACCGGAGCCATGGACCCGCCGGACAGCATGGCGGCCTAGTCTCCGAAAGCAAACCGGAGGCACCTTCATCCAGGTGCCTCACACCCCCAACCTCATCCTGAGGAGAACCGGCAGGTTCGTTTCAAAGGATGGGCGGCAAATTCGGAGCTCTTGGCCCATCCTTCGAGACGGGCCGTGGGCCCTCCTCAGGATGAGGGAGCGGTTTCACGAGCCGCGGCCTGATCGCAGAAGACACATTCGACAAGCGCTGATGTAAGGTGCTCGTTGAAACAAATAGAGGCGCCAACAACACCTTCATCCGGCGCCTCACACCCACAACCTCATCCTGAGGAGAACCGGCAGGTTCGTCTCGAAGGATGGGCGGCAAACTCTGAGCCTGTGGCCCATCCTTCGAGACGGGCCATGGGCCCTCCTCAGGATGAGGGAGCGGTTTGATGAGCCGCGACCTGATCGCAGAAGACACATTCGACAAGCACTGATGTAAGGTGCTCGTTGAAACAAAATGAGGCGCCAACAGCACCTTCATCCGGCGCCTCACACCCACAACCTCATCCTGAGGAGAACCGACAGGTTCATCTCGAAGGATGGGCGGCAAATTCGGAGCCTGTGGCCCATCCTTCGAGACGGGCCATGGGCCCTCCTCAGGATGAGGGAGCGGTTCCACGAGCCGCTGCCGGGAAATGAGAGACAATCACGAACCCGCCGTTGGGGCGGCTCCTGACAAACGACGAAAGACCGGAACATATATGTTTTTGATTTGCGGTGAAGCATTGTTCGATCTCTTTGGCGAAGCCGGTTCAGGCGACAGTGTTTCTTTCGATGCCCGTATCGGCGGCTCGCCCTTCAACGTGGCCATGGGGCTGGCGCGTCTTGAAGAGGACGCCGGCTTTTTTGGTGGCATATCGAGGGATGCACTTGGCGAACGCCTGGTCCAGAAACTCCGCAGTGAAGGCGTATCGGAGCGCTATATCCTGCGGACCGACTACCTGACCACGCTGAGCCTCGTCCAGAAGGACGAACATGGGTCTCCTGCCTATACATTTTACGGCGAAAACGCCGCCGATCGCATGGTGACCACCGACGATCTGCCGGACTTCAACGAGCCGCCGCTGTTTCTGCACATCGGATCCTACACAGCGCTCGTGGAACCGGTTTCGGCCGCATTCAAGGCTTTGATCGAGCGCGAGCGGGCTCAAACGCTGATCTCCTTCGACCCGAACATCCGCCCCACCGTTGTGCCGGACATGGCACTCTGGCGTCGTAACACCGAGAGCCTCGTGCCGTTGACGGACGTGGTCAAAGTGTCCGACGAAGATCTGGCGCTCATCGCTCCGGGCGAAGCCGTCGAGACCATTGCCCGGTCCTGGCTCGCAATGGGCGCCTCGCTGGTGATCGTTACCCGTGGCGGCGACGGTGCGACCGCATTTTCCAAAGGCATTGAAGTCAGCCGTCCGGGCATCAAGGTTGCGGTTGAAGACACGGTCGGCGCGGGCGACACCTTCCAGGCGGCCCTCCTGGCCGGACTGAAACATCTTGGTGCAACCAGCCGCGACACGCTTGCGAACCTTGACGCCGGTCAGCTAAATCGTCTTCTTGATTTCGCCGTCGGAGCTGCGGCCATAACCTGCTCCCGGCGCGGAGCCGATCTGCCGCGCAGGAGCGAGCTGGAAAAAGAGTGGTCGGCCCTCAAATGAGGGGCTGACAAGAGAATTAAATCGATTTAAAACGCAGACGAAAACGGTTTAGGCCAAAGCGGCCCAACGAACTGGCAGTTGTGAGAAGGGATGTTTTATGGCGGTACGCGTCATTGAAGTTGAAGAATTCGACCTCGTCGTTTTCGGAGCCTCCGGAGACCTCGCCCATCGCAAGCTTCTGCCTGCACTTTACCACCGTGATGCGGATGGCCAGATGCCGGAAAACGCCCGGATCATCTGCAGCGCACGGCGGGACTATTCGGATGACGATTATCGCGACTACGCCAAGGCGGCGCTGGAAGAACACGTCAAGGATCTGGAAGACGAGCATCTGCAGCAGTTCCTGAAGCGACTGCGCTACGTCAAGATCGACATCGCAACGGGTGACGGTTTTGAGGACCTGAGAACCGTCCTGGACGAACGCCCCGAGGTCATCCGCGCCTTCTATCTTGCTGTCGGTCCGGACCTGTTCGGCACGATCTGTGAAAACCTCGGCCGTGTCGGCGTGGTCAACGACCATTCCCGCGTCGTCATGGAAAAGCCCATCGGCAAGGACGGCCAGTCCGCCAGGGCGCTCAACGACACCGTCGGTGCCGTCTTCAACGAAGACCAGATTTTCCGTATCGACCACTATCTCGGCAAGGAGACGGTGCAGAACCTGATGGCTCTGCGCTTTGCCAATGCCCTGTTCGAGCCTCTTTGGAACGCGGCCCACATCGACCATGTCCAGATCACCGTGGCCGAGTCGCTGGGCACCGGGGGACGCGCGGGCTACTACGACACGGCTGGCGCCCTGCGTGACATGGTTCAGAACCACATCCTGCAGCTGCTTTGCCTGGTGGCAATGGAGCCGCCGGAATCCATGAACGCCGACAGCGTGCGCGACGAAAAGCTGAAGGTTCTGAAGGCGCTTGCGCCGATCGAAGAGCAGAGCATCGACAAGCTGACCGTGCGCGGCCAGTACCGTGCGGGCGCTTCCGCCGGCGGCGCGGTTCCAGGCTATCTGGAAGAGCTCGGCAACTCGGAGAGCCGCACGGAAACCTTCGTTGCCCTGAAGGCGGAAATCGCCAACTGGCGGTGGGCGAACGTGCCTTTTTATCTCCGCACCGGCAAGCGCCTCGCGCAGCGGGTATCGGAGATCGTCGTCCAGTTTCGCCCGATCCCGCATTCGATCTTCGATGCGGAAGCCGGCGCCATCACCGCCAATCGGTTGATCATCCGCCTGCAGCCGGATGAAGGCGTGCAGATGCAGATCATGATCAAGGACCCTGGCCCCGGCGGCATGCGTCTGCGCCAGGTTCCGCTCGACATGAGCTTTGCGGAAGCCTTCAAGGTTCGGAACCCGGATGCTTACGAGCGCCTGATCATGGACGTGATCCGTGGCAACCAGACCCTGTTCATGCGCCGCGACGAAGTCGACGCCGCCTGGGCCTGGATTGACCCGATCCAGGCCGCATGGGCGGCCTCCAAGGATACGCCGAAAGGTTACACCGCCGGCACCTGGGGCCCGTCCGCCTCCATCGCGCTGGTGGAGCGCGACGGACGCACCTGGGCTGAAGACGACAGCAACTAAATACCTCTCGCGCATGGCCCGGCCTTGCGCGTTTCCGGCCTCCTAAATCGATTAGTGAGCGGCAGACATGGCGCGGATGCCCTATGTTACCGGACATAGACCCAGCCAGGCCGCGGCGCGGCTAGCAAAGGATTTAAAACAATGACCATCCAGGATCGCATTGGCGACGTCACCGAACGGATCGTCAAACGCAGTCACGACAGCCGCTCGACCTATCTGGACCGTATCGGCAAGGCCGCCGAAAAGGGCCCACAGCGCTCGCGCCTGTCCTGCGGCAACCTTGCACACGGCTTTGCCGCCTGCGGCCTGTCCGACAAAAAGGCTCTTTCCGGCGACGTGGTGCCGAACCTCGGCATCATCACCTCCTACAACGACATGCTGTCGGCCCATCAACCCTATGAAACCTACCCGGCCCTGATCCGCGATGCGGCCCACGATATTGGCGCGGTCGCGCAGGTGGCCGGTGGTGTTCCGGCCATGTGTGACGGTGTCACCCAGGGCCAGGACGGCATGGAACTGTCTCTGTTTTCCCGAGATGTGATCGCCATGGCCGCCGCCGTCGGTCTGTCGCACCAGATGTTCGATGCCGCGGTCTTTCTCGGCATCTGCGACAAGATCGTTCCCGGCCTTGCAATCGCGGCCCTCTCCTTCGGCCATCTGCCGGCCGTGTTCGTGCCGGCTGGCCCCATGCCCACCGGCATTTCCAACGACGAGAAGTCGAAGATCCGGCAGCTCTATGCGGAAGGCAAGGTCGGCCGCGATGCCCTGCTGGAAAGCGAGTCCCGCGCCTATCATTCCCCGGGCACCTGCACCTTCTACGGCACCGCGAACTCCAATCAGATGCTGATGGAGATCATGGGCCTTCATATGCCGGGCGCCTCCTTCGTCAATCCAGGCACGCCCCTGCGTGACGCCCTGACCAGGGAAGCCGCCAAGCGCGCCATCGCAATTTCCGCCCTCGGCAACGAATTCACTCCGGCAGGGGAAGTCATCAGCGAAAAGGCGATCGTCAACGGCGTCGTCGGCCTTCACGCGACAGGCGGCTCCACCAACCACACCATGCATCTGGTGGCGATTGCAGCGGCTGCCGGCATCAAGCTGACCTGGGACGATATCTCCGACCTCTCGGACGTCGTGCCGCTTCTGGCCCGCGTCTATCCGAATGGCAAGGCCGACGTGAACCACTTCCAGGCCGCTGGCGGCCTGGCCTTCCTGATCCGTGAACTGCTGGGCGAAGGCTACCTGCACCAGGATGTGAAGACGGTCTACGGCACCGATCTTTCCGGTTACACTGTGGAAGCCAAACTCGACGCCGACGGCAATGTGCGCCGAGAGGAAGTTCCCGAAACATCCGGAGACGAGACAGTGCTGGCGCCCGTCTCCAAGGCCTTCCAGCCGACCGGCGGGCTGAAGATGCTTACCGGCAACATGGGCAAGGCCGTCATCAAGATTTCGGCGGTCGCCAGGGAACGCCACATCATCGAAGCCCCTGCCCGCGTCTTCCACGACCAGAACGATTTCCTGACCGCCTTCAACAACAAGGAACTGACCGGCGACGTTGCAGCCGTGGTCCGGTTCCAGGGCCCGAAGGCCATCGGCATGCCGGAGTTGCACAAGCTGACACCCTGCCTCGGAATTCTGCAGGACCGCGGCCACAAGGTCGCCCTGATCACCGATGGCCGCATGTCCGGTGCGTCCGGCAAGGTGCCGGCGGCGATCCACGTGACCCCGGAAGCGGCTGCCGGAGGCCCCATCGCCAAAATCCGCGATGGCGACATGATCCGCGTCGATGCCGTCTCCGGAAAACTGGAAGTGCTGGTCGATGAAGCCGAATTCAACGCCCGCCCGCCGGCCGAGGCCGATCTGAGCCAGAGCCAGTTCGGCACCGGACGCGATCTCTTCGCTGCTTTCCGCGGGGCTGTCGGCACAGCCGACACCGGCGCGCATGTGTTCGGCGACTAAGGATCAGACCTGGCCGGCCAGGTAAATTTGGAACGACAGATTTTGCCATTTGTGCCGGCTGGGTTCGGTGCAGGGCGACAAGAAAGAGATTTTGGAGGCGACATGGCCCAGGACATTGAAAAGATCGAAAAGATAATGTGCGCAGCGCCGGTGATCCCGGTACTGATCGTGGAAGACCCGAAGAAGGCCGTTCCCATGGCTGAAGCGCTCGTGCGCGGCGGCCTACCGGCCATCGAGATCACGCTGCGTACAGCCCATGCCCTGGAAGCGATCAACGCGGTCAATGAGCACGTGGAAGGTGCGATTGTCGGTGCCGGCACTGTGCTGGACGGCAAGCAATATGATGCCGCCGTTTCTGCCGGAGCCCGCTTCATCGTCTCGCCCGGCGCGACCGCAAACCTGCTGGATGCCGCTGACCAGCACAGCGTGCCGCTGCTTCCAGGTGCCGCGACCGCTTCGGAAGTCATGTTCCTGCTGGAACGTGGCTATGAGCGGCTGAAATTCTTCCCGGCTGAACAGGCAGGGGGTGCGTCTTATCTCAAGTCCCTCTCCTCGCCCCTGGCCGCAGCCAAGTTCTGCCCCACCGGCGGCGTCAGCCTCGACAAGGCTCCGGACTATCTGAAACTGCCGAATGTTCTATGCGTTGGCGGTTCCTGGATTGCGGACGCCAAGGCAATTGCAGCGGATGACTGGTCCGGCATCGAAGCGCGCGCAAAGGCGGCAGCGGCGCTCGGGGTCTGAGCTGTAAGCCACCAAGCGCCAGTTACAAACGAAAAGAGCCGGGCGACGGATCGCCCGGCTCTTTTTCATCTGTTTGACGATTAGTGGCGGCTTGCCCACTCATCGACTTCACGCTCGGCTTCTTCGCGTGTCTTGCCGTAGGCTTCCTGGACCTTGCCGGCGAGCTGATCGCGGTTGCCTTCAATCCGGTCCAGATCGTCATCGGTAAGTTTGCCCCACTGTTCCTGAGCCTTACCTTTAACCTGTTTCCAGTTGCCTTTGATGATATCCCAGTTCATGTCGTGTCTCCTTTAATGAGCCGCCGGTCAAATGGGTTCCACTCGCTCCGGTCGGGTGTTGTGGGGCTGCGAGGTTTCAAGGTTCCGGAAGTGGTACGAACCAGCTTTCCAGAAACACACACGCATCTGCCCCGGTCAGGAAATCGCCCTTGAGGACGATTGTTCTGACTGCCTGAGCGCATCGCCCAGGCAGTCAGGCGTTTGAATTATTGATCCGCTTTGTAAGTCGGCTGCTTTTCAAGCTGTTCCTTGGTGGCCCCTACGTAGATACGCAGGTCGTCGCCGCCATCTTCACGGATGATCTGCAACTCATCGAACGTCATTGCCACCGGCTTTTCGCCAATCCCGAGGAAGCCGCCGATATCAAGAACCACCTTCTTGATCTGACCGTCTTCGGAAATGATGAGCTGGTCGACTTCACCAATGTCCTCATCATTTGCATCGTAGACATTTGCGTCCTGCAGATCTTCTGCGGTCAACTCGGAAACCTTTGCTTCCTTGTAGCCATCGCGCTGGACGTCTGCACGCGGCAGCATCGGACGACTTGCTGCACTGCCTTCGGCGTTGGAATCAGCCATCTTGGTGGCTTCCGAAGGCTCGTTCGAACGGTTCGGATTTTCATAAGCCTCGGCGCTGGTCAGAACATCCTTGTTGGCGTTGACCACCAGGAAGAAACTGTCGGCATCATCCTGCTCGCGGACGACTTTCAGCTGGTCCATCGGCAGAGCGATGTCCTTCTCGCCGATCCCAAGAAAGCCGCCGACACCGAGAACGACTGCCTTCACAGAGCCGTCGAAGCCGAGGATGACATCATCGACTTCGCCGATGTCGTCCCAGTCTTTTTCCTCATCGGTCCGAGCCTGATAATTCTCGTTGAAGCGGTCGTAATCCTTTTCAACGGAGTAGATACGCATACCGATCAGGTCAGAAGCGAGAATATCGTTGGTAGTAGCAGCATCCATATACTTATAGGTCTGCAGATCTTTTACTTGTTGTGCTGCACAAATTGATGTTGTCAGCATCAAGGACATAGCCGTAGCGGTGATAATCCGTTTCATGATATTATATCCTCTCACATTTTTTTCTATGCCGACAACATCAGTATTTCTGTTGATGGTGCGGTTACTGTGAGAACAACCGAACAAGAAAGAAGTTCCGATCAAAAACACTATTTTTTTGAAAAATCGAACGTCGCCACTGCCAACGCGGGCGGATTTCGGAAGGTGCTTCCTGACAGCCAGCGCTCACGCTACGGCCGTTACCAGCCGTTCTGGATGTCCGCACCGAAGTGCCGTCATTTGTGAGGGAAACGGGATCGATAAGGACTGATGCGAGGACGTCCTGACCAGAGATCAGGCGTCCTGATGCTCTTCGGCGTCCATTTCCGGCACGTCGTCGTCGCTATCGACGTCCTTATCATCCTGTTCGAGCGTCCTGTCCCAAAGAAGACGCAAACCGGCCGAGGTATCGTTGCGCCAGGCAAATTCGGCAACGACCGACCTGTCGAATTTCTTCATTGTCAGCAACACTTCCTCGGGAAGTGAGGTCAGCCCCTTGGCGGTTACCCGGCAACCGTTCTTGCCTGCATCGACAATCGTACCACTGATTTCCGTAATGCCTTCGAAGTCGGCGATCTGGACCGGAATACTGACGTTGTTCCGCTTCTCCCGGCGTTTGTCCGAGACGGACTTTTCATTCTTGGAAAAAACAACAGCGGCGTCATTGCCTTTCACAGACGTGACATGAGCCTTCACCAGTTTGTTGCCATCCTTCGGCCGGACGCCGATACTTTTATAAAGTTCGCCGACGTCCGGCGAGGTCAGCCGGAATCCCCATTCGCTGACATTTGACACAACTGCATTGATCACCGACAGGTTGTCAAAATCGACCACAAGGACTTCTTCCTCGGCACCCGGTTGCTCGAGCAGATGGGACAAACCATGTAATTTGTTCTCGTCACTCATAGATTTGATTTACCTAAAGGAAACTTTCGCTTTTCTTAAAATAGGGTCAGATCTACCTGAATTCGTCGCTGTTTTCCGCCGTATTCGGAAATAGTCGCTTTCATCACCTCGGCAATATGAGCAATTTTTCCAATTGGCGGGCACACCAAAAGCGCGCTTAGGTAACGAACGCCCATTTTCAGATTCTTTTTCCATGGGCCCCTCCACCTGCCTTTCCCCTCACCCAGGAGTTTTCCATGGCAAATCGTATCGGACTGGCAATTGCGGCTGCCGCAAGCATCGGTTTCCTGTCGCAAGCACATGCTGAAGAGCTGTGTCAGGGCTTTGGCCCGCAAACACCGCGCGACATTTCACAGACCGCCGGGCTGAACACCGCCTCGGTCTCAATTGCCCCGCCCGCCGCTCAATTGAACCTGTGCAACATCCACACGCACACCAACGCCGAACACAAGGGCCCTGACTTCACGGTCTTTGCCGGCGATGGCGAACATGGCGGCTATCAGTGCAACGCAACCGCAGAGCTGACTGAAGCCGAGCTTAAAGAACCTGCGAGTTCAACCTTCAAAGACGTAAAGCCCGGAGACACGATTGAAGTCCACTGGGTCTATACATCCTGCAACGCCACGCCTGGCAAAGGCCTCGGGTCCTGCCTGAGCGATGCCTGCGCCAACCCGCAGCTTCGGGTCGAAGCACAGGTATTCCTGGTGGTGAACGATCCGAATGCCCTCAATTTTCTCGACTTCGGCTACGACGGCAACATCGTGAATGGCCTGCACCAACCCAAGGCTCTGCCGGAGGGAACAGGCACCCCCGTCACCTTCATCGGATCGACAACTGGCCCCAGCTATACGCAGTCGGTCTGTTCCCCGCTCCAGGTGACCTGGAGCGTGCATCCGCAATGCGCCAAGCTGGATATCAACTCCCTCAATGCCTGGGCGGAGCAAGGCAATGTCTTCGAGGAAGACCATTCCCACGGCGTCCGCCAACTGGTCACCGCGCCTGAATTGCTGGCCCCGATCACCAACTGACCCGCCTTCCGCCGCCGGCAACCTCGTCTGCGTTTCCGGCGGCGTCCTTCCCGGAATTTCCTCTCCCGCAAAATGGATGGGTATGCTAATGGATGCCCTGCGCAACGGGCGCGTACCCGACCCGCTAAATCGATTTAAGAGGATTGTTCATGGCGCTAGAAGCAGCATTTGAGGCTCTCAACCGGCACGCGGAACAATTGAAGGGAACATCTCTTCGGCAACTCTTTGCCGCCAATCCCGACCGGTTCGACACCTTCTCCGCCAGAACGGACGACCTGTTGCTCGACTACTCCAAATCCCGGATCGACGCCAAGGCTCTCGAGCTGCTGCTCGGCCTGGCCGATGCCGCAGATGTGGAAGGCAGACGTGCGGCCATGTTTGCCGGCGACAAGATCAACGGCACCGAAAAGCGGGCCGTTTTGCACACAGCACTGCGCAACCAGTCAGACCAGCCGGTCCTGGTCGATGGTGCCGATGTGATGCCTGACGTGCGGGCGGTCCTGGACGCCATGGCCGATTTTGCCGAAGCGGTCCGTTCCGGCGACCTGACCTCCTCCACTGGCGATGCGTTCACCGATGTCGTCAACATCGGCATCGGCGGTTCCGATCTCGGACCGGTCATGACGACGATTGCCCTGAGCCCCTATCATGACGGCCCGGAGCTGCACTACGTGTCGAACGTGGACGGCGCTCACATAGCCGACACGCTGGAAAAGCTCGACCCGGCCACGACGCTGATCATCGTCGCGTCGAAGACATTCACCACCATCGAAACCATGACCAACGCGCAGACCGCGCGTAAATGGATCGCCGGCGCACTGGGAGAAGCTGCGGTCGGAGACCACTTTGCCGCTGTTTCGACCGCCCTCGACAAGGTCGCAGCCTTCGGCATTGACGAGAGCCGCGTCTTCGGTTTCTGGGACTGGGTCGGCGGGCGTTATTCCGTCTGGTCCGCCATCGGCCTGCCGCTGATGATCGCCATCGGCCCGGACGCCTTCTCCGACTTCCTGTCCGGCGCCCACGCGATGGACATCCACTTCGCGGAAACCCCGCTTGATAATAACCTGCCGGTGCTGATGGCATTGATCGGCGTCTGGAACCGCGACGTGCTGGGCTATTCCGCCCGCGCCGTGCTGCCCTACGACCAGCGCCTGTCGCGTTTGCCTGCGTATCTGCAACAGCTCGACATGGAGTCGAACGGCAAGCGCGTGAAGCTGGATGGCAGCCCCGTGACACAGGAAACCGGCCCGCTGGTCTGGGGCGAACCCGGCACCAACGGCCAGCATGCGTTCTACCAGCTACTGCATCAGGGCACGACTGTCATTCCCTGTGAATTTCTGATTGCGGCAAACGGCCATGAAGAAGACCTGAGGCACCATCATGACCTCCTGATCGCGAACTGTCTGGCCCAGTCCGAAGCCCTGATGCTGGGCCGGACACTTGAAGAGGCAAAGGCTCTCCTGAGCGCTTCCGGCATGGCTTCAAGCGAGGTCGACCGACTGGCGCCGCACAAGGTATTTCCGGGAGACCGGCCGTCGATAACCCTGGTCTATGACCAGCTCACGCCCTTTGCACTTGGCCGCCTGATTGCCCTTTACGAGCACCGCGTGTTCGTGGAAGGCGTCATCTGGGGCATTAATTCCTTTGACCAGTGGGGAGTGGAACTGGGCAAGGAACTGGCCACCGCGCTGCTTCCCATGGTCAAGGGTGAAATCTCCCCCGATTCCAAGGATGCATCTACAAAAGGCTTGCTCACCGCCTTGAAAAGCTGACGTGGGAACCTCTGCCTGGGTCAGGCGTTATCACGCGAGGGAACCTCGTCATAATTTTGCCCAAGCGGCCCTATCTGGTTCACATCGTTGAAGAACTCTTATTGCGATTCACGACAAAGAAGGGCCTGCTTTAGCAAACAGAGATTGCCCCAACGTGGAAAGCAGCTTAGGCTTAGCAAGATTTTATACGTTCGACCCGCTCTGGATGCGGACCGAAAGGGAGACTGATTTCATGAAAAAACTCGTTCTGCTTGCAGCAGTTGGCCTCGCCCTGGCGGGCTGCCAGTCCGATAGTCAGCGTGACCGCGCCCTTGTTGGCGGTGGCCTTGGCGCAGCAACGGGTGCAGCAATCGGCGCCGCCGCTACCGGTGATGTCGGCGGAGCACTGGTTGGTGGTGCAATCGGTGCCGCAGGCGGCGCTATCGTCGGCGGTGCAACGACACCGAAGAACTGCGTCGCTTACGACCGTTACGGCAATCCTTACCGGGTCGCTTGCCCGTAAGCGCAGGCGATCCTTTTTCGTTTCGGTAGTAGACCGTTGGGAAGAAAAGAATGAAGAAACTCCTTCTGATTGCTGCTTCGGCCGCGTTTCTGGCAGGTTGCCAGTCTGACAGTCAACGGGACCGCGCGCTTGTTGGCGGCGGTCTTGGTGCGGCCACAGGCGCCGTCATCGGTGCCGCCGCCGGTAACGGTGTCGGCCCGGCACTCGCCGGCGCGGCAATCGGTGCCGCAGGTGGTGCCATCGTCGGTTCTGCGACGACGCCCAAGAACTGCGTCGCCTACGACCGCTATGGCAATCCGTATCGCGTCGCCTGCCCCTGATCGCAACCGACCTGAAGCAATCAGGTCTTCACAGGTTTACGAAATGAAAAAGATCCTTCTGGTGGCCCTAGCGGCCGCTGCCCTTGCTGGCTGTAATTCCAACAGCCAG
Source organism: Labrenzia sp. ATLA3 (assembly GCF_057180185.1). Taxonomy (NCBI): domain Bacteria; kingdom Pseudomonadati; phylum Pseudomonadota; class Alphaproteobacteria; order Hyphomicrobiales; family Stappiaceae; genus Labrenzia; species Labrenzia sp. ATLA3. The sequence continues at coordinate 596,892 of NZ_JBXUKV010000004.1, forward strand.
AGAGACCGGGCACTGGTTGGCGGCGGCCTGGGTGCTGCAACCGGCGCCATCGTCGGCGCGGCTGCCGGTGCCGGTGCCGCTCCGGTTCTTGCTGGTGCAGCCATTGGTGCCGCCGGTGGCGCTGTCATCGGTGCTGCGACCACGCCCAAGAACTGCGTGGCACGCGACCGATATGGCAACACCTATCGAGTCGCCTGCCGGTAACTGCTCCAGCTCCTGCTGTCCTTGCCGGACTGGAGCAACCAGAATTGACGACAGACACCGGGCGTGCCCCTGAAAATGGGGTACGCCCGTTTTGCGTTCAGGATCTGCCTTGGATAAACCCGTCTTGGTAAGAAACTGTTAACCATAGATCTCCACCCTTACCGGACGCATTTTTTCGCCAAGGGGTTCTGGATGAGATCTGTCCTTGCAGCCGCAAGTCTCGCCATTGTGCTGACAGGCTGCGCCAACACCGAAAGTCAACGGGACAGAATGCTGATCGGGGCTGGTCTCGGCGCGGCAACCGGTGCCACCATTGGTGCTGTTGCCGGTTCGACAGTGAACGCAACCATCGCTGGAGCCGCGCTCGGCGCCGTCGGCGGCGGTCTTATCGGCGTCGTCACCACCCCGCGCAACTGCATTGCCACGGACCAACAAGGCACCCCCTACAAGGTGCGCTGTCCTTAAGCAGCTTGTGTCCAAGTGACGTACACGACAGTCAGGCTCCCCATCCCCAATGCGGGGATCCTGGAGCCTATTGGGTAACCTCAATTTGTGCGGAGTGCCGGGTACTGGTCCTGCCCCCAACGCCTAAAACCAAGCCACCGATCTGAAAGCAAAAAGCCAGCCCAATGGACCGGCTTTTTTCATGTTCTGAAGCGAAGCGCCTTTATCAGGCAGCCGCGCTTTCCTTGGCCTGTTCAAGGGCGACCTTCGGATCGACATAGGCATAACCGAGCGCGGTCGCGACCGCTTCGCAGGTAACCTGGCCGCCGATGACGTTGAGACCCGGCAGGAAGTACGGATCGTCGAGCAATGCCTTCTTCGCGCCCTTGTCGGCCAGCGCCAGAGCGAACGGCAGGGTCGCGTTGTTGAGAGCGTATGTGGAGGTTTTCGGCACGGCGCCCGGCATGTTGGCGACGCAATAGTGAACGACCTCATCAATGATATAGGTCGGATCGGAATGCGTCGTTGCCTTGGACGTTTCGAAGCAACCGCCCTGGTCGATCGCGACATCCACGAGAACCGAACCCGGTTTCATGCGGCTGACCAGATCGCGTGACACCAGCTTCGGTGCGGCGGCACCGGCCACCAGAACGGCACCGATGACCATGTCGGCTTCCAGCACATGCTTTTCCAGCGCGGCTCGGGTCGAATAAACGGTTTTCAAAGCCGGACCGAACGTCTGGGAAAGATTACCCAGAACAGTGGTCGACCGGTCGAGAACGGTGACATCCGCGCCCAGGCCAAGCGCCATGGTGATGGCGTGCGAGCCGACGACACCGCCGCCGATCACGACAACCTTGCCCGGCTCGACACCCGGCACGCCGCCGATAAGCGTACCGGAGCCACCCTGGGCCTTTTCCAGGGCCTTCGCACCGGCAATTACCGACAGCCGGCCGGCAACCTGGGACATCGGCACCAGAAGCGGCAGGCCGCCACGGGCATCGACAACGGTTTCATAAGCAATGCAGGTCGCACCGGATTTCACGAGATCGGCGGTCTGTTCCGCGTCCGGAGCCAGGTGCAGGTAAGTAAAGAGAATGTGGTCCGGACGCAGCATGGCACGCTCGACGGCCTGCGGTTCCTTGACCTTTACGATCATGTTCGCGGCATCGAAGACTTCCTTGGCGGTTGCCAGAATCTTCGCGCCTGCAGCTTCGTAGTCGGCATCGCTTGCGCCAATGCCAACGCCTGCGTTGGTTTCGACGACCACTTCGTGGCCATGGGCCACCATTTCATGGACGCTGTCCGGGGTCAGGCCGACCCGGTATTCATGATTCTTGATTTCTTTCGGTACACCAATGCGCATAACCCGTCTCCTCTGGAAGCATTATTGATTGGCGTGGATTTTACCGCTGATTTTGTCGAATGTGCTTGCGTTCCAGAGGGCCCCTGTTCAAATTTACGCAATATTCTTGCGTAAAATCATTTTCTGATCAAATATTCTGCAATGTATTATCCAGAGGCCGGCAATATGTGCGGTGCAGCAAAATGAAACTCGACCGTCTCGATCAGAAAATCCTCAACGTGCTGCAAAGTGACGGCCGCATTGCCAATGCGGACCTGGCGGAAAAGGTGGGTCTGTCGCAATCCGCCTGCTTGCGTCGCATGCGCGCACTGGAGGAAGCCGGCATCATCGAGAAATACGTCGCATTGCTGGATCAGAAGAAACTCGGCCGGCACATGGACATCTTCGTGGAAATCTCGCTCACCGGCCAATCCAAGGAGACACTGGAGAACTTCGAACGCGCCGTCGCCCGTTCCGGAGAGATCATGGAATGTTTCCTGATGGCTGGCGATGCCGACTATATCCTGCGTCTGTCGGCCCGCGACCCGATCGACTTCGAGCGCATCCACCGCGATCACCTTTCCCAACTTCCAGGCGTCCTCAGGATGAAATCTTCCTTCGCCATCCGGTCGATCGTCAGACGCACCGCGATTCCCCTGAACGGCGAAAATTGAACGCTCCTGCCCACCGGTCCACAGCCAAACCACCAGCAATTCTGCCATTGTTGCCAGTGTCTCGACGCCGTCAACGCTGGCGGTTATAGTCCGCATCCGTTTACGTGCCTGGATTTTCAAGGAACCCGCTCCGGTGGCCCATACGATCACCCGTTTTATCAATACGACTTACCAGCTTGCCGAATGTCCGACCTGGGACGACAGACTGAACCGCCTGCTCTGGGCGGACATCCAGGGCCGCTCCATCCAGTCCATGGATTGGGCCAGCCGCGAGATCACCACCTGGCATTTCGATAATGAGGTTGGCTCCTTCGGCCTGACCGACGATGACCGTCTGATCGTCAGCGTCTGGGATAAGATCCTCCTGTTCGACCCGCAAAGCGGTGCCAGCGAGGTTCTGGCCGAAGTGCAGGCGGACGAGCCGCGCACGCGTTTGAATGACGGTAAGGTCGGCCCGGACGGCGCCTTCTGGGTCGGCACCATGGACACCAGCTCCCCCCGTGAGCCGATTGCAGGCCTTTACCGGGTAGATGGAAGCGGCGAAGTGGCCGAGATCCGGGACGAGTTGCAGTGTTCCAACGGCCTCGCCTGGACGCCGGACGGCACTTATATGTACCATTCCGACACCTCTCCCGGCTGGATCGAATACTACGGTTTCGACCCGGATACAGGCGCGCTTGGTTCGAAGATGCTTTTCGCACAGCAGACCAACGACACCGGCCGACCGGATGGCGCCACAGTCGACACCGAAGGCAATTACTGGAGCGCCGGCGTCTCCGCTGGTGTGCTCAACTGCTTTACCCCGGACGGAAACCTGCTTCATGCCATTAAGCTGCCGGTCGACAAGCCGACCATGCCCTGCTTCTGCGGACCGGGTCTCGACCACCTGATCGTCACCAGCATCAAGCAGCCTTCAGATCCGACCGCAATCGAGCCCGACACATTGTCCGGCGGCCTGTTCCTGGTCGAAGGCCACGGCAAGACCGGCCAGAAGCCCTACCGGTTCAAGACGGCGCGCGACTGAGAAATCGCGGAGCGCTGTCACGAGGGACTGGCGGCATACTCTGGCGCCTGTGGCCCATCCTTCGAGACGGGCCTGATCGGCCCTCCTCAGGATGAGGTCGAGGGAGTGGCCCGGTTTGAACTGCAGGGAAGGAATGCCGGGGTATGACCGACTTGCTTCGGTACGCCGCCCCCCCCCAATCGCGAGACCAGCTTCCCTCACCAAGCATCCCCTCAGCCCCCCCTCCCTCACCCTTAGGAAGCGCTTCAGCGTTGTCTCGAAGGAGGGGTGACACACTCCGGCGCTTGTGGCCCATCCTTCGAGACGGGCCTGATCGGCCCTCCTCAGGATGAGGTCGAGGGAGTGGCCCGGTTTGAACTGCAGGGAAGGAATGCCG
>NZ_JBXUKV010000005.1:0-554856 GCF_057180185.1 Labrenzia sp. ATLA3
TTGCAAAGTCAAGAACGCTCTGCTCGACGAGGATATCCGGCTGGTCGTTGGTACCGATGATGGTCACGGTGACCGGGCGCTCAACGAAGGACTCCGGGTCATTCTTGTCCTGGACCTTAAGCGTATAGTCGATCGTGAGGACATCGCCTTCGGCAAGGAAGTCGATGGCCTTGTCCTGGACCTTGTAGGAATAGGTTACCCGGCCCTGGTCGTCGAACTGGTCGAATGTCCAGAAGAAGAAGTTCGAGTCATTGGCAGTCAGGGCAGCGTAGATATCGCCCGGCATTTCCAGAATGTCGCCGGCACCGGAGGCCAGGGACAGGTTCGGTTCACTGATCTGGATCTCAAAATTGTCCGGATTGACGACTGTGTCCGGATCGTTGACCTCGAAGACCCCACTGCGGGAATGGACGAAACCCTGGTCCTCCGCATCCGGAAATTCCACGATGGGCAGGAAATTCAGGGAAAGGTCACCGCCGATTGTCGGAGCATCGTTGGTGCCGGTGACCGTAACCTTGAATTCGGCCTTGTCGCCCCCGACGACCTGATAAACGAAGGTATCGACACCTTCCTCGCCTTCGGCGAGACGGTTCGCTTCATCGGAATAGACGTAACTGGCATCGCCCGTTTCGACGTTCAGCAACAAGGTGCCGTATTTACCCTGCACCTCCAACAAGCCATCTCCATCAGGGACGGTATCGACGTTGACTTCCGCGCCACCGGCACCTTTGAAAGCCAGCTGGTTGATTACCTGGCCGCCTGTTTCGCCGAGTTCGTCGTCATTGCCCAGAACGTTGAAAGTTGCGGCGACTTCGGCTTCGTCGTCGTCGGAGGTCTCGGTGACGTCGATTGCATCATTGTGGGCGACGAGCGCACCATCCGTGACGCTGAAAAGATTGATATCGCCGACTTCACTGCCTTCGCCGAACTGAACCAGTTCGATGTTGTAAAGGGTCGTCGTGCCGGTGTCGTTTTTGATACTGACGGAACCGTCTTCGTTGGTTTTGATCTCGTAATCTTCGGCTTTGCCGGTGAACTGGGCGACGTCTTTGTTACCGCCGCGACCATCGATGACGTCACTGCCGCCATTACCGAAGAAAATGTTGTTCAGGCCGTTGCCGAGCAGAACGTCGCTGTTGACCGTACCGATGGCATTCTCGATGGATGACAGCAGGTCGATGTCACCACCCTTGCTCACGGCGATACCGCTGCGCAGGTCGATGAAGATGCCGTTCTCTGTTCCGTTCAGGTAGGAGTAGTCGATCGTATCTACATCGTCACTCCCGAGCAGGATGTCGATGCTGCCGTAACCGACAAGCATATCGTTACCGCTTCTGGCAAGAACGATATCAAGACCCGCTGTTCCTTCGAGCGGTACATCGGCACCCGTTGTTCCGTTAACAAAATTGATACTGGAAACATCCGGCGCCGGGTCGCTGCCATCTTCTTCGATGTAGGTACCCACGACGTCAATGTCGTTGACCGAAGAAGTATTGTTCTTGATGTCGGCCAGAGTTGCGCGGATTGAGTCAAAAAATTCCGATAGATTTATATTATTAGGCATTATTCCATTCCTCACTCGCTCCACCGGCTAACTGCGAGAGACAACCGGTGATTATAGAACGGGTGTCAAAATCACCCTTGCTGAAATGCGCGAGCAGGATTGTCAGACTGCTTCAAAATGAGCCATTCCCCAAATGGGGACTGCGCGGGTCAGAAAATTTTTTAACCATGTCTTTAGGTCAATTCCGCAAAAGCCGTAGCGTAATCAAGGGGTAGTGGAAATGTTTAGAGTTTCAATGCGTTAAGCAAAGTTAACGGGCGGTTCTGGCGCCTATCTAGGCATAATTAACTAATTATAAATTTTTTCGATGGATCGAAAAATTATTTGTTACCGCGCTGCGGGATTGATTCCCTCTTGGGTTGTGTGTACGATTGCATAGTTTTGATGCTGTTATTATTGATAATATTTACGTTGATTCAGATGTTGTCTTTTAGAAATGTGCGAGCAATTTGATAAACTTATCTCAGAATTGTACGAGGCTGTAGAAAGCAAGGAGCTGTTCTATTTAACTCTTTCGAAAATCGTTTCTTATCTTGAAGCATCCCAGTCTCACCTTTGTCTTCTTGGAGAGGGGAACTCATCGGTTGGACTGAATTTTACCGCAAATATGGACCCGGAATTCCTCAAGGAATTCCAAGAACATCATGTCAATCACGATTATCGGCTGAAGCTCATTGCCAAGGCGCGCATAGGGGAGGTCTTGATGGACGATCAGTTAACTACAGCGGACGGGTTACGTTCCAGCCCGATCCTCAATGATCTTTTTCCCAGGTCCGATGTGAACAGGATCATGGGCAACAACATCTCGGTTGACGGGGGGGCAGGGTGGTTTGGCGTCACAAGCCTTCGCAAGGACGGGGGGTTCTCGAAAGAGGTGGTGGCGGATTTTTCTAAGCTCGTCGTGCATGCCAGGAAGGCGCTTAATCTCCGGCAACTGCGGAATGAAGTCGCAGAGCGGGAGCAGGTTCACAGGTCCGCCAACGATTCGCAGACCCACGCAATCATCATGCTTGCCAATGGTGAGGTTGAATATGCGAACCAACTGGCAAGGGAAATGCTCGACCATGGTTTTGTGCGGATACAGAACGGCAGACTGGTCTGCCGCGATCCGGCGGAGCAAAAAAAGGTGGAGGCGGTTCATCGGCGTGTGCGCAACGGCGAAGCGCCTCTGGTGCGTCTTCTCGACAAGAAAACGGATTCGACCTATGCCGTTCAGGTGTTCAACCCGCTTCCCCGTTTCGTTGACGGGCGGCTGGAGCCGGCGCGCTGGGTGACCTACAAGATCGTGCAGCTCAATCCTCAGGACATTCTGTCGTCGCGGACGCTGGAGCGTATTGCAGAGTTCTACGGGCTGAGTGTCGGCGAAAGCGCGACAATTGCTGCAGTCATAGAAATGCAACCGCTGGCGGAGTATTCCCGCAGCAAAGGTGTTCAGCAGGACACTGTGCGGAAACAGTTGAAAGCCGCAATGACCAAGATGGGGGTCAATTCGCAGAAACAGCTTTTCCAGCTTTACGAGCGTTTCAAGGTCTTCGAATAAAGGCCCTGAAAAACCTCGGCTCTATTTAATTTAATGATATTCGTGTGCGCCCCTGTCTGTTTCCTTTGAAGATTTGGTGGCGTTTTTGAAGAATGCACAACAAGACCGGTCCGAACGGCCCGAAGGCCGTCCGGAGAGACTGCGTTATGGCTTCAGGTGTTCGCGGAACCATTCGACCGCTGGTTCGGACGAGGCGTCGAAATCATCCACATAGGCGTCGAAATGACCGCCGCTTAGCGTTACGAGCCGTTTTGGACCGAGAGCCTCCTCGTAGGCTTCCAGTGCCAGGTCGGAAACCGTGAGCACGTCGCCCAGGGCCACAACGATCATCATGGGTGTTGGGCTGACGTATTTGGCGTAGCTGATAGGTTCGTATTCGGTGAACATCTCGACGGAGCGCAAAGTCACCTCGTTGTGCCAGGATGGTGCACGTGTCTTGCCGGTCTCGGTGAACCAGGTCCAGCTGTCGGGTGTGGGCAGGGCGGAGGGCGCTGCCGGATCCTCGGCAACCACCGGGATCATCGCCGGCGGCTCACCGTTCATCCGAGCCCGGCGGTCATCATCGAACATCGCCTGCACACCGGCCAGATAGTCTGCGCGGATGAGGCGGCGCGCATTTCTGTGCCCGCTGGCCAGTGGTACCTGGGCGACGACGCATTTCACCCGTCGATCCAGCGCTCCCACCACCATGACGTGGCCACCGCTGTAGCTCGAACCCCATATCCCGATCCGATTTGCATCGGTTTCCGGCAGCGTTTCGGCCCAGGTAATAGCGTCCCGATAGTCGCGAACCTGTTCCCACGGGTCGATTTCGTAACGCGGCTCGCCGTCGCTTGCTCCGAAATTGCGGTTGTCGAAGACTATTGAGGCGAGCCCCGCAGCAGCAAAAGCCTCGGCGAAGCGGTCGAGGTACATTTCCTTCACGGCCGAAAACCCGTGTGCCATCACAATGGTTGGCACAGGTCCCGAAGCGTTGTCGGGTACATAGTGCCACCCGCGCAACGTGACGCCATCCTCTGTCTTGAACTCGATATCCTTGCGCATGTGTCTGCGTCCTCCCTTGCAGCTTCGATACCGGTTTCGCTGACGGTCCTCTCCCCGTCATCGGTCCGGCATCTGGTAAATTTCCCCCGTTCGCCTAAACTCGGAGAGCGGGCGAGACATCGGGAGGAGCGTATGTTGAGCCAAGGAGGAGGTTCGGTCTTGCCAGCGCATGCACCGGGACTTGATCATCCGCGCACAAAAAACGCCGAAAGGCGCGCCCGGGAGGAGACAAGACAATGGATGCCGAGACCTGGTCAACGCAATCCCTTCGTGGCCCTGTTCAATTCGAGGCCTGGCGTCATGCCTTGAGCCGCACGCACCTGGATTGGGATCTCAGATCCTCCGAAACGTCAGATTTCCACGCGGAAATTCGCGAGCGCATTCTCGATGGGATCCGCGTCGTCGAATGCTGTTGCGATCCCTGTGAAGGTTCACGCCGCAAACCCGAACTGTGCCACAGCGATGAGGCCTATTTCGGCGTGCTATTCGAGCTTAGTGGCCATGAGATCATTCGACAGGGAGACCGGCAGGCTGAGCTTTCGGCGGGGGACTTCGTGCTGTGGGACAGCGAGCGCGAAATGGATTTCAAGGTTACGAGCCGGCTGCACAAACTCACGCTGCTGATCCCGAAATTCCGGGCCAAGCGCCTGGACTGGAACATCGAGCGGTTTGCTGGAACCGTGGTCAAGAATTCGAGCGCCGTCAGCGGCATATCGGCCGAAGCGCTTCGGCGGCTGGCGCGAGACTTCACAACAATCGAGGAAAAAGAGGCCGAAGCTGTCATGCAGCCGATCCTGAGCCTCTTGATGGCCACGCTGACCACCCGGCAGGAGCCCCCTCCGGCGTCGCTTGCGCACCGGGACCACTTTGCTGCTTTTTGCCGCTTTATTCGGAACAACCTGGAAGACGGTCGCCTCGACCCCACAATGGTGGCCGAGGCGCATGGCGTTTCGCTGCGATATCTCCATACGGTGTTTGCGCACAACAACGACACGTGCTGCAACTTCATGCGGCGCGAGCGGTTGCGCCGCTGTCATGCGGATCTCTCGCGTCCGCATTGCCGCGACACGATCACCGAAATCGCTTTCCGATGGGGGTTCAACGACGCCGCGCATTTCAGTCGTGCCTTCAGGGCAGAGTTCGGCATCGCCCCCAAGACACTGCGCAAGAAATAGGACTATTTCCCGCCCTCCGGCAAAGGGGCGAATGTCAGAGGCGTTCCTGGGTAAACATTGAAGCCTTTGGGTATAAGCCCGAGCCTTGAAACGGGTCCGTTGCGTTTGCTTGGCACATGCACGCTGAGAGCAGCACCTGCGGTCTATCGCGCCGCGATGCGCTCGCAAAGCGCAGGCTGTCATCCCTTCGGATGAGGTTATGGCAACAACACGCCCCCCCTGGACCAGCCGCTTATCGCCGTTCGCGCAGTTCGCCAATCGACATGGCGGCCATATGTCCGTCTCTTGGTGAGCTCTAACGACGCCAAGGCATCAGACTGCGACACCGGTGAACACACCCGGGACGACCAGCTTCACTCTTCCGCGTAGTAGCCGACAACGTCACCCTCTGTGCTGACACCAAGCCCATTCAACTGCCGGTTCACGTAGTTGAAGTATCCAATGATCTGATTGGCTTCCAGGATCCGGCCGTCATCGACCCCTGAATTTCGAAGAGCGACAATATCTGCTTCGGCCATGTCCCCGGGATGAAGCGTCAGTTTCTCTGCATAGCGCAGAAGAGCCAGCTCTGGACCATCGAAGGCATCTTCGGGTTTGCGCTGTTCCAGTGCAGTCTCGACCTTTCGTGCCTTTTCGGGGTCGCCTATCAGATGGGCCGCGTTCTTCCAGTGGTTTGCATAGGAGTAGGCGCAGTTGTTGAGGCTCGACACATAGGAGCTGATGACCTCCTGAAACCACATCGGGATCGCATTCGACTCGTCGTGAAGACACGCGCGATAGAGCCTGATGTGACCGATCATGGTCGACGGACGGAGAGAATGAACCCGCATCACGTTGTCGACGGTGCCATGAGGCGTGCGGGCGAGCTCAAGCGCTGCTGTCAGCGTTTCATCGGCTTCTTCGTCGGAAAGCATGCGTATCCAGGCAGACATTATCTATTCCTCTTTTTCACAAGGGAGGGGCAGCGAAACACCGGTGTCGGCAAGCGCATCATGGGCGGCAATTGGGCAGCGTCTCCGTCACCATGCGGAGAAAGATCATTGCAGGCAGGATCGGCCAACTGATCAGGTGGGAACGCCCGGCCCAGCCGTCGAAAAGACAACGGATTTTCATACCGTCACCCTCCAAAGGGCAGACTTGTCCAGCCGTGCCTCTTGCTTTTCTCAGCACGGCCGCCCCTCTGGAGGCTCCTGTATCGCCAACGCCGAGGTTCAAGCCCTTTTTCCTGTAATGCGGTCCATTGAATTGCATTCAGATCGATCAATCAGGCGCTCATTGAATGGTCAGTTGCAGGTATTTTGCGCAGTTGGACCGTCGCCGTCTTTTTCACATTAGACACTACTTAACATAAACTGATAGTCTAAATAAGTGGCAATAACGAAAGGCGCGACATTGACCGACGCACCCGTGATCAGGGCCCGGAAACTCGACAAGTTCTACGGTGATTTTCACGCATTGAAAGGTGTGAGCATCAATGTTGAGAGAGGCGAGAGGGTGGTCATTTGCGGGCCGTCCGGCTCCGGAAAATCAACCCTGATCCGTTGCTTCAATGCGCTTGAGTTCCACCAGGGGGGCAAACTCTTCGTGGATGGCATGGAAGTCTACGAAGGGGCGAAAAACATAACCTTGCTGCGACAGCAGGTCGGGATGGTTTTTCAGCAGTTCAATCTCTTTCCGCATCTCACGGTCCTGGAAAATCTTGTGATCGGCCCGCAAAAAGTGCGCGGGATTTCGCGGAAAGCGGCGGAAGCGACCGCTCGCAAGTTCCTTGAGCGTGTGCGTATTCCCGATCAGGCGGACAAGTATCCTCGGCAGTTGTCGGGTGGGCAACAGCAGAGGGTGGCAATCGCGCGGTCTCTTTGCATGGAGACCCGGATCATGCTGTTCGACGAGCCCACGTCCGCGCTCGATCCTGAAATGATCAACGAGGTTCTGGAGGTCATGGTCGAGCTGGCTCAAGACGGCATTACGATGGTTTGTGTCACGCACGAAATGGGATTTGCGCGAAAAGTCGCCGACAGAATGGTCTTCATGGACGCTGGCGAGATCGTCGAAATGGCCGATCCAGACACGTTTTTCAATCATCCCCGCAGCGAGCGCTGCAGGGATTTTCTCGACAAGATCCTGGACCACTGATGGCCGGCGTCACGTCCTCAGAAAATGTCATGCCGTCTCGGCCCCCGCTGTCCCGCCGGGTGGCTGGATCAACCGGATTCGCACTTCTGATGTACGCGGGCCTTATGGGGTTAATCGTTTACGGTGCCTACTCCGGCGCTGCGCGCATGGGCTACAATTGGCAGTGGTACAACATTCCACGCTATATCTACCGGTTCACCGACAATGGGTTCCAGGCAGGGGAGCTCATTGTCGGCCTCGGTATGACCCTCTTTCTTTCGTTGGGCGCGTTTCTGCTGGCTGTCGCCATTGGTCTTGCCATGGCGTTGCTGAGGCTCTCGAACCTCGTCATCGGCAAATGGCTGTCCATCGCCCTTCTGGAATTTCTGCGAAACATGCCTCTGCTGGTTCTGGTCTATCTTTTCTACTACGTGCTGGGACCGATTTTTACCTGGAGCCGCATTACGGCTGCGGTCATCTGCCTGGGCGCATTCCACGGCGCATTGGTATCGGAGATCATTCGCGGCGGCGTCAAATCGGTCGCCCAGGGACAATGGGAAGCCGCAAAGTCCATCGGCATGACCAGGGGCCAGGCCTACCGCTACATTATTCTTCCGCAGGCGGTGCCCCTGATGCTGCCGCCCCTCACAAACGAAGCAATTCAGCTGGTCAAATCCTCCGCGATTGTCAGTGTCATTGCCGTTGCAGAGCTCACGACCGTGGGGCGCAACCTGGTATCCGACACATACATGAGCTTCGAGATCTGGTTCACCGTAGCGCTCATCTATCTGGCAATAACGCTGACGATGTCCTTCGGCGTTTCCGCACTCGAAAGCCGTATCGGACGGCATGAATAACAAGACATACGAGTCGTCTGACCGGAACCACCCTCCAGAGAAAGGAATTTGCATGAGACCGACAAGAAGAACCATAGGCTTGATACTGGCCGCAGCTCTTGCCGTTGTTGGCACTGGCCCGGCCTTCGCACAGTCCGCCACCCAGGCGTTGAGCAGCGAAAGCGTGATCGAATCCATAAAAAGCGAAGGGGTGATCAAGGTCGGCGTTTCGCTCTTCAAACCCTGGACCATGCGGGACGTCAACGGCGATCTCATCGGTTTTGAAATCGATGTGGCCGCAAAGCTCGCCGACGACATGGGGGTTGACGTGGAGTGGATCCCGACTGCCTGGGATGGCATCATTCCCGCACTGGTTTCAGGGCAGTTCGACGTGATCATCTCCGGCATGTCGATCAATCCGGCACGCAATCTGACGGTCAACTTTACCGATCCCTATGCCTTTTCCGGCCAGACCATTCTTGCCAACACGAAGATGACAGAGGGCTTTTCGCTTGAGGACTACAACAGCCCGGATGTGACCTTCGCCGTGCGCCGCGGCGCGGTCGCGGTTGAGATCATCGCCGCGACCTTTCCTGAAGCCAAAGTGGTCCAGTTCGATGACGAGGGAGCCGTGATTCAGGAGGTTCTCAACGGCAAGGCCCATGCGATGATGGGATCCGAGCCGGCACCATCGACCGAAGCGCGCCGCTATCCCGATGTCGTCAACGTGCCGTTTGATTATGCCTTCCAGGCGACGGGCGAAGCCTTCGCCATCCGCAAGGGAGATCCGGACGCGCTCAACTTCTTCAACAACTGGATCGGGGTCAACACCAGGAACGGCTGGTTGAAGCAGAGGCACAACTACTGGTTCCGCTCCGACGAGTGGGCCGATCAGATCCCGGAATAAACGATGCCACGCAACGGGAGCGGGACAGGCGGTCCCGCTCCAATCCGCAGTGAACGCACATCCGTGAAAGGACCAAGATGCGGCTTCTGAAACGACTTCACTGGGGTGACTGGCTTATCCTGGCGGTCCTGCTTTCGGCCGCCATCTTCTTCGCCTTTCAGACGGCCGAAACGCTCAATTACAAATGGCGCTGGCACCTGATCCCGAACTACATCCTGGGCTGGCATACCAGACGTCAGGAATGGTTCGCCAATCTGCTGCTGCAGGGACTGGCCGTGACCGTCAGGATCTCCATATGCGCCTCTTTGCTGGCAGTTCTTCTGGGCGTTATCCTCGGTCTTGCGCGAACGTCGCGAAACCTGACCGTCCGTCTGCTGGCGCGCACATATGTCGAACTTCTTCGCAATATTCCGCCGGTCGTTGTCGTTTTCATCTTTTTCTTTTTCCTGTCCCAGCCGCTCATCGAAGCCCTCGGTCTGGAGCGCTGGGCACGCGGTATCGCGCGATCGGAAAATAATGCGGTCTGGGTGTTTGTCTTCGGCGACATGCGCCTGTTTCCGCAGCTTGTTGCCGGAACGATTGTGCTCGCCCTGTTCGAAAGCGCCTTCGTTGGCGAAATCGTCCGCGCCGGCATTCAGGCCGTGCCGAATGGACAGCGCGAGGCCGCCAGATCTATCGGGATGAACTACTGGCAGGAAATGCGATACATCGTTCTGCCGCAGGCCATCAGAAAGGTCATCCCGCCGCTGGCGAACCAGTTCATTTCGCTGATCAAGGACAGCTCGATTGTGTCGCTGATCTCTGTTCAGGAGCTGACGTTCAAGACACTGGAACTCGTTGCATCCACACGGCTGATATTCGAGGCCTGGCTGACGTGCGCCGGGTTCTATTTTCTCATCTGCTTCGGACTGTCGCAGCTTTTTTCGCGTTTGGAAGAATGACCTGCCGGCGGCTTGAAAAGAGAGGCGTCCGTGATGGGGGCCTGTTCGCGCACTTCATCGTGCAGCCAGTTCCGAATGGCGGAAATGCGCTCGGACTCGACCGCGGCCTTCGGGCAAACGATCGAATAGGAGTAATGCGACGTCGCCAGCTCCGGAAACGGACGAACCAGGCGACCGGCTTCCAGTTCGTCGACCACCAGCGGTTCTCTGCCAAGCGCAACCCCGAAGCCGCGGACCGCGGCCTGCACAACCATGTTCGACTGGCCGAACTGCATGGAGCGGGCCGGTTGCGGCAAGCTCCAGCCCATCTCCTTCGCCCAGTTCTCCCACGTCGGCGGCAGACCGTCGCTCTGACTGACGTCATCGACAAGCAGCGTATGGTTCGCGAGGTCTTCAACGCAGTTCAAAGGGGTTTTCTGGAGCAGCTCCGGCGAACAGACCGGGAAGAGGCGTTCGTGCATGAGCGTCTCAACGTGCAGCCCGGGATACGTGCCGCTGCCATACCTGATGGAGACATCCGCCTCGTCGACCGCAAAATTCGGAGGGATCTGCGATGTGACGATCGACACCTCGTACTGAGGATGGCGAAGGTTGAAGTTGATCAGTCTTGGAATGAGCCAGATGTATGCGAAGCCGGGAAGCGCAGACAGGACAATCGTCAGATTAGGCTGATTGGCATCGCGGATCTCGTGACACACCGTCGCGATATTATTGAAGTTTTCCGCCACCGCCGCAGCCAGACGGCGACCGTCCTCGGTCGGTTGCGTGCGGCCCGGTTTTCGATCCACAAGCCTGCGGCCAAGCCATTCCTCGAGCGATTTGACCTGTTGGCTGACGGCACTCTGGGTGACGGCGAGTTCTTCGGCAGCGCGGGCAAAGCCTTGCAGTCGGACCACAGCCTCGAAGGCGCGCAACGCGGTGAAGGGCAAGTTCGAAATCATATTAGTTGTTCTAATGCCTGAATTAGAAGAGTTCAATTCACTGTCGCGTCAGGAGATCTGGCGTGGGCTGGAGACAGAGGCGGAAATCTTTTGTTTGCGAGAAGATCATGACCCAAATTGCCAGTAATCTGAGGCTCGGCGCGGAAAATCTGCTTACGAACTGCGCGGGCGTCCGTTCCGGCCAGAGCCTGCTTGTCATCGCGGAGGATCCGGCCTGCGGCATGTATGGCGAGGGGCTGGCCGATGCCATCGCGGATGTGGCGCGAGATCTTGGGTGCGACGTCACCGTGACGGTTCTGCCATTCGATCCAGGACAGGCCGACAACTCCGACGACATTCTGGCGTCCATGGAACCGCACGATCAGACGGTGTTCCTTCACCGCGTCGGCGATCAGTTGCGCTTCAGTTCGGTGCTGGCATCGAAGCGGCCAATCGTGTGTTACGCACTGGATCGTGAGATGCTCGCCTCCGGCTTCGGCCAGACGGATCATGGCGCGATGATCGAGCTCAAGAATCTCGTCAACCGGGCTCTGGCTGGCGCGCAGGACATTCACCTGACATGCCCGCTCGGGACGGACGTCAGGGGCGGCAGAGCGCAGTTTCCGAACTCCGGCAGCGACACATCTGTAGTCCGGTTCCCGCAATCCGTTTTCACACCGGTCCCGGGCTCGGGCTTCCGGGGAACGGTCGCGCAGGCGGGTTTTCTCGTTGGCACAGGTTCAAACTATTACGATCCCTATGGTGTGGAACTCAGGGACACGCTTTTCATCGCGTTTGAAGACGAGCGGATTACCGGTTTTGACGGCAGCGCCGAAGACGTCGCAGCCGCGCGCAAACACTATTGCCACGTAGCGGATCACCTCGGGATCGACCCCTGGGTCATGCACTCCTGGCATGCGGGCATTCACCCGGGATGCGCGTTCAAGGACAGCGCCGGCGCCAGTCTGGAGCGCTGGTCCGGTGGGGCATTCGGTAATCCCCGGCTGCTTCACTTCCATACGTGCGGCAACTATGCGCCCGGCGAGATATCGCTGAACATCGTGGACCCGACGGTCCTCATTGATGGCGTCCCGGTCTGGCAGGAGGGAAGGTTTTTTCCAGGCAGGCTGGCGGGCGGCGAGGACTTGCTCGACCGGTATGAACAGCTGGGCGCTCTTTTTCGCGCGCCTGCCCAGGAGATTGGTCTGTCGGCAAACGGACGCCTGCAGTTCGAGGCATAGCGGCGTCCGCGTGGGGCAGGTGTCGCGGCTGCCTCCTGAGACAGCGGCCCACCCTTTTTAAGCCTTGCGATAGCTGAAAGCTTTTTCGAAGCGCCAGAGAAGGTAGTCGCCGCATGTGATGGGATCGGCCGAGGCAGTCTCCGGTCCGAAGACATCGCGGGCATCGATTTGCGTTTCCGGGTTGGGGTCGTATGCCAGGACAAGCGACAGGCGTTCGCGTCCTGAGCTGTTTACCACCCGATGCGGCGTGGACTTGTAGGCACCGGCGGTCCAGCGTGCCAGAAGATCGGCCACATTCACAACCAGCGATCCGGGAACCGGCGGCGCTTCCACCCACTCGCCCTGAGCGTTTTCCACCTGCAGTCCGCCGACATCATCCTGGCAAAGGACCGTCAGCACGCCGAAGTCGGTGTGCGGTCCAACGCCGAACTGGTCTTTTCCCATCGTATCCGGCTGTGCCGGGTAATAAACGTAGGACGCGCGCGACAGCGGGCGGTCAGTGCTGCGCAGGAAAAAATCTTCCGGGAGGGAGAGGCCGAGCGCAAAGCCTCGCATGAGATGATAGGCGACTTCATGCGCCGCCTCGAAATACGCTTTCGAATGCTGCTCTAACTGGGGAACGAAGTCCGGCCACTGGTTGTTGCCCCGCAGTGGGTGTCCGTCACCTTCCGTCTGCGTGGAGGGTTCCCACCCCCAGATGAAACTTTCCTTCAGATCTGCTTTGGCGTCGTCCTGCATCTTGGCGCCGCCCTGACCGATCCAGCCCCGGTGATGGCTGGAAACGCGGACCGCGTCCTTGCGCTCATTATCTGCCCGGAAAAACGCATAGGCAGTCTCCCGGGCGGAGTTGATCAGCTCTTCCGGAATGCCATGGCCCGTGATGTAGATAAACCCGAGGTCCTTGCTTGCCGCGTGTAACGCGTCGGCAACCGCTTGAGGGTCCGTCCCGTCTCTCAACGGAGAAATATCAATGACTGGAATAACGTCTGCGCTCGTCTTCTTCGCTTCGGCATAGGTCATCTAGGCATTCTCCTCAATTTTCCGGACAGACAGGCATTGCGGCTGCGCTTCAATCTAGCACATTATTTTTTCTAATGCTTATCCTAATGAATTGAGGTCTGCCCGATATTTGAGCGGTCGCACCAGTCCGTTGCCACAGCGAGCCAGGGCGCCGGGTTCGCACCCGGTCTCAGGCACGAGCAAGCCCCGGCTCAAGGCAAAGGGAAGCAGCCAGACCGGTGCCCGGTCGGCTCAGCTTCGGATGAAAGGAAGTTACGAAACCCGAATGGCGCTATGTGTCCATCAGGATTGGTTCTGCAGTCCGGAGAGCGGTCAGATCGGGTTTCGGTACACCAAATCTTTCGTCGCCGGCGAAGATTGCTTCGATTTCCGCCGCAACGGCCAGAACCCCGAGGTCATCATTTTTTCTGCCGACAATCTGCAAGCCGAAGGGCATGCCGAAATCGTCCCGGCCCACCGGTATGGTGACGGATGGGTGACCGGCAATGGTCGAAGCGTAGGCTAGCGCCAGCCACTGATAGTAGCTCTCTGTCGCGACACCATCGATCTCGGCCGGATAAAGCTCGTGCCAGTCGCGTGGGCTGATCGTGACGGCAGGAGAAAGGACGTAGTCGCAATCGGCAAAGAAACGCTGCCAGTTCCTGTAATAGAGGCTTTGGCGGGTCATGGCGTCGGCGACGTCGAGCGCCGAATAGCCGAGACCTTCTTCCACATTGGCCATGATATTCGGCCCGAAGCGGCCAGGATGTTTCAGCGTATTGCCGTGGTGAGACCCAAGCATCATGACAGCGCGGAGGACCGCGAAAATCCGATCCGCGCCGGTACAGTCGGGTGCCGTTTCCTCTGCCACAGCAAAGAGCGGGCCGAGTTTCTCGACACGTTCGCGGAAAGCCCTGCGGATCACCTGCTCGGTCATTGCGAACCCGAAGTCTTCGGTAAAGCCGACTTTCAGGGAGCACAGGTCCTGGCGTGGCAGCGTCGCGAAATCGTCCGGGTTCCAAAGGGTCTTCCCGTCTATCACCGCCGTGAAGGGATCGAGGCTGTCGGGGCGTGCCATGACGGACAGCATCAGCGCCGTATCGGCGACCGTGCGGGCCATCGGGCCGGATGTTGGCAGAGGCATGAGGGCGGTGCCCCTAGTGTCGCCGGGAACGACGCCGGGAGACGGACGGAAACCGACGACACCGCAGAAGGCGGCCGGATTGCGCAAGCTGCCACCGGTGTCGGACCCGGTGCAAAGTGGTGCCATGCCGGTCGCAAGCGCGGCTGCCGATCCGCCTGACGACCCGGCCGCGCTCTTTGACGGGTCATGCGGATTGCCCGTCGGTCCGTAGACCGTATTGACGGTGTTGGCGCCGGCTGAAAATTCCGGATTGTTGGTTTTTCCGAGCACGACCGCCCCCGCGCGCCGCATGGCAGCGACAATGGCATCGTCCCTAGTGGCAATGTTGTCCTTGAAGATCTCCGACCCGAAAGTCGTCGGCAGGCCGGTGACATCGATCATGTCCTTGACCCCGAAAGGCAGACCATGCACCGGCCCGATGGGTTCGCCTTTCTGGACGGCTGCTTCCGCCTTCACGGCTTCGTCCCGCAGACGATCGAAATCCGCTGCCACGACGGCATTGATCGCAGGGTTGATCGCCTCGGTTCGGGCGATGCAGGCGTCTGCCAGTTCCACCGGCGACAGTTGGCGCCTGCCGATGAGTTGCCGGGCTTCAATTGCTGTTAAATCTGCGGGGTCGGACATTTTCAGAGATACCTCAGGCGGGCAGGAGAAAGGTCGGGGACAGGAACCTTGCCGGTTATCATTTCTTCGGCGAGCATCGTTGCGGTGGTCGGACCGAGGGTAAACCCCTGATGGCCATGGCCGAAATGGAACCACAGACCCTTGTGACGCGGAGCCTTGCCGGCAAGTGGGAGCATGTCCGGCATGCAAGGCCGACTGCCGAACCAGGCTTTCGTCTCCACCGGTGTTCCGAGATCGATCACGTTGACCGCGGCGATGGTGCTTCGTCTCAGCTGGACGGGCGAGGGCGGTGCATCGAAGGACGCAAGTTCCGCACCTGTCAGCACCCTCAGCCCCTGTTGCATGGGCGAAAGCACGGTTGCACTTTCAGCCAGGACCATTGGTGTGTTCAAGGTGCCGCCACCGGTAAAGTGACGATGATAACCGCGCTTGCGCAAAAGCGGGATGTCATAGCCGAAACGCTTGAGCAGCCCGGCCGACCAGGGCCCAAGGGCAATGACGGCTTCTCTTGCCGACACCCGCCCATCGGACGCGGTGACGGACCAGCCATCGTGCGTTTCGCAAAGGGTGGTTGCGTCCGCGGTGACGATACTGCCCCCACGGGAGACGAAAAGTCTTGCATAGGCCTGCGTCAAGCCACCCGGGTCTGCACAGCTCCAGGTCTCGGGCCAGTGAACAGCCCCGGCCAGCCCAGGTTTCAGATGGGGTTCGGCAATCGCAAGGTCGGCAGCAGACTGGAGGGCGACTTTAACGCCGTACTCGTTGGAAACGCGTCCTGCCTCCACGGCGGAGGCATTGAACGCTTGCTGCGACAGGTAAACAAATCGAAGACCGGACCTCCGGATCAGATTGTCGGCACCTGCGGCAGCGATCAGCGGAGCATGATCGGCACTCGCACGCCGGACGAGCCCGGCATAGGTCCGGGAAATCGCCTTGTGCCGGGCAGGAAGGGAAGCGCGATAATACTGCCAGAGAGGGCGAAGATAGGACGGCAGCGCGGTCAGGTGATAGTTGACGTCATTGCTGCGCTTGAACGCGATCTTGAGAAGCGCGCCCAGGGCGAGGGGCAGGGGATAGGGCTCCACGGCTTCGGTCTGAATGACGCCGGCGTTGCCGTAGCTGGTTTCCTGCCCGGCTTCCCGCCTGTCGACAAGGATGACAGTGCGTCCGGCTGCCTGCAGCGCCAGGGCGGTGCTGACACCGACCATGCCGCCACCGAGAACCAGAACGTCCGACATTGTTACCTCTTCTCAGCTCGCTACGAGGCTAGGCCGGGCCGGCCAGCCTCGGTGTCACCTATATCCCAGAAAAGACCGGTCATCATTCGCAGGGCTTCACGGCTCGTAGACATGAGCAGGTGCTCGTCCGGGGCATGTTGAGAACAGCCCGGATAGGAATGGGGCAGCCAGACTGTCGGCAGGCCGAGCGTTTCGGAAAAACCTTCGTTGGGAATGGATCCGGCGAGATTGGGCAGAAGCACCGGTTTCTTGCCCGTCGTGCCCTCAACGGAAGCGGCAACCCGCAACACCCAGGGATGCGAGGGATCGAGACGCGTCGCATGGAAGCTGCCAAGCTTCATCGGTACGATCTGCACGTCATTGAAGCCCTCGCGGTCGAGGTGTCGGCGAAGAGCCGGCAGGATGTCCTCCGGGTCGGTGCCAACGACATAGCGAAGCTGGCAATGGGCCGTAGCCCAGCCGGAAATGGCATTCACCGGGGCTTCCGGTACGCCGCTCTTCTGCGCCAGCACCGCAAAGGAATTCCAGCCGAACACGCGTTCTGAGGGCGTCAGGCTTTCTTCACCCCAGTCCTCGTCGATGGAGGGACCCTCGAACCCGCCGACCGGGCAGCCTTCAAGAGCCTCGCGGATATCGGGCGTCAGGCTTGTCGGGCGCCATTCCAGCAATCTGATCTGGCCGCGGCGGTCGACGATGGAAGAAAGGGCGTGTGCCAGGACAATCGCAGGATCTTTCAACAACCCGCCCCAATTGCCCGAATGATGCGCACCGTCGCGATATTCAACGCGCAGGTCGAAATTCACCGCCCCCCGCGATCCCATGAACAATGTCGGTTTTTCAGGATGCAGACGCGGTCCGTCGGACGCGATCAGGACATCGGACTTCAGGAGGTCCTTGTGGGCCGAAAGAAGCTCGACCAGCCCGGGCGAACCGCATTCTTCGGCCATTTCCAGAATGATCTTCGCATTAAAACCGAGAGCGCCACGCGTTTTTATGACCGCGCGGAGCGCTGCGATGTTGATCAGGTGCTGACCCTTGTTGTCCGCTGTTCCGCGGCCATAGATTTTGTCTCCTTCGACAACCACCTTGAACGGGTCCAGGCCCTCGCGCCACTGGTCCGCCTGGGCGCGGATCACATCGCCGTGCCCGTAGATCAAGATGGTCTCGAAATCGGGATTTTCGATCCGTTCGGCATAAAGAAACGGAAGATGGGGTGCCTTCGGATTTTCCAGGATACGGCAGGTGAAACCGATGTCATTCAGCATGACGATGGCGGCTTCGTTCAGGTAACGGAAAAGGTCGTCCCGCCGGGACTCTTCCTGGCTTTCGGTCGGAAAGGAAACGAGCCTGGATAGTTCTTCGACAAAACCACCCTGATCGGCGTAGGCTTCAATGTCATTAAGTGCGGATGCGCGGGATGTCATGCTGATTTAATTTCCTTTTCGGCCACGGCATCGCCCCAGGGGGACATGATTTCCGTGCAGCCGGTATTCATTCCATTTTCGCGCATCACCCCGGCGGGGCAGGCGAAAGCATAGGGATAGACCGTGCGCTTGGCCGTGACAGTCGGCTGTATCTTCTCCAGCGAGGCGAGGATCTCGGGGGCCAGGTCTTCGTCTGCGATGGTGATCTCTGAACCGGAGTTGTCGACGCGCGGTTGGTGGAATGCGCCCTCCAGATCCAGTCCGAAATCCATCATGAAGGACGTCAGATTGAGAACCGCAGGCAGAATCTTGCGCCCGCCCGAAGCGCCGATGGCAAAGCGCCGGCCGCCAATCTCGCCGAGCGTCGGGCAGACATTCATCAGGCAGCCCTTGTCGGGCGCGAGTGAATTCGGTTTGCCGGGTTCCGGGTCGAACCACATGATGCCGTTGTTCATGAGAAGACCCGTTGAGGGGGACACCACACGCGACCCGAAGATGGAAAGCAGGGTCTGGGTGACTGCGACCATGTTGCCATCCCGGTCGACAACGGAGAAATGGGTCGTGCAGGACGGCGCGTGCGGCGCATCCTGATCGCCCATGGTCTTCAACCGGTTTCTGTAGGTGGTCCCGAGCGCGTCGACCATTGCGCCATAACTTGCGCCATCGGGCGAAGCGCCCGGCTCAAAGGCCTGTTGCATCGTGGAGAGGCACTCCGCGAGGTTCGGCCCCGCCGTCAGGCCTTTGGAAGCATGCACCATGCCGCCGCGATAGGGAACACTGATCGCGTCCCGCAGGTCAGCCCGATAGGCCTTCAGGTCGGCGAGGCTCAGCGACCCGCCTTTGGCGCTGACGTCCGCGACCATGGCCCTGGCAATGTCGCCTTCGTAAAAATCGCGCGCGCCTGCGTCGGCAAGCCGTTGCAGCGTTTGGGCCAATTGGCCCATATCGAGCCTTTTCTGGGAAAGTGCGGTCCAGCCGGCAATGGTCGGCCATTGCCCGTCCTCAAGGAAGAGCTTCGCCGCATCTGGATCCTTGGCCAGTTCACGCGTGGTGGAGGCAATGATCAGGGAGGCGTACCAGTCGACCAACAGGCCTTCTTTTGCAAGGCTCACGGCCGGTGACAGCAAGTCCTTCCAGCCGATCCGGCCGAAATTCTTGTGTGCCAGTTCCATGCCGGCGACGGTGCCGGGAACAGCAATTGCGCTGGCGCCCTGGACATTCCGGTCGTCCTTCACCGAGAGCCATGGGAAAAGGTCGGAGGACTTGCCCGAGCCGTCCAGCGGATAGTCCGCAGGATCGAGCGCTTTTGGAGACCGCATGCCGAAGAACAGCGTGTAGGCCTTCTGCTCGGCCTCGCGCCAGATCATCATGCAGCCGCCGCCGGCCGGCCCGCTCATCCAGGGTTCGACGACGCCAATCGCAAAGGAGGTCGCAACGGCCGCGTCCATGGCATCGCCGCCGCTTTCCAGAATGGCGGCGCCGACTTCTGCCGCCTTGCGGTGCTGGGCCGCGACGACACCGCCGTGGGTGGCGGTGACGCGTTTGCGGACGTTCTGGGTCGTGGAGAAATTATTCATCTGATCTTGGTGTCAAACTGGCTGGAGGGAAAGCCCGTCTGCACTCTTCTTGTAGAAATGGCAGTCGACGTGAGACGCACCTGCCTGGATGTGCGGGGGGGCTTTTGAGGCGCAAAGGTCCGTCGCCATCGGGCAGCGGGGATGAAAGTGACATCCGGATGGAGGGGATATCGGATTTGGAAATGTGGCACCCAGGTGAATGTCGGGAACTGAGAGCGAGGGATCGGGTGTCAGAACCGAATCCAGCAGTGCCCGGGTATAGGGATGTTTCGGACCGGCAAAGAGATCGGCTGCCGAGGACTCTTCGACGATCCGGCCGAGATACATGACCGCGACGCGGGTCGCAAGATGCTCGACGACCGCCAGATTGTGGCTGATAAAGAGATAGGTGAGCCCGAGCTCCTCGCGAAGATCGGCAAGCAGGTTCAGGATCTGCGACTGGATTGACACGTCGAGCGCAGAGGTTGGTTCGTCGCAGATGACGATTTCCGGATTGATCACCAGAGCGCGGGCAATTGCGACACGCTGGCGCTGGCCGCCCGACAGCTGGCCGGGGTAGCCCCGCCGAACGCGTTCGGGCAGGCCCACGAGATCGAGCATCTTTGTAACCGCCTGGCTGCGAGACGCGCTGTCGCCGATCTTGTGGACCACCAGCGGCAGCGAAACGATTTCCTCGATGGACTTTCGCGGGTTGAGTGAGGAATAGGGGTCCTGGAAAATCGGCTGGATGCGTCGGGCCAGCAGTTGCCGATCGCTCGGACCGATCTCCTTGCCATCCACCAGAACTTCGCCGCTTGTCGGGCTCTCCAGTCCGAGCAGGATCTTGGCCAGGGTCGACTTGCCGCAACCCGATTCCCCGACGAGGCCCAGAACGTCCTTCTTGTGAATGCGCAAGGAGACGCCGCCGAGTGCCTGCAGCGGTTTCGGCTTGGAGAACATGCCCTGTTTGACCTGATAGGTCTTGGTGATGTTGGTGAGCTCCAGCACCGGTTCACGGTTTTTCATGCCTGACATCACGCCACCTCGCTGGTCAGCTGGGTATGAATGCATCTGTACTTGTGCTCACCGCCGGCAGAGCGTTCGGGAACGGTCGAGGCGCAGGCCTCAATCGCTTGGTTGCAGCGGCTGCGGAACGCGCATCCGGAGACATCGCCGATGAGGGATGGAACGATCCCCGGGATGGAACCGAGCGGTTCGCCCGGTTTGGTCTTTCCAGGCACGGGAATACAGTTGAGCAGCCCGCGGGTATAGGGATGAGAGGGGGCGTCGAAAATCTCCTTGGCGGAGCCGCTTTCCACGATCTCGCCGGCATACATCACGGCCACCTTGTCCGCGATGCGCGCGACCACGCCGAGGTCGTGGGTGACGAGGATCAGGGCCATGTTCATCTCTCGTTTGAGGTCCGCAAGCAGGCGCAGGATCTGAGCCTGGATCGTCACGTCGAGGGCTGTCGTCGGCTCGTCGGCGATAATCAGATCCGGTTCGCACATCAGCGACATGGCAATCATCACCCGCTGGCGCAGACCGCCGGAAAGCTGGTGTGGAAATTGCCGGAGACGGCTTTCCGCCGCCGTGATACCGACCTTGCCGAGAAGGTCGGCTGCCCGGGCCATGGCCTCCCCTTTCGATACCTTGCGATGCAGGCGCAACGCTTCGCAGAGCTGATCGCCGATCGTATAAGCCGGGTTGAGCGAGGTCATCGGTTCCTGGAAGATCATCGCCATGCGGTCGCCCCTGAGCGCCTGCATTTGCCTTTGCGGCATCGATCCGAGGTCACGGCCTTCGAATTCCATCTTGTCGGCGCGGACCTGCAGCCGTTTCCCGAGCAGACCCATGACGGCAAGCGATGTCAGCGATTTGCCCGATCCCGATTCACCGACGATGCAGAGGGTTTCGCCACGGTTCAGCTTGAAATCGATACCGCGCACCGCATGCAGCGTGCCGCCGCTGACGGGGATGTCGACTGTCAGGTTCTTGACGTTGAGAATGGGGTCGTTCATCCCTTGGCCTCCGGTGCAGTGACATCGCGCAGCCCGTCTCCGAGGAGATTGATCGCTAGAACCAGAAGGAAGAGGGCAATGCCTGGAATGGTGATCAGCCAGGGCTGGAACAGCATCATTTCCTTGCCTTCTGAAATCATCAGGCCCCAGGAAGGCGTGGGGGGCTGAACGCCCAGGCCCAGAAAGGAAAGCGCAGCCTCCAGAAGAATGGCGTGCGCCATTTCAAGCGTCATGACCACGATGAGGTTGTTGGCCACATTGGGCATGATTTCCGAAAGCAGGATGCGCGGCGTGGAGCAGCCGATTGCGCGGGCCGCATTGACGTATTCCAATCCACGTATCTGCATGACGGACGAACGCATGACGACGGCAAAGCGGTCCCATAGCAGGAAGCCCAGCACGAGGATGACGATCTGAAGCGAACCACCGAACAGGGCAACGATGGCAAGGGCCACCAGAACCACCGGCATTGCGAGGCGCACGTTGATGAGGAACGTCACCGCAAGATCGACTTTGCCGCCGAAATAACCGGCAGCAACACCAAGCGCGGTGCCGATGAGGCCGGAGATAAGGGCTGTGACCAGACCGATCAGCAGCGATATGCGGGCACCGTAGAGCAGGCGAGCCAGGTAGTCACGGCCGAGCTGGTCGGTGCCCAGCAGATGGGAAGGATCAGATCCGGCCATCCAGAAGGGCGGTTTCATTCTGGCTGCGAGATTTTGCGTATAGGGGCTGTGCTCTGCCAGCAGCGGAGCGAAGACTGCCGCTGCGACGACGATGCCGAGGACGGCGAGGCCGAACAGAAGGCCGTAATGCCCGAAGACGCGGCGGCGAAGCAGGACGCTGCGGCTGACAGCGACGATGCTTTCTGAGGTTTGTGCGGAAGCGCTCGTCATATCAGCCTACCCTGATGCGCGGGTCGAGCCAGGCGTTTGCCAGGTCCGACAGCAAGGTGAAGAGGATGTAGAAGCAGGAAAAGATCAGGATAAGGGCCTGAACGGTCGGCAGATCGTGACGGCCGATGGATTCCCATGCGAGATACCCTGCGCCGTGCAGGGCAAAAATGGATTCTACGACGATGGAGCCACCGAGCATGAAGCCCATCTGCACAGCAGAGAGCGAGACCACCGGAACGATTGCGTTTCGCAGAGCGTGTTTGAACAGCACTCGTCCTGCACCTGCCCCTTTGGCCCGCGCTGTGCGGACGTAGTCAGCGTTCAGCACTTCCAGCATACCGGCACGAGTGAGCCGCATGATCGCGGGCATGGCGTAGTAGCCAAGCACGATGGTCGGCATGATGAAGTGCCGCCATGTCTCGGACCCTGAAGGTGGCAGAAGGCGGAACTTGATCGAGAAGACAACGATCATGATCAGCCCAAACCAGAAACTTGGCATGGCCTGGCCGGCGACTGATATGAAAAGAGCAATACGGTCGATCAGCGAGTTTGGCCGGATCGCGGCAAGGACCCCGAGCGGAACGGCCGTCAGCAGTGCAAAGGAAATCGCGCATACGCCAAGCGTCATCGTGACGGATAGACGGTCGGCGATAAGTTCCGCGACCGGAAGCTTGAAGTAATAGCTCTGGCCGAAATCGCCCTGTACGGCGTTCCAAAGCCATTCTGCATATTGTTCTGCAAAAGGCCGGTCGAAACCATACTGTTCGTTGATTGCTGCAATATCGGCTTCGGTCGCGTTTTCTCCGGCGATCGCGGTGGCCGGATCTCCTGACAGATGTAGAAGCGAGAAGCTTATCGCCGAAACGGTGAACGTCACCAGAACGGCCAGGCCAAGCCGCTTGAGAGCAAAGGCAAGCATGAAGTGCACTCCAACACGAGGGACGTCCCGCTCTCCAGTAGAGAGCGGGACCAGGACGGCAGGGCCGTCTTATTTCCAGCTCATCTCGAAGAAGCGGACGATTTCATCCGGCGTCGGCGAGAAGTCGACTTCCTTCGTGAAGACGTAGTTGGTGTTGTAGGAGAACAGCGGGATCCAGTAGGCCTCGTCCGCGATCTTCTTCAGCGCCTTGGAGTAGTTTTCCTTGCGAACTTCGCCGTCAACCGTCGTATCACCGGCATCCAGCCAGTTCTTGACCTCTTCGTCGCGGGCGAAATCCTGGTTGCCGAATTTGAAGAAGAGGCTGGTGATTGCCGAGACGTCCGCAATCGAGTTGGAGCCCCAAGTCAGGAACCCGAAGCCGGCATCGCCTTTCTGCTGCATCTCACGCAGAGCTGAGTATTGCAGGTAGTTGAGATCGGTCTTGATGCCGACCTCAGCCAGATAGGCCATCATGGCTTCCGCATAAGGCCGGTTGCGGTAGGCATAGAAGTCGATCGTGAAACCATCCGGATAACCAGCCTCAGCCAGCAACTCCTTGGCCTTCTCGGGATCGTACGGATAGGCTTTCACGTCTTGCTCGCAGCCGAACTGGCTCGGGTAGCAGGCGGACGGAACTACTTTCGAGCTGCCCTGAAGGAGGTTGTCGACAATCGCCTGACGGTCGATTGCATACCCAACGGCCTCACGCACTTCGTTTTTCTGGAACGGATTTTCACCGCCGCGGCCGGCGGCATCCATCGTGATGTACCCGATCCGCATGGTGCTCTCGTTGGAGACGGTGAATTGGTCCATCGCCTTGAGCTGTGTGGCCTGATCGGACGGAACGTTCCAGATCATGTCGATGCCCCCGGAGAAGAGCTCGGCCATCTGCGTGTTCACGTCCGGAATGGTCCGGATATCGATGGTTCCGATGGAGGCTTTGCCCTTCGGGCTTTCGTGATAGTCGTCGTATTTCTTGAGAACGTAGTGTTTGCCGGGGTCGACGCTTTCGACCATGTAGGGGCCCGTTCCGACGGGCTTCTGACCCATTCCGGTCGGTCCGACCTCGGCGTAGTATTCATTCGGATAAATGGACACCAGCCCGGCCAGATATTCAAGCGCAGCCGGGAAAGGACCTTTGGTGTGGATCCGCACGGTGTACTTGTCGATCTTTTCCGCGCTTTCCATCCAGTTGACGTTGCCAGGGACGACCACGTGATTGTCCGGATCGACCACGTAGTTGACGGTGTAGACGACATCGTCGGCATCGAACTCTTCGCCATTGTGGAACTTGATGCCTTCACGCAGCTTGAATTCCAGTGTGGTGTCGTCGATCCACTCCCAGGAAGACGCCAGGTTGCCGATGTATTCTCCGGTCTTTTGATCGCGGTAAACGAGACCGTCCCAGACCTGACGAGCCAGGATCGTGCCTTCACGCGCCGACTGGAAGTAGAAGTCGGTGGTTTCCAGTTCTTTTGAAAAGGCGGTGTGAAGTGTGTCATCCGCCTTGTTCGCAAATGCCTGACCGCTTGAGAGCGCGGCGGCAAGAGCGATCGCACCTGTCGCTATGATTGGTTTCATCTGTTCAAAACCGGCCGAAGCCGACCCTCTGGTTGATTTTTGCTTGTATTATTATTTAATACTTTTTATCTTATAATCATATGTTGCATTTATCTCGGGCGCCTTGTCAAGCGAGTGGTGCCCCAAAGTTAGGCAGGGCTAATCAAGTGGCGAAAAGAGCTCAGGAAAAACAGGACACGCTGTTTGTCGGATCGCTGGAAAAAGGGCTGCGGATCATGGCCGCCTTCAATGCGCACCGCACCGAACTGGGTTTGACGGAGCTTGCCGAAGTGGTCGGACTGGACAAGAGCGCGGCGCAACGGTTCACCAACACGCTTCACAAGACCGGCTATCTCGAAAAGGACCCGGAAAACCGGCGTTTCCGACCGTCCTTGAAGTTCATGGAACTCGCGGCCGCCTATTTGTGGTCCGATCCCTTCGTCCAGTTGGCCATGCCAAAGCTGATCGACCTCAGCCGCGATCTCGGAGAGCGGGTGAATGCCGCCAGGCTCGCCGGTTCCGACATCATCTATGTCATCCGCATTCCAACCCAGCTCACCAGTTTCGCGGCCATGGTGGTCGGCAACAAGGTGCAGGCACTGAGTTCATCGTCCGGTCGCATCATGCTGGCCCATATGAGCGAGGAAGAACGCCAGTTAGCGCTGGAGACCTGGCCCATCGACAGGATTACGCCCCGGACGGTGACGGATCGGTCGCAGATTGCAAGGGAAGTTGAGGAAGCGGGGCAACAGGGATACGGCATTGCGGTCAACCAGAACATCATCAATGAAATTGGCATCGCGGCACCGGTGTTCGACCGGATGGGCAGGGTCGCGGGCACCGTCCAATGTTCGGTGTCTTCGCAAAAATGGTCGCTCGACCGCGTTCACAATGAAATCGCGCCAAGGCTCATGGAAGTCGCCAATTCAATCAACCTGCTGCGTTGAGGCGAAAGGGTCGCGTGCCGGTGCAGAAACCGGTTCCACGGGAGTGGAGAAAGATCTGCTCAAAATTGGGGCGCGACGCAAAAACTTTGGACAGCCGAAACGGGGAAAACTCCGCAAATCGGGCGAAAATCGTCAGCCTGTTCTGCGTCAGTGGAGCGATTTTCTGCGGCGGGACCCTTTTTAGAAGACCCGTAAAGGCCTCAGCGTGTCCGTTTTGCCAGTAGCCTGGCCGCAATGGTGTAAGAGGCGGCGACGTGGCTGCGCATCAGGCGGCGTGTCTTTTCGGCGTTCTGGGCAACGATGGCTTCTGTAATCGCCCTGTGCTCGGCGCGCGAGCTGACAAGCCTGCGCTGGTCTTTGGTAAAATTCGCCACACGCCAGGGCAGTGTGCGGGTGTTCAACTCCGCCCATGTTGCGGCGAGAACCGTATTGTGGGCGCCGGCGTTGATCGCTTCGTGGAAGCGGGCGTTGACCTCGCCATAGGCTTTCGGATCATCGCCGCAGGCTTCCCCTTCCTCCAGGATCGCCTGTAGCGTGCAGCGCTCTATCTCGCTCATGCGATGTGCCGCGAGGCTCGCCAGCGCGCTCTCCACCTCGCCAACCGCTTCAAACAGTTCGGAAAGTTCCTCGGCCTTCATTTCGCGCACCACGAAGGCGCGGCGGGCGCCCCGCACGGCAAGGTTCACCTGTTCCAGCCTGTGTAGTGCCTCGCGCACCGGGGTTCGCGATACGCCGAACTGTTCGGCAAGGGTCTGTTCCGCCAGCGGATCGCCCGGAGGCAACTGGCCAGAGACAATACGGGCTATCAGGGCGTCGAGAATGGTATCGGCGGTTCTCCCGGTCATGCGGTTTGTCCCGGTTATTTAATGTGCACTGTTAGCTTGCACATGTATACATTTCGTGTCAACGTTCGGCTATCGGATCGGCGATTGCAGCGGGAGGTTGCGATATCTGATCTGTGGGCGAACAGAGCCAAAGGCCGGTCGCCCGAAACCCAGGAGCTAGGGAAGGAAATAAAGGATGCCAACCAGAGAGAGACGTAATGACCGATATAGACCACAGGAAGATCCTGGCCGAGCGGCTTTCCACACAGCTGGGACGTAGAACGCTTCTGAAAGGAATGGGGGCCGGCATTGTCGCAGCCGGCGTCAGCGGTATTCCCGGCGTAGCGCGCGCGCAACAGAGCGGCCATATCAAAATCGCGTCGGTGAAAGTCATCGACACTCTGGATCCCCACTTCACCGGGTTCCTGTCCGCGATTCAGATCATCAACAACATTCACAACGGTCTTCTCAAGATCACCTATGACGGCGAGACCGTCCGGTTCGAGCCGGACCTGGCCGAAACCTGGGATCTTGAAGATGACAAGACCCATCTCTTCAAGCTGCGCGACGGCGTCAAGTTTCACGACGGAACGCCCTGCGATGCAGAGGCCGTCAAGTTCTCGCTTCTTCGCGTCAGAGATGGCAAGCCGACGTCCCCCCACGCCTGGAAGCTGAGCCTTCTGGACGAGATCGAGATTGTCGATCCGCTTACTGTCCGGCTCAAGTTCTCCAAGCCCTACGCGTTCCTGCCGGTCGCGCTCAACGGCTCCACCGGGCGCGCGGGAACGATCGTCAGCCCGGCTGCGGTCGAGAAATACGGCACCGAGTATGGCCGCAATCCGGTCGGCACGGGTCCGTTCAAGTTCGTTTCCTGGAAGGAAAACGATGCGATCGAGCTGGAAGCAAATCCCGATTATTTCGAACCCGGCTTGCCGAAACTGGAACGCGCCACCTTCGTGCTGATGCGCGAAGCCTCGACCGCGCTTGCCGCCCTGTTTTCGGGTCAGATCGATGGCATGACCGACTGCCCGATGCAGCTGGTCGACCAGGTTGCAGCCTTCCCCGAAGCCGAGCTGTACGGCGCTATCGAGGGTAACTACACCTTCGTCGGCATGAACTGCCGCAGGGCGCCCTTCGACGATATGAACCTGCGCCGTGCGGTGGCATGGGCACTCGACCGCGAAACGCTCGTCAAGCAAGCCTATTTCGGCAAGGCCCAGCAGGCCTACACGCCGATTTCCCCGCCCATGAGCGGTTTCTTCGATCCCGATATCGCAGAATCGGGCCGCGGCCAGTGGTTCGATCTGGTCAAGGCGAAGGAATTCCGGTCAAAGGCCGCCAACCAGGGCGAGGTCGAGGTCAATTATATCATGGCCGAGCGTGGGCCGGTCGGTACCCGAATTGCCCAGACCGTCGCCCCGATGCTCGAACAGATCGGCGTCAAGGTAAACCTGGAGCTTATCGAACCCGCAGCATGGGTCAGCAGACGCAACTCCGGCGAGTTCGATCTTTATGATTTCGAATGGGTCGCCGATCTCGATCCCGACGAAACGATCTATCCGGAGTTCAAGTCGGATGGCGCGTGGAACTTCTGTGGCTGGAAGAACACCGACTTCGACGACTATTGCGCCAAAGCCCAGGTCGTTCTGGACGTGGCCGAGCGCCGGAAGCTCTACTATGCTGCCGAAGACCTTCTGATGGACGAGGCGCCGATCGCGGTCATGGCGCATATGCCGATCTACAAGGTGTTCTCCAAAAAGGTACAGGGCTTCAACTACATCCCTGCCGATCTCGTCAACCTGCATACGGTGAGCCTCGCCTGATGTTGCTGCATGCGCTTGCCAGGATCGGGCAGACGCTTGCTGTACTCTTCGTCGTCTCGGTCGCCAGTTTCGGTCTTCTGAAGCTGGCACCGGGCGACCCGGTACAGATCATGCTCGGTTCCGAATATTCGCCGGAGGCTTACGAGTCTCTCGTTGCCGAGATGGGGCTCGACCAGCCTTTTCTCGTGCAATATGCCCACTGGGCCCTGAACTTCGTCCAGGGTGACTGGGGGACGTCTTTCGTGGCCCATACCGACATTTTCACCCACGCCTTCAAGGAGGCGCTGCCGGTAACCTTGACGCTGGCGTCGTTCTCGCTGGCCTTCGCCATTCTCATCGGTGTGCCGCTTGGCGTGTTGTCGGCGGTCAAGAAAGATACGGCCTTCGACGCGGGGGCAGCCGTCTTCG
Organism: Labrenzia sp. ATLA3; assembly: GCF_057180185.1. Classification (NCBI taxonomy): domain Bacteria; kingdom Pseudomonadati; phylum Pseudomonadota; class Alphaproteobacteria; order Hyphomicrobiales; family Stappiaceae; genus Labrenzia; species Labrenzia sp. ATLA3. Next base: position 28,667 of record NZ_JBXUKV010000005.1, read on the forward strand.
CGCTTACCGGCACGGCTTTCCCTTCCTTCCTTCTGGGGATCCTGCTGATCTGGTTCTTCGGCGTGAAGCTCGGGCTCTTTCCCGTTATGGGCTACGTCTCGCCCTGGCAGGATTTCTGGACGGGGATCTATCACATCATCCTGCCCGCCCTCACACTGTCCACCTATTTCATCGCCATGATCACCCGCCTGACGCGGGCAACGCTGATCGAAGTGCTTGAGCAGCCCTATATCGCCGCCGCGCGGGCGCGCGGCGAACCGAACTGGCGGGTTATCTGGGTTCATGGCGTGCGCAATATCGCCATGCCTCTGGTCACCATTCTCGGACTGCAACTCGGGGTGCTGCTGCAGGGCACGGTCCTCACCGAAACAGTCTTCAATCTTCCCGGTATCGGTCAGATGCTGACAAGTGCCGTGCTCGGGCGCGAATACGCCGTCGTTCAGGCCGGTGTGATGATGACTGCGACGTTGTTCATTGGGGTCAACCTGCTGGTTGATTTGTCCTATCCCCTCCTCGACCCACGGCTGAGGGACCGCAAGTGACGCATCCAGATATTTCCGAACCTTCCGGGCATTCCGGTGCTCAGGCCATAAAAACGACCGCGGGCCGGTCCATCTTCGTCCGCCGTCCGTTCTTTGCCGCCGCGCTGCTGGTTGCGCTGGGCTACGTTCTGGCGTCAGTGTTTGCGCCCTGGATTACGCCTTACAGCCCTGTTGCCCAATCGATTGATGCCATGATGAAGCCGCCATCCGTGGCGCATCCGCTTGGCACCGACAGCTATGGCAAGGACATTCTCTCCCGGGTGATCTTCGGTGCCCGCTATGCGCTGGCCATCGGCTTCTTCTCGGTGCTGATCGGTGCGACGGGCGGGCTCGTCGTCGGGCTTGCCGCCGGTCTTTCCGGTGGCTGGGTGGAATGGGTGCTGATGCGGCTGATCGATTCCATCCTGGCCCTGCCGTCCCTGATCCTCGCTGTCGCCTTTATCGCCATCCTGGGGCAGGGGGTCGACAAGGTGATCATCGCTGTGGGGCTTTCTCTGATCGGGCCTTTTGCGAGAACCGTCAGGGCGGACGTCATGCAGGTGCGCGTGCAGCTGTTCGTGGAGGCGGCGCACCTGATGTCGATCCCCCGGCTCAAGGTGATCTGGCGCCATATTCTACCGAATGTGATCTTCCCTCTGGCGGTGCAGGTCACCATTCGTATTTCTGAAGCGATCCTCGTGTCCTCGTCGCTTTCCTTTCTCGGCATCGGTGTGACACCGCCCACGCCGGACTGGGGGCTGATGATTGCAGAAGGCCGGGCCTTCGTAAGCTTTGCGCCCTGGATGTCGGCCATGCCGGGGTTCGCACTGGCTCTGCTTCTGATCGCGCTTTCCATCGTCGGCGACGGAGTTCGCGAAGAATTCGATCCAAAATTGAGGAGGGGTGCATGACCGGGACACCGACCCTGAACGCCGCTCCGCAACCGCTCCTGATCGTGGATGACCTGAGTGTTCACCGCGGCTCGGCGAAGATCCTGGACCGGGTAAAGCTGACGGTCGAAAAAGGCGAGACACTTGCTCTCGTCGGTGAAAGCGGTGCAGGCAAATCAACGATCGCAACCGCGCTCATGGGGCTACTGAGTGGTGCCAAGGTCGAGGGGCATGCGGAGCTTGAGGGCACGGGCGACCTGCTGTCGCTGCCTTCGAAGCAACTTGTGAAGCTCCGGGGCCAGCGCATCTCGATGATCTTTCAGGACGCCGGGGCCGCTCTGAATCCGGCCTATACGGTCGGACGACAGCTGATCAGTGCTTTGCGCCGAAATCTGGGCCTCTCGCGGCGGGACGCACGCGAACGGGCTATAGACCTGTTTTCCTCCGTCGGGATCAACGACGCCGAGGCCCGGCTTTCCGCTTTTCCTCACCAACTCTCGGGTGGCATGCAGCAACGGGTGATGGTCGCGATTGCGCTTGCGTGCAATCCGGACCTTCTTCTGGCCGATGAGCCGACTTCGGCGCTCGACGTGACGATCCAGGCGCAGATCGTGCGTCTGATCCTGTCCCAGACACGGGCCCGGGGGGCAAGCTGCATCTTCGTTCTGCACGACCTCGCTCTTGCCAGCCAGTCCTGCGACAGGATCGTGGTTCTTTATGCCGGGCAGGTGGTGGAGTGCGGCCCGGCACGCGACGTTCTGGAACGGCATCGTCACCCCTATACCAGGCAGCTCAAATCTTGCGTTCTGGAAATTGGACGGCAGGACCTGGAGGCCCCGGAGGGGACCGTTCCCTCACATGACAGGATGCCGCAAGGGTGCCGTTTCGCCACCCGTTGTCCGCGGGCACTGCCGCGGTGCGCCGCTGAAATGCCACCTCTGACGCCCGCCTGCGACGACCGCGACGGCGCGTCCGATCACGCCTTTGCCTGCTGGAATCCGGAATGACCAGAACACGCTCAGAACCGCTGCGCGAGAAACCCGCAGCCAAAACGCCCGTCTTCGAGTTGATCGACGTGGAGAAAACCTTTCAGGTGCCCAAACCCGGACGCCGGTTCAGCCGGGAAACGGTGGGGCTGAAAGCGCTCGACGGCGTGCGACTTCGCATAAACGACGGAGCCTCACTCGCCCTCGTGGGAGAAAGCGGTTCGGGAAAATCCACGCTGCTGAGGGTTCTCCTCGGGCTGGATGCCCCCACAGACGGGCGAGCCAACTATCGTGGCCGGCCGATCTCGGAGGCACGCAGCAAGGGCACCGAATTCGCGCGCGATGTTGCGCTTGTCTATCAGGACGCCAGAGGGTCGCTCGATCCACGCATGACGGTGGGCGCGCTCATTGCCGAACCGCTCCGGCATTTCGGCATCGTTTCGCGCGAGGAGGAGCCTGCTCGCGTCGCCCAGCTGCTTGACCGGGTTGGCCTTCCGGTGGATTCGGCACAGCGCTATCCTTCCGGTCTTTCGGGCGGTCAGGTTCGCCGGGTGGCTATTGCGCGCGCGCTGGCGAGCGAACCCTCCGTTCTGGTGGCGGACGAGGCCGTTTCGGGCCTGGACGTTTCCACCCAGGCGCAGCTTCTGACCCTGCTCCGCGGCCTGCAACAGGACATGGGCCTGACGTTGGTCTTCATCACCCACGATCTGGGTGTCGCCAGCTACCTTTGCGAAAAGATCGCGATCATGTATCTCGGCCGGATTGTCGAAACAGGTGCGACGAACGATGTTCTTGCCGCGCCGGCTCATCCCTATTCCGCCGCTCTGAGGGCCGCCGCGCCGCGTTTCTTCGAACCTTTGCCAGAGCCTCTGCCTGGCGAGATACCCAGCCCGCTGGATCTTCCAAAAGGGTGCCGGTTTTCCACCCGCTGCCCTGCCGTGGAGGGCGATTGCCGGACCCGTGATCCCTATCTCGCGCAGCACGGTGCCGGGCGATCCGTTGCCTGCCTTCACCCTTTGTCAGACGGCGAAGGGCTGCCCCTTGCTTCTGACGCGGACATGTCTTCGCCGGCTGCCGCCGCCGACATTCAAAACCAAACCGACACTCCTCTTTCCCGGGACTAACATGACTTTCGATTTCTTTTCCGCCCGCCGCCCCTCGACCCTGGCTTCCGAGGCGATGATCGCAACATCCCACCCCCTTTCGACTGCCGCCGGTCTGGAAGTCTTGACGGACGGTGGCAATGCCGTCGACGCCGCAATTGCTGCGGTCGCCGTCCAGTGTGTGGTCGATCCGCTGATGACGGGTATTGGCGGCGATTGTTTTGCCCTTTACGCGCCGAAGGACGGCAAGGTGAAGGCACTGAACGGTTCGGGCCGTGCGCCTGCCGCTGCCACTTTGGAGGCACTGAAGGCTGCGGGTCTCGAAAGCGAAATTCCACAGACCAGCCCGCATTCCGTCACGGTGCCAGGCGCGATTTCCGCCTGGTGCCTCCTTCACACGGACCATGGGTCGCTTCCGCTGGACCGGCTCTTTGCCCGTGCAATCGGCTATGCTGAGAATGGCTATCCCGTGACACCACGTGTTGCGATGGACTGGAGCGCGCATGCTGCATTGATCGGAAGCGATCCTCATGCTGCCAAGGTGTTTCTGCCGAATGGCAAAGCCCCGGTTACAGGGGAGCGGCACGCGCAGCCTCTTCTGGCAGTGCGCCTCAAGGAGATCGCGTCAAAAGGCGCTGCCGGTTTCTACGAAGGTGAAACCGGCTCAAACATGGCCGCGCATCTGCGGTCGCTCGGCGGCCTTCATACGGAAGAAGATTTCAACGAAGGCAGCACACAGGCGCATTGGGTGGAGCCCATCTCGGCTTCCTACGGCGGATATGACGTCCTGGAATGCCCGCCCAACGGCCAGGGGCTTGTTGCACTTGTGATTCTGCGGCTGCTTTCGAAGTTCGACATGGGGCAGGGGCTTTCCGAGGCAGACCGTATTCACCTGCATGCCGAGGCGACGAAACTGGCCTATCATCACCGCGACGTGCTGCTGGCTGACCCGGCTATCTGCGAGGGACTGGCGGAGACGCTTCTATCCGATCGTGTGATCGACACGCTGGCGGCACGCATCCGAATGGACCGCGCCCTGCCGCCGACCCTCTGGGATGAACCGGAACACAAGGATACGATCTACCTCAGCGTGGTCGATGCGCAAGGCAACGCGATTTCCTTCATCAATTCTATCTTCCATGGTTTTGGTTCCACGCGGGTCGATCCGAAGACCGGCGTACTGTTCCATTCGCGCGGCAGCTCGTTCCGCCTGATCGAAGGCCATCCCAATGTGATCGCCCCGAAGAAGCGTCCGATGCATACGATCATCCCCGGGATGCTGTGCAAGGATGGCGCAGCGGTGATGCCGTTCGGCGTCATGGGCGGCCATTACCAGGCATCAGGGCATGCGGCCTTCCTGTCCGGTGTTCTGGATCTCGGGCTGGATTTGCAGGCTGCCATGGATGCGCCGCGCAGTTTCGCCTTCGGTGGTGAATTGCAGATCGAACCGGGCATCGGAGAAACGACCCGCGCTGACCTTGCCGCCCGCGGTCACAAACTCAAGGTGGTGGCGAGCCCCCTCGGAGGCAGCCAGGCAATCCGTATCGACACGCAGAACGGCGTCCTCATCGGCGGCAGCGACAGCCGCAAGGATGGAATGGCACTGGGGTTCTAGAGCCAGTCCGTTTCCGATGAAGCGAACGGGATGCGGCATGCCGAATAGGGGCTGACGCAAGCTCTCCAGTTCACTGGGCAGTCGGCGAAGCCGAACAGACGTTGGAGCAGGAGGGCCGCGGCCTGATTGCTCCAGTGGACGCGTGCCGACGTCGACCGTTCATAGGTCGCTCGCCTCCAGTCAGGACGCGGGCGTCCCTCCGAATGAAAGGGATGCGCGGACTGCCTGGCTGGTCCCGTATGGTCCTGCCGGAAGATGCGATTGCTCGACTGGTCAGATGATCTCCGGCTTTGCGGAGGCGAGAGCTCTCTTTCGTTGTCGCCCCCATCTGGTCGCGGCAGGTGAATGCGTGACATTCAACGAGCGGGCGAAATCATGCTTTTTTGAGCCGCCGCAATTCCAACACCTGCCTGGCAGCCCGCCTTTTCAGAACGCGGGCTTCGCGGCGAAGATGCGTGAACACGTCGCAGATGGCCGAACGCCCCGTATCACGTCCAACCGTTTCTTGCCGGCTTGTGGGGGCTTCTCAGACCTGCTGGAATAAAGCCGCTGGGTAATGTCTCAACGTTGGCACGGCCGGCAATCGATTCCTCACCGCGCAAGCTCTACAACACGATGCAGATTCTCTCTCCCGCTGAAGTGGGCTTGTCGGTGGTGTGGTGTAAATCCCCGAAGACCTTTTCCCAAAGCTCAGAATATGTCGCGGAATTCCGTCTCATCAGCGCTGAAACCGGACCCGGCAACATATCAATTTCAAATCGGGTCAAGACCTCCGTTGACAATCAGCGAGAACAAGCTTCATAGTAGTAATAGTGGAGCATATTCCACAATAATGAAATAAGGGGAACTTCCGATGTCTGTTCGCAAAACTCTGTTCGCGCTGTCCAGCGCGCTGATGCTATCAGTTTCTCCTGTTCTGGCTGCCGGAACGGTCAATGTCGCCATTATTGGCGAACCCGATACATTCGATCCGATGGTCTCGACCAAAGATGTTGTCAGCATTGTCACGCAGCACTTTGTCGAAACACTCTACACTTTTGACGAAAGCTGGGCCGTTGTGCCGCTACTGGCAGCCGATATGCCAGAAATCAGCGACGATGGCCTCACCTACAAAATCCCGCTGCGCGAAGGCGTAACGTTCCATGATGGCTCTTCCATGGACAGTGCCGATGCCGCCGCATCGCTGCAGCGATGGCTCGAAGTTTCCAGTCGCGGCAAATCCGTTGCCGACAAGGTAGCAGGTATCGAAGCATCCGGCCCGAACGAAGTGACCATCACGATGAAGGAGCCCTATGCGCCGCTCCTGTCGCTTCTGGCCTTTTCCAACTCCGCTGCAGTTGTTTATCCTGAAGAGATCATTGCGCCCGAAATTGAAACGATTGTCGGCACAGGCCCCTACAAGATCAAGGCTCATGAGCCGGACCAGTATACCCAGCTCGTCCGTTTCGACGGCTACACCCAGCCAACCGGCGCGGCTGAGCGGAAACAGGTGCCTGATGAAATCCGGTTGATCCCGGTCCCTGATGGCAACACCCGCGCCGAAGGTCTGCTCTCCGGTCAATACGATTATGCCGACGGACTTTCGACGGAAACCTACGACCGCCTGGAAGCTTCGGACGCTGCGGAGCCGGTTCTCCTGAAACCCTTCGGCTGGCCGGTATTTGCCGTAAACCACAAGAAGGGGATCATGACGGATCTGAACATCCGCAAGGCTGTTCAGGCTGCACTTCCCTTCGACGATATGCTCTATGCGGGCTTCGGCGATGAGAAATTCTTCAAGACCGATGGCGCGCTCTATCCGGAAGGCTGGACGTGGCACAACAATGCCGGTGTGGAGCTCTATAACCAGAACGACCAGGCCAAGGCTGCGGAATATCTTAAAGCTGCCGGTTACGACGGGTCTCCGCTCCGCATCCTCACCTCGCATCAGTACGAGTTCCATTATCAGATGGCCGAAGTTGCAAAGGCGGGGCTGGAAGCGGCTGGCATGAAGGTTCAGCTGGATGTTGTCGACTGGGCGACGCTTGCTCAGAACCGCAACAATCCAGACCTTTGGGATATCTACATCACCCACTCGCCGTTCCTTCCGGAACCGGCACTTATTTCCAGCCTGTTCTCCACCGCGCGTGAAGGTTGGGACAATCCGACCAAGAACGAAATTCTCAACCGGTTCACCTCCGAAAGCGATCCGGAAAAGCGGAAAGCCATCTTCGGTGAGCTGCAGAAGATCGTTCTGGAAGATGTCGGCTTCATCAAGGTCGGTGACTTCAATGCACTTCAGGGCAAGGCAAAGGGCCTGACCGGGGTCAACCCGTCTCCGTGGCCGGCATTCTGGAATGCACAGGTTTCCAAATAAGCTTGCTTGAAATTGGCTGCGCCGGAATGTCCTGGCGCAGCCGTTTAACGACTACTCGCGGTTCTACAGGGTTCCATGGCAAAGTATCTTCTTCGGCGTTTTGTTGGAATGGTCGTGGTGATCATTCTCGTTCTGACAATCGCCTTCGTGCTCGTCAGGTTCGCGCCTGGCGACCCGGCTGCCTTGATGCTGGGCCCGGATGCCACGCCTCAGGAAGCCGCAGATCTGCGCACGCGGCTCGGTCTCGACGAGCCGATCATCGTGCAATACGCGACATTCGTCGGCAACGCACTGAAGGGGGATCTGGGCGAGTCTCTTTTCTTCAATCGCCCCGTGACCTCCATTCTGGCGGACCGTGCGGAGCCGACGATTTTTCTTGCGCTGATGTCGTTGTTTTTTGCGCTTTTCATCGCCACGCCGATTGGGATCTATGCGGCGTATAAACGCGGCTCCCTTCTCGATCAGAGCTCCGTGACATCGGCAATGCTGGCGGCGTCCATACCGAGCTTTCTGACCGGACTGGTGTTCCAGCGTGTGCTGGCGACCAACCTCGGCTGGTTTCCAACCGCCGGGTATGGCGGTCCCGATGCCGACATATGGGTGCGGCTCGGCCATCTCATCCTGCCCTCCATTACCCTGGGCATTACCAATTCGGCTTTGATCCTGCGTTTTACCCGCGCCTCCATGCTGGACATTCTGGGCGAGGATTACGTGCGGACCGCCCGGGCAAAGGGAATGCCGGAAACACGTGTCATCTTGCGGCATGCTTTGAAAAATGCCGGGATTCCGATCATTACCGTTGTCGGACTGACCTTCGCCCTTCTGGTGTCTGGTGCGGTGGTGACAGAGCGCGTCTTCAATCTGCCCGGCATGGGCAACCTGGTTGTCAACGCCGTCCTGCGCCGTGATTACCCCGTCATTCAGGGCACCTTGATCATTGTCGCGTCCATCTATGTGCTGATCAATCTGGCCACGGATCTTCTCTATTTCTTCATCGACAAGCGGGTCAAATACTGATGGCGACTGCATCTCAAATCCATCAGCCGCCCAGCTTTCGCGCCGTGCTCATGGCGCGCCGTTCGACTGTGGTCGCGCTGGTCTGTTTCGTCCTGATTGTTCTGGCATGTTACGTTTTGCCAACGCTCGATCTGACCGCTATCGGCAAGATGTCCGTGCGCAACAGGCTTACGCCGCCGGGCGCGGACTATTTTCTTGGAGCGGACGCGTTCGGACGCGATGTTCTCGGCCGCCTGCTCGTTGCGGGCCAAACGTCGCTGCAAATTGGTCTTGGCGTGGCGATCCTGTCATCGTCTGCCGGCATTGTCATCGGTCTGGTCGCGGGCTTTTTCCGGCGGCTCGACACACCGCTGTCGCGTTTGATTGACGCCATGATGGCGTTTCCCGATATCCTGCTGGCACTGTCGCTTGTCGCGATTTTTGGCGGAACGGTCGGCAACGTCATCCTGGCGCTTTCCATCGTCTACACACCTCGTGTTGCCCGCATCGTTCGCGCCTCGACGCTGGTTGTTCGCGAATTGCCTTATGTCGAGGCGGCGCGTGCGCTTGGCTCCAGCACGCTGACGATCATGGTCACGCACGTTCTGCGCAATATCCTGTCCCCCATCCTGGTGCAGGCAACCTTCATCTTCGCCTATGCGATGCTGGCCGAAGCGGGCCTGACCTTTCTGGGCGTCGGCGTTGATCCGTCTACGCCCACGTGGGGCACGATGGTCAACGAGGGACGGCAATATATCGACAATGCCTTCTTTCTCATTCTCTTCCCGGGCGTTGCAATCGCGCTCTCCGTCCTCTCGCTCCAACTGGTCGGTGACGGTCTGCGCGATGCATTGGACCCCAAACTCAACAAGGAGACCTGAATGGCGCTTACCCTGACCAATTTCAGCGCGGTCGGTTTCGACAGTGCCCCGGATTCCATCCACATTGCGGATGACGGAACACTGCTCGATGACGCTCCCGAAAACGCGCGTCAGGTAGATCTGAACGGGGCCTATCTGTCTCCGGGGTGGTGTGACCTGCATGTCCATGTCTGGCATGGCGGGACCGATATTTCGATCAGAGCCAGTGAGGCTGGCCGCGCAACGGGCGTGACGGCCATGGCCGATGCCGGCTCGGCGGGCGAGGCAAATTTCCACGGTCTGAGGGAATATGTCATCGATCCGCATGCGGAAACCATCAAGGCCTTCCTCAATATCGGTTCGATCGGGCTTGTTGCCTGCAACCGTGTGCCGGAACTCATCGACTGGCGATCCATCGATATCGACAGAACGCTTGAGGTCGTGGAGAAAAACCGGGATGTCATCTGCGGCATCAAGGTACGCGCCTCCGGAGTGATTGTCGGCAGCTGGGGCATCACGCCGGCCAAGATTGCCAAGCGCGTTGCGGAAATGACCAATTTCCCGCTGATGGTTCATGTCGGCGAGCCGCCCCCTCTTATCGATGAGGTTTTCGACATTCTCTCGGAAGGCGACATCGTCACGCATTGCTTCAATGGCAAACCTGCAGGCTCCATACGCGATACGCCTGCACTCTTCGCCATGGCACAGGACATGGCTGACAGAGGCATTCGCATGGACATCGGCCATGGTGGAGCGTCGTTCAATTTTGAAACGGCACGCGCTTCCATTGCCGACGGGCTGCGCCCGTTCTCCATTTCCACCGACCTGCACAAGGTTTCCATTGAATCGCCCGTCTACGACCTGGCGACCACAATGTCGAAACTGCTGGCGGTCGGCCTGCCATTTGAAGACGTCGTCCAGGCGAGTTGTGCCGCACCGCGGTCGATTCTCGGTCTTTCCGGCAGAGATGGCCTCAAGACCGGTATGCGCGCCGACTTCACCATCTTCGATCTGGAAGATGCCGACATCGAAGTCCTCGACAGTCAGGGCAATTCGATGGTGATGGACAAGGTCTTCGAGCCGCGCGCAACGGTTCTCGGCGCCGATATGCAGGCGGCGAGCCGGAGGCTTCCGTGATGGATAACAGCGCGATCCTGAAGGTTGACGGATTGCGCGTCGGCTTTGGCAAGGGATCCGGGCAGGTCACGGCCTTGCGGGATGTCAGTTTCGAGATCGCGCGTGGCCGTACGCTGGCACTTGTTGGCGAAAGCGGTTCCGGCAAGTCGGTGACTTCGCTTGCGTTGATGGGGCTGCTGCCGCCGGCGGGCCGCATTCTGTCCGGTGAGCTGACCTTCAAAGGCAGGTCGGGAAAGACGGTCGATCTGGCAACCCTGTCCGCCCGCGATTTTCGCAATATTCGCGGGTCGGAGATCGCCATGATCTTCCAGGAGCCCATGTCGTCGCTCAATCCGCTTTTCACGATCGGCGATCAGATCGGCGAAATGCTTCTACTGCATGAAAACCTGGATGCCGATGAGAGGCGCAAACGCGTCGTCGAAATGCTGGAAATGGTCGAGATCCCCGGTGCCGCAAAACGTGCCGATACCTATCCGCACGAGTTGTCCGGGGGCATGCGCCAGCGGGTGATGATTGCCATGGCGATGATCTGCAATCCGGCTTTCCTGATTGCCGACGAACCGACAACCGCACTGGATGTGACCATTCAGGCGCAAATTCTCGATCTGATGCGGAGGCTCCAGCGCGAGCGCCAGATGTCGATCCTCTTCATCACGCACGATATGGGCGTGGTGGCCGAAATGGCCGACGATGTGGCGGTCATGTATGCGGGCAGCGTGGTTGAACAGGCGCCCGTCAATGATCTTTTCGACCAGACAAGGCATCCTTATGCACGTGGCCTCCTTGGCTCAATTCCCAGTCCGAACCGTCCTGAAGGCGAACGGCTCAAGTCTATTCCGGGATCTGTGCCGCCGCTCAATGCGTTGCCGGAAGGCTGCGCCTTCGAGCCAAGGTGTGCCTTCGCCATGCCAGCCTGCAAGAAGCCCGTCGCATTGCAGACGAAAGCGCCGGGGCATTTGGCAGCCTGCATTCTGGAACAGGAGCTGGTTGAATGACTGAGCCGCTTCTGCAAATCCGCGGTCTGACGAAGATATTTGAAACGTCCGGCGGGCCTGTTCACGCGTTGGAAGATATCAGTTTCGATATCCCGCGCGGGTCCATCACAGGTCTCGTCGGCGAAAGCGGCTCGGGCAAAACAACGCTTGGGCGCAGTCTGCTACGCCTTGTCGAGCCGACGCGCGGCCAGACCATTTTCGATGGTACCGATCTGAACACGCTCAGCGCCAGCCAGATGCGCCAGATGCGCCGCAGGATTCAGATCATCTTTCAGGACCCGATGTCCTCGCTCAACCCGCGACTGCGGATCGCGGATCTCATCGGGGAAGGCTTGAAGGCATTCGGCATCTGCAATCGGCGCGAGCGCCGTGATCGTGCCGCGGCCCTTCTGGAAGAAGTCGGGCTTTCCGGGGACCACCTGAACCGCTTCCCTCATGAATTTTCCGGCGGGCAACGTCAACGTATCGGTATCGCGCGTGCATTGGCGCTGGAGCCGGAATTCATCGTGGCGGACGAAAGTGTCTCGGCGCTGGATGTTTCGATTCAGGCGCAGGTGCTCAATCTACTGCTGGATTTGCGTGAAAAGCGGAACCTGACCATGCTTTTCATCGCCCACGATCTGTCGGTTGTCGAATATCTCTGCGATCAGATCGCCGTGCTCTATCTGGGCCGCCTTATGGAGATCGGGCCGTCACGGGCCGTCTATCACAAGGCAATGCACCCTTATACGCGTGCGCTCAACTCCGCGATCCCGCTGCCCGATCCACGTGCCAAGCGGTCCCGTGAGCTTCTTCAGGGCGATATTCCCTCCCCACTCAATCCACCATCGGGCTGTGTATTCAGAACGCGATGCCAATTTGCCGACGCGGATTGTGCTGATGGCCTGCCCCATCCCGTTGCCGTTGCTGAAGGTCATGTCAGCTACTGCAAGAAAATCGAGGTATTAAATGACAACTGAATTACGCGCCGAAACGCCTGAAACACGCTTGAAGGCACTCGGCCGTCCCTTGCCGGATAGCCCGCCTTCGCCTATCGGCGCGTTCAAGAATGTGCGGCGTTCAGGCAACATGCTTTATGTCTCCGGGCAGGGGCCTGTTCTGCCGGATGGCAGCTTGCTGAAAGGCAAGGTCGGCGGCGATGTCACCGCCGAAGAGGCGAGGGAACATGCCGAGCTGGTCGCGCTCAACATTATTGCTGCGCTGAGGCAGTTTCTCGGGTCGCTGGATCATGTCGATGGAGTGGTCAAGCTCCTGGGTCTGGTCAACGCCACACCGGAATTCGAACGCCATCCGCACGTGATTGACGGCGCGTCCAACATGCTCGCCCGTGTCTTCGATGACAAGCGCGGCCACGCGCGCTCGGCGTTCGGTGTGAGCTCGCTCCCCAACCAGATCACTGTGGAAATCGAGGCAATTTTCGAGCTATCCGACAAGGCCACACACCAGACTGCACTCCGGGAAGCCTAATGATTTCCCAACGCCCGTTCGACAGATTGCGCCGCATTGCGAACTTCCGTGGCAATGCTCTCGAAACGGTCGGCAACCCGGTGCTTGGCCATGACAACCGACAGGGTCATCAGACATGCGCCCTGTTGGTCGCGGATCGGTGCGGCAATGCAGGCGACGGACTCCTCGGAGGTGTCGATCTGCACCGAGAGGCCTTCAAGAAAGGCCTCTCTCGACATCTTTGCCAGTTTCTCCGGGTCCGTTTCCGCCAAACCGGTGTGCGAAGGTTCGGCGCAGGCCTTGAAGATCGCCAGACGCTCGGCCTCGGGAAGGTGACCCACCAGCAGGCGCCCGGACGCGGTCCAGTTCAAAGGCACCCGTGTGCCAACGTCGGAGGTCACGCGAAAGGCGCCCGAACCTTCCGCCATGTCGATGACACTCATCTGGCCTTCGTCACGGGTGCAGATCTGAATCATTTCACCGGTGCGCTCATTCAGTTCGATCATCGCGCGGCGCGCCTCGGTAAAGGCGTTCATCCGCGTCCGGTAGGCAAGGCCGTAACGCATGAGACGCGGACCCAGCCAGACCCGGCCATCGGCGGTACGGCTCAGCATCGAACATTCCGCCAGCTCGTCTATAAGTTTATAGACGGTCGAAGCCGGGGCACCGGTGGCTTTCGCAAGCTCGTACGCCGTCATGGGAACGAGTCTTTCAGTCAGGATATCAAGTATTTGAAGGTTCCGCGTCAGTGCGCTGGTGCGGGTCCTGCGAGGGACTTTCATATCCATGACATCATCTCATTCCAGGGGCCAAAACAGTGGTCTCTGTGCCACAATAATGGAAGTGCTCGCAAGAGCAGAGGGAAAAATCATGGGCGAAAAACAATCTCAGCGTGAAGACTACGGCATCGACTGGTCATGGCATGATTCCATGGGAATAAGCCGCGTCGTCAATGTCTGCGGAACAATGACCTCGCTGGGGGGCTCGATCGCAAGCCTGCGCGTGGCGAAAGCAACTGCAGAGGCAATGCCGCGCTTTGCGCGCATGCACGAATTGCAAGCCAAGGCATCCGGTCTGATTTCGCAACTGACCGGAGCGGAAGCCGGCTTTTTGACCGCATCGGCAAGCGCGGGGATCTCTCTCGCGGTCGCCGGCTGCATGACGGGCCTCGACCCGGCCCGTGCGGAAGACTTGCCGTGTGAGCCAGGCCCGAAATCCGGGGTGGCGGTGCAGATGGGCCATCTGTGCGAATATGGTGCGCCAGTTTCCCAGGCCATTGAGCTGGTGGGCGGTCATGTGCGTATCGTCGGTCAATCCACACTGGCAAAGGACTATCAACTTGAGGCGGTCCTCGACGAGGGTGCTGCCGCCGCGCTTTACGTGATTTCGCACCATGTCGTCGACTACGGCATGATCCCGTTGAAACGCTTTTGCGAGATCGCGCATGCCAAGGGCGTTCCGGTGATTGTCGACGCAGCCTCCGAGTATGAACTGGAGGGCTTCATTGCCGCCGGTGCGGACATAGCCATTTACTCCGGTCACAAATTCATGGGCGGGCCGACGTCCGGCATCGTCGCCGGGCGCAAGGATCTTGTGCGTGCCGCTTACCTGCAAAACATCGGCATTGGCCGGGGCATGAAGATCGGCAAGGAAAGTATTGCCGGCGCCATCGAGGCAATGGCCCAGTGGCTCGAGCGTGATCATGACGCCGTTCGCGCCGCGGAAACCGCTGCATTGGAAATGTGGAAGGAAGCGATCGACGGCTTGCCGGGATTTGATGGCAAACGCATACCGGATCCGACCGGAAATCCTCTTGAGCGTCTGGAAGTCCACGTCGACCCGGCAATTGCCGGCGCAAGCGCTGCCCAATACGCCGTTGCATTCGGAAGTTACGACCCGCCGATTATCGTGCGCGGACACGAAACCGAAAAAGGCTACTTCCAGCTCGATCCCTGCAACCTCATGCCGGGTCAAGCCGAACTCGTGCGCGACGCTCTGCGGCAGGTGCTGACCTCGTCCGAGGCCGCCGCGGTTGATGAGGAAGCGGCACTGGCAGACACCCGCAACGGCGGAACGGAAAGCTACATGCGTTGGCTGGAAGACGTGTGAGAACACTCCAGTAGGTCGCCGAAACTCTTCAAAATATCGAAATAGCCGGTTCGCTGCATATTCGTTCTGAATATGCAGCGCAGTCTTTGGGCGGGTGGACAAGGGGCCGCTTGTCCCAGCGGCTGAAAAGCAAGAATGAGCAGGCGGCAGATCCGTGATCTGCCGCCTGCTTCTGCATTGTCCACCCGGCCTGGAAGACTGTTCCGGGAAAGGCGAGGACCGAAGGACACTCTCTGATCGTGGCTGTTTTCTCCCGGTCTAATCTTTCAGGCAGACCAACAAGGCATTTCCCCAAAAGCCTCCGCGCCGTTCAGGCCGTTCTGCGCTTAATCTTGCTCTACCACGTTATTTGCAGATGCCGAGTGCGCGGCTGACGGGTAGCTTTCTCGTGCGAAGTAAATGAATTCATTGGATGAATTTTGATCTTCTTCGGTCAAACGGACGTTTGGCAGTCAAGCTGGATGTGTGACCAGTGTTCGTAATGGTCTGCTGGACATCACCATTATGGCAAAAAACTCAGATCAATTTCCGAAAGTGCAGTTCCGAAGCGAGCGTTAAGCCCTCTGCTTTTCGCGATCCGCCTGGACTGGAATGCGCGCAAAAGCGAGGGCTTAAAACTCTGGCAAGCTCCGTTTTACCACTGTACGGGTTGGTTCGACATGCCGCGAACGACGGGTCTGGGCTTCGGGCGCGACCGAGAAACGCTCTCGAAAGACAGCAGCTGTTTCAATAAGGCGAGCCGGCGCGAAGTTTACTGAATGGCGGAGACTCTGGCGAAACTTGTCTGATGTTGTCTTGTTTCAGAATTGGTCTGGCTCTTTTGTCAAATTGGATATGAACCGTAGTCCAATACTGCTCTAGCTTTCATTCCAACGTATCCGCGGGATGGGCAGAGAAATGGCCGCCAACGGTCGATGTTCTCACCGTTGGGGTGGGGAACAAGGGGCAGAAGGTTTTCTGGCAGGCTGAAGGCAAGTCCGCTTCCAGCCCAGCCAGTCCACACCGGCAAGCCTTCGATCCTGCCGGCGGCCGGTACCGCTCCCGATCGGCCGACACCTTCCAGTGGAAGCGCGCGGCCGGCCACGGGTAGCGCAAACACATCGCCCGGAGCTGGTCGACCGGGCGACCACAAAAAAGCACCGACCGGTGTCGCGTTCCAGAGCGGCGATTGTTCGATAGGAGGACTGTTTATGAAGCACAAGATGACTTTCACCCTGGTGTCGGCCCTGTTTGCCACAACGGCGATGGCCCATGCCGACGATCTGACGGTCGCCTCCTGGGGCGGCTCCTACCAGGAGGCCCAAAGCAAGGCGCTGTTCGAACCCGCTGCCAAGGCCATGGGCATCGATGTGAAGCAGGAAACTTACGGCGGCATGTCCGACGTCAAGCTGCAGGTGTCCACAGGCCAGGTCACGCTCGACATCGTAGCCAGCGGCTCCGGGTCTGCCGCCCGTGCAGGCGCGGAAGGCATGCTCGAGGAACTCGACTATGACGTCATCGACGTTTCGAATTTCGGGCCGACGCTCTACTCCAAATACTGTGTCGGCGGTGACGTGTTCTCCACCACCTACGCCTGGAACACGGATACCTACGGCGAGAACGGTCCGCAGAGCTGGGCGGATTTCTGGGACGTCGAGAAATTCCCCGGCAAGCGCGCCTACCGCAATAAGGTCGCCGGCGCGCTGGAGCCAGCACTCATGGCCGATGGTGTCGCGCCGGAGGACGTCTACAAGGTTCTCGATAGCGAGGAAGGCATCGAGCGCGCCCTCAACAAGATCCGTGAGCTGCGTCCGAATATTGATGTCTTCTGGTCGTCAGGTGCGCAACAGGCGCAGCTGATGAAAGACGGCGAAGTTGACATGACCACAGGCTGGAACGGACGTTTCGACAACGCCAAGAAGGATGGCGCCAAGGTGGCCTACTCCTATAATCAGGCGCTGCTCGACTACGACTGCTTCGCCATCCCGAAGGGGGCGCCGAACAAGGATCTGGCCATGAAGTTCCTGGCCGAGATTTCCAAACCGGAATACCAGGACGACCTGCCGAAATACATCACCTACGGCCCGACCAACAATCTCGCCTTCGAAACCGGCGTGATCGATGCCGCAACTGCGTCTGGACTGCCGTCGTCGCCTGAAAATGCGGCCAAGCAGCTTCCGATCTCGCTGGAATGGTATGCCAAGTGGGAAACCGTCGCCTCCGAGATGTACCAGGAGATGATGACCGAATAGCCAGCCCCCCAACCCTGACGGCGGGCGCGCTGCGCCCGCCTCTATCTGTTCAATAGTAGGAGGGGCCCTTGCGGTCACAAGACAGCGACGCTTTGCCCATTTCGATCAGGGGCGTCACCAAGACCTATGGAGCGGTTCACGCGCTGGACGATGTCTCACTGGAGGTCAAAAGCGGCGAATTCATAACGCTACTCGGCCCATCCGGATCGGGGAAGACCACACTCCTGATGGTCATTGCCGGTTTCACGCGTCCGGATTGTGGAAGCCTGAAATTCGGTGAACGCGAACTGATCCGAACGCCTCCGCACCTGCGGGACCTCGGAATGACCTTCCAGAGCTATGCTCTGTTTCCTCACATGAGCGTGGCCGGCAACGTGGCCTATCCGCTGAAGCTCCGCAAACTGCCGAAAGCCGAGATTGCCGAGCGTGTGGAAAAGGCGTTGGAGACCGTTCAGCTCGGCGGCTACGGCGACCGGCGCATCACCCAGTTGTCGGGCGGTCAGAAGCAGCGCGTGGCGCTGGCCCGCTCCATCGTCTTCGAGCCGCGCATTCTCCTGATGGACGAACCGCTGTCGGCCCTCGACAAGAAACTGCGCGACCAGATGCAGATCGAGCTGCGCCATCTGCACGAAAAACTGGGCATGACCACGGTCTATGTGACCCATGACCAGCGCGAGGCGCTGACCATGTCCGACCGGATCGCGGTCGTGAACAAGGGGCGCATCATGCAGCTGGCGAGCCCGCGCGAACTCTATGAGCGACCGGCGAACCGCTTTGTTGCCGATTTCATTGGCGACAGCACCTTCCTGCCGGTCGAAAGATCTGGCGAGCAGGTGTCTTATGGCGGCATGCCGCTTAAGTTTGTCCAGGCACCACCCGACACGCCGACCCTTGCCCTTATGGTGCGTCCGGAACGGATCGTCCTGTCCTCCGAGGGCCCCCGTGAGGGCGCAAACAACTTCGCGGCCACTGCCGCAGAAGTCGTCTACCAGGGCGACAGCTATCTTCTGCACGCAAGGCTTGATGACGGAACGCTGATTGCGCTTCGCGGCGGGGTGCGCGGCGCCAGCCTGTCTGCGCTGCCGAATGTGGGTGACAAGGTCACGCTGACCCTGGCACCGGAAGACACGGTTCTGATCGATGGAAGCGAGGCCTGAGATGCAGGCGACCCCGGCAAATGCGTCCGGACTGCGCGTCGACGAAAAGCTGGAGCGCATGAAGCTCTTTGGCCTGAGTTCGCCCGCGTTGCTTCTGGTTCTCGTCATTCTGGTCATTCCGGTGGGATGGCTTTTCTATGTCTCGTTTCTTGGCGGCAACGGTCAGTTCTCGCTGGAGAACTATCAGCGCATGGTCGAGCGCAGCTCCTACATGCGCATCTTCCGCACGACCTTCGAGGTCAGCCTTGTCACGACGGGTCTGTGCATCCTGATCGGCTATCCGCTGGCCTATTTCCTGTCCCAGATACCGCCCAGGATCGCGAACCTGTGCATGATCACGGTGCTGTTGCCGTTCTGGACGTCTCTGCTTGTCAGAACCTATGCCTGGCTGGTTTTGTTGCAGAAACAGGGCCTCATCAATGAATGGGCAATGGCTCTCGGCTTGTGGGACGAGCCGATCAAGATGGTTCACAACATGACGGGCACGCTGATCGGCATGGTCCACATCATGCTGCCGTTCCTCATCCTGCCGGTCTACGGCTCCATGAAGGCCGTCGACCGCGACTACGTGAAGGCAGCGGCCAACCTGGGCGCCAGTCCGAGACGGGCGTTCTGGGATGTCTTCTTTCCGCTCACCATGCCCGGTCTTTTCGCAGGCACGCTGATGGTCTTCATTCTCTGCCTCGGTTTCTTCGTGACACCGGCCGTGCTTGGCGGTGGCAAGGTCATCATGGTGTCGATGAAGATCGTCTCCAACATCGAACTCTTCGTCAGCTGGGGCGCTGCCAGCGCCCTTGGGGTCGTGCTCCTGGCTTTGACCTTCGCGATCCTCTGGGTGGCGTCCCGCTTCCTGAAGCTCGACCAGATTGCAGGGGGAGGGCACTGATGTTCGCCTGGCTCAAGAAACCTGCAAGCGAGACCCAGATCACCCATGGCCAGCGTCTCTGGCTCTACGTGCTCGCGGTCATCATCATGGTTCTTCTGGTGACGCCGACGCTGATCGTCATTCCGATGTCGTTCTCCGACAGCCAGTATCTGGAGTTTCCGCCACGGGTCTGGTCACTGCGCTGGTACGAGCACTACCTGTCGTCGCCCGAATGGATGCTGGCCACCTGGACATCGCTGAAGACCGCGTTTCTGACAATGTTGGTTGCGACGCCTGCCGGCGTTCTGGCCGCCTACGGTCTGCACGCCTCACAGGTGCGTTTCGTGCGGGCGGCCTTCCTGTTCCTGATCACGCCGATGATGGTGCCGCTGGTCCTGGTCGCCATCGGTGTTTTCTATGTCTACGCCCAGATAGGCATCCTCTACACATTGTTCGGGCTGGTGCTGGCGCATTCCATTCTGGCGTTGCCGCTGGTGGTGATCGTGATCGGATCTGCTCTGAAGAGTTACGACATGAGCCAGGAAAACGCCGCGCGCAGCCTGGGGGCACCGCGCTGGAAGGCTTTTGTGACGATCACATTGCCGCAGATCCGCTTTGCGGTGGTGACCGCGGCACTGCTCTCCTTCCTGACCTCCTTCGACGAGGTGGTCGTCGCCATGTTCGTCTCGGGAGGCGACAACCCGACGCTGACGCGCAACATGTTCAACGCCCTGCGCGACCAGATCGACCCGACCATCGCGGCGATCTCGACCATCATGATCTGCGTGACCACCTTTTTGATGGTGTTGGCACAGATCTTCGGTCAGCAGCGGGCTGCGAAGGACTGAAAACCTTGATGCGCCGGGCATGAAACGCCCGGCGCCGTTTCCCCTCATGAAATCCGTTTCTCCTGGAGCCTTTGATGATCAATCTCCTGACCTTCGCCGACCTCGCCAGCCAGCCGCTCGGCGACTTTGCGGACAAGCCGACCACCTTGACCGAGGGCCAGAAGGAGGCCTCGACGATGCTGTGGACCTCCGCCGACGGCCACACCAAGATCGGTGTCTGGGAATGTATGCCCGGCCGCTTTACCGCAGACCGCACCAAGGCTGGCGAATATTGCCATATCCTCTCCGGACGGGCGTCCGTGACCAATGCCGACGGCAGCGGAACCAGGGAGATCGGTCCCGGCGATCTGCTCGTCCTGCCGCAAGGCTGGACAGGGGAGTGGGTCATCCACGAGCACATGCGCAAGCTGTTCGTGATCGACGCCGCGCCAGAGGCGTGACGGGACGGCTGACCGGAAAGGCATAGCGCGAAGGTCGCATTGGCGAGCAACCGTACGGCTATTACGCGTCTTTGCCGCAATGACGAGACCCAGTGTCTTTTAGGGACAGTGCGTGTCGTCCGGTCCGCCAGCTAGAACCGATCCACCGAATAGTCCGACAGGTCGATGTTGGGTTTCCGCCCGCTGGCCAGAGCAGCGACCATACGGCCGAGCTTCGGGCCGATTGTGAGACCAATGTGCTGGCCGCCATAGGCATGCAGGATGTTCGGTGCGCCGGAAGCTTCGCCAAGCACCGGCAGGCTGTCCGGTGTCGTCGGGCGCCGTCCCATCCAGCTTTTCGTTTCGTCGATCTCGAGACCGGGATAGACGCGTGCGATTGCCTTGGAGATGAGGTTTACCGGCGCCTTCGCCGGGGTGGCATCGATGCTCGCGAATTCGACAACGCCCGCGATCCTCAGCGCATCCTGCATCGGCGTCATGACGACTTTTGCATCCGTGACCATATAGGGCTGCGGCGCCGTGAAAGCGGGGTTCTTCAGAACCACGTGATAGCCGCGCTCGGCGACGAGCCTCATCTTGACGCCGAGCTTTTTCGTGAGCGGGCCGGACCAGACACCAGCAGTCAGGACGATCTTGTCAGCGCTCAGAACCTCGCCGCCCTCCAGGGTGACAGACGGCCTTGAGCCGGGCGTCATGTCCAACACGCGGCCCTGCCGGAAGGAGCCGCCCTCACCAAGGTAGGCCTCGAAAAGATCGGAAACATACTCTCCAGGCGAAGACAGCCACTTGTAGTCTTCAAAAACCGTTCCGAACCCGTACTGCGGACCGAGATTGGGGTCGCGCTGCAGTAGTTCTTCCCGGGTGAGCGTTGAAGGCACGAGGCCGTAGCGTTTGCGGGTTTCGATGCTCAGTGTGTCGCTTTCGTATTCTTCCCGATTTCGGAACAGGGTCACGAAGTCGCCGCTGCAAATGTGCCGTTCGGCTGGCGTGCCCTTGGCCAGCGCCACATGCTGCTCGTTGGTGTCGAAGGTGATCTGTGACAGGGCCTTCGAAATAGGCGCAATCCGGTCCGGTGAAAGGTTCCGGTAGAAGGGAATGAGCCAGGGCAACAACCGGGGCAGATAAGACCAGCGCAGATAGAGCGGCGAACCCGGATCCAGCAGCATCGCGGGTGCCTTCCTGACGAGCGACGGAGAGGCAACGGGCATGACGGAGGCACGGGCCAACAGCCCGGCATTGCCAAAGGAGGCCTGTTCCGGAGAACCGGGGAGAACGGGATCGATCAGGGTCGTGCGCCAGCCATCTCGCCGTAGCCATTCCGCCGCCGCCAGTCCGGTGATCCCTGCACCGACGATGATGATGTTGCCTTGCACGCCGCTGTCTTTCGCCATTGAACCGCTGTCTGAAAGGTATGCCCCATAGGGGCGGTTTCAGGCAGGACCATTATGCGTTTTTTCGCAAGCCACTGCAGCGCGTTGCATCCGTTCTACTGTTTTTGCCGGAGGTCTTCAGGACCGGTCTCGCTCCATGGATGCGCAGAGCCCTGCTATTGCCGGTCAGGGGGACCGGAAAGACCTCGGGGCCTCGTGTCGGCCAACCTTGATGACGACCCGCGCGCAAGTATCATCTGGAAAGCGTGTGCGACGATCACGGCAGTGTCGTCGCACACACGCTTGACCTGGCGCTGCGGGCATCTGCTTGCGGCAACGCGCGATAGTTTGCAGTTCCCTGCCGAAACCTCGCGCGCAGCCAATCAGACGGTACCAGATTTGTAGACATCCGCGAGGGCGTCCAGTTCCCAGTTTCCGCCTGTCAGAATAACGCAAACCTTTTCGTCCGGCCTGACAGCGATCGAACCGGCCAACAAGGCCCCAATGCCAATCGAAGCCGCCGGTTCGGCAATCAATTTCGCATCGACGGCGAGTGAGCGCATGCCTTGAACGATATGCTTGTCGTCTACGAGAACGATCTCATCGACATATTTTTCGATGATTGGATAGGGGTTCCTGCCAGGAACGCTGATCCGCAAGCCATCGGCGATCGTGTCCTGCAAGGGAAGGGAGGTCGGCTCTTTGTTGATCCGGCTTTGATAGTATTTTGGTGTCAGCGCAGGCTCTACCCCGATGACGCGCACGCGCGGATTGGTTTCCTTGATGGCCGTGGCGACGCCGGAGATCAGCCCGCCACCGCCCAGGGGCACAATCACGGTGTCGACATCTTCCAGGTCCTCCAGGATTTCACAAGCCATCGTTCCCTGGCCTGCCATCACCATCGGATCTTCAAATCCATGGACCACCGTGTAGCCGTTTTCCTCGGCAATTTCATAAACCCTTTTCCATCTGGCGGCGTTGTCGCCATCGAAAAGAATGACTTCCGCACCAAGGGCTTTTGTGTTTTCGACTTTCAACTTTGCCGTGGTGGTCGGCAGCACCAGCAAGACTTTCGTGCCCAGCATTCGGGCGACATAGGACAGGCCTTGCGCGTGATTGCCCGAGGAACTGGAGATGAGGCCCTTGGCGATCTTCTCTTTGGGCAAAGAGAGGACCGCGTTCAGAGCGCCTCGGATCTTGAACGCCCCGGTAACCTGCAGGGTTTCAGGTTTGAGATAGACCTGGCAACCGACAGCCTTTTCGATCCGTTCTGCGCGCAGCAGCGGGGTGCGCCTGATATAGGGTTCTATCCGTTTCCGGGCCTCCCGAATATCCTCGATGGTCGGGGAAATGCGATGACTATCTTGCTGGTTCACCTTCGCGGCCTTTTTTATTGTTCAGAGGAGGCTAGTGTTGAAGTTTTCTTGGCAAGCCCATGAAAAATATCAGGTTTGCCCGATATGGAACGATCCCGTCAAAGCGAGCAGACGCGGCTTACGAGAAGAACTCGAAATGCGTTCCGACGTTCTGCGCAATGGCGTTTTGATAAATCCTGTCGGCGGTGGTGATGTCCTGTATCGCCATGCCGGTGGAATCGAAGATGGTCACTTCATCTTCATGTTCGCGGCCAGGCTTGCGACCCAGCAATATCTCGCCGATTTCACCGTGAATATCATCACTGGTTATGATGTCATGGTTGAGCGGGTGCCAAGTCTCGCCCTTCTCGGAGCATTGCGCCAACGAGTCGACAACAATTTTCGCGTTTCTGAAGATCTCCGGCTCCAGTTCCTGCTTGCCGAATTGGTCAGTGCCGATCGCAACGATATGTGTCCCCGGTTTGACCCAGGCCGCTTCCACCGGAGCTCCAACGCCGCGTGTCGTCGTAATCAGGACATCCGCTTGCTCAACCGCTTCTTTCTTGGTTTCGGTGATGATCACCGGAATGCCGAATTCGCTTTCCATGTCGGCCTTGTATTTGGCAAGTTTTTCAGCCGTGCGGCTCCAGGCATAAATCTCGTCGATCTTCATGACCTCGTTGATGGCGCGAATTTGCATTCTCGCCTGATTTCCGGTGCCGATCGACGTGATTTTCGAAGCGTTTTTTCTGGCAAGCGCCTTTACCGAGACGGCCCCGGATGCGCCGGTTCTCAGCCCCGTGATCAGGCTTCCATCCATCACGCAGATCAGGGCGCAACTCCTTGCGTCAAAGAGAATGATGGTCCCCATTCCGGTCGGCAAACCGAAGCTGGCCGGGTTGTTTGCGAAGCCCCCTGAAGAGGCCTTCATGGAGATTGTTTCATTGACTTTGTAATAGCCGAGCTTGAAGTCGATTTCTCCGCGCGGCGCAGGCATGTGGATGGAAAGATATTCCGGTTGTTCGACCTGCCCGCTGTTGAAGGCTTTATAGGCATTTTCAACAGCTTCGATAACTTCCCGATTGGAGATCAGGCGGCTCACTTCCTCTTTGTTCAGGAGCAACGTCTTCATGTCTCATCCTTGTTGGTCACCAGAAGCTGCCTGGCCCTGGTTGTTTGATCTCCATAGCGCTCAGGCAGAACCACCTAGCCGAGCGTCTGGCTGACAAGCGAGTAGGTGACAGGGCCCTCGACAACATCCGTTCCAAATTTCCGCAGCCGCTCGCCCAGTGACATGGTGAGGACCGTATCGAAAACGGACATGCCGCCGCCGGTAACCAGATGCGCGAAATCACCGCTTTCGAAGTGGGTGTCGAGCCGCAGAAATCGGCCTTCATGCTCTTTGATGTGAGGTGAAAGAACGTCGATTGCGTCTGCATCGTTCGACGCGACAATGGGGCCAACCACATGGCCGCGCCCGAAACGTCTGCAGAGCGCGAAGGCCGTCAATGCGCCGTCGCGATAAAGGCCATAGCCCACCGATTGCGCCAGGAGCTTGTCGATCAAACCCGCACGCTCAACACCGAAAGCCGCGCCGTCAAGCGCCGTGATTGCCGGCAGATCGTCTTTCGTGAGGACACGAAGGTCGCCTTGCGGCGCATCACATGCGGCACCGGCGCCATCCTTCACGACACCCTGACACTGGAAAACCGTCTTTTCCGGCGTAAAGCCGAGCGAATGATAAAGCCGTTGGGCCGCGCGCGTGGCATTGAGCCTGAGGTTACAGCCCTCAAGCTCATTCAACGCATATTCCATCAGCCAGAGGCCGGTTCCTTGCGTTTGCAGCCGGGGAGACGTGATGACCATGCCGATTGTGGCCAGGTTTTCAGCCTGGCGGTACCACATGGCGGAACCCATGATCCTGCCGATTTCGTCGTTGGTGACGACACCCTCGCCGACCTCGCGCAAGAACTGCCAGTCTTCGCCCCGGTGCGGCCAGCCGACGGAAATCGACAGCGCATGCAATTGGTCGAGATCGGCATCCTGCACGTCGGCAATATGCATTGAAAAAGCGTCGATCTGATTTTTTTTGCTTGGCCCCAAAGCCTCGCTCCCGGCAATCAAGAGTGTTATTGACCAGCGCGCCATATTTGCGCAGCGCCCTGACCATCGTAAACCTGCGCCGCCGCATAAATTGCTCTTAAGACCCCCAAAAGCAAAACATTCGACCGAAGTGAGCGCAGGTTCGGCATTCAATCCCGCAACAATCCGTCATGCTTCATGCGTGCAATTTGAATTATGGGACCGCTTGTCGATGCCATTTGCCGGGGAAAACATGAAAGCGACTGACATTCTGGAGCAGCTGGTCTCGTTTCCTACCGTGGTAGGGACGCCTAACGGCGAGATTGTTGACTGGATTTGCTCCTACCTGGAGGCGGAGGGTATCGCGGTTACCGTTCTGCCTGGCCCGGAAGGCGACCGGAGCAACCTGTTTGCCACCATCGGCCCCCGGGACGTTCCCGGCTACATCCTCTCCGGCCATATGGACGTCGTGCCGGCAGAGTTGGCGGAATGGACATCCTCCCCGTTCTGCCTCCGACGTGACGGCGAGCGGCTGTACGGTCGTGGCACGACAGACATGAAAGGTTATCTGGCTGCAGCGCTCGCTGCTGCCCCGAAGCTGGCCAAGATGGGTCTTGCTCGGCCTGTGCATCTGGCATTTTCATACGATGAAGAGGCCGGTTGCCGGGGCGTGCCACATCTGCTTGCCGCGTTGCCGGATCTTTGCGCTGCCCCATTGGGCGCGATCATTGGGGAGCCCAGCAACATGCGGGCGGTGCTCGCCCACAAGGGCAAGTCTGCGGCAAGCGTCACCATTCAGGGGCGTGCCGGTCACTCCTCCCGACCCGATCTCGGGCTCAATGCCATTCATGCCATGGCAGGCGTATTGAATGCGGCTATCGAGGCAGCGGAACAGCTGTCTTCGGGTCCGTTCGATCAAGCCTTCGAGCCACCTTATTCCTCGCTGCAGGCCGGGGTGATCTCTGGTGGCAAGGCTATCAACATCGTGCCGGACTTATGCCGGCTTGAACTGGAAGCGCGCGCAATATCGGGTGTCGATCCGCAAAGTCTCCTGACCCCAATCCGGAACAAGGCCGAAGCGTTGCGCGAGATGGGGTATTCGGTCGAATGGAATGAAATGAGCGCTTATCCGGCGCTCGCGCTCGATGTGACCTCGCCACTGGTATCCCTGATCGAGGACCTCACGCATCAAACGGCGCTAGGGGCGGTCAGCTACGGCACCGAAGCTGGCCTTTATCAGGGGGCTGGCATAGATGCTCTCATCTGCGGCCCGGGCGATATCGGGCGGGCGCACAAGCCCGACGAGTTCATTCTCGAAAGTGAGCTTGTCGCCTGCCAGACCTTCATCGAAGCGCTCGGCCAGCGCTGCCAGGCCTGAGCGGGATCGCATGCTATGACATTTCTTTTCAGGTCCGATGCGGAACGCGGTGCAATCTTTGCAGAAGCATTTGCGGAAGCGCTGCCGGATGTCCCCTTCAGCATGGATGAAAATGACGTTGCTTCTGAAGACGTGCGGTACCTGCTGACCTGGGGAATGCCGGACGATCTCGACCGCTACAGAAACCTTGAAGTCCTGTTTTCCATCGGGGCAGGCGTTGACCAGTTCAATTTCGATCTGGTGCCGGAGCATGTGAAAATTGTTCGCATGGTCGAGGATGGCATTGCCCGGATGATGCAGGAATATGTGCTTCTGGCCACATTGGCACTTCACCGCAATCTGCCCGCCTATCTCGACCAGCAAAGACATCGGCTCTGGTCGCCCTTGCCGCAGATGCAGGCCGAGGAGCGCCGCGTCGGCGTGCTTGGGCTGGGCGTGCTGGCACAGGCGGTCATCGAGCGATTGAAGCCGCTCGGCTTTTCGCTTTCGGGCTGGTCTCGCAGCGCCCGCGTGATTGACGGCGTCACCTGCCACCACGGTGCTGATGGTCTCGCAGAGATGCTTCGGACAAGTGACATTCTGGTCTGCCTCCTGCCGTTGACGGACGAGACGCGCGGCTTTCTCAATGCAGACCTTTTTGCAAAGTTACCTGAGGGGGCCGCCCTCATTCACGCGGGCCGCGGTCCGCAGCTTGACCATGCCGCCCTGACAGACGCACTCGACAACGGCCATCTTTCGGCTGCGATGATCGACGTCACCGATCCGGAGCCGCTGCCTAAGGGGCATCCTTTCTGGTCACACCCCAGGATCATCCTCACGCCTCATATTGCCAGCGTTACCCAACCAGCGAGTGCTGCGCGAACCGTCATTGAAAACATCAAACGGCACCGCGCCGGACTCGATCCTGTCGGGCTCGTCGACAGACGTCGTGGCTATTGAAACACCTGAAAGGATCAACATGTCCCTGCTGAAAACCCTCGACCCGAATCCAACCTTTGCTCCGCGTGAATCCCAGCCAGCGCCCGAGAAGCTGATTGCCGGATCGCCATCCTTCAAGACCTGGGCGATGGACGAAGCAAAGGATGGCAAGGTTCTTTCCGGTGTCTGGGAAGCGACACCGGGCGAAACGAAGTCGATCAAGGGCGAGGTTTTCGAATTCTGCCACATCCTCTCCGGCCGCGTCGAAATCACCCCTGAGGGCGGCGAACCGGTCATCTACAAAACCGGCGACAGCTTCGTGATGAAGCCCGGCTTTGTCGGCGTCTGGAAGACAATTGAGACAGTGCGCAAATTCTACGTCGTGGTGAACTGACAAGACCGGCGAGGGCAGCAGCTTTTTTCTCTTGGAAGATTGGACTGCCGTTGCCCGCCAAAACGCAAGAAACGTCGGCCGCAACAGATGAGCAAAGCCATTCGTACTCGGACGTTCGGGCGAGGATGCGGACCTCTCAAGGAAGACCTCTCATGAGTCTCAGTTTCGACCCGGACAGCCTGTCTCTGCCCATCGGCCATTTCATCGGCGGTGAACTCGTCCCGGCTTCGGACGGGATCGAGATGCGCCGGCCCTCTGACGCAAAGGCCTATGCCGAGTGTCCTGTTGCAGATACCGGTCTGGTCGACCGCGCCGTCGAAAATGCCAAGCAAACGCTCAAGGCCAGCAATTGGGGCGGGGTGCGCCCGCGCGAGCGGACCAAGGCGCTACAGGCCTGGGCAGACCTGATCGAAGAAGAAGCGGAAACGCTGGCGAAGATCGAAGCCCTGTCTTCCACACGGCCTGTTGGTCAGCTTATTGCTGGTGACATTGCCGTGACTGCCGAACAGATCCGCTTCTTTGCCGAATTTGCAGACAAGGAAGGCAGCGATCTGGTTCCGACCGATGATCAGACCTGTGGCATGATCGTGAGTGAACCCTACGGGGTCGTGGGCGCGATCACACCTTGGAATTTCCCTATCTCCATGGCGGGATGGAAGCTCGGTCCGGCGCTTGCCGCAGGCAATGCGGTGGTCATCAAGCCATCGGAAATGACGCCCTTCTCAACCGTTTACATGGCACAGCTTGCCGTGAAAGCCGGCATTCCGGCAGGTCTTTTCAATGTGGTTCTCGGCGACGGCCCGCTTACCGGCAACGCCCTTACCGGTCATGAGGACATCGCCAAGGTGAGCTTTACCGGTTCGACCCGTGCGGGCTCGGCAATCATGGAAAACATCGCACGCACCGGCATCAAGCCGATGACGCTGGAACTTGGTGGCAAGAGCCCGCAGATCGTGTTTGCCGATGCCGACATCGCGAAAGCCGCATCGGCAATCGCCGGCAGCGTCATGTTCAACGCCGGCCAGGCCTGCGTCGCGGGCACCCGGCTGATCATTGAAAAATCCGTCGCAGAAGAGCTTGTCGCTGCGATCATTGAGCAAATGAAAACCGCCCGTCCCGGAGCTACCTGGGACGAAACAACACAATATTCGCCAATCATCTCCGAACGACAGCGTGCCCGCATCGCCAGCATTGTTGACGCAGCAAAGTCCGCCGGAGGCGAATGTCTCACGGGCGGTGGTCTGATCGCAGGTGAGGGCTATTTCTTCGAGCCAACCTTGATCGGCAATGTCGATCAGACGAACCCTGCCATTGTCGAGGAAATCTTCGGGCCTGTGTTGACGGTCCAGACATTCGAAACCGAGGAAGAAGCCCTGGCGCTTTCTGCGCACCCTGTCTACGGCCTTGCTTCGGGCCTTTTCACCAAAGACCTGTCGCGCACGATCCGCTTTGCTCGCAAGCTTGAAGCGGGCACTGTGTGGGTCAATCGCTATAGCCGTTCGCGCGACCATATCCTGCCGACCGGCGGCTACAAGCGTTCTGGTATCGGCAAGGACCTTGGCCGTGAGGCCTTCCAAGCCAACCGCAAGACAAAGAGTGTCCTCATCAGCCTCTAAGGAAAACCATGCAAACCTATTCAATCGCATTGATCCCCGGCGACGGCATCGGAGTCGACGTCATCGACGCTGCCTGGGAAATCCTGAATTCGGTCGCCGAAAGCTCCGGATTTGCGCTCAAGGGCACCGAGTTTCCCTGGTCCTGCGCCTTCTACAAGGAAACAGGGCGGATGATGCCGGAAGACGGTATCGAGACGCTGCGCGGCTTCGACGCCATTCTACTGGGGGCGGTCGGCTGGCCGAAAGAGGTGCCGGATGCTGTCTCGCTGCACGGCCTGTTGCTGCCCATCCGCAAGGCGTTTGTCCAATATGCCAACATCCGCCCCCACCGCCTTCTGCCGGGCGTTCAAGGTCCGTTGAAAGCAGAGGCTTTCGACATTCTCTGTATCCGCGAGAATACCGAAGGTGAGTATTCAGGCGCCGGTGGGCGGGTCCACCAGGGCATGGACAACGAGGTCGCCGTCGAAACCTCGATCTTCACGCGCGCGGGTGTCGAACGCATAATCCGCTTCGGTTTCGAACAGGCAAAAGCCCGTCGTGGCAAGCTGGCCTCTGTCACCAAGTCCAATGCGCAGAAATATTCCATGGTTTTCTGGGACGAGATCACCCAGAAGCTGGCCCCCGAATATCCGGAGGTCGAGGTGACGAGTTATCATGTCGATGCGCTCGCCGCTCGCATGGTCATGGCGCCGGAAAGTCTCGATGTCATCGTCGCCTCGAACCTCTTTGGCGATATCCTGACGGATCTGGGCGCGGCCATTCAGGGCGGCCTTGGTTTTGCCGCCTCGGCCAACATCAATCCCGACCGCGCTGCCCCCTCCATGTTCGAACCTGTCCACGGCTCGGCCCCGGATATTGCCGGCAAAGGCATCGCGAACCCGATGGCGACCATCTGGTCCGGCGCCATGATGCTGGAGCACCTGGGCGAAACCCAGGCGGCCCGGCGCATCATGGAGGCGCTGGCGATCACCACCGGCAAGGGCATCGGCACCACGCCTGGAAAAGATACGACCGCCGCGATCACGAGCGCGGTCAAGAATGCACTGATAACACTGTAAGGATATTTCGATGCTGAACCTCAAGGATAAGAGTCTTTTCAGCCAGGAAGGGCTGATCGGTGCAAACTGGGTTGCAGCCCGCTCCGGAAAGACCGTCGACGTCACCAATCCGGCGACGCAGGAAACGCTGGGCACCGTGCCCGATATGGACGGCGAGGATACCCGCGCCGCGATCGAGGCTGCAGATGCGGCCTGGAAGACCTGGAAAGCCAAGACCCATGCCGAGCGCGCCAAGCTTCTGGAGGCTTGGCATGACCTGATGATCGAAAATCTCGAGGACCTGGCGCTCATCCTGACAAGCGAGCAGGGCAAGCCGCTGGACGAGGCGCGCGGCGAAATCCGCTATGGAGCGTCCTTCGTCAAATGGTTTGCAGAGGAGGCGCGCCGTGTCAACGGTCACATGATCCCCGCGCCGAGCAACGACCGCCGCATACTCGTGCTGAAGGAGCCGGTCGGTGTCTGCGGCATTATCACGCCGTGGAATTTCCCGAATGCAATGATCACCCGCAAGGTTGCGCCTGCACTGGCCGCCGGCTGCACGGTGGTCATCAAGCCTTCGGAATTCACACCCTATTCGGCGCTGGCACTTGGTCTGCTTGCCGAGCGGGCAGGCATCCCCGCCGGCGTAATCAACATCGTCACCGGCATGCCGACAGACATTGGCAACGAGATCATGGCGAACGAGACGGTGCGCAAGATCTCCTTCACCGGCTCCACGCGGGTCGGCTCACTCCTGATGCGTGGCGCTGCCGACAGCGTCAAACGCCTGAGCCTCGAACTTGGTGGCAATGCCCCCTTCATCGTCTTCGATGACGCTGATCTTGATCTTGCAATCGAAGGCGCTCTTGCCTCGAAATTCCGCAATGGTGGCCAGACGTGCGTTTGCGCCAACCGCATTCTGGTGCAGTCCGGCGTTTACGACGCGTTTGCCGCCAAGCTGAAGGCACGCGTCGAAGAAATGAAGGTTGGGCCCGGCACGGAAGCGGGTGTGTCCATCGGGCCGATGATCAATAGCGCGGCGATTGAAAAGATCGAACGTCATGTTGCCGATGCCTTGGAGAAGGGCGGCAAGGTCATTACCCAGACACCCGAAATGCCGAACGGTCGCCAATACACCGCACCAATCGTTCTGACGGGCGCGACAACCGACATGCAGCTTGCCAGCGAAGAGACCTTCGGGCCTGTGGCGCCGCTCTTCCGCTTCGAGACCGAAGAAGAAGCCATTGCCATTGCCAATGGAACGCCCTTCGGCCTTGCTTCCTATTTCTATACGGAGAACCTGAAGCGTGCCTGGCGCGTCGGCGAGGCGCTGGAGTTTGGCATGGTGGCCCTTAACACTGGCCTCATCTCGATGGAAGTTGCCCCCTTCGGCGGCGTCAAGCAATCCGGCCTTGGCCGCGAGGGCGCTCAAATGGGGATCGAGGAATATCTTGAAACCAAGAGCTTTCACATGGGCGGGCTCGCCTGAGATGGAAAGCGGAGCGGTCTTGAGACCGCTCCGTTGTTTTCAAGTGTGAAGACAAAAAGAAGGAGCTGATTGCGTGCAATCAGCTCCTTTAGTTTGAGCCCTGGGGGAACAGGGAGGGCTTCACTGGAACTTGTCGAGCATCTTGTAATACTGGCCGACCAGCGGCAGGAACCAGGGCTTGCCGAAGTGGCCGGGCACTGCTGGCCAGGGATAGTCGCGCATCGGATTGCGATCGGCACGGCCAAGGATGGCGTCGGCCACCATCATGCCCAGTTGGGTTGAAAGCTGGGCCCCGTGCCCGGAGTAGCCCATGGCGTACCACAGACCCTCATGGAAGCCGGCGCGGGGGTAACGGTCTGCGGTCATATCGACAAGCCCGCCCCAGCAATAGTCGATGTCGATACCTTTGAGTTGCGGAAAGATGCGTTCCATGCTTTCGCGCAGGATCTCGCCGGATGTTGAATCCGAGCGCTGGTCAGAGGTCGCGGAAAATTTCGCACGTCCACCGAAAATCAGCCGATTATCCGGTGAAAGACGCCAGTAGTTGCCGATGTTCATCGTGTTGACGCAGGTGCGGTTGCCCGGCATCACGGCTGCAGCTTCGCTCTCGGTCAACGGCCGTGTGGCGATCAGGAAACTGCCAACGGCAATGATGCGCCGGCGGAAGTAGGAAAAATTCTGTGTCGTATAAGCGCCCGTTGCCAGGATCACGTCGGCCGCTGTCACCTCGCCGCGGGAGGTGCGAAGGGTATGAATGCCATTGGCTTCGCTGTGATCGCTGACGGCAGCGTCTTCAAAGATGACTGCGCCATGGCGCGCTGCCGCATCGGCCAGACCCACCACATAGCGGCCCATGTGCATGACGGCGCTCTTCCTCGAGAGCATTGCGCCATGAAATGGTGAGCCGACCTCGCTTTTGAGGTCTTCGGCCGTCAACAGTGCCGTTTCCGGGTCGCATTCCTTGTTCAGCGCTTCGAAATTGCGTGCGATCGCATCGAAATGCTTGGGCTTGGAGGCGAGCTTCAGCTTGCCCGAGCGGCGAAAATCGCAGTCGATGCCCTCTTCCGCGATCAAGGCCTCAATGGTGTCGATGGAATCGTCCAGCGCCTTGTAAAGCGCAATGGCGCGCTCCTTGCCAAGTTGAGCCTTCGCGCCGAGATAACTGTGAGCCAGCCCGTTGTTCAGATGCCCGCCGTTGCGGCCCGATGCACCGAAGCCGACGCGTTCGCTTTCCAGTACGACGACCTTCGCCCCCGTCTTGGCAAGGTGTCGTGCAGCGGCAAGCCCGGTAAAGCCCGCACCGATGATGGCGACATCATAGTGCCCGCTGACCGGCCCTTTGGCGGCGCCGGTAAAGGCCGGCGCCGTGTCATGCCAATAGGATACGAATTTCATCGTCATCGACTTTCCTACAGGCCGACGACGCCGGGGAGGCCGGAAATATCGGCGATCTCGGTATAGCCGTAGTAGGGGTTGGCCGGTTCATGGCCACGGTTCACCCAGACCTTGTTCTTGATGCCAAGATCATGCGCCGACATCAGGTCGTAGCGGAAAGAAGACGAGCAATGCAAAACGTCTTCCGGGCCGCAACCCAGCATGTCGAACATATATTCAAAAGCCTGGAAGCGCGGCTTGTAGGCTTGCGCCTGTTCGGCGGTATAGACCTTATGGAAGGGCGCGCCGAGCTTCTCGACATTGGACATGATCTGCGAGTCCATGGCGTTGGAAAGGATGACCAGCGGAATTTCCTTGGCGACCTTTGCGAGACCTGCAGGCACATCCGGATGAGGTCCCCAGGTCGGCACGCGTTCATAGATCATCTGCGCGTCTTCATCCCGAAAGGTGACGCCGTTGGCCTTGCAGGTCCGCTGCAGCGAATTATGGACTACCTCGGCATAGGGCTTCCAGGCTCCCATGATTTCGTCGAAACGATAGGCAGAGAAATTCTTTATGAATTTCTGCATCGCCGGCTCATCCAGCTGGTCGCTGTAAAGGTCGCGGGCAGCACCGGCCATGTCGAAATGAATCAGGGTGCCGTGACAATCGAAGGTGACATATTTCGGGCGAATGGGGGCCATGAAGGTCTTCCTCTGTCTATGTGTGTCGTTGACATCATCATAAAGTGACGAGACTTCGCGTGGCCGAGCGAATTGGCTGTTCTGGAAGCACAAAGTTTTTAAATTGCCGCCCGGTTTGGCACAGAATTGCACGGCAGCCCTTCAAGGTGCCGGTCGAAACGCCTGTCCGCCAGTACGTTAAATGCCTTGCCAGCACAATATGCGGGATGCGCGCCGTGGTTTGGCAGAAGATAGTGCGCAGCCCCACGCATTTAGATGAATAGCTTGCCTTTCCTGTCCGAAACTTCTCATCAGGAAAGGATCACTCATGCAGAGCCAAATTGATATTGGTGCTTTCGGGCCGGAGCATATTGATGGTGCACTTGCGCTGACGCGCGCCGAAAACTGGCCGCATCGTCGCGAAGACTGGATGCTCGTGCAGCAGCTGAGCACTGGCGTTGTCGCAACCGACGCGGAAGGCCGTGTCACCGGCACGACGCTTGTGACGCCCTACGGCGACGATTGCGCCACGATCAATATGGTTATCGTCGACAAGTCCATGCGCGGCCTCGGTGTTGGCCGAAAGCTCATGGAAAAGGCGTTTGTTCTGGCTGGGGATCGCCCGCTTCGCCTCATTGCGACGCAGGAAGGACTGCCGCTTTATGAAAAGCTTGGCTTTGTAGCCACCGGCACGATCCTCCAGTGCCAAGGTCAGGCGGTTTCCTGCGACACCCCGGTGGGCGTTGAAGAAATGGCTGCCGGCGATCTTGATGCTCTGAAGACGCTCGACCGCGAAGCCTACGGTGCAGACCGATCGAAGATGATCGATGCGCTAGTGGCGTGCGGCAGCATTGCGGTGATCCGCAAGGCCGGTGCCGTCGAAGCCTATGCTGCGATCCGGCAATTCGGGCGCGGCGACGTGATCGGCCCGGTCATTGCGCCCGACAGTGAGGCGGCCCGCGCACTCATTGCCTATCACGTCTCCTCGCGCCCCGGGGCGTTCCTTCGTATCGACACGGGAAGCGAAACCGGCCTCGCGCCCTGGCTTGCCGAAATCGGGCTTGCCCATTCCGGCGGCGGCGTGGCGATGCGGCGCCCTCCCAAAGACAATGCAGAACAGGCACGGCGAAAAGTCTACGCGCTGGCCAACCAGGCCCTCGGCTGAAATCAATCTGGAGAAGCATAGTGCTCGCCAATTCCCTGAACGAACTTGATCGTGCCCATCTGATCCACCCTGTCGCGTCCTATCGTGGACACGAACGCCAGGGTGTGCGGGTCTTGAAATCCGCCAACGGGGCAACCGTTACCGATTCCAGCGGCCACCAGCTTATCGACGGCTTCGCGGGGCTCTGGTGCGTCAATGCCGGGTACGGCCATGAAAGTATCGTTGAGGCCGCAGCCCGTCAGATGCGGGAGTTGCCTTACGCCACGGGATATTTTGACCTCGGGTCGGAGCCTGCCATCCGGCTGGCATCCGAACTTGCCGAACGTGCACCGGGTGACCTGAACAGGTGTTATTTCACACTCGGCGGATCGGATGCCGTGGATTCGACCGTTCGGTTTGTCCACTACTACTGGAATGCCAAGGGTCAGCCGCAGCGCGATCAGTTTATCTCGATCCAGCAGGGCTATCACGGGTCTTCGACGGTTGGCGCCGGACTGACCGCGCTGCCCGCCTTCCATACCGGCTTTGGCGTTCCCTTCGACTGGCAGCATAAAATCCCTTCGCCTTATCCCTATCGCAACCCTGTCGGAGACGATGCGGCAACAATCACGTCCGCGTCGCTTTCCGCCCTGAAGGCCAAGATCGAAGAAATCGGGCCGGACCGTGTTGCCGCATTTTACGCGGAGCCGATCCAGGGATCCGGCGGTGTCATTGTGCCGCCGAAAGGCTGGATCAAGGCTATCCGCGACCTTTGCCATGAATACGGTATCCTCTTCATCGCTGACGAGGTCATCACCGGTTTCGGTCGCACCGGGCCGCTTTTTGCCAGCGAGGCGGAAGACATTGTCCCGGACATGATGACGGTCGCCAAGGGCCTGACCTCCGGCTACGTGCCGATGGGCGCTGTTTTCATGTCGGATGGCGTCTATGACGTGATTGCCGATGGTGCGGGTGAAGCCGCGGTCGGCCACGGCTATACCTACTCCGCCCATCCCGTCAGTGCGGCGGTCGCGCTTGAGGTGCTGAAGCTTTACGAAGGTGGCCTGCTTGAAAATGGTCGCAAAGCGGGTGCCCGGCTGATGGCCGGACTGGAAAGTCTGCGCGATCATCCGCTGGTCGGCGAAGTTCGTGGCCGCGGCATGCTGGCAGGCGTCGAACTTGTTACCGACAAGGCTAAAAAAACCCCGCTTCCAGCTGCGGCCATGGCAGCCAGGCGCGTCTTTGACCGGGCATGGGACAATGGTCTTGTCATCCGCGCCTTTCCGCAGGGCGTTCTCGGCTATGCGCCGCCGCTTTGCTGTACCGATGCCGAGATCGACGCAATCATCGAGCGGACCCGCGAAACGCTGGATCAGACGCTCGCCGACCCGGATGTCAGGTCCGTCATGGCTTGAGAGAGGATTCCCGAAATACTGCCGGAGCAACAAAGTTCGCAATTTAATGCTGCCGCGACCGGCAATTACGGAGAATAAGCCAACGCTGGCATGAAACACTAAAGGTGGGAAAAGGAGTAATCGGCAACTTGGATCAGAGACTGAATGAAGGGAAATATTTTCCTCCTTCAGACTTTGACAGTGGGAACCTTGGGTGAACCCGGGAAGCGAAGGTTCCGAAGAGACAAGTAGCTAACACATTGCCAACACGAAATCCGCAAAGGGTGGCTGTGAAAACCAACCAAGGCTGGAAGGTCCGCAATCAAGACGGCCGCCACCCAAACCGACCGAAGAGGGGAATGTAATGACTGATAAAATTACCAATTGGACGAAGTCCGACGACGCAAAGGTCGAAGATGCCATCCGTCGCGGTGCGTCCCGCCGCGATCTCCTGAAGTTGATGCTGGCGAGCGGCGTTGCCGTTACAGCTGGTAGCGCGATTTTCGGCCGCGCCTCGAGCGCTGTTGCCGGAACCCCGGTTTCCGGCGGGCATTTCAAGGCCGCAGGTCTGTCGTCCTCAAATGCCGACACACTCGACCCGGCCAAGGCTTCGAACGGCACCGACTATGTGCGCTGCTGCTCCCTCTACAACCGGCTGACCGTCATCGATGGCAGCGGCGTTCCCCAGATGGAACTCGCCGAGAAGCTCGAGTCCAAGGACGCCAAGACCTGGACAGCGACGCTTCGCAAGGGCGTGACCTATCATGACGGGAAGGCGCTCACCTCCGACGACGTCGTCTTCGCGCTGAACCGCCATCTGGACCCGAGTGTCGGATCCAAGGTCGCAAAGATCGCCGCGCAGTTTGCCGAGATCAAGGCTGTCGACCCGTCGACGGTCGAGATCGTTCTCGAAGCAGCGAACGCCGACCTGCCGTTCATTCTGGCACTGCAGCACTTCATGATCGTTCAGGACGGCACGACCGACTTCTCGAAGGGGATCGGCACCGGTCCGTTCACGCTTGAAACATTTGAGCCAGGCGTGCGCTCGATCATGAAGAAAAACCAGAATTACTGGAAGCCGGGTCTGCCGCATATCGATAGCTTCGAGTTCTTCGCGATCGGTGACGACAATGCCCGCGTCAACGCCCTTCTGGCGGGCGATATCCATTTGGCGGCTGCCATCAACCCGCGTTCGACAAAGCTGGTCGAATCCCAAAGCGGCTTTGAATTGTCCAAGTCGACAAACGGCAACTATACGAACCTCAATATCCGCCTCGACATGAACAAGCCGGAGTTTGTCACGGGCATGAAATATCTGATCAATCGCGATCAGATCATCAGCTCGGCACTGCGCGGCTATGGAGAAATCGGCAACGATCAGCCAATTTCGCCAGCTAACGTCTACCATAATGCCGATCTCAAGCCGAAGGAGTTCGATCCGGACAAGGCGAAGCATTACTTCGAAAAAGCCGGAGTGCTCGGCCAGTCCATCCCTGTCATCACCTCGGATGCTGCCGGCAATGCTGTCGATATGGCCATGATCGTCCAGGCCGCAGGGGCCGATATCGGTCTTAACCTAGACGTGCAGCGCGTGCCCTCAGACGGCTACTGGAGCAAATACTGGCTCAAGGCTCCGATCCACTTCGGCAACATCGATCCGCGCCCGACGCCGGATATCTTTTTCTCGCTGCTCTATGCGTCCAACGCTCCCTGGAACGAGAGCCAGTACAAGTCGCCGAAGTTCGACAAGATGCTGCTTGAGGCGCGCGGTATGCTCGATCAGACAAAGCGGCACGAGATCTACAACGAAATGCAGACCATGATCTCCGATGACGCTGGTACAATCATTCCTGCCTACATCACCAATGCGGATGCACTTTCCACCAAGGTGAAGGGTCTGTTGACCAACCCTGTCGCGGGCATGATGGGCTACTCGATGGCAGAACATATCTGGCTTGAATCCTGATCTCAGGAGCCATATCCGGAGGGCAACGCCCTCCGGATATGAGTGTTGCCAGACTATTGCGCGACAGAACGAATGGCCGCAACACACAGGCGGGCCGGGAGCAATAGGCTCTTCTTTTTGAACATGTTTGATGGGAAAGTGGCTTGGCCGCCGGCATCGGACATTGCGGCTGGAGATCTTCCATGAACTCTGAAATCGGACGCCTGATCCTGAAGCGATTGGGCATCGCGATCATCACCCTTGTTATCGTATCATTCGCGGTGTTCTTCACGACGAATATGCTGCCGGGCGACACGGCCACCATTTTGCTTGGCCAGGCTGCCACGCCGGAAGCGGTGGCGGGACTGCGTGAAGCGATGCATCTCAACGATCCCGCTATTACGCGCTTCTTCCATTGGGCGTTCGGCTTCGTGACTGGCGATCTTGGCAAGTCCTACGCCAACAACATGGAAATATCCACGCTCATTGGAAACCGGTTCCTCAATACCCTGGAGCTTGCAGCTATCACCACGGTGATCGCCGTTCCCTTCGCGCTGACGCTTGGCATTACCTCCGCAGTCGCCAGGGGATCACTCTATGACCGGATCGTCACCGTTTTGACCATTGGTGTGATTTCCGTGCCCGAGTTCGTGATCGCCTCCACCGCGGTGCTTATCTTTGCCGTCTATTTGCGGTGGCTGCCCGCGATCTCCTTCGTCAATGAAATCCACTCCGTTTCCGACATGTTGAGAATGTATGCGATGCCGGTCGTCACGCTGACCTTCGTGGTCTCGGCACAGATCATTCGCATGACGCGTGCCGCCGTGATCGAGACGCTCGACACACCCTATGTCGAAATGGCTCTCCTGAAGGGGGCGTCGCGTAGCCGGATGGTTCTGCGCCACGCATTGCCGAACGCGCTGGGTCCCATCGTCAATGCGCTTGCACTGTCGCTGTCCTATCTGATCGGCGGCGTCATCATCATCGAAACGATCTTCAATTATCCGGGCATTGCCAAGCTGATGGTAGACGCCGTCGCGACGCGTGACCTGCCGTTGATCCAGACCTGCGCGGTGATCTTCTGTGCCGGTTACCTGATCCTGATCACGATTGCCGACATCATCGCCATTATTTCCAATCCGAGGCTCCGCAAATGAAGCAGACCGCCACAACCATGTCGGCTCACCGTTTCGGCTACACCTTCAGCCCGATTGGCATGATCGCGTTGGCCGTCATCCTGTTCTGGGCGTTCGTGGCCGCTTTTGCACCACATCTTGTTCCCTATTCGCCGGGCAAGATCGTTGATACCGACTTTTTCGGCCCGATAAGCAGCAAATTCTGGCTTGGTTCGGACTACCTGGGGCGAGACATGCTCTCCCGCATCATCATGGGGGCTCGCTACACTCTGGGTGTCTCTCTTGCGGGCGTTCTTATCGCCACAACGAGCGGCGTTGTCCTCGGCATGGCCGCGGCGGTTATCGGCGGATGGTTCGATACATTGCTCAGCCGTTTCATGGACGCGATGCTGTCGATCCCCAGCAAGCTTTTCGGTCTTGTTGTGGTTGCTGCGGTCGGGTCTTCCTTGCCGGCGCTCATCCTGACGCTTGCATTTATCTACACACCGGGCTCTTTCCGCTTTGCCCGGGCGCTCGCGGTCAATGTCAACACCATGGACTTTGTCGCGGTCGCTCGCATTCGCGGAGAAAGCACCCTTTATCTCGTCTGTGCGGAAATCCTGCCCAACATCATTCGCCCCGTGCTCGCCGATTTCGGAATCCGCTTTGTCTTCATCGTGCTGCTGCTCTCCGGCCTGTCCTTCCTCGGACTTGGCGTGCAGCCGCCGCTGGCGGACTGGGGCGCCCTCGTGCATGAGAATATCCAGAGCCTCTCTTATGCCTCGGCAGCCGTGATCGCACCCTCGTTAGCCATCGCCAGCCTGACCATCAGCGTCAATCTGCTGATCGACAATCTGCCGCGTAAAATCCGGGATCGGAGTGCCTGAACATGACCAATCTCGTAGAAATCAGAAATCTTCATGTCGAAGCGACAACGGACGCCGGACGCCGGATCGAGATCATCAAGGGTGTCGATCTGGATATTGCCAAGGGTGAGATCGTTGCGCTGATCGGGGAAAGCGGCTCGGGCAAGACGACCATCGCGCTCTCGCTGATGGGCTATGCCAGACGCGGCTGCGAGATCACCAAAGGGTCGTTGCTGGTCGACGGCAAGGACATGGCCCGGCTTTCGGAAAAACAGCGCCAGCAGGTGCGCGGTACCGAGGTCGCCTACGTGCCGCAAAGTGCGGCCGCTGCCTTCAATCCATCGGCAACAATCATGGATCAGGTGTTCGAGGTAACCCGGATTCACAAACTCATGCCACCGGCCCAGGCACGCCTTCGCGCAATTGAACTGTTCCGCGCGCTTTCCCTGCCGGATGCCGAAAACATCGGTAACCGCTACCCCCATCAGGTGTCGGGGGGACAGTTGCAGCGCCTTGCCGCCGCCATGGCACTGATCGGGGATCCGAAGTTGATGATCTTCGACGAGCCCACCACTGCGCTTGATGTGACGACACAGATCGACGTCCTCAAGGCTTTCAAGTCGGTCATGCAGCAGGGCGGCATTGCCGGTGTCTATGTTTCGCATGATCTGGCCGTTGTTGCCCAGATCGCTGACCGGATCGTCGTCTTGAAAGACGGCGAGGTCCAGGAAACCGGCACAACACAGGATATCCTGCAGGCACCGAAACATCCTTATACCCGGGAACTTCTGGCTGCATTCGAGCCCAGACATTTCGAGTTTTCCGGGCGAAAAGAGGCTGCAGCAACACCGCTGCTGCGTATTGAAGATGTGACATCCGGTTACGGTCAGATTCAAGCGGACGGATTGCCGCTTATCCGAGCCGTTCGATCCGTGAGCTTTGAGCTCGAAAAGGGCAGAAATCTGGGCATTATCGGCGAATCCGGCTGCGGCAAGTCGACCTTGGCGAGAACGATCTCCGGCATGCTGCCCGCCAGCGCCGGACGGGTCCTCTTCGACGGGCAGGAAATGCCCCCGGCATCAAAAAACCGCACCCGGGATCAGCTGCAGCACATGCAGATCGTCTTCCAGTCTGCAGACACCGCGCTCAATCCGGCCAAGCCTATCGAAGATATTCTGGGGCGACCGCTGACCTTCTACCACGGCATGAGCGCTCAAGACCGCAGCAAGCGGGTTGATGAACTTCTCGATATGGTCCACCTGCCGAGAAACCTGCGTTACAGGCATCCGGCTGAACTGTCCGGCGGGCAGAAGCAACGTGTCAACTTTGCTCGTGCCCTGGCCGCGGAGCCGAAATTGATCATTTGCGACGAGATCACCTCGGCACTCGATACGGTCGTCGCGACCGCCATTATCGAGTTGCTCAAGGAACTGCAGCGCGAACTTGATCTATCTTATATTTTCATCAGTCACGATCTTTCAGTCGTCGAGGCCATCTGTGACGAGATCGTGGTCATGTATCACGGGGAAAAGGTGGAGCAGTTGACGCGGGAGGGCATCAAGGCCCCCAAGCATCCCTATTCGAAACTGCTCTTCTCCTCTGTGCCGAAGCTTGATCCGGCGTGGCTGGACAATCTGGTTCTGGAACCGGAACTGGTGCGGCAATATGTTGGCTGATCAAAACCGTTAGGCCGGGAAGAGGCTGGTCAACGGCAGGTGTGACTTCACAATCGGCGACTTCAGAACGACGAAGCTGAAGTACTTGTCGATGCCGATGTCCATGTCGGTCAACCGTTCCATGATGACCTGGTATTCCCCGATCCCGGCGGTGATGAATTTCACCAGATAGTCGTAGCCCCCGGACACGAGGTGGCATTCGATGACCTGATCGACCTTGCCGACGACCGACAGAAACCGCGCAAAGTCGTGCTGGCGGTGATTCTTGAGCGTGATTTCCGTGAAGACGGTGAGCGTCTGTCCGAGTTTTCCCAGGTTGATCTGCGCCGAATAGCCTTCGATATAACCCTCGTTCTGCAGACGTTTCACGCGCATCAGGCATGGGCTGGGTGACAGGTGAACCAGCTCGGCCAATTCGACATTCGTGATGCGGCCGTTCTTGTGCAGCTCGGAGAGGATCTTGATATCAGTCCGATCCAGTTTCATCACTGTTCTGTCACCTTCCCGTTGCCGTCGACTGCAGCATAAACTGCTGCGGATAACCCGGAGAAGTTTACCACACAGCGCAACATCATCTACAAACTCTTGATTTTGATATGGAGCAGATAATTCTATTGTTTGTTCCGTTCAAAGAATTATCTGCGGCGCTGAAGATATCTCCAGCACTGAATGCGGACATAGCCGGACTAGGGTAGGGGCCGGAATTCGGAGATGGATATGCCAGCGCCACTGACCCTGCTTGAGACTTCATCGAACCTGCCTGACCATGCCGACGCGGTCGTGATCGGCGGCGGCATCATCGGTGCATTTGCCGCGTACTATCTGACGCGGCGCGGACTGAAGACGGTGCTCATCGAGAAGGGACGCATCGGAGCCGAACAATCGAGCAGAAACTGGGGCTGGTGCCGTCAGCAAAACCGCGACGCCCGCGAATTGCCGGTCTCTACGAAGAGCCTTGATCTGTGGGAGCGCTTTCAGGAAGAGACCGGTGAAGAAACCGGCTTTCGTCGCTGCGGCCTTCTCTACCTCAGCAACAACGAGGAAGAAATCGCAGGCTGGGCGCGCTGGCGCGATTTTGCAAAGCCCCTCGGCGTGACCACGCATATGCTCTCAAGCGCGGAGGCCGCCGAGCGGGGTTGGGCGACCGGAAAAAGCTGGAAGGGCGGCGTCTTTTCTCCTACCGACGGGATCGCGGAC
The DNA here is from genome assembly GCF_057180185.1 of Labrenzia sp. ATLA3. Classification (NCBI taxonomy): domain Bacteria; kingdom Pseudomonadati; phylum Pseudomonadota; class Alphaproteobacteria; order Hyphomicrobiales; family Stappiaceae; genus Labrenzia; species Labrenzia sp. ATLA3. The sequence goes on from NZ_JBXUKV010000005.1 coordinate 72,255, forward strand.
CCGGCGCAAGCGGCGCCTGCTGTCGCGCGAGCCATTATCAAGTTCGGTGGCACGGTGATCCAGAACTGCGCAGCGCGTGGTCTCGAAACGGAAGGTGGCCGGGTGAGTGCTGTGGTCACGGAACACGGCACGATCAAAACCAAAACGGCTGTTCTTGCCGGCGGGGCATGGGCGTCGTCTTTTTGCAGGCAACTGGGCATCCGCTTTCCGCAAGCCTCCATCCGTTCCACTGCATTGTCGGTCTCGGCTGAGGCGGAAGGTCTTCCCGATACGCTTCATACCTCTGGAATTACGGTCACCCGCAGAGGCGACGGTGGTTATACCCTGGCAATCAGCGGGCGCGGGCGTGTCGACGTCACACCACAGCAAATAAGGTTTGCACCGCAGTTTCTGCCGATGTTTTTCAAGCGGTGGCGAAACCTCGCACCTGGAGGTCTTGAGGGGATCAGGGGTGGGCATGAAACGCTGAGCCGCTGGAAGCTGGACGAGAAGACGCCGATGGAGCGTATGCGGATCCTGGACCCCAAACCCGATGCCGCGACTGTCCGCCTGACCCACGGACGCGCGCTTGAACTGTTGCCGGAATTGAGCAAGACCAAGATAAAGGCAGTCTGGGCAGGCTTTATCGATACAACCCCTGACGGCGTGCCGGGCATTGGAGAAATCTCGACTGTTCCTGGCTTCATCCTGGCTGCTGGCTTTTCCGGCCATGGCTTTGGTGTTGGCCCAGGTGCCGGTCATCTGATTGCCGACCTTGTGACCGGAGCAGAACCGATCGTCGACCCGAAGCCGTATCATCCCGATCGCTTCAACAACTCTGCATGGGGCAAGGTCGCCGATTTCTGATGTCGCCCGTCAGGCTGCAAGTCGCTCTCGAAATGGAAGAGGTCTGCCCATCGGCGAGACTTGCGGCAAGTCCAAGCAAGAACGCCCGATGACGGAGCGATCCGCCACGGGCGTTTTTTGACTGAGGGAAAGGCGGCGCGGGAACGCCGCCTGTTCCATCCGGGTTCTGCTGGTTATCCCTGTGCGGGAACCGCATCGACCGAGTAGTTTTCTACGACAACGGAGTCTTCGATAGCCTTCAAGGCAAGGTTCGCTTCGTAGTATTTCTTCTCGCCGATCAGCTTGGCCGCATCGGTAACATGGGCGACGCTGGCATTGGCGGGCACAAGGGCCGCGGTCACCGTCACATCGACATTCGCGAGTTTCAGGATCTCGGCTGCCTTCTTGCTTTCGCCCTTGGCCAGATGCTCATTGGCTTTCAGCAGTGTTTCCTGCTTGTCCTGGGTGGGAACGAAGCCCTCTGCTAGTGACAGCGAGGAATCGAACGGCAGATAGGAATCGCCTTCCTTCGGCGTCTTCTTGTCCTTGATGGCGTATGTGCTCATGGCTGTCTGCGCCGCTTCGAAGTCCTTTTTGGCGCCATTGACGAAGTTGGTTGCCTGATCGGGCTGACCGTTGAAAATTGCGATACGGGCTGCACGCACTTCGCGGATGGCCTGGTAGGCGTCATCAGCGGTCTTGAGGATGGCATTCTCTTCCGAGGACTGGGTCGCGGTCGCGACGGCGTCCTTGGCCGGTGTGGTTGCGGTTTGCTCGACGGCGGTCGGAGCCTTGCTGTCTGCGAGTGCCGGGGCAATCTGCAGAGCACCCGCGCCGACGGCTGCCAGCATGGCCAGTGCTGTTGCGGATTTGGCTAAATTGTATTTACGCATTCATTCCTCCAATGAGCGAGGACAGACCAGTTCTTGACTGGAACGAATGCAGGATGCCCGTTCCCCTTTGTCTCCTCCTGTCGCGAAGTTTAAATTTTGTTGAGACTGACAATTTGGAACGGAAAGCCTGAAAGGTCGGACAGGTCGCCGCGCCTTTTACAGTCTCAAAGGCCCATTGCCTCTGTTTCCGCTTGAATTCGCTGGCGCACCTTTGCAATCGCCTGTTCCTTGACGGCCCCATAGCCGCGGATATCCATCACAAGGCCGATTGTGTCGGTCACCTGTTCGATGTTCTCGGCGGTCAGGCCACGTGTCACCCGGTCCAGCAGGTCTCGGTACTCGCCAATCAGCTCCCGTTCCATCCGGCGCTCGTGCGTATATCCGAATATGTCCAGCTTCGTGCCGCGCAAACCTTTCAGCCGCGCAAGTTGGCGCAAGGCAGGCTGAATCCATGGCCCGAAGACCCGTTTGTAAGGACGTCCGCGCGCGTCGCGTTTTGCCGGAAACAAAGGTGGAGCAAAGTGGTGCTTAACCGTGAAGTCGCCTTCAAAACGATTTTGGAGATCTTCGTAGAAACCCGTCTGAGTGTGAAGTCGTGCGACTTCGTATTCGTCCTTGTAGGACATGAGCTTGAAGAGGCCCTTCGCGGCTGCAATTGTCAAACGCCCGGCGCTTCCGCCAATCCTTTCATCGGCCCGGCGGACGTCGGCTATGGCCGCGCGGTACATATCCGCCCATGCGGCATTCTGATAGTCGGTCAGGAATTCGGCGCGCCGCGAAATCAACTCGTCGACGGTCTGCAAAGGGCTGATGGGCAGGTTCGCGATCTCCTCGACGGATTTCCGGTCCGCGACAATGATACGACCCCAGTTGAATGCTTCCTTGTTGAGATCGGGCTTCACACCATTCAGGTCGATCGCCCGCATCAGCGCGGTTTCGCTCAGAGGGACGAGCCCCGCTTGCCAGGCGGCACCCAGCATCATCACGTTGGCGTAGACAGTGTCTCCCAGCAATGCCTGTGACAGGGAATTGGCATCGAGTGTCCTGAGCGCCGCGGTGTCCACCAGTTGCGAGATCGCATCCAGCCGTTTGTCCGCATTCAGATCGGCATCCCGATTCTGCACCAGGTCGCCTGTCGGCATGACTGCGGTATTGACCACAGCAAGCGTTTCGCCCTCGCGGTAGGTGATGGAGGCCTTTGGCGAGGAACTGACCACCAGATCGCATCCGATCAAGGCATGAGCCGAACTTGGTTCAATCTTTGCCTGGTTGACGTCGGATTCGGTTTCCGCCAACCGGATGTAACTGAGCACTGGTCCGAATTTCTGGGCGAAGCCCATGAAATCGAGAACCGATACCCCCTTGCCTTCCAGATTTGCAGCCATGGCAATCAGCTGTCCGACCGTGACAACGCCTGTTCCGCCGACACCGGTGACAAGGATATCCCAGGGTGCGTCGAGGCTCGGAAGGACCGGTTCGGGAAGTTTCGACTTCAAATTTGCGAAGGCCTCACGGCTCCTGCTTGCCCTTGATTTCTTGAGCGTCCCACCTTCGACCGTGACGAAGCTGGGGCAGAACCCGTTGACGCAGGTGAAGTCCTTGTTGCAGGAATTCAGATTGATTTTGCGCTTTCGCCCGAACTCGGTCTCTACCGGTTCTACGCTCAGGCAATTCGACTCAACCGAACAATCCCCGCATCCTTCGCATACCAGAGGGTTGATAACCGCGAACGTCTTTGGATCTTCCATTTTGCCGCGTTTGCGCAGCCGGCGTTTCTCCGTCGCGCAAGTCTGCTGGTAGATGAGCACCGACGTGCCTTTGATCTCTCGAAGCTCCCGCTGAATCCGGTCCAATTCGCGGCGATGTTCAATCGCTACGCCTGTTGGGAAATCGGATGGGCTGAAGTTTTCGGGATGGTCCGAAACGACGACAACCTTCGCCACGCCTTCCGCGATCACCGAGTGCGCGATAGCCTGCACCGATATTGGCCCATCGACCTGCTGACCGCCGGTCATAGCCACAGCGTCGTTGAACAGGATCTTGTAGGTGATATTGGTTCCGGCTGCGACGGCCTGCCGAACCGCAAGGGACCCTGAATGATAGTAGGTTCCTTCGCCAAGGTTCTGGAACACATGCCGGTTGCCATTGAATTTCGATCTTGCCACCCAGTTCACGCCTTCGCCGCCCATCTGGATAAGCGACGTTGTGCTTCGGTTCATCCAGCTTGCCATGAAGTGGCATCCGATGCCGGCAAAGGCCTGGCTTCCTTCGGGAACCTTCGTCGAGGTGTTGTGCGGACATCCGGAGCAGAAATAGGGTGTTCGCGTGGCGCCGGGCACGTTGATAGGGCTGGGGCTTGGCACGGCTTTCCTTGCCGTCCCGGTCAGGTTTAGCCCCGGAAAGTTCAGATCCAGCCGCCGGGCGATTATTTCGGCCAGCATGACGGCGCCGAGTTCCCGCGTCCAGGGGACCAGCCGGTCGCCATGTTCATCTCTCTTCCCGACCATGCGTTCCGGCTTATGACCCGGAAAGTCGTAGAGGTACTCCTTCAATTGGCTCTCGATGATGCCGCGCTTTTCTTCGATAACGAGAAGTTCGCGTTTCCCGCTCGCAAACTCGCGTGCACCGGCAACCTCGAGTGGCCAGACCATGCCAACCTTGTAGATGTCTATCCCAAGTTCATCGGCGCGCTTCCGGTCGATCTTGAGAAGTCTCAATGCCTCCAGCACGTCCAGATGGGATTTGCCCGTGGTGACGATGCCAAATCTTGCATCCTTGTGGCCCCATTCGACACGGTCTATCGGGTTCGCGCGGGCGAACGCCAGAACGGCGTTCTTCTTGGCCTCCATTCGTTCCTCGATTTGAGGGCCAGGTAAATCGGGCCAACGGTAATGCAATCCATCGGCCGGTGGTGTGAAGTCCGGTGTGACAAACTCGCGGTCTTGTGGCAACTGGAAGGACATGCCGGACTCAACGGTCTCGGAGATGGCCTTGAAGCCAACCCACATGCCCGAGAACCGTGACAATGCGTAGCCCCACTCGGCGAAAGGCAGAAATTCTTCAACGTTGGCCGGGTTCAGAGTGGGCATGAAGAAGTTCATGAACGCCACGTCGGACTGATGCGGCATTGACGACGACACGCAGCCGTGATCATCGCCGGCGACGACCAGCACCCCACCATTCGGCGAAGATCCGTAAGCGTTGCCGTGCTTCAGCGCATCCGACGCCCGGTCCACACCTGGCCCCTTGCCGTACCACAAGCCAAAGACCGCGAGACATTCCTTGTCCGGGTCTGTTTCAACCTGTTGCGTCCCGATCATCTGGGTGGCGCCGAACTCTTCGTTGACGGCTGGCAGAAACTCTATGCCGGCATCTGCGACTAATCCGGCGTTGTGCCCGATATCGAGATCGATGCCGCCGACCGGAGATCCACGGTATCCGGAAACATATCCTCGGGTATCGAGGCCGCGCTCCCGATCACGACGTGCCTGGTCGAGTGCGATCCGAACGATAGCCTGTGTTCCGGTCAGGAAAACGCGTCCCTGCGTTAGTGTGTACCGCTCGATCAACTCATAGTCGTTCAGCTTAGACACATGTTCCGTCATCGCACTCTCATTCAACAGATATCAGTGGGGCGTCATGAGGACTGTAAATCACGTTGGCGAAATTAGATTCCTTCCTCTCTCAAAAATCGGTATTTACTGATCAAGACAGTTCATTCCCAGGCGAAATATGAAGAAATTTAATCAAATGGATCGCATGGAAAGCAGGTTGCTTTCGATCTTGCAGAGCGACGCTTCACCGAGCATCGCCGAGTTGGCGAAACAAACGAACAGCTCTACTGCGACCTGCTGGCGTCGTCTTCGGAGCCTGGAGGAGCGCGGTGTCATCAGTCCGCCAGTTCGCCTGGTCGATCCTGCCAAGGTCGGGTGCGACATGGATGCCTTTTGTCAGGTGCGAATGAAGTCCCAAGACGCGCAATCCCGGGAAACATTTAAACGTGCAGTGGAACAGGAGCCCAAAATTGTCGAAGTCTACTCAATCTCGGGCGATTGGGACTATCTGCTACATATATTGGCGCGAGACATGGGCGACGTGGAAAGAATTCTCATGAGCCGGGTCCTCGAACTTGATTGTGTCGCTGGCACCTCGACGATCTTTGTGATGCGCCGTATCAAACACACGACCCAGGTACCTGTTTAGAGCTTTCTCCGGACAAGGCCTGCCTGGCTGATCGAAATTGTAATCAAGAGGCGCAAGAACATTGCCCACGCCTGAAAGCGGCCACTGATTGCCCCGGATCAAGCTGCCACTTTCACAAGCAGTCCGGAGAGACAGATCTCACCGTGTAATTCCTGTCCGATGGTGCCTCCTTCCATTCTGGAGAATGGGCTGCGCCGACAAAAACCGAGATCAAACACCTGAGCCTGAAAGTCGCTCCCAAAAAGGGGGAGCTCTGTAACGACGGAGCTTGCCACCGTCCCCTTCAGGCGCTCTTGTTCTCTGTCTGCACAGGCTCCAGCACCGCCGAAACCGGTATGTTGACGCTGCGCCCCAGGGAATTGCGGTAGGTATCCAGTTCCACGCGGTAGACATCGCCCACCATCTCCCTGGTCAGCACCTCTTCCGGTTCACCGAAACTGCGCACCGTACCACCATGGACCAAAGCAACCCGGTCGCAATTGCGAGTGGCCAGCCCGAGGTCGTGGATCGCCGCCACAACGACGGCTCCCGTTCGTCTTGCGTAGGCACGAATGCGGTCAAGCACGGCCAGCTGATGGTGAAGGTCGAGCGCGCTGGTCGGTTCATCGAGGATCAGAAGATCGGGTTCGCGCATCAGCCGCTGGGCCAGAAGCACCATCTGCTGCTGACCGCCGGACAGGCGTGTCATTGGTTGGTCCGAGATGGCCTCAAGACGAAAATGGGCGACCATCTCCCGGGCCATGGCGAGATCCGTATCCGAAACGCGCCAGCCAAGTTGCTCCCGTCGCCCCAGAAGCAGCACTTCCAGGACTGTGAGCCGGGTACGCAGGGTCTGCGCCTGAGGCATGTAGCCGACCCGCCACGTCGCGGGGCTTTTGCCGGACGCAGTGGAGACACCTTCCAGAACGATCTCTCCCGCGCAGGGCAGGGCGCCGGCAAGCGCGGCCAGCAAGGTCGATTTCCCGGCCCCATTGGGACCGACTACCGCCGTGACCAGCCCGCCGGAAAGGGTCAGGTCGACCCCGGCGATGATGGTCTTTCCTCCGCGCTGGACGCCGAGCCCCCTGGTCTTGAGAGCCCTGTTGCCTGCATCCGAGACACTCATGATGCCGTTCCCTTGTGAGTTACGATGACGGCCATCAGCATTGGAATGCCGGCGATGGAGGTGATGATGCCAACCGGAATAGACGCTCCGGGGGAGATCGCCTTGCCGATGACCGAGGCGGCGATCAGAATGATGGCGCCGGACACGGCTGCCATCGGCAGGCCGTAGCGATGATCCTCGCCGACAAGCGCACGGCCGACATGAGGTGCGATCAGGCCGACAAAGCCAATCGTCCCGACAAAGGAAACCGCTGCCGAGGTTAGCAGGGCCACTGTGAGAAACGTCCGCTTGCGCAGGGCACGCACATTCAGACCGAGACTGGCAGCGTTTGCATCCCCGAGCCGAAGGGCGGTGAGGTTCCAGCTGTCCCTGACGATGATCGGCAGGCAGGCAATCATGATCACACCGCAGACAGTGACACTGGTCCATGTTGCCTTGAGCATGCTTCCGAAAAGCCAGAAGACGATCTGTTGCAGCACTTCCGGCGAGGCCATGAATTGCAGCAGCGACTGCAGCGACTGGAAAAAGAACAGAACGGTAATGCCGGCAAGGACCAGCATTTCGGGCGTCGCGCCGCGCCACACGGCGATGACATAGACAATGAAACAGGCCAGAACGGTCATCGCGAATGCCGATATCGGCACTGCGAGATAGGCCGGCAGCCACGCAAAATTGCCAAACATGATGGCAAGGGCTGCCCCGAAACCGGCCGAGGCGGAAAAGCCAAGAGTGAACGGGCTGGCCAGCGGGTTGTCCAGGATGGTCTGCATTTGCAGGCCTGCGATCCCGAGGCAGCCCCCGACCAGAATGCCCATGATGGTCTGTGGCAGCCGAAGCTGCCACAGGATGGTTGCGGCCGCCCGGTCCTCACCGGACGGGCCAGCCAGGAGCGCGGTCCAGACGTCGGCTATCGACATGCCGGACGGTCCGGTCGCCAGATCGACAAGCACGAGGATCACAAGCACCAGAACCGCGGCTCCGAGCTGTGCCGCCTTGCGTGCGGCCGCATGTCTGTAGGCATCTTCTGCCCGCGCCTGCGTCATGGACCAGGCCATCAGTTGTTCGCCGTATCAAGCGGCATCACATAGATGCCATCAGCCTCGATAGGCAGCCATTCGTGATAATAGGCCTTGATCTCGGCAGCCGGATCGACGTCCGCAAAGGCCTCCGGGTAGAGCAGCTTGGCGATGTACCGGGAATAGATGAAATCGGACAGCGTCCGAGCGCCGCCGTGATAGATGGCGTGGACGTCGCCGTTCTTCACGGCCGGAAGATCGGACCAGCCCGAACGCGTCAGATAGGCACGCATCCGCTCCTGGGCCAGGTCTTCATCCGCCCCGAATCCGACGATCACAGCAGCGGGTTTGTTGAGCCACTCCGAGCCGGCCAGAAGGATGATGTCAGGCTGCTGGCCGATGACATATTCCGGATTCAGCGGGCCCCAGTTCTCGACCTGCCCCTTGGCAATGTTGATGCCCCCGAGGTTTTCGATAACCGCGCCCCACATGCCGTTGCCGTAGCTGTTGCCAATCGCATCCGGGCCATTCTGGGCGAGCTCTACATAGACCTTCTTGTCGGAGGGGCCGGCTTCCTGAACGCGCGCCCTGGTGTCTTCATAACGTGCCTTGTAAAGCTCAGCGAGCTGCTCGGCACGGTCTTCCGTTCCCATCAACTTGCCCAGGGCAAGTGTGGAGGCAACATGCCGCTCCAGGGTTTGGGCATTGTAGTCGACGACGACAACGGGGATCCCGGCGTTTTCGAACTGATTGACCTTTTCGCCAAGCGAATTCCAGGACCACGCTGCCAGAATGACGAGGTCCGGCTTGAGAGAAATAATCTTTTCGATCGAGAACGTGCCAGTCTCGGTATCGCCAACATCGGGAATGTCGGCAATTTCCGGGATCGCCTTGAGATAGGCCTCAAACTGCTTGGGACGCCAATCCTTCCAGGGCGACAGGGAAAGACCGACCACCTTGTCCATCGCACCTGGACCGGCGATGGCGTTGAAGTCTTCATAGTAGAAGCTGAGGATCACCTTTTTGGCCGGTTCCGGCAGCGTCACCGTGCGACCGAGAACGTCGACGGCACTGACGTCCGCTTGTGCGGCGGTAACAATCGAAAAAAGGGCAAAAAGCGCGATGCTTATGGCCCGGGGGATGGAACGCAAGCGCATTCATAGTCTCCATGCTTGGATGGCCCTGCAAGTCCTTTGCAGGGTCCAGGGAAGGGGGATGGTTCGGGAGGCTTCCTGGCTCGGAAAACTTGACTGCACCTGATTGACGCAAGCCCATCAGCCAGCTGTACGGCTGGTGTTCCGAAGCGCCCGGGCACCAGAGCGAACGGCTGCACGACAGAGCTCAGGGGGCAGTTTACCGGTTCGGGATTTGCGCCGCGCCGCTTGCACCCGGCAAGCCATGCCAATCGGCAGGGCTCAAAGGCAGCGGATCATGGCTTTGCAGGCGCTGACGGGTGGCCGAATGGCAATCCGTTTTCCTGATCGAACTGGTGTTTTCCGAAAGAGAATGTCAGGCGCCGATCGGCGGCGCCCGGGCGCCGAGTGGCCGGGAGTGTCTCTGCCCGATGGGAGCGTCCGAAACCGTGATGAGACGCCCATGCAACACAGGGTCGAGACTGGAGTCAAAAACGAAGAACGGCTGATTGGGGGCAATATGAAGGGTGGCGAAGACACACGGATGCGACGAGCTTGAACCCGTGCCGTCCGGAGCCTTACCACTCTGACTCAGCGCATTCCCGTCCTTGTCGACAAGGACGGTGAGGGAACCTTGCCCCGTACAAATGACGATCGGATAGGCACTTGCTGCGTTCTGACCCGGCATCGTCCCGACCGGCACCAGAGCGGCAAGAAACACGCCGAGCGCCAAAAGCCAGGTAATGGCCCTTTGCCCGGGCGATCTAGCCCATTTTGATGTCCAGGTCTGCTTGCGAGTCACTTTTGGCCCCGATCCGAGTGCCCTTCCTAAACACCCTTTTGAATTGCTTTCAACGCTGCGGTTCCACCTGTGACAATCTGTCAACTCAAGATTGTTTCCCGTCCTTCTGTGAGACCGTCTGATTGGCATCAGCAGGAAGGGCCCAAACTGGGGGCTCGTCACCTCGTCTGGTGGAGGCCGTTTCCGGCGTGGTGCAGAAAGGCCCACAAGGGTTCATCAAACTGTGATTTGATATCATTACGGGAAGGGGGCCGTTTCGCCGCGCCTTCCGTATGGGTGGCTCAACCGAACGGCAGGAAGATTTTCCGGAAGCCAAAAAGGAGCCACCATGACAGGAAATCGCCAACCCGACCTTTCCGATCTGTCGTTCGACGAATTGGACGAACACAATTTTCCGCGCGCAGAAGAAAACGAATTTGACCGTGTTGTCGAACGCGCGATTTCGCGCCGCGGCTTCCTGGGAGGCGTGCTGGCCTTTGGTTCAGGCGCGGCCGTCATGGGAACCGGGCTTTTGGACAGCACTTCGGCACAGGCCCAGTCGGCTTCCCGCTTCGCCTTCACGCCGATTGCGGCCCAGACTGACGGCACCGTGCATGTGCCGGAAGGCTATGACTGGAAGCTGCTGGCCCGCTGGGGCGATCCCTATTTCTCCGACGTCGATGCGTTCGATCCGGAAACCGGCGTCTCTCTCGAGGCTTCCGACAAGGTTTTCGGTGAAAACACCGACGGCATGGAGAGCTTTGTCTACAATGGTCACCAGCTCCTGGCCATCAACCACGAATACGTCAATCCGAAGGTCAATCTGCCGCTGACCGGCGGCGAGACAAAGACTGCTGAAGATGCGCTGAAACTGCAGAACATGCAGGGTGTCTCGGTCATCGAGATCGCGGAAGACGAAGCCGGTTGGTCGATCGTGGTCGACAGCCCGTTCAACCGTCGCATTCATCAGAACACGCCGATGAAGATCTCCGGTCCGGCCGCTGGCCACGACCTCTTGAAAACCGAAGCCGATCCGTCCGGAACGTCGTCTCTCGGCACCATGAACAACTGCGGCTCGGGCAAGACACCCTGGGGCACCTATCTGACCTGCGAAGAGAACTTCAACACCTACTTCGGCACCACCGAAGCCTCACAGGACCCGAAATCGATTGAGCGTCCCTTCGGTTACGACCGCTACGGCATCGCCAACGAGGGCCGCTACGGCTACGAGAAATTCGACCCGCGGTTCGATTTCTCGAAAAACCCGAACGAGCCGAACCGCTTCGGCTGGATTGTTGAGATCGATCCGACCAACCCGGACAGCACGCCTGTCAAGCGCACCGCTCTAGGCCGTTTCAAGCATGAGAATGCCGAAGTCGTCCTCTCTCGCGACGGGCGCGTGGTCGTCTACCTGGGCGACGACGAACGCGGCGAATTCCTCTACAAGTTCGTCTCCAACGGCATCTACGTTCCGGGCGGCCCGACTGACGGTCTGCTGGACGACGGCACGCTGTACGTTGCGAAGTTCAACGACGACCAGTCGGGTGAGTGGCTGGCGCTGACGCCGGAAACCACCGGTATGCCGCTTGCCGAAATCCTCGTCTATTCGCGCATCGCCGCCTCCAAGGTCGGTGCGACAACCATGGACAGACCGGAATGGGTTGCCGCCAATCCGCATGCGGTTGAAGTCTACTGCTGCCTCACCAACAACAAGAACCGTGGCGTCAAGACAAATGCGGGTGGTGACGAGACGCCGGTCGGCGGTCCGAACCCGCGCGAAACCAACAAATACGGTCAGATCGTTCGCTGGTTCCCGCATGGCGACGACCATGCCGCCCAGACTTTCGATTGGGACCTCTACGTGATGGCCGGCAACCCGACCGTTCACAAGGATGCCTATGCCGGTTCGGAAAACGTGAACGAGGGCAACCTCTTCAACTCTCCGGACGGGATGGCCTTCGACACGAGCGGCATCGTCTGGATCCAGACCGACGGCGACGACAGCAACGAGGGCGACTTCGCCGGCATGGGTAACAACCAGATGCTGGCTGGCGACCCGGTTACCGGCGAGATCGCACGCTTCCTGACCGGCCCGAATGGCTGTGAAGTGACCGGTCTTTGCTGGTCGGCCGACCGGCGTACAATGTTCGTCGGCATCCAGCACCCGGGCTCCAACTGGCCGGACGGCGGCAAGCTGACACGCTCCTCGGTGATCGCGATCAAGCGTTCGGACAACGGCCTGGTCGGCTGACGCTACACACAGATGCCTCCGGACCGGTGTCCGGAGGCATTTCCACAAGGGTGCCAGGTCTTTCGAAGTATGGAAGCTCCGGCCTTAGAAATCCCAGTCTTCGTCTTCCGTCGCGACCGCCTTGCCGATGACGTAGGACGAGCCGGAGCCGGAAAAGAAATCGTGGTTCTCGTCCGCGTTTGGTGACAGGGACGCCATGATCGCCGGATTCACCTGGCAGACGCTGTCTGGGAAGAGCGGTTCGTAGCCGAGGTTCATGAGCGCCTTGTTGGCGTTGTAATGCAGGAAGTGCTTCACATCTTCCGTCAGCCCGACACCGTCGTAGAGGCTTTCGGTGTATTTGCCCTCGATCTCGTAAAGATCGAACATCAGAGCAAAGGCGAAGTCCTTGATTTCCTGCCGCTCAGCCTCCGGCAGACGCTCCAGCATGCGCTGGAACTTGTAGCCGATGTAATAGCCGTGCACGGCCTCGTCCCGGATGATCAGCCGAATGAGATCGGCCGTGTTGGTGAGCTTTGCCCGGCTCGACCAGTGCATGGGCAGGTAGAACCCTGAATAAAACAGGAAGCTCTCAAGAAAGACGCTGGCGATCTTCTTCTTGAGCGGTGACGACGCAGCGTCATATTCGTTCAGGATCAACCGGGATTTTGCCTGGAGGAACTCGTTCTCCTCCGACCAGCGGAAGGCCTCGTCGACATCCGCCGTACGGCAAAGTGTTGAGAAGACGGAAGAATAGCTGCGCGCGTGGACGGCCTCCATGAAGGCGATATTGGTGAGGACCGCCTCCTCGTGCGGTGTCAGTGCATCGGCCATCAGCGCAGGAGCGCCGATTGTATTTTGAATGGTGTCGAGCAGGGTCAGCCCGGTGAACACGCGGATGGTCAGCTGCTGCTCGTCTTCGTGAAGCGTTGCCCAGCTCTGGATGTCGTTGGAAAGCGGCACCTTTTCCGGCAGCCAGAAATTGACTGTCAGGCGGTTCCAGATTTCCAGATCCTTTTCGTCCTGAAGCCGATTCCAGTTGACGGCTTTGGGCACACTGCGTGCGAGACCCGATACGGGCGTATGGATGGTCATGATCAAGGTTTCCTAAAGCGAGCAGGAGACGCAGCCCTGCACTTCCGTGCCCTCAAGGGCCATCTGGCGCAGACGAATGTAGTAGATGGTCTTGATGCCCTTCTTCCAGGCGTAGATCTGGGCGCGGTTGACGTCCCGCGTCGTTGCGCTGTCGCGGAAGAAAAGCGTCAGGGACAGGCTCTGATCGACGTGCTCGGTTGCGGCCGCATAAGTATCGATGATCTTTTCCGGGCCGATCTCGTAGGCGTCCCGGTAGAACTCGAGATTGTCGTTGGTCATGAAGGCCGCCGGATAATAGACCCGGCCGATCTTGCCTTCCTTGCGGATCTCGATCTTCGAGACGATGGGGTGGATGGAGGATGTGGCGTTGTTGATGTAGCTGATCGAGCCCGTGGGCGGAACGGCCTGGAGATTGCGGTTGTAGAGACCGTCCCTCATGACGTCCTCCTTCAGGGACTGCCAGTCGGACCTGGTGGGAAGATCAATGCCTGCTGCCTCGAACAGCTCTCTCACCCGTTCGGTTTTCGGCTCCCACGTGCGCGCGGTGTATTTGTCGAAGAAGGAACCGTCAGCATATCGGCTCGTTTCGAAGCCCTTGAAGCTATTGCCACGTTCGCGTGCCAGAGCGTTGGACGCGCGAATGCAGTGATAGGCGACCGTGCAGAAATACATGCTGGTGAAGTCGACGCTTTCATCCGAACCGTAGTGAATGCGTTCGCGGGCAAGATAGCCGTGAAGGTTCATCTGTCCGAGACCGATGGCATGGCTTTCGTCGTTGCCCCGGCGCACGGAGGGCACGCTATCGATGGCGCTCATGTCCGAGACGGCGGTCAGGGCGCGGACCGCCGTTTCCACGGTCGCGCCCAGGTCGCCGCCATCCATCGCCTTGGCGATGTTGAGAGAGCCGAGATTGCAGGAAATATCCGTCCCCAGATGGCTGTAGGAGAGATCGTCGTTGAACTCCGATGCCTCATTGATCTGGAGGATCTCCGAGCAAAGGTTCGACATGTTGATGCGGCCGTCGACCGGATTGGCCCGGTTGGCGGTGTCCTCGAAAAGGACGTAAGGGTAGCCGCTCTCGAACTGGATCTCGGCGATGGTCTGGAAGAAACTGCGCGCTCGGATCTTCTTCTTGCGGATGCGCGGGTCGTCGACCATCTCGCGGTATTTTTCCGTAACGGAAATCTGCGAGAACGGCTTACCGTAGACCCGCTCCACATCGTGAGGCGAGAACAGGTACATGTCGTCATCCTCCTTCGCCAGTTCGAAGGTGATGTCCGGGATAACGACGCCGAGGGATAGGGTCTTGATGCGGATCTTCTCGTCCGCGTTCTCGCGCTTGGTGTCGAGGAAGCTCAGGATGTCCGGGTGATGGGCGTTGATATAGACCGCGCCCGCACCCTGGCGTGCACCGAGCTGATTGGCATAGGAGAAACTGTCTTCCAGAAGCTTCATCACGGGAATGACGCCGGACGACTGGTTCTCGATCCCCTTGATGGGGGCTCCGGCCTCCCGGATGTTGGTCAGTAGCAGCGCCACGCCGCCGCCGCGCTTGGAAAGCTGCAACGCGGAATTGATGCCCCGCCCTATCGATTCCATGTTGTCTTCAAGACGCAACAGAAAACACGAGATCAGCTCGCCGCGCTGCTTCTTGCCAGCGTTGAGAAAGGTCGGTGTCGCCGGCTGGAACCGGCCGGAAATGATCTCGTCCATCAGCCGCATGGCAAGGTCCTCGTCACCGGCGGCCAGCGTCAGCGAGACCATCACCACCCGATCCTCGAAACGCTCCAGATAGCGCTTGCCATCAAAGGTTTTGAGCGTGTAGCTGGTGTAATACTTGAAGGCGCCGAGAAAGGCCGGAAAACGGAACTTCCGGGCATAGGCCGCTTCGAAGATCGCCTTGACGAAGGCTGGATCGTATTGTTCCAGCACTTCGCGTTCGTAGTAACCTTCACGCACCAGATAGCCGAGTTTCTCCTCCAGAGAGTGGAAGAACACGGTGTTCTGGTTGACGTGCTGAAGGAAATACTGGCGCGCGGCCTGCCGGTCGGCGTCGAACTGGATCCTGCCGTCGGCGTCGTAGAGGTTCAGCATCGCATTGAGCGCGTGGTAGTCGAGATTAGCTGCCGGGTTTGCCGGACGTTCTAGGACTGTCGTTTCCAAAATTCTGTCATCCCGTGTTGGACGCGGCAGAGGTCGGTGTCGGTTCCGGCAAGCTCGAAACGGTAGAGCAGCGGAACGCCGCATTTTTTCGACACGACATCTCCGGCATAGGCAAAGAGGGGCCCGAAGTTGCGATTGCCAGAGGCAATCACACCTTTGAGGAAAGAGCGGTTCGCGGCATCGTTGAGAAACCGGATCACCTGGCCTGGCACAGCACCCCGGCCTTCGCCGTCCGAATAGGTCGGCAGCACCAGAACGTAGGGCTGCCGGATTATCGGCAACGCTTCCGTCTTGTTGCGCGGAATACGGACCGCCGGAGCCTTCAGCTTGTCGATGAACCGATGCGTGTTGCCGGAAGCGCTGGAGAAATAGACGAGTGTGCCCATTTCATCGTCACCGCGCCGGGATCAGCCGAGCGCCGCGATCTTGTCCGGCCGGAAGCCGGCCCAGTGCTCGCCCATTGCTTCCACCACCGGCACTTGCCGGTAGCCGAGAGACTGCACGTGCTCAAAGGCTTCCGAATTTTCGCTCAGGTCGATAATTGTGTAATCGACGCCGCGCTGATCGAGCGCGCGGTAGGTCGCATTGCATTGAACGCAGGAAGGCTTGCTGTAAACAGTAACGGTCATGTCTCTTGCACCCCGAAGAACGTGTTCTTGATGATGGACGGCAGGAAGCACGAGAGAGCATGAGCACGACCTCACGCAATCAAGCGTCGCCCGGACCCGCCGTCCGCTGACGTTGTTTATTCAAGGCAGGTCTCCTGGCTCACGGGTCAAAGCCCTGTCATCCACCTTCCCGGGATCTCCCAGTGGTTTTCTGGATGACGGCTCGCCGTTTACAGTTGCGGGGGCAGCGCCGGATTTGCCTCTTTGGATGAGGCGCACCAGCTTCCCTCTTAGCCGGCAATCCCAAAGGAATCACCGGACCCTGAATACTAGATACAGTATGAGGTGCGATCACCAAGTCAATATGAAGCGTCATGCCGACGGAATTTGAGTGGGGAAATATGGCGGGCAGACATCTCTCCCCAAAGTTATGTGGAGGCGTCATATGAGACGTGCGGCAATTGCCTGGGCTTCGCAGTTGGTCATATTTTCGACGATGCAAACACCCACCATCGGTTTCAAACGTCGCTGTGTTTCGCATTCATTGGCCGAGATCGCTGACTGGAAACAGACGCGTAGTGTTGCGATCATTTCCGGAAAATCCCAAGTACAGTCTGACTGCGGTCCATTAAGGTCGTGCGTTTTCAGGAGGAGAATTTCAAATGGTGGACAAGGCGCATCTGGATGCCCTTCGAGAGAAGTATGGCAATGCGTCCGGCGGAGATATTTTTGACCCGCATTTTCAGGAAGTGGCCCGGTCTCAGTTCAGTGATGGCGACAAGCGCAAGTGGCCTTTCGCAGGCATCCCGAGCTTTCTGGATGCGCGGGCCTTTCCGGAGGCTCAGGACGCCGACGACTTCGGCGGTCTGGACATCGCCTTGCTCGGCGTGCCGATGGATCTGGGTGTAACCAACCGCAACGGCACCCGCTTTGGCCCGCGAGCCCTGCGCACCATCGAGCGTATCGGCCCATACGACCACGTGCTCAAGACCTCTCCGATGGGCAAGGCGAAAATCGCGGATATCGGCGACGTTCCCATGCTCAGCCGTTTCGATCTTGCCCAGTGTCACAAGGATATCGAGGACTTCTACCGCCGCCTTGTTGCTGCAGGTGTGCGTCCGCTAAGCGTCGGCGGTGACCATTCCATCACGGCGTCGATCCTCAAGGCTCTGGGAGAAAAGGAGCCCGTGGGGCTTATCCACATCGACGCCCATTGCGATACCGCCGGTCCCTATGAAGGGGCCAAGTTCCAGCACGGTGGGCCGTTCCGCCTTGCGGTTCTGGACGGTGTGCTGGACCCGCGCCGAACGATTCAGATCGGCATTCGCGGTCCAGCTGAATATCTCTGGGAGTTCTCTTATGAAAGCGGCATGACCGTGGTTCATGCCGAAGACGTGGGCGAAGCGAGCATGCCCCGGTTGATCGAAAAGGCGCGCAAGATCGTTGGCGACGGGCCGACATATGTCTCCTTCGATATCGACAGCGTAGATCCAGGCTTCGCCCCGGGAACGGGAACACCCGAGGTGGGCGGCCTGCAGCCGAGAGAGGTGCAGCAGATCCTGCGCGGCCTGAACGGGCTCAACATCATTGGCGGTGATGTGGTGGAAGTGGCGCCGCAATACGATCCGAGCACCAACACGGCTCAGATTGCAGCGCAAGTCCTGCACACGATCCTTTGCCTCATGGTGAACACCGGTCACTTTGAGCAGGGCTGATAGCTGAGACTATTGTCGTCTTCTGTTCATCGAAGGCCCGCCCGCCATGGCGGGCCTTTGGCTATGCGGTGCCGGGGATTGCGATCCCAGGCATTTGGTGCAACCTATGTCCATGAAGATATCAGGGTCCGACCTTCACCTGTTGCGCGTGTTCGAATGCGTTGTGCGCAATGGCGGAATTTCCGCCGCACAGATGGAGCTTTCACTCAGTCAGCCGACGATATCCAATCACCTGACAGCGCTCGAGAGACGGCTGGGGGCCAAACTCTGCGAGCGCGGCCGCCGCGGGTTTTCCCTGACACAAGAGGGGCGCCGAGTTTACGAAGTCAGTCTGGAAGTGACGGGCATGCTGGAGGCAAGTTCCGCCCGGTTGTCCGGCCTTCGAAGCGGCCTGTCTGGAAAGGTAACCGTCGGTATTGTCGACTGCTTGGCGACCGACCCGCAACTGAAGGTTTCCGAAGCGATTGAGGAGCTTTCCCGCACGGCGCCTGAAATCGAGCTGAGCCTGAAAATCATGCGCCCCAACGACATCACCAAGGCTGTCGCGGAACGCGAGCTGGACGTCGGCATCGGCGGGTCCAACATCAAGGTGGCGAGCCTTGCTTACCGGACCCTTTATCGTGAGGAACATGTCGTTTATTGCGGTCAGGCGCACCCGCTTTTTCAGGCATCGGATGATGCCGTCACCAGCGCCGATTGCCACGCCTACCCCTGGGTTCATCGGGGATACTGGAATGGGGTCAGAGCACAACGTACTGACAGTACCATCCTGAACCGCATCGCCTTTGACATCGAGGCGGAGGTGCTGATGGTGCTTTCGGGCGCTTACCTCGGTGTCCTGCCGGTGCATTATGCGAGCGTCTTCGAGCAACAGGGCCGCCTGCGCCGGCTCGCCATTCCAGAAGAGGACTACTTTGCCGACATTGAACTTGCCATCCGGACGGGAGAGCAGGCTGCGAATGTCGGCTACGTCGCCGAGGTCATCGCCAAGGCGCATGATTTACATTTGTAAATTTCAATGTATCGGTTTTTTCATTGGTATTTTTTTAGGACGTTCCTCAATTTATCCTGACCCCTCAGCGGATTGAGCCGTGATGAGACATCGAGGCGGAAGGTGTGCAAGTGCGACGGTAATCCGCGCAATCTGTTCTACGTCACAACGCGGACATCCGTCTCATCTCTGTCTTCCTTCGAGTGGTGGAAGCCGTGGGGCTTTCGGTCGCACAGGCGGACCTGAACCTGTCCGGTGCTTGCCTGGGCTATCTGCCCAAGCATTATGCGACTCAGTTCGTGCCCGCCAGGCGGATGGTCTTCCCCGCACTATGAGGTAACCTCTTGAATATGCAGTCAAACCCCACTCGCGATGAAGTCGACGCCATGCTTGCCAGCATTTCGGCGCCGGATCTGGATCTCGCCTTGATTGAAGAACAAGTCGCGACTTTATACGGCCTGACGGGAACATGGCGCCGGTTGGGCGGGGAGCGCGAACAGAATTTCCGCCTGATCACCGGCGAGGGGCGGGAATTCGTCGTCAAGGTGGCCTCGCTTGAAGAACCGGCCGAAAGCCTCGCTTTCCAGATCGAGGCTCTGGATCATATTGCAAGGATCGATGCAGGCTATCCGGTGCCGCGGGTCAGGCGGACGCTGCAAGGGGAAGCCATGGGGCGTCTTTCCGACGCGAACGGCCAGATGCATACCGTGAGGGTTCTGACCTTCCTTGAAGGGCAAACGCTTCTTGACCGTATCAAGTCCTCCGGACATAGGCTTCAAGCGGCAGAACTGATCACGCTGGGAGAAATGAGCGGCCGCCTGGCGCGTGCGCTTCAGGGGTTTCAGGGCCGTGGCTCCCCGGCGAGCATGCCTTGGGATCTGAAAAACGCTCCTCAGCTTGTCGAACGGCTTCTGATCCATATGCCTGAGCGCATCAGACCGGTTGCGCGAACCCTGTTGCCGGACTTGGCCAAGGCGACGTCCGAGGACTTGCCGAAGCTTCGCGCACAGGTCATCTACAACGACTTTCACGAATCCAATGTCCTTGCGGACCTGACCCCCGGGGTCAGCGTCCAGGGTGTCATCGACTTCGGCGACATGGTCTATGGCCCTGTCGTACAAGATCTGGCCGTTACGATTGCCTCGCTGATCCACTGGGCAGACGACCCGGTTTACGCGGCAACATGCCTTGCACGGGGGTACCAGCGGTTCATGCCTCTGGAAGCCGATGACCTCGCTGTGCTGCGCCGCCTCGTGCTTGCTCGGCTGCTGTTGCAAGTGGGGATCGTGTCCTACCAGTCTTCAGTCAACGGTCTCGATACGCCGCTAGGTGACTTACAGGCCTTCTACATGAATGCGATCGAGCGCATTGCACAGGTGACCGACGCCGCTTTTGTCGCCGGCATGCTGCCGTCTGTCGTGCCGATGAGCACGGCTGTTTCCACAGTTCAGTCGCTTCCCACCCCATCTTTGCTGCGGCATCGCGAAACCGTCCTCGGCAAGACCTACACTTTCTACAATGAGCCGCTTGAGCTCGTCAGGGGACGTGGTTGCAAGGTCTACGACGCGTCGGGCAACGAATATCTCGACTGCTACAACAACGTCGCAAATCTCGGCCATTGCCATCCCTATGTCGTCGACGCGCTGACGCGTCAGGCGAGTACGCTCAACACCAATTCCCGTTATCTGCACCGTGAAGTGGTCAGGTTGGGCGAACGGCTGTCGTCGACGTTGCCGGCGCATCTCGACACCTGGATTTTCGTCTGCACGGGGTCCGAGGCGAATGATCTGGCCGTGCGAATGGCCCGGGCAGTGACGGGCAAGGAAGGGATCGTCATTACCGAGAACAGCTATCACGGCAACACCTCGGTCTGCGCCCCGCTGTCGCTTATCGATTATGACGCTAACGACAGACCCGGCTGGGTGGAAACGGTTCCGCCGCCCAATCTGTACCGCGGGCTCTACAGGCACGGTGACAATGACGCCGGGTCGAAATATGCCGGCCATGTCGACAGCGCAGCGCGCCTTCTTGACGAGCGGGGCAAAGGACTTGCCGGCCTCATGATCGATTCAATTTTCGACGGGAATGGATCTCTCGTTCCTCCGCCGGACTATCTGTCTGAGGTCTATGCCAGAGTAAGGGTACATGGCGGATTGACAATTGCCGACGAGGTTCAGATGGGCTTCGCGCGATCGGGAACGCACATGTGGGGTTTCCAGGCCTTTGGCGTGGAACCGGACATTGTCACCATGGGCAAGCCGATGGGGAACGGGCATCCGATGGCAGCGCTTGTGACACGGCGTGACATTGCCGCGAAGCTTCAGGCAAATGGCGGCTACTTCAACACCTTCGGCGGCAATACGGTGTCGGCGGTCGTTGGCAATGCGTGTCTGGACGTGCTCTGGGGAGAAAACCTGCAGGGCAATGCTGCCAGGAGCGGGGCGACCATGCGTGCGGGCCTCGTCGACCTGATGGAACGCCACGAGATCGTTGGCCACATTCAGGGACGAGGCCTCTTCCTCGGCGTCGAACTCGTGACGGACCGCACCACCAGGGCTCCGGCGAAACTCGCGGCCCGCTGGGTGCGTGAGCGAATGAAGTCGCTCGGCGTTCTGGTTTCCTCCACCGGGCCCCTCGGCAACATTATCAAGATCCGTCCGCCGCTCGTGTTCAGCAATGCCGACGCAGCAAGGTGTCTTGAAGCTCTGGAGACGGCGCTCTCGGAGGTGCCGGCCGACCTTCGCTCCAAAGCTGTCTGATGGACGGATAAGACCGAGGCCCGGTGCTGCGCAGCGCCGGGCTTCATTGCAAATGGCTGTCGATCACTCGGACCGGGTTTGGTGTCAGCAACTTTGGCGTTGGGGCGAAGTGCGCTCCCAAATGGCAACGCTCAGGACTGCACGGCCTGTCCGTTGGAGACGGACAGATGCGCGGTCTTTTCCCAATCCATCCGGGCTTCGATCATCAAGAGCGCGGCGCCTACGAAAAAGCAGAGGGCACCGACGAGCAGATTGGCGTTCGATGCCTGAAGGATCCACGCTGGCTCGGCGCCTTTCGGGGTGAAGGCAATCGTTGACGAGATCATGAACGCGACGCAGCCGAGAAGGTTGATGAAGACGATCCACCATTCCATCTCGAACGGCTTGAACGACCAGTGCGCGTGACCTGCCTCGATGTAGGCGAGGTAGCCGGAGACCAGAAACAAGACGGAGCCGATCATGCCGGGCACCCAGATGACGAAATCCTGGACGTACCAGACCGCCGGCGCGTTGATCGCGTCGAAGGTGTTGAAATTGAAAGCGACCGTTCCGACAAATTGGGTCAGCGTGCACCACCAGCCCGGGTTTGCCGGCTGCCAGCCAATGACCCGGATGGGTTGATCGGACGCAACAGGGGTCGCGTTGCCGGTAAACTCGGGGGTGTTGGCTGCTTGGAAATGCTGCAGGTAGCCAGCAATGGTGAAAGGGACGGAACCGGCAAAGAAAATGAGGTTGATCTGCAGGCTCTCAAGGGAGGTCGGCACAAGCGACAGCAACGATCCGAGCATGAAAAGAAACGCGCCGACCGCAAAGGACAGGCCCGTCCACCAGTTGTACGCCGGACGATGCCAGAAGGGCTGGCTGCTTTGCTGCGGCAGCCGAACAAGCCCCTTTCTGTGCCGACGCGAGCGCCAGACGAAGTGTTCACCCGGCAGGCTGAACCTTCTGTAGGTGACGAACGGCCAGGGCCCCTTACGGTGGACTTCTTCCATGGTTGCGGCAAAAGCCTGTTCTGTTCCGTTCATTCTGCTTCCCGCACGCTCTTGCAGTACCAGCTTTTCTTGTTCCGAAGGCCGAATGGCTGTCCTGCGCTCCGAAGAGCGCAGGACGTCTCCGCTTAGTGGTGAAATCCGGAGAATTCGTCGCTTTCCAGAGGTTTGCTCGGCTGATGGACGTTGAGATGATCCAGTGCGGTTTTCATGTCGTCGATCAGGAGTGAACAGAGATCGAGACTGACCCCGTTGCGGACCAGGATGCGTTGAATGGCCTGATCCTGGCAATTGGCCGGAAGCGTGTAGGCCGGGACCTGCCATCCCCGGACACGCAACCTGTCGGCGAGGTCGAACAGGTTGAACCCGGGGTCTTCGCCTTCTTTCATTTTCCAGGAAACCGCCGGTATGCCGCGTTCCGGGTCGCCATCAAAGACCACATCGAACAAACCCAGTTTGCCGATTTCATCTGCCAGATATCTTGCGCTCTTGTAGCAGGCGCCGTGCACCTTGGCGTATCCCTCGTGGCCCAGGCGAAGAAAGTTGTAATACTGGCAGACGACCTGCCCGCCCGGGCGCGAGAAATTGAGCGCGATGTCGCGCATGTTGCCGCCGAGATAATTCACCCAGAACACCATGTCCTCCGGCAGGTCCTTCTCTTCCCGCCAGAGCACCCAGCCCACACCGAGAGGGGCAAGGCCGAACTTGTGACCCGAGGTGTTGATTGAGCGCACGCGCGGTAAAGAGAAATCCCAGACCAGCTTGGGCGCACAAAAGGGTGCGAGGAAACCGCCACTGGCGCCGTCGACGTGAATGGGAATGTCCAGGCCGGTTTCTTCTTCGTATTTGTCCAGAGCCTCACTGACGTCCTTTACCGGCTCGAATTCCCCTGTGAAGGTGACGCCCAGAGTGGGAACCACCCCGATCGTGTTTTCATCGCAGAGTTTGAGCACTTCCTCCGGCGTCATCAGCAACCGGCCGTTTTCCATGGGAATTTCGCGGTGTTCGATATCCCAGTAGCGGGTGAACTTGTGCCAGCAGATCTGGACCGGACCGGTGATCAGGTTCGGCTTGTCGGTCGGCTTGCCTTCGGCGCGCCGCTTTGCCTCCCAGCGTCTTTTCATGGCGAGCCCGCCAAGCATGGCCGCTTCGCTTGAACCGACCGTCGAACACCCCGTTGCCGAGCCTTCCGGAGCGTGCCAGAGGTCCGCGAGCATCTGCACGCAGCGCCGCTCGATTTCGGCCGTTTGCGGATACTCGTCCTTGTCGATCATGTTCTTGTCGATGCAGTCTTCCATCAATTGATGGATTTCCTGTTCTTCCCAGGTCTGACAGAAGGTTGCCAGGTTCTGTCGCGCATTGCCGTCAAGCATCAACTCGTCCCGGACGACGGCATAGACATGGCGCGGATTTCGCTCGCTCTTGGGGAACTCTGATTTCGGCAGCGAGGAAACGGCGTCCCGTGCTCCGTAGACTTCGTCGTATTGATGGTGACGGGTCTTGCTCATTTCTCTCTCCTGTCAGGCGTTTGGAAGGTCGGCTCATTACCTGTATGGATGCTTTTGGCCTGCAATTTCCAGTAGAATTCTCGATTTTGAGTTTAGGATATATCTTTTATCGCCAATCCGTGCGCCGCAGCACATGGACATTCTCGAAGCGGCAAGCCTGCCTGCCTGTCAGCTAATTCCGGCTGCCACGGCGCCACCCTTCAGACGCTCCTGGGGTTTGGCGCCAAAAGAACGCAGCCCAACCTTCAGAACAGCTCCGCGCGGGAAAGACGAATTCTCACAGGTGGTTGGCTGCCGCGAGGATCGTAAAAAGGCGATGACAGCCGCGCCGAACGATGGTTCGCTTCCAAGGGAAACACCTTCAAATGGGTCATGACGGACAATGGCGCGGGGTACAGGCCCAACCTGTTTGCGACGACGCTCCAGCGGACCGGCGCAAGACCTGTTCGAGCCAGACCCTACAGGCCGCAGTCCAACGGAAAGGCAGAGCGTTTCATCAAAACACTTCAAGAAGAGTGGGGTTGCGGAATGTCCTGCGGAATGCTCAGAACAAACAAACGCTGGACTGCCAAGATGGCTCAACACCTACAATTGCCAGCGTCCGCACGGGGGAGTTAACTTCAACACACCGATCAGTCTCTGAACATTACTGGGTGCAACCGCATTGGAAAGCACACCTGTTTTTTTCGCTATGCTCTCTCGCGTTGCTTTTTCAGTACAGCGCCAGGTCCGAGCTGACAGATATGGTCCGTCGACTGCCCCCTGTTGTCCGAAGTTCTGATTTGCTGCATCGGGTAATCAAAGGCGCGGTCCAGGGAGCTGAAACCGTGCCCATGAGAGTGAAGCAGGTGATCCAGGTTCCTTTCAGGCGCTGGCCAGGAAGCGGGTAACGTCTTCGGCAAAGCGCTCCGCATACTGGAAGTGGAAGGCGTGCCCGGAATCGGGATAGATGGCGAGC
The DNA here is from genome assembly GCF_057180185.1 of Labrenzia sp. ATLA3. Lineage (NCBI taxonomy): Bacteria > Pseudomonadati > Pseudomonadota > Alphaproteobacteria > Hyphomicrobiales > Stappiaceae > Labrenzia > Labrenzia sp. ATLA3. The sequence goes on from NZ_JBXUKV010000005.1 coordinate 97,227, forward strand.
TGTGCATTCGGGATGGCCCTGACCAGCGCCAATGAGTTTTCGACCGCAAAAGCCCTGTCGAAATCACCGTTGGCAACAAGAACCGGAACCTTGATCTCGCCCAGCCTCTTGAAGGCACCGTCTTCGCCCTGGAAGAACTTTCGGGTTGCGATCCCCTGAGCGGCGCGAGTCTGCATGGTCGTTTTCAGCGCAGCCCCGGCCACCGGGTCTCCTCTGCCGATACGGGCAAGCGAGGCCATCCCGGCCGCCTGGCTCGTCTCGCTGTCTGTGTAGAAAATGAAGAGCATGTCGTCGGGGGTGTTTTGTTCCTTACTGGCGACCGCGAGCCAATCTTCGGGAAGGGGGATTGCACCCTTCACTGCAAAGCTCGGTGTGGTTCCGGCAAGGACAACACCCCCCAACCGGTTGCCATATTTGGCTGCCAGGATCTGGGCCGTCATTCCCCCCATCGACCAGCCGAGCACATGCGGGTTTTCCAAATCGAGCGCGTCAGCCAGAGCAACGGCGACGTCGGCCGCCCCTTCCAGGGTGTCGGGAACGCTTCCACCGCTGTCACCCACGCCTGTACTGTCGAAGGTGATGACCCGGTGGTTGGCGGCAAGTGCGGCGGTGAGCGCCGGGTCCCAGTCGGCCATCGCCGCCCGAAACCTGTTGAGCATCAGCAGTGGCCGGCCTTCTCCCTGGCTGCGCCAGGCGATCGGCGTGCCATTCACCTCCGTCACATTCACATCGGCGCCGGACCGGACTTCCTGGATATCGAGTGGCATGTCTGTCTCCTCTGCATAAGCTCACGTCCGTCCTGGACCAGGTGGGTGAGACTGGAATTTAGGGGCGTTTCTCCTTGGCTTTGGATTTTAGATTATGTTTGTAATCAAAAATCGTCAAGTTTAGATTATGGAGATAATCTTAAATTAAGAGGACGGATATGCGGGTCAGTCGTGAAGTCGCTGAAAAAAATCGGCAAAAAGTGGTGGCCTCCTCAAGCCGACTGTTTCGGGAGCAGGGCTATGACGGGATTGGCGTCGCCGCCCTGATGAAGGCAGCGGGTCTGACCCACGGTGGTTTTTACAAGCAGTTCGAGGACAAGTCGGCGCTGGTGGCGGAGGCGACCGAAGCTGCATTGGCCGAAAACCGGAAGAAGTGGCAGGACGTCATTGCTGCATCTGACGACAAGCCAGGTGAAGCAATCGCAAGCTGGTACCTCTCACCACCGCACATCGATAACAGGTCAGACGGGTGTTGCTTTGCGGCACTGGCAGCCGAAGCGCCGCGCCAGGGAGCCAAGGTTCAGGACACCTTCGCGGAGGCTCTGGAAGCGAGCGTCGATCTGCTTGCCGGACCAGACGGCAATCGCAACGAGGCGATGCGGCAACTTTCCACGATGGTTGGCGCCCTGGTGCTGGCCCGGGCTGTTGGCTCTGAAGCGTTGGCGCAGGAGCTTTTGGCGGCCGCAAAACAGAAGCCGTGAGACCGCGCAACGCCTTTTCAATGGTCAATGGCCGGTCGGCCCGGATGAATTAGTTTTCCTGCCACTGGCCTGAAAGCTCGATCATGGCCAACAGCTTGAGTGTATTGCCATAATAGTCTTCATCGGCAATCGGAATGCTGATCATGGCCGACCAGAGAGCGTCCAGCCAGGCTTGATCTCCCTCGGGATCACCGCTACCGGCAATCGCACCAGCAGCAAACATCGCGATAAAGGCGGCTGAGCCGGTGGATTCGTCGTCCGGGATGCTTCCGTCGAGCCGATAGGTCGTCGCAATCTGGAACGGATCCTCTTTCGCCGTACCTCGGATCCAGCGGTTGATCATGGCGAGATGGGCCGCAGCTCGCGTATCGCCTGTCTCAAGAAGATCGAGCGAAAGCCGCCAGGGAAATCTGAGGGCGTTCCAGGAAAATTGGCCGTCGCCGGCCCCTTCCAGATAGAAGGCCTTTGCTGGCTGCGGGTCTTGCGGAAGGCCCAACAGAAAATCCGGCACCAGACCGGTGTTTGCGGCATGGTCCGCAGAGATAGCTCCCCACACCTGGTAGCCGCGGTCACGTATGGAAGTCCAGCGTGGCGACACGTTGCCGGCGGCTTTTGCGAAGAGTGCAAAGCTTGCCGGCATGAAATCGGAAGAGCGGGATGCGTTGGAGTAGTCATCGTCAACCGCCCAGTCGCCGAGGCGCATCATCCCGTCAGCGGTGACCTCGCGCTCCAGGATTGCCTGCTGGGCCTGGTCGAAGGCGTCTCGGTAGCCGCCCCATTTCTCGTCGGCCAGGAGAAGCGCCAGCGCCGTGTCCAGATCGCCATCGGTTGCCGACATGTCGCCCCCGTCCGGGCCGTCCTTGCAGTCGCGGGTCTGGTTCCAGGCCATCAGGCCGGGGGCGGAGGCCGCTTGGTGCTTGCGGTAAAACGACACCATGCCTTCGAAGTTTTTACGCGCTTCAGGATCGCGCGACGCCATTTTGACAAGCGCCAGCATGCCGTACCCGTGTGCTTCGGAAACGGTGAGTGTTCCGGTGGCACTGCCGCCCCACGTCGGCTTGTCGTCACCTGCCGTGTCGACGTAAGTGCCGCCGCATCCCTCGTGCAGATAGGTTGTCTTCCAGTCCGCCCAGAACCTGTCCAAACTTGCCAGACGCTCGGCTTGCGGTTGCGATGGAAACAATGGCCGCGCTTCAACGGGCAGAAGCAGAAAAAGACACCAGGCAAGCGTCGCAAAAAAACGGAACAAAAAATGTTCTCCTTAACAAACGGAGTGCGCCATCCCTTCTACGACATGTCGAACCTGCCCAGAAGCAAAACAGCTTGGGGTGACTTTAAATACACAAACTTTGATCTGTGAAGTGACGGACCACCCGTTTCCCCGAGCGGCTGGACATAGAGACCCCAAGTCATTCTACCCTCCGCTTTAAACCTCCCGTGTGCCTTTCCAGTCTCAAAATCAGAGGCTTTCAATTCAATCAGGACTGGACGGGCTCCTGCTAATCATCCGATCGTCCTGTGGGAAGCCGCCGTAATGCAGACACGTCTCGGTCGCAGCCTCGATGCCCTTCCTGAGAGCCGCCGCGATGTCTCCAGATTTCGCCGATAGGCACCATGATTGCTGACGGAGAACGCGCGCAGGACTATCACCGCGGTTCTGCGTTTTCGTTCAGTTTCGTCAGAAAATAGCTTCGCGTCCGACGAAAGAAGGCCCGGGGACTGTCATGTCCCCGGGCCTTTCAGCGTTTCGGTGTCTTTCCGCTCACATCATGTTGGGGATGAAGAGGACGATGGCGGGAAACGCCAGAATGATGGCAACCCGGGCCACATCCACCAGCAGGAAGGCCCAGAGCCCGCGGAAGATGGTGGCCAAAGACACGTCCTTCAGCACCGATTTCAAGACGAAGGCATTCAGTCCAACTGGTGGCGTGATGTAGCTGAGTTCGGTGACGATGACCACGTAGATGCCGAACCAGATCAGGTCGTAGCCGAGATGGGCGACAATCGGATAGAAGATGGGCACGGTGAGTGTGATCATCGACAGCCCTTCCAGCACACAGCCCAGAACCAGATAGATGGCCGTGATCAGAAGGATCGCCAGGAGCGGATTGCCGATGCCGGTCACCAGCGACTGGATTTCTCCGCCCATGCCGGAAATATTGACGTAGTTGGCGAAAGTCAGCGCCCCGAACAGGATCAGGAACATGCTGGCTGTGGTTTTCGCCGTGTCGTAGAGGGTCTTGAGCAGATCCGCGAACGTCATCCGGCGCTGCAGAATGACCAGCAGAAAGGCGCCACCGGCCCCCATGCCCGCGCTCTCGGTCGGCGTGAAGATCCCGAGGTAGATCCCTCCCATCACGAAGACGAAGAGGCCGAGAGCGCCGACGATGCCCTTGAGTGCGCGCAAACGTTCCTTCAGCGGCAGTTTCGGTTCGGTTTCCAGGTCCACATGGCGGGAGGCAACCGAGATGCGAACGGCGACAACATAAAGCAACACCCCGATGATGCCGGGAATGATACCGGCGAGAAACAGCTTGCCGATATCCTGCTGGGTCATGATGCCGTAGAAGACGAGAATGACCGAGGGCGGAATGAGAATGCCAAGCGTGCCGCCGGCTGCAATCGAAGCTGTCGACAGCGAGTCCGGATAGTGGAACCTTCGCATCGAAGGCATGGCGATTTTCGTCATGGTTGAGGCCGTTGCCAGCGACGAGCCGCAGACCGACGAGAACCCACCGCAGGCAACCACGGTTGCCATGGCCAGTCCGCCCTTGCGATGCCTCAGCCAGGCATAAGCGGCGGCATAGAGATCATTGGCGATCCCCGATTGCACGACGAAGTTGCCCATCATCAGGAACAACGGCAGGATCGACAGCGAATAGGCGCGGCTGTTGTCGAAGAAGGTCTGCCCCAGCAGAGCGAAGGATGGTTCGATCCCGATCAACGCTGCCGTTCCGACCACGCCCACCAGAGCCAGCGCCAGGCCGATTGGAACGTTGAGCAACAAAAGCGCGAACAGGACCGCGATACCGATATGCCAGTCACCCAATGTCTTTCCTCCGAAAAATATCCGCAAGGCAGATGAGGGCAGCGATCATGCTCAGAACCGAGACTAGGTATCCAAGCGGGGCGAGCGGCAATTTGAGTGTTGGCGTGATCCCGTTGTAACTGGCGATCTGGTTGCCGATGATCCACAGACGCCATGAAACCATGGCAAGCACACCAGCAGACACCAACGCCACCAGCCTGGACAGAAGCACTGCCGGAAGGCCATGTAGTTTTTCCGCCACGATATCCACGGAGATGTGGTCGCCATCGAGACTGGCGGCCGGCAAACCGGTGAAAATAACGGCTGCGAGAATGAGTTCCGTCAGTTCCGAGGCGCCAGGCACAGGTGAATTGAACAGGTAACGGCCCAGGACGTCGGCGATCGTCAGGCCCATCATGGCAAGCAAGAGCACGGCGCAGACGAGCGCAATGCCCCTGCGAAGCCAGCGGTCGATGCCGCCGGCTTCCACGTTGGCCAGGCTCATTCGCCTTCCAGCTTCGAGATTTCCTGGAGAAGCATCTCGTAAGCTGCGGCTCCATCGACCCCAGCTTCCGTCACCAGAGCGATATTGGCATCCACGACCGGTTGGAAGCGCTCGCGCAACTGGTCGATTTCCTCGCCGCTGGCCTGATGGATGTCTATGTTGCCCTCCAGGGCCTCCTTGCCGGCCGCATCGGCCCGGTTCCACATTTCGCCGGCGCGGCGTGCAAGCGGCTCACCGAGAAGCGTTGAAATCGCCGCCTTGTCTTCCTCTGGCAGCGCATTCCATGTGTTCTCGTTCATGACCATCATGAAGGCCGTGTTGTAGACGCCACCCTCGGCAACAAAAGCCGAGCTCAACAGGTCGTTGAGACGGAAGAAATTGACGGTCTCCCAGGGAAAGAAGATCCCGTCGGCAATACGCTGGCTGAGCAGTTCGTAGGACTTGGAGGACGGTCCCTCGATGGGAACGGCATCGAGCAACACGGCAAGGTCGTGGGCGACAACGCTGCCGACGCGGATCTTCTGGCCCGCAATGTCGTCGACGCTGTTGATCTCGGAGGATGAGAAGATCTCGCCGGGGCCGTGTGTGTGGACGGCAAGAACCTTGACACCGTCGTATTCGCCTGCCTGTTGCAGCATCGCCTCGTGGACACGCCAATAGGCGACTGATGTGACCACGGCATCATCGCTCAGGAACGGCATTTCGGCGATGGCGGAGGTCTTGAATCGACCCGGCGTATAGCCCTGGACCGTGTAGCCCATGTCCACGATCCCGTTCTTCACCAGATCGAAGGTTGCAGGGGGCGGGGCAAGCGGTGCGGGCAGCATATTCACCTTCACCCGGCCTTCAGTCACCCGTTCGATGTCCTTTGCGAAAGGTACGATCAGTTCTGAAACCTGGGGGTGGGACGGCGGTAGCCAGCTGTTGAGAGTGAGAACGGTCTCTGCGCTGGCGCTGCCGGCAATAAACACGCAGGCACTTGCTAGGAGTGTCGCTAATTTACGCATTTTATTCCCTCTGTAAGGATTTTTGTGAAGGCGTGCCATTTCCGTTGTTTCCCGGATTTTGGCACAAACGGCCGCTAGCGGTTCGCCGCCAGGTGGTGGTAGTCGCGGCTGAAGTAAACGAGCCCCTTTCCGGGCTTCTCTCCCAGGTGGACCGACTTGACCTCACAGAACATGACGGAATGCGTTCCCTGTTCGAAAACGGAACCGATCCGGCAGTCCATGGAGATATTGGCGTCGTTCAGAACAGGAGATCCGGTCTCCAGGGTGGTCCAGTCCCCATAGGAGAACCTGTCGACGCCCTCGACATAGCGGGCGAAGACGCCCGCCAATTCCTGATGCTGGGATGCAAGAACATTCACGCACAGCACCCCGTTGCGCAGAAACCGGTCGTGCACATAGGCCTTGCGGTTGATGCATACGAGAACAGTGGGCGGCGTGTCCGTGACGGAGCAGACTGCCGACGCCACCAGGCCGTGTTTGCCGGCTGGGCCATCGGATGTGATCAGGTTGACGGCAGCGCCCATCCTGCTCATACCTTCCCGGAAATCGAGTTGTTCCTGACTGAGTTCCATGAGCGCTCCTCCTTCTCGGTTAGATATCCAGCACCAGCTTGCCGCGGCCGCGTGAACAGCAGGCGCAGATCTGGTCCCCGTCCTCGCGCTCTTCATCGGTGAGAAACTGGTCGCGGTGGTCGATGTCGCCTTCCAGAACGTCGGTGACGCAGGTTCCGCAGACGCCTTCCTCGCATTTCACCTCGATCTTGACGCCCTGGGCGGCAAGTACCTTGGCGATGGTGTCGTCCGGTCCGATCGTCACCGTGATGCCGGAGGCCCGGGCTTCCACCTCGAAGCTGTCGCCGGTGAGGTCGACATCCGCGCTGAAATATTCCCGGTGGACGTTGGCGCTTGCGTGGCCTGCGGCTTCCGCCGTCGATATGACCCAGTCCATGAAGCCTTGCGGACCGCACACATAAAGATGTGTTTTGGCGGAAGGCGCTGGCAGATCCCGCTTCAGGTCGAGACGCTGCGCCTCGTCCTGATCATCGAAATGAAACACGACCCGGTCTGCGAAGGGAGCGGACGTAAGCTCATCGAAAAAGGCCGTCCGGTCTTTGGACCGGGTGCAATAGTGAAGGACGAAGTCCTTGCCGAGCGCGTGAAGGCGCTTGGCCATGGCAATCATCGGCGTGACACCTATGCCGCCACCAAGGAGGACCGTCTTTTCGGCCGTTTCCTCAAGCGGGAAATGATTTCTCGGGCCTTCGACTTCGAAGGTGGCTCCGATGCTTGCCAATCGGTGGACGGCAGTCGAACCGCCGCGCGAGTTCGGATCCTTCAGAACGCCGATCTCGTAAAACCCGGTTTCAGCCGGATCCGAGCAGATGGAATACTGACGCCACAGGTCGACATCCGGCAAATAGAGATCCAGATGCGCCCCCGCCGAGAATTCCGGCAGATCGTTGCCGGACAGGCGAATGCGGGCGATGTCTCCGCGGTCGTCGATCCTTTCCTCAACGGTCAGATGCAAGGTCTTGGTCATGAATGCTTACCGTACGTAGAGCCCGCCGTTGACGTCCCAGCAGGCGCCGTTGACGAAGGCCGCTGCGGGGGAGGCGAGCATGGTGACCATCTCGGCCACGAATGCCGGATCGCCCAACTGGCCAACCGGAATGTTCGCGATGGCTGCATCGATTTTGTCGCCCAGAACCGACCGCACCATGGGGGTGTCCATCGGCCCGGGAGCAATTGCGTTGCAGGTGACGCCGAACGGCGCCAGATCGCGGGCGAAGATTTTGGTCAGGGTCAGGATCGCTCCCTTGGACGCCGCATAATGGGCGCCTGTTGCCGTGCCGCCGTTTTGGCCGGCCAGGGATGCCATGTTGACGATCCGCCCATAGCCGCGTTCCTTGAAATGGCGGCCGAAGATCTGGCAACCGGTAAAGGTGCCACCGGCGTTGGTCGCAAGGATTTCGTTGAATGTCGCCGGGTCGATGTCCAGCACCGCCTCCGCTTTCGTCCGCGCAGCGTTGTTGACCAGAACTTCGACCGATCCCCAACGCTCGATGCATTGATCGAGGACATGCTGGAAGTCTTCCGGCTTGTTCACGTCCAGGGTCGCGGTCCAGCCGGTTTCGCCGGCAAGATCCAGTTCCGAGGCAAGAGCGGCAGCTTCAGCGCCCGGGTCGACATCGGTGATAACGACCCGGAAACCGGCACGGTGGAGCGAACGGCAGACCTCCTTGCCGAAGCCACGGGCACCGCCCGTGACGACTGCGGTCTGAACCTTCTCGGGCAATGGGGCCGCCATCAGAACAAATAGCTGAACGAGTTCAGCATCCCGTCTGAGTTCAGGAGCTTGACGATCTTCTGCTGGAGAAGAAAGCCGCTGCCACTACGCTTGAGCGTGTAGTACGCATCGCCTGCCCATACCCGCTGACGCCCGAACTTGTCCTCGACAAGGTGTTCTGCTGCGCGAACCTTGATGAGATCGCCGGACATCTCCTCGATCACGATCCGGCTGATCGTGCGGATGGTCCTTGCAGGTGGCGCGGAAGAAATCGAGAAGCCTGCCTTGAAGCGGCCGACACGATCCTTGCGCATCTTGGCGTTGTCATAACAAAGGTTCACCTGATCGGCGTAATCCTCGCCGTCTCCGATCGGCATGATGTAGAGACCATCTTCGGTCCACAGATCGAGCCAGGTGTCGTAGTCCTTGCGGTCCAGGATGTCGGCCTCTTTCCAGAGAAACCCGGTGACATCCGTCAGGACGTTTGCATCTACCATCGTCATCTTAGGCACCAACCATCATTCGTTTCCACATTTCGTAAGCCGCACGCATGCCGGTTTCGGCACTGATGTGACCACGCGGTCCGAGGTCGCCCGGTTCTTCGTCGACCATGCCGCGGTTGACGAGGATCGGAAGTTCTCCGCCCCCCCTCGTGCCGCGCTGGACCCGCTCCCAGACCTCAGCGTCGTCTGGAGAGCCGAAGCCCATCGGGCCCTGGAAATGCTCATGCAGCCGGATACGCATCCGGTTGGCAGCCTGAGGACCGCCGTCCATGCCGATGGCGATGTGACGGATGTCGGTCTGGTCGACGCTGACCGGTGTCAGAACGCGGAAGAACGCGAGGCTGAACGACACGTTCGGGAAGAGGTTGAGGTTGAAACCGGCGCCGCCGACGGCCTTGACGATCTTCTTGACCTGCTCCTCGGAATACCCTTCGGCACGAATTTCCTCGGCCAGCTCTTGGAAGCGTTCCTCGATCGGCTCGTCGAGCCCGGCATCCAGGTCTTCCCGCTCGGGGATCATCATCATGACGGAATGACCGTTCCCGAGGTCTTCGACCCAGCCCCGACCCTTGTCGAGAAAGTCGAACATGTCCTCTGTCGCTTCATCGAGCGACTGCAGGAAGGACTTGTGAACCACCGGGAAGTGGTAGGCGTCGGTGGTGTTCTCGAGCTGCACCTTCCAGTTCATCGGCACCGTGAACTGGTGTTCGCCGAGCACCTTCACCGGGAAGCCGCCACCCTGCTTCATGAACAGGTCGATGTATTTGCAGACCTTCGGGCCGAGGAAATCAACCAGCGGTTCGATGTTTTCGTTGAAGGTCGCGAAGACCATGCCGTTGTAGCTTTCGGTGCGCAGTTTCAACAGGCCGTGCTGCGCCTTGTCGAAGTCGTCGCCATACTGCTCGGGATAGGGCAGGGCGCGCAGCGAGCCGTCGAGGCCATAGCCCCAGCCGTGATAGGGGCACTGGAAGGACGAGGTCTTGCCCTTCTTGACTTCACACACGGTCGCCGCGCGGTGGCGGCAACGGTTGACCATGCAATGGATCACACCCTTGCGGTCGCGGACCACGATGACCGGATCGAGGCCGACATTGGACAGCTTGAAGGAGCCCTTTTCGGGAAATTCGCTCTCATGGGCCACCCAGACCCAGGTGTTCTTGAAGATCTTTTCCATCTCTTCCTGAAAGAGATCGGGATCCTCGTACATTTCCGTCGCGACTTTCGCCTCCTTGTTGGAATAGAGCGCGTCGAGATCGCTGAATTTCGGCATTGCGGCTGTCATCGTTCAACTCCTGTGAGCAGAGGGGATTTCCAGGGCGCGGCCCATGCGGGCTTCGACCGTCATGTATTTCCAAAGGCGGTGGTTTTCCTCGCCCACCTCGATGGTGCGCAGCAGGTTGCAGGCGCTCTGAACGGCTTCGCGGTCGGGAAAATCCACCAGCATGTACCAGGTAAAGGGAAACCCGCTCGTCGCGCCGACCATGGTCTGGTCATCGTCGAACGTTCCGATGATTTCCACGCCCTCCATCTCGTTGATGGAGGACATCAGTTCCTGTGTCGCTTTCCAGACCGGGCCGATCTGATCGAACGGCAAGCTGAAAAAGGTCGGATGATTGTTGAAGCACAACAACGTGCGGACCGGTTTTTTCTCAGTCATTTTCATACCTCTGACGGGTCTGGATTTACGGATATCCGGGCATGGTCGCCTGGTCGAAGAAGGCAGCTCCCGCAGCCGTCCAGGTTCCCTCCGACAGGAAGGCGTGTTGGGCCACGGCGGCGGCGTCGATCCAGCAACGGTTCAGCGAATGCCCGATGTCGATGGCGTTGGAACCGCCAAGCGCGAACGCCATGCGTGCAGCTTCCGCCCCATCGCGCGCTGCCTTCGAGGCCACCATCCGCAGGCGGATGTGCGTGTCGCGGCTGACCTTCTCGTTGTGTTCGAGCTCTTCGTAGGCTTCTTCCAGCGTATCGTAGAAGAGATGGGCCGCACCCAGGTAGACACCGCGGGCCTTGGCGTATTCGGTCTGAAGATACGGTCTGGCTCCGGGAGGCGGAGCTCCGGTCACCGACTTGCGCGACCCGGTCTCGTAAATGTAGTCCAGGGCAGCTCTTGCGGCGCCCAGGGCGACCACCGCCAGCACCTGAGACGCAAGCGCCATGGACGGATAGCGAAACACCTTGTCGTCCATCGCTGGTGCGCCGCCACGGATGAACGTCCACTCTCGGGGCACCACAACGCCATCGATCTTGATGTCATGGCTTCCGGTTGCGGCCAGTCCGACCGTGCGCCAGGTGTCGACGACCTCGATCTTGTCGCGCGGCATGATGGCGATCAGCGGCAGCTTGGTGTCGTTGTCCTCAACCTTGATCCCGGCTCCGGCGAGATCTGCGCCCATGATGCCAGAGCCCCAGGGCCACTGACCGCGCACCTCGTAACCGCCGTCCACGATCTTGGCGGGTTGGGGCGGAAACATGGCTCCGGCGAAAACCGTGTCCGGGTTGGACTTGTAGATCGACTCGTATGTCGCTTTCGGCAGGGACGCGAGATAGGTGGCGGAAACGCCGAAGCTTGCCACCCAACCAGCCGACGCATCGGCGGCCGAGATATCTTCGATCAGCCGGCAGAAATCGGCGGGGCTGAGTGCGTCACCGCCATAGCGTTTCGGCACAAAGGCGCGGTAGACACCCAGTGTCTTGAAGTCATCAACCACGTCCTGCGGGATATGGCGCAACTTGTTGAACTCGTTGGCCCTGTCCTTGATCCCCGCCAGGATGTCTTCTTTGGTTTTTGGCCGTGCTGCCACGGCTCCTACTGCGCTCATTGGTTTCTATCCTCTTGTCGAAACATGGGAAACGTGTCGGCTAACCATTCTGCGATGGCGCAAAGCCGCGCATCGTCCGCCTTGCGCCCGACAAGCTGAAGGCCCATTGGAAGGGAGCCGTCGACAATGGCAAAAGGCAGCACCAGCGATGGATGGCCGCTCAGATTGAACGGCCGCAAAAACCGCGTCAGCGGAATGATCTGGGCCGGGTCCGATGCCGCTTCGAGCGTCGGGGGAACAGTCGGCAGCGCCGGCATGATCAGCGCGTCGCACTGTGTCAGTGCGGCGTCGACAGCGTCGGTGAAGCGGGTTCGAACCGTCTCGGCAGCCCTGACGTCGGCAGGGGTTACGGATTGCGCCTTGGCGACGCGCATTTTTACATCTGGCCCGAGAGGCGGTTCGGCATCCAGCAGATGACCGAAAGCCTGTGCGGTCTCGTAGCTGATGATTGTCATGCCTGCTTCAAACGCGTCGTCGAATGCGTCGAGCGCGATCCGTTCCAGCCCGGGCAGTGCTCGTGAAAGCGTCGCAAAACTGTCGCCGCTCGGGTCTGGATCGGTCGTGACCCAGGCCAGACGTGGCGCGGATTTGCATGTGTCTGTCTTGAACGTAGGGTCGCTGGCCGCCATGGCCTGCGTCAGTGCTGTCGCTGTCCGGGCAAAAACACCGACGCAATCCAGTGAACTGTCCGCCGGATGACACCCTTTGCGGCTGATGCGGCCGAAGGTCGGTTTCAGTCCATAGACACCGCAGCATATAGCGGGTTGGCGAACCGAGCCGCCTGTGTCTGTCCCGACCGCGAAGTCGCAAAGGCCCGCTGCAACGGCAACGGCCGAGCCTGACGACGAGCCGCCGGGGATACGGTCTGGCCAATTCGGATTGACGGGAGTGCCGAAGACGGTGTTGACGCCGGTTACGCCAAAGGCAAGCTCGTGCATGTTTGCCTTGCCGATGATCTTGCAGCCGGAAGCCAGGAGAGATTTCACCACGTCCGCATGATCGGACGGCATGGAGGAGACCGCCGCCGAACCGCAGGCGGTCACTTCGCCGGCGATGTCGATGCAGTCCTTTACGGCAACACTCAACCCATCCCCGCCCAGGTTAAGGCGGCGGATGAGCGCATGCGTCCCTGCGCTCTCGTTGATCATTTTAGTCCCTCTGGTTGCCCTGTTTTTATGGGCATTTGCGGTAATATTACCGTGTCATTGATCTGTGTCAATCAATATTCACGTGAATATTGATATATAGGTTCGTTTGAGGCACTCTCTGTGGCGTTGACCCAAACCAACCGACCGGAGACCGATTAAATGTCTGATGAACGCCTCGCCCTGCTGGAAAAGCGTCTGGCCATCCTCGAAGCTGAAGCTGAAGTGCGGCGCGTCCAATCGCGCTACATGTTCCTGTGCGACACGCCGAACCCCGAATTCGGATGCGACGACGACGCCAAGCGCATCGACCTGATCATGGAGCTGTTTGCACCCGAAGCGGTCTGGGAAGGCGTTGGCGAATATTACGACAATCAGTTCGGCCGCGCCGAAGGCTGGGACGCTGTCAAGAAGCACTTTCAGGGGTTCTGGGGCGGCAAGACCGATCCGGCGCTGATCCTGAACTGCCACTATCTGACGTCCGAGCAGATCCGGGTTGCTGACGATGCCATGACGGCGGAAGGCAACTGGGTGCACATGCAGCCGTGGCTGTTCTCCGACGGCAAGGCTCTGCTGCGGTCGTCCCGCCTGTTCAACAGTTACCGCAAGTGTGAGGACGGCAAGTGGCGGTTTACCCGCAACCGGACGGAAAACGTGTTCGTGGCGCCGCTGCCGGCGACCTGGGCTTCCGACTACCCGTCGAAATCGGTCCTGATGAAGCCGTAACGGACGGCTTTGGCTGCAAGCATCACCCAAAGGCGCCCACGGGCGCCTTTTTTGCTGTGCGCCGGAGGTCACCATGAGACGAGCCCCGGAAAGGCCAGGACAAGCAACAGTATGCCAACCTGCATGGCGATGAAGGGGATGACCGCCTTGTAAACCTGAGAAATGGTGACGTCCGGCACGGTGTTCTTCAGATAGAACAGGGCCATGCCCACAGGCGGTGTCAGGAAGGACGTTTGCAGGCAGATGGCCAAGAGGATCGCAACCCAGGCCGGTTCATAGCCAAGAGACGTCAGGACGGGCAGGACAAGCGGGGCCACGATCAGGATGATTTCCATCCAGTCCAGAAAGAAGCCCAGCAGGAACACGATGCCCAGAATGAAGATCAATGTTCCGATAGGCGGCAAGGCAATCGCATGCAGTCCTGCCTCTATGAGTTCGTCGCCGCCGTAACCGCGCAGAACGACGGAGAAGCAGGAAGCCCCGAAGATCAGCGCAAACAGAAACGCTGTCGTAATGGCAGTGTTCTCGCAAACCTCCTGAAAATCTGACCAGGACAGCCTTCTCGATGACAGTGCCAGAAGCGTTGCCCCGGCTGCACCGATGCCTGAGGCTTCGGTCGGTGTGGCTATGCCGAAAATGATCGACCCGAGAACAGCGAAGACGAGCAGAAGCGGTGCAAGGAGGGATCCGACCAGCCCGCGAAGCATGTCGCCGACTGAACTGTTCGGATCGACAGGCATGGCCGGGGCCAGGTCCGGACGCCTGAAGGCGGTGAAAACCGCGTAAAAAATATAAAGCAGGGCAAGCAACAGACCCGGCAGCAGGGCGCCCCGGAACAGGTCTCCGACGGGGATCTGCAACTGGTCTCCCATGACGATCAGCATGATCGACGGCGGGATCAGGATCCCGAGGCATCCCGTGGCCCCGACGGTGCCGAGACCGAGCTTGTCGTCGTAACCGGCCGCGCGCATGGCGGGCATGGCAATGGTGGCGAGCAGAACCACGGAGGCACCGATGATACCGGTGGAAGCGGCCAGCACGACGCCGATGAGAATGACCGAAACGGCCATGCCACCGGGTACCACACGCAGCACCTTGTGCATCTGCTTCAACAGCCGCTCAGCGACGCCCGATTTGTCGAGCATCATTCCCATGAAGATGAACATGGAAATGGGGATGAGCGAGTAACTCGAGATGCTGTCGAAAATCCGGTTGGCCACGAAGCCGATCATCCGCAAGGATGCCATGTCGGCATCAACGGAAAAACCGTCCAGGAAGGTCCCCAGCGCAGCGAATGCGACCGCGACGCCTCCGAGGACAAAGGCGACCGGGTAGCCTGAAAACATCACCACCAGGAACACGGAACACAGCAGAAAAACGAACAGGATATCCACGGCGCGCTATCCCTTCCGCGCTGGTGACGGCAACAGCGTCAAGATGGATTTCAGCGCAACGGCAATGCCTTGAACGAACAGCAAACTGAGGCCGGCAGCCATGACGAACTTGATGATGTAGCGGGCCGGCAGGCCTGAAGGCATGGGCGAGCCTTCCTTGAGCTTCCAGCTGTATTCAAAGATCTTCCAGCTGCTGCCGGTCACGAACCAGAGGAACGGCAGCAAAAGGAAGAGGACGCCGCAAAGTTCGACGACGGCCCTGGTTCGCGGGCTCATGCGGGCGTGCAGGGCATCGACGCGCACATGGGCGTCGCGCTGGTAGGCCCACGCCAGACAGGACATGACCGCAACGGCGTTCAAATGCCACTGCAGCTCTTCGATTTCGATGGACCCGATATTGAAGACATAGCGGGCGATAACGTTGACGAGGATCGTGATCATCAACAGCGGCAGAAAGAGCGCGCCGGCTTGGCCGACGAGGCGAACCACGCGCTCAAGAAAAATGACGAGGATTTGCATGATCGCTCCAGCTGGATTGCATGGCAGGGATTATCCCTGCCATGCGACAGGTCAGCGGCGGTCCGTCCAGGCTGCGGCGGAGGCGCGGTAAGCTTCCAGGGAGTCCCAGACCCGCTTGAAGTTGGGATCTTTTTCCACCTGATCGGCGATCGTTTCGTCAAACGCTGCATGCAAGGCGTCCAGAACGTCCGGCGGGAAGGACTTGATCTCTACGCCAGCGTCCTCGAACGTGTCGACGGCATCGGCATTCAGCGTGAGCGTCGAGAGAATGGACTTCAGGTTCACCGCCTTGCAGCTTGCTTCGATCAGGTCTTGCTGGCTTTCGGACAGGCTGTTCCACTTGTCCATGTTGACGATGAGTTCGTTCATCGCGGCCGGCTGATGCCAGCCCGGCAGGTAGTAGTATTTGCCGACCTGCTGCAGACCCAGGGTGATATCGATGGCCGGCATGGACAGCTCGGTGCCGTCGATGATGCCTTTTTCCATCGACGGATAAATCTCGCCGCCCGGCAGCAGGACAATGGAGGCCCCCACCTTGGCCATGGCTTCGCCTGCAAGGCCGGCAAAGCGCAGCTTCTTGCCCTTGAAATCGTCGATATTGTTGATTTCGAAATTGTACCAGCCGCCGGCTTCGCTATCCATCAAGCCGCAGGGGATCGTCTTGACGCCCTGCTCGGCATAGATTTCTTCCCAGATCTCGCGGCCGCCGCCTTCGTAAATCCAGCCGGCATGGGTCAGCGCGTCGGGGCCGAAAGGAATGCCGCCGAAAAGCTGCACGGCCGGAAAGCGTCCGGCGACATAAAGAGGTGACGTGATGCCTGCGTCCAGTGTGCCTTGCTGAACGGCGTCGAAGATCTGAAGCGAAGGAACCAGCTTGCCCGCACTGTAGACCTTCACATCCAGAGACCCGTCGGATGAGCTGTTCAACAGCTCACCAAGATACTCCGCGTTAGCACCGCTCGCCGGCATGGTAAGCGGCCAGGCGCTTTGAATGTCGAGGCTCTCCGCACTTGCCGCCTGCGACAGGGAAACTGCGCCGATCACCGTTAGAGCCAGAGCTCCGATGGAACTTTTCAAGGATGACATATTAAACACTCCGGAAGTCAGATGTGCCCGGATCCCCTCGATACCGAGCCTCTGTTTTTCTATTTGTCGGAGAGAACGGTCCGCCGCTCAGCTTGTAAGCGCGCGCACGCTTTCACCGGAGAACAGGTGAACAAAGTGCGCCCTTCTCTCCAATGCCCGGTTTGGTATCGACTGATACCTCCCGCGATGCAGCATTGGTTGCGCGATATCGCATCCTGCGGCTGGATCGGTCGCAAAAGGAGATTGCAGAGAAGACAGGAGCGGAGAGCGCATGCCAAAGCCGCGGCCGCAGATCTTGCATCCGTTTGGATGGCACAATGACGGGATCGGCTGTCCGCAAAAGCGGTTCAGCCAACCCGTTGGTGGTTTGCTGTCAGGCGGTCAGGCGCCGGGCGTCTCAGGCATCCGCTGGAGGGCGTCCACGAAATAGGGCCGAAAGCCTTCCGGATGTTCGCTCATTGGAAAATGGCCGAGTTCATCCATTACCGTCAGAGTTGCCCCGTCAATGGCATCGGTTGTCCGCCGGGCGTCTTCCGGGGTGCAGGTGAGGTCATATGCGCCGACCAGGATGTGAACCGGCGTGGCGCTGGTGTCGATCTGCGGCAGCCGGGCGATCAGGCTTTCGTCACGGGTGTAGAAGCTGAGGTCGCCCCGGAAGACCCCGGGTCCGCTCATCATGAACATCCAGAGCGTGTTCCAGCGCTCCGCATTGGGCGCGTGGGGAGAAATATTCGCCGAGACCAGGGCAGCGCCCATCTCGCCGCCATGTGCGTCCGGACGATGGAACCAGTCAATGTCATACCAGGCCGGCTGAAAGTCGCTCGCCTCAATGGCGATGAAACCGGAGAAGCGGTCAGGATGCAGAGCGGCAAGTTGCAGGGCAATGCGCCCGCCCATCGAGCAGCCTGCCAGCACCGGTCGATCAAGCTCCAGCGCGTCGACCATTGCGAGAACGGTTTCGATGTAGGCCTCTGTTGTCAGAAGATATTCTTCGGTCTCGAACCCCTCGGGCGGCAGGGACTTGCCGTGCCAGGGCATGTCGAGCGCTATAAGCCTGTTGGACGCGTTGATTTCGGTATCGTTCATCAGGTGACGCCACTGACGGCTGTCCGCGCCGGCGGTATGCAGGCACAAAACCGGGCGCCCGCTGCCAGCTTCCTCAAAATACATCCGGTTTTTCCGGCCGCCCACCTCAATGGTGACGTAACGCCCGCATATGCTCTCGATCTTCGCGCTCATTTGTTTCTCACCTCGCGTCCGAGAGCCATGAATTCCTTGAAATACCGGAGGTTCTTGACCAGGATCAGAATGTCCCCGTCGATGCGGGCGCGGCCCATTTTGACCAGGCCGAATATGTCGTGATACCCCGGCTCCGGAATGTCCTGCCAGAAGGCATCAAGTGCCGCGCTGTCGGTCTTCAGTGCAAAGCGCCAGGGCGTCTTGCGGCTTATTCCGGCGCGAATGGATGACACAATACCGCGGTCGAAGTGGATGTAATATTCCTCTTCTCCCACCTGCAGGAGCACGGTTTCTGAAAACAGGCTGCCCAGCCTTCGAAGATGCGCTTTTTCGGCCAGAAGCCGAGCCATTTCCTGCAACATATCAAGCATATGAACCTTCCGGGTTCTCATCCAGTCAGACGCCAGCTTGATCCGCTTGAACGGCTGGATTCAAGGTCGCTGAAAGTATCGGCCGATACTTGGAGATAATGGCAATGTGGGGCAAAAGTATCGAGCGATACTAAACCGCGTCTTGGACTATGCTCCCGCTTGCGGAAACATTGGTTCCCATACCGGCGGATAATGGGAAGAAACACCGCCGTCGTTTGAAGGTTCAAGAGGAGGAACCAATGCGGAATGTCACCATCGAAAACGTCACCGATCTCGTGATCGGCTCACTTGGCGAGAACGGCGAGATCACGGACAGGAATCGTCAGATCCTGTCAGCACTGGTTCGTCACCTCCACGACTTCTGCAAGGAGGTCAATCTGCAGCACCACGAGTTCCTGGGGGCGTGTGATTTCCTGGCGCGTGCTGGTCACGTGTGTGATGACAAGAGGCAGGAATTCATCCTTCTGGGCGATATTCTGGGCGTTGAAGTTCTGGTCGACATGCTCACCAACCGTGTCGGGGGAGCCGAGAGCGAGTCCACAATTCTCGGTCCGTTTTACCGCGAAAATCCGCCTGTTCTTCCGAAGGGGGCTTCCACGGTTCAGAAGCATTTTGACGATGAGGAATCTGTCTATTTCGAAGGCCATGTTCGTGACGCGGATGGCAGCCCGATTTCCGGAGTGATCATCGACGTTTGGGAAGACGCACCGAACGGCCTTTATGAAAACCATGACCCGGACCAGCCGGACTACAATCTGCGTGGACGGTTCATAACCGACGACAACGGACACTATGCCTTCCGTGCCGTTCGCCCTGTGCCTTATCCGATCCCGGACAATGAAACCGCCGGCGAATTGCTGCGCGCGATGGGTCATCACCCGAACCGTCCGGGCCATATGCACTTTATCCTGTCCAGGGAGGGGTTCCGTCCGCTGGTCAGTCAGGTCTTCGACGGCAGCAGCGCGTGGCTCGACGATGACAGCGTCTTCGCTGTCAAGCAAAGCCTGGTCGCTGAATTCAAACCGGCTGGCGATGATTTGGATACGGACTTGCACGTGGAATTCGACTTCACCCTGAAACGGGAAGCCGTCGCGATGGCCGCGGAATAACAACAGCAGCCCAACTTTGGCCCCGGCTTCGCCGGGGCTTTTCTTTTGTCGAGGGATGTGTCCATGTAGGTGGATGAACCGATGGAGAAAAGCTTGAATATCAAGCAAATGGGCTATTTCATCGCCGTCGCTGAAGAACTTCATTTTGGCCGGGCAGCCGAACGGCTGAATGTCGCCCAGCCTCCCTTGAGCCGTCAGATCAAGCAGATTGAGGAAGAACTCGGCGCCCTGCTTTTCAACCGGGGACGCAACGCGGTCACGCTCACCCAGGCGGGGGAGCGGCTCTATGTCCGGCTGCAGAAGATCCTTGCCGATCTGGAGGACACCAAGCTGGAAATCAAGCGCCTTGGCCAGGGCGCAGAAGGGCGTCTTCGGATAGGCTTCGTCGGATCCTCGACCTATGGCGTGCTGCCTACCATCATCAAGTCGTTCAGAGCGAATTTTCCGCAGGTCAACCTGAGCCTGCTGCCCATGAACAATGCCCAATTGCATCGGGCGTTGATCCGGCGCGAAATCGATATTGCGTTCGCCCGTCCGGCGCTGAACGATCTGGAATTCACGACGCGCCATCTCAGCAAGGAAGACATTGTGGCAGCCGTGCCGGACACGCTTGAGACAGCTTCGAACGGCGTGATCTCGGGTGAGGAGGTCGCTGCGAATAACACCATTTTGTATCCCGAGTATCCACGACCGAGCTTTGCCGATTTCATCATCGACAATTTCGAACGCCAGGGCATTCAGCTCACCAAGCGCGTCTTCACCATGGATCTTCAAACCGCGCTCAGTCTCGTTGCCATCGGCGAGGGCATTTGCATCGTGCCGGCGTCCGTTGCCAGCACACGGCGGGTCGGTATCAAGTTCATGAAGATTGGGCTGAAACTGGAGCAGACAGCCTTGTCTCTGAACCATCGGCTGGATGAGCGTGGTGTGCAGGTCAATAAATTTGTCACCATCGCCCAACAGGTTGCGAGAAAGACCATCTAGGGTTTGGCCCCCTGAATGAAAGGGTTTCACCGCGCGTCGTCAGCATGCCTGACCGGGCATAAAGCCCGCTTCACTCACCCGTCCTAACGCCATTTCATCTTTATTTATGGGGCTACATCCCAGCGCCGTTCGGCCCTGAAAACCGGGGCGCAAGCGTCGGAGACCCGGCCCCTTCCAGTCGCTTTCCGGCAAACCTCTCGAGTTCAATTCAGGATCACGACACTTTCGCGACCGTTCGTACCTTGCTGACGGCAGAATCGCGACGGTAGAAGTTGACCTTGTCCATATCCAGATCGACGCCGTTGCCGTCTCCTTGTGGGACATGCACGTGAAAGTCGCCGAACCGGATCGGTTGTTGCAGGATCTCATCGGTGAAGAGAAGCGGACCGAAGAATTCACAGCCCCAGTCCAACCGGTCGGCGCAGGCGAACACATGCAGCGCCGCGGCTGTTCCCAGACCGCTCTCCAGCATGGTGCCGCCATAGACGCCGATACCGGAAGCGTTGGCCAGCGCGCAGACCTCCTGGGCCCGCTTCAGGCCGCCCGACTGCATTATCTTGACGGCAAAGACATCGGCTGCGCGGGCACTTGCAACCTTCTGCGCAGTCACAGGGCCACTCAGAGCCTCGTCGGCCATAATTGCGACGCGGTATCCAGCCGTCAGCTCGGCCATGGCCGCGATGTCCGTTGCGGCCACCGGCTGTTCGATCAGGTCGATACCGATTTCATCGAGACCGGCCACGCCCCACCGCGCTTCAGTCAGAGACCAGGCCTGATTGACATCCACCCGGATGCTTGCCTGATCGCCGAGCGCGGCCTTGATCGCCGCCACATGCTCGATGTCGTGGCGAACCGGCCGTTTGCCAATCTTGAGCTTGAAGATGTTGTGACGGCGCGAGGCAATCATCTCCTTGGCTTCTTCGATGTCCGTTTCCGCCGCGCCGCTGGCAAGTGTCCAGGCGACGGGCATGGAGGTTCGAAGCGCGCCGCCGAACAAGGCGCTCAGCGACATGTTTCGCCGGCGTGCGAAGCCATCCCAAAGCGCCATCTCGACCGCCGCCCGGGCAATGGGATTGCCGCGAACGGATCGTTCGATCATTGCAATCAGCGCGTTGGGGTTGTCCCCATCGGCTTTCAGGATCAACGGGGCAATGTAATCCTGGATCGCGGAACAGATGCTTTCCGGGCTTTCGCTGCAGTAGCTCAACCCGCCAATCGTGGTGCCTTCTCCTGTGCCGATGGAACCATCGGAAAAGCGGATCTGGACGATCACAAACGATTGCTTCCGCATGGTTGTCATCGCAAGGACATGACCGCGAATGGTCGGCACGTCGAGAATGATGACTTCAATCGTGTCGATATGGGGCAAGTGTTTCCTCCGGGAGTGTTTCCCGGAGATTGACCGAATTAGCCCGTTCGATCCATCACCGCCGTGGTCTTGGGTAATACTCAGATGATGCAAAACGTGAATGTTGAAGAATTGGCCGTTTGTTCAAAAATAGCCTGCCGGCCCTTGAAGGATGAGGCCGCCCACAAGGGCGGCATCGCGCAGCATAGAGTTGACACCGGTGCGCGGAAGCGTCGGGCACCGGTGTCTGCAGTTTGAAAGCAAGCGACAGGCTTTATGAGTAGGCAACGCAGACCGACTTGGTCTCCAGGTAGTTGTCGAGCGCACCAGAGCCATGTTCGCGGCCGAGGCCCGACTGCTTGAAACCGCCAAAGGGCATGTTCTGATCCGGAATATTGTGGCTGTTGACCCAGACAGTTCCCGACTTGATGCGCGGTACGAGGTTCATCACCCGGTTGATGTCACGGGTCCAGACGGAGGCACCAAGCCCGAAGCGGGTATCGTTGGCCATTGCCACGGCTTCGTCTTCGCTGTCGAAGGGCGTGATGGTGGCGACCGGACCGAAGACTTCGTCTTGCATCAGGCTGGAGCCGCTGCGCGCATCTGTAAACAATTGCGGGGCCACGAAATAGCCGCCGCCGTCCGGAACGGACAGATCCAGAAGCGGCGTCGCTCCATCTGCGATGCCTTTCTTGACGGCCGAGGTGACATGCTTGTGATGCTTGGCGGAAACCACCGGGTTGATGTGATGCGCAGGGTCAAGACCAGGGCCGATGGACAGGCTTGAGACGATGCCCTTCAGGGTCGCAAGCGCTTCCTCGTAGATACCCTTCTGGATGTAGAGGCGCGTGCCCGCACAGCAGGTCTGGCCTGTGTTCAGAAAGACGCCGATGCCGGTTGCGGGACCGAGCAGGGACAGGTCCATGTCGTCGAAGAAGACCATCGGGGCCTTGCCGCCCAACTCCAGCGTGACCGATTTGACGTCCTGCATCGCCTGAATGCCGATCAGCTTGCCGGTTTCCGTGGAGCCTGTGAAGGTGATCTTGTTGACGCCCGGATGTTTGACCAGGGCCGCTCCGGTGCCACCATCGCCGGTCACGACGTTGACGACACCGTCCGGGAAACCGGCCTCGCGCACCAGTTCAGCCAGGCGCATCGAGGTCAGCGGGGTTTCTTCGGCCGGCTTCAGCACAACCGTGCAACCGGCGGCAAGTGCAGGGGCAATCTTCCACACCGCCATGTTGAGCGGGAAGTTCCACGGGGTGATGGCGGCGACGACGCCGACAGGTTCCTTGCGGGTGAAGGCGGTGTATTTGGTTCCCGGCGGTATGGCGATGGACACGTCGAGAGTTTCGCCACGGATCTTGGTGGCCCACCCGGCCATGTATCGCAGATATTCGGCGGATGACAGCACCTCGATCAGGCGCGACATCATGATCGACTTGCCGTTTTCAAGCGTTTCAAGCTGGGCCAGTTCCTCGCCGTTTTCCTCGATCAAATCGGCCAGTTTGAGCATCAGCCGCGTGCGTTGAGCCGGGGGCATTCCGCCCCAGGCACCGTCAAGGGCAGCGCGTGCGGCCTTGACCGCGTCGTCGACATCCGCCTTGCCAGCAGAGGGAACGTTGGCGAGAACGGATCCGTCCGCCGGATTGTGAACGTCGAACGTCTCACCGCTTCCCGAAACGCTCTTGCCGCCGATGAGCATCTGCGGCTTCCGCAGAAAGCTGGTGACATCCGTGCTGATGCCGGATGGGGCCTGGTCTGGTGCGCCAATACGCATGAATGATCCTCCTTCAGGTCGTCTGCTTCACTGCGCAAGCGCAGTGGTTTCCTTGTTGTGTTTTTTCTGGAGCCGTTCGCGGATGCTGTTAAGCACGCTGACCACGACGATAAGAACGATGGCCGCTGCCAGAAGGCCTGAAATCGGCCGGTTGACGAAGTCCAGCGGACCGTTGATCTGGGCCATGGAGGCCCTGAGCTTCACTTCCATGATGCCGCCGAGCACCATGCCGAGGATGATCGGCACGATGGGAAGGTTGAGCCGCTTCAAAATCAGCCCGAAGACACCGAAGCCGGCAGCGATCAGGCAGTCGATCGACGAGTTCCTGAGCGAATAGACACCGACGAAACTCAGGATCAGGATGCCCATGCCAAGGAACCGTGTCGGCACCTTGATCAACCGGATCAGAAGATTGGAAGACCCGAGCATGAAGATGATCACGATCACATTGAGCAGCAGCAGGGCGATATACAGGGCGTAGACGAAGTGAAGCTGACCCTGAAACAGGGCAGGGCCCGGCACCACGTTGTGGACGTAGAAGACCGACAACATCATGGCCGTCAGCGCCTCGCCCGGAATGCCGAGGGCAAGAAGCGGAATGAGGGCCGCGGCCGGAACCGCGTTGTTCGCACTTTCGGAAGCGACCAGTCCTTCCGGACTGCCTTTGCCGAAAAGCTCCGGAGCTTTGGAGGTGCGCCGCGCCGCTGTGTAGCTGAAGAATTGCGCGGTGAACTCGCCGACACCGGGGATCATGCCCATAAGCACGCCGAAGCCGCCGCCGGTGGCTGCAATCCGCTTGTAGCGGAAGACTTCGCGGATGGCTGAGCTCATCTTGCCCTTGACCCCATCCATCTTCGGAGACGCGTTCGGTTCGACCATTAGCAGGAAAGCCTGACTGATTGCGAACAGACCAAGGACCACAACGATCAGATCGAGCCCGGAGGTCAGCCAGGTCAATCCGAAGGTGAAGCGCATGGTGAAATTCACCGGTTCCATGCCGACCGAATTCAGCAGGATCCCGAGACCGGCGAGCATCCCGGCCGCTGCGATCTGGCCCTTGTGCGCCACAATCACGAGAGTGATGCCGAGCAGTGCAGCGAGAAAGATTTCCCGGGAGCCGAACATTGGGGCGATTTTCGCCAGAACCGGCGAGAGCAGGATGAGCAGCACGATGGAAAGGATGGCGCCGAAGAAGGAGGCGCCATAGGCCAGCCCGAGCGCGCGCAGGGCCTCGCCGCGCTGGGTCATCGGGTAACCGTCGTAGGTCGTGAGCGCGTTGACCGCTGTCCCCGGGGTGTTGATCAGGATGGCTGGCAGGGAGCCGCCATACATGGAAGACCCGTAGATGCCGAGCAGCAGGGTCAATCCGACCAGCGGATCGAGCGAGAAAGTCGCCGGCAGCAGGACGGCGATGGCGACCGCCGGTCCGACCCCCGGAATTGCGCCTATTATGACGCCGCCGATGGACCCCAGGAGCAAGGCGGCAATAACCTGCCAGGACAGGACAAGATCGAGCGCTTGAAGCAGAACATGCATCGGAAGCGTCCTTTAGAAATTCACCATGAAGGTGCTGCGTAGGGAAGTCGGCAGATACTGATAGATTGCGCCGCCGGGCAGCTTGACGCCGAGACCGGTCTTGAAGACCAGGACAACGGCGACGGCAAAGACAGCCGCAAGACCGAGTTCCTGCCAGGATCTGAAGCCCAGCCGAGCCGAAAGCGCGACAGCGAAGGCCACGGTTCCCGGCAGATACCCGAGATAGGGCACGGCGAAGACGTAGACGACAAACCAGGCGACATATTCCAGCGAGCGACCCCACAGAAGGACCTCTTTCAGCCTGCCGGGCAGACGCGGAGCATTCAGCGTGGTTATCAGATGGAACCCGCCGAACAGCAGCATCATGCCGACGCCGATCAGGGGCCAGAAACCCGGTTCGGAGACAAACTCCTTGTTACCGAGAAACCTGGCCTGGCTCGGAAGAGCGGCGGCGGCAAGAGCCGCAAGCACCAGAAAGGCAACAGCGAAAACCAGATCGCCCGGACGCCGCTCGCGTCGAAACATCGCGAGAAAGGAAAGAATACGTATCATGAAGTGACCACCCTGTTCGGGGCCGAGGGACTGACCCTGGCCCGAGAGGCTTATTCGCCCAGGATTTCGGAAATACGGGCCAGAGTGGCCTCGTCCTTCTTGATCTGCGCGTTCGAGGCATCCGCGTCGAGCCAGTAGATCTCGGCGCCGGTTTCCTCGGCCACCTTCTTGGCTTCGTCGGAATTGATCACTTCAATAGCGGCCTCCGCGATCGCGGTGCGGGCTTGGGCCGGTGTATCCTTGTGAACGAACAGGCCGTTCCAGGTGGAAAGGGCCAGGTCTGGATAGATTTCACCCGCTGTCGGGACATCCGGCAGGATCGGGATACGCTGGTTGGTGACGCTCATCAGAACGTTGAGGTCATCCAGGCACGGGCGGATCAATTGCAACGTGGTGTTGATCACGTCGACGTCGCCGGAGGCCAGGGTATTGCAGTCCAGGGCGTCGAAGGCTGCATCCGTGGAATAGGAGAAGTCCAGGGCTTTCGCGATGGCCTTGGTGTGGCGTGCCGGGGTCGTCGCATCGCCGAAATGTCCCAGCGTTACGTTGTGGTCCTTGGCGTAGGCGGCAAGCTCTTCCATCGTAGCGTAAGGTGCATCCCCCTTGGCAGCAAGCACGAAGGGATAGCTGAGGAAAATCCCGACAGGATCGAACGGATTGCCCTCAAGCGGCGGAATGCCGATATGCGGGCCAACGAGCGGCACGTCGATGACGAAGGAGCCGACTGTGTAGCCGTCCGCGGGCGCGAGCGCGACGGACACGGCTCCGGGGAACGGACCACCGCCGCCGCCGGGTTTGTTCACGACAGCCGCCGCTACGCCGTAGTCTTCCTGGAATTTGTCGGCGATCATCCGCGTCAGCACGTCTTCAAGATCCCCCGGGGGAAAGGGGATCACGAATTCAACCGGCTTTTCGGGGTATTCGGCGGCGGCTGAAAGGGGGAAGGCAGTTATGGCAGCTGCCAAACATGTTTTCGCTAGAGTGTTCATTGTGGTGTTCCATCTGGTAGGTTTCTTTATTGCGTGATTTTTCACGTTATAGTTATAGTTCTACGTTGAAATACGGATGGGATCAATGGCCGCTTGCGCTTGTTTTTTTGGCATTTGGCGAGCGATTGATCAGGCTTCCGTAGAGTTTTCCGGCGGAAGGACGAAGTCGTAGGCAGCCTTCCACTTCGGGCTTCCGTCAGTCGCGTCCAGTTCCTGAAACCGCGTGATCAGCGGGGCTTTCACGGCGAAAACCGCATCGCTCTCGAGATATGGATCGCCCGCCACGAATGTATGAGTGATCAGCCGTTGGTAGCCGGGTGCGGTGATCAGGAAGTGCATGTGCGCCGGACGGTAGGGATGGCGGCCCAAATGCCCGAGCATTTGTCCAACCGGCCCGTTGTCGGGAATGGGGTAGGACACAGGTTTGATGCCGGTGAACCAGTAGCGCCCGTCAGGACCAGTTCTGAAAATGCCGCGGTTGTTGTGTTGCGGCTGAATGTCAGGTTGCTGGACGTCATAAAATCCGTCCGCGTTGTCTGACCAGACATCGACGCAGGCCCCCTCGATAGGCTTGCCGTCGAGATCCAGAACGCGGCCCTCGAACAGGCACGGCTCGCCTTTGCCATCGAGCGAAATCGATGCGCCCATCTCGCGTTCGGGCACACCATCCACATGGAACGGGCCGAAGACGGTGGAGGGGGTGGACCCGGCAGGTTTCCGGTTGTTGACGGCATCGACCAGCATGGAGACACCAAGCACGTCGGATAGCAGAATGAATTCCTGCCGTGTGTCGGAGCACATGTGACCCGTTTGCGTCAGAAACGCGATGGCGGTTTCCCATTCCGCCTCCGTCAACCGCACGTCCTTGACGAAATCATGCAAATGCCGAACGAGCGACTCCATCACCTGCTGCAGACGCTCAGGCGTTTTTGGGGACATCCGTGCGTTGACAGTCTCGTGCGATCCGTCTTCCGACAGGTACGTCATATTCCCCTCCTCAGTTTGCCCGTCTTGCTTAAGCAGGGTCTCCCGACCAGGCACGGTTGAGCGTGCTTCGTATGGCCTTTGCTTCAAGCGGTCTCGGGTTTGGGTATCTGGCCTTCAGGGCCAATTCGGTCGCAGTGTCGATGCCGTCTTCAGGCATGCCGATCTCAGCCAGGCTTTGCGGAGCACCGAGCCGTTTTGCGAAGTCCTGCAGACCCCGTGCGGGATCGGTGCCGAGCACCGGCCGCAGCCGTTCGATGACCGCCGGAATAGCCGGCGCGTTGTAGGCAAGGGCGTGGGGCAGAACGACCGTGTGGGTTTCCGCATGGGGCAGAGCGAAGCTGCCGCCCAGCACGTGGCACAGCTTGTGATGCAGGGCCATGCCGACGCTGCCCAGACAAATACCGCAGAGCCAGGCACCATAAAGCGCATTCTCGCGTCCGGTCGCGGATGTCTGGTCCTCAGCGATGTCGGGCAGGGCCTTGACCAGGGCTGCTATGCCTTCCAGCGCCAGTGTGTCGACCACCGGATTGCCATTGACCGCGTAAAGCGCCTCGATGCCGTGCGCTATGGCGTTGATGCCACTGGTAACAGAGGTCGCAACCGGCAGCCCATGGGTTAACTCGACGTCATAGATCACGGTGCCGGGCAATGTCTCCGGACCGGAGCGTGTTGTCTTGATGCCGTCCTTGGTTTCGCCAAGGATGGGCGTCATTTCCGAACCCGAATAGGTTGTCGGCAGCACGATCTGAGGCAGGCCGGAGCGGGCCGCCAAGGCTTTTCCGAGGCCGATCGTCGAGCCGCCGCCAATGGCAAGGATGCCATCGGCCTCATGAGTTTCCAGAACCTTCAGCGCCTTTTCGGTTACCTCGACCGGCGTATGCATGGCCGCGCCGTTGAACACACCGGCAATCCGGGAGGCGGCGGATAAGCAGACCTCATCGGCAAGCGTGCCGCGCCCGGGTGTGGTCAGAACCAGGACCCGCGACAGATTGGCGTGCGCCAGTTCCTCATCCAGTGTTTTGCGCGTGCCACTGCCGAACAGCACCCGGGACTGTATCGGCCCGAACTGAAAGGTCTCTCTTCGGATTGCGCCGGGGTAGGTCAATTTTCTTTCTCGAAACGGCTGCAGGCAACCGTCAGGGACCGCACGATCGTATCGATCTCGGTTTCGCTGATCACCAGCGGCGGCGACAGGATGATGACATTGCCGGCCGGGCGTACGATGGCCCCTTCTTCACGGGCATAGGCGGAGATGCGTTCGACAATGCCGTTGCCGGGATCCATCGGAGTTCTCTTCGCCTTGTCGGACACGAAATCGATACCGACCATCAGACCCTTGCCACGCACTTCGCCGACGATAGAGCAGGTCTCGGCCAGTGGCTTGAGACCCTCAAGCAGACGTGCCCCCATCTTCGCCGCATTGCCGGGCAGGTCTTCCTGTTCGACGATTTTCAGGCAGGCGAGGGCGGCGGCGCAGCCTACCGGATGACCGGTCGAGGTGTAGCCGTGCATGATGATGCCCTGCGGGCTGAATTCCTTGTACCAGGCACTGGCAACACGCTTGTTCAGGGCGGTCGCGCCCAGGGGGACATAGCCGGAGGAAATGCCCTTCGCCAGGCACATGATGTCCGGCTTCACGCCCCAGCCACGGGCGCCGAACATGGCCCCCGAGCGGCCGAAGCCGGTCACAACCTCATCGGAGATCAGCAGCACGCCGTAGCGGTCGCAGACTTCGCGCAGTTTTTTCCAGAAACCGTCTGGCGGAACAATGACGCCGCCGGCACCCTGAACCGGTTCGGCAATGAAAGCCGCGACCGTGTGGGGCCCCTGGAATTCGATCAGCCGCTCGATCTGGGTGATGACGGCATCTGTCAATTCAGTCGGATCTTCCGAATAAGGGTTGCGGTAGGACCAGGGACTGTCGACCTGGAAGCATCCCGGCAACAACGGTTCGTAGGCGCTGCGATAGTAGGAGGCACCATTGACTGAAAGACCGCCGAAGTGGACGCCGTGATAGCCCTGCTTCAGGGAAATGAACTTGGTGCGCAGGGGCTCGCCCACGAGCTGCCAATACTGCCGGGCCAGCTTCAGGGCCGTTTCGACCGCGTCTGATCCGTTGGCGGAAAACAGGACCTTGTCGACCTCTTCCTCTGCCGCCATGGCGCAAACCTTGGTCGACAGTTCGATGGAGGGTGGTGTCGCGGTACCCGCGAAGGACGAATAATAGCTGATCCGGTCCATCTGTGCGGTGATGGCGTCTTTCACTTCCTTGCGGTTATGGCCGACGTTGACGTTCCAAAGGCCACCAAGACCGTCCACCAGACGATTGCCGTCGATGTCCGTTACGTAACAGCCATCGGCCTCCACGATAACCTGGGGCGGATGTTCCGCGCTGGTCAGCGGATGGATCATCGGATGAAACTGATGACGAGCGTTTTTCTCCCGAAGGAAGTTTTCGTTTTCGAACATTTGTAGAACCCCGGATTGAGACGTGTCTCATGTGCTGGAAGAGGTCGGGTCTTTGCGCCCGGCTTCGAAAAACAATGAAGACTGAAAATGGGTATCACCATTGATTATTACGCCATTTATCCGATAATTTGCGCCAAACAGGGGGAGAGTGAATGCCTTCGCGCACATCAGGCGGCGAAACTCCGCAGTTTTCAGCGATACGGGCGTCCTTGCTGACAGCCCTGATCGACCGGCTTGAAGCCAGCAATGAGAGCGCCCAGCCGATCCTCAATCGCATCGGTCTCAGTCCTGCGCAGCTCTCCGATCCCTACGGCTTCATTCCCATGCCTCAGTTCGTCGCGTTTCTTGAGGGGGCCAGTGCTTCGGTGAAGGACCCGGTTCTGGGCGCGCGCATCGGCGCTGGTCTGAAGGCCGGTGACATGGGACCGCTCGGGATCGTTCTGTCATTGTCGGAGAGTATTCAGGCCGGAATTTCCCGCCTCGTACGCTATACCAATGCCTTGCAAAGCGGCACTCAAACCCAATGGATCCAGGTCGATGACCAATGGGTGTTCAGCTACCGGCTCACCGACAGCCGGATTTGGCCGCGGAGGCAGGATGCGGAATTCTCCCTGGCGTCTCTGGTGCAGGTGGTCCGCGACAATTTCAGTCGGGGATGGTCGCCGCAGGAAGTTCATTTTGAGCATTCGGAACCGGAAGATACGGGGTTTCTTGTAAAGTTCTTCCATTGTCCGGTGCTGTTTCGCCAGCCAATCAATCGGCTATTCGCGAGGCAGGGCGATTGCAGCGCGGTCGTGCGGACGGAAGATCCGCACTTGCTTGCGACCTTGGAACGCCATGTTTCGGATCTCGTTTCGCCGGGCAAGGAAGCCGACAGTCTTGAGCAGGCGGTGAGGGAAATCATCGAAGTCAATCTCGGCCTGGCGCCCGTATCGGTGGAACGGATTGCCCAGGCCTTCGGATATTCGCCAAGAACATTGCAGCGCAAACTTGCCCTCGAAGGCACGACCTTCAGATTTCTTGTCGAAACGATACGTCGGCAAAAAGCGGAGAAAATGCTGGCCTTGCCCGGAGCCAGGGTCAACCAGGTGGCAATGGCACTCGGTTACGGGGATGCCACCGCCTTCTGGCGGGCATATCGAGACTGGAACGGAATGCCGCCCTCGGAGGGGATGCCGCCGACCGGCATCTGAATGGACGCCTTCGTGTGTCCGGCCCAAAGCCCGGACTTCGGATTGTTGCCTAAGACCAAAAGGTGTCTTGAAATAAATACGGGAGTCACCGCATTCACAACGGGATAGAAATCATATATCCGCAGGTTGCGATGAACAGACAGGCATAAAATGACAAAAAGTCGATACGACAGCCCTGCACACGTTAAGGAAAACTGGCCCTTTTACTGGATCAGCCAGATCAATGCGGCTTACTCCGACGCCCTGGAGCGCAGAATTAAGTTGCATGGCATCGATATTCCACGCTGGCGGGCCATGATGAGCCTCTATGAAGACAAATATCTGTCTGTCTCGGAGATTGCTCAGTTTTCCGCTCAAAAGCTGAATACCACGACAAAAGTCATTCAACGGATGCTCAACGACGGCCTTGTCACAACGCGCATCAGCCCGCAAGACGGTCGGGTTACAGAAGTCTGCCTGACCGAAAAAGGCGACAATCTGCGCAAGGAAGCCTTTGTTGAAGCCCGCTACGTCTTCGACAACTCGTTTTCTGAATTGACCCAGGAAGAAATCGACATTCTCAACAGCACGCTGTCGGGTGTACTGAAAAAATTGCGCAAGCTGTAAAGCGTCTCAAACCAGCGGTGACGACTGTCCCCATCGGCCGTGCCTGCCACCATGACTGTGCCCGTCAGATCATGATGCCGTAAAGCGCCTCGGCTGCGCTGGCATCGTCGTAGTCTTTACCGAGCGCCAGCAGTCCATCGTAGACGGCGTAATTCTCGTGCCGGGTGTGCGGCCAGTCGCTGCCCCAGACGAAGCGGCCGTCACCCAGCAAATCCCGCAGGCGCGCGATGTGGTCGCGAGGATCCGGGATGCCGCGATAAGGTGCGCTCAGCTTGACGTAAAAGGAGGAACGGTCAGAGAGCGCCGCCAGCGCATCGATCCAGGGTTCGTTCTGTGCGTCCAGTGAAACCGGTAGGCCGATATGATCGATAACGACAGGCAGCCCCAAACGCGACAACGGCTGAAGCCAGTCTGCGAGCCGCGGGCTCTCAAGCTGAATCTCGACATGCATCCCGAGGTCGCTCAACCGGCCGGCGAAGCGGTGCAGACTTTCCGACTCCAGATCTGGAAGCGGGGTGTCCCCGACGAGGTTCCAGCGCAGACCCCGCACCCCGCCGCGGCAAAGCTCCTCCAGTTCCTGTTCCGGCACATCAAGGCCGGTCACCGCAACCCCCG
This sequence comes from Labrenzia sp. ATLA3, assembly GCF_057180185.1. Lineage (NCBI taxonomy): Bacteria > Pseudomonadati > Pseudomonadota > Alphaproteobacteria > Hyphomicrobiales > Stappiaceae > Labrenzia > Labrenzia sp. ATLA3. The sequence continues at coordinate 129,494 of NZ_JBXUKV010000005.1, forward strand.
CGAAACGGTGCTTGTCCAGGTCCGCAAGTGCGCAGAGAAGCTGGCTGTTGTCTGTGCCGAGAAAACTGACCTGAACGATCACACCTCCCATCAGTGCGTTTGAGGTGATTTTCGAAAGCCACTGGGTAAGCGGGGCAGGATGCTCCGGAAGATACCGAACGGGACCCGTGGGCACGACTTGTTCGTACACATGTGCGTGGCAATCGAACCTGAACATTCCGTCTCCTTAAGTGAAAGTTATATATAGAACTGGTTGACTAGAGGGGTCAAATGCTGTTTCGTGTGCCGCGAGGAGGACGAGCGTATGGTCGAAACTGCGTCAACGATCGATACCAGATTGCCCGCTTATCTGCGGCTACGGGATGACCTTGCCGCGCGCATTGCCGCTGGTGAATGGCGCGCCGATGAAGCGCTGCCCTCCGATAACCGCCTCGCGCGTGACGGCGGCCTTTCCGTCGGTACGGTCCGCAAGGCCGTTCAGATGCTGGTGGACGAAGGCCTTCTCGAACGGCGTCAGGGGTCAGGCACCTATCTTCGCAAACCGGCCTTCAATGCAACCTTGTTCCGTTTTTTTCAGATGCGTGACGCTGGAAGCGGCCAGAGTATTCCCACAAGCCGGCTGCTCTCACGCTCGCGCGTCAAAGCACCAGATTTTGTTGCAAAAGTGCTGGGCACGGATGACGTCATCCGGATCGAGCGCCTGCGCGATTTCGCCGACAAGCCGTTCCTGTCCGAAGACATTTACATACCGGCCAATCTGTTCGCTGGTTTTGAAATGATCCCGGACAATGAAGTAGGCCCACTTCTCTACCCGGTTTATCTCGACCGTTTCGATGTCTTCGTCGCATCGGCCGATGACGAGGTCAGTTTTGGAACTGCGGACGAAATAACCGCGGCCCGGCTTGAAATAAAGCCAGGTGAAGCGGTCGCGGTGATCGAACGGACCGCCTATTCCATCAAGGGTATTCCAATCGAATGGCGTATCGCTCGTGGCCCCGCAAACCGGTTCCGCTATCGCAGCCGCATCGGTTGAGCGAACACACAACAAGGAGGATTCACGTTGAAAAAACTGCTACTTGGCATTGCCTTGCTGCCGCTTGTCTCTGCGCCGGCACTGGCGGAATACCCCGAGCGCGCTATCGAGGTGACCGTGCCCGCGCCAGCTGGCGGCGGCACCGATACCAGTGCCCGTAAACTGGCGATCCTGCTTGAAAAGGAACTCGCTGCCTCGATGGCGATCCTTAATGTTGCCGGCGGTGGCGGTTCGGTTGGCGTGACCCAGTTCATGCAGGCGCAACCCGATGGCTATTCCCTGCTCGCAACCTGGAACAGCCCGATTACCACGGTGCCGCAGGTTCAGAAGACCGCCTATGGTCTCGACAGTTTCACGCCAATCGCTTCCACGTCGGAAACTGCGTACACGATGTGCGTCAAACCGGACTTTCCGGCAGAAGACGGGGCTCAGTTCCTGGACGAACTTGCAGCCAATCCGAACAAATACACCTACGGAAACGACGGTATCGGCGGCACCATGCAACTTGCTGCCGAACGTATCTTTCAGCAGCGCGACATCAAGGCAGTGGCCATTCCCTTCGGCGGAGCGGGCGAGACGCTGCAGAACTTCCTCGGCGGCCATATCGACATCTATGGCGGGTCCATCTCTCCGGTCCTCCCTTACGTGGAATCGGGCGAGGCGAAATGCCTGATCGTTACATCGGCGTCCCCGGTTGACGCTCTTCCGCAGGCGGCCGGTCTCGAAAGCCTCGACCTCGCCGCCCAGGAAACCTTGCTGTGGCGCATGTTCCTTGCTCCGGCAGGTCTCGATCAGGCCATTGCCGACCGGCTTGTCGCCGCACTGGAAAAAACCGTCAACGACCCGGAATATGTCGAGTTCCTAGCGACCAAGGGCGAAATCCCGAATGTCGTTACCGGAGAAGCGCTCTCAGCACGGCTGCAGTCCGAATTCGACGGTCTGGCAGAAGCTGCCAAAAACCTCGGTCTCTCTCAGTGACCGAGCAGCGGCAAGACATACTGCTCGGCGTCGTTTTCGCAGTGATAGGGGTGGCAGCGGCTATAAAAGCCGCCGCTTATTCCGGTGCCTCGGGCGGATATCCGATGGTGCTGGGGGGGATCCTGGCCGGGCTTGGCGGTCTCGTTTCTCTGAAGGCGCTCAAGCGAAAGCGGCTCGACGAGCGGCCGCTTACCCAGCACACGCCGCGCATGCTGCTGACACTCGTGTGCGCTGCGCTCTACCTTGCACTCGTCCCCGCTCTTGGCTTCTACACCACATCGGCGCTGCTCGTGATCGCCTTGCCCGTTGTGCTTGGCTTCCGGCAGCCAATCTATCTCGGCCTGGTCACGGTGGTCTTCATCGGCATCGTCTGGTCGGTCTTCTCGCTATTGCTCGAAAAACCGCTCCCCACTGAAATCTGGAAGCGGTTTTAGGTCTGGCCCCTCATGGAAACGATCGCCTCCATATTATCCAGCGTTTTGGCCACAGGGCCGATCCTGGCCATGATCGGCTCCTCCATTCTCGGTGTCTTCATCGGCGCGCTGCCGGGACTGAATCCCGTCATGGCAATTGCCCTGCTGCTGCCGCTTACCTATTCCATGGATCCGCTGGTCGCCCTTGCGATGGTCGCCGGCATCTATAACGGCTCGATGTACGGTGGCGCCATCCCCGCGATCCTTCTGCGTATTCCAGGCACACCGGCTGCAATCGCGACCACCTTTGATGGCTACCCGATGGCGCAGAAGGGGCAGGCCGCACGCGCGCTGAAGATCGCCTGCTGGTCTTCCGCGATCGGCGGCACGGCATCTGCCATTGCGCTGATCACTGTCGGTCCTCTGCTCGCCCGGGCGACGCTCGCCTTCGGGCCGGCGGAATATTTCTGGATTGCCGTCTTCGGCATGGCCTCTGTCGGGGTTCTGGTTGGTAACGACGCGGTAAAAGGCCTGATGGCCGCGGTCTTCGGACTGCTGCTCGGCACGGTCGGCCTCGACCAGCTCTCTGGTGCACCACGCTACACCTTCGACCAGACCTGGCTGCTGAGCGGCCTGGACCTGATCGTGATCCTCGTCGGCCTTTACGCACTGCCGCCTGTTCTTTCGCTCGCAGAAAGGGCGGATCTGGACGGACTGTCGGCCAGCGACCTCAAGCTCGACAACGTTCGGGTTCCCTGGAGCGAGGTCAAAACGCTGATCCCGACCTGGATCCGCTCCTCGCTGATCGGCATCAGCGTGGGCATTCTGCCGGGCGCGGGCGGCAACGTCGCGGCTTTTCTCAGCTACAACGCGGCAAAGAACGCCAGCGACGACCCGAAGAGCTTCGGCAAGGGTAATCCGAGAGGCGTCGCGGCCGCCGAATGCGGCAACAATGCCGATAACGCGGCGTCGATGATCCCGGCACTCGCGCTCGGCATTCCGGGCAACGTCATTGCCGCTCTGGTGCTGGGGGCCCTTCTGATCCACGGTCTCCAGCCAGGACCTCAGCTGTTCCACCAGAACCCTCAACTGGTCGGCGGGTTTATGGTCGAAATGCTGCTGACGTCGCTGATCATCCTCATTGTCGGCGGCGCGGCGGCGACGCGCGTCTTCGCGCAGGTCCAGCGCCTGCCCGGCGTACTGCTCGTGCCCACCGTTCTCGTCCTCATGGCTGTTGGTGTCTACGTCATCAACGGCCGTGTCGTCGATCTGTGGATCATGTTCGTCGCGGGTGCGTGCGGCTATTTTCTTGAAAAGATGGAAGTGCCGCTCGCTCCGATCGTGCTTGGCCTTATCCTGGGGCCGATGGCCGAGCAGAACATTCGCCGCGCCCTGCTGATCAGCCGCGGCGACTTCAGTGATCTCGTGACGCGGCCGATCTCTGCGACTATCGCGATCGCCACCCTGGCCCTCATCATATGGCCTATCGGCTCAGCGCTTTTCCGGCGCAGGAAAACGTCAAACGACGCCTAAAACCAAGAGGTACGGTAGCACTCCGGAAGGTGCTTCCGTACCTCTTGTTGGCTTCGGTTGCCGGGCTGCAGACGGTTTGAGGCAAAGCCGCTTCGTTGTCGGCTATTGCCTCCCGGCTAAAGGTGAGCTCCAGGACAGAACACTCATCTGATGTGTGTTCCGTCTTTCGGTCACATCAACGACTGGGATGCTTCCCTGACATTCTGCGTGGCGACATCGATTTGGGCCGTTGCCGAGGAAATCGACTGCATGCTGGCGGTGATGTGCTCAACGCCTTGCGCCGCAGATTGCATGTTGGCGGAAATGTCGTTGGTAACGGCGGTCTGTTCTTCGACGGACGAGGCGATACTGGCGGCGATGTCCCCGATGTTCGTAATCACCGCCATGATGGCTTCGATTGCGGTGACCGCATGTCCTGTCGTGTCTTGCATTGCACTGATTTGACTGGAAATTTCTTCGGTCGCGCTACTGGTTTGCGAGGCCAGACTCTTGACCTCGGAGGCGACCACGGCAAATCCCTTGCCTGCCTCTCCGGCACGCGCGGCTTCAATCGTCGCGTTCAGGGCCAGAAGATTGGTTTGGCTGGCAATGCCATCAATCAATTCGATGACAGAACCGATCGTCTTGGCATTCTCGGAAAGCCCGGACATGATCTCGCCGGAACGTTGTGCCTCATTGGAGGCATCCTTGGACACATCCAGGGCGGTCTGCACCTGTCGGCTGATTTCCTGAATAGACGCGACCAGTTCCTCGGCGGCTGCTGCCACGGTTTGCACACTGGAGGAAGTCTCTTCCGACGCCGATGCCGAACTCGTAGCCTGATCTTTCGCACTTGAAATCGCCTCTGCGATCTCCGAAAGGTCCTTGTCGATTTGTTCCTGCAGGACAAGTCGGCGCTGCCGCTCCATTACCTGTTCGGTTATGTCGAAGGCAAATTTGACAACTTTGTAAGGGTTTCCCGCAGGATCGAAAAGGGGATTGTAAGTTGCCTGAATCCACACCTCCTTGCCGCCCTTGCCGATGCGCTTGAACTCATTGGACTGGAATTTTCCCGCCTTGAGCTCATCCCAGAAGCGGCGGTAGTCTTCGGACTCACGCTCCTTTGGGTCCACGAAAAGGCTGTGGTGTTGGCCTCGAATTTCATCGAGTGAGTACTCGAAAGCACTCAGGAAATTCTCGTTTGCATCGAGAACCGTGCCTTTCATGTCGAATTCGATTACGGCCTGAGACCGACTGATAGCGAACAGCTTTTCCTTGAATTCCAGGTTCTGAAGCCGTTCTTCGGCGTTGGCCCATTCAACGACGGTGCCAATTCGCTTCTTGCCCTGCCAGACGTGGCTCGCAATGAGATCAAAGAACGTATCACCGATCTTGATGGTCGCCCGATGCGTATTGGTGAGGCTGTCGAGCAGATTTCTCTGGTGTGCAGGGTTCTGGTGGAAGATGTCGATCGACTTGCCGAGAAGTTGATTCGCCCGAAAGTCAGGGAATTTCGTTCGAATTTCTTCTTCTGCTTCCTGCAACAGTTCCTGCACAGCCGAGTTCATGTAAGTGATGTTGTAATCGCCATCGGCGATCATGACATTAGCGGTCAACTTTTCCACGGCAGCGGCAACAAGTGCGCTTTGCGCTTTTCCAAACATTCCCACGCTCCATAAACACGGTTCTGGTATTTATTTCTGGCAGAAATGTATTAACAGACTAACCATACGTAAATTTCCATAAATCGATTGTTTAAGTGCACGTTGTCTCTGTGTTGTTCGGTGAGTATTGTGGGATTTGACAAGGATATATTTGCAATCAGCGGATAATAATACTACTATTGGTTGTGAGAATGTTTTGCCTGATTGGGATTTTCATTCTGTGCAATGTTATGCGGCACACTTTGAAGTTGCACATACCCGCCACAGCCATGCTGGCACATAGCGAAGAGGATGGTATTTGCAAATGTCAGGATCGTGCAGATCTACAGCGCCAGCTTGAGTTTGCCACCCCTCACCGAACGCGAGCAGCAAGACATCATGCGCCGGTTTTCTGCTCGTTCAGTGCGCGTCAACACCACGTCGCGATGATCGATCTCTCCTTCGAGCACCTCGACCTCGCAACTGCCACAGAGGCCTTCCCGACAATCGCAGGAAATGTCGATACCTGAAGCAAGAAGCGCGTCGAGCAGCGTCACATTGGCGGCGACTTCAACAGTCAGGCCGGAGTCTTTCAAGTCGACCTGAAAGGCGTGTTCCTTCGATGGATCGAGAGTGGTCTCCTGCGCTGAGAAATGTTCGAAGTGCAATGTGCCATCGGAAAGTCCGGCAGTGAGATCTTCCAGTTCGGTGATCATTCGTTCCGGCCCGCAGGCATAGATCTGTCCGCCTTCAGGCAAGCGGGCGACGATGTCTGCCAAATTGGCGCGCGGGCTTTCGTCTCTGGCATGTACTGAAAGCCGCTCGGCGTGGTCGGCTTGCAGCCGGTCCAGAAAAGCCATGCTGCGGCGTGATCGCCCGCAATAGTGGATGGCATAATCTCGTCCCAAGTTCTTCAGACGGTCTGCCATCGCGAGGATAGGGGTAATGCCGATCCCTCCGGCTATGAGGATGTATGAGGGTGCATGCTCATCGAGCCGGAAGAGGTTGCTGGGGCCGCGAAGGCGGAGTTCCACCCCCTCTGCGGCGACTTCGTGGAGGCGGCGGGACCCGCCACGTCCTTCCTTTTCCAGGAGCACGGCGATGTCGTAGGCCCCGGCATCGGCTCTGCCGCACAGCGAATATTTGCGATCAAAGCCGTCCAGGCACAGTTCGATATGGGCTCCGGCGCTCCAGCGCGGCAAAGGCCGTCCTTTGGCGTCCTCAATCGTCAGACCCAGGATACCGTCAGCTTCCCGGCGGACAGTCTTGATGCGGATTTTGCGGGCAATGTCGCGGCGTGCCGGCGCTCCGACTGCGAAGTGGTGATTGCCTTGGGCAATCGAAGGGTTTGCCCTCTCGGGGTTCCTTGCCGGATCCCATTCGACCCAGACATGATCGGGACCTCTGAAAGAGGTGTTGGACAGATAAGTAAACTGCTGTTCAGCCAGCTGAAGATGAGGCAGCCGGCGGGTGATCTCTTCAAGAAAGATCCGCATTTCCATGCGGGCGATATTCTTGCCCATACACTGATGGCTGCCATAACCGAAGGTCAGATGATCGACGGCATTGTCGCGGTAGATATCAAACTGGTCGGCATCTTCGAAGTGCTGTTCATCCTGATTGCCGGACGCTTGAACGATGAGCAGCTTTGCGCCTTCAGGTATTTCGACGCCGCCGATGCTGGTCGCCGCCGTTGCCTGCCGCCGCCAGGCAACGATGGAGCCGGAATAGCGCAGGCATTCTTCCACTGCGTTCGGGATCAGGCTCGGATCCTCACAGATATCCAGCCAGGCCTGCCTGTTGCTGAGCAATGTCTTGAACATGCCGGCCGAGGCAAGTGACGTCGTTTCGTGGGCGGCGACGATGATCGCCATCATCATCGAATGCACGTAGCTGTCCGGCACGACATCAGGCATTTCCGCGTTCTTGCGGATCGTTTCATGCATCCAGCCGGTTCCTTCCGGCTCTCTGCGCATCTTTTCGATGATCTTGCCGGCATAGTTCCAGAACTGGCCAACGTCATGCGCGATGGCAACCTGCTGTTCGTCGGTGGGCTTGCCCCAGGTATTGACCGAGTGGGCGACAGAAAAGTTTTTCAGAACGGCAATGTCGTCTTCCGGCACGCCGAGAAAATGCAGGGCGACATTCAGCGGAACTTCGTAGAGCATGGCGTCGACCAGATCGACCCGGCCGCTGTCGATGAAGGCATCGATCTTTTCGCGGGTCAGCCGGCGCACCATATCCTGCCTGGCTTCCAGATTGTCCGGCAGGAAATGATCCATCAGGGCGCGTCGCCGTTCCATGTGAACAGGCTCGTCCTCGTTCACCATGGTCCGGTTCATGGCGTAGCCGTAGCCCTTGAGAACCTCCATGGCCTCCGGTGTCGCCGGCGTGATTTTTTCCAGAGCGTTTCGGGGCGAAAAAAGAATATTGTCGCGGAAGACAGCCTTGATGTCGTCGTAGCGGCTAACCACCCAATACCCGAGTTTGGGGCTGAAGAAGACGGGCAGTTGATCGCGTGACCAGCGCAAGGCCTCTGCCGGGTCTGCCTGATAGGGACCGGCGAAGGCATCGAAGTCTGCTGCCATCTTCGAAAACGGGCACTGGGCTTCAGCCACCGCCGGAGTGCGCCCTTCGCCTCCTGAAGACTTTCCGCCTGTTGGCACGTCTGCGGGGTTCGCAGTGCGTTCCATTTTTTCCTCCCAGAAAAATTTCAGACAGCACACACCGGAAGTTACGGTGATTGCGCTCCCGTTGCCAGCGCCCATACCTGAGGTTTGCCGGCTGCTGTCACTAAGTATCCGGCTTTACATCTGGTTTGGCAGCAGGAGCACAAGCCCCGGCAGTGTCAGCAAGATGATCAGCCGAAGAATGTCGACCATCCAGAACGGCGTGACACCCTTGAAGATGGTAGCTGTCGGCACATCGCCGACCACAGCCCGCAACACGAAGACGTTGAGGCCGACCGGAGGTGTGATCAGGCTGATTTCCGTCACCACGACGACGATAATGCCGAACCATACCGGATCATAACCGAGCCCGGTCACAACCGGAAAGAAGATGGGCACGGTCAACAGCAGCATCGACAGGCTTTCGAAGACACAGCCGAGCGCAATATAGATCAGCAGGATCAGGCCCATGACCATCCATGGCGGCAGATTGTAGGCGGTCACCAGATTGCTGAGCGCGGTCGGCAGGCCTGCGATGTTGACGAAGTTTGAAAAGATCCAGGCACCAATCAGCACGGCAAACAGGCTGGCTGCGGTCATGGCCGTTTCGCGCAGGGCTTCCAGGGTATCGGCGAGGGACAGGCGTCTGCGGGCAAGGGCAATCAGAAAAGCCCCCATTGCGCCCATGCCGGCAGCTTCCGTCGGTGAGAAGGTCAGGTTGATCGGGGGCACGTCGAAGACCCCGTAAAGCCCGCCAATCACCAGAAAGAACAGCAACAGAACGGCCCAGACTTCCTTCAAGGCGGACAGTCTGCCACTCAGGTTCACCCGTTCGCCCGCCGGTCCGGCTTTCGGATCGCGCCAGACTGTGAACTGAACCGCGACGAGGTAAAGAATGACCCCCAGGAGACCGGGAAGGATGCCGGCGACAAAAAGCTTGCCGATAGAGGTTTCGGTCAGGAGACCGTAAATGACCAGGATCACCGACGGCGGGATCAGGATGCCGAGCGTACCACCCGCAGCAATCGAGGCTGTCGACAATTTGTCGGCGTAGCCGAACCGGCGCATTTCCGGCATGGCCACTTTCGACATGGTGGCGGCAGTTGCAAGTGACGATCCGGAGATGGCGGCAAAGCCGCCGCAGGCAACGATGGTTGCCATGGCCAGTCCACCGCGGAAATGACCGAGAAACGCATTGGACGCGGCATAGAGCTCGCGGCTGATCCCGGCCTTGTTGACGAGCAGGCCCATGAGAATGAACAGCGGCACGACCGATAGGCCATAGTCCTGGCTTGTGTCGATGATCAGGCGGGCCGTCATGGAAATCGAGGCACGGTAGCCCATTTCGATCGTGAAGCCGACCATGCCCACAAAGCCCATGGCAAAGGCGATGGGAACGCGCAGCAGCACAAGTGCCAGAACTGCCGCGAATCCGAGAAGTCCTTCAAGCATGCTGGGGGCTCATCAATTTCGGTGCGAAAATATGGCCGAGCCCGCGGACAATGAGGACTGCGGCGGTAATTGCCGTAACGACGGCAATGAACCATCCGACATAGTGCAAGGGCAGGCGCAGGTATTCCATGACGTCGCCGTAAGACCGGCTCCGTTCGGCGAGATCAAACACGCGCATGGCCGGCAGGATCAGTATCAGGCCGCAAAAGAGATCCGTGAAGGCGTTGCGCCAGCGGGTCAGTCGGGCCCGCTTGAACATGCCGTCTGTCAGGTCGACGCAGATGTGGCCCTCCTTGGCGGAGACGACCGGCAGGACGGAGAAAACCATGATTGCCATGAGCAGGCGCGTCATGTCGGCGGCAACTTCAATCGGAGCGTTGAATACCGACCGGAGAACCACGTCGCAAAATGTCATGACCATGAGGACGAACAATGCAAACGAGGCTAGAAGCGCCGGCAGACTGGCCGCAAACTTGAGAAGACGGGGCACGTCCTGATCCTTAAGCTACGGGCGGTCCGGACAAACCGGACCGCCCGGTCTCGTTAGTTTCCGGCCATTTCCTTCTTGACCATCTCATAGGCGGCTTTCGCATCCACCCCGGCTTCCTCAAGTTCTGCCAGAACCTTGTCCGTGACTTCCTTGCTGATTTCCTTGAACTTGGCGATGTCATCGTCGCTCGCGGGCGTTATTTTCGTGCCTTCTGCGTTCTTGGTCGCTTCATAGGCAATCTTGTCGGACTCGTCCCAGGATGCACCTGCCATCCGGCTGGCGGGCTCCCCAAAGACTTGCTCGTCCAGGGCCTTCTGGACATCTTCCGGCAGGCTATCGAATTTTTCCTGGCTCATGATCACAGCAAAAGAGCCGCGGTAGAGACCGCCCGGCATGTCATAAAGATACTTGGCCACTTCGTTCAGCTTGAAGCCAACACGCTCGCCGACGTTCATCGCCACAGCGTCGGCCGCACCGGATTCTAGTGTTTCATAAACCTTGGGAGCCGGAACGTTGATGCCTATCAGACCCAGTGCCGATCCAACGTCACCAGCAACACCGCCGCCGATGCGCGTTTTGAGGCCGTTCATGTCGGCAAGACTGGAAACTTCCTTGCTGGAATGGATCTGACCGGGGCCATGGGTGTTGAGCGAAATGACCTTGACGCCGCGATGCTCGTTCAGGTCGGCGAGGTATTTTTCATAAACGCGCCAATAGGCGACGGATGCAGCTTCCGCGTTGCCTTCATAACCCGGCAGTTCGATCAGCTTCGTCCCGACGAAACGGCCCGGTTGATACCCGTGGAAAATGATAGCCATGTCTGCGGCCCCATCAAGAACCAGGTCCATCTGGGCCGGGGGCGGTGCGAGCCCGAAGACAAGCTCGCCTGTGACTTCTCCGCCGGTGGCTTCTTCCATCATCGTGATGAGATTGGCAAAAATGCCGGTATTCACGCTATGGGTTGGCGGCAGCCAGCTTGAAATCTTGAGAACGGTTTCTGCCGAAAGCGCCGAAACGCTGAGGCTCAGTGAAACTGCGGCAGCGCCAACAATCCTGAAAAGCGACTTCATCTTCCTCTCCCTTGAACGATGCGTCTATCTGGCTGGGCACCTCCGCATGCCGAGACCGTTATGAATACTTTCATTGATGAGCCTGCCTTGTCAATAAATATGAAACTGCATGTATTTTTTGCAATTACTCAGAGAATGTATTGAGGTGTCACAATCAGCCTTTCGACTGGTCTGGTCACGGTGAGATGACAGTATTTGAAGAAATTTCAATGATATAGAGACTGTTGATGTGACGGAAAGAGTCTCGAGCAAGCCCGGAGACACCGGTCGTGCGAATGACGCTCGTGTTGAAGCGTGTCTGCAATATGTGCAAAATCAAATAAATTATTTTCAGCTTCCGTAGAGAGGCAGACTGTTCAAAGGCAGGGAGACGCGCATCTTGGACGTACCATTCAAAACCACCCGAATGCTCAACTTCGGAGATTGCGATATCTCCGGAACAGCCTATTTTCCCTCATACCTGAACATTCTCAACGGTGTGAACGAGGAATTCTGGCTGAAACTTGGCTATCCCTGGCACAAGATCATCTGGGAGGAACGCTGGGGAACGCCGACCGTTCATCTGTCCAGCGACTTCTCAAGCCCTTCTTTCTTCGGGGAAGAGCTGGAATTCGAGGTAACCGTACAGCGGGTCGGCCGGTCGTCGGTCACCATGCATCATGAAATCAGCTGCAAGGGCGAAAAGCGCTGGTCGAGCACCCAGGTGTTGGCGGCCAGCAATCTCGACGAACATTGCTCCATTCCCTGGCCGGAAGATGTCAAGGCGGCCCTGCTGGCCTGTATGCCGCAGGAACAAAAAGACAGCTGAACGTCAGGCGGTTCAGATCGTCAGGGTTCCGACGCTCGCACCGCCGCAGACGTATAACGTCTGTCCGGTCACGAAGCTGTTTTCCGGATCGCAGAAAAACAGGAACGCATTGGTCACGTCCCGGACGTTGCCGATGCGCCCGACCGGAATGCGTTTGGCAAGGGCTTCCTGTTGCGGGCTGTCCTTTTCGACGATGCCCCAGAAATTGTCTGTCAGGATCGGCCCGGGGGCGACCACATTGACTGTGATGCCGTGAGGGGCAAGCTCCAGGGCCCAGGTCCGGGCCATGCCGATCATGCCGGCCTTGCTGGCGCTGTAGGCCGTGCGGGTCGGTGCGCCGAGCGCCGCCCGGGAGGCATTGAACATGACACGTCCGAACTGGCGCGCCTTCATGTTCGGCAGGGCCGCCTGCAGAAGCGTCAAGGCCGATCCCAGGTGCAACTGCGCAAGTCCGGTGATGTCCTCGGGCTTGGCGTCCTCGACAAGGTTGGGCCAGATGAGCCCGGCATTGTGGATCAGGTGGGTGACATCGAACTCCGCCGCAATGGTGCGGGCAGCGGTCGCAACGGCTTCCGCATCAAGCAGATCGGCTTCCACCGAATGCAGGTTCGGGTGAGACTTTTCCGGGGCGGATCTTGCAACGGACACGACCTTGTAGCCCTGACCGAGAAGCCGTTCGGCCAGGTCAGCACCAATCCCCTTGTTGCCACCGGTAACGACTGCCGTAAATTCACTCATTCCGCCACCATCGCCAGAACCCGAAGCGGGCTGCCGGTTCCATTCTTGATTTTGAGGGGGGCTGCGATCAGCACGGCGCCGGTCGCCGGCAGTTGATCCAGATTGGCCAGACATTGCAGCCCGTATTTTCCTGCGCCATGGAGAAAGTAGTGGGCAGGATAGGGCGGCACATAATGTGCGCCCTGGCCTGCGTCCGTTCCGACCGTCTCTGTGCCGAAGCCGCGGATGTTCCGTTCCTCGATCAGGAAGCGGATGGCCTCCGGCGTCGGTCCGGGCGAATGCGGCCCGTCCGTACGCATGTTCAGATACTCGGCGCCGCTGCGTTTGGACCAGTCGGTGCGCATCAGCACCCAGGCATCTGCCGGAATACGGCCATGATCGCTTTCCCAGCCGGCGAGGATCTCGGGCGTCAGTTCGAAATCGTCGTTCTCTGCCGCCCCTTTGGAGCAATCGATCACCACAACAGGCCCGACAAAAGCCTCTGCCGGTATCTCGTCAACCGAGCCGTTCGGCACGTCCTTGCCGGAAATCCAGTGCGAGGGCGCATCAAAATGGGTGCCGGTGTGCTCGCTCATGGAAATGTTGTGCCATTTCCATGCCGGACCGCGGTGATCGTAGGCGCTGACTTCCTCCATCCGGAAACGTGCGCACTGACCGAATTCGGGCGGCAGAACGATCACCGGAAAATCCGGGTCGAGCGTGTGGGTCAGGTCGACAATTCTGACAGCTCCGGAAGCAAGGCCGGAAACAAGCATGTTCAGAGTGCTCATGCGCCTTCTCCCCCTTGCGTGAGTTCGCGTTCCAGAACCTTCGGGTCCCGTCGCCAGCGTTCGCGGATCTCCATGGCAACGTCGCCGCACCACACATCTTCAAGGCCCTGCTGCAGCCCTTTGACGACTGCCTTTGCCAACGCCTTTGACGTGACCTTGGGCGGCGGCACCGGCTGGGTCCAGTCGTCGTCATCCGGCCCGGTGAAGACGGTCATCACACGCAGCCCCGATGACCGGAATTCACCGCGCAGAGACTGACACAGCGAATAGGCTGCCGCGTTGGAGGCGGAAAAACAGCCGAAGTCCGGGGCGTTGGAGAGCGCGAAGACGGAAAGAACATTCACCCAGGCCACCGCCGAATTGACGCCATCGTTGGTGTGGGCGCACATGCCGGGCCCAAAGGCCTGGGCAAGGCGCATCAGGCCGAGATAGTTGGTCTCCATTTCTTCGCGCGCGAAGGTGGTATCCCCGCGCGCCAGAACGCCGCCCGGCCGGACGAAGCGGGCGTTGTTGACCAGAATATCCGTCTTGCCGCCGATTTCCCCGGCCAGCCGCTGCACCGATGCGGTGTCCGTTACATCAAGTGGCAGCACGCTGACACCATCGAGCCCGGAAAGCAGATCGCGGTTGGCGTGCGGGCGCCAGCTTTCCGCTTCGCCAACAAAGACGGTTGAGGCGCCCGCTTCCAGCAGCGAGGTCACCAGTGCTGGTGTGTTCGGGTTTCGCAGGTCCGTGATCAGGATGCGCCTGTGCTTTGGATCGGCCGAAAGGGCACGCATTTGCGGATCGTCTTCCATATTGCTTGTCCTGTTCGTGGGCACTGCCAGCAAGACGCCCTGGCCGGATGCGTCGAGACGATTGAGAAGGGTTACCGCCTCACCGCGTGCGCAGTCGCCATGCACATGGCACAGGACCACGGGGCCGGCCTCCAGTTTCACAGAGCCCATGCGCCAGGGTGTTCGTTCCCGGAAATAAAGATTGATCGATGTGCGGATGCGGGTCTCCGCCAACAGCGTGCCCGCCGGTGAGATGTTCTGCCATTCCAGTCCGGTTGACAGACAGTGGCCGCAAACGTCCCGGGGGGGATATTGCACCGTGCCACAGTCTTCGCAGACCTGCAGTGCGAAGCGGCCCTCCGCCGCTGCTGCCGTCAGTCCGAGGGCCGCACGGGAGCGGGCTTCCGGTGGGCGCAGGGGAGACTGCGTGCGCTTTTGCGGGTCTTTCTTGAGGGGAGGAGAAAGCGGTGTGCTCATGCCGTGCTCCCTGCCTTCAGGATAGCCGCGCTCGTACAGACGCCGCGGTCGTAATTGATCATGCCGAAGCCGGACACCATCGCGGTCGTGGCCTCTGCTACCTGCGTGCCTCCGGCAGAGCCCAGAACCTGGCGAAGCGCTTCTACAAGGCCGATGAAACCGCCCGCAGCGCCAGCCTGGCCTGCCGATAGTTGGCCACCAGACGTGTTGTGCGGAAAATCTCCAGAAATCGTCAGGTCGCGGCTTCGGACGAAATCGGGGCCGCCGCCCTTTTCGCAGAACCCGAGATCCTCGATCTGCATCATCGAGATGACGGGATAATCATCATAGGTCTGCAAGAGATCGATGTCGTCCGGCGTACAGTCCGCCATGGCATAAAGTTCTTCCACGTCGAGCGTCCAGCCACCGCGCAGTTGCACGGGATCTTCTGCATGGGCGTTGTGGCGCTCGATCGTGCCGCCGATCACGGCATAGGGCAGGTCCCGACGCTCTGCTTCCTCAACGGACATGACAAGAAAACACTCGGACCCGGCACAGGGCATGACACAGTCAAACAGAGCGATCGGGTCTGCAATCGGGCGGGCGCGAAGATATTGTTCGAGCGTCAGCGGTGTTTTCATTACCGCGTTCGGATTGCGCAGGGCATTGGCGCGCTGCGCCACGCAGATCCTGCCGAAATCCTCTCGTGTAGCGCCATATTCGTGCATGTATCTGTCTGTCAGAAGCGCGAAATTGGCATTAGGGCCGCCAAAACCGTAGGGGTAGGAGGCGTCCTGGGCGAAGCGGGAAAAGCTCGACAGCAGATTTCTGAAGCTGTCGATATGGTTGGTGTCGCCGGCAACGCAGGCGACAATATCGGCATCGCCGGCCTGGACCGCACGTGCGGCCCGGCGCAGGGCGATAACACCACTGGCGCCGCCCATCGGAATATTGTCCAGCCATCTGGGACACAGGCCAAGATGCTGCGTCAGCCCGACGGCCGTATCCGGAAACAGGGTGAAACTGGCAACCGAAAACCCGTCGACATCTGCCGGTCGCAAGCCTGCGGCCTGAAGGGACCCACGCAACGCGCCTGCAATCCACCAATGGGCTGTCTCGATGGAGTAACGCTGATAGGGCACTGAAACCGGTGCAGTGACCGCGACACCCTCATAGCTCTGTCGTTTTCCCATCAACTGGCCTGCCGTTTCTTCATGTGACCGGTGAAGACTGTATCGGGATGGTCCAGAAGCTGCAGGGCCAAATCCTTCAAGGCAGCTCGCTGGATCTTCTGTGTCGGCGTCAACGGCAGCTTGTCGACAAAGGCGATGTAGCCCGGAGCCTTGTAATAGGCCATCTGCTCCAGACACCAGCGTGTGATTGCCGCGGCCTTTTCGGGGCTAGGGGTCTTCACCTTCAGGCAGGCAAAAACCTCGTCGCCGCGCACAGGGTCAGGGACGGGTGCAATGCCGGCGGCCTCAATGTCAGGATGACGCATCAGGATCGACTCCACCTCCACAGCAGCAATGTTCTCGCCCGACCGCCGGATGACGTTTTTCTTGCGGTCGACAAAAAACAGGTTGCCGTCAGTTCCCCGGCGCACAATGTCGCCGGTGTGGAACCAGCCATCTTTCCAGGCTTCTTCCGTTGCGGCCTCGTCCTTGTAGTATTCTGAAAAGAAGCCGTAGCGCGGATCCGGCCCCGCGTGGCGCACCAGCAATTCACCTTGAACTGCCTCCTCGCCATTCTCATCGACAATCCGGCAGTCCACGCCCTTGCTCGGCTTGCCGATGCTCGCCTGGGCCACCAGACGGTCTTCTCCCGAGGCTGCGATGACAGCACCGGCACCGGTCTCGGTCATCGCCCAGGCTTCCACCAGCGGAAAGCCGAAACGGTCCTCAAAAGCGATCTGCAGCTTCGGGTCCACACCTGCGCCAAACCCGAAGCGGACTTCATGCGCGCGATCCGAAGGAGAGGGATCAAAGCCCATCAGCATGGAGGGCATCACACCCAGATAATGCAGACAGGTTGCCCGAGACGCGGCGACATCCTGCCACCACGTGCGTGGGTGAAAACGATCCAGCACGGTGAGGCAGCCACCGACCGTCACCATTGCCATGAACGAGTAGGCCATGGCGTTCATATGAAAGACGGGCAGGGGCGTGATCATGCGCTCGCCCTCTTCCGTCAGCGTCGCCAATCCGCCCACACCGGCATACCAGCGCCCGGCGAGCAGGAAATAGGTATTGGGCAGCACGCAGCCCTTCGGTTTGCCAGTGGTGCCCGAGGTATAGAGGATAGCCGCCTCGCGGGCCTCTCCTTGCAGCAGCCGGGCAGTTACAGCCTCGTCCCGTGGCCGGGGGATCGGCTCTCCGGGAGCGATCACAGCCGCGTCGATGCCGGCAGCGGCGACAGCTCTCTCAAGCTCCGTCTTGCGGTCGGCAATCGAAACGAGCAGCGCCGGTTCGGAATGACCGATGAGATATTCCAGCTCCGCGGCTCGCAAGTCAGGATTGACCGGCACCACGGACCCGCCAATCCGGTTCACCGCAAGCCAGTGAAGGAAGAACGTGGGCCGGTTCTCCAGAAGCTGGGCCACGCGCATGCCGGCGCCATAGCCTGCCTCCATCAGGTCCTGTGCGAGCGCGTCGACCGTCTGCAAGGCCGCCCCATAGGTCAGGTCCCCGGCTGGTATGCCGTAGATATCCGCAGTCTTGGGCAGAACCTTCAGAAACGGCCGGTCCGGAAATTTCTCAGCCGCGGCAGCGAAGGCGGCATAGACTGTATCTGGCGGTGTCGCGGTCATGGCAGCAACTGAATATTGCCGAAGGCGGCGTCGCAGTTGAGGATGTCGACCCGCTTGTTGGCGATCCTGATCGCGCCGTCGACCACCTTCAGTTCGTGCGTAGCCGTCAGCGCCAGCAGAAACTGCTCGTCGAGGCGTGTTTCGACGTAATGCATGGATGTGTTGGTGACGATCCGGTCTCCATCCATCTCATCGATGAACGGCCGCTGGATGACATGGTGGCAACGGCTCTTGGGCTTCTGGCTGAAGGTTCTGGCCCCGTTCAGTCGTTCCACCCGCAAACGCAACATGAACATGTCCTCATAGAGCAGCGACGTCACGAGATGCGGATCGGTCTGCTTGTAGTCGAGTGGCATCCAGTAATGCCCGTCCTCCAGCCAAAGCGACAGCCATTCGCTGAAGCGTCCCTCGTCCAGCATCCTTGCTTCGTCGTAGATGAAGTCGATGACCTCTTCCCTGGAAATTGCCATCACGCCTTCTCCATCGTAGCTGTCATGAATTTCACCCAGGCATCGAACTGGTTGCGCATCTGCCGTTCCGTTGTGCCGTTTTCCACGGCCTCCTCGGTGAAGTCTTCGTCTCCGGTTTTCAGGCGTTGAATGTTCACCCATTCCATGCCGTTGGACATGAGGCCTTCCTGGGCGCGCTCGTACATTTCCAGATCGTCGTGCCCGACCATCGACGTCGGTGCATTGATCATCCGGTTGTACATGGCGGTGCGTGCCAGCAGTTCATCCGGTGCCCCGACGAGCCGGTAGATGTAACTTTCAACCAGCGTCTTGTCCGGCCCCAGCGGAATGAAGTTCCGCAACTGCTGGATCGGACCCTTGATCATGATGTTCGGGAAATAGACCGTGTTGTGCCGGTTCTCGTCGAGAATTTCCTTGGCGCGGTCCTTGCCATGGGTCGCGCTCAGGGCCTCGAAATAGCCCGGTATCGCGGAATAGTCGGAGTGGATCGAGTGATGCACGCCCGTATGTCCGTGGCCGTTCGGCCAGGTGCGGATGCCCATGTTCTCGAAGAACTCGTAAGGCGACATGAAGGGCGCAATGATTTCCATCGCGGGTGGGCGTGGCTCCGGGTTGCCCATCTCCTTCCAGATGTTCACCGCGGTTCCGGCGGAACTTTCATGGGCAACCATCGGGTGGCAGGTGTCCGTCTGGTTTTCAACCAGCATCTTCCAATTGCACTTGTGCATGTAGCGCAGCGGCGGCCCGGCGATTTCCAGCCGCCCTTCGGGGGACCGGTCGACCATGTTGTCGATGGAGCTGATGCTGTCGCCGAAATAGTCTTCAAAACCGATGCCTTCGGCAGCCAGCCGGGCAAAGACAAAACCGCGATAGTTCCGGACCGCACCGACCGGTGTCATGCCCTTGGCATTCTCGGTCTCTTCGAAACCGGTATTCTCATAGCCCTTCTTCAGGGGGATCGCGAGCAGACAGCCATTCGTCTTGAACGACCAGGCATGGTAGGGGCAACGGAAGAACTTGCCGGTGTTGCCTTCCCGGTCGATGGCGATTTTGGTGCCCTTGTGCGGGCAGCGATTGTAAAGAACGTAGATCTCATCATCCGAGTGACGCACCTGAATGACCGGCTGATCGCCAATCTGCGTGGTGAAATAGTCGCCCTTCTTCGGGGTCTGGCTTTCGTGGCCGACAAACACCCAGGTGTTTGCGAACAGGTGCTGCATTTCCAGTTTGTAGATTTCCGGGCACGTATAGACGTCCCGGTGGACTTGCGGCCCCGTAAACAGAGCGGCGATCTGGCTGGCCGTTCGCATGCTGGCTCCTCCCTGGAATGCGAAACCCTAAAGATCGAGGACAAGCCGCGCGCATTTCGCGCGGCTGACACAAATCTGCATAACCTTTCCGGATGCCTTTTCTGCATCCGACAGTACAACGTCACGGTGATCGGGCGTTCCGCTGATCACATCCGCCTGGCAGATGCCGCAGTCGCCGCGTTGACAGTCGTACATCACGTCGACACCGGCAGCTTCCAGAGCCTCGATGATGGTCTGGTCCGAAGCAACCGTCACCACCTGACCCGTGCTGTGAATTTCCACTTCGAATGGCGCGTCACCGGTTTGCGCCTGCGGTGCACTGAAGAGCTCAACATGAATGGCGTCTTCCTGCAGCCCCGCATCGGTTGCTGCAGCGCGTGCGGCGTCGATCATTCCCTTGGGGCCGCAGACGTAAAGATGCGTTCCGGAGGGCTGGGCTTTCATCAAGGCCGTCAGGTCGAGCGGATCGGTGTCGTCAAAATAGAAATGAGTGCTATCGCCAAAGGCAGCCTTGAGCTTGCCGGCAAACCCCATTCTGGATGCCGTCCGGGCCGAATAATGCAATTCGAAGGAACGATCTTTCAACTTCAACCGCGTCGCCATCGATATTAGCGGCGTGATGCCGATGCCGCCTGCCAGAAGCAGGACGTGAGCCGCGTCTTCAACAAGCGGAAAGTCGTTGTTAGGTTCGCTGACGGAGATCGATTGACCAGCGTTCAAGGCATGCATGGCCTTGGAGCCGCCCTGGCCATCCTCTTCCCGCTGCACAGCCACGGTATAGAGCTCATCAGCCTCTGGCCAGTCGATGAGGGAGTAGTCGCGCTCCCCCAGGGGGCCGAGGTCAAATGTAATATGAGCGCCGGGTTCATAGGCAGGCAATGGCGTGCCTGCCTCCGCGCGGAACCTGAAAACACGAATCTGATCGGTTTCCGGTTCTATGCTTTCAAGAACAAGATCCACCTTAAATGCCTCCTCCTTTAAAAAATATGAAATTTCATATATAATGAGTCAAGACTCTTTTTTTCTTGATTGGTCCGCGATAAAGGACGCTTTCAAAAGAGTGCATTGATGGAGGAAGGGTTTTGACCCAGACGCCGGGAAAATTCGTTTCTTCTTACCTGCTGTACCTTCTGGCGGCGTCGAGTGAAGCGGCCAGCCACCAGTTTCATGCGCGTGTCCGGGAATTGGGCCTGCGAGTGCCGGAATGGCGCGTCCTGGCCTGTCTTTACGATCAGGACGGACTGATGATCACGCAGCTGGCGCGATATTCTCTGATGGAACAATCCAGAATGACACGCATTGTCGACCAGATGGAAAAGCGCGGTCTGGTCGTTCGCAAAAGCGACGAAGGTGATGGCCGCCGTGTCCGCGTCCATCTGACGGAGGTTGGGCAGAAATTGAGCTCAGACGTGGTCGAAGAGGCAAGGGAACACGAAAGAACCCTGCTGTCGGCCCTCCAGGAGGTCGATGCGGAACGCATCAAGCCGTCTCTGGAAAGGCTTCTGGACTCTCTCAACAGCTGGAACAGTGCCAAGCAATAGGGGCCGGACAGAGGTCTTCCGGCCCCCTGGGCCGATACTCCGTCTGCCCATACCCCGCGTGCCGGGTTACCTATTCTTCGGAAGGCGGCTCTTTTTTCGTGGCCAGAATTTCGCGCTTGCCGACGTGGTTGGGCGCCCCCACAAGGCCATCGTTTTCCATTTTCTCGACCAGGGTAGCGGCGCGGTTATAACCAATGCCGAGACGACGCTGGATGTAGGAGGTCGAACAGCGCTTGTCGCGCAGAACGATTTTCACCGCCTTTTCATAGAGATCGTCCCCGTCTTCGGAAGCGATTGCGCCTTTGTCGAAGACGGCTTCGTCTTCTTCCGGCTCCTCCTCCTCTTCCGCGGTCACGGTTTCGAGATAGGCGGGCCGGCCCTGGCTCTTCAGATGGGCGACAACCTGTTCGACTTCTTCATCCGAAACGAAAGCACCGTGGACACGGTTGATGCGTCCGCCGCCTGACATGTGAAGCATATCGCCCATGCCGAGCAGCTGCTCTGCACCTTGCTCGCCCAGGATCGTGCGGCTGTCGATCTTCGAGGTAACCTGGAAGGAAATCCGGGTCGGGAAGTTTGCCTTGATCGTGCCGGTGATAACGTCCACCGACGGGCGCTGCGTTGCCATGATGAGATGGATGCCAGCAGCGCGGGCCATCTGCGCCAGTCGCTGGATCGCGCCTTCAATTTCCTTGCCGGCGACCATCATCAGGTCGGCCATCTCGTCAACGATGATGACGATATAGGGCATCGGAGCGAGGTCCATTTCCTGCTGCTCGTAGAGCGGCTCACCCGTATCCCGGTCAAATCCGGTTTGCACGGTCACGACAACCGGTTCGCCCTTCTGACTTGCAGCCGCAGCCCGCTGGTTGAAGCCGTTGATGTTGCGCACACCAAGGCGCGCCATCTTGCGATAACGGTCTTCCATTTCACGGACGGCCCATTTGAGCGCTGTCACGGCTTTTTTCGGATCGGTAACGACCGGTGTCAGAAGGTGCGGAATGTCATCGTAGATTGAGAGTTCCAGCATCTTCGGATCAACCATGATCAGGCGGCACTCTTCCGGCTTCAACCGATAGAGCAGCGACAGGATCATGGTGTTGATCGCAACCGATTTGCCCGAGCCGGTCGTTCCGGCGACCAGCAGATGCGGCATCTTCGCCAAATCGGCGACAACGGGCTCTCCGCCGATTGTCTTGCCGAGGCTCAGCGCGAGCTTGCAATTGGTGGCACGGAAACTGTTCGAGTCGATCAGTTCACGGAAATAGACGGTTTCACGCTCCGTGTTCGGCAGTTCTATCCCGATGACATTGCGGCCGGGCACGACCGCAACGCGCGCCGAAATGGCTGACATGGAGCGCGCAATGTCATCCGCCAGATTGACGATGCGCGATGACTTGATGCCCGGAGCCGGTTCGAACTCATAAAGGGTAACGACAGGGCCGGGCCGAACGTGAATGATCTCGCCGCGCACCTTGAAGTCTTCCAGAACGCTTTCCAGAAGCCCTGCGTTTCGTTCCAGTTGCTCCTGCGTCATCTGGAAGCCGGGGCCATCCTGAGGAACTTGCAGAAGATCGCCCGACGGAAACTCGTAGCTGCCGAACAGCGACTGCTGACCCGTTCTTGCGCCAATGGGCGGAAGGGCCTGTGTGCTGGAGGACAAGGGACGGGATGCAGGGGTTGGCATTGAAACCTGCACCTTCGCCGCAACATGTTCACGCTGGTTGCCATCGGCGCCAGAAGGAGCTTCCGTCCTTTGGCTACCGCGTTGCACCGCCTGTCTTGAAGGCGCGGGCGCAATCTGTTTGGCAGAGGAAGGCTCGGATTCAGCCGGTGCGGACCCGTTGCATTCAACGACTCGGTACAGCGATACGATTCCTTCCGCTGGCCGTGCACTTTGTCCGGCAACTGGAACTTCTTCGTAAACCGTCCGGACTTGCCGGGCTGGCCGCACCGGTTCCGGAGCTTTCTGAACGGGTGCCACGGTGCTCGCCTGCGGGGCGAGGGCATCGTCAGACATGAACTCAAAGAAGGCGTGATCGGACAGGAACCCAAGGTGTGTCGCAGAGGACCCCGTATCGTTTGCGACGGCTTGCACATCCACCGGTCTACCATCGGCGGTGGGGCCGCGCATATGCGTGACCGGTAGCGATGGAGCGACGGCAGGGACGGGTGTTGCTGCGGTCAGGGGGGGCTGGTCAATGGGGTCTGCCTCGACCGGCAAAACCGTTTCAGGAAGCGTGTCTTCGCTAACGTTTTCCGCTGGAACAGACCGCTGTTTCGAGCCACGGTCCGGCGTCCGGGTGAAGCGGACGTTGGGCGCGAGATAGAAGTAACTCTGACAGGATTCGTCTGAAGGGGAATTCACCGTCCGGCTTCCATCTGCTGTTGTGTGTTGTGGGGTGGCTTCAATGCGCGGCACCTGGTGCGTCTCGGAGGTCCGCTCACCGTCTGTGGTGCCGGTTTGCGCGAGCACACTTCCGCCATGAGCTTCCCGATTGGTTTCATCGGCAGGAGCTGACTGGCCGGCATCGTTCGAATTCGAAATTGAGAAATTCTTCCGGGAAATACGCATGGACAAAGAAGACTAGTGTTTCGGGTTGAACGCCTTTGAAAGAGATGTAGGAAAATAAGGTTAAGAGTCTCTATCCAAACCCGGTCCGTCCTGGGTCGATATCCCTGTTTGTCCACATGGGTGATAGACATTTTTCGGCAGAAAACCGCCAAAAAATGCCTTTATACCGGCATTGTTGATGACGTGATTATGTGCAGAGAGTTTTTGCTGGCCTGCGCCTGTCTGACCGATGCGGAAACGGAAGTTGGCAGTGATGCCCTGTCCCTCTAAGTGCCGTGGCGGCAAAGAGCTTCGGCCCTGCCCGTTGACCGAAACGCAGAACAAAGGCGGCAGTCCTGAAACGGATTGCAAAATTGCCCGTTCTGAGAGGTTCGATGACGCGGCCGCCTTTGTTTCAGCAAACGGCCGCGCTGACCGGGTTTGAGAACCTTCTACTCGGCAGCTATCGCTGTTGCATTCGGGGCGGCAGAGGTTCCAGGTCTTGCTTCAGCCATCGCCGGCGCGATCCTGCGAAGCCGCAGCGCATTGGTCAACACAAACACGGATGACAAAGCCATGGCGCCGGCCGCCAGAACAGGCGATAGCAGCACGCCAAAGGCGGGATAGAGTGCTCCGGCGGCCACGGGTATCAAGGCGGTGTTATAGGCAAACGCCCAGAATAGGTTCTCCTTGATGTTGCGCATGGTCCGGCGAGAGACCTCGTAAGCATTCACGACGCCCCTCAGATCGCCCGACATCAAGACGACATCGGCCGATTCAATGGCCACATCCGTGCCCGTGCCGATTGCAATGCCGACATCCGCATGGGCGAGGGCAGGAGCATCGTTGATACCATCCCCGACGAAGGCGATGCGGCGGTTGTCGCTGCCCTTGAGGTTGGTCAGGGCGTCGACCTTGCCGTCGGGCAGAACGCCCGCGATGACGGTGTCGATCCCGGTTTCCGCGGCGATCGCCTCTGCGGTCTCCCGTTTGTCGCCGGTAATCATCGCGACCTTCAAACCCCGCTCGTGGAGAGCTGCGATTGCGGCCCGGCTCGAGGATTTCACCGGATCGGAAACTCCGATCACAGCCGCAATCTTGCCGTCAATGGCAGCATAAAGCGCCGTACGCCCGCGTTTCGCCAACCCGGTTTCTTCGTTCGACAGGGCATCCGTCGCAATCCCTTCGCGTGCCATCAGCCTGTCGGCACCGACAAGCACCCGTTGACCGTCCACGACAGCGGAAACGCCATGACCGGTGATAGAGTTGAACTCGCTCACCGCAAGCTTCTCCACGCCTTCCTTGGCTGCTGCCCGCATGATGGCCTCGGCGACCGGATGTTCCGAGCGGGCCTCGACGGCTGCAATGCGCGACAACACCAATGAGCGTTCAAATCCATCTGCCAGAACCAGATCGGTCAGTTCCGGTCGGCCTTCCGTCACGGTTCCCGTCTTGTCCAGGGCGACAATGTCGACGTCGGCAAGTTGCTGAAGCGCGTCGCCCTTGCGAAACAGAACGCCCATTTCGGCAGCCCTGCCTGTGCCCACCATGATGGATGTGGGCGTCGCAAGGCCCATGGCACACGGGCAGGCAATGATGAGCACCGACACACCGGCCACCAGGGCGAGTGTCAGCGCCGGGTTCGGACCAAAGATCAGCCACACAACGACCGTCGCCAGGGCGGCGGCCATGACGGCGGGCACGAACCACAGCGTGATGCGGTCCACCAGTCCCTGAATTGGAAGCTTGGCGCCCTGAGCTTCTTCGACCATACGGATGATCTGCGACAGCGTCGTGGGGGCGCCGACACGCGTCGCCCTGAACTGAAGTCCACCGCTGCCGTTCACCGTGCCGCCGGTCACCGCGCTGCCGGCTGACTTTGCGACAGGCTGGGGTTCACCCGTGATCATGCTTTCATCGACGTGAGAGATCCCTTCGACCACTTCACCGTCAACCGCGAGCCGCTCTCCGGGGCGAACGACCACGACGTCGCCGATCGTCAGCGTTTCAAGAGGCACATCCACCATCTCGTCGTTCCGCAGTACCCGGGCCGACTTGACCTGCAGGCCCAGCAGGCTCTGGATGGCCGCCCCGGTGCGACCCTTTGCCCTGGCTTCAAGAAAGCGCCCCAGCAGGATCAGAACGACAATCACAGCCGCTGCCTCGTAATAGACCGCGCGAACCTCGGTCGGAACCATGTCCGGCAAAAAGGTGGCAACCACCGAATAGAGATAGGCGGCGCCGGTCCCGACAGCCACCAGACTGTTCATGTCGGGAGCGCCTTTCAAAAGGGCCGGAATGCCCTTCAGGTAGAAAGTCCGGCCCGGACCGAAAAGTACGATACTTGTCAGCACAAATTGCAGGATCCAGCTCGTTTGCTGACCGATTGTCGCTGCAATCAGGTGATGAATGGCGGGGATCAGATGTCCCCCCATCTCGATCAGAAACACGGGCAGGGCAAAAGCGGCTGCGATGGCCATCCTGCGCGCCAGTTCCCGTGCTTCTTCCGCCTTGCGTTCGGTCCGATCCTGTGACGTTCCCGCGTCTGCGAGGCTTGCCGGATAGCCGGCGTCTGTGCTCGCTTTGATCAGATCCTGAACGCTCGTGGCACCTTCCGCAAAGACGACTGTTGCCGTCTCGGCCGCAAGGTTTACGTTGGCGCTGATGACACCGGGCACAGCTTGCAGCGCCTTGTCGACGCGGCCGACGCACGACGCACAGGACATGGACTGAATGGTCAGCGTGACCGTTTGCGTTCGGGCGGGATAGCCGAGATCGTCCAGCTTGGCGACAGCAGCTGCAATCTTGTCCGGGGCGGCAGAAAATTGAGCACTTTCGGTTGCCAGGTTCACGCCGACATCTTCAAGGCCCTCGACAGAGGCAAGGCCGCGCTCGACGCGCCCCACACAGGATGCGCATGACATTCCCTGAACCGACAAGGAGATTTTCTGTTGCCCAGACATGGGTCCGACTCCGGCATGGATTGTTCGATTGCTGTCAAATGGGCTCTCCAGTCACTGGAAGGTCAAGAACCTGCTCCGCATTTTCAGGTTTTTTTCTTCTTGACCCTCCTGCTGCTGGATGTACGAGAACCGGGAATTCAAACAGCTACGGAGCAAATCATGAAGTTCAGCGTTCCAGACATGAGCTGTGGTCACTGCAAGGCGGCCATCGGAAAGTCCATCGAGCAAACGGATGGCGCTGCCCAGGTCGAGTTCGACATGGAAAACAGAACCGTGACCGTCAAAAGCACCCGGTCCGCACAGGAAATTGCAGGCGCTCTCAACGAGGCGGGCTACAGCTCCGAGTTGCTTCAGGCAAGCTCCTGAGGAGTGCAAGCCGTCTCGGTTTCGCCGAGACGGCAATACGGAAGCCTGTTTTGACGGGGGCCGCCCTCACCAGATTGACAAGAAAACAGCCTGACATGTTTCGATGCGGTTGCCGTAAGCATCGATCCCTTGATGAGGGCTGAAGTGTGGAATGCATGGATCGGCTTCTGGATCACTTCTGGACCATCAAATTAACGTAACGTTAATGTGTCCAGATGCCCTGCGTTTTCGCAGATCTCTCCCCCGCACGGTCACGTATCGAAGTGGCTGGTGCAAAGCCAGTTTCATAACTGACGAGGAGGATCAGATGAAAATTGCCAAGTATCTTGCCATCGGTATCGTAGCATCCGTGATGTCTCTTCCGGCCAAGGCGGCCGATATTGTCGACACTGCGGTCAATGCAGGTTCGTTCGGCACGCTTGTTGCTGCCGTTCAAGCTGCCGGATTGGTTGAAACCTTGAAAGGCGACGGTCCGTTCACCGTTTTCGCGCCCACGGATGAAGCCTTTGCCGCGCTGCCCGCCGGCACCGTCGACGACCTTCTGAAGCCGGAAAACAAGGGAAAGCTTGTCGCTATCCTGACGTACCATGTGGTTCCCGGCAAAGTCATGTCGACGGATCTTTCGGATGGAATGACGGCGAAGACCGTGGAAGGCAGCGAAATCACGGTTGATCTCGATAACGGCGTCATGGTCAACGACGCCAATGTCGTGACCGCAGACGTTGCCGCCGACAATGGCGTCATTCACGTGATCGACAAAGTCATCATGCCGCCGATGTAATTCGGCCCCGGAAAGAAGGTTTGCCGGGGCCTAAACGCCGGCAAACCTTCTTCCGACTTACGAAAAGCCTTTGGTTTGAACAGCGGAACTCATCTCCAACCTCTGTTCAGCAACATCTCGCAGATCCTGTCTTGCCCCAACCTCTACCGGCCTTTCCTGTCGCTTTTCCAACGGCGGGACATGGCCTCCCGGTATTTGTCCCGCTGACCTAAAACGGGATGCTGAGCCTCAGAGATCCGCTGTTGGTGGCCAGTTTTTCCGAGAAGCGGCCGTTGTACTCAAGCCGCAGGTCGACCCCTTCGATGGATGTGAGCTGCAGGCCGGCGCCAATGGTGGCAAACAGGTCTTCATGCTCGACAGATGTCTTGAAAGACCCGGTTCCCCCGGAGCGGTTGGTGAAGCGGGCATCGGTTTGCCACTCGTTGCTGGACAGAAAGGAGACGCCGAGCTTGCCGTAGACCCGCAGGTCCTTGCCGTCCTTGTAGCGCAGACGGCTGCCGAACTCGACGGAAGGCGTTGCAGCGAAATTCCAATGGCCCGTGGAGTCGAATTCCAGCCCGTAGTCACCGCTTTCCCGGTAGTTGCCGACCCTGGAATAGATCGCGTCAAAGTCGATGTAGGGTTTGACGTAGACGTTGGTTGCCGCAAATGTGCGGGCGATCCGCGCCCTGATGGAGCCTGCCAGCACGTCGGGCGAGCTTGAGATGGTTTCGTTTAGGTCTGAAATCGACAGGTTGCGGTCGAACCGCGTGCTGCCATAGCTGCCGGCGGCGGCGGCAGAAAGGGTCCATGCCCCTATCTCCCGCTTCAGGCTCGCCCCGAGATATCCCGATTTGCCGTCTCCCTTGACGGTTCCGGAGGCCTGGGAAATCCAGGTCTGCTGAAAGGCCGCGGCGCCGCCGATGAACCATCCCGGGGCGATTTCCCGTTGCCCGCCGAGCTGATAGGTCAGCGCGTCGGCGTTATAGCTCGGCGAATTGCCGATGGCCGCGCGGTGGCCTGTGCCGCCGGTTGCCCGTGCCCAGCCACAGGAGCCCTCTGTTATGCCCGCGCCATCGCCTTCGAAGACGGGGCAGCTCATCAAGCTGTCACCGAAGGTCAGCATTTCGAATGTCTGTTCAACGACGGCAGCGAGCCCGGTGCGCGGCAGAAGCTGGTTCAGGGTGTCTGCATAGTCTCCAGACTGATTGTCGACCTCATCGGCAATCGCCCCGAACAACGTGCCGAACACGTTGTTGCCGCCGCGATCCCAGATATCCTGAAGGTTTTCCGCAACGGCCTTCTGATCCCGGTTGAGCTTCACCTTGCCGTTGGGGGTAAAGTCGGCGCCGGTTACCTGGAAATAATAGTCGGAGCCTTCCGGATTGAACAGGTAATCAAAAATGAGAGAGTTCTGCGGGGTGAGGGTACCTGAAACAGATCCGCCGACCGACAGAACCTTTGTCTTCCTGTCCGGAAGAAGGCTGATGGTCTTGAGGCCGAGCGTTCCCGCCAGCGTCGCGTCGCCGCGCACTTCCAGCCAATCGGAATCGAAATTGTTCAGGTCGATGTCCGCGACCAGAAAACCCTGTGCGCTTTGCGTGAAGTTGCCGGTAATCACTGTCTTGCCGGGGTCGCGTGTGCGGCCCAAAACGAAGCGGCCGTTGTTGACCACATTTGCATCGTACAGATAGCCGTCAGCAAGGGTGTTGGGGGAATTGTTGGTGACCGTCCCGGCGCTGCCGCCGTCGGCATTGGTGAGGACGACATCGCCGTAAAGCGATGCGGTGTCGTTGACCGTTACATCGAGGGTTGCCCCGTCAGCGGTCGTTCCTATGCCGGTGTACCAGACGGCATAGGAGCCGCTGTCGTCGGTTCCGTTGCGCGATGCGCCCGACTGGACAATGGCATCGTCGTTCAGAACCAGCGTGTTGTTGAGCCCGTTGGAGACCCTGATAGCCGCTGCGTCTGTGTCCGTGCCGCCCTGAACATTGCCGTTTCCGTCAACCGTGATCCCGACTGTGCCGTTGCCGTCAGCACCCTGGCTTTGCGCAAAGACGCCTGAGGAACGCGCGCCGGTGGCTGCCACCTGGCTTGCGATGTCCAGATTGATAGCGCCTGCGGTTCCCGTGCTGTCCGTTGACATGAGGCCGGCCGAGCCGCCCGAGCCAGTGCCCGAAATGCCACCGCCGCCGCCAATGGACTGAGCGATAATGCCAATTGACTCGTCGCCGGTGACGGTGATCGGCGCATCGATATCCAGTGTGATCTGCCCGCCGTTACCGCTGGCACCGCCGGAGGTCAGGTTCGCGGTGGCATTGGTCATGGAGCTGCCGGTCGCATCGCCTGCCAATCCGCCGCCACCACCGATGGATTGGGCCACCAGGCCGAAAGCGCCGTCGCCGCTGGTCTGGATACCCGTACCGCCGGTTAGCTGGAAAGTGACCGTATCGCCATTGCCAGCCGCCCCGCCCGTGCCGCCAAGAGCCAGATCAAGCCCGCCTTCGACGCTGCCGGTGACACCATACCCGCCGCCGCCGCCAATGGACTGGAGCAGGACGCCATGAGAGCGGTTGCCGTAGGTGGCAATCGTCGTGTCCATTGCCAGATCGATTGTGCCGCCATTGCCGGCCACACCGCCTGAACCACCCACGGAGACGCTCAGCTCACTGCCGTCGACGCGGGTTGTCTCTGCGCTGCTGCCGACCCCGCCGGTGCCGCCGCCACCGCCGATTGACTGGGCAACCAGGGCAACAGCATCATTGCCGTTGGTGGTGATCGTTACGGCGCTGGTGTCATAGGTGTGAACCTCACCGCCATCGCCGCCTGCACCACCTGTACCGCCGCCGTCGCCACCGATTGCCAGTGTGCCCGTCTGGTTGTCCGAGCCATCACCGCCCTGGCCGCCACCACCACCAATGGATTGCAGCGTCATGCCGGTGGCGCCGAAACCGGCCGTGTTGACGAAATTGTTGTCGCCGCTATTGAGCCAGACAGCGACTTCACCACCGTCCCCGCCGGACCCGCCCTTGCCGCCGACGGCAAGCTCGATGGAGGCGCTGACTTCGCTGCCGCTGGCCGTGGACGAGCCGCCCTGACCGCCGCCGCCGCCAATTGATTGCAGGACGACACCGTCCGCCCAGGCACCTTGCGTGATGATCTGGCCATCATGGTAATATTTGACCTGATTGCCGTCCCCTCCGGACCCGCCGCCGCCGCCGACATCAACCGTGAACGAATAGGAAGCTCCCGCATCCGACAGGCGCTTGATCTGTTTCTTCAAGGCCCCAATGGCGTCAAGAACCTTGTGAGACGACGCGTCATTGCCGAGCGATCCGCCGATACCGCCGCCGCCGCCGATGGATTGCAGCACGACACCGTCCGAGTCGCCGCCGAAGGTTTCGATGCGGCCGTATTGTTCGGCGTAGATGGTGCCGCCATCGCCGCCACTGCCACCAATCGCGCCAACACCCAGGGACATGCTGCCGGAGACGCTGCTGGCGCCAACGCCGAGGTAGACAGTGCCACCCTGCGAGTTGCCGCCACCGCCACCGATGGACTGTCCGACCAGGCCCTTGGAGCCCGATCCCTGCGTCTGGACCGTGTAGCCGGCAAAGTTATGGATCTCGACGGAGGAGCCGTGACCGCCCGAACCACCTTGGCCGCCCAGGGAAATCTTCGCTTCAAGTGACGCGATGCCACCTTGCGAATAGGCATTGCTGTTGCCCAGACCGCCGTTACCGCCGCCGCCGCCAATCGATTGCGCCAGAACGCCATGGGCACCGTCGCCGAAAGTGAAAAGCGTGCTTTCCGGGGCCAAAGTTGTCAGTTTCGTTGCAGTGGTGCCGCCTGAATTGGAGGACGAGCCGTAGGTTCCAAGGGTTACGTTGACTGCCCCGCCGTTGCCGCCACCGGATGTCGTGAACGCATAATCCGAATTGAAAACACTCAGGGCATTGCCGGTGCCGCCTCCCAAGGCGACGGTAGCGGTGGATTCCACCGTGTCCTTGTCGCCAAGGGTGGCTGTCAGCGCGGACGCATCGCCGCCGTTGCCGCCGCCACCGCCAACCGATTGGGCCAGGATCCCGTGAGAGGCATCGCCAATTGTGGAGAGGCTGGAGGGCTGGTCGTAGGTGACGGTCACGTTGCCGCCTGCCCCCGCATTGCCGCCGTTGCCGCCGACGGTTGCCACATAGTTGAAGGCGAGGGGAACACCGGTGCCGGTTGGAGCGGCAACAAGGAAATCGCCGGCGGATGTCGACCCGCCATTGCCGCCACCGCCGCCAATCGACTGAGCCAGAATGCCGGTCGCATTGTTGGGAGCGTATTTGGATGTGGAAGACGCGGAAAGGCCGGTTGCAATGGTGCCGCTCGATAGGTCGATTGTGACGTCGTCCCCGTCACCTCCGGCACCACCGCTTCCGCCCAGGACAAAGGCGGCATTGAAGCCGATGGTCGCGTCGAAGTAATTCGCGCTGCCACCCGTGCCGCCGCCGCCGCCGATGGACTGGGCGAGGACAGCCGTCGACTGAGCGCCTGAAGTCGCGGCGTAGAACTCGTTCTGGACAAGGGAAACAGTTCCCCCGTCACCGCCATCGCCGCCGCTGCCCCCCATCTGGAAGGCGAGGAAGGACAGGACGCTGAAATCCTTGACGCTGCCGCCGTTGCCGCCACCGCCGCCGATGGACTGGGCGATCAACCCCGGCGCGAATACGCCGGTGGTGGTGATGTTGGCGTTGCCTTCGCTTGTGGCGGTCAACAGGGAAGACAGGTCAGCGTAAACGCAACCGCCGGTGTTGTTGACGCAGACCTCACCGCCGTCTCCACCCAGATCGGCAGACCCTCCGACACCGATGGAGGCGATGGTCGACAGGGTCTGTACGCTGCCGCCGTTGCCGCCGCCGCCACCAACTGACTGGAAGATGGCTCCAGGAGAATAGCCGCCGGAGGTGACGATGGTTCCGATGTTCGGAATGGCGACCGTTCCGCCATTTCCGCCCGCTGAGCCCTGGCCACCCACGCCGACAGTACCGGTGCTGTCGCCGCCGGACCCGCCGCCACCGCCAATCGATTGCGCCAGGATACCGGCCGAGGAAGCGCCTTTGGTCGTCACTGTGTCCGTATTCGAAACGCCGACGTAACTTCCATTGGACACTGTCGATCCGGCCGCACTGCCGCCGATGCTGACAAACCCGCTGGAAGACCCGGCGGCCCCGCCGCCACCGCCAATGGACTGGGCGATGATGCCAAGCGAATTGAAGCCACTGGTCGTGATGTCTGCGCTTGAGTTGACCGTTACAGTGCCGGCCGCGCCTCCACCGGCGCCATCGCCGCCCAGTCCAACCAGGGTTGAAGCATCGATCCCGCCGGTTCCACCACTTCCCGCGATCGACTGCACGACGACACCGAAGGCATGATCAGCTGCTGTCGAGACCGTGGCATCGCCGAGCGAGAGGGTGACGTTTCCGGCATCGCCGCCATTGCCGCCGTTGCCGCTCTGGCCGCCGAGAACACTTTGGAAATCGCTGCCTGTTCCGCCACCGCCGCCGATGGAGTGCAGCGCGATGGCTGCGGAAAAGACGCCGCTTGTCTCAATGCTGGTGCCACCTGAAACGGTGACGGAAACCGTGCCGGCATCACCGCCGAAGCCGCCGCCGCCTCCAGTGCCGGCCAGCGCCGTCCCGTCGCCGCCGTCTCCGCCTTCACCACCGATGCTCTGCGCCAGAACGCCGTACACATTGGCGCCACTTGTCTCGATGGATTTTCCGTTTTCAAGAGACACCGAAACTGTCCCGGCTGTGCCACCGTCGCCGCCGCTGTGATCCTTGGTGGGGCCGGTTCCACCCTTGCCGCCGAGGCTTTTCGCGCCGATTGCCGCGCTCGGTTCGTAGCTGCCGCCTGTAACGTCGAGAACGAGCCTGGCAGAGTTAGTGATCGAGACGTTGCCGCCGTTGCCGCCATCGCCCCCGTCGTCGCTGTTGTCCGTCGAGGCGGTGCCGGCGCCGCCTTCGCTTAACCCATAGAGAACGAACAGGCCGTCGCCCCCGGTCGTGGTGACATCCCAGTAGATGTCGCCGTTCATGGCGTTGTTGATCGTGACTGTTCCACCAGCACCGGCATTGCCGTTGTTGTCGCCGCCGCTACCGCCAAAGGATCTGGCGATGAACCCGCCGCCTTCTCCAAGCCCCTGAAAGCGGTTGCTGCTCGAACCGACAGTAAAATCGCTCGGGGCGGTGTTGTTGACGGTGACGCTGCCGCCGTTGCCGCCCTGGCCGCCGTATTGGTCCGACAGGATGCTGTTGTTCTGGTTGCCGCCGGTCCCACCGTTGCTCTCGGCAACGAAGATGGCAAATCCGAAGTTGGCGTAGCCGACGGCGGAATAGCTTGCAACGCCTGTGTTGGTGACCTGAACGGAGCCACCGTTGCCGCCGGAGCCGCCGTTCGAGTTGTTGTTCCCATTGGACTGGTCGCCTTCGCCGCCGCTGGAACGGGCGAAGATGCCCATGGCAAATTGGCTGACTTCCGACACATCTATGTCGAGACTGCTCTGATTGACGATCGTAACCGTTCCGCCTGCCCCGGCCGGACCGGCGTCCTCGCCGTCCGCGCCTCTGGATTCGACATACCAGTTTGCGTACAGCCCCTCGCTGGTGGGGATGTTCATGTTCTGCTGGCCGGAATTCTGGATCGTGATGCCGGGTGCTTGCGCGCCAGCGGATGCGCCCGTTGCGGTCAGATCGACGTAACTGACATCTGATGCGGCATCGAATGTGCAAACCCAGGGGTCGCCAGATTGATCGCACAGGGAATTTGCCAGCGCGGGGGACGCAAGGCAAAGGCTTGCCAGGGATGCGGTCGAAAGCAAAAGAGACTTTTTTCGGCTGGTTCCCCTGTGAGAAGGGTAAGAAGCCTGTGCTTTTCCAGCGGTTGCGAGGCCGCGGTCCATATGCGTTTCCCTGAAGCAATTGTCTTGAATGTTTTAAGCAGGCATTTTTTGATCTTCTTCAGGAGGCACTATGGTTGCCGGTTCATGGATTTCACTGCAAATTCGATGAACCTGCTGAAATCTTCGATGAAATTGTCAGCTGTCCCGACATGGGTATCCTATATTGAGCAACGTCATTTCATAATGAGATCGCTTGAAACATGTTGTTAGACGAAGCCCTTCCGGGGAAGGCGCGCGGAACTTTCGCGTCAGCAGATGACATACGAAACGGGCAAAACGCAGGTGCGTTTGCTTCGGGCGAAATCCTGCAGCCTGAGACAGAGCATCTCTTCTGGAAGCTGCAGATCGGCGGCTGGCTGTTCATCGCCATTTACGGTTTCTTCGCGCGAATGGTGACGTTTTCCGACGCCAAGCTCGCCCTCACATTGACCCTTTCGATGGACACCGTCGGCTTTCTGCTGACAAGCGCGGCACATCTTTATTTCTTCCGAAAAGTTCAGCGGCTCATTACGCTTCCTGTGTTTCTGGCAGCCGCAGCCTTCTCGCTCATTGGTGGCACCGTGCAGATGGCTGTGGCATGGGTGATCCGTGATACGTTTTTTCCAGAGGCGCTGCCGTTCAACAATTCCTTCACGCCGGCGGTCTTTTACACCTCGGTTCTTCTCGGTTGGATGCTCGCCTATTTCTGTCTGAGGTCCGACTACGAAGCGCGCATTGCGCGGCTGCGGCAAAGCGAGGCGCTGGCGGAGACCATGCGGTCCGAGCTGGAACAATTACGGCTGCAACTCGCGCCGCATTTCCTGTTCAACGCGCTGAACTCGGTTGCATCGGAAATTCACGAAAGACCGGATACGGCGCTCGAAATGGTGCGGGAAATCGCAAGTTACCTGCGTTATTGCCTCAATCAGCAGCGGCGTGACCTTTGCCCGCTTTCAGAAGAATTGGAGGCGATGAATGCCTATCTGCGGATCCAGGAAATCCGCTTTGAGGACAAACTCCAATGCACTGTAAGCGTTGATGAAACGGTCAGGAACATGATCGTCCCGCACATGATGCTTCAGGGGCTGGTTGAAAATGCCGTCAAGCACGGGTTGAAACAGCAGTCCAACCGGATCGACATCCAGGTGACCGTCCGCGAGCTTGACGGCCAGACCGTCGAGATTGCCGTTACCAACTCCGGAGAGATTTCAGAGGCCGATCCGACGCGAAAATCCATCGGCCATGCCAATCTGCGAAAACGTCTGCAGCTGCACTATCCGGACAAGCACGACTTCAGCTTGAGCGAACATCAGGGAACCGTCGTTGCGCGTATCCTGCTGAAGGGGCCAGCATGTTCCGTGTAGTTCTTGTCGATGACGAGCCATCCGCCAGGCGCGGGCTCAGGCGCATGCTTGGAGAATTTCCCGAGATCACGATTGCCGGAGAAGCGGGGGATCTCGTTTCCGCCCGGAAGTTGATGCAGGAGGTCCGTCCGGACGCGGTTTTCCTGGACGTGGAGCTGACCAACGGCAAGGGCTTCGATCTTGCAACGGATCTGCCGCCCGAAACCTTCGTGATCGTCGTCAGCGCCTATGATCTTTACGCAATCAATGCCTTTGACGTTGCAGCGCTCGATTTTCTCGTCAAACCGGTCAAACCGGAGCGACTGGAAACCGCAATCGGCCGCTTGCGGGACAGGTTGCCAGAGCGTCTTTCCACGCCGGAAAAGTCTGGAGTGCCCTCCCAGGAAACGGCAAGCGACCGACTTCAGCTCAAGACCAGCTCGGCTTCGATCCTCGTCTCCCACAACGCGGTTTCCTTCCTGCGGGCAGAAGGGGACTACACCCGTGTTTATCTTGAAAACGGGCAGCAACATCTGGCCAGCGGATTGCTGCGCGTCTTTGAAACGAAACTGCCATCACCGCCGTTTCACCGGCTGGACCGCTCCACCATCGTGAACTGCGCACAGATCCAGCGTGTCAATTGGCATGTTTCGGGACGCAGTACCATCCACTTCACCACCAACGCCCATGTCGTTGAAATCGGCCGTCCCGCATCCAAGCGACTGCGGTCCATCCTGGGGCCGCGGGCGAGATGACAGCCCGAAGGCGGGTGATATCGACGACCGGTTCAAGACGTCATTTCAAGGGTGCGGGCGATTGCTCATTGCCTTGATTCGACGCCTGTTCCTCAGGTGTTCTTGCGCACAAGAATGACCGTCCCGGCAGGGTCGCTGGTCCAATGGCCGCAAACGCCGTCCAGCGGTTCCAGTTCGTCGCGTTTGGGAGACCCCAATGCCGCCAGTGCATTTTCCGGGTCGTCGTCGAACAGCTCCAACCAGACGTCTGTCTGGCTTTGATGCGGCACCCGGTCGATCCACAAGGTCATCGATCCGAAGGAAAAGCCGGTACTGTTGTCCAGCTCTCGCGCCACCTTCAGTCCGATCTTGTCCCGATAGAACGCAACGGTTTCCTCCCACCTGTGGAGGGGCACCTTGATAGCGATGTTTCTGCCAGGTTCCATCTTCGAACACCTCCCGAAACGCAACGCCTATTTGTAAAATCCGTCCCGAAGCCTGATGCCGTGTTCCAGCCAGACCTTCATGGCGCAGAGCATTCCCGTCCAGCCTTCGCAATTTCCCAGACAGGATTTCAAACCCGTGTCGGTTTCCGGCCAGCCATATTCGCTGATGCGGACGTACGTGCGCCCGTCTTCAAGCGCTTGAAAGGTGATGGTCACGGTCGTCCAAGTGCCAGGGTCGCCATCTGCTTCCCATTGCAAGACGATCTTTTCGTTCGTCACCACTTCCTGCACAAGCACCGGGGTTGCGCCGGGAAAATCATGGAAGTCCCAGGTGACTTCGGCTCCCGGCACAATGCGGCCACGCGCGCCGCCGGTTGTGAAAAATTCCGAGAGCTGATCCGGGTTGACGACAGCTTCAAACACATCTGCGACGGGTTTTGAAATTCGCCCGCCAACAGTGAATTTCAGGTCCATGGCCGTGTTCCTTGTTGCCTCTCGGATCTATTATGTTATAGAATTATAACATGTCAACAGATGATCAGGATGACGCGCTTTTCAAGGCGCTAGGCCACCGGGCGCGCAGGCACATTCTCGACCTTTTAAAGAATGGTCCAAAGACCACCGGCCATCTCTGCGAAGCGCTGCCGCAGATGGATCGCTGCACCGTGATGCAGCATCTCAAGGTTCTGGAAAAAGCAGACCTTGTGGTGGTCGAACGGCGGGGGCGGGAACGGTGGAACCACCTGGATGCGCTGCCGATTCATGCAGTTCACGAACGCTGGATCGGTCCCTACGCGGCGTATGCGGCAAATATGCTGGGCGCTCTGCGCAAGAGCGTAGAAACTGACAGCAACACGTCAGTGCCGGCAGAAGATGATGGTGACGACAGCGCAAAGGCATGACGACACTCACCGGCTGGAAATCGGCTCCAAGGGGTGGTGCTTGCTGCGGAAGTATTTTTGAAATAGCGGCGCCATACGCGCGGCACGAGATGCGGGATCCCGGCGATTGAAGCTTGCTTCTTGGCGGAGAGCAAAACCGTCCGCGATATCCTTCAGGTTTCTTGAACTGGGAACAGGCCCCAGCTTCAGTGCTTACGCATGTTCTGCGCTTCGCGACACACAGCAGACCATGGTTTCGGGATGACACTGCCCGGAACTGAACAGACCGGCCTTGGTCCCGATGAGATAAAGCGGAAACGCTCTTCCAAGCTTTTGAATCCAGTAATCAATTTCCAGATTTTCAAGGCTATTGCAGGTCTTGCAATAACTGCTGAGCGAATATCCCCTGTCCTGCAGATCTTCGAGCGTCGTGCAGTTGTTTGTGTCCAATGGCTCAAGAATTCTCACGTTGAAAGACATTTGGGTGCACCGTTGCTATTGTCTCAAGCAGTTCCAACGCCCCAATTTTTTCATTCTTGACGACAGGGCGCCTGAAAGGTGCTGTTGTTTTAAAAGTCTGGCGAGGTTATCGCAATTCGGGGGAGTACTTAAGTATAATTCTAAATCTTGATCGAGCGGTACTCTGCGTTCCATGTTGACGGATACTTGGCACTTGCCTCCCATCCGGCGGAGCGGCGGACTTTTTTTGCTATTTCAGCAGGATAAGCCGATTTCAAATATGAGGATTCAGGCTTTCTTCAGCTTTGGATTGCTCAATGATCTGGTGCAAGTTGGCGCTAATCACGAAGTCGCAGCATGTCTACAGAAGTCAACGTCCTCATTCGTTCCATGCGGCAGCTCGTTCCCAATCCCGAAACGAGCGCCATTCTGACGGCCATGGGTGTTTCGTACTGGGCGTACGACCCTGTTGCCGAAGAATTATGCTGGCAAAGAACGGATCCGACGTCTGTCAGGGGATATCGTCTGGCAAAACTGTCGATTCAAAAGGCGCTTAACTACTACGTTCAACGGGACAGAACCCGTTTCCTGAAGGTGATTTCCAACGCAGTGGAACATGGCCTGTCGCAGACGACCCGAGTCACCATGAAAGCGGATGGCCGGCTCAAGTCCTACGATCTGGTCGCCTCCCGAATTTCTGGCAAACCGGCGTTCCTGATAATCGGATTGATGAAGGAATGTCCGCCGGAAGCGCCTGTCAACGCAGAACTGCCAGACATCCTGGAGAACCTGTCCAGCATCTTCGTTTCCCATGCCAGCGCCGTGATGATTACGGACACCAAGGGGGTGGTTCGGTCCGCCAATCGCCAGTTCCTGAAACTCTTCGGCATCAGCAACGCAAAACAGATCGTCGGCCGGGATGCAAGAACGATCCCCAACCACATTGGCAAGAAGCTCGCCTCGGCATTCACCGATATCTTGAGGAGCAGTCTTGCCTCGCAGGGAACGCTGAAACTGCCTCAGTCCACTGGCGAGGCTGTCGACATTCTTTACGATTTGCACCCGATGGCGCTCGACAATCCAAACGGCGGTATCATCTTCGCAGGCGAACTTGCCGCCCATTCCATGGAGATCTCTGCCTCTGAAGTTCTGGATGCGGTGCCAACGCCCATTCTGGTTGCCGATCTGGACTCCCGCCGGATCAAATACGCCAACAAGGCCGGACGCGGCGAACTCGGCCTTTCCCCTCGGCAGATCGGCACTGAACGGCTTTCGGACACGTTGATGAGCGCGAACGACGTGCGCGATCTGACCCTTGTCCTCGACAAGGTCGGCTGGGATGCCGGGCGGGTTTGGCAGGTTCAAAGCCACATCGGCCTCAAGCGGCATTATCGCATCCGCACCTGTTTCATCGGCAAACAGTCGGCCCGGCAAATCGTGCTCGAGTTTCTGCCTGTCAGGCTTGAAAAAGACAAACCCGGCAATGAGAAGGCTCAGAACTTCTTTACGCGTCTGCTGGACATGAGTTTCAACTGAACTGGCGGCGATTGTGCGCCGAAGCTTGCCGTCAGATCGAGACCGTCATTTCCTCCATGACGGATCCATAGCCACCCGCCATCAGGCCGGTGATCTTGCAGTCCTCCAGGTCAAGCTCCACGGTTATGACACTTGGCGAAGCCGGGGTCATGAAGTGGCCCTGCTCAATGACGAACCGGGATTTCCTCTCGCCGAGCAGGTCATAAAGCACGCAGGCGAGGGGACCTGCGGCCATTCCGGTGGCGGATTCCTCTTCGATTGCATAGCGCGGTGCGAACATGCGTGTGGTGGCGTCGGCCTGTGTCGCGTTCCCATCGGTGGTGAAGACGTAATATCCTATCAGGTCCAGCCTGTTGCTGATGTCGTTGATCTTTGACTGGTCCGGAACGATCCGCTTAAGGACAGCGGCATCGCGGACGGCGACGACAACAAAACTGTTGCCTGTGTTCACGAGCACAGGCCGCAGGCGCTCATCCAGGTCGCCTTCCTTCAGACCGAGCGAAGCCAGAACGTCGGCTTCACTGACACCGCGGTCGGCCCAGGCTGGGCTCCTTTCATATTTCGGCGCGAGCTGTTCCATGTAGGCCGCACCGTTCTTGATGACGATCTTTCGTGGGCCATCGACGGTTTCCTTTGAGGTGACACCCTCCAGCACCTTGCCCAGTTCGGCCATGTAGCTGAAGGTCGCAATCGTCGCGTGGCCGCAATGGGCAATCCGCCGGTTTGGCGTGAAGAAATCCAGCTTGAAACCTTCCGTTGCCGATTTCGACACGAAGGCTGTTTCTGAGAGCCCGACCTTGCCGGCAACAGCCAGCATATCCGCCTCCGACAGGCTGTCAGCGTCCAGAACGACACCCGCCGGATTTCCACCAAAGGCTTCCGAACCGTTCTTTCGGGTCACAAACCCGTTCACGATGCGGGCTACAACGTCTTTTGCGTCATTCATTTCATGCACCTTCCATCATTATCTGGACACAAGAATGATGTCGGAATATGCATTTGTTCAATGCCTCAATACATGAGTGAAATTCATGAATGAGCGGGACGACCTGCAAAGCAGGCTGATGCTGAACGCAGTGCTGCTCAACGCCATTGCGGAAGAGGGAAACTTCTCCCGTGCTGCCGTCGCAGTTGGGCTGGAGCAATCGGCTGTCAGCCATCGCATCAAGTCTCTGGAAGCTGCGCTCGGCATCCGGCTTTTCGAGCGGACAACCCGGCGGATCGTCCCCACAGAAGCCGGACGGATCGTCTGCGACGCCGCCAAGCGCTGTCACGAGGTCTGGGACAGTGCGCTGTCCCGGATAGCGGACGTAAGGACCTCCAGGACTATCCGCCTGTCCGTGTCGTCCTCGCTTGCCATGAAGTGGGTCATTCCGGCCCTCCACCGC
The DNA here is from genome assembly GCF_057180185.1 of Labrenzia sp. ATLA3. Lineage (NCBI taxonomy): Bacteria > Pseudomonadati > Pseudomonadota > Alphaproteobacteria > Hyphomicrobiales > Stappiaceae > Labrenzia > Labrenzia sp. ATLA3. The sequence goes on from NZ_JBXUKV010000005.1 coordinate 170,784, forward strand.
GCCCAGGCCGCTGGCCTCGAACTGGTGGTCGACGTGGAGGACAGGCTTATCGACCTGCACGAAGGCGAAGCCCAGGCCGCAATCCGCTACGGTGCCGGGCCTTATCCCGGTTTTCATGCCGAAGCGTTGTTAACCGCACATCTTGTCCCGGTTGCTCGGCCCGGTCTGTTGAAAGGCCAGATGACCCCTGGCGAGCAGGAGCTTGCCCTTCTTTCCGACAGAACCGGCGTGTCGGACGGTACGGGGTTCAGTTGGAACGACTATTTCAAAGGCCGGGACTGGATGGAACCGCCGGCAAGGCCTCTCAGCTCCTTTGCCCGGGCAGATTTGGCGATCCAGGCTGCCATCAGCGGCATGGGTGTGGCGCTCGGACGAACACTTCTGGTCGAAAACGACATTGAGGCGGGATTTCTGGAGGCCGTCGGTGAGCCTGTCGCATCCAGAGCAAAATACTGGCTGATCACCACGCCTGCCTATGCTGGCACGGAAGGCTATCGGGACCTGCGCGCCTGGATCGTCAGTGAGGTCGAGATAGCGCGCGCCCAGTTCAGGCAATTGATCGCCCGGCTCTGACCGCGGCCCCTTTTCGGAGGCGATCTATCTGGCACTATCCGGTTCCGCGGTGAGGCTTGTGCGCCGTGCCGCTGCTTCAGCGCACCTTCTCGATCGGGTCGTGATAGGTATCTAGCCACTTCTGCAGGTCCCGTTCGGCACTTTCCAGGCTTTCGGCGTTGATGGCGCGCAGGTTCAGGGCGCGTGTGATGGCGCGCGTCCGCTTGTTGATCGCAAAGTCGGCGGGAACCGTTTCAAGATTATCGACGCCCAGTTTGTCATAGAGCGACAAAAGCCGGTTCTGAACGGTCCGCAACGACAGACCTTGCCGCACGGCGATGATCTTGTCCGACAGGCCGAGGGCCATGTCGAGAAGAACCGCATATTCGCTGTCGGTGAGCGTGTCGTGGGTGCGGATGTGGCGTTGCTGGACCCGGTGGATTTCCTGATCCACCACGATCTGGGATTCCAGGAACACGCCCCGCAGTGCCAGGTGAAGCCGCTCCTGTGTGGCCGTCTTCAACACGTAGCCATAGGATGTTTCCTGAGGCACGATCCGCGCAATGCCGCGCAGGTAGGCCTCGTCGGAATAGTTGGACCAGAACAGGATACGGGTCTGGGGGCGCTCTCGCCAGATTGTCCGGGCCGCATCAATCCCGTTGCGTTCCTTCATTTGCAGGTCCATCACCACCGACTGTATGGAATGCTTGCGGGCCAGCAATTCACCTTCGAGGCCGTTGGTTGCGTGAAAGATGTCCTTCACGTCCGGCAAAGCCAGCTGCAGGGCTTCACTCAGGTAGCCGGCATGAAACTGATCGTCTTCGACGAGAAGCACCTTCATGCGAGCTCTTCCTCGACCGTCTGCGGCATATTCTCCTGGGTCGTGGCGCAGCTCAGCGGCAGCTTCACCGTAATGGTGGTGCCGGCCTTGCTCGCCATGCTGAATTCCGCGGCGATCAGCCGGGCCCGTGTGCGCATGTGGGCAATGCCACCTGTTGCCTTGCTGGGCTGACGGCCAAACCGGTAGCCGGGAAGCCCCTTGCCGTTGTCCTTGATCGTCATCTGCAGGCCGGATTTCACGCGCTTTACGGTGACGCTTATCTGGTCGGCGCCGGAATGGCGGGCGGCGTTGTTGATCGCTTCCTGGGCAATGCGAAACAGGGCGATGCGGATGGTGGGGTCGAGTGTGTCGATCTCGCCGTCCGTTTCGTCCAGCGTTTCAAGGCTCGTGGACGAGACATCCTCGACAGCGCGTTCCAGGTGTATCCGCAAGGCGTGGGCAAATCCGAACAGATCCAGGATCGTCGGAACGGCGGTGTCGATGATCCGCCTGAGATCGCCGATGCAATGCTGAATGCTGCTGATGACCTGCGCCTTGTCCGTGGCCGCATCCATTTTCTCGACATCGCGCATGATCCGGGTCAGGTCGGCCAATGTCTGGTCATGCAGATCCATGCCGATGCGCTGACGTTCCTGTTCGAGAACCCGCGTCAGCTCCAGCGCGCCTTGCCGCAGGCCTTCTTCGCGCGCCTGGGCTTCCGCGCGCACCACGGCCGCACGCTTGGCTTTTTCGTTGGCGCGCAGGGAATAGAAATACGGCGCGAGCACATCGGCAATCTGCCTGACCCGCACAACGGTTGCCTCGTCGTAGATGTCCGGGGTGCAGGAAGAACAGTTGAGTGCGCCAATCGTGCGGCCAAGCACCTTCATGGCAACATTCACGCGGCTGCGCAGCTTGTGCTTGATGATCGGCTGGGCCAGCGCACCTTCGTAGGTGTAGCGTTCGTCTTCCATCGCGTTGCTGGTGAGCATGTAATCCGTTTCACCAAGCAGGATGCTGCGTATGGGCGAGATGGCCACGGGCGTGCGCGACAGGCTCCACCGCGTCTTGATGCCCACTTCATAGCTTGTGTTCCAGGTTACCTTGTCATCCACCAGGCAGACATCCAGGTGATCGATTGGCAACAGGTTCTCGATCTCGGCCTTGACCGATCTCAAGGCGGCCCGAATTTCCACCTGGCCGGCCAGATGACTGGAAATGCGCAGCAGGGAGACGAGAGCCGTCGGCTCTGACATCTCCTGATTTTCATTGGCTTCCTGTCGCATGGCAACAACAAGCTCCTCCCGTTTCTTGTTCGCCAGTGTGCGGTACGGCGCCTGCATCGGCAACCCATCTGTTAGGCGTTCAAGTGCATCACGGTTGCGGGTTCCCGCAACCGTGATGCGTTTCTCCTGCTTTACGCAACTCCTTCCGCTCCGCAATCTGACCACGGGATGCGTTGGGAGAACCGTGTCCCGTTATCAAAGGCGCCTGTTGGCGTCAGGGAGGAAACATGAACACCAAAGCCAAGCTCCTGGGGGCTGCCGCGCTCGTTGCGGTCACCCTGCCGGGTCACGCTGTCGCGGACACCGCCGACAAACGTATCGCTCTTTCCAACAATTACGCCGGCAATTCCTGGCGGCAGGCCATGCTGGAAAGCTGGGCCAAAGTTGGCGACAAGGCCGTGGAAGACGGCGTGGTCGCCGCCGCCGATGCATTCACCACATCCGAAAACCAGGCCACCGAACAAGCCGCCCAGATTCAGAACATGATTCTGCAGGGCTACGACGCAATCGTGGTCAACGCAGCTTCGCCGACCGCCCTGAATGGCGCGATCAAGGAAGCGTGCGACGCGGGCATCACTGTCGTTTCCTTCGACGGCATTGTCACCGAACCCTGTGCGTGGCGCATTGCTGTCGATTTCAAGGAAATGGGCCGCCAGCAGGTCGAATATCTCGCCGGGCGCCTGCCGGATGGTGGCAACCTTCTGGAAATTCGCGGTCTTGCCGGTGTCTTCGTGGATGACGAAATCCATGCGGGTATCGAAGAGGGTGTCGCGGAGTTTCCGAAGTTCAAGATCGTCGGATCGGTGCATGGCGACTGGGCACAGGATGTCGCTCAAAAAGCGGTTGCCGGTGTTTTGCCAAGCCTGCCGGAGATCTCTGGCGTCGTGACGCAGGGCGGCGATGGCTACGGTGCCGCACAGGCGATCAAGGCCGCCGGCCGGGATATGCCGATCATCGTGATGGGCAACCGTCAGGACGAAATGAAGTGGTGGGCCGAAGCTCGTGATGAAAACGGTTATGAGACCCTCTCGCTTTCCATCGCACCGGGCGTTGGCACGCTCGCCCTCTGGGTCGCCCAGCAGGTTCTTGATGGTGCCGAAGTGCCCAAGGACCTCACCGTTCCTTTCCTGAAGGTGACCCAGGACACGCTCGACGAGACGCTTGCCGCGACACCGGAAGGGTCGGTGGCGAACGTCGAATACAGTCAGGAAGACGCCAAGTCCGTCATTGCTGCTGCCAAATAAGGAGTGACGGAATTGGAAGTGGCAACTGGCGCCGGTAGGTCGATACCGGATGTCCCGTTGGTTGCCCTTTCGGGCGCGTGTGTCCACTTCGGTGCGGTGCGCGCGCTCGACGGGGTCAGTCTGTCTGTCAGTGCCGGCGAATGTGTCGGTCTGATGGGACACAACGGAGCGGGCAAGTCGACAGCCGTCAACGTGATCAACGGCGGACTGACACCAACGGATGGACAGGTCCGGTACGGGCATGAAGATGGCAAGAACGGTACGGGCGTGGCTCGTGCGCGTGCGTGCGGTATCCGCAGCGTTTTTCAGGAGCTTTCGCTGTGCCCCAACTTGTCTGTTCTGGAAAACCTGAGGGTTCCACATCGTGATCTGACAGGCTTCGGCTGGCGCAGAACCGCTGCCGGGCGGATTGCCGGTGCGCTTGACGAGATCTTTCCGGGACACCGGATCCAACCCGGTATGATCGTTGGCGACCTGACCCTGGCCGAACGTCAGATGGTGGAAATCGCAGCCGGTTTTGCCGGTGGCCCGACACCGCCGCGCCTCGTCATTCTCGACGAGCCGACGTCGTCGCTCGATGCCTCCATTGCCCGGCAATTGCTCGACCATGTGCGCCGCTTCTGCGCCAACGGCGGTGCTGTCATTTTCATCTCGCACATGCTGGGCGAGGTTTTCGAAGTCGCTTCGCGCATCGACGTGATGAAAGACGGCAAGATCATTGCCAGCAGGCCGGCGTCGGAGTTTACCCAACAGGGTCTGATCGATGCCATGGGGCATGTTGCTGCCGAGAAGACTGCGGCTCGAGCCACGGTTGAAAGCAGCCAGCGCATTGGCAAGGAAGTTCTGAAAACCCCTGAGGGCCTCAACGCCCGAAAGGGCGAGGTCGTTGGCCTGGCGGGCCTTGCCGGGCATGGACAGGCCGAAGCCCTGGCCCGGTATTTCATGTCGCGGTCTGGAAAACCCGGGTGGGTGAAAGATCCTGAAGTGGCCTTCGTTGCCGGTGACCGTGGCCGGGACGGCGTGATGCCGCTCTGGTCGATCCTTCGAAATCTCACCCTGACCCACCTTCCGAGCCTGACCCGGCGGGGGCTGGTCGACGCGGTGGCGGAACAGGCTCTGGGGGCGGACTGGAAGAAGCGCATCGGCATTCGGACCGACAATCTGGACAACCTCATCCTGTCCCTGTCCGGCGGCAACCAGCAGAAAGTGCTGTTTGCCCGAGCGCTGGCCTCAACCGCTCCCATCGTGGTGATGGACGATCCCATGCGCGGTGTCGATGTCGGCACCAAACAGGAAGCATACGACATGATCCGAACGGAAGCTGCCAACGGGCGAACCTTCCTCTGGTATTCAACGGAAACGGAGGAAGTCCGCCAGTGCGACCGGGTGTTTGTGTTCCGCAATGGCCAGATTTCAGCAGAACTGACCGGTGACGGCATCACCGAAGAGAACATTCTGGCGGCCTCCTTCCAGATGCAGGGAGCCGGGGCATGAACGGCAAGTACCGCATTCTGCTTCCTGTGCTGTCCCTGACGGTTCTGCTGGCGGCCGTTTTTTATCTTCAGCCTCGGGCGATGAGCTATTTCGGCCTGAACCTGCTCTTCAATCTCGCCGTGCCCATCGCACTGGCAACGATCGCGCAGATGATGATCATCATGGTCAACGACATTGATCTGTCGGTGGGAACGTTCGTCAGCTTCGTGGCCTGCGTGACGGCAACTTTCCTGAACGACGCACCGCTCATAGGCGTGGCCATCCTGTTGGCGTCGATCCTCGCCTATGCGGCCATCGGCGCGCTTATTCACATCCGCCAGCTTCCGGCCATCGTGGTCACGCTCGGCATGTCGTTCGTCTGGGGCGGTCTGGCGGTTTTGTTACTGCCTTCACCGGGGGGCGCTGCTCCGACGTGGATCCGAACGGTCATGACCGTCAAGCCGCCGCTGGTGCCGATGGCAGTGGTGGCCTGCATCCTCATTGCCGGGCTGACGCATCTTCTGATCATGCGCTCCTCGACAGGCACGCTTCTGCGGGCCGTCGGCGGGAATGCCCAGGCCGTAGCCCGCTCCGGCTGGTCGGTCACGAAACTGAAAGCCGGCGCCTATGCGCTGGCCGGTGTCTTCGGCGTTCTCGCCGGAGTGTGCCTGGTCGGTCTGACCACTTCCGCCGATGCCAACATTGCCCTGCGCTACACGCTGCTTTCCATCGCAGGCGTGATCCTGGGGGGAGGGGAGTTCACCGGCGGTCGGGTGTCGCCTGTCGGGGCGGTTCTCGGTGCATTGACGCTTGCCCTGGCCGGTAGCTTCCTGTCGTTCATGCGCCTGTCGCCCGACTGGCAGATCGGCGCCCAGGGCGCCATCCTCATCCTTGTACTTGCCGTGCGGCTGATCTTCTCCCGCCGCGGCCGGAAATGGAAGGGAGCCGAAAATGGATAACTCCCGTCTTTCGACAGTTCTTGCCATCCCCAGACGCCCCTGGTTCTGGGCATTTGCGGCCAGCGCCATCGCTTATTTCGCAACCCTTTCACTGACGGAAGGGCGGGGCGGCGGAGAACTGCTGTCCGCAGCACTGACGTTCGCGTCCTTCTCGGCCATTGTCGGGCTGGGCCAGATGTTCGTCATCACGCTGGGACCCGGCAATGTCGATCTGTCGATACCGGCTACCATGACGCTGGCAGGCACCCTGTCTCTCAAGTTCATGGATGGCGCCGCGGCTCTCATCCTGCCGGGATTGGCGCTCGCGCTGGCCGTCGGCATTGGCGCCGGGATCTTCAACTACCTGCTGATCCGTCTCTTGCGGATCCCACCGATCATCGCGACCCTGTCGGCGTCCTTCCTCTACCAGTCGCTGGCAATCTGGTGGAACCGCGGTCTCAGGATCAAACCACCGGAAGCGCTTGCGGATTTTTCGACCGGTTCGCTCGCAGGCCTTCCAAACCTGACGATCATCGGTGTGCTGATCGCACTCATGAGCTGGGTGGTGCTGGAGCGCTCTCTTTTCGGTCGCTGGGTGTCCGCCTTCGGTCAGAACACCCGTGCAGCCCGCCTGAGCGGGATACCGGTGGAGACGGTCCGGGCGGTCACCTATATCGCGTCCGCCGTGCTCGCCTCCTTCACCGGATACCTTCTGGCAAGTTTTTCAGGAGGAGCCGCGCTCAACATGGGCACGGAATACCTTCTGATCTCCATCGCCGTCGTCGTTATCGGCGGCTGCTCCATCGCCGGCGGCAATTCGAATGTGCCGGGTATCTGGGGCGGGGCGCTGCTGATGTTCCTGGTCGTCTCGATGTTGAATTCCTATGGGTTCGGCGCAGGCGTGCGCCTGATCATGACCGGCGCAATCATCATCGCCATTGTCGCTGCCGCATCCGGAAAGGGCAGATCCGCATGAACAGTTTCTCGTCCCCCTATCAGATCGATGATCCGCGGTTCACGGCGCTGATCCAGAAGAACGCCAGGCTGCGCCAGCTTACGACCGGTTTCGAATGGACGGAAGGGCCTGTCTGGTTTGCCGATCACCAGGTGCTGCTGTTCTCCGACATCCCCGCAAACCGGGTGATGCGCCTGACCCTCGACGGCCAGATCAGCACCTATCGCCAGCCTGCGGACTACGCCAACGGCAACACAAGGGACTGTCAGGGGCGTCTGGTTTCCTGCCAGCACGGTACAAGGTCCGTTACCCGCACCGAGCTGGACGGCAGCCTGACCGTGGTTGCCGACCGCTACCAGGGCAAGCGTCTCAATTCGCCAAATGACGTCATCGTCCAGTCGACCGGGGCCATCTGGTTTACCGATCCGACCTACGGCATTTTGAGCGATTACGAAGGCTTCCTGGCAGAACCGGAACAGGCCGCGCGCAACGTTTATCGCATCGACCCCGCAACGGGTGAGGTGGAAGCGATGATTACCGATTTCACCCAGCCGAACGGCCTGGCGTTTTCTGCGGACGAGCGGGTTCTTTATGTGGCGGAGTCCGGCTCCAGTCACGACCCGGACGTCCCGTCCGTCATCCGCGCCTTCAAGCTGGACGACACCGGCAAGATCCTGTCGGACAAGGTGTTTGCCACGATAGACAGCGGCCTTCCGGACGGAATGCGGGTCGACGCTGCCGGTCACCTGTGGAGTTCTGCCTCCGATGGAGTCCACTGCTTCCACCCGGACGGCACACGCCTCGGTAAGATCCTGGTACCGGAAGTGGTCGCCAATCTCTGTTTCGGTGGCGTTCGGGGCAACCGGTTGCTGATCACCGCAACCACATCGGTCTATGAGATTGCAGTCAACGCAAAATCGGCGATCTAAAAGATCGCCGATTTGAAACCTATCGCGCTACTGAGCGGCAACGCCTGTCAGGTGTCTACAAGGTCACGATGGCCTTGATCAGGCCTTCTCGGTCCTTTGCGAGTTCGCTGAACTTGTTCGGAAGATCCTCAAGCCGGAGTGTCAGCGTGCACAGGGCATCGGTATCGATCCTGTCATCGCGAATTGCCGACATGACGGTCTCGAAATCTTCCTTGGTCGCGTTCCGGCTGCCGATGAGCTGGGTTTCGCGCTTGTGGAACTCCGGATCGCTGAAGCTGATGGTTTCCTTCACGACGCTCACCAGAACATAGCGGCTGCCATGGGCGAGCAGGGAAAAGCCGGCCTCGATTGCATTCGCATTGCCTGTGGCATCGAAAATGACGTCGAACCCGTCCTGCAGCGGGCCTGACAGAATATCGGTGCCTGCAAGATGCGTGTTCTCGAACCCGAATTTTGCAGTTGCCTGGTCCAGCCGCGCGCGGCTCATGTCCATGAGATGGACCTCGGCTCCCGAAAGCCGGGCGAAAAGGGCTGTGCCAATGCCGATGGGACCGGCCCCGGTGACCAGCACCCGGTCCTCGGCAGAAAGGGTTGCGCGGCGCACGGCATGGGCCCCGATGGCGAGAAACTCCACCATCGCGGCCTGCAGTGCGCTCAGGCCGGTCGCGGGATAGAGATTTTGCTCCGGTACAGCGATGCGGGAACACAGGCCGCCATCCCGGTGAACGCCGAGAACCTCGATATTGCTGCAGCAGTTCGGCTTGCCGCGTTTGCATGCGCGGCAGGTGTTGCAGGAAAGGTAGGGGTTGACCACCACCAGTTCACCCGCGGTCCAGGAACCGGTGCTTTCCGCGATCCTGCCGCTGAGCTCATGACCGATCACCCGCGGGTAGTTCAGGAACGGGTGTTTGCCTTCCAGGATGTGATAATCCGTACCGCAAATGCCGACAGCCTGGATGTCGATGAGCACCCAGCCCGCTGGTGCTTCGCCCGGCATGTCCCGCGTTTCGAGCGTGAAGACGCCTGGCTCGACAACGGTGCCGCAGGCCATTGATTGCGCCACCGCCGGCGACTTGGTCGTTTCGAGAGTCATTGAACGGCTTTCTGGCTCCGGGGAGCCCAGTCATGAGGCAGGTCGCCCTTGATGATAAGGCTGAGGACATCGTCCTTGGTCACGTCTTCAATCGGGTGCGAGCCGACTTTCCGGCCCTTGTTCATGACGATGACGCGGTCGCAAAGTTCGAAAACGTCATGCATGTCGTGGCTGACCAGAAGGATACCGATCCCTTCCTCACGCAACTGCCTGATCAGGGAGCCGACCATGGCGGTCTCCGAAGGGCCGAGAGCGGCGGTCGGTTCGTCCATGATCAGGATCTTGACGTCAAAATAGATCGCTCTGGCGATGGCTACGACTTGTCTCTGGCCGCCAGACAGGCTGGATACCGGATCGTTGAGGTTCTTGAAATTCGGATTGAGCCTTTTCAGAACACTGACCGCTTCGGCCATCATCCGGTTGTCGTCCAGATTGCCGAACCGCGTTTTCAGCTCCCGGCCGAGAAACAGGTTGGCGGGCGCGTTCAGATGATCGGCCAATGCCAGTGTCTGATAGATGGTCTCTATGCCCAGATCGCGCGCGTCATGAGGCGTCTGGATATCGACGACTTCTCCATTGACCCGGATCGTCCCCTCGTTGGGGATCATCGCTCCGGACAGGATCCGCATCAGGCACGATTTGCCAGCGCCGTTGTGGCCGAGAACGCCCACGACTTCACCCGGATAGAGGTCAAGGGAGACGTCGTTCACGGCTTTGATGCCGCCAAAGTGCTTTTCGATTGAGTCCATCTGCACCAGCGGTGTCGCGGACTGAGCATCTGGTTTCATATTCCGTGTCCCGATCGACGATTGGTAGGACCGGAAGCCCTGCAAATGCGGGCTTCCGGCCAGGTTTTTTGGCTTTAGTAGAGGACGTTCTGAACGCTCGGATGATCGATGTTGTCCTTGGTTGCCAGAACAACGCCGGTGTCGATGAAGTTCGGCACCGATTCACCGTTCAAGAGCTTCAGAATAGTCTGGACACCGATCTCGCCCATCTGGAACGAGCCCTGAACGGCCGTTGCGGCCAGGGTGCCGTCACGTACGAAATCCTGCAGGTCGGTGTTACCGTCAAAGCCGATTGCGACGACCTTGCCGGCCTTTCCGGCCTGTGCCAGGGCCCGGCCCATGCCGATGGCGGTCGGTTCATTGGCACCGAAGATGCCGACAAGATCCGGATTTGCGGCCAGGATGTCGGTGGTCTGGTTCAAGGCGGTGGCCATCTGCGACTGAGAGTAGTAGGGACCGACGATCTCGATGTCCGACTTGTCGTCGATCCGCTTGACGAAACAGCCGACGCGGCCGAGTTCGGAGCCGACACCGGCGACGTAGGACATCACGGCAACCTTGCCTTCGGTTCCCACTTCCGAAATCATCTTGTCGGCAACCAGCTGTCCTGCCGCGCAATTGTCGGTCGACAGGAACGCCTGGTAATATTCCTTGCCGTTTTCAGCGAGAGCGGAGTCGATGATGACGACGGGAATTTCGGATTCATAGGCCTTCTTCACGGCCGGGATCAGGGCTTCCGGATCGGACGGAGCCAGAACAATGCCCGATACGCCCCGGTTGATGGCGTTCTCGACAAGATTGACCTGGTCTGCGACGGCCGATTCCGATGCCGGACCGTTGAACGTCATCGTGTGGTCGGTCTGACCCTCGATAGCCGCGCTGGCGCCCTTGTTCACGTTCTGCCAGAAGTTGGAATTCGTCGTCTTGACGATGACCGCGATTTCTCCAGCCTGTGCGGCTGCTGCCGACAGTGCAAGGGCGCTTGCCATCATTGCTGTTGTCAAAAGCTTCTTCATTTCATTCTCCTCCGTCTGAAGTTACTCAGGTAAACGACCGGCTTTCTCAGCGCCGGTTTCTGATCTGATCTACGTAGACCGCCAGAATGACGATGATGCCGATCACGATTTGCTGGATGAAGGCCGAGACACCGGCCATGTTGAGCCCGTTCCGCAGAACCCCGATGATGGCCGCGCCGATCATCGTTCCGGAAATATTGCCAACGCCGCCCATGAGCGAAGCTCCGCCTATGACGGCCGCCGCGATAGCGTCGAGCTCATACATGACGCCTTCGTTCGGCTGGACCGTCACAAGGCGGGACATCAGAACGTTGCCGGCGAGACCGGCCAGGGCGCCCGACAGGACGTAAGCGAAGATCTTTGTGCGGTCGACCAGGACGCCGGAGAGACGCGCGGCTTCCTCGTTGGATCCGGTCGCATAGATATGCCGGCCGATCTGGCGCCGCCTGAGCAGGTAGGCCCCGGCGACCGCGACGATGCCAAGCAGAATGACCGGATAGGGAATTCCCGGAAAAACGACTTTCGGAAAGATGCCGCCGGTTTTTTCCACGATGCGGAACAGCGAACCGTTGCCGAGAAGGCCGAAGCTCTCACCCAGTCGCGAAATCGGTGCGGCGCCTGTCAGTTGAAGGGCAACGCCGCGGGCGATCAGCATCATGCCGAGGGTCGCCACAAACGGGGTTATGCGCATCTTGGTAATGACGAACCCGTTGATGAGGCCGCAGGCCGCGCCGGCCATCACGCCAATGGCCATGGCCGGGGCCACCGGTATGCCAGCCTTGATGCTCAAGCCGGTGACGGTTCCCGAAAGCGCCAGGACGGAGCCGACGCTAAGGTCGATACCGCCGGTGATGATGACCATCGTCATCCCGATCCCGAGCAACCCGATGACGGACGTCTGCAAAAGCACCGTCAGTCCGTTGTTGATGGAGAAAAAAGCTGCGTTGCCAAAGGAAAACGCGAAGATCAGCAGAGCAAGCGTCAGCAGCGCCGACAGCTTGTGAAAGGAGCCGGCTGACAGTTTGAGCGTCCAGGCTGCAGGCTCTGCTCCTCGATCAAGATCCGCCATAAATCCTCCCGGGCCGGATATTGAGTTTAATAATTAAAAACATATGAGCTTGAATGAACTGTCGCGTCAACAGTTTTTTATTTTTTAATACAGTCGATTGGAATTGTCCGGCGTTTTGGATATGTTACGCTACGCCATGGCAAGAACGGACGAACGATTCAGAAGCGCATACAACAGGTTGCTGGACATATGCAGCGACATGGAGGTTGGCGATCAGCTGCCCGCCGAGACCGCACTTGCGGACAGGATGGACGTGAGCAGAACCATCGTGCGCAGCGCTCTGCAAAAGCTGGATAGCGACAAGCTCATCCGCTGGGAAGGACGCAGCAAGATGCTGATCCGGAAACCTCAAGCGGAGCACCGTCTGGTTCCAGCGGAAAGCGCCTTGTCCGCCGAGGAACTGGAACACAGCTTCTTCGAATGGATCCTGCGTTTCGACGTTCCAGCGGGAACCTCGCTTAACGTGGCGCAGCTCTCCCGCCAGTTCGGTGTTCCCGTTCACAATCTGCAGGAATTCCTGGCCGGGCTAAGCCGGCTGGGTCTCGTTGAGCGCCGCCCCAGAGGCGGCTGGTCGCTCCTGGGGTTTACCTCGGAGTTCGCGATCGAACTCTCCGAGTTTCGCATGCTCCTGGAACTGAATGCGGTCAGGCAATTGCTCACTCTGCCTGCGGACCATGAAATCTGGAACAGACTGAAGGTATTGAGGCGCGAACACGAGGACCTGAAGTCCGTCATCGCAGAGCGCTACCACGACTTTTCCCTGCTGGACGAAAAGTTTCACTCGGCCATCAACAGCGTGGTCCGGAACCGGTTTGTCCTTGAAGCGCAAAAGCTTATCAAGCTGATCTTCAATTACCACTACATGTGGGACAAACGCGACGAACTGGAACGCAACGCGGCCGCGATTGATGAGCATCTGGAGTGGATCGACGCAATGCTTGAGCGGGACAGCGAAAGGTCGGAGGCCGCCGCGATCAAGCATCTCCGCCGATCAAAGGAAACGCTCCTGCAATCGCTGCGCGTTCACAAATTTGCCTGAAGGCTCACTGTCAGAGGACCGCCGAACCTACTTGAAAAATCAGCAGGCAGGTTCTCAGCGAGGCTGTCCAGATTGCGTCGCAAGGACGTGACTTTGGACGTTCCCAGAAGAACGGACGCAACGCCAGGATAGCTGTGGGCGAAGTGAAGGGCCGCGCTGGCGAGCGACAGTCCCATGTCCTCGGCCTGCTCTTGGAGAGCGGTGACCTTTGCAAGAATGTCGCTGGAGGCTGGTGCGTAGTCGAACCAGGCCCCCTCGACCGGTCCTGTCGCCAGAATACCGGAATTGAAGATGCCGCCGAGAACCAGGCTGGTCTCCCTTTGCCGGCATTCCTCGACGAGACCGTTTTCGGCTTCCCGATCGAGCAGGGTCAAGCGTCCGGCAAGCAGGATGGCGTCCAGATCGGTCTCTTTCAGAAGGTCCATGCAAATTCGGGTCTCGTTCACGCCAATACCGAAGGCGCGGATCTTTCCCCGATCCTTCATCCGTTGCAGACGGTCGAGGCCGGTCGCCAGCAAATCCCGCATATGCGTTTCATTGGCAGCACCGTGCGTGTAGGTGCCGATATCGTGGATATAGACGATATCCGCACAAGACGTCTGCAGCCGCTCGAAGCTGCCTTCCAGCGACGCTTCAATGCCGTCACCCGAATAGTCGTAGCGAACGTCGTTTGGCAGCGGATCGATGAAGCCGTCAGCTTCCTTCATCGTGGGCCCGGGAGACAAGACACGCCCAACCTTGGTCGACAGGACATAGTCTTCACGCGGTCTGGAGGCCAGGAACCGGCCAAGTCGTTCCTCGGACCGGCCACGGCCATAATGCGGCGCGGTGTCGAAATAACGAATACCGGCGTCCCAGGCCGATTGAAGAACTTCAAACGCCTCCTGGTCCGAAACCGCCCGTCCGAGGTTTCCGATCGCAGATGCTCCGAACGAGATGTCCGTCACCTGAACATCCGTCTTGCCGATGCGTCTGCGCTCTCTCATGACTGTGCAGCCGCCAACGTATGCGCAACTGCATCCAGCCGCGGCATTTGAAGCGACGGGTCGGCTTTGCGGGCCCAGGACAGGAAGGACGAAATGCGCCGGATTATCTTCTCATCATGATTTTGCGCGATGTCGGCCAGCTTGTGGTCCAGAAACGGGTTCTTGAACCTGTCGATCGTCGTGGTGGCGTAAGCTTCGGCTTCATGCCTTCTGCCATGAGCCGCAAAGGCGGGGAGGACTTCCCGTCGATAGAGATCTTTCAGGTCGGGGCCAAAGTCGGGACTGTCCATCAGTTCCCGGACGAACTGCAGGCGCGCGTTGCCTGCCGCCAGCCACCGCGACACGAGATAGGTGTGTCCGAGGTTCAGGATGAACAGCTTCAGGGTTTCGACCTGGTCCAGATCCTTGACGACCTGAACGCAGGGGTGCTCACAAGGCAGAATGAGGCCCGGTTGATCCTCGATTGCCCAAAGCGCATAAGGCTCGGCCACCGCCCCGGCGGGGTCCAGTGGTTCGGAGACGATCCTGTCGACAAGGGAATTCACCCAGGTCACCTTGGAACGTAGCCAATCGGTAAATTCGGGTGGATAGAGCGCAGCAATCGCCATGACCAGATCTCGGAGAACCTTGCCGTTTTCAGGGATCAGTTCGGCCGGCATGACCTGAATGGGCGCTCCAGTGCCTTTGAACCTTTGAAACAGAAACCACGTGAGCTTGGCCGGATAGGACATCTCAATGGAAAACTCGGTGCTTGTGTCGGCTTTATGAGGCCGAAATCCTGCATCGGCGGTGTTGGAGACAATGATTCGCGTTTCTTCGGCCACGATCTCCACAACCTCGTCGAGGTCGTCAGGCAAGGAGAAGGCGTGTTTGATGCTGTTGACGGTTTTGCTCGTATCCACCAGAACGCCGTCTTCGATGCCCTTGATCCGCACTTCGTAACCAGACGGGGCTGCCAGAGCTTTCAGACGCTGTGCCCGGGATGTGTCGCCGCTGGTCTGCACCACCGTGATGGGGCCAGCGTCCTGCCCTTCGGCCATGGCCTCCGATACGAACAGATCCACATGCGCCTGAAGGAAGCGACTGGTCCCGAATTGAACGATTGCTGATGTCGGCATTTTTCACTCCCGAATGATGACTGTTTATTATTTTTACAAACAATCTAAATCAAGCGGTTTCCTGTTCCGGTTTGGTCCGCTCAAAAATAATCCATTGCATTTGCAAACAGGTGCGTGGATCTGGAAGGAAGGATGGCAAAATTAGCTGCCCTTACGGCATTTTTCTGCTTTCGAGATGCAGGAACCGATACAGATGGCGTCAAAAGACGTGCTACAAGCAATGTCGAAGCGATGGAAACGCCTGAAACGACGTAATTAAGAGCGGGCCAACCGCAACAGATGACCCCGCCCGGGGAATTTAAGGAACCATGCTGAAACTTCCGAATGACAAGGACACAAACGCCGAGACGCTGCAGGCGTATCTGGCAAGACAACACGCTGCGAGAGATACAGCTTTGGTGCTGGAAGCCATTGCCGACGCGACCGGGGCTCTGGCAGACAGGCTCGCTGCGGGCTGTTTGCCGGGAGACCCTGCCGAGATCGTCGGCACCAACGAAAGCGGAGACCGGCAAAAGGCGCTCGATGTTGGTGCCCATCTGCACATGGTTGAAGCGCTTCGGGCCGCTGGTGTCCGCCAGCTGCTTTCCGAAGAAGCGGAAGAGATCATCCTTCTCAATCCGGAAGGCACGCTGGACGTTGCCATCGACCCCATCGACGGGTCCGGCAGCATCGGCACGGGCGCACCGCTGGGGACGCTGTTTTCGATCCTGCCGGCATCCGAACAAGGTTTTATGTGCACGGGGCGGTCCGTCGTTGCGGCCGGCTATGTCTCCTTCGGACATTCGACAGATCTCGGGTTCAGCCTGGGCAATGGCCTCCACCTTGCTGTCTTTGACAGGGCTGCGGGCGCCTTCAGGATGTTGCGGGAAAATCACCAGGTACGGGCAAGGTCCCGCACTTTGGCTTTCAACGCCTCCAATGCTCGCCACTGGCCGGATGCGGTCAAGCGGTTCTCCGAAGATGTTCTCAAGGGCAAGGAGGGGCGGCTCGGTGAAAACTACAACATGCGCTGGTTTGCCTCGGCAGTCGGAGAGTTTCACCGGATTCTGCTCCAGGGCGGATTGTTCTTCTATCCTGGCGACCAGCGCCCAGGGTTTGAAAACGGCCGGCTGCGCCTGATCTATGAAGCCATACCGATCGCGTTCCTGATAGAGCAGGGAGGCGGCAAGGCGACGGACGGACAGACGCCTATTCTGGATCTGCTGCCGGAAAGCCTGCACCAGAACATACCGCTGATCTTCGGTTCGCCCGAGAACGTCGACATGTTCATTTCCTATTGCGCGGAAAACGCCTAGCGCGTGGCCTGCTGGCCCCCGCAACCGGCGACGGCGACGCGGGGGCCGTTTTCAGCGCTTTCAGCTCACGTCAATTCGGTGCGGAGCCAAGCGATCAATTGGTCGACGGCCCCGTGCCGCGACTGTTTTGTGCCCCGGTAGACCGAGATTTCACTCGGTCTTTTCAAGGTGACGTCGCAGAGCGAACACAACTTGCCTTCTTCAATGAGGCCGCCCACCGTGCGTGCCCAGCCAAGGGCGACACCCTGTCCGGCGACAGCCGCCTGAAGCACCAGCGGATAGCTGTCGAAGTAAATGGTTTTGTGAAGGGTTGGCCGCGGCACGCCGATGGCCTGGTACCAGTCAGGCCAGTCAAACCAGTCCTGAGGCACGACCCGGTGCGACAGGAGCGGGAAGCGCGAGACCTCTTGCGGTGTCAGCGGTAAAGGCAGGTCTTTCAGAAGAGCCGGTGCGCAGACCGGGAAAATTTCGTCCGATGCGGTGAACAACAGGCGAGCGGCTCCGGCGGCCCGTCCCGTGGTCTGAAGGGCAACGTCGAAGGGTTCGCGGGCTTCCGTCAAAGGTTCCAGGGCGCTGACAAGTTGAAGCTGGATTTCCGGATGTGCCGCGTGAAATCCGGAGAGGCGGGGCATCAGCCAGTAAAAGGCCTCGCAGAGTTGGCAGCGCAGGACAACGGTGTCGGGATCGCCCGTTCCGCGAATTGCGGCAACTTCTGTGCGGATGGCCCGCAAGGCCTCACCGACAACCTGGCCAAGACGTTTTCCCTCCTCTGTCAGAAATACCGCGCGGTTGCGCCGCTCGAACAGATGCACACCCAGTTCTTCTTCAAGCTGGCCGATCTGCCGGCTGATGGCAGTCTGGGTCAGGCCAAGTTCTTCCGCCGCGCGTGTGAAGCTTTCATAGCGCGCCGCAGCTTCGAAGGGCCTCAGACGGGCCAGGGGGATGTCGTCCTTATTCATGCGTTCCAGTCATGTATTTTTCGAAAAATCTCATTTTTGCAGGCGTGAAAAACATAGTTCCATGAGGAAATGATATCCTTATTTTCCGCAAAACAACAAGGTGGACCTCTCCTCGCCGGGATCCTTTCGATTACCGGAGCTGTGCTGCTGCTGTCCCTGTCCGACGCACTGGTCAAGCTGAACAGTGATGGCATTGCGCTTGGTCAGCTGCTGCTGGTTCGCTCAGCCGTTGCGGCCTGTCTGCTCGCGGGCGTGCTCTTTGTCAGGGGGCGTATTTCGCGCGTGGGGTTCTCTGGCAACATCTGGGTCTGGCTCCGTAGCCTGTGCCTTGCCCTGATGTGGGGCTTCTACTTCGCTGCGCTGCCCCTGATGCCGCTCTCCCTGGCGGCTGCCTGCTACTACACCTCGCCCATGTGGATGGCCGTTCTGACGTCGGTTCTTCTCGGCAAGCCTGTCAGCGTGAAAAGCGGCGTCTCCATTCTCCTTGGGCTGGCGGGTGTGGTTATCCTGCTGCGGCCGGGCGCTGGGGACGTTTCTCCCGTGATGGTTCTGCCCTTGCTGGCGGGATTCTTTTATGCCCTTGCGGCGGTCATCACCTTCGCCAGATGTCGCTACGAGCCTCCGCTTGCGTTGGCGTTCAACCTGAACCTCGTGCTTGCCGTTTCTGGCGGTGCCTATGTAGCAGTGCTTCACCTCGTGTCCGTCCCTGACGGCGCAGGGTTCCTGCTGAACGCCTGGCCAGATCTTTCTGGGTCGGCGTGGGGTCTTCTGATCCTGCTGGGACTGCTGCTTGCAATCATCACGGTGGCCGTGGCTTGTGCCTACCAATTGGCACCGGCCCCTTTGATCGGGGTCTTCGACAACGGTTATCTCGTTTTCGCGGTGGTTTGGGGTGTTGTCTTCTTCGCGGATATGCCAGACAGAGCAGATCTGGCTGGCATACTCCTCATCGGGTGTGCCGCGCTCCTCGCCTCACTGCCTCTTGCCGCAACCCGCCGCTGCCTGATCCCAAAGGAGAGTTGAACGTGTCTCTGGAAACCTGGCTTGCCTACACACTTGCCTGTGTCATTCTGACCATCATTCCCGGGCCGAGCGTCATGCTCGTGGTGGGTCAAACCCTCATGCGGGGGAAGACCGCGGCAATGATGTGCATTGTTGGCGATGTAGTTGGAAGCATCATTCTGACAGGTCTGTCCTTTGCCGGGGTCGGCGCAATTCTTGCCGCGTCTACACTTCTGTTCCAGACAGTAAAATGGGCGGGTGTCCTCTATCTCGCCTGGCTGGGGTACAGCCAGATTCGCGAGGCGCGCCGCGACGGCGGGAGCCATGAAGCCTCCGTGCAGGCAGGCTCACCCTGGGCCAGCTTCTGGGCCGGAACCGTGACGGCCATTTTCAATCCCAAGGCTATCGTCTTTTACATGGCCTTCCTTGCGCAGTTTATCGACCCCGCACGCGATCTGGCGGTCCAGCTCGCGGTGCTGACGATAACCTCCAGCCTTGTCGTCGTTGTTTTTCTGACCGGCTATGCTGTTATCGCCGCACGTGCGCGGAAAATCTTTCAGAGCAGCCTGGCCCGGCGGCGCATGGGATACGCAGGCGGTGGTTTCATGATGGGTGGAAGTGCGCTCATGGCGATAACGCGCTGAAGAAAAAAAGCTTGCGTCGGCAAGCTTCAGTCTTCGCGGGCCTCCGCTTCCCGGCGCTCGAACGACACAAGTGAGCCGTCTGGCATGACCTCGTGAATGTCGACAGGCGCACCCGTTTCATCCAGCTCCACAAGCCCGATCCCTGACGCATTCAGGAGCCGGCGGCCATGCGGTGTGCCGACGGGCTTACGCGGGATGACGCGCATGCCGCGGCGCTTGGTGAACCAGTTCAGGGGGGAGCGAGGCGAAAACGCCCACCTGTTGCCACGGTCGAGGATATCGATCAGCTTGTCCGGCCACTTGTTCTTGATGCCGCTGCTGCAGATCTGCCAGATCTTGGGTCCGTCGTCGACCACGCCGGAAAGTTTCGGTGCCGACTGCCGCAATTCGACATCATAAACGAACGAGTAGTGCACGTCGCCCGACAGGATGACGAAATGCTGGGGTGTGCCCCGGTGAGTGAACACGTTCAGGATTGCGCTGGCGGTTCCCGGGTGGGCCATCCAGTATTCCGCATCCACCGTCAGCGGCTTGCCCACAAGCGTGAACAGCTTCTGTACCGTTTCGATCAGCTTGACGCCAAAGATCGGGGCCGCGCATACCAGAAGAACCGCATCCTTGCCTTTCAGGTGGGTCTGAAGGTCCGTGACCGCCTCCCAGTCCAGAAGGCCGGACGGATTGCTGGCGTCGCGTTCGGAGCGCCAGCGGCGCGTGCGCGTGTCCAGAACGATCAGCGGCGGCGACGTTTGCCACTGAAAGTCCCATTGTTCGTATTCAAGCAGCCGGTTGATCGCCGTTTCATGTGCCTCTGACCCCGGAGCGTCAAGCGCAGCCTCCACGCTGGGAATGATGTCCGGCCCGATGGTCGGCGCCCGGTTCCCCCAGGCCTGGTTGAGCGCATAGGCAATAAGGGCATTGCCGATCACCCGTCGCGACAGCGGATGGGTGTAGGCGGCCTGCTCCCAGGCTAGCGACAGGTTCCAGTCGTCCGTGATGTCGTGATCGTCGAAAATCATCGCTGTGGGAAGATGTGCCATCACCCGCCTGCAGGCGGGCAGATCGGCCCGGAATTCCTTCAGTGTTTCCGTTTCTTCGGCATACATTGCCGCGTCGTCGGCCTCCAGATCCTCCGGTTGTTTCAACTCCGGCATGTCCTGCCATGGGGCAGGCGACCAGACGAGCAGATACATCGCCAGCATCTCGCCGAGTGTGACGAGGTGGTTGCGGGCGTGCTGGGTGGTGAAAACCGGCTTCTCCGTGCCGCCGAACAAGACGTCGAACACGGTCTTGTCCTTGTAGACCCGGGGAAGAAGCTTGTCGCGGCGGTAAAGCAGGTTGCCGGATTCTCGCAGCGCGCTGCCGGAAGCCGGCAGGCCCGGCTCGGCGCCGTCCAGGGGTTCGTCGGCAAGCCCCAGCTTTTCAATCAGCAGACTGACGGCCTGGAGCATGGGTCCGGCAACGTCGTCGGCATAAATCTGGTCACCACTCATGACAATCAGCGACGGCAGGGCGGGGGCGTCGGAAGCTTCTGCCTTCGTGCAATCAAGGGCCTTGCGCAGGAGTTCATCGGCTCCGACCAGGCCGTCCCGGGTGCGCGCATGCGGTTTGCGACAGGACCCGTGCAAAAGGGACGTAATGCGGTCGGGCACTTTGAAACAAGGCAGGTCGCGTCCCGGATAGCAAAGGTCGGATGCCCACACCGTGTGATCCTGCCAGGCTTCCTCCGCGCTGTTGGTGGGCTTTACGCTCAGGCGGTAGGAAATGAGGACGTCGGTGGGCAGCGATGTCTCCAGCTCGATGTCGACAAGCAGATAATAAAGGCTGTCCCCCGCCTTCACGATCGGCCAGTTCGTGCCGCCTGTTTCATATGTCTGATTGAGGTCAGCCTGGCCTTCCGGGAAAAGTTCCAGACGCACGTCGCAAGGCCGGGAGGCCGCGAGCCAAAGGCTAACGCTTTTCGCCGTGACACGGCGCAGGATCGGTCCCGCCAGGATGATAGGGAGACCGGCTCCGACTGTCATAGTGAACTCCTCGTCCGTCTGCCAAACACACACGGTGTGAGTGCCCACCGTCTTCGTCATGCTGATGTTGCTGCCGTAGAGATATGGCTTGCAACGTCGGTATCCAAGTATCTCTAGATCAACGATTGCTCCGCGGTTTCGTTCGCGGCGCGGGAGACTTTTTTCAAAGCGGAAGGACGAGGCTGCAGAAACGTTGGGCGTCAGCCCTTCATATCCGATGAGATCAGGACAGCTTCCGTGACCTTGAGCTAACCGACATCCGCAAATTCTGGCCGGGTGGACCAGAAGTGCTGCACGGCGCCATGCCATGCCATGGGATGACCGCAGGAGGACAAAGCATCTGGATCGGCTATGACACCGATCAGGCTATCTACTTCGACGCCCAAAGCGAGAGCCGGGTGGAAATGGCTTGAGTCATATGGTGTTTTTTGGGCGCCGACGCACCTTGCTTCGGCGACGGTCAGAAGCCCTGAAACAGGGTGTCCAGCGCTCGCGTGATTTCGGCGAAGTTCTCGTCAAGGCTTCCGAGAGGATCCCCCAGTTGGGACACTGACACGGCAGCGAGAAATTGGGTTGCCATGACGTAGTCCTCGCCCTCCCAACGGAATACCGGGTTCAGGTAGGCTGCGGGGGTCGGGGCGCGTGACTTTGGCAATAGCGGCACCACGACACGTGTGTTCAGGCTTTCCAGAAGGTCGGCCTGCACGTCCAGCACCAGGACGCGATCCGGCTTCATCCGGTAGAGCTGATTTCTGGCCATTAAAACAGGCGGCTTGTTTCGAGCGGCAAACCGTGTTGATCGACAAAGTCGTTGGAGCTGTTCAAAGCCGCCTGATTTTCCTGTTTCCAGCGGTCCGCACGGGCTTGCGATACGGCACGCCGGATGCCTTCCTCGGCCGCCTGGGAGATATTCACGCCCAAATCCTTCGCCGAACCGACCAGGGACATATCAATCGTCAAATTCGTCGCCTTGCGGGCGTGAACGCGTGCCATTGTGCTTCCAAACCATTCAGATCCTGAAACAGAAGGTAGCCCCTTTCTCACGCATTTTCAATGCGCGTAATTTATGCGCATTGAAAAAACTATAATTGCCAGCGGCGCATGGACACTCCGGACGCCCCTTAACCTGCGGCGAAGCGGTGACATTGTTCCCACCTCTGACCAGGCGGGGCTGCCCAGGCACCGGCGTGGCGGACTTCAACCGGATAGTCAGTCCAGATGAACCACAGCCTCAACCTCGAAAAGCATGGGGTCGATGGCAAGCTTTGGTACGGGTACCAATGTTTGTGCTGGAAGTCTGGCACCAAACATCCGGGTCACATTCTTCGTCAACACGCCCAGTTTGGACATATCGTGGTCGACCACGAATACGGTCAGTTTCACGACTTGATCCGGATGGGCACCGAGTGCCTCGATTACAGCGGCAAGGTTTGCATAGGCTTGTTTTACCTGCTCACCGAAGTTCGGCGAAAGTGTGCCGGTCTGGTCCTGTCCACCTTGACCGGAGATGAAGGCGAGCCGACCGGACGCAGGGGTGATGAGGGCCGTGCTGTAGCCATTTGGCGTTGGGTCGTGCAGGTGGGAAGGATTGACGATGACCGGTTTAGAAGAAATGGCTCGGGCTGGGTCCTGGGATGTCATGTTCACTCTCCTTGTTGAGTTGACATGACCCGCTTAAGGTAATTCGGTGCCAAATTTTGTCACCGAAAGCGATACCTTGGGCAAATGAACATCCGTCTCAGACACGACGCCATTGTCCGCATCCTACGGCGTAACGGAACCTCAACGGTCGATAGTCTTGCGCAGGAAATCGGGGCGTCCCGGCGAACGGTGTTGCGCGATATCGGTGCGCTGCGCGACCAGGGCTTCGTCATTCATTCGGAGTCCGGTCGGGGTGGCGGGCTGCAACTTGATCCGGCATCGATGCAGACCACAGCGCGTCTCTCGGTGGTTGAAGTATTTGCGCTGATTATCAGCGTGGCGTCGATGCGCGCGGCCCGATCTCTTCCCTTTTCCGATCTTGCCGATTCAGGCCTCGCCAAGATCGAAAAGGCGCTTGCCGGCGACAAGGTGCGTGACCTGCGTCGGCTTCTGGACTGCTTGTATGTGGGGAAACTGTCACCCCGGCAGGATATTTCAAATCTGGGTTCAATTGATTCCGAGTTGCTGCCTGCGTTCGAGGCGGCATTTCTGCAACGGCAGCATCTGAGGTTCTGTTACCGTGATGCCAAGGGAGTTGAAACCGTCAGAGAGGTCGAACCTCAGGCCATGCTCATCCTGCCGCCGCTTTGGTATCTGGTGGCCTGGGATTTCAACCGTACGGATTTTCGTCACTTCCGAATGGACAGGATCGCCAAGCCGGAGATTGTGAACGGTACGCTGTTTCGGCGACGGCATGTGCCCTTCGAAGACGATGTATGCCCATTCGGCGACATGCGGCGCTGAGCGCTCTGGCCGAACGATGTGACGTTCGTTGCTCTTGCTCCATCCTCTTGGTGAGAACGCAGGACGTGGACAAGGCAGCGTTATATGTCAGCCTGTTGCAGACACGGCGCGCTCCGACAGCAGTTTCCTCGCGATCTCCAAGCCTTCCTCGCGGGACGAGGCGAGTTTCATTGGATAGCCCCAGAATTTGGCAAAGGCCACGCCGAAGGGCTTGAATGCCATACGCTTGGCGAGGTTCGGCTCAATCACGATCATCGCCAGAACGAGCGACCGGAGTTCGGCCTTGTGTTTCTTCATCCACAGCACGGTGCGCTTCTTTTCTTCCGGGCTGTGCTCGTGGTGTTCGGTCGGAGCGTTATCGGTCAAGATCACGAAAGGTGTGCCGCGCCTAAAGCTCGCCTCCAGGGTCTCGAAGTCTTCGTCGTGGTCGTGATCGGGCTCTTCGTCATAGCTCATCCAGACGAGCGGGAAATTTGTGTTGTCCAAAGGCATGTGTCGTCTCGCTAAGGGGATGGATGGTTTCAATTCGAGCGGATGTGCCGCCACGACAAGATGAGTGCGACCATGCCCGGAAGCGTAACGGCCAACAGTTCCAGGCCAACAAGATGGCCGCCGTCGCGCAAGCCGTCCATCACGCCGGCGAGCGTGCTCATGATGAAAAGGAGACCGCCGAGGCCGAGCATGGCCCAATCGGTGGCACGCCTTCGGGCGAGCGCCAACAACGGCGGGATAACCCAGGCACCGTAAAATATGGATACGCCCCACAGTGCGGCGGGGTCGAACGTCGTGGCCTGCATCGTTCCGCCGCTGCCGACGTAGCTGTTCAGATAAGAGAAGCACTGGATCGTGACGAAGATCGTGGCACCGACTGCTGGCACGAGCCATACGAGTGCGAGCTGAACCGTTTTATTGTCGTTCACGTTAAAACTCCTATCCGTATGTGCTCGATAGGGCAGTTAAGTGCTGCCCCTTTTGAAGGGCAGGGCGATCATGATCGCCGCCATGTCCCTTCTTCCAGAAAGCACTACGCCAGTCGGCGAATGGCGTCATTGCGCAATCCTGCCATTATATGTTTTGATCCGGCCAAACGAAGCATGACGAGGCCTTTGATGTATCTAGACGTCCGGAGCGATTGGCTTTCTTATGTCGATGAGGTTCCTCGCGCTCTCGTTGCGGCCAACGCTGTCGCCAATCTTGAGGCCCTGGAGCGATCGCCGCGGCACCACCATCAGAAAGCGCAACTGCTTTTCACGGTCCGTGGGGTCTTCAACTGCGAGGTTGAAGACGCTGTCTGGATCGTGCCGCCGCAGTGTGCCGTGTGGATTCCCGGCGGGCTGCCCCATACTGTTTTCGGCTCGGGGGAAGTGGAGTGGATCTCCCTGTTCATCGAACCGCCCGAGGCTTCGAACCTGCCGAGCGAGTGCTGCACGATCACCGTGTCGAGCTTTTTCCGTCACCTGCTGATGCGGGCCAACGAGCTACCAGAGCGCTATGATGTCGACGGTCCGGACGGCCGCATCGTGTCGGTCATTTTCGACGAGTTGGCTGTGGCGCCAGTCGAAGACCTCCGCCTCCCGATCCCCAGTGACCCGCGCCTGAAGAAGCTCACCGACCTGTTGATCGAAGCGCCTGCGGATCATGCCACCGTGGCGGAGTGGGCCTCGCGCATCGCGCTCAGCGAGCGCAGCCTGAGCCGTCTGCTGGCGGAACAGGTGGGCATGAGTTTCGGCCGCTGGCGCCGGCAGCTGCATGTTGTTCTCGCCTTGCGGCATCTGAGTGCCGGCCAGACGGTTCAGGCCGTCGCGATGGACCTCGGCTATGAAAGCGCCAGCAGTTTCGTGACCATGTTTCGAAAGATGGTCGGCAAGCCGCCAAGCCGCTATCTGCTCGAAAGGCTCAGGCCTGCACCCCACGATCATGGCGAGCAATAGCAACTGCCGGGTTTCATCCACGGTGATCGCATAGCGAATGCCCTTGCAGAGGGGCTGCCTGGGCACCTTGCGTGTTCAGAAACAAAAAAAGCTCTCGCTGATCCCGAGACCGATGCCATCGCAAACTGATTTTTCGTCCGCGCAAACCTGTGTCAGTGGCTGATCATCCAGGGGCGCTTGCTGGGAAATGTCTTGCTGCCATCGGCCTTGTAGACCGCGCTTGAGCGAAAATTTCCCTTCGTCCCCGAACAGCAGGAGCAGCCCGAAGGATGGCGCTTGCGGTTCTCCCGGCTCCTGTCCTCGCGATCCGACTTGGTGGAGAAGGCGGGATTGTGCCGGGACGTCTCGTTGCGCAGATGGGCAGCCCGGTCGCTGGGGGACAGGCCGGACATGTTCGGGGCCTGCAGGATTGCACGCGGGGCTTCCGCCTTGCAGATCGGGCATTCGATCGGATCCGCATGAGCGGACATCGGGCGGTTGGCGGAAAGCGGGCCGCAGGAAGCGCACAGATAATCGTATGTCGGCATGATTGATCCTGAAACACAGAGAGCCGGATTGCCGGCGGAAGGGGTTCGAGACGGGCAGGGCCCGTCTCGTCGTCTCGGCCGGATCAGAGATCCGGGGCAAGTGGAACGTCGACGGAACCGTCGATGAAGGTTTTTGGGCCTTCCGCACCTGGCATCATGTCAAAGTCAAAGATGTCGGTCGGCAACCACAAGGTGGCGCACGCATTCGGAATATCGACCACGCCCGAAATGTGTCCCTGCACAGGCGCCGTGCCCAGGATGGCGTAGGCCTGCGCGCCGGAGTATCCGAACTTCTTCATGTACTCGATGGCGTTGAGGCAGGCCATGCGATAGGCGATGTGCACGTCGAGGTAATGCTGGGTGCCGGCCTCATCAACCGAAATGCCCTCGAAGATCAGGTAGTCGTCATACTTCGGCGTGATCGGCGAGGGTTTGAAGATCGGGTTCTTGATGCCGTATTTCGCAACACCACCCTTGATCAGATTGACCCGAATGTGCAGCCAACCGGCCATTTCAATCGCGCCGCAGAAGGTGATTTCACCATCTCCCTGGCTGAAATGCAGGTCGCCCATGGAGAGACCGGCACCGTCCACATAGACCGGGAAATAGATCTTCGACCCGCGCGACAGATCCTTGATATCGCAATTGCCGCCGTGTTCGCGCGGGGGAACGGTCCGTGCGCCTTCGGCTGCTGCCTGGTCCTTTGCTTCACCTTTCAGTTGCCCCATATGCGCCGACTGGGTGTTCGGCAGGGCAGCAAGTGCCGGAACGCGGTCGGGATCGGTGTCGAACAGTTCCTTTTCGCGGCTGTTCCACGTGTCCAGCATCTTGCGGTCCGGCAGGCAGCCGATCAGGCCCGGGTGGATCAGGCCGGCATAGCTGACGCCTGGCACGTGGCGGGACCGGGTGAACATGCCTTCGATGTCCCAGATGGATTTCTGGGCCTCCGGGAAATGCTCCGTCAGGAACCCGCCGCCGTTCTGCTTGGAGAAGAAGCCGTTGAAGCCCCAGAGCATTTCTTCCTTGGCGCCGATGTCGAGAATATCGACGACCAGAAGATCGCCCGGCTCGGCCCCTTTGACGCCAATCGGTCCGGAGAGGTAGTGAACCTGTTCCAGTTCGACATCGCGCACATCCGCCGCGTTGTCATCATTCTTGATCTGACCGCCGGTCCAGTCATAGGTCTCGATCTTGAAGTCGTCACCCGGCTCCACCCAGACCGCCATCGGAATATCCGGATGCCAGCGGTTGTGGACCTTTTCATTGGTATGCGGCGACTCGCTCAAATCTACCGAAATAAGAGTATCTGCCATGGGGTTCTCCTCTGGATATGCACCTGAAAAGTGCGCGCTGTTGAACGGGATGGGCGGATTAGACGGACAGAAACGCGGAAACTTTCTCCTCGTCGACGCTGGCCCGGGGTTCGTCATGGACAAGGCGTCCATTTTCCAGGACGAGCACCCTGTCGGCCACGTCGAGGGCGAAAGACAGAACCTGTTCGGACACCACGATGGAAAGCCCTCGCTCGTCGCGAATACGTTTCAGGACACGGCCCATCTCGCGAATGATCGACGGCTGAATGCCTTCTGTCGGTTCGTCCAGCAGAAGGACCTTCGGATTGGTCGCCAACGCCCGGGCAATCGCCAGCTGCTGTTGCTGACCGCCCGAAAGATTGCCGCCGCGGCGGCCCTTCATGTCGAGCAGGACAGGAAACAGATCGTAGATGTCGCCGGGAACCTTGCTGCGGCCGCTGATCGTCAGTCCGGTCTCGATGTTTTCCTGCACCGTCATGGTCGGAAAGATCATCCGCCCCTGAGGGACATAGGCGATGCCCTTGGAAACGCGCTCGTAGCTCTTCATGGTGGTGATATCGACGCCGTCGACAGCGGCAGCGCCGTTGCTGGTGGGCACGATCCCCATCAGGGATTTCATCAGCGTGGTCTTGCCCATGCCGTTGCGACCCATGATGGCGATGATCTCTCCCGGCGCGACGGTGAAGTCCAGGCCGTGCAGGACTTCGCTCTGGCCGTAGGCGACGTGATATTGTGCAACATTGAGCATGGTCGCCTCCTAGTGGCCGAGATAGACGTCAATGACCTTGGGGTCGGCCTGCACCTTGGCCATGGAACCTTCCGAGAGGATCTTGCCCTGGTGCAGGACGGTGACGCGGTGGGCGATGTCCTCGACGAATTTCATGTCGTGTTCGACCACCATCACCGATCGTCCCTTGGTGATTTCGTTGAGAAGCTTCGCGGTCTGCTTGCGCTCCGAGACGCTCATGCCGGCGACAGGTTCGTCGAGCATCAGAAGCTCCGGGTCCTGGATCAGCAGCATGCCGATCTCCAGCCACTGCTTCTGGCCGTGGCTGAGAAGGGCCGCCTGCATGTTCAGGAGCGCGTCGAGGAACACCATTTCGGCAATCTCGCGCACGCGTGTCGTCACCTCCGCATCGCGCTTGAAGGTGAGGGCACCGAAGACGCTCCGGCCGCGGGGAAAGGAAAGCTCCAGGTTCTCGAAGACCGTCAAATCTTCATAGATGGACGGGTTCTGGAACTTGCGGCCGACCCCCTCGCGCACAATCTCGTGCTCGCGTAGCTGGGTCAGTTCTTTTTTGCGGAACTTGATCGAGCCTGCAGTCGCCTTGGTGCGGCCGCAGATCAGATCGAGAACCGTTGTCTTGCCCGCGCCATTCGGCCCGATGATGACGTGGATCTCATTCTCGTCGACGTAAAGGTTCAGGTCGTTCACTGCCTTGAAGCCGTCAAAGGAAACAGACAGGCTTTCGATGGACAGCAGGAAGTCGGTATTGTTGCTGATGGTGTTCATGTGGGTCTCCTACTCGGCTGGCTTTGCGTTGGCTTCGCCGTCAAGATCAGGCGGAGGGTTGGCGGGTTCCGGCGGGTAGGAGCTCCCGCCCCGTGAAATCAGCCGGTCGACAAGCGGTGCCAGGTAGCTGCGATAGAGGCCGGACAAACCGTTCGGGAACACCAGGACCACGGCGATGAAGAGACCGCCCAGGCCGAAGAGCCACAATTCGGGGAAGATTTCGGAAAAGGTGGTCTTCGCCCAGTTCACCAGCAGTGTTCCGTAAACCGCGCCGAAGATGGAAAGCCTGCCGCCGACCGCACAGAAGATGACCATCTCGATGGACGGAACGATGCCCACGAAGGACGGAGACATGAACCCGACTTGCAGGGTAAACATGGCGCCGCCTATGGCAGACAGGACAGCCGCGAAACAGAAGACGAAGATCTTGATGTTGGAGACGTCGTAACCGGAAAACCGGACCCGGTCCTCCTTGTCCCTGACGGCCACCAGCAGGCGGCCGAGCTTGCTCTTGAGAACGAACTGGCTCAGCAGCAGGACAGCGATCAGAAGACCTCCGTTGACGTAGTAGAGAACGTATTTGGCCTCATCGGTGCGGATGTCCCATCCCTTGAGGGTTCTGAGATCCGTGATGCCGTTGACGCCGCCGGTATAACCCTGCTGGCCGATGATCAGGATCGTCAGGATGGCCGCAATAGCCTGGGTGATGATGGCGAAGTAGACCCCGCCGACCCGCCGCTTGAACATTGCCGCACCGATAACGAAAGCGAAGAGCGTGGGAATGACGAGGATGGCCAGCAGCGTGAATGCCAGGCTGTTGAAGGGCTCCCAGAACCAGGGCAGGCTCGTGATCTGGTTCCAGTCCATGAAGTCGGGAATGCCCGGGGTGGACTGGATCGCGGTCGCTTCCGGTGTGGAGGCCTCCAGCTTCAGGTACATGGCCATGCAATAGCCGCCCAGGCCGAAGAAAACGCCTTGACCAAGGCTCAGGATGCCGCCCTTGCCCCAACACAGCACCAGCCCGATGGCGACGAAGGCATAGGTCAGATATTTGCCGAACAGGTTGAGGCGGAAGATGTCCATCGACAGGGGCATCACAACGAAGATCAGCGCGGCGACGACCAGCAGTCCGATCAGTTCCTGTCGAGACAGCAGGGATTTCACATGTGTCATCGGAACACCTCAGCGACGGATTTTCAGGGAGAAGAGACCTTCGGGACGCAGCATCAGGATCCCGACGACGGTCAGCAGGGTGAGGACCTTTGCCATGGAGCCCGAAAGGAAGAACTCCATGGTCGACTGGGCCTGGCTGATGGCGAAGGAAGACGCGATCGTTCCGAGCAGGCTTGCAGCGCCGCCGAAAACGACGATCAGGAAGGTGTCGACGATATAAAGCTGTCCGGCGGTGGGGCCGGTTGAGCCGATCATGGTGAAGGCGCTGCCCGCAATGCCGGCAATGCCGCAGCCAAGGGCGAAAGTGTGCCGGTCAACTTTTTCGGTGTTGATGCCGACGGCGCCGGCCATGACGCGGTTCTGGACCACCGCGCGGGTCTGCATGCCCATTCGCGAGCGGAACAGGATGAAATAGACCCCGATGGCAATGACCAGGGTCAGCACCATGACGAAGATGCCGTTGATCGGAATTTCGATGATGTCCGTCAGCGGCACGGAACCGAGCAGCCAGTTCGGCAGGCTGACGCCGACCTCACGTGCTCCGAAGATCGACCGATAGGCCTGCTGCAGGATGAGGCTCAGACCCCAGGTGGCCAGCAGGGTATCGAGCGGGCGCTTGTAGAGATGCCTTATGAGAGACCATTCGACGAGAGCTCCGAGTGCGCCTGCGGCGACAAAGGCCAGCGCCATGGCGAAGAAGAAGTAGATGCCGAACAGGGACGGAATATAGGTCTCGACGATATTGGAGCAGAGATAGGTGACATAGGCGCCGAGGATCATGAACTCGCCGTGAGCCATGTTGATGACGCCCATCTGGCCGAAAATAATTGCAAGACCCAGGGCCATCAGGACGAAAACGGAAAACAGGATCAGTCCGGCGAAACCCTGCATGGCGAATATGGACCCGAGTTCCGTCCATGAATAATCGGCGAACATTGCGCGCGTCTCCATGCTACGGGGCGAAGGCGCTGTGCCACTGCCCCTGCTGTGAATGAGGGTTTGAAACGAAGGGGACGGGCGCTGCGCAGGCTGCATCCACGCAGCGCCCCTTGTGTGCCCGTTTTCTGAAAGGGCGTTTCCATCCCTGGGGGAATTAACGGAGGCTTATTGGTAGCCTTCCGGGAACGGATCCGGTTCCATCAGGTCGGTCGTCTCGTAAACCAGCTTGTACTGGCCGTCCGGCTTGGCAAGACCGATCCGGGTCTTGGACCACAGGTGATGGTTTTCATGGACGCGGACATAGCCTTCCGGCGCAGTGGTGAGTTCGATGCCCGGGGAGGCGAGACGCACCTTGTCGATGTCGAAGCTGCCGGCTTTTTCAACCGCTGCCTTCCAGAGCCAGGGGCCGAGATAGGCGGCCTGGGTCACGTCGCCGATGACGATGTCATCGCCCCACATTTCCTTGAAGGACTTGACGAATTCGGCGTTGTTTTCGTTGTCGAGGGACTGGAAGTATTTCATCGCGGCGTAAGCGCCTTCGATGTTCTCGCCGCCGATGCCGCGGATTTCATCCTCGGTTACCGAGATGGTCAGAAGAAGCGGCTTTTCCTTGGTCATATCGATGCCGGCTGCCTTCAGCTGCTTGTAGAAGGCAACGTTGGAACCCCCCACGACGATGGCGTAGATCACGTCCGGCTTCTTCAGCTTGATCTTGTTGATCACCGAGTTGAACTGGGTATGGCCGAGCGGATAGTACTCTTCGCCGACGACCTTCAGGCCAAGCTTCTCGATGTGCTTGCGGGCGATCTTGTTGGATGTCCGCGGCCAGATATAGTCGGAACCGAGCAGATAGAAGCTCTTGGCGCCCTTTTCCTTGGCGACCCAGTCGATGCCGGCGATGATCTGCTGGGTTGCTTCCTGGCCGGTGTAGATCACGTTGGGCGACTGCTCCAGGCCTTCATAGAAGGTCGGATAGTAGAGCATGCCGTTGTATTGTTCGAAGACGGGCAGAACGGCCTTGCGCGATGCGGATGTCCAGCACCCGAAAACGGCCGCGACCTTGTCGTTCACCAGCAGTTTCTTCGCCTTTTCAGCAAAGGTCGGCCAGTCGGACGCGCCGTCTTCCTGAATGTATTCGATCTTGCGTCCGAGCACGCCGCCCATGGCGTTGATCTGCTCGATGGCAAGCTTTTCCGCTTGTACGGACCCTGTCTCGGAAATCGCCATGGTTCCGGTGACGGAGTGCAGGATGCCAACCTTCACGGTGTCATCGGTTACAGCAAGCCCGGTCGTGTTGACGTCGTCGGCAAAGGCAGGTGCGAATGTGCTGGCTGTGGCCAGCATTGCTGCGGCAGCTGTGCCTGACAGCACGGATCGGCGGGACAGCCGGTGATCAATCAAGTCTTTCAGACGTTTCATTCTCTGGACCCCTCTGAGGTTGAGGTTGAAGCAGAGCGCCGTGAAGCTCCTCCGCATGCATCCAAGGCTCGTCTGGAATTGTGCAGTGCCGCAATGCGTCAGTTGCTGTGGGTTATTTGACTTATTTCTCTGAGCTGCGGCATGTGAAAGACTTCCATGTTTGCAATAAAATCATAATCAAAAAACTGGAAAATACGTCCTCAGGTAAGTCGTGAATCGTAATACTCAATTCTTGAGAGTGGAGGTATCCTGAAATTCGAATATTACCTGAATAAGGCATAGAAATTGCTGGGAAGAAGGACGGCCGGTGTTTGCCGATCAATTCGCGGGGAGGTCGCAAATCTTGAACAAAAATGTGCATGAAAAATAGATGCGATGCACAATGAGTGGGCTGGCACGCCGGTTCCGGCGGTCAAGGTGGTGATGGGCGATGGGTAGTCATCAGCGGGTTGTACGCCTGCGGAGAACATACAATCAGTGGGTCGC
Organism: Labrenzia sp. ATLA3; assembly: GCF_057180185.1. Lineage (NCBI taxonomy): Bacteria > Pseudomonadati > Pseudomonadota > Alphaproteobacteria > Hyphomicrobiales > Stappiaceae > Labrenzia > Labrenzia sp. ATLA3. The sequence goes on from NZ_JBXUKV010000005.1 coordinate 203,757, forward strand.
AAACCAGACCCTGGAGGACTTTGCGCTCCGTTTCACCGCCAAAAGCGCCCGTCGCTGGTCACCGGTCTGGGTTGCCAACACCGCACTGGGCGCGATTTCCTTCCTGGCCCTCGAGGCGATCGGTGCAGCGGTCACCTACAACTACGGTTTCACGAATGCTGTTTCGTCGATTGCCGTCGTCTGCTTGATCATCTTCATCACCGGCCTTCCGATTGCCTATCACGCCGTTAAATACGGCGTGGATATCGACCTGCTCACCCGCGGGGCCGGGTTCGGTTACATCGGATCGACGGTAACTTCGCTCATCTACGCAAGTTTCACTTTCATCTTCTTCGCCCTTGAGGCGGCCATTATGGCGACCGCGCTGGAGCTGTTTCTCGGGGTGCCGCTCAATATCGGCTACCTTCTGTGTACGCTTGTGGTCATTCCGTTGGTGATCTACGGCATCACCCTGATCAGCCGGCTGCAGATCTACACCCAGCCACTCTGGATCGTATTGCAGATCCTGCCGTTTGCTTTCCTGGCCTGGCAGGGCGTGGCCCCGCTGGACGACTGGCAGAGTTTTTCCGGCCGGCTCGGGGACGAAGGCGGTCGGTTCAGTCTCCTTCTGTTCGGGGCTTCGAGCGCCGTTCTGTTCTCGCTGATCGCGCAAATTGGCGAACAGGTCGATTTTCTCAGGTTTTTGCCGCGTCAGCGTCGGGGACAACGGCTGAAATGGTGGTTTGCCCTGCTGGCCGCAGGCCCTGGCTGGATCCTCATCGGCGCGGTGAAACTGCTTCTGGGATCGTTTCTTGTGGTGCTGGCGCTGCAAAGCGGCCTTAGCCCGGACAAGGCAATCGAGCCGACGCACATGTATCTGGTCGCCTTCACCAAGGCCACGTCGCCGGAAGTGGCCGTCGCCCTGACCGGGCTCTTCGTGATTGTCTGCCAGGTCAAGATCAACGTGACCAACTCCTATGCCGGCTCCATTGCCTGGTCGAATTTCTTCTCCCGCCTCACTCACAGCCACCCGGGCAGGGTGGTGTGGCTGGTCTTCAATGTGTCGATTGCGCTCGCGCTTATGGAGCTTGGTGTCTACAAGGCGCTGGAACGCACGCTCGGTCTTTATTCCGTGGTTGCCGTTGCCTGGATCGGCGCGATCTTCGCCGATCTCGTCATCAACAAGCCGCTCGGGCTCAGCCCGAAACACATTGAGTTCAAGCGAGCCCACCTCTATGACATCAATCCGGTCGGCCTAGGCTCGATGGGCGCGGCAAGTCTGATCGCCCTGATTGCCTATTCCGGCGTGTTCGGCCAGACCGCCCATGCGCTGGCAAGCTACATCGCCCTTTTTACCGCTATACTTCTTGCCCCGCTGATCGCCTATGCGACCGGCGGCAAATATTATATCGCCCGTGAGCCCGTGAGGGCTGCAACTGCCGACGGAGAGCGGCCCCCCGACATTCAGTGCTGCATTTGCGAGCACACTTTCGAACACGAGGATATGGCCCATTGTCCGGTCTACTCTGGGCCGATCTGCTCGCTGTGCTGCTCACTCGATGCGCGCTGCGAGGACGACTGCAAACAGGAGGCGCGCATTGCCGACCAGGTCGGCGTTCTGCTTCATTCGATCCTTCCGGACCGGATCGCCGGCTGGATGAGTTCTCGGATCGGGCTGTATTTCAGTCTCATGATCCTGATCACCGCCTCGCTCGGGGCAATCCTGTCACTGGTCTATCTCGAAGCGGAAACCATTTCTCCTGGAGCGGGAAGCGAAGGCGTTGCCAGGGCTTTGACCCAGGTCTTCTTTATTCTTCTGATCACCTCGGGTGTCATGGCCTGGCTGTTCGTTCTCGTCCACGAGAGCCGGAAATTCGCCAATGAGGAAACAAGACGCCAGACCAGTCTTCTGATGAAGGAAATTCGGGCGCACAAGCGCACTGACGCCATGCTGCAGAAGGCAAAGGAAACGGCGGAGGCCGCGAACGAAGCCAAGAGCCGCTATGTGGTGGGGATCAGCCACGAACTGCGCTCGCCGCTGAATGCTATTTCCGGCTATGCCCAGTTGATGCGCAAGGACCCGGCGATCCCGGCCCACAGACGCGACGCCGTGAAAGTGATCCAGCATTCGGCCGATCACCTCGCCGGGCTGATCGAAGGTCTTCTGGATATCTCCAAGATCGAGGCCGGGCATCTCACCATCTACCGGGAACGCTTCAATCTGCATGAATTCCTGGCGCAGACCGTCGACATGTTCCGCCTGCAGACAGACGCCAAGGAATTGCGCTTCCTTTTTGAACCGGCGGAAAACCTACCTGTCTTCGTGTTCGGTGATGAGAAGCGTTTGCGCCAGGTGTTGATCAACCTGCTGTCGAACGCGATCAAATGGACGGACTCAGGCAGCGTCAAGCTGAAGGTGTCCTATCACAGCCAGGTTGCGGAATTTGCGGTTGTCGATAGCGGCATAGGCATCGCTCCGGAAAATCTCGAGCGGATCTTCAATCCGTTCGAACGTATCGAGGAAGACGGCAAGGAGGCAGTTCCGGGAACAGGGCTGGGTCTGACGATCACCAAGCTTCTGAGCGAGGTGATGGGGGGCGATATCCAGGTTTCAAGCACGCCCGGTGTCGGCAGTACATTCAAGGTCCGCATGCTGTTGAGTGCTGCGGAGGCGCCGATCCAGGCGGGACGGGCGGAAAAACGTATTCTCGGATACCAAGGTCCGATCCAGACGATCATGGTGGTGGATGACGACCCTGCCCAGAGAGCGCTCATCAGGGATTTCCTGTCGCCGCTTGGGTTCAAGGTTCTGTCGGCCGCCGGCGGCCGTTCTTGCCTGGCGATGGTAGAGGACGAACGTCCCGACGCCTTTCTGCTTGATATCAGCATGCCGGGCATGAGCGGCTGGAACCTTGCCCGAAAATTGCGGGAAAGCGGATTTGGCGACGCGGTCATCATCATGATTTCCGCCAATGCGGATGACAGCGGCCGAGACCCGGTGCACAGGATCTATCATGACGATTACCTGGTGAAGCCCGTGAGGCTGCAGGAATTGCAGGACAAGCTTCAGCTGGCATTGAAACTCGTCTGGCGCACGGACGCTGCGATGGTAGCATCGCCGGTTGACGGTTCGCGATCGTCAGGGAGAGCGATATTCGAGAAGGCCTGTCTGCCGTCGGAGGAGAGCCTCGGCATCTTGAAGCAGCTGAGTGACGTCGGCTATGTGCGGGGCATCAAGGCCAAGCTCGACGACATCGAGGCGCATGAACCGCATGCGGCGGACTTTGTCCATCACATGCGGGGTCTCATCAAGGAATTCGATCTCACACAATACGACAAGCTTCTGGAAAGGCTCGGACATGATCATGAGTGCTCCTAGTCAGGCCGAAACGGTGCTGCTGGTCGACGACACACCTTCTTCCCTGGGCATGCTTTCGGATGCTCTGGAGGAGGCCGGCTTTACCGTGCTGCTGGCGCAAAGTGGCCGAAAAGCGATTGAAATAGCAGCCCGCGTCATCCCCAACGCGATCCTCATGGACGCGATCATGCCGGAGCTTGACGGGTTCGAGACCAGCAAACGCCTGAAGGCACTGGAAGACCTTCGGGATGTGCCGGTCCTTTTCATGACCGGATTGAGCGAGACGGAGCATATCGTCATGGGCCTGGAGGCAGGCGGCGTCGACTATGTCACCAAGCCGGTCAACCCTGACGAACTGATTGCCCGCCTGCGTGTTCATATTTCCAACGCCCGGAATTCACGCAGCGCTCATGTGGCGCTAGATGCTTCCGGGCGTCACCTTATGTCGGTAGATCTGTCCGGGGCGGTGTGCTGGGCGACGCCGCAAGCCTCCGCGCTTCTTGGAACGGGCACGGCCGAGGACGCCGCCGCTTCCGGTCAGCTCCCCGAGACCGCTGTCGACTGGTTGCGCCTCTACCTGTTGCCGAAGGGCAAGGCTGCGCAGAAGGAAGAAGAACTGATCGCCCGTGTCAAAGGCCGCGAGCTGCGCTTCACCTATGCCGGCAACATCAGCGCAGGCGAGCATTTGCTGCGTGTATCGGATGTCTCGGACAGCGTCCCTTCCGAAATCCTGAAGGACGCCTTCGATTTGACGGGACGCGAAGCCGAAGTCTTGATCTGGATCGCCAACGGCAAGTCCAACAAGGAAATCGCCTCGATCCTGGATATGAGCCCTCGCACGGTGAACAAGCATCTCGACCGGATCTTCGGGAAGATGGGAGTTGAAAACCGAACCTCAGCCGCTGTGGTTTCACTCAGGCGCATCCTAGAAAGCTGAGCTAATTTCAGTACACTTTTTAATAGTGTCAAATATGACTGCGGATCTGTTTGTCGAGCGGCTGAAGATCATAACCAAATGATCGTCTTTTCTTAGGCTATGGACCTATAAATGGGTTCGCTGAAAGATTTTGCTCAACAAGCGGCCTTTGTATTGTGCGGCTGGTTCATACTTTAAGTGCCAGTCAGAAAATTAATAAGTAAATCAAATTTATTTTTTATTTCATCCTTTGCCGATGATGAATATAATCCGACAAAAAGAATAATGTTTCGATTTTTATCTATCTATGGTAACAATATTAATTATTAATAGCATTTTTGATCATTTTGCATCATCGACTTACAAATTGAGTGGAATTAGAACCTTATTGATCCTTGTCAGCCAGCGCTGTGATCTTTAGTTCCTTTGCGTGATTTGTGAAGGGTGAGCATGGTCATTTGGGAGGCTCTCAATGTCTGACCATTTGCGACATCTATTTTTTATGGGCCCCAGGGACAAATTGCCGAAACCCCTGGAAAATGCATTGGTTCGAGAACTGCCGGATCTCGTTGTTCAGGTGTCAACCGACTGGAAGGCGCTGACAGAAAAGGCCGAGCGTGAAAAGGTGGTACCTGCCTTGATCCTTGTCGATGAAGGGTTCGGCGCTTTGAATACCAATCTGCTACAGCAATTTCAGGACAAATATCCCGATGCCGTCCTGTGTTTGACCTTCAACGGAGAATACGGGTCCAGACAGCATATTCGCGACTGCTTGAGCACCGGCATCGTCAACAACGTGATCCCCATGAACCTGAGGCTGGACCTTTGGCTCTACGCCATCCAGATAATGTTGCAGGGAGGTTCCTATATGCCACCCGATCTGTTCGAGCTTCTTGAAGACGGTTCGAACATGCGGCTTGAAAAGGCAAACCATCTCGTTGATGCCAAAAACAACAGCGACGTCGACCCGGTCAATACGCTGACGCGAAGAGAGCGTGAGGTGCTGTCGCTGATTGCTCAGGGGCATCAAAACAAGAATATCGCTGCAAGTCTTTCCTTGTCGGAGCACACGATCAAGCTCCACATTCATCACATCATCTCGAAAATGGGCGTCTCGAACCGGACGGAGGCCGCCGCAGCCTATCTTCAGTTTCACCGATCCGACAAAGGCAGCAGCTAGGTGGGGGACCTGGCGCACCGGCGGCACGCAGAGCCGGACACTTGATGAGGTGTTATGCCAGCTTGGCATGCTGGTCAGTGCGTTTTCTGGCAGAGGCGATTCTGTTGATATATCGGGAAATTTCTGTTTTTCCGGCAAACCACTCTGAAAAAAATCCGGAACAGGTTTGTGTGGGGCGAACCGCCTTTGGTTATTGCGGAAACTTGTAAGCTCGAGACCAAACGGTAAAACCGCAATTTGGAAGATGACTTAAGTTATTGAAAAATAGAACTAAAAATAGAAATCCTGGATGCCGTGCGTCGGGAAAAAGCGCTAAATGATGCAAAGCTGCATGCGGAAAGTTACCTCCGCGGCCTTGCGCAGCCTGTTCAACCTTGAAGTGTTAGGGTTTCGTTAACTTAAATTTCCTTGCACCATCAGCAGGAATCCGGCATCCATGACGGAGTTAAAGCTCATATCGGGCATAAAACCGTCAGAGGGCATTGATGGCCGTTACCGAACAAATTTCCGGTGGACGCGATACGACCGCAAAGATCGAAAGTTTCACTCAGAAGCTTTCGGACCGTTTGCAGACGATGCGCGAAATGACCTATCCACCGGAAGCCCGCAAGGTTTTTGGCCGGACGTTTTCCACCACGGATCTGGTACGACTGCTGGGTGTCCCTGAAAGCACGCTGCGCACGCTGACACTTGAAGGCAAGGGGCCGCAGCCACATCGCGCTGAAAACAACCGCCGGATCTATTCGGTCGAGCAGGTTTGGGAACTGAGAGCGTTCCTTGCCGAACTTCGGCCGGACGATGCCCATCGTCTGGTTCCGCATCGCCGCGCGGGCGAGAAGTTGCAGGTGATTGCCGCTGCAAACTTCAAGGGCGGCAGCTCCAAGACGACCACATCCGTTCATCTGGCGCATTATCTGGCCATTCAGGGATACAGAGTGCTGTGCGTTGATCTGGACCCACAGGCGTCCATGACCACGACATTCGGCATTCAACCGGACCGCGATCTTCGCTCCGGCGAGGATGATGACGAGCGCACCGATACGACCTACGACGCGCTGCGCTATGACAATTACCGCGTGCCTTTTTCCGACGTCATTCGCGAAACCTACTTCCCGGGCATTCACCTTGCCTGCGGCAACCTGCGCCTGATGGATTTCGAATACGATACGCCGACTGCGCTGGCCGAGCGGACAACAGACGAACTCGGCCTCTTCTTCCAGCGGCTCGATGCCGTGATCAAGTCGGTGGAGGATCATTTCGACGTCGTTGTCCTCGATACGCCGCCGTCGCTCGGATACACCACAATGGCGGCGCTTTACGCTGCAACGGGTCTGATCATCACCGTTCATCCGGCCATGCTCGACGTGTCGTCCTGTTCCCAGTTCCTGAAGATGATTTCGGATGTGACCCACACGCTGTCCGAAGGCGGTGCGGTTTTCGAACATGACTTCACGAAGTTTCTGCTGACCAGGGTCAATCCCAACGACGGGCCGCAGAAGATCATGTCCGGCACGATGCGCGACCTGTTCGGAACGGACGTTCTCGTGGCCGAAGCGATTGAATCGACCGCTATCGCGTCTGCCGGAGTTGCCAAGAAAAGTCTTTACGAAATCGAACCCGGTGAAGTTGGCAGGGAAACCCTTAAGCGGGCGCTTGAAAGCGCGGACCGCGTCAACGCCGAAATTCTTGATCTGATCAAGAGTGTGTGGGGCAGGGAGGTTTGACGATGAAAAAGTCGATCGTCAAAATGATGTCCGATGCAGCGGCGGCAGCCGCTGACAAGAATGAGCCGCCAACACCTGTCGCGAGCCAGAAAGTGACCGCACCCGTCGTGAATTCCATGGGGCGCGCCTTGTCGCATATGCGCGAGGACAGCATCGTCGCTCTCGATCCCTCCAAGATCGATCCCAGCCCTTTCTCCGACCGTTTCGAAACCGACCACGAAGCCGAAGAAGCTCTGGAGGAACTCAAGCTCTCCATCCAGGACGAAGGCCAGAAGATCCCGGTTCTGGTGCGGCCGCACCCCACGGAACGGGACCGGTATCAGCTTGCCTACGGTCATCGCAGGTTGTTTGCCATCAAGGCGCTGATGGCGGAAGCGGGCAAGCCTGAGACGTTCAAGGTCAAGGCGTATGTCCGCAAGTTGAGCGACGCGGAGCTGATCAAGGAACAGTCGCTTGAAAATGGCGTTCGTGAAAACCTGACCTTTGCCGAAATGGTTCTCTGGGCTGTGCAACTTCGCGAGGCCGGTCTCAAGCAGCGTGAAATGCAGCCGGTGCTTGGCCAGGTCCAGACCGTCATTTCCAACATGCGAAAGATCGCCGACAGCATCCCGCACGACATCATTCGCACCATAGGGCGCGCCAGAAATGTCGGCCGGCCAGCGTGGATGGAACTGGCAAAACTGTTTGAGGATCCTGCAGCGGAACAGCGCGTACGTGATGTCCTCACCAGCGAGGACTTCAAGCTTGCCGCGGCCCAGGACAGGATGGCCATGGCAATGCAGGCGGCAAGGGGCAAGCAAAAGAAGGCAGCTTCATCAGCGCTTCCAGCCGCGGAAATTACCTCGAACGGTGCCGTGCTGGCCAAACTGAAGAGAACATCGGCGGCAACCGTGTTCTCGATACCGAAATCCGAAGCCGAATTCGGCCACTGGCTGGAAGAGAACCTTCCGGACGTTTACCGCGATTTCCTGGAGCAAAGGAAGGGAACGGGACGGACGAAAGGATGAGTAGAATTGCGGCACATCTCGATGAGATTTGCCGGGCACATGATGTTCCGGGGCGGGGGTTCAACGATCGTTCCGGACCAGATCGGCAACAGGCCGGATGTCGGCCGAGGCCGGTAGGAAAGGAGACGGTGCGAGACAGCTAAAGATAAAATGAAAAGAGACCGAAACGGCGGCAACCGTTCAGTCTCTTTAATCACGGTTCAACTTGGAACGTCCAAACAGGAACCTCAACACTTCCCTGTTTTAGGCGAATTCCGAATCACGCGCAAGATCCATCTTGTGTGAGCGGTGGATTTCGGCCGATTTCCTGACGTTGAACCTCCTGAAACGCACAACGCCGCACGTTTGCTCGTGTCGGCGAACGGAGGTTGTCATGCCTACTGTTTCGAACGTCTCTTCCTTTCGGAAGGTGACGCCGGGAATGCTTGCGTCCCAACGACTGGCGATGTCGAATGATATTCCCGATATTGGAAAATCCGAAGTCGCAATTGCCCTGAAACGGGCGGCGCAGCCGATCGGGCTGACGTCGACAGCCTATCATGTCCTGGACATCCTGCTTGGCCTTTCAAAACCTGACGATTGGAAAGGGGACAACAGGCCGGTTGTAGCCATCTCGAACGAGAAGCTGGCCTCTTACGTCGGCAAGAGTGAACGCACAGTCATTCGAGCGATCAAACAACTGGTGGAAGCCCGTATTCTGGCCTACCGGGACAGTTCGACCGGCCGCAGATGGGTGCACCGGAACGACAGTGGCGACATCACGTTTGCCTATGGACTCGATTTTACACCTGCCAGGGTGCGCTACCGGGAAATCAAGAGGCAGGCCGACGAATGGCAGGCGCATCTCAATGCCGTACGTGAAGCTAAACGAACTGTTGCAAGACTTTCCAGAGCAATTGTCGACATCGTTGAAGCGACGAAGGATATCGACCTCACTGATTTTCATGACCAAATGCAAGCCATTCTGGAAAACAGGCAGGATATCCAACTCAAAGCCCAGGCCTTGCTGGATCTCTACGATCTGCTGATGGAAGCTCTGAAGGAAGCCACAGACACACAGGATAAGGCGCCTGAAAACAATAATATGTCAGGCGAACATGACAAGAATGTCACCCCTTTATTTAATACAAGCTCACCAGACTCTTATACTAATAACCGGACATCTGCTCACGCAGATGAAAATCAAAACAATACTGACGTCGCCTACGGCGCCGAAATAGCTCCTGACAGGGAGCAAGCGGAGCGGGGTCAGGTCCCTAACCAGCATTCTTCCGGGCAGAAAGGCACAGGTAAGGCGGATTTTGCCCGTTCTGAAACCCTGGACGCTGTTTCGATCTCTTTGCTGGAAAGTGCGTGTACGTCCATTCAAAGTGATTTCGGCATTACTCTCAACAGCTGGCCTGATCTCATTTCTGCTACGGATGTGCTGAGGATCGGCATCGGATTGAGCGAAAAGGGCTTTACCGAGGCGTGCGGAAAGCTGGGACGGCATGTTGCGGCGGCAATCCTGGCGATGGTGGCCGAAAAGGCGCTGCGCGACCCGGAAAAGATCAGTTCACCTGGCGGCTACTTCCGGGCGTGCTGCGAGCGCGCGGCGGAGGGCAAGCTTGCGCTGGCAAAATCGCTGTTCGGGCTGGCGGCGCGTTGAGCCGCGGTCAGACCAGTCTCCTGGGCCTGACCGGGCATCGTTGCGAAATCGTGGCTGTCCGTGCTCGCCAGTCCGGATCATTCAGGCAGCGACTGAGGCTGAGGTGTTGCGCCCTTGATCGTTGCAAGCGCAGCGGCCTGGCGTCTGGAATTCCGGTGCTTGGTGATTTGCGTGTCGGCAATGACACCGATGAGTATCACGCTGCCCATGACCGCAAAGTTGAGGGAGGAGGGGATGCCGAGCAGATTGACGAGGTTCTGCAGAACCTGCAGCAGGATGACACCAAGGACGACGCCGACAACCGATCCTTCGCCTCCGCGCAGGGAAAACCCGCCCAGAACGGCGGCGGCGATTGCGTAGAGTTCGTAGAAGTTTCCGTGTGAGGCCGGGTGAATGGAGCGCGTATACATGGCAAAGAAGATTGCGGAAAGGCCGGTCAGAACGGCGCAGATGACATAGGCAAGGACGATGACCCGTCTGGTGTTGATGCCTGTGAAACGCGCAGCTTCCTCATTCTTTCCGACGGCGAAAAGATGCCTGCCGAACACGGTCCGGTGGAGAACGAACCAGGCGATCACCGCGATGATGGAAAAAGCAATGATCGAGTGCGGCACGCCGCCGGTTCGCCCCGAAATCAACCATTCGAGCACTGGAAAGTCATCGCCGAAGGAAAAGCCGGCGGTTCCGTCCTTGGTATAGAACCGGGCAACGCCGCGATAAATCAGGAGCCCGCACAAGGTAACGATGAAGGGCTGCAACTGGAGCCGCGTGATCAGCCAGCCGTGAATCGTGCCGAAGATGGCCCCGCAGGCCAATACGATGAGGGCAGCAATCGGCCAGGGCACACCCTGAACCACAATAAGGTCGACAAACAGCACGCCAAGCAGTGCAATGAGCGAACCGACGGACAATTCGATGCCGGCCGTCACAATCACGAAGGCTTCGGCCAGGGAAAACAGGCCGAAAAGACCGATGAGGTTGGCTGTGTTTGCAAGGTTGATCGGCGACAGAAACCTCGGATTGATCAAGGCGACAACCGATCCGACGGCCAAAACGAGCAGGGCCAGCCCGATATCCTTCTTTTGCATTCGTATTCCTCACCGATTAACCGACTGCAAGCCGGAGTATGTTTTCTTCCGTCAGTTCGTCCGAGTTCAGAATTCCCGTCACATGCCCCCGGCGCATGACCGCCACTCGGTCGGACACGCCGATGACCTCTTCCATGTCGCTCGAGATCATGAGTATGCCGACCCCTTCGCGCGCCAGCGCTTGAAGCAGGTGGTAAACTTCGGCCTTAGCGCCGACGTCGATGCCGCGGGTGGGTTCATCGAAAATGATGACCTTCGGATTGGTGGCTAGCCATTTCGCCAGCACGACTTTTTGCTGGTTTCCGCCCGAAAGCTCCGCAGCAGTCTGGAAGACGGAACTTGTCTTGATGGCGAGACGGGCCTGTGAATCCTTTGCAAGGGCTGTCTCGCGCTCTCTGTCGACAACGCCGAGACGCGACAGCAATTTCAGGCAGGGCAGAGAAATGTTGCCGGTAATCGGGAAGTCCAGAAGGAGCCCCTGTTCCTTCCTGTTCTCGGGGACAAGCGAAAGTCCGGCCGAAATCGCTTCAGGAACTGAATGTGACTTGAGCTCGGTGCCATTGAGACGGATCATTCCCTCTGACAAGACATCAACACCGAAGATGGCCCGCGCAAGCTCCGTCCTTCCTGCTCCGACCAGCCCCGCCACACCGAGAATTTCTCCAGCATGGAGGTCGAGGTCGACACTGGCGGCGGGGAAGGTGCTGGTGCGGACACCCCGCAGGGAAAGGATTGGAGTGGCCACGCCATGCGCGGTTTTTTCGTAGAACTGGTGAACGTCCCGGCCGATCATCATCCGCACCATCGCGTCCTTGCAGATTTGCGAGCCGGTAAGGTCGCCGGCATTTCGGCCGTCGCGCAGGCAAACGACCCTGTCGGCGACGTCCTCAACCTCACTGAGGCGATGGCTGATAAAGAGAACCGCAACGCCCCGGCTTCGTAATTGCCGCATGACGGAGAGCAGTCTTTCCGTCTCCGACAGGGTCAAACTGGACGTCGGCTCATCGAGGATCACAAGACGCGCGTTCATCGACAGCGCTCGGGCAATTTCAAGCAATTGCTGATCGGCAAGAGAGAGGCCGGATACGGGATCGGCGGGACCAAACCTTGTGCCAAGAAGTTGCAAGATCGGCGCAACCTTGGCTTCCATGGCCCGCTTGTCGAGCAGCCGCAACGGGCCTGAGGTAATTTCACGCCCAAGCAGGACGTTCGCGGTCACGTCGAGATTGGAAAACGGATTGAGTTCCTGATGAACGAAGGCGATGCCCAGGCTGCCGGCCTCCGCAGGCGAAAGAGCGCTGCGATGCTGGCCGTCGATGTGAATGTCGCCGCCATCAGGCGAGACCGTTCCGCCGAGCACTTTCATCAAGGTGGATTTACCGGCGCCATTTTCGCCAATCAAACCGACGATCTCTCCGCCCGAGATACTGAGATCGACATCCTGCAGGGCGACAACACCTGGATAGACCTTCGTTACCTTGGAAAGTTCGAGCGAAATCTTCTGAAAACCGGATGGCAAGAGCTGGCTCCAATAGGTCGGTGGCATAGGCTGCGCAGTCCGCAATCTGCGGTCCGCGCAGCCACTGGCAGGCTTGGGAGTGTCGCCTAGCCTTTGATCCGCGCCTTCAGTTCCGTTTCGAAGGCATCGACGTTCGATGTGTCGATGATCTTGGTTGGAACGATGATGAGTCCGTCCCCCGGAATGCCGCTCTTGTCGCCTTCCAGGAACTTTGCCATCAGGTGCATGCCCTGATAGCCCCATTGGTAGGGGTCCTGCACGACGGTGCCGGCAAAGCTGCCTTCGCGGATGGCGCCGAGCGTGATCGGGTCTTCATCGAAGGCAATTACGGTAATCTCGCCCAGTTTGCCTGCGGCCTGCAGCGCTTCGTAGATCTTGGGCGGGTTGTAGGAATAGAACCCGACCATGCAGTCGACCTCGGGATTGGCAGCCAGGACGTCGTCGACATTCTGGCGGGCCTTGGGAAAGTCGACATCGTCGCCGCGCACGTCGACAAGTTCGATACCTGAGCCCTTGACCGTTTCCCGGAAGCCGGCGATGCGCTCCTTGGCGTTATCCGCGCCGAGGAAGCCAACAAAGCCCATGCAGGTGCCGCCATTCGGCAGAGCCTTCTTGGCGATTTCGCCTGCCTGATTTCCGGCAAGCGTGTTTGACGATCCGAGATAGGCGATGCGATCGCTTTCTGGCGCATCGCTGTCTGTCGTGAACAGCGGAACCTGCGCCGCGATGCGGTTGAATGCGCCGATTGACGTCTTCGGATCGACCGAGGAAATCATGATGGCGTCCGTACCGGCGGCCACAAGATCGTCCATCAGCGCGTTTTGAAGCGCGGCCGTTCCCTGTGCCGGGTACCGGAATTGCAGTTCATAGCCGGGCAGTTCGGCCTGGGCGGCGTTCACGCCCGCCTCGGCCAGTTTCCAGAAATCAGACGCTGCGTTGACGACGAATGCGAGCTGCGGTTTGTCCTGGGATTGCGCCGCTGTAGCAGTGAAGGCGGCGACGGCCGCGATGCAAAGAGTTTTCCCGAATTTCATATTCTCCTCCCTTTTGAGACTGTTGGAACTAATGCGCCCAACAAATTATTAGTAATATTATTAGTAAGTGAATTCAAGCCATGCTTGGGAAGCGCCTGTCGTCATCTCAGTGACCCGCACCGTAACGGCACGCTTCCGTTGTGTTTGTCTGAAGGTCCATTTCAGGCACGATTTCACATTTCCGGAATGCCGGCCGGAGCGTCTCCCTGTGAGGCTTTTTGGAAAAAGCGCCGCCGGATCCAATGCGCAAATCCGGCGGCCAGAGGAGAGGCTAATGGGTTAGTTGTTCGCGCAGAACCCCGGATCTTCCTGGTTGCAGACATCCAGGCCCGTGTAGAGCGGATCTTCAACGCTCTCGCCGTTGATCAGCTGAATCATCACATCGGGTGCACGGTAGCCCATTTCAAAGGGGCGTTGTCCGACCTGGGCGTGGCTTCTGCCTTCGCGGAATGCCTTCGTCTGCGGGGGCAGCGTGTCGCCCGCGATGATGATCAGATCCTTTGATTTCAGCTTGTCCATGACCTGGTCTGTGACCTGCGTATAGGCCTGGGGCGCGAATTGTGCCCATCCGCCAATAAGGATGAACGCATCGAGATCCGGGTTGGCGATGAAGGTATCTGCCATCTGCTGGTTGGCGAGATCGGCCTGGTCGTTCGTGAAGACCGGGCATCCGTCAATTTCAGTCCAACCATTCTGACCGGTCAGGCGGTCGGTCCCTTTTGCGCCGGAAGCCGTGTCACGGAAGCCTTGAGCGCGGGCGTTGATGTTGTCCGCAGCCACGTTGCCGAGCTGCAGGCAGACTGAGCCGCCCTCAGGCTTCAGTTTGGCCGCTTCCTCGGCCATCTTGACGCCCATCAGGTAGTTGTCGGTTCCCAGATAGGTTTTGCGCAAATCCCGGTCTTCCGCCAGAAAATCCGCATCGATCGTCATGACGGGGACGTTCGGCGCGATCTGGCGGATGCGGTTGGCCATCGCGGGAGCGTTGGACGGTGAAATCGCGATCGCCGCAACGCCGCGTGTCAGGAGATCGTCCACGATCTGCACTTCACCGGCTTCGTCAGCGGAAGACGCAGGCCCTGTGTAAAGGCATTCGTACTCACTGTTCGCGTTTTCGGACAACCATTTCTGGCAACCGAGATTTATCTGTTCGAAGAACGGGTTATCGAGACCTTTCACGACAATCGCGAGCGTTTTCTTGTCCTGCGCCGGTGCGGAACCAATCTGGAAAGCCATTACGACCGCAGTCCCGAACATCAATATCTTGCGTCTCATGCGTATCACTCCCTTCTGTTTTTCAGGTCCCGGCGCGGATTACCCCGGGTACCAGATCATGCGGGGATCTTTTTCGTCCCTTCTGTAGTTCCAGGCCCGTTCGATGAGGGCCTTGAGGTCCACCGACGGGCTCCAGCCGAGCAGCAGGCGCGCCTTGGTGTTGTCGAGCCAGTTGCTGTGCATGGATGTCGGGATTTCGGCGATCTTCAACGAACGGCTTTCGGCGAGGTGACGTGCGGCGCACCCATAGTCGACCGGTTCGTTCATCGAGATGTTGAAGAGCTGTCCGGCCGCTTCCGGCGCATCGAGAGCCGCCAGAATGGCCAGGACGAGGTCGTCCACATGGACGAAGTTTCTTTTCAGCGGGTGACCGTCCCTGTCCTTCAGAAGCGGCACGTGGTTGCCGTCTGCGTAGGTGCTTAGATCCTCCTCCGGAAGCAGCTCCGTCCAGAGTGGACCGCCGAACTGGTCAGGCCCGAAAGAGAGCGCAAAGCGGAAATCATCTTTCTCCATGATCCAGGGCGCCCGTAGGACACAGCCGTTCAGGCCGTATTGATGCCGGTATTGTTCCAGCATCACTTCCTCCAGCACCTTGGTCAGGGCATAGCAGCCAGGGTAGGCCTTGCGCTCCGAGGCTTCCGTCACCGGGCCTTCGAATGGCTGAAAGGCATGGCCGACGGCACAGTCTCCGCTGATCAGAACGAACTGACGGGCGGTCTCCTGTCTGCGGAATTCCTCCAGAAGAACGAACATGCCCTTGACGGAAACATCTATTGCCAGATCGGGGGATTCCTTGACCGCGGCCATGTGCAGGACATGTGTTACGCCCTCCATGGCACTTGCAACAGCGGCTGGATCGGCAATCGACCCCTGAACGACCTGCACCCGCTCACCACCGGAAATCATCCGGTTGTTGCAAAGCGCCACGACGCTCCACTCCCGGAAACGATCCGATGACAGGAACTCCGGCAAAAAGTTTTGTCCAACCTTTCCGGAAGCGCCGGTGAGCAGCAATTTCATTCAACGTCCCCCTTGCGTTTATTAAATAGTATTTATTAATATTAGTTAGTCAAGGATCGAAATTGATTGAACGGCGGTGTCTCAGGTGGGCGGGGGGCGGGATGGGAATGATCATCCCCGCAGCCGGACTGCCGAGGTCGGCAACGGTCGCAGAACCGGACCGAAAACCGATTGGGGAGGAGCGATCGAATGTCGAGGCTACGGCTGACAGGAATCTCAAAGAGTTTTGGTGCCATCCAGGCCCTGAGCGATGTCTCGCTCGAGGTCGCACCAGGGGAGGTGCTGGGGCTGATGGGCGATAACGGTGCGGGCAAGTCGACGCTGGTGAAGATTGTCGCCGGCAACTTCAGGCCCACACACGGATCGATTTCCATCGACGGCGACACGGTGGACTTTCACAAGCCGCGCGATGCGCAGCGGCAGGGAATTGAAGTCGTCTATCAGGATCTCGCGCTGTGCGACAACCTGACGGCAGCTTCCAATGTGTTTCTCGGCCGTGAACCGAGGCGGCAGTTCGCCGGGTTTCGCTTTCTTGACTACGCCACCATGCACAGTCGCTCGGCAGAGCTTTTTGCCATTTTGAAGTCGGAGACCCGGCCCCGCGATCTCGTCAGACGTATGTCGGGAGGGCAGCGCCAGGCCGTCGCCATCGCAAGGACGCTGCTGTCGAATGCCAAGATTGTGCTGATGGACGAGCCGACTGCTGCGATCTCGGTGCGTCAGGTGTCGGAGGTGCTGGATCTGATCCACCGTCTCAGCGACCAGGGTATCAGCGTCGTGCTGATCAGCCATCGCATGCCCGATGTCTTTGCGGTGTGCAGCCACATCGCCGTCTTGCGCAGGGGACAAATGGTCGCCAGCAAACTGGCCAGGGACAGTTCACCAGAAGAAGTGACCGGCCTGATTACCGGCGCCATTGAAACGGCGTGAGGAGAAGTTTCCGATGACAACTCTCGAACAAGCTATCGACCTCAGCCAGCACCGGTCTCCGGTCTCCCGGATCCTCGGTTCCCAGATTTTCTGGGTGTTTGCAGCCGCCGTTCTGGCGTGTCTTGCGCTCACGCTGCTGACGGATTCCTTTGCTACCCAACGCAATCTCTTCAATGTGACGCGGAATTTTGCCTTTGTCGGCCTCATCGCAATCGGAATGACGACCGTGATTGCCTCCGGTGGCATCGACCTGTCGGTCGGCTCTACGGTGGTTCTGGCCGCAATGGTCATCAGTGTGCTGATGTCGTCGGGATATCCGTTCTGGATTTCCGCGCTGGCCGCGCTGGCCGCCGCGGCCGGGGTGGGATTGCTTAATGGGCTTTTAATCGCCTATGTCGGCATGCCACCCTTTGTCGTGACGCTCGGAATGCTGTCGGCGGCCCGCTCGCTTGCGATGGTGCTATCGAACAACAAGATGATCTGGGAATTCGGACCCGATCACGATTTGCTTCTTTGGGTTGGCGGAGGCTCGACCCTCGGTCTGCCGCATCCGATCTATGTTCTCATCTTTTTGGCCGCGTTGATGAGTGTTGTCTACCGCTGGACGAGGTGGGGCCAATATGTGTTCGCAATCGGCGGCAACGAGCAGGCGGCGACGCTCACGGGCATTCCGGTCAAGCGAATCAAGGTCTCGATTTACATGTTTTCCGCGCTGACCGCCGGTGTTGCAGGCATCCTCATGGCTGGCTGGCTCGGCAGCGTGACCACAAATCTCGGTCAGGCGATGGAATTGACTGTGATCGCCGCCGCCGTCATCGGCGGCGCGAATCTTGCGGGTGGCCAGGGAACGGCTCTTGGAGCGGTGATAGGGGCCCTGTTGATCGAAGTCATTCGCAATTCATTGATACTATTAGGTATTTCGACCTTCTGGCAGGGAATGTTCATTGGCTGCTTCATCATTATCGCTGTTGCCTTTGACCGCATCCGAAATTTGAGCACAAACGACTGAAGGCACTGGAGTACCAGATACATGGCCGGCGAAGACAACCTTGGAACCGTTGATTTTGCAACGCAATACGGATAGTCATTCGCCGGCTTTGCGGCCACCTTCTTCAACGGTGAGGAAAACCGGAAACTAATGTCGAAAAAACGCCGGCTCGGAACAAATAGACGTCCTACGATGATGGATGTTGCCGCGACTGCCGGAGTTTCGCAGGCAACGGTTTCACTCGTTCTGAACGGCAGTCCGGGCGCGAAACTGAGCGATGCGACGCGCAGACGGGTGAACGAAGCTGCAAAGCAGCTTGGCTATAACCTTGTGCGCCGCGGCCCCCGAACGGTCATGGGCGACCGCACCAACATTCTTTTCATTGCCGACGAGATCACGACGGATCCCTGGATGGCGCTCGCGTTCGAGGGGGTCAGGGACAAGGCCTACGAATACGGCATACACGTCAGCCTTGCGGTCAGCCACGGCGACGAAGAAACCGAAAAGATGATCCTCTCGCAGATGAGCCACATGCCGTTGCTGGGGATCGTCTATGGAACAATTCTGACCCGCCGGGTTGATTTGACGCCGGTCTTCGACGACCAGCACACGGTATTGCTGAATTGCTATCGGCCCGAGCGTGACCTGCCGTCTGTCGTTCCGGGCGATGTGCTCGGCGGACGTACCGCGACGGATCATCTCATTAATGCCGGTTACAGTCGTATCGGGCTCATCAACGGGCAGCAGGGGGTGGATGCGTCCAGAGACCGGCTCAAGGGCTATCGGCAGGCGCTTTCAAGTCACGATATTCCGTTTGACAGCGAGTTGGTCAAACCCGGGAACTGGGAGCCGCTTTCGGGTTACGAGCACACTCATGCTCTCCTTGATCTCGACACGCCTCCGGACGCAATATTCTGCGCCAACGACCTTATGGCGCTGGGGTGCTACGATGCCTTGAAGGAACGTGGCCTCCGCGTTCCGAACGATATCGCGGTGATAGGCTTCGACAATCGCGAGATTTCCAAGAGCATGCACCCGCCGCTGTCAACGCTTCTCCTGCCGCATTACGAAATGGGCGAAATTGCATTCGAGCTTCTTCTCGACAATGCCAATGGCCGTCAGGCCGGCCCGGCACAAATCAAGGTGGAGTGCCCGCTTGTCGAGCGCAATTCGGTGAAGGCAACGGCTGACGACTGAAGCGCCAGGGGATCACTCAACGCGGAACGCTAAAAAACGCTCTGTTTTGCCCTGGACAAGAAAAATCCATGACCATCCTGGTTGCTGCACTTCAACCCTTTGCGTGAGGAGTGGCAGATAAAGCCGCCGAACTCGCCGGTCACGCCGTATTCGGCTCTATCAAATCCGCCTTTGGTCCTGTCCGTTTGAACGCAGAGGATTTCAGCGGGACCTTTCTCTTTCATGGAAAAAGTATGTCCCCAATCGAGATTGCAGCCGCCTGGTTTCGGCAACGCGGGCGGGCCAGATCGCTGGATTATCGTACAGGTGATTTCAGACAGAACATTGAAGTCCTCGCCCACGGTGCACTGGATGTTTTCCGACGGTGTTTCAAATGTCCAGATGTCAGCCAATGAGACGCTGATGGTGAACCATAGGCCCAGAGCGAGTGACGACAGGAAAAGCATGGTGCGAAAACGCGAAGATACGCTATTGCCGTTCGATTGAGTAAAGCCGTTTTCGTCGATCATATCCAACTCACTCTCCCCATAGGAGCATTCGCATTTGCTCAAATTCTCCCGCGGAGAGAATATTCACCTGTGCAACGTGCGGGAACTCTCCGATTGTCATGACTTCAAGGTATCGTCCGGCGGGCTCCTGAAAATACAATTTGCATGGGGCCTCCCCAACAGGAGAGCAAGTCGCAACCTCGACATAGCCGTCCTCGTAAAGGCCGCGTGCAACGAACGCGAGATCCTCGGCAACCGGATTCTCGAAAGGCTGCCAACCGTTTGTCAAAATAATGGACCTGGCTTGATCATAGGGAAGGCCTATTAACTCGTGTGCCGAAGACTGAAACTCTTCGGACGCAGCCAGGACGGCATCGCCCGCGATCAAGGTTTTGGTCACGAGCACAGCGGCCACACCCAAGGTTGCTGTATTCCACTGTCTCTTGTTCATGTCAGGGCTCCCCTTTCACCTGCAGAAGTGAGCTGTTCCCAAACCCTTGCACAAGTTATGGCGTAATTTAACCTACTTTTTGCACCTTCTGGTTGGGTCGTTCGGTGTAAAGTCACTCCAGCAGTGCAGGGCAGGCGGTTTGCCGCCACGTTCAGGGCACTCCGAGGCACCACGCCGGTCAAGGCCTGTGCCCGGACAACAAGCCGGGCGTTTTGACAAGTTCAGATGCTTCCGATCAGGCGGGTTGAGATGTCGATGATATCGCGGGACACCAGCGAGTTTGGTGTGTACCTGCGGGTCAGAACACCCAGCTGCATCTTGGGAGGCAAGTCGGGAACGTCTATCGGGCACAATCCGCTGCCCCAGAATGAGTCATTCAGAATTTGAGGCGGGCAGAAGGCGATGAGATCCGTCGAGCGGTTCAAGGCGGCCAGGAGAAAGGGGGAGCGGCACAGGGTTGGCGGGTGAGCCAGTGTTATCTTTTTCTGCGTCAGCCAATCGAGGGCAACCTGGTCTGCACTTCCGGGAGAGGGATTGAGGAGCCAGCGTTCGCCCGCCAGTTCCTCCCAGGTAACAATGCGGTTGGCGAACCGTTTCGAGCGACTGACAGGCGAGATGGTCACCTCCGTGAAGGGCTGGAACGCCAGATCCGCCGGCAATGCTTCGGGCGTTGCGATACCAAGGGCAAGGTCCAGCTGTCCATCCAGCAGACGTGGCACAATATTCCCCAGCGTTCCGGTTTCAACGTCCAGCTGGCCCTGCGGATGCCGGCGTTGAAATTCGTGAATGATCCCGCCGAGCTTCGTCACCGCAACCACGGGCGTAACCGCGATACGCGCAGTCGCAATCGCTTGCCCCGAAATTCGGCGAACCTCCTCTTCGGCCCGGCGCATGGAGGTGAGGATCAGGCGTGCGTGGTCCACCAGAACTTTTCCCGCTGGCGTGAAACGCGTCCCCCGGGAGGCCCTGACGAGCAAAGCAGCCCCCGTTTGCGTTTCGAGTTCGCGCAGCGTCTTGGTCAATGCGCTCTGGGACAGGCCCATGTCACGCGCTGCCCCGCGGATTGAACCGCTTTCGGCAAGCGCTATCAGGGCCTTGAGTTGGTGTGTTTTCACTTTGAATGACCACCTTTTGTTGTCAGTAGACAACATTATGTGTCTGTACAGCTCCTGCCAACCTGCTCTGATTGGAACGCCAAAGCACGCCGGGTCTCACGCCAGACGGAGGCTGAGGCATATCGTTACAAAAATCGGAAGCCTGGAGGAGGGCACTTGTGGTTCATAAAAATATTCGGACATTTTCGGCGGTGTTGACGATGGCGCTGTTGAGCCAACCCATAGCCGCGTCTGCCGACGACGACACACGTTGGTTGTCTCAGACAATGATCAACGGCCGTGCCAGCATGTTTGACCCTGCGCTGAATTTTCTGACATTCCAGCACATGGACCAGATGTTCGCCACGCGCACGGTCGAGGCGGGAGAAAACGCCAAAGCGCTGCCTTCGAAGCCGGTCTCCCTGGAAGGGGAGTATGAAATCGACGGCAAAAAAATGAGCCTGGAGGAGGCGCTCGAGAGCACTTCCACAAATGCCCTTGTCGTCGTGAAGGACGGCAATGTCGTGTTCGAGACCTACCGGAATGGCAGCGATGAAAACACCCGTTTTCTTACGTTCTCGGTCGCGAAGTCCTATGTTTCGACCCTGATCGGCATGGCCCTTGCCGATGGCTCTATCAAAAGCCTGGACGACAAGGTTACCGACTATCTGCCTGACATGAAGGGGAGTGGCTACGACGGTCCGACGCTTCGCGACCTGTTGCGTATGCGCTCAGGCGTGGAGTGGCTCGAGGTCTATGAGTTCGGTAGCGATACGCAGCTGACAAAAGTCCACGACAATTCACTTGTCGCATACAAGTATCGCTGGTGCGATTACGCGGCAAATGAATCCAGGCCAGGCCCAGACACGCCAGGATCTGCGTTCAACTATGCCACGCTCGACACGAGCGTTCTCGGCTGTGTGCTGGAGAAAGCGGTTGGCATGACCGGGGCGCAGTACATGTCCGAGAAGCTTTGGAAGCCTGCCGGAATGGAAAACGACGCCTATTGGATCATGGACGGGCCGCCTTCCGTCGGCAGGGAGTTCTTCGGCGCCGGCCTTGCTGCGACGGCCCGGGATCATGCCCGTTTCGGTCTGATGTTTCTGAACAATGGCCTTGCGGACGGCAAGCAGATCGTGTCCGCGGACTGGGTGAAGGAGGCCACAGTTCCCGATGAGGGCTCGGAACCGACAGGTCCGGGCGAGGATTTTGGCTACCAGTATCAGTGGTGGACGGTGCCTGGGTCGGACGCGTATTCGGCGATCGGGCTTTACCATCAGTTTATCTACGTCGATCCGGCCAACAATCTGGTGATCGCAAAGGCCAGTCATACGGCCGAGCCGGTAGGCCATGACAAAGAGAATATGGAACTGTTCAGCCAAATCACGGACCGTCTGGAAAACTGAAACGCCCGTTGAACATGTAAAAATGCGCGGTGTTTTCTCCCGCGTGACCACCGAACCGCACTGCTTTCCCGTGGTGCGGTTCGAAGGTTTTCAGAGGTTTTTGCAATTTTGGCCTCTGTCGCGCGATTCCTGCTTATTCAAAATAATTTTAATAAAACTTCCGTAGATGCGCGACCGACGGTTCTCTGTATTTGTTGTAAATCGGTGCTTCATGCGTCAGTTTTCGAAATTAGAGTTGACCTAGCGGCATGCTTGAAGCATATCGTGAGTTGTTCTAACGACGGTCATTCATCATTGGTTATGCTGGTGTAAGTATTCTCAAGCGAGAAAAGCTATTTCTGACCGCGGAATGACATGAAACAGGTGACTTGTTAGCGTCAATTCAGGCTAAAGATAGTACTTAGAGCGACTATTCCTCAGAGTTATCTGCAGTTTGAAGCTGGCCTGATTTGAGCGAAGTGACATTTTTCACTTTTTCTTGTAGTTGGACATGGAATCACGGGAATTGTGACATGAATTGTACTTTATTTAATGCTTTCGTGATAAAGCTAATCGATTAATTGACCGGATCGATCTACCCGACGTTCGTCTTTCTGTGGCGTGTCTTGGAATGGCGGTCCGGTGTGCAGGATAGAATTAGGTGACGGCACAAAGAAAAAAACAAGGGTCCCGAGGTGTTATCCGCCTTCTCGTAGAATATTCTCCAAAAGTCGCAATTTTGGGAACTCTTCTGGCTGCTTTTTCAACAATCCTGTTTGGTTTAAGCTGGCTGAATATCTATGCGATTTTTGAGACGGCGGCCACGCCACCTGTCAATTCAATCAGCATCTTGCTGACGGGACTTTCACTGTTTTTGTCTCGCAGGCCCTTTCGGTCGAAGCGACTTCCTCTGGCAATCGCGACCGTCAGCTTGCTTATCGCCATGATGAAACCGCTGCTTGGCCTAGCAGGCTTGATGAGCAGTTTCTGGATATTGACCAACTCCACCATTGTTTGCCTTCTGGCAATCGCCGCAATTCTTGTCTCGATCCAGAAGCCGGTGGCTGCACAGGTAAGCGCAGTGCTGGCGATCCTGTTGTTTGGCGCCAGTCTGTTGGGCGTTGTGCAAGCCGCTCCCGGCTCGAAGGTTGCCATTCTGATTTTATATGCCGGCGGCTTTCTCGTGGCTTCAGGCGTTTTGACCAGGACGATCTACCGGGGGCCGCTCTATCGCATGGTCAGTGCGGGGTCGAGCGCCAAATACATTTTTGCGCAGGCCTTTTTGGTCGTTCTTCTGGCGATCGGCATAACCTATCTCAGCATCCGCAACACCATCCATCCGTACTTTGTTCCCCTGGCCGTGATTGCCATTCTCTGTCTGATCTACTTTGTGCTTCTTAAATTGATGCCGTTCCTTTCTCACAAGCAGGTGCAGCCACTCGTTCCCCCGGCGAGAAGGCAGGTTATCAATGACATTGAGCAAGCATTGGCTGACAAGCAATTTGCGACCTACTATCAGCCGCAGATTGAATTCGAGACGGGCAGGCTGGTCGGTGCGGAAGCACTCGCCCGATGGATACATCCGGAAAATGGTGTTGTGTCCCCGGCAGATTTCATTCCGGTTGCTGAGCAAAGCGGTCAAATCATCGAAATTGGATACCAGGTCCTGGAACGGGCATGTATCGATGCGATGAAGTGGCCCTTTTTCGAAAACCCCAATGTGAACCTTTCCGTGAATGTCTCTCCGGTGCAGTTGCAGGCGCCTGATTTGCTGGAAAATGTCCAGCGCATACTCGGAACGACAGGTTTGGCCCCCGAGAAACTGGTGCTCGAGTTGACGGAAACAGCGCTTGTCCGCCGCGGGGAGCCGGGTTTCGATACCATTTGGGCGTTGCACAACCTTGGAATATCGATTGCGGTTGATGACTTTGGAACCGGATATTCCTGCTTGGCCTACCTGAGTGATTTGCCGGTCCAATATCTGAAGATCGATCAGTCCTTCGTCAAAAAACTTCCGGATGACGCACCTTCAGCGACGATTGCCCGCAGCATCGTCGGGCTTGGGTGCGGTCTGCAAATCAAAATCGTTGCCGAGGGTGTTGAAACGGCACAGCAGGAAGAGTTCCTGAAATCCATCAACTGTCACAAGGCACAAGGATATTTTTATTCAAAGCCGATGTGTCAGGAAGATTTCCTCGATTGGGCCAGTGACTTCGAAGAGAGGTCCGCCATGGAGAAATCGGGGCGAATGGAAGGGAAAAAAATATTTTTTGCTTGAGGTCTTTTGTCGGCTCCACCGTCTCTTGACGCCTGCAATGGTATCTGCGCCGATCGCTCGGCGGCCCCCTTGGGACTCAGGTTTGCGTCACCGCCTGGACGGCACTGATAAGCCAGCCGATATCTTCGGAACCGAGACGGGCGACGTTCACCCGGCCTCCCTTGACGACATGAATGCCGTGATCACGGGTCAGGGCTGTTTCCTGGCTCTCCGTAAGCGGCAGCAAGGAAAACATTCCGCGCTGCCCGGCAAGGTAGGCAAGGTTCCCGGTTCCAAAATCATCCATTTCTGTTTGCGCGATTTGGGCGCGGACCCGGGCAACGCGGGCGCGCATCCGGTCAAGTTCCTGCAGCCAGAGTGCCTTGAGTTCTTGATCCTGCAAGATTGTGCGCACCACGGACGGGCCATGATCCGGCGCGTGAGATGCCCCTGAACGCACAATGGCCGATACGGCTCTGTGGACGCGGGACCGATCGTCTTTTCGGGTCTTCACGAACAACGCTCCGGCACGATCCCGGTAGATGCCGAAGGATTTGGAAAGCGTGATGCAGACGATGCATTCGCGAAAGCGTTCAGCGATTTGCCGGGCCGCGGAGCCATCAGCCTCGAAACCCTGATCAAAGCCAAGGTAGGCCAGATCGATCCACGGAATGATGCCCCGCTGCTCCAGCACCTCAAGCAGAGCAGCAAACTGCTCTGGCGTCATGTCCGCACCTGTCGGGTTGTGGCATACCCCCTGCATCAGAAAGACGTCGCCGCTTCTGGCGTTGGCCAAACCGTCGAGCATCTGATCGAACGTAATCTTGCGCCCGATGGGATCGTAATACGGCACCTGCGTAAATCGGGTGCCTGCCGCCGTCAGAATGGGGATATAATTGCCGTAGGTCGGCGTTTGCAGCCAGACCGTGGGCGGTTCGGGCATCTGCGCCAGAAGATCCGCCATGACCCGCAACGCCACAGCCCCGCCCGAGGTCTGTGCCGCAACCCAGTCGCTGCCGAAGGTTTCGCCCAGAACTTCCTGCCCCAGAACCGTGCAGTATTCTGCGTCACCCGTCAGGGCGAGGTAAGACTTGGTCGTTTGCGTCTCAACCAGCCGCCGCTCCGCTTCTTTTACAGCCTGCAGAACCGGAGTTTGGCCGTGCTCGTCCTGGTAAATGCCGACGGTCAGGTTAAGCTTGTCCGTGCGCGGATCCTGAGCGAAGTAATCCGCTCCAATCATGATGGGATCGACCGGGTAATTCTCAACCTTCTCGAACACTTCTGAACCCTTTTTCCGAATCGACGGCATGATTGCGGTAAACCTCCGCTGCCTTGCAGATCATCTCTTGGAAGTCATTGCCCTGCAATGGGGCGGCAGAACGGCGGTGACGCTCGCAAGAGAAGCATTCGCAACAGGCTGCCGGAAGTGCTGCCCGGGCTTCAGAACCGCGTGATGACCGTGGCGCCGACAGACTGGAAGCTGTCCATGCTCATCAGGGCCTCCGGCGCATCCGCCAAACTGATCTGGCTGCCAACCAGCCGCGAAGGATCAAGTTTGCCGCTGGCCACCATGTCAAGCATTGCGCCGTAGCGATGCGCCTGCATCCCGTGTGAGCCGAGCAACTCGATTTCCTGACCCACGATCTTGGGCATCGGAATGGCGGGTGCGGCATGGTCGCCGAGCATCAGCCCGACCTGGATGTGTTTCCCGCGTGGCCGCAGGCAGAGGATAGAGTTGGTCATGGTCACCGGATGGCCGAGCGCATCCAGCGAGACATGGGCACCGCCCCGAGTGATCTCTTTGATGGCCTCCGGCACATCGGCTTCGCTGCCGTTGATGACCGCCACAGCACCGAGGTCCTGCGCGAGTTTCAGCTTGGCGGGTGCGAGATCCACCCCGATAACGTTGGCCCCGGCGGCCGCCGCGATCATGACAGCCGACAACCCCACGCCGCCGCAGCCATGCACGGCCACCCACTGGCCCGCGCTGACCTTGCCCTGATCGATCACGGCGCGAAAGGACGTCGCGAACCGGCACCCGAGGCTGGCTGCGGTTGCAAAGTCCATGCTCTCCGGCAGCGCCACAAGGTTCAGGTCGGCCTGATGAATGCCGACAAATTCGGCGAACGACCCCCAGTGGGTGAAGCCGGGCTGTTCCTGGTGGAGGCAAACCTGCTGGTGCCCGGCGTGACATTCGGGACAGCTTCCGCAGCCGCAGATGAAAGGAACGGTTACCTTGTCGCCAACCCTCCAGTTGGTGACGTCTTTACCCACCGCTTCAATCACACCCGCCAGTTCATGGCCGGGCACATGCGGCAGCTCGATATCGCTGTCATGTCCCATCCATCCATGCCAGTCGCTTCGGCAAACACCAGTTGCTGCAACCTTCAATACGACGCCATGCGCCTCGGGGCTCGGGTCATCCACGGTGACCAGCTTGGGCGCTTTCTGGAACTTTTCAAACAGCACGGCCTTCATGGCAGGGTCTTTCGGTTTCGTCGTTAATCTCCGGGAATCATAGATGGAAAAGTGGAAAAAACTTTGCTAATCCCGCGCAGTTCCGCATATTTCAGGTCAGGAAAACCTCAGTTTCTCCCTCTTTCAAGAGGAATCTGCCCTTGTCTGACATCGATGCCGCCAACGCCCAGATCCTTTCCCTGCTGCAAGAGGATGGCCGGATGACCAACGCAAAGCTGTCTGAAAAGCTGGGTATGAGTGAAACGCCCTGCTGGCGCCGCCTGAAACGGCTGGAGGAAGCCGGTTTCATAGATGGCTATCAGGCCAACTTGAACCGCCGCAAGCTGGGGCTGGGTGTCATGGCTTTTGTGCAGTTGCGCTGTTCAAAACATGATCAGGCCGCTACGGCTGAATTTCAACGGATTGTAGAGACAACCCCGAGCATCCTCGCCTGTCACAACACGACAGGGGCGGACGATTTCCTGCTGATCGTCGTCGCGCGGGACCTGGACGATTACAGCTCCTTTGTCGACAGCACGCTGCGCCGCCTTCCAGGTGTTACCAGTATTCGCTCCAACCTCTCGCTGAAAGAGATGAAAGCGTCCAGCAAACTGCCGATCACGCCATCCGCTGTGTAGCGGTGATGACACAAGGCCCGCCCGAGGTTTGCCGCCGACCGTGTCTTGAGATTTGGCTGTTGAAAGAGCGCTCCCGATCCAGTGCCCCAGATGATCAAGCGTTTGTAACAGGGCATTGAAAGTGACTATTTCAAGTTGAAGTAGAAAAAATCTTAGATCTACGGTGAAAGTTAATGAAGATTCAGCGAACGGATGGTTCGTTAACCATTTTGGGATCTGTTTTTCAAGTAAAAATTGTTCTGGATCTCACGCTCACGGTACAAATACTTCATGTTTACGCATAAAGGGAGGGCGTTCAGAGATTACACCCAATAGTTTCATTACATATATTTAATTACCGCTCCGTAGGAAAAATACCTAAGTCATTGGTCACCCAGAAGGCGCGACGGTGGATGCCGCGCTGGGTGGAATGGAGTAACTCATGAAAATTCGCTTTCTCGTGACGGCTGTAGCCGCCATCGCTCTCACATCGTCTGCTATGGCTGCGGCGCCTCACCACTGGTCGTATGAGGGTGCGACCGGCCCGACGCATTGGGGCGACCTTTCAGAGAAATTCGAAGCCTGTGAAGCCGGGATGGAACAGTCCCCGGTGGACCTCACCCATGCAATCAAGGCAGATCCGGCTGATATCGAATTTCATTGGAACAAGGATGCCGATTGGACCGTCGTCAACAACGGCCACAGCATCCAGGCAAACTCGGACGATGCAGGCTACATGGTTCTTGACGGGAAAGACTATAAGCTCGCGCAATTCCATTTCCACACGCCTTCGGAACATGCAATCGACGGCAAGCGGTTTCCGATGGAAGTCCACTTCGTGAATGTTGCGGACGACGGTGAATTCGCCGTTATCGGCGCGATGATCGAAGGGGGCGGTGACAACACCCTGTTCGATGCGGTCATGGATGCCGCGCCCGCAAAGGAAGGCGGTTCCGCTGAAATCGGCAAGGAAGACCCGGCGTCTCTGCTGGGCAAAAAAGACAGCTTCTTCCGCTACGAGGGCTCGCTCACGACTCCTCCCTGCTCACAGACGGTCGTCTGGACGATCATGAAAGAGCCGCTGAAGGTTTCCGATGCCGAAATCAAGAAATTTCAGGACATCTACCAGATGAACGCCCGGCCGCTGCAGGAAATCGGCCGCCGGTTTATCCTTGAACAATAATCTTTCAGGCATTTCCTGACCAATCCGACCGGACCGGCTTGAGCAGCTGGTCCGGTCGACGGTTTTAATGACCTGTTTTGGAGAGGGTCTTCGCGGGTTTGAATGCGCCTATCCTGCCCGGCGCCTTAATCACAGCTCATGGATTAGTCGCGCAGCGCCTCAGCAATCCTTTCGGCAATTTCAAGAACCAGCGGCCCGAACTTTTCAAGCGCCTCCGGGGTGCTCATCGCGCTTCGGATCCAGATGAGCGAGACGCAGCCAAGAACAGCGCCGGCCGAGCGGATCGGTACGGCAATGGAAGCGGTTTCCTGGCGAAATTCGCCGCTGTCTCTTATGGCAATCCCGCGATTGCGGGTCTCTTCGAGCAGCCTTGAAAGCCAGCGCTCCTCCAGATACGGGGCATCCTTCTCATCGCCGAGACGGCGCAGATGATCCAGGATCAGCGCGCGCTCCTCCTCAGGACAGAAGGAAATATATGCTCGCCCGGTGGAGGTTCGCAGCACCGGCAAGCGATAGCCCGTCATGCCGCGGTCGATCGACAGTGGCGACCGGCCATGTGTCGTTTCCTGGATGACCATTGCAGCATTGTTGTAGACCGTGAGGTCGAGTGGCCAGACAACCTGTCTGGAATATTCGCTGAAGATGGGGCCGGCCGCCTGCGTGATTTCCGTGGTGAGCGCGTAGCCGTCACCGAGCGCAGCGGCAAAACGTGTCACCCGGACGTAATTGGACGTTGCGGAAAACGCGACATAGCCAAGTTCTTCCAGCGTCTCCAAAAGCCTGTAGACCGTCGGACGCGGAAGACCAAGTGCCTTCGCCACCTCGCCCGGGCGCGCTTCGCCCACCTTGTTCACGTACCGCAGGATGGCAAGCCCGCGCGCGAGTGCGCGCACGGGCCCGGATGTTTTTTGGGACGAGGCCGGTTCACTGAGCATGGCTGAAACATTGCACAGGCCGGGCTCGGGAAAAAGTCAGACTTCCGCCTTCACCGGGTTCGACAGAACGCCTATGCCGGACACTTCGACCTCGCAAACGTCTCCGTCCTTCATGAAAAGGGGCGGAGACCGCCTGGCGCCAACCCCCCCCGGCGTGCCCGACACAATGACGTCACCAGGGAGAAGCGGCAGGATGGTCGAGCAATAGGCAATGAGACGGGGAATGGAGGTGACCAGCAACGAGACGTCCGTATCCTGGACCACTTCGCCATTGAGCCGCGTCTGCAGGTGCAGTTTTGACGGATCGGGAATCTCATCGGACGTTACCATCCATGGACCGAAGCCACCGGTACCGGCAAAGGTCTTGCCGGGCATGAACTGGTGCGTATGCTTCTGCCAGTCGCGCACCGAACCGTCGTTGTAGCAGGAATAGCCAGCAACGTAGCTGAGAGCGTCCTCTTCAGGAATGCGCCGGCCCTCCTTGCCGATGATCACGGCAACCTCACCCTCATAATCGAACATGTCGGATTCCAGCGGTTTGATCAGCGGTGCTCCGTGTCCGATCTGGGAGCCGGAGTAGCGTGCGAACAGCACCGGGTTTGGGGTCTCGTCACGGCCCGTTTCCGTGATGTGCGCATGATAGTTCAACCCGACGCAGATGATCTTGTCCGGGTTCGGGATGACGGGATCCAGCGACACGTCCTGAAGGTCGAAGTCCGGGTTTGCCGAGGCGAGTTCGGCAACTTGTGCCATGTCGCCTGTGGCGAGAAATGCGCGCAGGGACTTTTCGGCAAAGCGCCGGCCGAGGTCGACGAGACCCTTGTCGGTGACCAGGCCGTAGGAGGACGTGCCGTCCTTGGTGAAAGAACAGAATTTCATGGTGTCAGGCCATTTCCGGTTGCTGAGTTTCGATAGGGTTGGGAAGGACGAGCGCCAAAAGCGCTTCGAGGTCTTCTTTGGTGTCGGCGCCGCCCAGTGTGTGACGGTCGGGCCGCAATACGGTGGCCCGTGCACCAAGGCGCGCGAGATGTTCGGCGGCGTTCGAGGTTTCGCTTGTCACAAGTGCGACACCGTCCGGCAGGGTGAGACCGTCGGCAAGCCCGGCCTCGGCGACCACGACGAACTGATACGGATAAACAGCATCCATCAGTCTTCCATCGTTGAGACGCGGCTGGCCGAAGAGGCGGCCCGCCTTGTCACCCTGGCCAAGGCCCTGGCCAAGAGGAGGGGCAATGCTTTCCATGCGGGCGGACCCGTCACGCGCGGGCAGGGCGGCGCGAAGTGCTTCTTGCGTTCCGGCAGTGTTGATCAAGCCGCCTAGACGCACGGCCGTCTGGATGTATTCGCGGGCATTCGGCTTTCGTTCGCTCTCGTAGCTGTCCAGCAGCCGTTCGGCGTCGCTGCCCGTGACCTTGCCCTTGCAGACGAGCGCAAGCTTCCAGAAGAGATTGGCGACATCGCGCGTGCCTGCACACATTCCCTGGCCCATGAAGGGCGGCGTCTGATGGCAGGCGTCACCAGCCAGCAGAAGCCGTCCCTTGCGCCAGTCTTTCGCAACGAGGGAATGGAAGACATAGACCGCGGTGCGTTCGAGATCTGCTTCGTCCGGCGTGATCCAGTCGGACAAAAGCGCCCAGACGTTTTCCGGCTTCGTGATCTGCGCGCTGTCCTCTTCGGGACGCACGGTAATTTCCCAACGGCGACGCTTTCCCGGCGTACGCACGTAAGTCGCCGGTCTTTCGGGCCGGCAATACTGGATCGAATGATCACCAAGTTCCGGTTTTTCGGTCTTCAGGATCACATCGACGACGAGCCAGCGTTCATGAAAACCAAAGTCCTCCATGCCGCTTTCGATATAGCGGCGGATGAGAGAGCGCGCTCCGTCGCAGCCGACGACATATTGCGCCGAAATCCGTTCGATGCTGCCGCAGCTCATGTCCTCGTAGCGCAGCTGGACCCGCTCGCCCTTGTCCTCTACGTGGAACACCTCGCAGCGGCTGCGCACCACGACGCTCTGACGCCGGGCCATATGGTCGCGCAGGAGTTCTTCGAGGTCAGGCTGGTGGAAGCGGTAGTTCGCTCGCCAGCCCTGTGGTCCCTCGCCCTGTGGCCGCGGCCAGTCGAGCAGCAGTTTGCCCTGCGGGTCGACAAAGCGCATGCCCGGATGGGGATGGGTCTTTTCTTCCATCTCTTCGGCGATGCCGATCCACTGGAAGACGCGCATCACCTCGGCATCGAAATGCACCGCACGCGGCAGGTGATAGTGTGCGCTTTCCCGTTCGAGAACGAGCGTTTTCAGCCCGCATGCGCCGAGAAGATGCGCGAGCGTTGCCCCTGCCGGCCCATAGCCGACAATGGCGACATCGAAATGCTCCATGGTTATTTCCCCTGTTTTGCAAGTTCGCCGTAAAGCCACGGGCACTCCACAACGGGTGGCGAGCGGCGGCCGGCCTGTGCGGCTTCAAGGCGCATGTCGCGCAGGCGTTTGCGCCCGCCTTCCTCGGTCAGATAGAGGCGCTCGTGACCCCAGAAGCTTGGCCCGTCGTGGGTCTCGTGCGGTTCCCAGGTGGCGGGGTCGATCAACCGGCCGCCCCAGCCGTTTTCCACGAAAAAGCCCGATGGCGAGTTGGCGTAGAAGGAGGTCATGTAGTCGTTGGTGTGCCGGCCGAGCGTGTAGGCGACGCGGCCCTCGTCCAGTTGGGCAAGGTCGTAGCCCTGACCGACGTCATCGAGGTTCTGGAATTCGACCATGAAGTGATGAAAGCCGGCCTGTCCCGATCCGACCATTGCGAAGGAATGATGGCGTTCGTTCACATGGAAGAAGTAGAGCCCGTAAGGCTGAAGGCCGTAGTCCGAGACCTGGAAGTCCAGAAGGTCCCGGTAGAAAGGCAGCATGACGTCGATGTTCTTCACGTGCAGCACGGCGTGCCCCATTCCCAGGGGGCCTGTCATAAAGCCGTCTATCGGCCGCCCCGGACGGAAAGGGTCCGATGCGATCATCGGGTTGTGAAACAGTTCGATGCGGTTGCCCATCGGATCTTCGAAGGCGATCAGGTTTTCGACGAAACGCCGGTCGCACAGCGCTTTTGAGCCGAGGGTCACCCGGACGCCCGACCGTTCAAGCCGGCCGGCATAGGTCTGTAGGTCGTCCGCATTCTCGACCTCCCAGCCCATGAAGGCGAGGGTGTCGCCGTCTTCGTCCGACACGAGCAGGCGTTGCATCCGGTCGTCCATGCGAAAGGCGAGCGCCTTGTTGCCGCGGTCGATCGTCTGCATTCCGAGCAGCTTGCCGGCAAAGTCGCTCCAGTCATCCAGCCTGTCGGAGCGCACACCGAGATAGCCCAGTGCATTGATTGCCATGGTCGTTTTCCTGTTGAATTAGCGATGACACAGTTTAGGCGCCGCGGACGGTCCGCACCCAGGTGAGATTGAGTGCCGTCCGTTGGACGGACAGGCAGTGGGCCACCTGTCCGTCCGCTGGATGAACGAGACCGGTCATTCCTGCCGCATTGGCGCGGATGACACGGGCCGGCTCATTCTCCGGCGATTTCCTTCGCACGCTCGAGCGTTGCTGCAGCGGTATCCGCATCCGGTTGACCGTTTACCCAGGCTTGTGCCGCGCCCGAGAATGCCTCGTCCCAGGCGGCCAGGCCCGCATCGTCCAGATCGACGAAATTGACGTCGCCGTTCTCCCGGAAGCTCTTTTCGATCTCGGCATCTGTCGTATCGACGACCGAGGCAATCCATTCCGCTGTTGCACGACCCGACATCTCGTCGACAACGGCCTTGTCGGCGTCGGACAGGCTGTCATAGGTGGTCTTGTTCATCAGGATTGCCATGGGCGAGGCGATGAAGCCGGTGGTGGTGATGTTCGGAGCAACCTCGTTGAGGCGGAAGGTGCGGTAGGCATCCATCACCCAGACGGCGCCTGAGACCACACCACGTTCCAGACCTTCGTAGACCTGAGGCGCGGGAAGGCCGACACCAGCGGCACCCACCATATCGAAGAGCTCGGAGCCGAACTTCGACGGAGAGCGCAGCTTGAGCCCGGAAAGCTGAGCGGGGTCACTGACTGGTCCACTCGCCATGAAAAAGCGGTACGCAGGCGTTGTGAACAGCGCGATGACCTTATAGTCCGCATATTCCCCGGCGAGGCTGCCGTCCTCGAGCAGCGAATTGAGAATATCCGCTCCCACCGCGCTATTGCTGACAATGCCGGGCACCTCAACGACGCCTGTCAGTGGAAAGACGCCGGGTGTATAGGTCGGCACCACCAGCGCCACATCCGCGACACCTGCTTTCAACAGATCTGCCTGTGCGGGCGGAGCGCCCAGGATCGAACCGGGGTACAGCTTGAATGCCGTACCGTCGGAAAGCTTGGTGTTGACCTTGTCGATCCAGGGCTGAAGGATCTTGGCGGAATAGAAGCCCTGCGCCGGTTCGAAAGACGAGACGCGCATCTCGCGGGCTTGCGCGAATGTTGCGGTCAGCGACGATGCGCAGAAGAGCGCGATGGCCGTGGTTTTAAGCAGTTTTTTGAACATGAAATCCTCCCTTTGAAGTCACTTGGCGTTGAGTGGCAGCCAGAGCACGATCGCCGGAACGGCAATGATGATGGCAACGCGGATGAAATCGGCAGTGACGAAAGGCGCCGCGCCTTTCCAGAGCTCTGTCAACCGGATGTCGGGGGACACGGTCTTGAGGACGAACAGGTTCATGCCGACCGGTGGTGTGATGAGACCCATTTCCACCACCATCACCGCGAATATGCCGAACCAGACGAGGTCGATCCCGGCGGCCTGTGCGACTGGAACAAAGAGCGGCACCGTGAGAAGCAGCATGGCGAGACTGTCCATGAGCGTCCCGAGCACAAGGTAGATCGCCAGCATCAGAAGAATGACGAGGAGCGGCTGATCGATGATGCCTGAGAACATGCCGGTCAATGCAAACGGCAGACCCGACAGCGCGAGGAAGAAGTTGAACAGATTGGCCCCGATCATGACCAGATACAGTGCGCCGCAGGTCAGTGCCGTATCTCTGACGGCCTCGAGAAATCCGCTCGGCGACAATCTGCGCGACAGGAACCCGTAGGCCAGAACCAGGGCTGCGCCGATGGCCGCCGTTTCGTTGGCCGTGAAGACGCCGCTGTAGAGGCCGCCCATGATCAGGCCAAAGATCGCCAGCGGTGGCAGTAGCTCCCGGAGCGCTGCCCGGCGTTCGGCGCGGTTGGCCCGTTCGTGCCGGGGCGCTGTCGACCAGCCGGCCCAGATCGGAACCCAGATTGCCAGACAATAAAGAAGGATTGCCAGAAAGATGGGGCCGGTCGTTGCAAGCAGGAGCTCGCGGATCGACTGTTCGGCGATGAATGCATATATCACCAGAACCGTCGACGGAGGGATCAGGATGCCGAGCGTGCCACCAGCTGCGACAGCCCCCGCCGAAAGCGATTTCGAATAGCCCGCTTGCCGCATCTGGGGCATGGCGATGCGGCCCATGGTGGCGGTGGTGGCGAGGGACGAGCCGGAGATCATGCCGAAACCGGCAGAGGCGCCTATGGTCGCGAGCGCCAGTCCGCCCCGGCGATGACCGAACAACACCGACATGGACTGGTAGAGCTTCGCCGACAAGCCGCTGTGCGCCGCCAGATTGCCCATCAGGACGAACAGCGGCAGCATGGTCAGCGTGTAGTTGGTCACGCTGTCCCAGACCGTGGTCGCGCCAATCGTCATGGTGCCGGCGAAACCGATGATCATCGCAGCGCCCAGAAGACCGACGAGGCCAAGGGCGACAGCGACCGGAATCTCGAGAAAAATCATGATGATGGCGGCGCCGAAGCCCAGCCCGCCGAGCAGAAGACCGTCCATTATCAAGCCTTCTCGTTACGAACGACAAACCAGACGCCGGTAATTGCGGCGAAGAAGGCTGCAAGAAGGGCGAGCGTGACGATGGTCAGGGCGACCGGGATCGGAAAGCCGAGATCAGCTGTGGTTTCCGGGGACCCTGCCTTGGCAAGGGCGTTCTGGCCCACAGCCCAGAGGATCAGTCCGGCGAAGCCGAGCGACACGATACTTCCCAGCAGGCCAAAAGGCCGGGCGAAGCGCGCCGGCGCCAACTCGGAGAGCAGTTTTGCGCTGACGTGTCCCTGTCTGGCGTAGCAGACCGGCATGGACAGAAGCGCACCAAGGCCAATGGAAAGCGACGTCAGCTCGATGGCGCCTGGAACATTGGTCCCGGCAGTTGCGCGCAAGACGACATCGCTCACCGTGACGGCAGTGCCGAACAGAAAGCAGATGCCGGCGGCTGCCAGAAAACTGTTGGAGACAATCGTCGTCAAAGAGTGGCTGTGCATGACATCCGTTTCTCGTTGTGACTAAGGACGGAGGTCGAAGTGCCGGTAAAAACCGGGCCTTTGTGGCTGCGGCGCCGCGTTCCTCCCAAACGCAACGGTCGAACTATAGGGACCGGTGCTGGGATCCAGGTACTGGAAACAGGAGGGTGTCCACCAGGCGGACACGTTGTGGTGTGCAAGCGCCGGTCCGGGATACACCCAGAACCCCAGAGAAATCAGGTTGGCCATACCTGCGGAACTGCTCAACGGCCAGCAGTCCCGAATGCGTCGCTATTTCTCGCCGCACAAAGGCCTGATCGCATCCGTGCACAAGTTCCAGGGGTTCAAGGAGCACCTCTTTTGTGTCGGGCAATCGGGCGGCATTTGGCAAGGCCGGGAAACGGCCTTGCCAATGTATCGTGGAAAGTTGTGCTTTTTGATCGCCCGGCACGTTGCCGCGCCGAACAGGTCAGCTTTCCTGACAGAGAAGCACCACGCAGCCACGGGTTTTGCCGCTTTCGATCAGTGCATGCGCCTCGGCGCAGGCTGAAAGCGGAAACACTTTCGCGATGCGGTGCTTCAGTTTGTTCGCCGAAAGCGCAGCATCGATATCATCGATGGCCCGTTTCTTGGCACTGTCCGGCATGGCATAGACAATGACCAGATGTATGGTCAGGTCCATGTACATCATCCGGTAGAACGGCAGTTTGGGCTGCATGTCGGCGGAAGATGAGTAGGTCGCGATCACGCCACTGGTCCGAATGACGTCGAGCACCTTTTCCAGATTAGCCCCGAATTCGACATCGATCACCCGATCGACCTTGGTACCACCTGTCGCGGAGAGCAGTTGCTGCGGCCAGTCGTCATTCCGATGGTTGATAACGATCTCGGCGCCCGCGTCCCGGCAGGCAGCTTCGTCTTCTTCGTTGCTGGCCGTGGCGATGACGCGCGCGCCGGCAAGGGCCGCCCACTGTATCGCATAATGGCCGACGCGGCCCGCGCCTCCAGTGACCAGGACGGTTTGATCCCTGACATCACCATCTGCAAAAACGCACCGATGTGCCGTCATGACCGGAATGCCGAGACAGGCACCGGTCTCGAAATCAGCCGCTTCGGGCAGGGAAGGGGCGTGATCGCTGTCGACAGCGACATACTCAGCAGCCGTGCCGAACCGGCGCCCGAACTGGGCGTTGTAGATCCAGACCCGTTCTCCGACACGGGCCGTGGAAACGCCGTCACCAACGGCTTCGATTATGCCGGCGCCGTCGCTGTGCGGGATGACGTAACCCTTGTCGAGAAGGTCCGGAAACGAGCCAAGGCGTTTCTTGGTGTCGGATGGATTGACCCCGCTCGTTTCGACCTTCACCAGCACCTGGCCGGGTCCGGGCGTGGGCTTGTCGATATCGCGAGATTGAAGAACATCGGCAGCGGGACCGAATGTTTCGAACAGCATTGCTTTCATGATTTTTCTCCTTCCCCCGGGACTGACAGAGATTCCGTGTGCTCGTCAACCACGATCACCCGCCTGGACACCCATCGTGCGGCATTAGATGGGCATTATTCAGATGCTCTGCCTGGGGTTTGACGTTGGCCAGTCCTGGCGAACATAGCGCCGATTGTTCAGCTTCGAGCACAGTCTCGGCGTTCCGTTGCCTCTTTGTCGAAAGAGAGAAGGCATGGGCTTGCTTATTCTGAGACAAACCCTTGAAAACCAAAGCAGGGAGGTTGAGAGCAGATAGCCCTGGCGGCAGCTTTTCCTTGCAAGAAATCGGGGGTTGATTACGCTGCGGAATATCGAAATTTCGAACTCGGCATCAATGGGTCGAGCCACATGGATGATTTCTATTCTGTCTTGAAAGGTCGTTCCCAATGTTGCGCTTTGTAAATCGTGCTGCCCTGACCCTTGCTGCGGCTCTTCTGTCCCTGCCAGCGTATGCCGGGGACAATATTTCAGGACAGGTTGAAGTCGGCCGCAGTCCGGTCTCCGGAGCTGAAGTGACCCTCTGGCTGGCAGGTCCGGGCGCCCCTCAAAAGCTTGTCGCGACCAAGACCAAAGACGATGGCAGCTATGACCTTGCGGTTCCTGAAAGGACCGGGGAAGCTGGTGTTCTCTATCTTTTGGCGGCGGGCGGAGAAGCAAAGTCTGCAGCCGGCAAAGGCGACAATCCGGCAACCAGATTGATGGCCACACTGGGGGTAGAGCCACCGCAACGCGTGACGATCAACGAACTGACCACGGTGGCTTCTGCCTGGACAGCCGCACAATTTCTGGACGGTAGCTCACTGAGTGGCAACGCTCTTGGGCTGAAGATTGCCGCAGGCAACGTGCCGAACCTTGTCGATCTTGAAACGGGCGGCCTTGGGCCGGTTATCGTGGATCCGCTGAATGCTCCGGTGACCACGACACTGGCCAAGTTCAACACGTTGGGTCTGCTGCTGTCGGCCTGTGTGACAGCCATTCCGGACGCCTGTGACAAGCTGTTCGAGGCTGCCACGCCGCCTGGCGGCGCAGCGCCGACAGATACGCTCCAGGCGGCGCAGAACATCGCGCGCTACCCCTGGCACAATGCGGACAAGCTCTTCGGGCTGCTGGACACTTTCTATCCCGTGCCGGAAGGCAAACGCTACCGAGACGTGTCACTGGTTCCCTACCTTTTCCATGCGCCCAGTTCGTGGACGTTGTCGCTGGTCTATTCCGGTGGCGGCTTTTTCGCGGTGGGCGGCGCCGCCATTGATGTTGAGGGTAATTTCTGGACCAACAACAATTGGCTGGTCGGGTCCCAGACCACGATCTTCCAGCAATTCGGAGCCGGCAGCGGGAAATTCGCACCGAATGGCAAACCTCTGTCACCTGCAATCACAGGCTTTCAAGGCGGCGGTCTCGACAGCCCCGGATGGGGCGTCGCCTTTTCCGCCGATGACAAGGTCTGGCTCACAAATCTGATCGGCAGCACGATTTCCGTGCTGGACCGCAAGACTGGCAAGCCGCTGTCGCCTGAAGGCGGCTACAACTTTGATGGCAAGCTCGGGCAGATGCAGGGCGTCCTCGTCGCACCCAACGGCGATGTCTGGGCGCTGGACAATGCCAACGGCCAAATCGTCCACATTCCCGGCGGCGACCCGTCCAAAGGACGCCTTCTGGGCCAAACCGTGGACGGCAAACCCGCAGATGGCACGTTGCAGGTCAAGTTGCCCTTCGGCATCGCCATTGACCAGAAGGACAGGATCTGGATCACCAACAGCGGCTCCGACACGGTGACCCGGTTTCCGGCGGACAATCCATCCAAGGCGGAAGAGTTCAAGGTCGGCTTCAGCCCACATGCCATTGCCATCGACAGCCAGGGCAATGCCTGGGTCGGCAACCTTGTCGGGCATCCAGGGACAGGGGAGAAACTGGCCCTCGTCAAGCAGAAGCTCGAGTCGCGGCTCGAGGCACGGGAAGGGACAATGTCTGCCGACGACATTGCGGCCCATGCATGGATCGACCTGTGGGGCATCGTCAGCAAATACCCCGGTGGTGATATCTCCAGGATCTCCCCCGACGGTACGGTCCACGGTCCTTTCAACGCGAACGGCGCCATTACGGGCCCTTGGGGCGTCGCCATCGACGGTAATGACAATGTCTGGGTGGCGAGTTCCACCAGTCAGTCCGTTACTCAGCTTTGCGGTGTGCGCACCGAAACCTGCCCGGCAGGACTGAAGACCGGCGATCCGATCACGCCCGCCGAGGGGTATATCGGCGGTTTGCACACCGTCGCCCCCATCGCGATTGACCCGGCAGGCAATACGTGGGTCGGCAACGGCTGGAACGATACGAAGGCAGGGTTCAGCGAGAACCCTCCCGAGGCGGTGTCGACGCACTTCTCGGCTCACACCATCGTTGTGTTCTTCGGGGTCGCAAAGCCTGTAAAGACACCGCTTATCGGGCCCGTCCGAGCTCAGTGAAGAAGGGCTTTCGGGGCAGATTGTGGGGGCTTCTGGCGAGGCCTCCCGAACCGGCGCTGATCGTTTCCAACCAAGCCGGGGGTAGGGGGGGACGAAATGAACGAACCTGTCTTCCAACCCTTTTTTCGCTCAACGTGCTTCAAACGGCGACAAATGACCGGGTTTTACATTAACGAAAGGACCCATCGGTAAACTGGACAAAATCTTCCAGAGACGAGAAACAGATGCCGTCTTCCAGTGCCGCCGCTCTCGAAATTCTCAATCTTCACAAGCGCTTCAGTGAACCTGCCGTCGACGATCTCTCGTTGAAGGTGCGTAGTGGCGAATTCTATGCCTTGCTGGGCCCGAACGGTGCAGGCAAAACCACCACGCTGCGGATGGTGGCGGGTTTGCTCCAGGCCGATGCGGGCATGGTCAGGGTCTGCGGCATCGACGCCTTTGCGGACCCGATTGCCGCCAAACAGGTCCTGGCCTGGGTGCCGGACGAACCCATGGTCTATGACAAGCTGACCCCGCTCGAATATCTTGAGTTCGTGGCAGGCCTTTGGAGCATGCAGCCGGACCTTGCAAGGTTCAAGGCCGATACTCTTCTGGAATCCTTTGGGCTTGCCTCTCACGCCAATGAACGCTGCGGCGGATTATCGAAAGGGATGCGCCAGAAGGTGGCGCTTGCCGGTGCCTTGATCCACGAACCGCGTTTGATCATTCTCGATGAACTGCTCACGGGACTTGACGCAGGCTCTGCCCGGCAGGTGAAGAAGGTTCTATCCGGGCTTGTCGCGCAGGGCGTGTCGATCATCATGACGACGCATATCCTCGAAGTTGCGGAGCGCATGGCTGACCGGATCGGCATTATCGCTCGGGGGCAGCTCGTCGCCGAAGGAACGCTGGAAGAGCTGCAAGGAGAACGGGCGAACGCCGTCGGCAATTCTCTGGAGGACATTTTCCTGGAAATCGTGGGCGGCAACGTCGACGGCGATACACATGCGGGCACGGCCAATATCCTGGATGAGAAAGTGGCATGAGAGCGATAGCGGCACCTTCCGCCCTGTTACGTTTCTCACGGCATGAGCTGCGGCTTGCCTGGCGCGACTGGGCGTGGATGTTTTCAGGCTGGCGCAACACGAGCCTGTCGCGCGCCCTGATCGGCATGAGCATCTTCTATGCGGTCATGCACCTGATCGCCTACGCCGTGCTTTCCCCCCGATTTGCCACGGGGCTTGTGCTCGATCAGACCGTACAGGCAGTGCTTTCGGTCACGGTCCTGCTCAGCTTCACGATGATGCTGTCACAGGCGATGGAGTCTGTAACGCGTGCGTTCTACTCCCGTGATGACCTCGACCTGATCCTGTCTTCCCCTGCGCCCTCCCGCGACCTGTTTCTGGTGCGAATTGTCATGATGGCTGTGACAAGCTGGGCGATGTCGGCGCTGGTCATTTCGCCATTTCTCAACGTTGCGGTGGCGCTTGGCGGCGCGCACTGGCTGGCGGGATATATTGTTCTCCTGGCGGTCTCGTTGAACGCAACCGGGGCAGGGGTGCTGATCACGCTTGCGTTGTTCCGAATGGTTGGCGCACAGCGCACGCGCTTCTACGCGCAAATTCTGGCTGCGGTCGTGGGCGCGGCGTTCCTGATCGGGATGCAAGTGGTTGCGATCCTGTCCTTCGGATCAATGTCCCGGTTCACGCTCTTCGATCCGGACTTCCTGGCAAAGCATGCACCAGGTGAAGGTTCGGCATGGTGGTTCCTCGCCCACACGGTGGCCGGCCAGACCAGTGCCGTCTTTCTGTTCCTCGCAGTTTCTGCCGTGTTTTTTGCGGTGGGGGCCTGGCGCGGCGCGGTTCAGTTTCGCAGCATTGTCGTGTTGGCACTTGGCGTTACGGAAAAGACCCGGCGTGGACGCGCCTCTGAACGGACTTTTCGCAGTCATTCGCCGCTCGGCGCGCTCGTTTTTAAGGAACTCAAGCTCATCGCCCGCGATCCCTGGCTGGTTTCCCAGTCATTGATGCAGGTTCTCTATCTCATCCCGCCCGCTGTCATGCTCTGGGTCAGCTTTGGCGAGAAAACCGAGATTTCCGCGATAGTCGCCCCCGTTGTTGTCATGGCGGTTGGTCAGCTAGCCGGCGGTCTTGCGTGGCTGACGATCTCCGGTGAGGATGCACCAGACCTGATTGCAACGGCCCCCATCTCTGCGTTTACACGCCTGTGGGCGAAAGTGGTGTCGGTCCTGATCCTCATCGCAGCAATTGTGCTGCCGATTACCTTGGGTCTGGCACTCATATCAATCCAGGGTGCCGTGATTACCGCCGCAGGCGCAATGATTGCAGCAGCATCTGCAGTGCTGGTTCAACTCTGGTTTAGAGCGCAAGCCAATCGCTCCACCTTCCGACGTCGGCAGGTCGCCTCGAAGACGTCGACGCTCGCGGAAGCTGCGGC
The DNA here is from genome assembly GCF_057180185.1 of Labrenzia sp. ATLA3. Taxonomy (NCBI): domain Bacteria; kingdom Pseudomonadati; phylum Pseudomonadota; class Alphaproteobacteria; order Hyphomicrobiales; family Stappiaceae; genus Labrenzia; species Labrenzia sp. ATLA3. The sequence goes on from NZ_JBXUKV010000005.1 coordinate 246,193, forward strand.
ATCCATTGCGTGTGCGGCGGGCACAGCACTCATCGCGGCGGGGAGCCCTTTGGCGATCCTCCCCGCTGTCATGCTCTTGAGTGTGCTCGGGATCTCCTGGAGCATCCGTCCGCAACACGGCGCAAGATCCTGATGGGTTTGCGCATTCCAGGCAGGTCCAAATTGGTCCACACCCTGGTGTTTTCCAGGTCTCAGGACACGACATCCACGCCGGCTTGACGGAAGGCGGCTATCTGCTCTGCAGCAACCGCCTTGTTTGTTACCAGCCGGCCGATCTCTCCGGCCTGCCAGGACTGCACCCTGCTGGTTTTGCCAAGCTTGCTCTGGTCGGCCAGAATGACTGTCTGCAGCGCCTGTGCCGCCATGGCGATGGCGATTTCGGCTTCCTGCAGGTCGTAGAAATACGCGCCGGTTGTCGGATGCACCGCGACCGGGGCGGAGAAGCAAAGGTCGACACGGAAACGGCGGATTTCGGAGAGGGTGAGTTCTCCGACCGTTGCCGGCACGTCAGCGGCCATCCGCCCGCCCAGCAGCAGCACTTCCTTGCCGGCTCCCTGCAGCGTGGTGGCTATATCCAGGGAATTGGTAATGACTGAGAGGTCCGACAGTTTCACCAGTTCCCGCGCGAATATGGCGGTGGTCGTGCCTGCGTCCACCAGGATCGTCTGCCCGGGCTGGATCAGACTGGCCGCCTTGCGGGCAATCTCCGATTTTGCCCGGATCTGCGTCGTCATCCGTTGGCGGAAAGGCTCTTCGGAACGTGGCTCGGGCAATACCGCCCCGCCATGCACGCGGCTGACCTGACCGGCTTCCTCCAGATCCAAAAGGTCGCGACGCACCGTCTCGCGAGAGACGTTCAGCATCTCCGCCAGGTCATTGGCGCTCACCTGCTGCTTCGCGCCCAGCATTGAGAGGATGCGCCGGTGACGTTCCTTTGCCCACATCAGACTGGCCTCTTGATCCTGTTTCGCCGCCCCATCAACGTCAGTGTTGCCTTCATACCCAAAAGCGCGACGCAGACAACCGCCATAAGGCAGGTGGCAAAGGCGGCAGCCTGCGAGGTCAGACCTGCATCGTCCAGCCGCATGATGGTGACTGCCGCGACACTCAGGTCAGGTGTGGTGAGGAAGACAACAGCCGACAGCGTGACCATGGACCGCATGAAGAGGAAGAAGAAGACCGAGACGAGCATGGGGGCTATGAACGGCGCGATGATATCGACCGCTGTCCGGGCCATGCCGGCCCCAAGGCTGTCCGCCGCTTCCTCGAGCGCTTTGGGCAACTGGCGAAAACCGGTCATCACCGTCAGAAAGCCCTGCGTGTGGTAGTGGTAGAAGTTGACGATCGCGATGAGGGCCGCCGTCCCATAGAGGAGGTAGAGCGGTGTCGCCGTTGAATTGAAAGTTAGAATATAGGCAAGCCCCAGGACCATCCCCGGCACTGCGGCCGGCATGGCGGCGAGCATCTGGATGGACTGGGCCACGCTGCGCGGAAGCCGGCGCAGCCCAAGGCACAGGAGGAAGACGGCAAGCGTGCCTCCCGTCGCCGCCATGAGCGATATGGCGATGGTCATCCAGAGCGAGGAATAGCCCCCGGCCAGCGTGATGTCATAGTGCTTGAATGACAGCGCCATGTTGTAGGGCCACAGGGTGACGAAGCTTGCGTAGACAACGATGCCGATCACCGCGACGATGCCGGCGCAGATTAAAAGCGAAAGCGATGCCATGACCGGGTCGCGCACCGCTGCAAAGGATGGCCGGTATGGCACCTGACCGGTCACCTGTCCGACTTGTTGCCGTTTCATCGCCTGACGCTCGATGGCGTAGGAAACCACCGTTGGCAACAACAGCATGATGCCGACCACGGCGCCCATGTTGAAGTTCCGCTGGCCAACCACCTGAGAGTAGATTTCGGTTGCCAGAACCGAGTAGTCCCCGCCGATCACAGCCGCGTTGCCGAAATCGGTGATCGTGATTGTGAAGCAGACGAAAGCCGCGTTCAGGATGCCGAAGCGCGCAGCGGGCAGGGTGAGGTCGCGAAACTGGCGTGACGGCGAGGCGCCCATCACTTCCGCCGCTTCGTAAACGCGCGCATCCAGCAGGACCAGCGCCGCACCGATAATCATCACCGCCTGCGGCAGAGCATAAAGTGTGTTGGCGATCAACAGGCCCCAGAAGCCGTAGATATCGATTTCGACACCCAGGGCACGGCTGATGACGCCGTTGCGCCCCAGAAGGAATATCAGCCCAAGTGCCTGCACAAGGGAGGGGGCGAGCAGCGGCAGGACGATCACACCGCGGATCAGCCACTTGCCCGGGAAAGCGCAGCGATAGAGGCCGTGTGCGATGATGAAACCCAGGAAGACGCTGAGCACCGTCGTGGCGGCCCCCATGAGCAGGGAATGTTCGGTTGCACGCCAGAACCCCGTCGAGCCCAGAACGCGCGTGTAGTTGGCAAGCCCGTAACCGTCGTCAACCGTCAGGGATCGCAGGAACACGACCACCATCGGGTAGAGAAAGAAGAGGACGAGCCCAAGCAGAGGCAGCCCGACGCAGACAAGCGTCAGCAGCCGGTTCGCATCCAGTTGTCTGCGCGCAGGCGTGGTCATCGTTTCTACACCGCTCATGCGGCGGTCTCGGCAGGCTGTTGGGGCATATCGTCAGTCACCCAGGTGCAGGCTTCCGGTGGAATGCTCAGGTTCACGCGCTCGCCCTCGTGACAGGAATTGTAGCCGTGAGTCTCGACAACCAGCGGCCCGATTGCGCTGTCGACCTCAAGCCGCCGCAGATTGCCAAGGAAACTGATGCTGCGCACGGTGGCGTTGCCGTCCTGCGCGGGTGTCAGGCCGATCTGTTCCGGGCGAATGCAGGCCACATGGTCCGCGCCCGTTCCTTCCGGCCGCTGTGCCATCAGATCCGGGAATTCTCGGCGGATAGGCTCGGCGGAAACGAGATTGCTGATCCCCATGAAGTCCGCCACGAAGCGCGTCGCCGGACGGTGGTAGAGATCTTCCGGCGTGCCTGCCTGCACCACGACGCCATGGTTCATGCAGATGATCTTGTCCGCCAGCGCCAGCGCCTCTTCCTGATCGTGTGTCACCATCAGGGTTGGTATGCCGAGCGAACGCTGAACATGGCGGATTTCGCCGCGCAACTCGGCCCGAACCTTCGCGTCCAGCGCAGACAGCGGTTCGTCCAGCAGCAAGACGCGCGGATCGACGGCGATTGCCCGGGCCAATGCGATCCGCTGCTGCTGTCCGCCGGACAGTTGACCGGGAAACTTGCCGGCGACTTTCGGTAACTTCACCAGCTCCAGCAGTTCAGTCACGCGGCGTGAAATCTCTGACTGCGGCGTGCCACGGATCTTCAGCCCGTAACCGATGTTCTCGGCCACTGTCATGTTGGGAAAGAGCGAGTAGGACTGGAACACGATACCGAAGCCCCGCTTGCGTGCGGGAAGGTTTGAAAGCGCGGCTCCCTCCAGAAGGATATCGCCGCTGTTGAGCTCCGATAGCCCTGCGATCAGCCGCAGGAGGGTCGTTTTGCCACAGCCGGACGGACCCAGCAGACAAACGAATTCCCGTCGATCAATCTCGATCGAGACGTCGTCGAGCGCTTTGAAGGACCCGAAGGTCTTGGTGGCGTTGCGGACAGTCAGATACACGGCGGGTCAGGTCTCCTGTCAAAGTGGGGCGCGGGTCTCCAGCGAAGCCCCGCGCGCTTCTGGCGGCGGCCGGAGCCGCCGCGCGCACCATCAACGGCCCAGCTTTTCCTTCCAGGTAGCCTTCACGTCCGTCTGGTTCTTGGCTGCAGTGACGAAGTCGATATCCGCCAGGACAGTCGAAATGTCAGCCGGCAGGCCCGCTTTTTCGGCCGCCTCGGAAGCATCGACACCCGGAACCGTGATCAACGCCTTGTACTGCTGGTAGAGGTCGATTGCCTCGTCAGACATTGTCCAGTCAAGAAAGGCCTTTGCCGCCTCCTTGTTGTCGGAGCTGGCCATCAGGCCGGAGGCTTCAAGCTCATATCCAACACCTTCCTCTGGGAAGACCATGGCCAGCGGATAGCCTTCCTCGATGGACTGCATCGCGGTGAATGCCAGTGAAATGCCGACAGTGTATTCGCCGACGCGCGCGGACTTGCAGGGCTTGGATCCGGACGAGGTATATTGTGCCATGTTCGGGTCGACGGCTTCGAGCTGCGCCCAACCGGCCTCTTCACCCATGGTTTGCAACACTGCATTGACGTGCAGATACCCGGTCCCGGAAGAATTCGGGTCCGGCATCAGGATTTCGCCCTTGAAGTCCGGGTTCTCGAGATCCTTCCAGCTCTTGGGCATCGGCAGGCCCTTTTCCTCAAGCCGTGCCGTGTTGACGCAAAACGCTCCCATGTAGCCGATCGGAGCAAACCATTTGCCGTCTTCACCACGGAAAGTGGCGGGCAGAACATCGACGCCCTTGGCTGCGTAGGGTTCCAGCATCTCGAGGATCTGAGGATCCATCATGGCGCTGACGGCCCATCCCCAGATCACGTCGGCCTGCGGATTTCCCGCTTCTGCCAGAAGACGGGCGCCCAGCTTGCCGGTGGACAGGCGTAGCACATTGATCTCGGTATCAGGCATCGCCTCCTGCGCCGCCTCGACATATGCCGCGATCTCTTCTTCCTCAAGCGCTGTGTAGACAGTGATTTCATCAGCGGAGGCTGTTGTCGCCATGCCGACGGCAAACAGCGAAGCCAAGGTGAATTTGCTCCAGGTCTTCATTGTCGTCTCTCCTTGTTGATCCACGTATTCGTGTGCCAGTAGCTGCCCCGGATCGGATCCTCCCGAGACCCTTTTTTATTGCCGCGTCCTCTGGTCGCGGTTCTGGGGATATTTGTGTAGTCTTGCATTTTTGTGTCTTTTGTCTACAGTTAATTTGCTGGCGAACCATCGTTGCCAGCCCCCGCAGACGAGGAAAATTCATGCAGAGCTCCACGACGCCGCCCGAAACGGAGATGCTGGCGCGTTTTGCCGACGGGCTCGCCGACGTGACCGACGCCATGGCGATGACCTACTTCCGCAAGCCTCTGGACGTGGAGCAAAAAGCCGACCTCTCCCCGGTCACCCAGGCCGACCGCGCCATCGAAGCGGCCATGCGTGAACGCATTGTCCAGCGCTTCCCGGTCCACGGCATCCTTGGCGAAGAGCACGATGATGCCCGCCTGGATGCAGATTACGTTTGGGTGCTGGACCCGATTGACGGGACAAAGAGTTTCGTTTCCGGGATGCCGACCTTCGGCACCCTGATTGCCTGCCTTTACAACGGGGCGCCGGAACTCGGTATCATCTCGATACCGCCGACCGGTGAACGCTGGACGGGTCAGCGCGGCAAAGCATCGACACTCGATGGTGCGCCCTGCCGTACCAGCGGCCGAACCCGGCTGGACGAGGCGATCCTTTATACAACGACACCCGATACGTTCGATGCTGCGGGAAGTGCAAAATTCGAGGCGCTCTCACGAAAAGTCGCCATGCGCCGCTTCGGGGGGGATTGCTACGCCTACGGTCTGCTGGCGTCGGGGCACTGCGATCTGGTGTTCGAAATGAACCTGCATCCCTACGATTACATGGCGCTCGTTCCCGTAATCGAGGGCGCCGGAGGCGTGATCACCGACTGGAAGGGGGAAGCCCTGGGCCTGCACTCGGAAGGCCATGTCATCGCTGCGGCCAATGCCGCTTTGCACGCAGAAGCTCTGGCAGCCTTGTCCTGACACGACAAACATTATCAGAAGCGACGGCACCTTATGCTTGATGCCGTCGCTCTGGACACCTTCTGCCTCAATGGCTCGTGGCGGCTTCTCCTGGTTGTCCTGATGTCCTCGTTGCCTTTCTCGTCCGCAGGAAGAGAACGAACGGGAGCACCGAGGCCGTGCACCACATCAACACGTAGAAGACATCGATATAGGAAAGCATCATCGCCTGTTGCTGGACGCTCTGGTAAAGGGCGGCAAGTGCCCGGCTGTGTGAGCCCAGTTGTTGCGTCAGCGTGGCGATGGTCTCTCTGTAGTAGGGGTTCAGCTCGTTTACGGTTTCCGTGATGCGGCTCTGGTGAAACTGGTCGCGTCGTTCCAGCAACGTCTGGGTCAGTGAGATACCGAAAGCGCCGCCAAGATTTCGGAAGAAATTCAGCATGGCCGACGCCTTGTCGCTGTCTCCCGGCGGCAGGCCGATATAGGCGACCGTGGTGATCGGGATGAACAGGAAGGGAAGGGCGATGGACATGGTAAAGCGACCCCACGCTGCATCCGCGAATGTGCTTTCCAGATTGAAGCCCGAAAAAGTGTAGAAGGCGAGTGCCTGCATGCCGAAGGCGGGCAGCAGCAACAGGCGGGGATCGACCTTGCTGGTCAACACGCCTGATATCGGCATCATGAAGATTGCAATGAAGCCGCCGAACGTCAGCACCAGTCCGGCATTGTAGGCGGTATAGCCATAGACCTGCTGCAGCATCTGCGGAATGATCTGAATGGTACCGAAGACCAGCATTCCAAGTAGCAGCATCATGATTGTCGCAATCGCCAGGTTCGGCGTCCGCAACAGTTTCAGCGGAACGATCGGGTCGTCGTGCTTGAGCTCCCAAACGGTGCCGACGCCGAGGCCGATCACGGCCATGACGATCATCACCCTGATCAGGTTCGAATCAAGCCAGCCTTCGGTCTGGCCCCGGTCGAGCGTGATCAGCAGTCCGGCCAGGCCAAAGGCCCAGAGCAGGAAGCCGATATAATCGACCCGCAGACCTTTCTTCAGGCGCTCCTTGCGTTCGCGCACCAGAAGCTCCGGCTCGCTGACGAGAAAGTAGACGAGGAAGAGGGCGATGATGCCGACCGGCAGGTTGATCAGGAAGATCCAGTGCCAGGAAATCGTGTCGGTGACATACCCGCCGATGGTCGGCCCGATAATGGGAGCCACAACGACGACAAGGCCGAATGCGGCGAAGGCCTGGCTCCGCTTTTCCGGTGGGAAGCTGTCGCTGAGCATGGACTGTTCAACCGGCGCCAGTCCGCCGCCCCCGATGCCCTGAAGCACGCGCGCAGCGATCAGGAAGCCGAGATTGGGAGCAAGGGCACACAGCACCGAGGAGGCCGTGAACAGGAAGATCGAGATCATGAAATAGCGCTTGCGGCCGATCGCCCGGGACAGAAAGCCACTGATCGGAATAACAATCGCGTTGGCGACCAGATAACTGGTCACCATCCATGTCGCCTCGTTGTCCGATACGCCGAGACTGCCGGCGATATTGGTGAGCGAGACATTGGCAATCGACGTGTCGAGGATTTCCATGAACGTCGCTATGGAGACGACGAAAGTCATCAGCCATGGCGACCGTGTTCCGGCGGCCGAGCGTTCGTTCGACCAGTCCTGACCGGGGATGGAGCCGGCCATCTCAGTCGACCTTGATGTTGGTTGTCACGGACATGCCAGGGCCAAGCACATAACGGTCCGGATCAGGGTTGGTCATGGAAATGCGAACCGGGACACGCTGGACCACTTTCACGAAGTTGCCGGTGGCGTTCTGCGGCGGCAAAAGCTGGAACGCCTGCCCGGCACCCTGCTGGATCGACACGACCTTGCCCTTGAAGTCCGTCGAGGGATAGGCATCCACATGGATGTCGACTTCCTGTCCGGGGCGGATCCGGTCGAGCTGTGTTTCCTTGTAGTTGGCTGTCACGAAGATGTCGTTGGGAACCAGTGCCATCATCGGCGCGGCCTTGGTGGCGAAAGCGCCGACACCGACGTTGTTCTGAACAATCGTTCCGGCCTGACTTGCAGTGATGGTGGTGTAGCCGAGCTGGATGCGGTTGGCATCCACCTGCGCCTTCGCAGCCTTGATCGCGGCATTGGCAGCAGCGACTTTTGCTTCGGCAACGCCGACATTCGTATTCGCGGTCGCAAGAGCCTGTTCGGAGGCCTTTGCCTGCGCTTCGATCTGCCGCGCGTTGGCCTGGCTGTCATCGACCGCCATATCCGATATCGCAGCGGAATTCGATTGGAACAGACGCTGGTTGCGCTCGAAGTTCTTCTGGGCGTTGTTTGCCTTCACGTTGGCCGCGTCCAGGTTGGCCTCGGCTTCCGCCGCCTGTTGTTTGGCCTGCGCGACGCTTGCCTCCGCCTGCTGCTTTTCCGCTTGCGCCCGTGCCAGTTGTGCGGTCGCCGTTTCCAGTGCCGCCCTTGCCGGAGCAGGGTCGATTTCGATCAGGAGGTCACCTTCCTTTACGGGAGCATTGTTGCCAACCGCGACCTTGATCACCTGGCCGGAGGTCTGCGGTGTGACCTGAATGATGTCCGCATCCACAAAGGCGTCGTCGGTGCTTTCATAGGGCGCTACGTTGATCCAGTAGTAAAGGACGGCGGCAACGATTGCCGCTGCGAGCCCGAGGAGTAAGATCAGAAAGACGGGACGACGCCAAAACGGCTTTTTGGGCGCGGTCCCGCCTGTCTCAGTCTCACTCTGTGCATCGCCGGTCGATGGCGCGGACCGGTTGTTCGTTGCCGCGTCGGCGGTCAAACCCGCTTCATCCGGGGCGCCAGAACTGTCACCCGTACGCCGATCTAGTTTTTCCATTTGAAGTTTCCCTGAATGGGCTTGTCGAGGATGTGATCCGACACGCGGAAACGGCAGGCCGCCGGAGAGGCGCCTGCCTTGCTTGCGTGGCTGTAACGCAAATGCGGTTTCGTTTCCATCTATTGGATCACATAGAGATAACTTACAGAACAGCTTGCGGTTTCAAACAGATTGATGCTGCGACAACTTGACCATTTTCGGGGAAGCATTCGCCGTTCATTGGAGAGCAAACAGAACGACCTGTCTGTCGTGCGTCCCGTTCAATCGAAAGAAACCTGGAGCGCTGGTCATTCCAACATGCCTTTTCGTGCATCGACTGCGATACGAAGGGAACGCAAATTACGGAAACCAAATCCCAAGACCATAGAATGATCGTGCTTCAAGCAAAATTGCGGAGCCGTGTTGTCTTTGTTTGAGACATATAAATATTCCATAATCAAAATTATGCGTGCAGCCCGTGTGGCTGGGGCACATTCCGAACCGCAATAACGGTGCTCAAAGCTGGATTCCTGCCCCTCCGATCCTTGGTTTGCAACACAACATGGCAACGTTTCAGGCTGACGGAGCGTGCCGAACATGGTTTGCTTGCCGCCGGTCAGATGAGGATCCGGTATTTTGGCAAAATCGATAAGACTGTTAGTGCGTGTGGACGATGCAGGTTCAAGTTGGTCGTCAAACATCGGCTGCTTGAAGGCGTGTACCGATGGAATTGCTCGCAGTGTCGAAGTTATGATGCCGTGCCCATGGGTAGCGCATGCGGCTCGGCTGTTTGGAGAGCGTCCGGAAATAGATATCGGGATCCACCTGACACTCACCAGTGAATGGGAGGGTGTGAAGTGGCGGCCGCTTACCCCTGCCAAGTCTCTGAGGGATGAGACGGGCGCGTTCCTTCCGCTGCTGACGCCGAGAGATGGCGACAGCCGCCAATCTCTCACAGAAAGTGATTGGTCAATCGACGACATTGCCAACGAATTGAAAGCACAGATCGACCTTGGAATGGCGATGTTTCCGCACGCCTCCCACATCAGTTCTCACATGGCGCGACACTTCAAGGACTTCGACCCGAAAGTTGGAGAGATCGTGTCGGACCTCTGTTCTGAGGCAGGCCTCAAGGACGATCCGTTTGGAAGCGGGCTTCCGAGAATAGACGGCTACCCCAAGTTTCCGCGCAATGCAGAAACTCGCATTTCTGCTTTCACGTCAGAATTAGCTGAGCTTTCGAGCGGAACCTACATCTTCATCGACCACCCCGCAGTTGAATCGGCTGAACTGAGAGAAACAGGCCATTGTGGGTATGAAGACGTACAACAAGATCGGCTTACCTGCCTTCAGACGCTCACCAGTGATGTTTTGCGGAAACAGGTCGAGAGACTGGGGATCGAGTTGATCAGTTACAGGGACATCTAGCCAAGATCATCCATTTCCGCAGTGCTGACATTTGGAGGGCAACACCCCTCCCCTTACAGGTTTTCCCTGTTTCCGACGATCTGCAGGGCTGATTTCTGCTTCGTGAACTTGATGCTGAAAGCATCTGTCACTCCACACTGATCGAAGCAGATGGTCCCTCCTATTTGGACAGGGAGATGATCTCCGCCCCAAGCTCCCTGGACACGTTGCAGAAGCTATCCAGCAACGCATCTTCCAGTTCCGGCAGACCGGTACCGGTTCGACGGAAAAGCCCCCACTCGTAGGGAATCTGTTCAACCAACGGCACGATCCGGGCGCCAGCGACCGCGATCCCGCGGGCCGAGACACAATCGACCAGCGCAATACCCAGGCCTTCGGTCGCGGCCCGAATAGCGTTGAGGGAACTGTTGGTGACAAGTTCGGCCACCGGTTCGACCCCATGCTTGGCCAAGTGCGCGTTTATCGCATGCCGAATTCGATAGGAATTGCCCAACGACAGCAGCCGATACTGGCGGAAAAGCGCGACGTCCAGCGGTTCTGTCGGCAGGTCGGGCGGGAGAACGGCCACCAGTCCGGCGCGCGCCACGCAGAGACAATCGAGCTCGGAATGAGACAGCGGCATGGCACAAGCGCCGTAATCCACTGCCCCGGAAAGCAGCACCTGGGCCAGGTGTTCTGCATCCATTGTCTGCAGGCTGACCTTCGGTGGCAGGCCTGAATGACGATCAAGCGCTGCCAGCATTCCCGGTACCAGACCCGCAGCCATAGCGGGGTTCGCCACCAGTGCGAGCGATTGTATTCGCCCCTCGCGCAGGCTGGTCGCGCGTTGCGTGACCTGCTCGAAGGAGGCGAGAAGCTGCCGGGCGTCTTCAAAGAACTGCACGCCTTTGGACGTCGGCGAAATACGCGGGCCGTTTCGGCGGAAGAGCTCGAAGCCGATGGTTGCCTCCAGATCGCGTACCATGCGGGTCACAGCCGGTTGCCCGATCCCGAGCTGTCGTGCGGCACCTGTCATTGAGCCTGTTGCCATTACGGACACAAAAACTTCCAGTTCGCGAATGCCGAGAGTTTCATTATTTCCGTTTGACATGATTGCGCCTACATGATCAGAAAACATGATAAAGAAGCTTCTATCATGCGTTGTTGGCATTTTTAGCATGTCAATGCCGTATTCGCCATGTGGAAAGTCCTGCTATGACAACATCTTCTGCCGCTCTGGCCGTGATCGACGGCCGTGTTCTGGACGCCCTGAATGCCAGGCGCCCCGCGTTCGTAGAGGGGATAGAGACCTGCCGTGATGCTGTCTTGTTCCCCGAGGAAGATCTCGGCTTGTCATCCGACCTGCGCGCTGCCCTTGGGCGCCGGGTGGTAGCAACCGCGGAAAATGTCCTGCTGCTTGAAACCTATCCCGCGCCGGGGACGGCGGATCTGAAGGCTCTGGCCTCTGGCGAAATGCCGACGGATCCAGCGCTTGCAGCCTTGGCGCGGCATGCGGACATGATTGCGCGCGAACCGGCGACTTCGGGGCCACAGCATCTGCAGTCTCTTCAGGACGCCGGGTACAGCGTGCCACAGATCATCGCCCTGTCGGAACTGCTTGCCTATGCCTGCTACCAGATACGTGTGGTGCATGGCCTCAACTTGCTGGCCGATAAAACGGATGTGCTGGAACAGGTCGAACCGGGGTCGAGTGAAACAGACGGAATTCCTCAGATTAGTCTGAAACCGCTGACCTGGACGCCCTATTTGCCACCGGTGGAGATCGCGGATGCCACGCCGCGCCAACTCGAGGCAATGAAGGTCACTCCCTCGGCCAAGAAGGTTTCGCCCTATGTGCGCACTCTGGCGCACGATCCTGACAGCTATGTAGCCCGGACAGTTCTTTTCAACGCCATCATGTACGCAGACGGTGGCCTGAACCGTGCGGATCGGGAACTCGGTGCGCTGGGGGCGTCGCTCGTCAACGGGTGCCAGTATTGTGCGAATGTCCACGCGCGACAGTATGCGCGCCTGAGTGGCACGGCGACGACCTCGGCTCTTTTTGCCGGAAGGCGTGACGCTCTTTCCCTGCGTGACGGAACAATCATGGATTTTGCCGAGGCCCTGACGGCAACGCCTCCTCTTGCTGATACCAGCCATATCCAGCGGCTGAAAAGGGTCGGCTTGGATGATGCCGAGATTCAGGACCTGGTGCACTCCATTGCCATTTTCGGCTGGGCCAATCGCCTGATGCATCCGCTGGGTCATTCCAGCTAACGGCAGACCCGGCAACTCTGACCCCATCTTGGCTTCCGCGTTTCAAGCGTGGCTGCCAGATGGGGTTTTTCGTGCCCGGTCACGCGCAAGAAGAAGCGTCGTTTCACCCATCCGGAATGCGACTGATGGCCGGTGAGGAGCGGTTAGTGCGCATTTTTTGGAATAATAAGCTTCCTATTATGCCTATTAAGGCATCATTACGCTCAAATTATTTGCTTTTTGGCCTCAGGAATTGATCTATGTCATTTTTGAATTGATTCCGTCGATCAATTCAGAAAACATCAGGTCATGAACAAAAGAGACCTGCAAACCTTTCTGAAAGTCGCTGAAACCGGAAATGTGACCCAGGCAGCCGAACTGCTGGATCGGTCACAACCATCAGTGACGCGCTGCCTTCAGGACCTTGAAAGCAGCCTCGGCTTCGCGCTCACCGAAAGAGTGGGGCGCCGCATTTCGCTGACCGCCGAAGGGGTCGCTTTCGAGGAAGAAGCCCGCCGCCTTCTGGCGATGTTTGAAGATCTGCCGGCTCGTACGCTCGCCCGTGCGAAAGGTTCTGCTTTGCCCATGTCGATTTCGGCAACTTCCGCGTTGGGCACCGGGTTGGTTCCTCACGTTCTTGAGCGCTGGCCGGAGGCGGATCGCCCAAAAGAAATCCGGCTGATGCAGGCGGCGCCCAACACGGTGGCCCAGGATCTCTTGAGCGGGAATGCACGGATCGGCTTGTCTTCCTTGCCGCTTGATGTGCCCGGCGTGACGGCCGAGCGCGTCTTTTCTGCGCCGCTTGTCGTTGCGCTTCCCGAGTCTCGTGCAGCTGAATTTCCCGAGAACGTTCCCGTATCCCTGACCCAGGTTGCCACCAACACGGTGGTGACGATGCTGGATCAGACGCGTCTCCAGGGCCGCATTCTGCAGGCTCTCGATAAGGCCAGTGTGCATCCTGAACGCGCGATCCGCGTAAATTCCTCCGTTTCTGCGTTGCAGTTCACGCGTCTGACCGGAGCCACGGCCATCGTCGAGCCGATTACCGCCCATGGCATGCGGCCGTCGGGCGTCATCCTGCGGTCGCTGGTGGAGCAGATCGATTTCTCGATCGGCTTCTTCGCCGCAGCAGGTCTCGCAGGCGCGCGCGACACCAAGGAATTCTTCGACCTGTGCGAAGCGACCCTGTTTGATCTCATCCCTCAAGTCCGCCGCATCGACGGCCCACTCCCTTCCAATACCAGAGACTGAAAATGACACATGACCTCGCCGGCATTGCTGGCCTTGAAGCCCGTCTTGCCAAGGATTTGAGCCTCCTTGAAATGCCTTCCAAGTCCTGGGTTCCGGCTCGGACGAAGGATGGGCAACGAGTGCGTGACGTGATCTTCGTCGGCGCCGGCATGTGTGGGTTGACGGCGGCCGCACGTCTGATGCTGTCCGGCGTGGACAACATTGTCCTCTATGACGCAGCTCCGGAAGGTTTTGAAGGTCCCTGGGAAACCTTTGCCCGCATGAACACCCTGCGCTCGCCGAAGACGCTTGCCGGGCCGGCTCTCGGCCTCCCGGCTTTGACGTTTCGCGCCTGGTTCGAGGCGCAATGGGGCGAGAAGGAATTCGACGCTCTCGGCAAGATCCCGAAGGGCATGTGGATGGATTACCTGCGCTGGTATCGATCTGCACTGAAGCTGCCGGTCGTCAATGAAACCCGGGTGACCGGTGTCCTGGATGCCGGAGAGAATCTGATTGCCGTGAGCCTCCTGGATGCCGAGGGACCGCGCACCGAGTATTGCCGTCACCTGGTCCTTGCCACGGGCCGTTCGGGGCTCGGCGGCGGCGCTGTCCCGGGGTTCCTGGAAAAGGTGGATCGCCGGTTCTGGGCGCATAGTGCCGACGAAATCAACTTTGGGTCCCTACAGGGCAAGCGTGTGGCCGTTATCGGTGCAGGTGCTTCCGCAATGGACAATGCGGCGACAGCCTTGGAAGCAGGGGCTGCCAGCGTTGACATGTTGATCCGCCGCAAGGACTTGCCCCGGGTGAACAAGATGACCGGGATCAGCAGTCAGGGGGTCGTGCATGGAATGCGCCATCTGCCTGACGCCTGGAAGTATCGCTTCAACGACTACGTCAACGATCAACAGGTACCGCCTCCTCACACCTCGACTTTGCGTGTCACGAAACATCCGAATGCGCGCACCTTCCTGGGGTGTCCGGTCGAGGACGTGATCGAGGCTGGTGATCATGTCATCGTCAAGACGCCCCATGCCGATTTCGAGATGGACTTCGTGATTGCGGCAACCGGCTTCCGCAACGATTTCACGGGCCGCCCGGAATTTGCTTCCTTCTCCGGCCAGATCAAAACCTGGAAGGACGGTGTCTACGAACCGTCGATGGGCTCTGCCAAGCCCTTCATGGTCGATGCGCCCTATCTGGGGGATGCCTATGAGTTTCTTGAAAAGGACCCGGGCAGTTGCCCGATGCTGGCGCGTATCCATTGCTTCAATGATGCCGCGATGCTCTCCCACGGGAAGCTTTCCGGCGATATCCCGGCCATTTCAGCGGGTGCGGATCGATTGATGCGTGGCATCGTTTCCGAGGTCTTCGCGGCCGACGTCGAGATCCATTTTGCGGGTCTGCAGGCCTATGACGTTCCCGAGTTGCAGGGGGATGAATGGGTGGATTCCACTCCAAGCCTGATGGAAGCCGTGAAATGACGTCGCAAACTTCCGGTCGTGAAGACTATATCACCCTGAACGGATGCCGTTTCCGCTACTGCATGGCCGGTGAGCACCATGAGGAGACCATCATCCTTCTTCACGGTGGACGCGGAGCGGGGGACTATCTCGGCGAGTGGGCGGCCTATTCCGCCCTTGCCGACAGGTACCGGGTCATTGCCTTTGATCAACGTGGCTGCGGTCTGAGCGAAATCGCCTACCCCATGAACTTTCGTCAGTACGCAGATGATGTGGAAGCCTTCCGCCGTCATTTCTGTGGCGACGACGGTAAAATCATCCTGCAGGGCGGCAGCTTTGGAGGGATGATTGCCCTGACCTACGCCGTTCACTATCAGCACCATCTCAGCAGGCTGATCCTGCGCGGCACCGCTCCAAGCCACCATCACGAAGCAGAGGCCATCGAGACCTTCAAGGCACGGATCGACAAAGTGCCGTCCGCGTCTGCGGAAATGATCGACAAGCTGTTCGGCACCACCATTCAGGACGACACAGAATTCCGTTTGATCTGGTTTGCCCTGCAGCCGCTCTACTACGAGGTTTTCGACCCCAACAGCGCGTTGGAGCGTACGCGGACCATGCATCTGCACGCCGAGACCCACAACGAGATGTTCCGGGAAAAGGAATACGACCTGCGTGAGCAGCTCAAGGACATGACCGTCCCCACCCTCGTCTTCTGCGGGGAGAAGGACTGGATCTGTCCGCCGAGCCAGACCGGGTTGATTGCCGAACTCTGCCCGAATGCCGAATGCTGGCTCGTGCCGGGCGCCAATCATTCCTGCCACCTCGAGAAGAACGATGAGGTCCTGACGCGGATCCGTACATTCCTGGAGGGTGGTAGCACATGACCGGTTTCATTCTCCGAAGACTGGCTGAATCCCTGTTGGCCGTATGGGGTGTCGTGACGATTGTTTTCTTCGTCACCCGCGTCCTCGGCGATCCGGCAGCCCTGCTGCTGCCCATCGGCGCGTCCGAAGCCGATATTCAGGCCCTTCGTGTACAGCTCGGGCTGGATCAGTCCCTGATAGCGCAATATGGCCATTTCCTTGTGAATGTGGTTCAGGGCGACTTCGGCACGTCTTTCCAGCATGGCCGTGGCGCAATGCAGGTGGTTCTGGAGCGGCTGCCGGCGACCGCTGAACTTGCCATCAGTGCCATTGTCATCGGACTTCTCATCGGTGCCGTCGCCGGGTCCATCGCGGCCCTGAAGCGCGGCAAGGCGATTGAGCTTGTCGTAATGGCCGTGGCGCTGTTGGGACAGGCTACCCCGGTCTTCTGGCTGGGGATCATGCTGATCCTCTTCTTTGCCGTGAACCTCGGCTGGTTGCCGACCGGAGGGTATGGAACGCTTGCCCATCTGGTCCTGCCGGCCTTCACTCTGGCGGTCTTCGTTTCCGCTTCGATCGCTCGCTTGCTGCGATCCTCAATGCTGGAAATCCTGAAGGAAGATTATATTCGAACGGCCAAGGCCAAGGGTTTGCTGCGGCACACAGTGTTCTTCTGGCACGTGGCGCGCAACGCCCTCATCCCCGTCGTGACCATGACCGCTATTCTGACCGGTGAACTTCTGGGCGGTTCGGTGGTGACGGAAACCGTCTTTTCCTGGCCGGGCATCGGGCGGCTGATCATTCAGGCCATCGAGGCCAAGGACTTCCCGGTCATTCAGGCCGGTATCACCCTCATCGCCACGATCTTCGTTCTCATCAACTTCCTCGTCGACCTGCTCTATGGCGTGCTCGACCCGCGTATTCGCGCCAATCGCTGAGGAGCCGGACCATGAAACATTTCTTCAAGGATCTTACGAGTTCGAAGGCGGGTCTGTTTGGCGCGGTGCTGCTGGTGATCATCGTTGCCCTGGCTCTGTTGGCGCCAATGCTGCACCTGCCGGATCCGACCCGTGGTGACCTGCGCGCGCGGCTCGCCGGCCCGACCTGGGACGGTCTCTTCAGCCCTGGAGCCCACCCGCTGGGAACAGACGAGGTGGGACGCGACATTCTCTCGCGGCTGATCTTCGGCTCCCGCATGACGCTGATGGTTGCCTGCACCGCAGTGGTGCTTGGAGGCATCGTCGGAACAATCCTGGGTATTCTTGCCGGTTACAAAGGCGGCTTCGTCGACAAGTTGTTGATGCGATTGGTCGACATTCAGCTGGCCATTCCCCTGATGCTTCTTGCGCTTCTGATTGTCGCGGCCCTCGGCCCTTCAATCCAGAATGTGGTGCTGGTGCTGGCCCTGACCTCCTGGATCCGATATGCGCGCATCATTCGTGCCCAGGTCCTCAGCCTCAGGGAGCGTGAGTTTGTGCAATCGGCCCATGCCATCGGGGCGTCGACCTTGCGGATCATGTTCCTGCACATCCTGCCGAATGTCATGACACCTGCCCTCGTCGTCGGCACGCTGGAACTTGCCCGCATCATCATCATGGATGCCGCCCTGTCCTTTCTCGGTCTCGGCGTTCAGCCGCCGACCCCGTCCTGGGGTCGCATGCTGGCGGACGGCCGCGTCTACCTCTCCTCGGCATGGTGGGCTGTGACTTTCCCCGGTCTCGCCATCGTGCTGACCGTGCTGTCGGTAAACCTCTTCGGTGACTGGCTGCGCGACTATTTCGACCCCAAAACCCGGAGCGCCAAATGAGCCTCGAAACCACAGCCCCCCGCCCCCGCATCGCACGCCTCAAGGCGGCGATGGCCGAGAAGGGCATCGATGCGCTGGTCTCCTTCAAACCCGAGCACACTTTCTACATGTCCGGCTTCAACCCGGTGCTCTACTCGCATCCGGTGGTGATGATCCTGCCGGCGAATGGCGAGCCGACCCTGCTGGTTCATGCTCTGCGCGATGCGCACGGCCGCGACGAGGGCTTTGTTGAGGATACGCGTGCGTATGGTGTGTGGTCGACGACGAAGACCATGGGCCCGACCTGGCCGGAAGCCCTGCAGAAGATCCTCGGTGAGAAGGGGCTGGAAAATGCCACCATCGGGCTGGAAGCAGACAGCACGCCAATCGCGCGCTGGCAGCAGGTCCAGGGTTTGGTGCCGAATGCCAGGTTGCAGGACAGCTCC
The DNA here is from genome assembly GCF_057180185.1 of Labrenzia sp. ATLA3. Lineage (NCBI taxonomy): Bacteria > Pseudomonadati > Pseudomonadota > Alphaproteobacteria > Hyphomicrobiales > Stappiaceae > Labrenzia > Labrenzia sp. ATLA3. The sequence goes on from NZ_JBXUKV010000005.1 coordinate 264,225, forward strand.
AAGCTGATCGACCGTTGCCGTCTGGTCAAGGATCCGGACGAGATTGAAATGGCCCGGGTTGCTGCCGATCTCGCCGACCGCGGCATGGACGCTGCCATTGCAGCACTGGCGGCAGGCGGCACGGAGCGCGACGCCCATACGGCCTCGCAGCTGGCCATGAACAATCACTGGACAAAGAACCTGCCCGACAGCATCGAAGTCGCGGATTTTGGTGGGCTAGAAGGCGGCATGGTCAACGGCCTTGCCACCTGGGTTCTTTCCGGTGAGCGCATGTTCCGCAACTGCGACAATTCCATTGCGCGCAAGCCTGAGCAGGGTGAGACATGCGCAATCTTCATCTGGTCCGTCGCCAACGGTATTCACGCCGAAAACGAGCGCACTGTCGGCATCGGGGCTTTGCCTGAAAAGCGTCGGCGCGCTCTCGAAACCATCCTCTCGATCCGCGAGCAGATTGCCCCGGTGATGAAGCCGGGCACGCGCCTTGCCGAACTTTACGAGATCACCAAGGCTGGTCTGGTGAAGGCGGGCTATGACGCCAACATCCCCGGCCGTATCGGTCATACGATTGGTATCGGTGCGCATGAGCACTTCTCCATCGATGGCAAGTCCGACGTCATTCTCGAGCCGGGCATTCTTTTCACTCTGGAACCCAACTTGCGCGTCCCCGACCAGGGCGTGGCCACTCAGATTTCGGACACGATCCTGATCACCGAAGATGGCCACGAGTTCCTGACGAAATCGCGTGGCGGCTATATCGAGGTCTGACGTGGCTCTGCTTGAGATCAAGAACCTGACGATCGAGTTCGACACCCCAGGCGGTATCGTCCATGCCGTCAACGACCTCAGCTACTCCATCGAAGCTGGCGAAACCCTTGGGATTGTCGGTGAAAGCGGATCGGGCAAGTCTGTCCACATCCTTGGGATGCTGGGCCTCCTGCCCTGCCCTCCGGGACGGATCGTCTCCGGTGAAGCCTGGTTCGATGGCAACAACCTGATGGCTCTTTCCGACCGCGAGCTGCGTGAGATCCGTGGCGGCCAGATCGGCATGGTCTTTCAAGATCCGATGTCTTCGCTCAATCCGGTGCTGACTGTCGGACGGCAGCTGAAGGAAGTTCTTCAGCGGCACACGACCCTCAAGGGCGACGCGCTGAAAGCGCGAATGGTGGAGCTGCTCGACATCGTCGGCATTCCCCATCCGGAAGCCCGTCTTTCGCAATACCCACACGAGTTTTCCGGCGGAATGCGCCAGCGTGTTATGATCGCCATCGGCATGTCCTGCAATCCGCGCCTCCTGATCGCCGACGAGGCAACCACGGCGCTGGACGTGACCGTTCAGGCACAGATCCTCGATCTGGTGCGCAAGTTGAAGGAAGACTTTGGCACGACGGTTATCTGGATCACCCACGACATGGGTGTGGTGGCGGAGCTCGCCGACACGATCCAGGTCATGTACGGCGGCCGGATCATGGAACGTGGACCGGTGCGTCCGGTGTTCCATGATCCTCGATCGGCCTACACCTGGGGGCTGTTGAATTCCCTGCCCGACGAGGGCGCGCGAACACAGCGCCGCCTTTACCAGATCCCCGGCAGCCCGCCCGACATGGCCAATCCGCCCGCCGGCGATCCCTTTGCCCCGCGCAATCCTTTCGCAACAGAACGATGCCACCAGGAGGTTCCCGTCTTGCGTGATGTCGGTGACGTGCCGGGCCACAAGGTCGCCGCCTGGTACGACCTGCCAGCCTTGCTGGCGGCCGAGAAGGAGAAGACGCGATGAACAGCCTTCCCGTTCTGGAAGTCAACGGCCTCATGCGCAGCTACGGCGGCGGCAAGTCGCTGTTCGGTAAGCGGAAACCGGTGATTCATGCCATCAACGACGTCTCCTTCAAGATTGGCGAGGGCGAAACTCTCGGTCTTGTCGGCGAATCCGGTTCCGGGAAATCGACGACGGGGCGAGCGGTATTGCACCTGGAAACGCCGGATGCAGGGTCGGTGCGGTTTCGCGGGAATGAGCTGACGCTTCTTGGGCCCCAGGGGTTGAAGCCATATCGCCGTCAGATGCAGATGATCTTCCAGGATCCCTATTCCGCGCTCAATCCGCGTATGAAGGTCGGACGCTTTGTTGCAGAGCCGCTGGTGGTGCACGGCGTTGAAAAGGGGTCTGCCCTTCGGGATCGGGTTGCGGAACTCTTCAAGCGCGTCGGTCTCGATCCAAGCTTCATGTCGCGCTATCCGCATGAATTCTCCGGCGGCCAGCGGCAGCGGATCAATATTGCCCGTGCCATTTCGCTAAACCCCGCTTTTATCGTCGCGGATGAGCCGATCACAGCGCTTGACGTGTCGATCCAGGCGCAGATCGTCAACCTGTTTCAGGATCTTCAGGACGAATTGGGACTGGCCTATCTGTTCATCGCCCATGACCTGTCGATGGTTCGATATCTCTGCCAGCGCGTGGCCGTGATGCTTCGCGGCCGGATTGTCGAGGTTGCCCCGACCGAGCAGATCTTCTCCGATCCGCGCCACCCTTACACCCGCTCGCTACTTGCCGCGATCCCGATCCCCGATCCGGACCGACGGCGCCCGGACCGCACCCCTTTTGACGTTGCCGCAAACATTCCGGCACGTGAAGCGCAGATGGTCGAAGTTGCGCCCGGCCACTTCGTCCTCGATCAAACCACACAATAAGAGCCAAAAGGCCCCAACCTTCAGAAGATAGGGAAACAATGACCAGACTTACCAAACTTCTCGCCGGCTCGGCGATTGCGTCCATGCTCACGCTCCCCGCCTTCGCGATGGATGTCACCATTGCGCAGACCTCCGCCGTGAACACGCTCGACCCACATGGTTCGGCCTCTGTCGGTCTTGACCTGTCGGTCCTCAGCCATGTTTACCCGACCCTGATCCTGCGTCAGCCGGACTATAAGCTCGTTCCCTCGCTTGCAGAGTCCTGGGAAGCGGTCGACGATCTGACCTGGAAGTTCACGCTCGTTCCCGGCGCCAAGTTCGCAAATGGCGAGCCACTCGATTCAGAAACCGTGGCCTGGAACATCGAGCGGGTGACCAACCCCGACAAGCCGATGAGGATCTCTTCCTGGTTCCGCCAGATCGAGTCCGTAAACGTGATTTCGCCGACCGAATTCGAGATCAAGACTTCCTCACCCTATCCGGCCCTTCCGGCGCAGCTTTCGATGTTCATGCTGCTCCCGCCGAAGTGGGCCTCCGAGCATGATCCCGTCACCGAGACCATGTCCGGCTTCAAGTACAAGATGGTCGAGAATGTTCCCGGCGATCACATCACCCTTGAGCCGAATCCGGACTTCTGGGGCACGCCGGCGCAGTTCGATCATGTGACCTTCCGCGTCATTCCCGAAACGGCAAGCCGTATTGCGGCCCTCATGGCGGGGGAAGTCGACCTGATCAACAAGGTGCCTGCTTCCGAGATCGGACGCATCAAGGAAAGCCCGAAAGCCGATGCCGGTGCTGTGGACAGTACCCGCTCCGTGTTCATCAAGCTCAACACGGAAAAGGCTCCGCTCGACAACAAGAAATTCCGCCAGGCCCTGAACTATGCCGTCGACAAGACCCTGATTGCAGAGGCGCTGTTCGACGGGCTGGCAACGGTTTCGAAGTGTCAGGTCATGACGCCCGACTATTTCGGCTACAACCCGGATCTGAAGCCCTATCCGTATGATCCGGAAATGGCCAAGAAGCTCCTGGAAGAATCCGGTGTCGACCTGAGCCAGACCTTCGAATTCGAGCTGCCCGCTTCCACCTATCTGCAGGGAGAAGAAGTTACGCAGGCCGTGGCCCAGATGTTCGGCGATGTTGGCGTGAAGACCGAAATCCAGACCATGGAATTCGGGGCATATCTCGACAAATACCGCAAGGCGCATGACCTTGGCCGGATGTCTCTCCTTGGGCAGGCCTGGGCAACCATCGACGCTGACGGTCTGTTGACATTGTTCAAGCCGGGCAACCAGTATTCCTACTGGAATGACGCGGCGTTCGATGAACAGCTCGTGGCCGGTGGTTCGACTACGGACGAAGCTGCGCGCAAGGCTGCCTACAAAAAGGCCACCGAGATCATGTGCGACGAAGCACCAGTCGTCTTCCTCTATGCCCAGCCGGCCACTTATGGGGTCTCCAAGAACGTGTCCTACAAAGCGCGTGGCGATGACTGGATGCGTGCTTACGACATGACGCCAGCCCAGTAATCTAGGGTCTGTCAAAAGAAGGCGGACGGCGAAGACCGCCCGCTTTCATTCTCATCTGCGGAGCTCGCCATGAACCTCTTTGCCAGTCACTTCGGCACTTACGAGATCGAGCAGGGCTCCGACGGGCCATCCCTTCAGGCCTTCCGACATGATCCGGCGCCCTCCCCTGTGGGCGCAGGCTTCCTCGATCTTGCCGACCACCCCACCCGTATCCGTCAGCCCATGGCGCGACGGGGATGGCTGGAGGGGGACAAGGGCAAGGCTCGAGGGGACGACACGTTTGTTCCCCTCGATATCGAGACGGCTTGCGACCTGGCGGCCGATGAAGTGGTGCGTATCCGCGAGAGTTTCGGCAACCGGTCGATTTTCGGAGGTTCCTACGGCTGGGGATCGGCCGGTCGTTTCCATCATCCGCAAAGCCAGTTGAAGCGCTTCCTCAATCTTGCAGGTGGTTTCGTCTCCACCGTCAACACATACAGTTACGGCACGGCGAAAGTCCTGATCCCGCATCTGGTGGGGCGTGAATATTCCGACCCCGGCGCCCTTAGCCCGAGCTGGGACCGCATCGTCACCATTCGGCCGTTCATCCTGTCTTTTGGCGGCATGCGCCTTGCCAATGCGCAGGTTGAGGCGGGAGGGACCGGTGCACACCGGACCCGTGGATGGATCGAGGCCTTTGAGCGGGCCGGCGGCGAGATGCTGACGCTGTCTCCGGATGGGCGCGACGCCCCGGTCGGCGAACATCTGGCCATCAATGCCGGAACGGATGCCTGCGCCATGTTGGCAATGGCCTACATTCTCGTCACCGAGAAGCTGGTTGATGAACCTGCCGTTCGGCGCATCGCCAACGGCTATGACGATATTCAGGATGTGCTGCTCGGAAAAACGGATGGGCAGCGCAAAACGCCCGAATGGGCGGAAGGTCTGACCGGCATTCCGGCGCAGACCCTGGTCTGTCTGGCACACAGGCTTGTCGAGGGGCCGGCCCTGATCAATCTGGCCTGGTCGCTCCAACGCGCGGTCGCAGGCGAACAGCCCTATTGGGCCGCGGTGGTTCTTGCGGTTCTGTCCGGTCAGATCGGGCGTCCCGGATGCGGGGTGGCTTGCGGCCTTTCCGCAGTCTCCTCTGTCGGCAACCCGCTACGCAGGCTGCGCGGACCGGCTTTCGAGCAGGGCAACAACCCGGTCTCCGACTTCATCCCGGTTGCAAGGATAACCGAGATGCTGGAGCGGCCGGGCGGCACCATTCGCTATAACGGCAGCACGCTGACCTTGCCGGATATTCGACTGATCTGGTGGGCCGGCGGAAATCCCTTCCATCATCATCAGGACCTCAACCGCCTCGCGCGGGCCTGGAAGCGACCAGAGACGGTGATTGTCCACGAAAGTGTCTGGACAGCCACGGCGCGTCACGCCGACTTGTTTTTTCCCTCGGCTCTGCCTTTCGAACGGGACGACATTGCAGCAGCTTCGCGAGATGACTGGATCATCCGCTCGTCGCGTGTGATGGATCCGCCCGAGGGTGTGGAGACCGATCACGAGGTACTGGGCTGCATCTCCGATCGTCTTGGTCTGGGTGACAGTTTCCGGGGTGGTCGAAGTATCGATGAATGGATCGAAACGCTCTACCAAGGTTACCGCGAGGCCTTCCCGGAACTCCCCTCCTGGGAGGACTTCCAACGCAAAGGGTACGCCCGTCTGGCCGACCCTGCGCCCGAAGAGGTCGCTCAACCACTTGAAGCCTTTGTCGAAGCACCGGAAGAGCATCCCCTGGCGACCCCAACGGGCCTGATAGAGCTGATACCCGACCTGATGCGCTGCAATGATCTGCGTCTTGGAGCAGCTCTGAGCACCCCTCGCCCCGGCGATCAGGAAGAGGACACCGCCCTGCCCCTCCGCCTTCTGTCGCCGCAACCGGAAGTCCGGCTGCACAGTCAGCTAGACGGGGCGCGCGCCGCAACCGATGCAAGGGTCGAAGGGTGTGAGGTGGCCCGCTTGAACCCCGCTGATATTGCCGCCGCGGGTCTTGCAGATGGCGCGCTGGCCTGCCTCTGTAACAGCCGGGGTATCGTTAAGGTAGCGCTCAAGGCAGACGCGCGCGTGATGCCCGGCCATGTGGTCCTGCCCACCGGTGGCTGGTACCGGCCTGAGCTTGGCCCCGACGGAGTGCGCATCGACTTGGGAGGCAACCCCAACACATTGACCCGCGACTTCGGTTCTTCCGAGTTGTCGCAAGGGGCCAGTGCAGGCGGTGCAAGAGTGGAGATTAGGTGCCTGAACCCGGGGGATGATGTGATTGTTTGACCAAGCGACAGGGCATTGTCGCAAGTTTGGCTCGCGAATGGCTGTTTCCTGATTTCTGCCGAGATCCCGTGCAGGGAAACGCTTCTCATCACAAAAAAGGAATGCCCGGCGCGATTGCCGGGCATCAAGTTGGTTGGAGCGGCTGCGCCGTGAGAGCACTGGCTCTTCGGCGCTTTTTTATGGGATCGGTTTCAGGACAAAGGATCGCATTCAAACGCCCTACGCAGCGATTGACCGGGAGACTTCCTTGACGCTTTGGGTCGCCGTGCTGATCTGGGCCGTCGCCGCGGAGACCGACTGCATGTTGGCGGTAATCTGTTCCACGCCCTGAGCCGCGAACTGCATGTTCGAGGAGATTTCGTGGGTCACGGCTGTTTGCTCCTCCACGGCCGAGGAAATGCTTGTGGCAATATCGCCGACTTCGCTGATGACCTTCATGATTGACTGGATCGCCTGAACCGCGCTCTCCGTCGTGGTCTGCACCGAGTTGATCTGGGCCGAGATTTCTTCCGTGGCTTTGCTTGTCTGCGATGCCAGGCTTTTCACCTCGGAGGCGACCACCGCAAATCCCTTGCCGGCTTCGCCGGCGCGTGCGGCTTCGATGGTTGCGTTCAGAGCAAGCAGATTGGTCTGTGCGGCGATGCCGTCGATCAGTTCGAGCACTGAGCCGATGGTCTTGGCATCCTCAGACAGGCCGAACATGATCTGGCTGGACTGTTCGGCTTCCTCGATGGCTCTTTGAGATACTTCCATGGCCGTCTGGACCTGCCGGCTGATTTCCTGAATGGAGGCAGCCAGTTCTTCCGAGGCGGCGGCCACGGTCTGGACGCTGGAGGAGGTCTGCTCCGACGCTGAGGCCGTTCCGCTGGCCTGCTCGGTCGCCAATGTGATGGCGCTCACGATCTCAGAGAGGTCCTTGTCGATCTTCTCCTGTGCTTCGGCCTTGCGGAAGCGCTCCATAACGCGGTCCGTGACGTCGATAGCGAATTTGACAACCTTGAAAGGGCGACCGGCTGCATCGAAGATTGGATTGTAGGTTGCCTGGATCCAGATCTCCCGCCCCCCTTTCGCGAGACGCTTGAACTCGGCGGACTTGAAGTTTCCTGCGGCGAGATCCCTCCAGAATTGGGCATAGTCCGGGGTGGCGACGTATTCGCTTTCAACAAACATGCGATGGTGTCGTCCGATGATTTCCTCAAGGCTGTAGCCCATTGCGGACAGGAAATTCTCGTTTGCGTCGAGGATCGTACCATCCAGGTCGAAGTGAATGACAGCCTGCGCACGATTGATGGCGTTTACCTGACCCTGCAGGTCAGCGTTTTCCATCTTGCGCGCGGTGATATCCGACGCGATCTTGACGACTTTCGTGACCTTTCCCGAAGCGCTCAGGATCGGGTTGTAGGAAGCTTGAATCCAGATTTCTTTCCCGTTCTTGCCGAAACGCTGAAACTCCTGAGACTTGAACTCGCCGCGTGCAAGTTCCTGCCAGAAGGCCTGATATTCCTGGCTCTCGCCGTAGGCGGGATCCACGAACATCCTGTGATGGTGGCCTGAAATTTCCTCGAGCGAGTAGCCCATGGCGTCAAGGAAGTTCTGATTTGCCGTAAGGACCATGCCATCCGGCGTAAATTCGATCATTGCATGAGAGGTGCTGATCGCCTGGACAACAGACTTCCAGGAGTTTCCTGCAAAAATACCCATTCGAACGTCTCCAACAATATGTTCTTGTTGAAACTTAAATGAAGTCGAAAAAGTAAATAAAATTGTACTTGGTGAAATTAAACGCGGCGAAAAACGAATAAAATTTGAAACAATTTTGACTAGGTAAGTAGTTATTTAAAGTGATGGCTAAAATTTCAGGGTTTAGATTAAGAAATTGGTATATTTCTATTTGGCGCCAAATACAGTTTCTGTCGTCTGACTGGGAAGGGGCAGGTGTGAGGAGCAGTCTCATTGCCATGCGAAATCCGTGACCGGAGACGCATGAGACAAATGTCGAGTGACACCTGCCGTCTCAACCCCGGTAGGTGGGCTGTGCATGTCCGACGTTCGCTGCGCCCAGTTTTCAGCGGCTTGTTCTGGTGCTTCAATTTCAAGCTTTGGCGCAGGTTGCCGAAAATCTGCGATAAACCCCACAGTATCGCGACCACGGCCAAGCGATTGACCGGGGCGCAGTGAGCGGAAAAATCAGTCGGAGGTGACGGCCTTGACCTTCAGTCCGGTTTGTCTTCTGTGGCGGTTTTGTCGATCTGGGGCACGATCTGGAGCGCGCCGTGGCGTACTGATCGTTCGGCGATGACATGCTCGGCGAAATGCTGCACTTCGGAGGTTGGCCCCTTGAGGATCCCGATTTCCAGGCAATTATCCTCATCAAGATGCACATGCATGCTGGCGACCGTCAGGTCGTGATGATGGTGAAACGTGCTGGTCAGCCGACGCGCAAGGTCCCGTGATGCGTGGTCGTAGACATAGCTGAGCACGCCAAAGCAGGGCTGGCGGGTTTGAGCCGTGCGTTGGGCCTGGCCGAGCCCTGCCCGTGTCAGATCGCGGATTGCTTCGGAGCGGTTCTGATATCCTCGCTCCTCGATCAGTTTGTCCAACTCATCCATCAGATCATCGTCCAGAGTGATCGTTACGCGTTGCATTGCCATATCCCGAATGAGTATGATGTTTTGACCTAGACATCATACAATTTGGCTCCTAGTGTCTGCCCGAACGCGGCGATGGCCACGGTCAGGCTGACTCGTCCAGCAGGATATTAGGAACGATTTCATGACAATGCCAATTTCCGGCACCTTGAGCCTTATTGCGGTCTCCCTTTTTCTCGGGGTTTCCACAACTGCCCTGGCTGCACCGAAAACCGATCTCGTACTTGCCATCGGCGGCGAGCCGGACGAAGGCTATGATCCTCTTCTCGGTTGGGGGCGTTACGGCCATCCCCTTTTCCAGTCGACCCTGCTTACACGTGACGCGCACATGCGCACGCAGCCGGAACTGGCGAAGAGCTGGTATTTGTCCGAGGACCGATTGACCTGGACCATCGAGCTTCGCCCGGACGCGAAATTCTCCGATGGCACCTCGTTGACCGCAAGAGATGTCGCCTTCACCTTCAACCATGCCAAAACCGCGGGTGGCGAGCTTGATTTGGGTGTCCTGGAGCGGGCAAAGGCAATTGACGACACGACTGTCCAGATCAAGCTGTCCCGGCCCTGGATCACCTTTTCCGACTTCCTGTTCAATCTCGGAATTGTGCCAGCGGACAGCTACGGACCGGAATACGCTCGCAATCCCGTCGGCTCGGGCCCTTACGAGATGGTCTCCTGGACTGAAGGTGAGCAGCTCATCGTCAAGAAGAACCCATACTATTACGGCAAGCAGTCGCCCTTCGAGCGGATCACGTTCCTGTTTACGGGAGAAGACACCAGTCTTGCGGCCGCTTACGCCGGGCATGTCGACGTCGTATCGGTTCCGGCAAGCTCTGCCGATGCGCCGCCCACCGGGTTCAAGCAGGTGGTCGTTGACACTGTCGACAATCGCGGCATCAGCCTCCCAATGTCTCCTGACGACAGCAAGACCTCGCCGGACGGTTATCCAGTCGGCAACAACGTGACCTCCGATCCGGCTGTCAGGCAGGCGATCAATCTCGGGGTCGACCGGGAGCAGATTGTTGAAGTCGCTCTTTTTGGCCACGGAACCCCCGCCTTTGGTCCAGCCGATGGGCTGCCATGGTCGAACCCGGAAGCAGCGGTGGATCATGACCCCGAAGCTGCCCGGGCACTGCTTGAAGACGCCGGCTGGACAGTCGGCTCCGATGGCATCCGCAGCAAGGACGGCATACGCGCCAGTTTCCCACTCATCTATCCGGCTTCCGACAGCACACGCCAGGCCATCGTCATTACGGCCGCCGAACAGTTGAAAGACATCGGCATCGAAGTGGTGCCACAGGGCAAGAGCTGGGATGACATCGAGCGGCTCATGCATGCCAATCCGGTTCTCTTCGGGTGGGGCAGCCACACGCCCCAGGAAGCATATAGTCTCTATCAGAGCTCCATGGGTGGTCAGGGATATTTCAATCCCGGTTTCTTCTCCGACCCGAAGGTCGATGCGCATTTCGCTTCGGCACAGGCAGCCGAAAGTCTGGAAGCCTCCTATCCGCACTGGCAGGCCGCCGAATGGGATGGGGAAACGGGCTATTCAGGCAAGGGCCTGGCGGGCTGGGCCTGGCTCGTCAATCTCGACCACATCTATTACGTCAACGAGTGCATGGACCTCGGTCCAACCCAGATCGAACCTCATGGTCATGGTTGGCCCATCACGTCCCTGATCCAGAACTGGACCTGGACCTGCGACTAGCTGCATGACGAGCAACTGGCCCCTCTTTGTGACACTCCGGATCGTGCGGTTGGCGTTCCTGCTGGCCGCCGTTGCCGTTGTTGCGTTCATGCTGGCGAAAATGTCGCCTGTCGACCCCGTCCAGGCCTATCTTGGCCCGGCGATCGCCAAGGTCGGGCCGGAGCAACAGGATCTCATCGCACAGAAATGGGGGCTGGACCAGCCGCCGCTCACCCAGTTCGGCAAATGGCTTGGAAATGTCGCCCAGGGTGATCTGGGCATGTCGATGACCTACAATGAACCCGTTGTGGATGTGCTTGCAAAACGCGTGCGGGCCTCCCTGCCGCTTATGGCGATGGCCTGGTTGCTGTCCGGCCTTCTCGGGTTCGCACTCGGAGTTACCGCAGGTGCAATGGCAGACACGTGGGTTGACCGCATCATCCGCACCTATGCCTACGTCCTCGCGTCGACCCCCACATTCTGGCTGGCAATTGTGCTGCTGGTGGTGTTTTCGGTCGGCCTCGCGTGGACGCCTGTGTGTTGCGCCGCGCCTATCGGGGTTCTTCCGGAAGACGTGACGGTCCTGGAAAGACTGCATCATCTCATTCTTCCGTTGATCGCGCTGACGGTGCTGGGCGTGGCCCAGATCACGCTTCACACCCGTGCAAAAATGATCGAGATCATGCAGTCCGATTTCGCACTCTATGCCAGAGCACAGGGGGCTTCTCTTGCGGACGTCGCCATCAGGCACGGCGCGCGCAATACTGCATTGCCTGCAATAACAGTTCTTTTTGCCTCGCTTGGCGAATTGTTTGGCGGATCGGTGCTGGCCGAGCAGGTTTTTGCCTATCCCGGGCTCGGGCGTGCCGCCGTACAGGCGGGTGTCTCGGGCGACGTCCCCCTGCTTTTGGCGGTTGCCCTTTGCCTGACGGTGTTCGTCTCCGTCGGCAACACGATTGCCGACATTCTCTATCATGTCGTTGATCCCCGTATCGGAGCGACACCCGACATGGAGATCAGCCCATGACCGAAGCCGTCGAGACGACCTCCCGCGCCTCATCGCGCCTGCGCATCAACAAGCGGATGCTGACCCTTGCCGCCACGGGAATAGGCGCTGCAGGCATTGCCTGTGTCGTTGCCGGGGCAATCGTCTTCGGCGACTTCGGTATCGCCACCGACTTTTCGGCAAGACTTGCGCCACCGTCCTGGGCGCATTGGTTCGGTACGGATCAATTCGGTCACGACATGTTCGCCCGGACTGTTCACGGCCTGAATGTGAGCTTGTGGGTCGGCCTGATCGCGGCAACGCTGTCGGCCTTCATCGCGCTCGGGCTTTCTATCTTTGCAACGACCTGCGGCCGGTGGGCTGACAGGCTCGTATCCTTCCTTGTGGATGCGACCATGGGCCTGCCCCATCTGGTGTTGCTGATCCTGATTTCCTTTGCCCTGGGCGGGGGCACCCATGCCGTGATCGTCGCCGTGGCCGTAACGCATTGGCCAAGGCTGACGCGCGTGCTGCGGGCCGAGATCCTTCAACTTCGAAACGCCGATTTTATCATCGTCTCGCGGCAACTCGGCAAATCGTGGTGGTATGTCGGGCGTCATCATTTTCTGCCCCACCTGATGCCTCAGATGCTTGTCGGACTGGTGCTTCTGTTTCCCCACGCAATCCTGCATGAGGCAGGCCTGACGTTCATCGGCTTCGGCCTTGAGCCGACCAAACCGGCTATTGGCGTCTTGCTGGCAGACTCAATGCGCTACCTGACGGCGGGCAAGTGGTGGCTCGGTCTCTATCCGGGCGTCAGCCTGTTGCTGCTCGTGCTCTGTTTCGATGCAATCGGCAATGGGTTGCGCCTTTTGCTGGATCCAAGGCAGGCGCAGCTATGAGCTTTCTTCGTCTCGATCAGGTGTCTGTTGGCTTCACCCGCTATGATGGCCTCATACGTCAGCGGGAACTTCGCATTCTCGAAGGCCTGAGCTTTGGGGTTGACCGGGGTGAACTTGTTGCGCTGATCGGTGCATCCGGTGGCGGCAAGAGCCTCCTTGCGCACGCAATCTTCGGCATACTGCCGTCGAATGCTGTTGTGGGTGGGCGTATCCACGTCGATGGTACCACACTGGATGCTCCGCTCAGGCAGAGGTACTGCGGCAGGCGGATGGCCCTGGTGCCGCAGTCTCTCAGCCACCTCGATCCGATGACCCGTTGCCGCAAGCAGATTGCCTGGGCAGGCCAGCGTGCCGGCCATAAACTCAACGCCGAGAGCATCGAAAGTCTGCTTGCCCGATACGGCCTTGACGAACAGGCAGCAAATGCGTTTCCTCATCAATTGTCCGGAGGTATGGCACGGCGCATGATGATGGCCATCGCGGCGGTGGGCGACCCCGATCTGATCGTCGCCGACGAGCCAACGAGCGGGCTGGATGGCGAGAACAGCGCAAATGTGTTGGCACATCTGCGCGAACAGGCGGATTGCGGCAAGGCCGTGCTGTTGATCACGCACAGCCTTTCAGAAGCGCTTGCGTTCGCTGACCGTGTTGCCGTGATGAAAGGGGGACGCCTCGAGTCCATTGAGGCGGCTTCGGACTTTGCTGGCGGTGGCGAGGCCCTGCGATCACCGTTTGCGCGTGCCCTGTGGACGGCACTGCCCCAGAACGCATTCAGCGCCGGAGGTGCAATTTGCTGACCGCACACCGCGTGAGCTTCCGCCACGGGCCAGGTGCGCCCTACATTCTGCGCGAGTTTGACCTCTCCATCCGTCCTGGCGAGATCGTCGGATTGTCCGGCCCGTCCGGGCGAGGCAAATCGACCCTGGGCAGACTGCTTGCCGGGCACCTTGGGCCGACAAGCGGCAGCGTCACGGTCGATGAGCGCGCAAACCAGTATCGCTTCAACCCGGTCCAGTATCTGCATCAATCACCGATTTTTGCTACGGATCCACGGTGGCGGATATCCCGGATCGTTGCGGAGGGATGGACACCGGACGATGTCACGCGGAACGAACTCGGTGTCAAGGAAAGCTGGTATGATCGCTATCCGCACGAGATTTCCGGCGGAGAGTTGCAACGGGTCGCCCTTCTTCGTGCCCTGGCACCTGGCTTGCGCTACCTGATCGCCGACGAAATCACTTCAATGCTTGATCCGGTCGCTCAGGTGGAAATCTGGCAGGTCCTGCTTAAACGGGCTCGGCAGGGCCTGGGCATTCTGGCCATCAGCCACGACCGGGCTCTGCTTGAGCGCATCGCAACGCGGGTTGTCACGATCTGACACGCCAGCAGGTGCACAGCGCAATCTGGAGTACGCTGTAACATCCCGAACGGACGGGCGGCGCACAAGCCGGAACCATTCTCGGCGTGGCGGACGTCGACCCCGCGAAGGTTGCTCTTGGCTCTGGTAGCCTTGAGAGGGTTGATGGTGTCGCCGGGAAGTCCGTAAACGCGTTTCGTTCCCGCCTTCTGCAGGGCATGGACAATGATTTCTGCCACAGGTCTCGAAAGGCTCTTCCTTTCACCGGGAAATCGGCAAGGCGCACTTGCACTAAGCTTGAGGTATCAGCTCTTGCACTGAGACACGATCTCTCCGTCTTTCAAGACGAGCGTTGTGCCGCGTGGCAGCGGCTCCCAGCCTTCCGGATCCAGCGGCACCGATGCAAAAAGATACAACGAGCCGGAAATTTTATTGATACTGGCGCCGCGCGCATTCCACGGATCCCCGTGATCCTGTTCGTCGAAATGGCGGACATTCAACCCCGGTTCACGCGGTTCGGTCACCCCGTCTTCGGTTTCGAAGCGCCGCCGGTCGGCGTGGACGAAGAGGTGCTCACCGTCGAAGAACAGGAAGTTGGAGCTGCCCAGCTCGCGCATTTCAGAAGCAAAACGTGCAAACACATCGAACCGCGCTGCGACATCGGCGGTGTCTGTCGTGCCCAGCCGGTCGAGCAGCATCAGGAAAGCCAGTTCCGAGTCTGTGTCTCCTATCCGGTGCGGGAGCCATTTATGCGCGTCCTTATGCTCCTCGATGCCGGGTAAATCGCCATTATGCGCAAATGCATTTCGCTTGCCGTGCACCACGCGGTCGAAAGGGTGGGTGTTCGCCAGCGCAGGAGTGCCCCTCGACGCCCTGCGAACATGTGCCATCAAATTCTTGCAGGGGCGCTCATTGCGAACCACCATCTGGGTCAATTCGCTTGTGGCAGCCGGATCGGGTTCCCGGAACAGGTAGGCATCGCGGTCCTGCGCGAACAGGATACCCCAGCCGTCGCGATTGCGATGTCGCTCGCCCCCCTCCGCAGCGAACAGATCGAGCTCGTAGCGAACCCTGTGCGGGACCGCCGCACTCATTGCAAACAACTCACACATCGATTTCCCTCCGGTTCCAAAAGCCAGTCGGCACCAGCGCCATCATGCAGTCGAGCAGGCGCACCAGCGTCGATCTGTTTCCCTGCCCCATGGAACACCTCCCCCTTTCATAAGCAGGTGCTGGCCCTTAAAACCGGGTAAATCCAGACAATCTGTTTGGCGGTCCAGATGCCCTCGACCAGCATTCCCATCGTGCGTTCCCTTCTCCTGTTCGGGACGACATTAGCTGGTGATCGAATTCGTTGATGTTCTCAAGATAGAGCGTATTGGTCTATATTCGTGACCATGCGAGATCTGCCTCTCAATGCCCTGCGTGCGTTTGCCGGACGCCTACCAACTCGTCATCAATCCTGAGCGGCGCGGGCATGCAAGCGTGCGCGCCGTCCGGATCTGAGCTGCAAAGCTTGCACGTCAGCTGCCAAACATACCGGTTGCCTCGTCCGCATCTGGTCTTTACTGCCACCGCAATCTCGCTTGCGGTCGAGCGGGAGCGAGCCTCACAACCCCGCATTGCGCATCTGGCAAGCGTTTTCAAACAAGGCATCGCTCTTGGCTCACCAGATTGAGCCGCCTGTTCGGTCCAGGGCGGTACACTGACTGGCAAGACGCCGCTTCAGCGTCTGTGAAGGGTTGATTCCCCCTTTTCCGCCTGAGCGATTGCGTTCGGAGAGGGAACCGAGAGCGCCGTCACTGAATTTAGTCGTCTTTGAACGACGTCACGATCTTCCGCGGTGAGTGCGACATCGTCTGACTTACAACAAAATATGAGTTATGCCGAAATCGGATTAAGGGCGAAGTCAGCTCTATGCGGGGGGCAAGAGATATAAATTGCATATAAAATCATATGCAACCAATAGGTGTTTTGCGCGCTGTTATTTTGCCTTCCTCTACTGGAATTACGCAATTATACGTATGAACTGACGCAGATTAGAGCAAACATTTACGTAAATTTTACTAGGTGTACTTATTGTATTTGGAATATTTCTTTTTTCTTCAGCGAGGGGCGGGCTGAAGAAGTGTTTTCGAAGGATCCAACACATGCTGATCCAGGCATTGTCTCGATTTTCTCTGGCTGCGAAACTGGGCGCTTTCGGCTGCCTGATGATCTTGTTTCTCGTGGCGACGGCCACTGTCGGTCTGCGGTCCATGTCTACGATTGGCGGGGAATTGAGGTCGGTTGCCGAACACGATCTGGCAATCTCCGATACCGTTTCCCAGCTGACCGAGATGCAGCTGGAACAGGCAATTCTTTTCGAGCGAGCTATAAGACTGGGTGAAGAAGCGGCCAATGGCAGTCGACAGGCTTTCGAAGACTTCTCCAGCACAAGCTCCGAGTTTTCGGAACTTGCCGCTGCCGCGAGCGAGAAGTTAGGTCTCGCGCAGGAAAAGGTTCAAAACATCAAGTCCGAAACCCGGAACGAGGAGGAACTCGCGGAATGGGGGCACGTTCTCGAGGGATTGGAAAACGTTGAGAAGGCAAATCAGGTCTTCAAGACCGATGTGCAGGCTGCAATAGAGAAGATCTCGGTCCGGGCGAAAGCCGCTCAGGTGAATGCCAGCGACCTGATCAGTGAAGAACAAATATTGATTCAAAAGGTTGCGAGCGAAGAAGACGCGCTGAACCACAGTCTTGAGAGCCTGGCAAACCAACTGATGGAGTTCACGCTCAAGGCAGCGACGAATGCGGAACACCACGAGCGGCAAGCGACTTGGTTGATATCGATCCTGGGAGTCATTTCTACCCTTCTGGCGGCTGGCGCGGCCTTTGTTTTGACGCAGGCTATTTCCAAGCCGATCAAACAGGTTGTTTCGGCGCTCGCTCGGTTGGGTGAGGGCGACACAACTGTTGAATTGAAAGCCACGGGACGAGACGAAACCGCCCAGCTCACCCAGGCCTATGAAATCTTTCGCGAGCGAACCGTCGAAGCCAAAGCGGCAGCTGAACGCGAAAAGGAAGCTCAAGCCGCGCAACTGCGGCGCGCAGAGACCATTGCCCGTTTGACATCCGAATTCGATGCGGATGTGGCGGAGCTTCTTCATTCCGTCGACGATGCCTGCGGAGAACTGAACGAAACCGCCCAATCCATGAGTGCGATCGCCGAAGAGAATACCAATCAGTCGTCAGCCGTATCGGCGGCCTCGGAACAATCGGCAGCCAGTGTTCAGACCATTGCGTCTGCCATTGAAGAAGTGTCCGCATCCATAACCGAAATTGGCGGGCAAGCCACCAAGTCGTCCAAACAGACGAGCAGCGGGCGTGAAAGAGCAACCAGGGTCAATGAACAGGTGCTTGGCTTGAAAACGGCTGCTTCGCGGATCAGCGAAGTCACCTCGCTCATTCAAGCTGTTGCCGAACAGACCAATCTGCTCGCACTTAATGCCACGATTGAAGCTGCGCGTGCCGGAGAGGCCGGCAAGGGCTTTGCGGTCGTGGCGTCGGAGGTAAAGCAACTGGCCGGTCAGTCGGCAAAAGCTGCAGAAGAGATCTCCAATCAGATCGCCCAGATCCAGTCGGAAGTCGATGGCGCTGTCATGGGCGTGGAAGAAGTGGCAACCATTATTACGGAACTGGAGAGCATAGCGGTTTCGATCTCCTCAGCAGTCGAACAGCAGGGCGCGGCGACCGGAGAAATCTCCCAATCCATTCAGGACGTCTCCGTTGGTGTTCAGGAGACCACCCGGAACATTGCTGGTGTCAGCGATGCGGCCGCAGAGACCGGATCAGTGGCCACACGCGTGGTTACCGCCAGCCAACAGCTCTCCGGGCAGTCTCAGAACCTGAAAGTTTCGGTAGACAAGTTCCTCGAGGGCGTCAGGGCTGCATAGCTTGTTGGCCGGGGTTCCGGGTGCCGATTGACGGTGCGGATAAAACTTCATGTTGGGGAACGTGTAAGTGAATGATGATCGGGTGGGCGGAAAGCTGCATCAAAGCAGCCTTCCGTCCACCCGTTGGCTTTTCGGCCTTCCTCAGGCCGGATAAAGCGACGGCAGTTGTGTTGACGACAGGTCCTTTTGCGCAGAACCGATCTTGCGGTCTTCCTTTACAAGGATATTGAGCCAGTCGCGGCTCCGGCCTTCGGCGGTTTCGGAAGCGGGTGCAAAGGCTGCTTGCTCCAGAGCTGCAATGGCATCTCTTGCGGCAGCGGTCATCGCCGGTTGGCCACCGGCCAGGCGGCGCCAGGCCAGAACGCAGCCGTAGCATCCGCGCAGATCACCGGCTTTTTCCTTGGTAGATGCAAGGGCCAGTTGCTTGCGGCGCTCGGATTGCCCGTCCGCCTGGGTCTGCTTCCGCGGTGTTGCTGGTACGGGCTTGCGGCCATTTTCGGCAGGTCTTCCTGTTCTCCGGAAATAGACAGCGGCCCCGCCAAGTGCGGCAAGAACCGCGGCAGCACCCAGTCCGGCCAGTAGATAGATGCGCTGATTTCCCACGTCCGACTGCTGAAGCTGCGGCGCTGCATTCGCAGTTGGTGCTGCCTCTGGCGAGACGGCGGCCGACTGGCCGGCCTGCGGCACCGTTCCTTCCGCAGTGATGACTTCACTCGGCAAGGTGACGGTCTTTGCTTCGCCGCTGACACTGTCGGTCCAGTTCACCTTGATCTCCGGGAGCGTTATCTTGCCGCCTCGTGTCGGCACGACCGACAGAAGAAAGTCCTTCCTGGCGACCGTGCCCTCAGCCGTCTGATCCTCGCCCGTCTGGACGTCATCCAGATAGATCCGTGCGCCATCCGTGTTTTCGAACGAGAGGTCCGGAAGCTGAACGGCGCTCGCGCCGAGAGCCAAAAGGCTGACGCGCCGGCTTACCGCCTCCCCTTCCCGGAAGACCGGATGCGCGGGCGACCATTCGGCGGTCAGTCGGACATCCTTTGCGGGCAGGAACCACTGATGCTGTCCCGAACCTGCATTGGGGTCCGCCCGCACTGTCAGCTTGATCGGATCGGAGCGAACAGCAAACGGTTTGCCCGGATCGAACATGTCGTTGAACATGGACGATGGGAACCCGGAAAAGCCCTTGAAACCGAAGCCCGCGAAGGGATCGCGCCGCCGCGCATTGGGGTCCTCGACGGAGCCGCGCAGGACGAAGGGCGGGATTTCGATCGCACCCTCCTCCTGGGGCTTGAGCATATAGGTACGCTCGATCACGTTGACCGTCCGTCCGCCCCGGGTGGCCTGGCTTACCCGGTCCTCTCCGCGCTGAACGAGGTCGAAGGCGCTGGAATGCGGTGCGATCAGTTCAGCGCTCTTTATGGGTTGGCTTGTCTCGATACGGACGGTCAGGGGCGTTTCCTGGAAGAGAAACGGTTCGCCGTCTTCAAGTGTTGCCGAAAGACCGATCCCGGATGCGCCCGTTGCCTTCGGCATGGAACCGGCGTCGACCACCTTGATGGCGACAGGAGAACTGCTCAGGCTTCCCGCGCTGATCGACGGAATTTCGACGGTGCCCTTCGTTTTCGGCGACAGCGACACGATCCAGCTCACGCTTTGCGAGCGTTTGCCGTTGATGATCTGCGTCGAACTGGATTGCGATGTGCCGAGGATATCGAAATCCTTCTGCAGCGGTGCGAGATCCGGACTGGCGTTTACCTGGCCGTCGGCGGTCAGGGTCAGCTGGATCGCGTCCCCTTCGGCCACCGTGCCACTGTTCACGTGGGCGGCCAGTCCGCCGGCCCAGGCTGGGACGGCAAGCGCGATGGAAAGAACAGCGGCGCTGACGGTGGTTTTAAGCGTATTGAATGTCATGGTCCTGTTTCCTCTCAGTTGGCGCCAGACCGAAGCTGGACATAGTGTTGGCGGATGCGGGCGCGCAGCAGGCCGGACGGATCGTCAGGAACTTTGCGCAACTGTTGCTCGACCGCCTGATCGACCATAGGAGCAGCGCCCGGAACGGAGGCCTCCACCGGCTCGCCGCTGGTGTCCTCGCCATTGCCGTCCAGCATGCTGGAAAGCAGTTTCGACAGAGGGTTTTCACTCTCCTTGCCGGCTTCGCCGGTATCGCTTCCAGAAGCGCTTGCCTGCTGACGAGCCTTGGCAGCTTCCTGTGCGGCGCGGTCTTCCTGGGCAAGGCCCTCGGAGCCGGCTTGGTCTTGCTGAGCGGCTTGCTCGCTGCCGTTTTCCTGGCCCTGCGGCCGGGTTCCGGAAGCTTCCTGCGTCTGCTCTTCACCAGCACCTGCCTTTGTTTCGTCAGCCTTTGCAGCGGAGCGTTCCTCTTCGCCGGCCTGGGGAGACTGGCCGTCTTGCTTGTCGTCGGAGGAGGCAGAAGCTTCGGCAGATGCCTGGTCTTCCGCTTGCTCGCCTTGCGACGCGCTTTGCTGGCCGGCCTCTTCAGGCGAAGCGGACTCCTGTCCCGACTGAGAGGCGGACTGCTGCTGATCACCAGATTGCTGCTGCGCACCGGACTGCTGCTGTTCGCCGGATTGGCCGGACTGCTCGCCGTCCTGTTTCTGCGAGCCCTCGGAGGCCTGCTGCTGCTCGCCGGACTGGCCATCAGCGTTTTGCTGATCCTGCTGGCTCTGCGAACCGGACTGCTGTTGCTGCTGACCGGACTGGTTCTGGGATTGCTGCTGGTCCTGCTGTCCGGAGTTGCCAGACTGCTGCTGCTGATCCTTTTCGCCAGAGTCGCCAGCTTGCTGCTGTTGGTCCTGTTCGCCAGACCCTCCAGCTTGTTGCTGCTGATCCTTGTTGTCGCCCTGGCCGGACTGCTGCTGTTGCTGCTGGTTCTTCTCCTTCTCTTGTTCTTCCTGCTTTTTCTGTTCGTCGAGCAGCTTCTGGACCAGATCGCGATTGTACTTTGCGTCTGCATCCTGCGGATTAGCCGCCAGTGCCTGATCGTAGGCTCCAAGCGCCTCCTCAAGCTGCCCGGATTTGGCAAGCGCGTTGCCGCGGTTGTAGGCGTTGGCGGAAAAATCCTGTGCCGCCGCTGCATAGTCGCCGGCCCGGTAGGCGGCACTGCCGCGCCAGGAAGATGTCTCGAACTGGCGGGACGCCGTGTCGTAGTCGCCGGACGCGAAGGCTTTCTGTCCCTGCTGGTCGGAGGTCGACCAGAGATCCTGCCAGGTTCCTGCGTGAGCAGGCTGGGGTGCAATTCCGGGGACCAGGCCCAGACATGCAACCAGTCCGATGCTGAATACGAGCCCGCGGCGGAACGCGAAGGGCAGCAGCAGCACGGGCAGGATCAGGAGCCAGTAGCCCATGTCGACCCAGCTGTCGGCCTGGAAATCCTCTGCCTTGCCGGCGGTTTCGATCCGGTCGGCCTTCGGCAGGATGCGGTTAAGGTCTGCGCTGTTGGCCGTCACGCTGGAATAGGTCCCACCACCGGACCGGGCAACCTGGCCAAGCCCTTCGGTATCCAGGGACGTCGTCAGCTTTTCACCAGAGCGTCTGGTGATAGCCTGACCGTCCGCGGTCTGCAGCGTGGCGCCCTCTTCGGTGCCGATACCCAGAACGGAGACAGTGTAACCGGCCTTGCGCGCTTCGCTGGCTGCCTTGGCGGTTGCAGCCGTATCGCCCGCGTTGTCTGCGATCAGAACAATCTCGCCACGTCCGGCATCAGCTCTCTCCAGTACGGAGACCGCCTCGGAAATGGCAAGGTCCGGCCGGTTGCCGAGAACCGGCATCAGCTTGGTGGAAAGTTCGGGGATCATCTGAGAAATCACCTTCTTGTCACTGGTCAGGGGGGCCGCGACGAAGGGAATGTCCGAATAGATGACCAGTGCGCGCTCGTCCCCTTCGGTCCGGGCGAGAATATCGCGCAGCTTGTGCACCGCGCGCCGCAGGCGGCTCGGCGACAGGTCGTCGGAATTCATGGATTGCGCCAGACTGAGGACTGCGACCACCGGTTCACCGCCGGTGAAGGAGGGAACCTCGGCCTTCTGCCAGGTCGGCCCGGCCAGCGCCGTCACCAGAACGACAATCGCGGCGGCTGCCAGTGCCGGCAGGACACGCGATGCGCGGGCGGTGGCCCCGCTGATCGCCAGATGCCGCAGCAGATGGGCGTCCACGTATTTGCCCCAGTTGCCGCCTGTGGCGCTTTTGCGGGATCGCAGGACGAGCCAGAAGAGAAGGCCCGCCGGGACCAGTGCCCAGAACCATTCCGGGCGCAGGAAGTGGAACAGATCGTTTTCCATGTCAGGCTTCCTTGTGTACGGGGCGTTGCGTGATGAGGGCCGGAACCGTCGCGAACAGCGCGGCAAGCGCCGTCAGGAGCAGGGCCAGACCGGCCGGCCAGAAATACAGGGCGACTTCAGGGCGCACATGCACCGGGTCGGCTCCAATCGGCTCCAGCTTGTCTATTGACCGGTAGACCTGTGCCAGACCGTTGACGTCGGTTGCCCGGAAGTATTCCCCGCCGGTCAGTTCAGCGATCTTGCGCAAAGTGCCTTCATCGAGGTCCGCGGACGGATTGACCATCTGGCGGCCCATCGGGGTGTTGACTGCCATCGGACCTGCGCCGACGCCGATGGTGTAGATCCGGATCCCCAGTTTCGCGGCAAGTTCGGCCGCCTGGATCGGGTCCATCTTGCCTTCGTTGTTCGCACCGTCTGTCAAGAGAACGAGAACACGTCCTTCAGCCGGCCTGTCTTTCAGGCGCTTCAGGGAAACCGCGATGGCATCGCCGATAGCTGTTTTCTGGCCGGTCAGGCCGACTTCCGCCTGATCAAGAAGATCGCGGACCGCCTGCCGGTCAAAGGTCAGGGGCGCTTGCAGATAGGCGCGGTTCGAGAACAACACGAGGCCAACCCGGTCGCCTTTCCGGCGTTCGATGAACGCATCCGCCGCATCCTTGACGACGCCAAGGCGGGTGGTCGGCTTGCCGCCGACAGCGAAATCCTGTTCAGCCATGGAACCAGAGAGGTCGATGGCCATCATGATGTCACGGCCTTCGACGGGAAGCGGAACTTCCGGGCCGACATAGGCCGGCCGGGCCACGGCCGTGACCATCAGCAACCAGACAAGTGAGGCGGCAGCAAGCTTCCACCAGGATGTTGTGATCCGGTCGGCACGGCTTCCCAGATCCCGCGACAGGCTGGCAAAGAACGGCACCTTCAGCGCGCCGCCCAGCCCCTTGTCAGCGGGTTTGAGAAAATAGCGCAGCACAAAGGGCAGCGGCAGCAGAAGAAAGGCCAAAGGCCAGAGAAAGGTAATCATCCGTTCCTCCTGATCCAGGTGGCGGTTTCGGCGCGCAGCGCCTCCGGTTCGAAATTCTGGTTGGCCGGCGGACCGTAGGGACCGGTGGCCAGAAGCGCCGCGGTGTCGCGGTCCATGCCGTGTTTGCCTTCCATCAGGAACGCGCTCCACGCCTCGCCGGTCAGCACGTCGGCACCGGCCGAGCGGCGACGGGCAACACGCCGGAGCAGGGACGAGATCTGCGTGAGGAATTCGTCTTCCCTCTCCGATTTGATCGCCTCAAGCTCGCGAAGCGCAAGGAAGCGTGCGCTGCGGCGGCGGAGCCAAGTCCAGACGACAGCGGCCACGACGAGCGCGCAGACGAGGGCGAGCAGAGCCCACCAGCCTGGCGCGACCGGCCACCAGCCAACAGGCTCCGGCAGGTGGATGTCGCGAAGCTGGTCCAACTGGGCCAGCATCTGCGGAGAGAGATCTGTGCTCATGCTGCCATACTCCGGTTGAGATGCGGGTGGAGGATCCAGGACGGATCGTCAGGGGTCTGCAGGAAGTGGCAGACCATGCCGTGATGACGGCTGACCAGTTCCAGCCGCTCCCTGCGGGCTTCGAATTGCTGTGCGTAGTGCTCGAGCTTCCGCCCGCCGAGAGCTGAAATGGCCAGCGCATGTTCGCCATCGGTGATACGCCCGCCGCGCGGCGGCAGCGCCGCATCGAAGGGATCGCTGACCTGGATGTTGGTGACATGGGCATTCACCGCCAGATGCCGCAGCTCTGTCTCCGCGTCGTCGCCGAAATCGGAGAAATCGCTTATGACGAAGGCAAGCGTTCCGGGGCGGTTCCGGTGACGCAGGCGGCGCAGGGCATGTGCCAGCGTCACCTCCGTTCCCAGGGGGCGCTCCGGCCGCGTTTCTTCCGCAAGAGCTTCCAGGTATCCCAGCACAGAGCGCCGGGTTCTGGAGGCACGAAAGTCCCGCAGGCCTTCCCGCGTCATGACAAGTCCGCCGACACGGTCGCCGCCGTCATGCCCGGTCCAGGCCATCATGGCAGCCACTTCCGCTGCCAGGTTTGCCTTGAAACGGTTTCTGGTGCCGAACTGCATCATCGCGCGCATGTCGGTCAGAATGACGATGGGCCTCTCGCGCTCTTCCTGGAAGAGCTTGGTGTGAGCCTGGCCCGTGCGGGCCGTCACGCGCCAGTCGATGGATTTGACGTCGTCGCCGGGCTGATAGATACGGCTTTCGGCGAATTCCATGCCGCGTCCGCGGAAAACGGAGCGGTTGGCGCCCCACTGATGGGTCGCGACGCGACCCGAGGGCGCAAACCCTGTGAGGCCGCGCTGCGGGCGCACCCTCACCAGTTCGGGCAGGGTCGCGACGATACCTTTGAGTTCATGGTCTGTCATGACGGTCCCCCGTGTGTTCAAGCAACCGGAACCCTGTCGATCAGGGCGTCGATGAAACCGTCCGCTGTCTTGCCTTCCGCTTCTGCCTCGAAGCTGAGGATGATGCGGTGGCGCAGCACGTCATGCAGGACGGACTGCACGTCGGACGGAGTGGCGAAATCCGCGCCGTTCATCCAGGCGTGGACCCGCGCACAGCGGTCCAGGGCGATGGTCGAACGGGGCGAGGCGCCGTAGGAGATCTGATGGGCAAGGTCGTCGCCATACATCTGCGGGCGGCGGGTCGCCTGGATCAGCTGAATGATGTAGTCCGTGAGCGCATCCGAGACGTGGGTTTTCAAGGCCGCCTGTCTGGCGTCGAAGATCTCCTTCTGGGAAACCTGGAAGGTGGGCTTCACGTTTTCGGCCATGGCCTCGCCACGTACGATCCGCAGCACCTCGCGTTCGGCTTCCGCTGACGGATAGTCGATCTTGACGTGCAGCATGAAGCGGTCGAGCTGGGCTTCGGGCAGCGGATAGGTGCCTTCCTGTTCGATCGGGTTCTGGGTTGCCATCACCATGAAAAGATCCGGCAGATGGTAGGTCGCTCCGGCGACGGTCACCTGACGCTCGGCCATGGCTTCGAGCAGGGCCGACTGCACCTTGGCCGGTGCGCGGTTGATCTCGTCCGCGAGGATCAGGTTGTGAAACAGGGGGCCGGAATGAAACTCGAAGGTTCCTTTTTCGGGCCTGTAGACTTCCGTCCCGGTCAGATCGCTGGGGAGCAGGTCCGGGGTGAACTGGACACGGCAGGGCTCGCCTTCGATAAGTTCGGCCAGAGTGTTGACGGCCTTTGTCTTGGCAAGGCCCGGAGCTCCTTCGAGCAGAATGTGCCCGTCGCCGAACAGACCCAGAAGCAGCCTGTCGACGAACTGCTCCTGGCCGACGATCCGCTGGTTCATATGATCGCGGAGCGCGTCGACAAGCGCGTTGTTCGGGCGGGCGGCGGTGTGAAGTGCATTGCTGGTCATCAGAGTCCCTCGCAATCGGGCCCGGCATCGTGCCGAGGCGCCGCGGTTTCAGGTTCAAAGCTTCTGTGAAAACGAGAACCAGCCTGCGGGTGGCTGCAAGGCCTCCATTCGCCTTGCTTAGAGGCGCTGGTGGGCCGTGCAATCAGGGAGATCGCTGAAAAGGAATCAGACTTTTCAGTCCGACCGACCTAAATGGTTCTCGCTTTCAAGGTTCACTTCCCGAAGTCCATGAACTACGAAAACCCTAAGCGGCGGAGTTTGAGGCAGCTTGCGGCGTTCTTTAATTATTGTTGAAGTTGGCGTTTGGGGAACGAGACGGTGACCTGCAGCCCCGGATGATCGGCGGAGTCGGGGTCTGTCTTAGACAGCGCTATGGCAGCCTCGTGATGGTCGGCAACGGCTTTGACAAGGGCAAGGCCGAGACCGCTGCCTGGCTTGCTGCGCGCACTGTCGATCCGTTTGAACAGGTCGAAGACCTCATGCCGCTGCCCGTCGGGAATGCCCTCGCCCGTGTCCTCCACGACGAGATCAAGCCTGTCGGGCCTGTTCTCAAGACGCACCCGGACCGAAATGCCGGGACCCCCATGCACGATTGCGTTTCCCACAAGGTTGGCGAGCATCTGCTGCACCATGTTCTTGTCGCACAGAAGCTGGCAATCGCCGGCTTCCCCGGGCAGAAACGCGAGTGTCTGACCGTTCTCCTGTGCAAGGGGCGTGAAGAACTCGACCGTATTCTCGATGAGACTGCCGAGGTCGTTCATCTGCATGTCCTTGCGCGGTGAGCCCGCACGGATCCGGGTGATCCGCAGAATTGTATCGATGATGTCGTTGAGCGACCCCGTCTCGGTGAGTGCCCGTTCGACTTGAGGCTGCGCATTGCCGCCGGCCTCGATTTCGTCCAGAGCATCGTTCAGCACGAGGCCGACACGGGCAAGCGGGGTCTTCAGGTCGTGCGCGATGGCAGTGGTTGTCGCGCGCATGCTGTCCATCAGGCCGGAGAGAGCGTCGAGGTTGGCGTTGATCTGGATGGAGATCCGGTCGATCTGGTCCTTCCTGTCAACGATCGGAACGCGCGCGTCGGACTCTCCCTTCGCAACGCGTGCGAGAACGCCCTCGATCGACCGGAGTTTTGCGAAACTCTCACGGCTCGCTGCAAGACCCAGAACCAGCGTTCCGAAAGTCAGCAACACGGTCATGACGACGAGGCCCGCAATCATGTGAGTGCGTGTCTCGTCAACGTCCTTGAGGCTTCGGCCAACAACGAGCGTTGCATCGTTGAACTTCTGGACCGACAGCACGAAATGGCCTGCGCTCCCTTTTGCGGAGACAGATTGCAGCCTGGTGTCGCGGAGACCGATGAAATCCGGCATGGCAAGGTCGGCCCCCGCCAGATTGACGCCCTTTTCATCGAAAACAGCGGAGACCCGTTCCTGACTGTTGACCAGGTCGCTCAGGGTGCCGATTGCCTTCACCAGGCCCTTGCGCCCTTCCGAAGAATAGATGTCGCTCAGAAGGACCGCTTCTTCCAGGGTCTGCTGCTCCGTGGCATCGCGCAGGGCCTGTGTGGCAGACCAGATGAACAGCGTCCCGCCCAGGCACATGAGAACCAGAACACCTATCGCGACCTTGGTGGAGGTCCGAAAGGAGCTGCCCGACAGAAGGTCAGTGAGGCGCACGGATCCGGTATCCCATGTTGCGAACGGTGTGGATCAAGGGTGTATCGAATGGCTTGTCGATCTTCTGGCGCAGCTTGCTGATGTGGGTTTCAACGACGGTCGTTCCCGGATCGAAGGAAAAATCCCAGATGCTCTCCAGGATCATCGTCCTGCTTACGACCCGGCCCTCGGCTTCCATGAGAAGTTCGAGCAGGGCAAATTCCTTGTTCTGCAGATCGATGACCTGCCCCTGGCGCACCGCGACCCGCTTGAGCAGGTCCAGCTTGAGATCGTGACACGTGAGTTCGGTCTTGTGGTTGTTCTGCTTGGGCCGCCGCGACAGCGCATGAATGCGGGCAAGAAGTTCTGAAAAGTGAAACGGTTTGACGATGTAGTCGTCACCGCCCGCCATCAGGCCCTCGACCTTGTCTTCGACATCGGAGACCGCCGTCAGAAAGATAACCGGCAGGGAGCTGTTGGAGGCCCTGAGCGCCTTGACGAGCGAAAGCCCGTCAAGCCCGGGCATCATCCTGTCGATGATGGCAACGTCGCAGGTATTGTAAAGGCAATAGGTCAGCGCTTCGCGGCCGTCGCTCACCCAATCGACCGAAAATCCCTGCTCGAGCAGACCTTTGCGGACGTATTCCGCCATCGTCTCATCGTCTTCAGCAACCAGAATTTTCATCGCTCGGGCTTTCGATCAGAACAAATCGCCGTCTTCGTGAATTACTCCCTGATTGGCGGTAGTGCAATCGGTTCGCTGCGAGTGAATGCCGGATTTCGATCCGGACGAGGCCCAATGCGACACATCCGGCAAGCTGACGACCCTAATTGCGCCCTGCGCGTCTATTTCGTCGACGCGCCCTGTCGAAAGGTTTTCGTGGTTGCGCCGGTCCAGCCCCTGAAGGCGCGGTAAAACGAGTTCAGATTCCGATAGCCCAGCAGATCCGCGACTTCGGCAGCGGGTCGACGTTCTTCTTCGAGATAGCGGATGGCAAGGTCGCGCCTCGTCTGTTCCAGAATTGTCCGGAAACTAACCTGCTCGGCCTTCAACAGTCTCTGCAACTTTCGTGTGGTCATATCGAGATGCTCGCTGACATCGCCAATACCGCACCTGCCCGAGGGCAGGATTTCAACAAGCGCCTTGCTGACCTGGCTGCCGATCCGGGACCGGGGAGCAGGCGGACTTTCGGAAACGTGTTGCGTATCGTCCGTTGATTGCACCTTCGCCTGAGCCATCAGGAGCGGCCGATGAACGTCATTGTTGGAGAATTCGATGAACGCATGATCGGCTTCGACCGGGACGATACCAAGATAGGCGACGTCTTCTTTCCGGAGGCGGCCGGCGGACATAATGCCGACCCTCAACGGTTGAATGTGGCATCCGGTATAGATGCGCCCCAGGTCGACAAGGTACAGAATTACCCACAGCACAAACCACTGCATCAGAACGACCTCAGCAGTCACCGGCCTTATTTCAATGCGAAAACGGTCAGCACGCCTTTCCATATGAAAGACTGCGCCACCCCCGGGCCCCTTCAATTCGGAAAGGTTCTCATAGCCCGTTTGCAAGGTCTCGCATCGAGCGAAGACCAGGGTGCTGGCAGGGCGGGGAGTGCGAGCCCAAAACGTTGCCAATTTATAGGAAATATCATCGCGTCCGCTCACGCGCTCGATCGCACGCTCCAGAGCGAAAAGCTCCCTGGGCTTTACTTGCCGGGTTTCGTCCAGCAAGTAGTCGGCCGGCAACCCGGCAGTCTTCGTGACCGAATATTCATCGAGCTGAAGCACACGAATGATGGATTTCAGGATCTGTGGCATGAGGAGCAAAGGCGCTGGAGGGAGAGATTCTTGAAAGGCCTATGCTGCGCTAGCGCAGGAGAGGTTTTAACGCAAGCACTCGAACGAATATCATTTCCAATCAAGTGCATAAAACCATGGGTTGTCGTTTATTGCGAGAAAAAGTGTGCATTCTGCTAGATCCGAGCGGCGGATAATCTGAAATAACAGCGAGAGCGTTTCCCAGGGTGTGGACCCATAAATAAAGACAAAATGGCATGAGACATGGCGAAACCGCGTTAGGAGATGTGGTCGGAGCGGGCTTTCTGCCCGGTCAAGCACGCTGACGACACGCAGTGAAGCCATTTTCATGTTCTTCGGATTTGACCGGATTGGTCCGCCTCAAACCATTTCATCTTCATTTATGAGTCCCCACCCTGGGGAAATCAAACCCTCCGACAGGCCACGCAATCTTTCGCACGCCAGCATCGGTGGATGCGGTAACCAGTTGAACTCGGGCAACAAGATGTTTCTGAACGATTTGGTTGCGGCGCACGCTTCTTGCCAACAGCCCAGACACACTTTCGACAATCAACCGGCAAGGCCCTGCCGGTCTTGACCACCCGAAGCGATGGAACCGCGCCACCCTCCCGGGAGGGTGCCGTTCCGGCGCCATGCTCTCGAGACAAAAGCCAATGATCCTTGCACCACGCCCTTCGCGGCTTCGTATTTTTCTGCTGCTTTCTTCCGCGCTTGTTTCTTCCGCACTGGCTGATCCAGGTGATGGCGGCGTGGGAGGTTATAACGACGGCGAAGAGCCGGGAAAAGCATCTCTGGACGGTGCAGG
Source organism: Labrenzia sp. ATLA3 (assembly GCF_057180185.1). Taxonomy (NCBI): domain Bacteria; kingdom Pseudomonadati; phylum Pseudomonadota; class Alphaproteobacteria; order Hyphomicrobiales; family Stappiaceae; genus Labrenzia; species Labrenzia sp. ATLA3. Next base: position 294,236 of record NZ_JBXUKV010000005.1, read on the forward strand.
GGGGGATGCAGAGACACCCCGCCGTGAAGATTTCGGGGGCGCCGGTGGCGGCGCCGGTGTCAAAGGCGGCGTTGGAGGGGTTACTCCTGACGACGCCCCCTACCGCGCCGGAAGTGGCGGCAATGGAGGCGCTCATGACTACAGCGGAAACGGAAGCGACATCGGAAGCGGTACGGTTAACCTTCAGGGGACCGATGGTGGCGCGGGAGAGGACGCGCCAGAAACGTTTTCCGCCGCTGGCGGTGGCGGCGGTGGTGGTGGTTTCGGGGCCGTCGTAACCGACACGTCTTCGCTGAACGTCACAAGCGGTAGTATTGCCGGTGGGGCGGGTGGAGCAGGTGGAGCCTCCCCCAAGCGGTACGCCGGAGCAGGTGGAAGTGGCGGCTATGGGCTCGTCCTCAACAAGACGTCCGGCATTCATACGATCGGTGCGACCGTTTCGGGAGGTAGCGGCGGTGATGGCGGCGATGGTAAGTATGGTAGCTACAATAACGGAGGTGACGGTGGGTCGGGGGTTTATCTCACCGGCCATTCTTCACCGGTTACGGTCATCATTGAAGGGAGTGTCACAGGCGGGGACGGTGGCAATGCCGGCGCGGTCTCGGATCAAATGAGTGCGGACGGTGGTGATGGCGGCGACGGTGTGAGGGGACGGAATATCAACGTCGTCGTTTCCTCGACCGCTTCCATTTCCGGAGGGGTGGGCGGAACACCGACGACCGATCCGAGAAACTCGTCCTGGCTTGGCACGGCAGGGTCTGAAGGGCATGCCATTACCTTCTCAGGCGGCACGAATTCGCTCGAGCTCCAGGCCTCCTCCGGCGGATCGCTCGCCACCCTCAATGGCGGCATATCCCATGCCGGGACCAATGACATCCTGAAACTCGGCGGCGGCAACAACGCCAACTTCGCTCTCTCCGGTCTGTCCGGAACGTTCAGCGGCTTCGGCTCTTTTCAGAAAACCGGGACTGCGACCTGGACACTGACCGGCACAACGACTTCAACAAAAGACTGGACCGTTTCGGCCGGTGTGCTGAAGCTCACCGGCGGCAGCATTGCCGGAGCAACCACTGTTGAAAGTGGAGCGACCGTTCAATTCGATCAAAGCGCCAATACCACCCATTCCGCCTCGATTGATGGGGCGGGTGGCCTTAAAAAGAGCGGCAGCGGAACGCTGACCCTGACGGGCAACAATAGCTACTCGGGTGGAACGGACGTGTCCGCAGGAACGCTGGAAGCCAGCACAACGTCCGTAACCGGCAATATCAACGTTTCGTCGGGCGCGAGAATGCGTTTCAATCAGACGTCGGATAGCATCTATAGCGGGGCAATCTCCGGGGCTGGGCGCTTTGAAAAAAGTGGTGCCGGCACTCTGAGCCTGACGGGCCGCAACACCTATACGGGTGGGACGGATGTGTCCGCAGGAACGCTGGAAGCCAGCACAACGTCCGTGTCCGGCAATATCAACGTTTCGTCGGGCGCGAGAATGCGTTTCAATCAGACGTCGGATAGCATCTATAGCGGGGCAATCACCGGGGCCGGGCGTTTTGAAAAAAGTGGTGCCGGCACTCTGAGCCTGTCGGGCAACAACACCTACACTGGCGGAACGGATGTGTCCGCAGGAACGCTGGAAGCCAGCACAACCTCCGTATCCGGTGATATCAACGTTTCGTCGGGCGCAAGAATGCGTTTCAATCAGACGTCGGATAGCAGCTATAGCGGGGCAATCACCGGCGCCGGGCGCTTTGAAAAAAAGGGTGCCGGCACTCTGAGCCTGAAGGGTCGCAATACCTACACGGGCGGAACGGATGTGTTCGCAGGAACGCTGGAAGCCAGCACAACGTCCGTAACCGGCAATATCAACGTTTCGTCGGGCGCAAGTATGCGTTTCAATCAGACGTCAAATGGCATCTACAGCGGGGCAATCTCCGGGGCTGGGCGCTTTGCAAAAAGTGGTGCCGGCACTCTGAGCCTGACGGGTCGCAACACCTATACGGGTGGAACGGATGTGTCCGCTGGAACGCTGGAAGCCAGCACAACGTCCGTAACCGGCAATATCAACGTCTCGTCGGGCGCGAGAATGCGTTTCAAGCAGACGTCGGATAGCAGCTATACCGGGGCAGTCTCCGGAGATGGGAACTTTGAAAAAAGTGGCGCCGGCGCCTTGACCATGACGGGCACCTATTCGCTCACTGGTGAAACCCTGTTGAGTGCTGGTGAGCTACTCTTCAATGCTTCCAGTCTAGGGGCCGCAACGAAGTTCAACCTGGCCGGCGGCGACCTGACGCTGTCTGGCAGCGGGTCCGCGACCATCAAGGAACTGAAGATCAGCAGCACGAGCGAGCTTAAACTGGACGGGGTGAAGTTGATCGTAAGCAACACGATCAGCTCAACTCAAAGGTTCACGTTAACGGGTGGAGGAACGCTGAATCTGGATCAGGCCGGCAACACCTTCGGTGGCGGAGTGACAGTGTCGAATGGCAAGTTGATCGTCGGCTCGGATTCTTCCAAAAGCGGTGCCAGCGTTGACGCGAACATTTCTGTCGCCAGCGGGGCTACCCTTGGGGGGCACGGTTCGATCACAGGCAACGTGACCAACGCCGGCCGGCTGGCGCCTGGCAATTCCATTGGCACGACAACGATCAACGGCAATCTGTCCGGTTCGGGAACGCTTGAGATCGAAGTGGACGGAGACACGCCCGGCACGCCGAGTGCCGACAAGCTGATTGTCAATGGCGCTGTCGACATCAGTGCCATGACCCTGGACCTGGTTCTGTCGCCAACGAACGTGGCCAACTGGGCCTACGCCCCGACGGGTCCCTTCACCATCATCGAGAACGACGGCAGCGACGCGGTCACGGGGTCATTCGCCACGGTAAAAGACAATCTGACGTTTCTGGACGCCTCCCTGAACTACGCAGCCGGGACCGGCAATGATGTTGCACTAACGCTTCTGCGCAACGACATCGATATGATTTCCACCGCTCGAACGTTCAACCAGACCCAGACGGCGGCGGCGATTGAAAGCCTCGGATACTCAAGTCCGGTTTATCTGGCAGTGGTCACGACGGTTTCCGATGAAGCTGCAGCCCAGACCGCGTTCGACAGCCTTTCCGGTGAAATCAATGCGTCTCTGCGCTCCGTACTGGTGAGCGACAGTCGACAGACCAGGGACGCGGCCTTGTCACGGCTCCAGCGCAGTGACGCTTTGAGCCCGAACCTCTGGGGTTCCGCGATCGGCAGCTGGGGCCGCTACGGTTCCGGGGGTGAAACTTACCGGACCGACAGCACGACAGGTGGCTTCCTCGTTGGCTACGACCACACCCTCTCCGAGACGCTGACGCTCGGTGTCCTGGCAGGTTACACCCGTACCAACGTCTCGGTGGATCAGCTGAATTCCAAGGCAGTCACAGACAGCTATCACCTTGGCCTCTACGCCGGCGGCGTCTGGAACGGACTGACCTACAAGGGCGGTGTCGCGACGGCCTACAACAAGGCCGCGGTGGACAGGGATGTGAGGGCGACGAGCACGCTGTCGCAGTCTCTGAGCTCCGATCAGAACATCTATTCCTCGCAGGTCTTCGCCGAAACAGGCTATGCGTTTGACACTGGTGTTGTCGCCCTCGAGCCATTCGCAGGCCTTGCGCTGGTGCATCTGGGCAGCGGCGGGTTTACCGAAAACGGCGGCACGGCCGCTCTTTCAGCCGACGGACAGGGCGAGGACACCACCTTTTTCTGGATGGGCCTGAGAGCACAATCCGCATTCAACCTGTTCGGGGCAAAAACAACCGCGAAGGCTGGTCTCGCCTGGCAGCATGCAAGCTCGGAAAATGCCACTTTCGAGCAGGCGTTCTCTTCCGGAGGCGACAGCTTCACGGTGGAAGGGGCTCCGTTCGCGCAGGATATGGCGCTGGTCGATGCGGGTCTGGGGGTAAACCTCGGGGCAAACACGAACTTTGAGGTTTCCTACTCTGGTCAGCTTGCACGCGAAACACAGAACCACGGACTGAATGCCCGGCTGTCGATAAAATTCTGAAGCCCGCAGAAGAGCGCCAGCTTTTCATAGGTCCTTGTCAGGATAGCCACTTACATAAATGGCTATCCTGTCTCTGTTTCACGCCACCAACGGCGTTGCCCTGATCAGCCGTCTGAACCTCAATCGGTGAACACCCTCGTTGGAAAGCACACCTAGGCTTCTTTGGGAACACGTGCGCTAACGAAGGCCTGAATTCTGCTCATGGCGGTGTCGATCTCCGCAAGCGACGTGGAACCGAAGCACACGCGCACATGGCCCTCCCCCGTCTGGCCGTAGAAGCTGCCTGCCTCGACCACGACACCGGATTCATCGAGAAGTTTGTCGGCGAATTCCTGGGAGCGAAGGCCGGTGCCGCTGATGTCGGGGAACGCGTAGATCGTGCCTTCGGGCCATTCACAGGTGATGCCTGGCATTTGATTTAACCGGCTGACAACCATCTGGCGTTTTTCGGCGTCTTCCGCGATCAATTCATTCAAAATCGCCGGATCGCCCGTAACCGCGGCGAAGGCGCCTTCCTGAATAAACGTGTTCACGTGCGTTACGTCGTTTGCCGTGATCTTCAAAAACGCACCGATGGCCGCCTTGGGCGCAACCATGTAACCGAGGCGCCAACCGTCCATGGCGTAGCTCTTGGTGAAGGCAAACAGTGTCACCGTGCGGTCGTCCATGCCATCCAGCGAGGCGATGGAGATATGCTCGGCGTTGTCGTAAAGAATATCCTCATAGACTTCATCCGATACGACGAGCAGATCGTGCTTGATCGCGAGATCCGCCAGAGACTGCAGCTCGTCCCGGCTATAGACGCGGCCCGTCGGATTGCAGGGATTGATGAGCACGATCATCTTGGTGCGGTCGGTGATCTTTGCCTCGATCATCGCGGCGTCGAGCCGAAACCCGTTTGCTGCGTCAAGTGGCGCAATTACCGGCACAGCGCCCGCCATTTCGATCTTGCCGATGTGCTGCGGATAATAAGGTTCGAGCAGGATCGCCTCGTCGCCCTCGTCGAGAAAAGCCATGAGAGCGGCATAGGACCCATGCGTCAGACCATTGGTGACGATGATCCGGTCAGCGCCGACGTCCAGCTTGTTCTTGCGCTTCAGCTTTTCGGCAAGAGCCTCGCGCAGATGCGGCAGACCGGCGAGATCGGAATAGTGAACGCAGCCGTCCTGAAGAGCCTTGATGGTCGCGTCCTTGATAGGCTGCGGCGTATCGGCGAAAGGACGGCCGACTTCGAGGTGAATTAAGTCGTCACGCCCGGACATCGCCGCTTTCTGGAACATGCCGAAGGATTTTGGCGAGGTGTTGGTGATACGTTTTGCGAGGTGTTTCATCATCTTGCCGTTCTTCATTTCCGGTTGATCTGATTGAGTGCATTGGTTCCCGCGGCGTCCGGCCCTCGGCCGTGGCGGAGGATGGACGGCCGAAGATCTCCGGGCCGGTGCCCACACAGGCGCGTGGCCGCCAGCGGATTTATCTGCTTCGGGTCAAGAGCCGGAACTTTGGCTCATGTCACTGCGGTGGAACGCGTAATGCCTGTGTCTTCCACGGACGCATTCGCGTGGGGCTTTCACTACGCACAGATGAAGAAATCATGTGCGGGTACTCAGGCTGGCGCTGCCCGTAGCGGGCTTTTTCCGGGCCTTGATGTGTCGTGACACTGTCGCGTTTTCTCCAAGAATGCCGCGCGGGCGGAAGAGCAGCACGACACACAGGGCAATGCCGATAAGCACGATCTGCAGGGAGGACGCACGTGCCTGCTCGCTGGCCGGGAAGAATTGTGAAACGACGTTGCCCGATACCGCCCAGATGCCCCAGACGAGCACGCCGCCGAGGATCGCGCCCCGCATGTTGCCCGAACCCCCGATGATCAGCATCGTCCAGACCTGGAATGTCAAAGTCGGGAGGTAATTGTCGGGGGCGATAAAGCCGATGAAATGGGCCTGCGCCGCTCCACCGAGCCCCATAACGAAGCCGCCGATGGCAAAGGCCTGAAGCCGATAGGCCTCCGGGTTTTTTCCAAGTCCTCGAGCGGCGGTCTCATCTTCGCGGATCGCGCGCAAGACACGCCCCCAGGGCGAGCGAACCAGGTGTTCAAGCACAAGATAGGTCACACTCACGAGCGCGGCCATCACCGCCAGATTTGCATAGCTGAAGAGGTCGGTGTTCTCCGCCAGGTCGCCGAAGGGACGGGGGATAAAGCCGATACCGAACGGGCCGCCCGTAAGACCGACCAGATTCAGAAGCACAAGCTGGATCATCACCGCCGCGCCAAATGTCGCGATTGCGAGGTAGTCCGAACGTAGCCGCAGGGTGATAAACCCAAGGGCCGCGGACAGGAGCCCCGCAACAAGCCCTCCCCCGAGCCAGCCGATTACGATCGGCAGGCCGAAGCCGCCGATGCGATCCGCGATGAAAGGGGTCGTCAGCAGCGCTGAGGTGTAGGCGCCAACCGCTACAAAACCCGCAACGCCGACATTGAACAATCCGGTCTGCCCCCATTGCACATTGAGGCCAAGACAGATGACCGCGTAGCTGAGGGCCATGGTTAGAAAGAAGGCGCCATAGGAAAGAAGGTCGAAGATCATGCCGGTGCCTTTCCGAAAAGTCCGTTGGGCCGCAGCAGAAGCACTGCGACGAGAATGACGAAGGCGACTGCAGCGCGCCATTCAGCGCCGATGACCTGGACCGTCAACGCTTCTGCAAGGCCGACAATCAGGCCGGCCAACATGGCGCCGGGAACCGACCCGATGCCTCCGAGGATGGAGGCTGCGAACAGCGGCAGGAGCAGATCGAGCCCCATTGTCGGCCGAATCTGGACAAGCAGGCCCGACATGACACCGGCCACTGCCGCAAGCGCGGCGCCCAGTATCCAGACAAGACGGATGACGTTGCGCACGTCGATGCCGGTCAGCGCGGCAAGCTGGGCGTTCTCGGACACGGCACGCATTGCGCGGCCGGCAGGTGTGCGGGTGAGCAGGAGATGCACCAGCACCACGGTTACGACGGCAAGACCAAGAACCAGGAGCTGGTCGGGCGTTGCCCGCATGCCGCCGAACAGAGGTTTCGAGATTTGCAGCGCGTTGGTGAAATACGCTGGCTTGGATGTGTAAATGAACTCGAGCAGGTTCCGCAGGGCCAGGGCTGCACCGAAGGAGGCCATCACCAGGATGATGATTGCCGAACCGGAGCGACGCAGACGGCCAAAAAGGAGCCAGTCGACCGTCAGCGCCAGAAGTGCGGTCAGGATCATCGAGCCAATCAGGGCAATCGGTACGGACCAGCCGAAAGAAAATGGACCTATCGGAGTGCTGAGTGATGGCAGCAGCGCACCGAGCGCCGCGCTCAGGGACAAGGCCACATAGGCGCCCCAACTCAGCAGTTCACCATGCCCGAAGTTGGCGAAACGCAGGATCGAGTAAGTCAGCGTCACACCGATTGCGCCGAGGCCGATGATCCCGCCGTTAATGAGACCATCCATGATGGCTTGCGTGATCATGCCGTGACCTCTTCTTTTTTGTGACCGCCGAGATAAAGCTCGGAAACGACCGGGTCCCCCAGGAGCCCGTCTGCCGGTGCATCATGAGCAACACGGCCCTCCACGAGGATCACGCCGCGGCTTGCGATTTGCAGTCCGGCCTTGACGTTCTGTTCGACAAGGATGGTGGTGACGCCCGAGGCATTGATCCGTACGAGTTGTTCGAAGACTTCCGAGACCATCTTGGGTGACAGCCCGGCGGAAGGTTCGTCGAGTATAAGGATTTGCGGTTCAACGATGAGAGCGCGCGCGCAGGCAAGCATCTGGCGCTGACCGCCCGACAGCGCCCCGGACCGGGTCGACTGGCGTGAGGCGAGATCCGGAAACATGGCCAGCATCGCGTCGATTCTTGCAGCACGATGTGCTTTCGGAAGAACCTGCGCCGCAAGTTGCAGGTTTTCGCGAATGCTCATCGTGGCGAAAATATTCTCGGTCTGCGGAACAAAGCCCAGGCCCTGGCGCATCTTGCGGTGCGTCGGCACATCGGTGAGATCGGCTCCCGCGAGGACCACCCGCCCCGAATGCACAGGGACAAGTCCGGCTATGGTTTTCACAAGAGTCGATTTCCCAGCACCGTTCGGCCCGAGCAGAACAACGAATTCCCCCTCGCCTACGCTCAGGTCCACCCCCTGAATGATCGGCAGGTCGGGCTGGTAACCGGAGACGAGACCTTGCAGCTTGAGAATTTCGCTCTTCATGCGTCCTCTCCCAGATAGGCGCGGATCACGTCCGGGTCGCGAATCACATCGTCCGGTTTTCCCTGGGTCAGCTCTTTGCCGGTTGCCATGACGACGACGCGTGAACACAGCTGAGCGATCATGTCCATGTTGTGCTCGATGATCAGGATCGTCTTTTCGTGCTTTTCGTTGAGTGCCACGATCCGCTCCATGATCTGTTCGAGAAGGCTTGGGTTCACGCCTGCTGCCGGCTCGTCCAGAAGGATCATTTCCGGGTCCGCCATGAGAATGCGAGCAAGCTCAAGCAGTTTGCGCTGCCCTCCGGAGAGCACCGAAGCCGGTTGGTTTTCCAGATGCGACAGCAGAAGGAAATCCAGCAAGGCATGAGCCTTTTCCTGTGCGGCCTTTTCATCGCGGCGCACGGCACCCGGCCGTAAACACACGTCCAGCAGCCGCTCCCCTGCCTGGTTCTGGGCACCGGTCAGGACATTTTCCAAAACGGTCATGTTCGGAAAGGGTCTCGGGATCTGGAAACTGCGGCCCATTTTGCGCCGGGCCCGTTTGTGTGCGCCTTCGTTGGTTACATCGGCGCCCAGGATCCTGATTTCTCCACTGCTCGGCGGCAATGTGCCCGCGAGCATGTTGAACATGGTCGTCTTCCCTGCGCCATTCGGGCCGATAAGCCCCAGCAATTCGCCTCTCTTCAAGTCCAGAGACATGCCGTCCACGGCTCGGAAGCCACCGAAGCTCCGCGTGAGGTCTTTGGCCTGCAGCAGAAAACCGCCTTTTTCGATGAGCGATGTCACATCTTTTCCCTGTTGCTGTTTCAGGTCGTAGAGCCCATGTGTCGAGTTTGTATCTTTGATCAAAGATATTGACATTGAGGTATCGATCAAGCAAAAAAGCTTTAGGCACGAAATTTTTTGGAGATTGGCAAATTGTCTACTCTACCCGAGCAGAAGCCGTCGGGGCGCGTTTCCGCCTTGCCCGAACTCGCACGCGTCCAGCGTGAATCCCTTCAGGAACGCGTCTACCAGGAAGTCAGCCGCAACCTCATGCATGGGGTCTTCGAGGCAGGGCAAGTGCTCCGCATGCAGTCGCTGGCAGATCAACTGGCTGTCTCCGTTATGCCGGTTCGCGAAGCGCTTGCCCGGCTCGTGTCCGAAAATGCGCTGGAAGTCATGCAGTCCCGCTCCGTCCGCGTGCCGCTCATAAGCGAGGAGGCGATTGAGGACCTGAAAAGTGCCCGTTGCCTGATAGAAGGCGAGCTGGTCAGAATTGCCGCGCAGCGGCTGACGCAAGAAAGCCTCAACGAACTCAAGCAGCTGACGGAAGAATGCGAGGCGGCTTTTGCGGCACTGGACGAGAGTTGCGCGGCGGAGACGTCGCTTCTGAACTATCGGTTTCATTTCGGCATTTACGAAGCGGCAGGATCGAAGGTTCTCTTGCCGGTGGTCAAAAGCCTCTGGCTTCAGTCCGGTCCTTACGTGCGGACCGCAGCGACGATCTACGGCAAAAATCCGAACCTGACGGCAATCCACCACCATTGGGCACTCATCGAAGCGCTGGAAGCCAGGGACGCGGACCGGGCCGTCGCCGCGCTGCATGAGGACATCACCCAGAGTTTCAATCTCATCCGGAAGCAGATTCTGGAAGGGGGCCTTGAGGCATGAGCGGCGAGACCTTTGAACTGTACGATTTGCGGGTCGAAGTTGTCGCTCCCGAAGGCGGTCCAATTTATTGCGGCGCCAAGGTGGGGGACTACTTTGAACTGCGGGGGGAAATGCTCCACCTGCCAAAAGATCAGGGGTTTTCGATCTACTCCCTGGCCTCTGTCCTTCCGCTGCTGGCCGCAAAACAACGCGAAACTCATCCGGCGGACTGGATGAGCACGGACGCGGACGTTGCCTGCCCTGATCCGAACTGCAGCACAAGATTGCGGATCACCCGTTTGGATAAACGGGTGTTCAACCACGCCGACACGACAGCAGTTCCGATGCCAAAGGAAGCAAAATGAGCGGAGCGAAACGCATCGAACTGGCCCCGGGCTACGAAATTTCCCGTGTGATCCGTGGCGGCTGGCAGCTTGCGGGCGGTCATGGCTCGGTCGATCGGGAGCGTGCTGTCCAGGACCTTGTTGCCTTCGCCGATGCAGGCATCACCACGTTCGATTGTGCCGACATCTATACCGGCGTTGAGGAGATTATGGGGGCGTTCCGGGCCGCTTACGGCAACCAACGGGGTTCCGAAGCGCTGTCCCGCATTCGCGTTCATACCAAATGCGTGCCTGACCTCGACAAACTGAACCGGCTGACACGGAGCGATCTACGAGCCATGATCGATCGTTCCCGCAAGCGCCTGGGTGTCGAACGTCTCGATCTCGTGCAGTTTCACTGGTGGGACTACGCCCAGGGCGACTGGCTTCAGACGGCAAGCTGGCTTCGCGAGTTTCAAGACGAGGGTCATATCCATCTTCTGGGCGGGACCAATTTCGACACCGAACACGTCGCGGCAATGTTCGACGCAGGTATCCGGCTTGCGTCGATGCAGGTTCAATACTCTCTTCTCGACCGCCGTCCGGAAAAGCGCATGGCGGCGCTCGCTACGCGGGAGGGGTTTTCCTTTCTGTGTTACGGCACTGTCGCGGGCGGTTTTCTGTCCGACAAATGGCTCGGCAAACCCGATCCCAGGTCCGAGTTCGAAAACCGCTCTCTCGTGAAATACTACCTTGTGATCGAGGATCTCGGCGGTTGGGATTTGTTGCAATCGCTGCTCTCCACGCTGCGGACGATCGCGGACCGGCACGACACCGACATTGCCACCGTTGCCTCTGCCGCTGTGCTCACGCGCGCGCATGTCGCGGCAGCAATCGTAGGCGCCCGTAACGCCGACCATCTTGCGGGAAATGTCGCAATCTCCAACCTCTCGCTGACACAGGAAGATCTCGCCGAGATCGAAGCTCTTCTCGGCGGAGCCAGTGCGCTCGATGGAGACGTCTACGCGCTCGAGCGTGACCGCCACGGGCGGCACGGTGCCATCATGAAATACAACCTCAACAAAGAAGAGGCCTGAACCTCTCTTAATGCCCCAGAGGGTATTCCACAGCTAAACCAACAGGAGTCGTCCATGAAGAAACTGCTTCTTGCAACGAGCATTCTTGCTCTGTCGGCAACCGCGAGTGTCGCCAAAGATTGCGACATCGAGGTTGGTCTCGTCCTCGAACTGACCGGTCCCGCCGGTGTTTATGGTCAGGCCGGCGCCAAAGCTATCGAGATGGCCTTCAATGACATCAACGAAGCCGGCGGTGTGCTGGGGTGCGATATCGTCGCCGATACGCGCGACAGCCAGAGCCAGGGCAACGTGGCAGTCGATCAGGCGACCCAATTGGTCAATATCGACAAGGTGCCGGTAATCATCGGCGGCATTATTTCTTCGGTGTCGGTCCCGATTTTGACCTCGGTGACCGCTCCGGCCAAGATCGTCCAGATCTCGCCTGCCTCTTCCACCCCGACGCTGACCGCGTTGGCAAAGGAAGGCAAGACCGATGGCTACTTCTTCCGCACCATCACCTCGGACGCACTGCAGGGTACCGCGGCAGCCAAGTATGCCATTGACCAGGGCTTGAAAAAGCTCGCGATTATTCATGTGAACAACGACTTTGGCCTCAACCTGATGCGAGAGTTTTCTGCTGCATTCGAAGCCATGGGCGGCGAAATCACGTCTGTGACGCCTTACAACGAAAAACAGTCGAACTACTCGTCCGAAGCCAGCGCCGCGATGGCGGGTGAACCGGACGCGCTCTATCTCATCAGCACGCCGGTTGACGGGGCAACGATTGCCCGCGCCTGGATCTCCAATGGCGGCCCGCAGAAATTCCTGCTGAACGATGGCATGAATTCGGAAGACTTCATCAACTCGGTCGGGGCGCAATATCTGAACGAAGCCTATGGCACCTCCTCCGGCACGGCAGAGACGCCCTCGACAAAGTATTTCTACGAGCACTTTGCAGACGTTTCCGGTGGCATTGCACCCGACGCGCCGGCTGCTGATCGCTCCTATGATGCAGGTGCTATCACGGCGCTGGCGATTGCGCAGGCAGGGGAAGCTTCGCCGGCGAAAATTCGCGATGCAATACGCCAGGTGACCAGCCAGGAAGGCGAGCCGATCTATGCAGGCGCTGAAGAATTCAAGAAAGCGCTCGCGCTGATCGAGGAAGGCAAGCCGATCAAATACGAAGGTGTCATCGGCCCGGTAAGCTTTGATCAGTATGGCGATATCACAGGTCCGTTCCGTCTATGGAAGATAACCGACGGAAAGGTCACGGTTACCGGCACGATCAGTGCCGAGGAAGTTGCTGGAATAAAATCTGAAATGTGAACCTGGAAACGAAAAGAGGCGGCGTCTTGCGTCGCCGCCTCGCTGATGCCCTCCGGAGAGCCAGAGGGCAGCAGCTTTGAAGTCTGCTCGGGTTTGTACCTCGAAACAGGGTCTTGATCGTTTACTTCCGAATGCGCGCGGTAACCTCGATCTCGACCTTGATTTCGTCGGTCACGAAACCGCAGGTCACCGTGGTGTTTGTCGGGCGTGGGTCCTGGAAAACGGTCCCGAGGTGTTTGGCGATGTCGATGATATCTTCCCGGCGCGCGACAAAGACCCTGAGTGAAACGATATCGCCTAACCCGCCCCCCGCTTCGGCGAGCGTGGAGGAGATGATCTCAAGCGCCTTTTTTGTCTGCCCTACGGCGTCATCGGCATCGGTTTCGCCTTCCACATAGCCGGACGTTCCTGAGATGAAAACCCAGTCGTCGTCAACGATCGCGCGGGAGTAACCGCCGATCTTTTCGAAAGGGGAGCCGGATGAAATTGCGTAGCGCATGGGGTGCCTCGTGTTCTATCTTTGATCAATGATCAAGAGTTTATTTTATCGGATTTTGCAAGGCAAATAGAATGCGAGCCAGCAATATGGAAAAACAGGACACGCTCTGGCGCCGGACTGCGCGCGGTTCCTTCAGCACAACGGCATCCCTGCCCGATACTGTTGATGTGGCGGTTATTGGTGCCGGGTTTACCGGGCTGACAACGGCGCTCTGTCTTGCCCGGGCAGGCAGGAAGGTTGCCGTTCTGGAACGTAGCTTCCTCGGAGAAGGGGCAAGCGGCCAAAATGCCGGTTTCGTCGTGCCCAATTTTGCGCTCGCTGATCCTCAGGTTGTTCACCGGAAACTGGGTGAGGAGAAAGGCAATGCGCTTCTGGATCTGGTCAGTCAGGGCGCGGATGCGGTTTTCGAGACCATTCGTGACCATGGTATTGCCTGTGATGCCTTGCAATCCGGCTGGCTGAACCCCGCCGTCACGGATGATGCTGCGGACATGCTCAAGAGCCGGGCCGAATTCTGGCAGTCCAGAAACCGCCCTGTCCGGTATCTCTCACAGCCGGAAATCCTGCAGCAGACCGGTATGACCCTTTACAAGGGCGCGTTGCTCGATGAGAGCGGCGGCACGATCCACCCGCTGGATTATCTCTTTGGTCTTGCCCATGCCGTCGAAGCTCAAGGGGGAACTGTTCACGAAGCTGCATGTGTCAAACAGGCGCGGCAAGAGAACGGGAACTGGCACCTGACACTCGAAGACGGTCGCGCCTTGACGGCAAGGCAGATTGTCTACTGTACGAACGCCTTTACCAAAGGTGTTTCCAGAAGACTGGGACTGTCGACGGTCCCGTTGCGCGTTTATCAAGTTGCGACGCGTCCAATTGCGCAAGAGGTCGTTGACCGGATTTCCCCGGATCGCCGCAGCGTAGGCGACACTCGCAAGAACCTTTTCACTTATCGCCTCGATAGGGAGAACCGGCTGATCTCCGGAGGGATGTCTGCAATCCCGATCGGAGCAAAGAAGCGGTTAGGGGAGGCAATCGTGAACCGTCTCGCTCACGAACTCTCTCTGCCAACGGTTCCCGAAATCGAAGTGGTCTGGACTGGTGTGGCAGCGATGACGCCGGACTTCCTGCCGCGCATCCATTGCATGGGCGACAATGCCTTCGCAGGCATCGGGTGTAACGGCCGTGGGATCGCGATGACAACGCAACTCGGCCGGGTGCTTGCGGACGCCCTTATGGGCGCCCCTGTCGACAGGCTTCCGATACCCCTTCGCAAGGTTCGGCGATTGCCTTTCCATAGTTTGATGCCACTTGCCACTTCAGCCAGCCTGATCATGGCGCGCATTGAGGACAAATTGGCGCGCTAAACGTTGAGCAACGGGTTCAGGGGTCAACCGAAGCGCCTCACATCGTCGCGCTGAGAGCCCCGGCGATTATGGCCTGTCCGAGGGCCAGTCCGCCGTCATTCGCGGGAACCAGGCTGTGGGACAACACGTCCAGACCCGCTTTCTCAAGTTCCCGGGTCAAGCCCTCGTGCAAGATCTGGTTTTGCATCACACCGCCGGACAGGGCCACGCGGCCGACGCCGCAGGAGGCGCTGATTGCCGCCACCATTTCGGTCAGTCCCCGGATCAGTCCCAGATGGAACCGGGCTGCGATGCGTCCGGTTTCGACGCCCGCGCCGACATCGCTCAAGAGGCTGCGCCACATCGGTTCCCAGGAAATCACGGCGCTCTCGCCGTAGCTGATGGCAACGGGATATCCTGTTTCACTCGCAATGAAGGGGCGCGCGAGGCATTCCAGCGCCATACCGGCATGGCCCTCGTAGTCCTGGACTTCGAAACACACACCGAGAGCGCCGGCGACTGCGTCGAACAAGCGGCCGGCGGAGGACGACAGTGGCGCGTTGAGGTTTGCCGAAATCATCTTGTCGAGGACCGACAGGGGTTTCGCGCGAAGCGCCGCTGCCAGCGGCTCGTCTGACACCTCTTCCAGATAGGCCGGCCCGAAGGCCGCCATCAGATGGGCCGCAAGGTTCCGCCAGGGTTCGCGAATAGCCTTTGTCCCGCCCGGCAGCGGGACAGGCAGGAAATGGCCCTTGCGTTCGAAATTCCGATAGTCGCCCAGCAGGATCTCCCCGCCCCAGATCGTCCCATCCGGGCCGAGCCCCAGCCCGTCCAGCACAAGGCCGAGGGATCGTTCTTCTCCCGGTGCCAGATGATTGTCGGCAAGGCAGGCCGCGAGATGGGCGTGATGATGCTGCACGGAAATGATGCGGGCTCCGCTTTCCCTGGCCAGCTCCTGCCCCCATTGGGAAGACAGGTAATCCGGATGCTGATCGACGGCGATGACCTGTCGATCATGCCGGTAGATCTGCCGGTAGAGCGCCAGCGTCCGGCGGTATTGCGCGTGGGTCGTCGCCTCCTCCAGATCGCCCAGATGCTGGGACAGGATCGCCTGGCCGTCCTTCAGCAGGCAGAACGCAGATTTCAATTCGCCGCCCATCGCCAGCACGGGCGCAGCTTCCGAGAACGCCTCGGGCAGGACAATCGGCGCCGGGGCGAAGCCTCTGGCGCGGCGGAGAATTTGTGGGCCTGAGGTATCGATGCGGACAACGGAATCGTCCAGCCGGTTGACGATGTCCCGGTCGTGCATCAGCCAGATATCGGCGATGCCGGAAAGCCGCTTCCTGGCAGCGTCATTGGCTGTCGCCTGCGGTTCGTCTGAGAGGTTGCCGGACGTAAACACCAGCGGTCCGCCGGTCTCGCTCAGCAGTTGATGATGCAAGGGCGTATAGGGCAGCATGAAGCCGAGCTGGTCCTGCCCAGGCGCGAGTGAAGCTGCCAGTTGCTCTCCGTTCCTGCGAAGCAGGACAATCGGCGCCGCCGGACTTGTAAGCGCGGTCTGTTCTTCAGTCGAGACCCGGCAATAGGCCCGGATGTCCGCCAGATCCGCCGCCATCAGAGCCAGAGGTTTCGCCTGCCGTCGTTTGCGCCGGCGCAGCTCTGCGACGGCGCTCTCGTTGCGGGCGTCGCAGGCAAGATGAAACCCGCCGATTCCCTTGATCGCGGCGATTTGACCCGCCTTGATGCGCCGTGCGGCCTCCTCAAGCGGAGCTGCGCAGTTAACCGGTCCGTTCCGGTCTTCAAGCCACAGCCTCGGTCCGCATGTGGGGCAGGCGTTCGGTTGGGCATGGAATCGCCGGTCGGCGGGGTCCCCGTATTCCGTCCGGCAATCGTCGCACATGGGAAAAGCATCCATCGACGTGTTGGCCCGGTCATACGGAATGGCCCGCACGATGGAGAGCCGCGGCCCGCAGTGAGTGCAATTGGTGAAGGCATAACCGAAGCGCCGGTTTTCCGGGTCGCGCACATCGGCAAGGCAGGCCGGACACACAGCGGCGTCAGGTACGATGCCGGTCGAAACGGCCCCGCCCGTGCTTGCGGAAATCTCGAAAGCTGCGTCCGGTGCAGGTTCTGCAAGCCTGCTCCAGGAGATGCTGTCGATCCGGGCCAGCGGCGGAGCTTTGTCGGCAAGCTCCGCCAGAAAAGCGTCGAGCAACTCTTCGCCTCCCCAGGCATCGATCTCAACGCCGGCGCCATCGTTCCGGACGGTTCCGGAGAGCCCCCGATCCCGGGCCAGCCGCCAGACGTGTGGCCGGAAGCCAACACCCTGTACCAGTCCCCTCACCCTGATGCGGCGACCTGTGCTTTCGGGAGGGTCCGGATCCATGGCGTTCTCAGTGCACCGTGCAAACAAGGCAGGGGTCGAACGAACGGACGATATGCTGAACCGCCACCGGCTCGGTTTCGCCCGCCCGGACCGGTGCTCCGGCGAGCGCCTGTTCCAGCGCACCTGGCACACCGGTCTCGTCGCGTGGCGAGAAGTTCCAGGTTGTTGGTGCAATGATCTGGTAATTGGCGATACGGCCCTTCTCCACCCGCAGCCAGTGCCCCAGCGAGCCGCGCGCTGCTTCCGTCAGCCCAATGCCTTCGGCCTCGTCCGGCATACGGCCATGCACGATGAAGGGCTGTTCCGGCACAAGGTCCGCAGCCCAACGTTCCATGGCCATCACCACCAGGGCGATTTCGGTCACGCGCGCGACGACACGGGTATAGACATTCCCGCCGGAAGCAGAAACGAGATCGCGTATCAGCGGGTGGCCATCGACCAGTTGCCGAGCCAACGCGCCAACCTCCATCACCCGGCCACCAAGCCGGGGCGCCTTGCACCAGCTATAAGCGTCTTGCCGGTCCGCATCCGGCCTGGTTTCTCCCGTGAAGGGCGCTTGCGGTCCGTCCGGCGCCGCGTACCAGGCATGGCTCAGGTCTTCCGTAATCAGGCCGGGATCCAGCGGGCGCGTCTCGCCCTCCGCGAAGATACCCGGCTGGAACATCCACGCGCCGCCTTCCTGGTAGGAGCCGAAGCTCATGAAATGCCCGGCTGACGGGCCAAGGGATGGAAGATCAAGGCTTTGCGCATAGTGCAGGAAGCGCCGGAAGTCACTGCCCGTCGCCGGTTTTTCGGCTGCCCAGGCCGACAACTCCTGCGCTGACGAAAGCCCGGCGATCCGTTCAAGCTTGTCGCCGAAAAGATGACGTTCAAGAAATGCCCTGAAGGCGGCCAGGATTGCCGCAAGGCGGGCCGTTTCACCGGCGGAAACCGACCGCGTCGAGCCGCCAGGCTGGACGGTCAGCGTGTGTGGCCATTTGCCGGCAAGCAGGCCGAGCACGTGCATGAACTGAGCCCGGGCGGGCAGCATATCCCGCGCCGCCGTGCCTTTCATCGCCGTGAAACGGTCGCAGGCATCCTCGTGCCAGCTTTCGTTGCTGTACACCTCCCGGGCGAAATCGGGCATGAAGAACAGGTAGAAATGGGTCAGGTGGTCGGCGACATTTTCCGTGGCGTGAATGAGATTGACGGCCAGTTCGCCATTCGTGGGCATTGATAGGCCCATGGCTGCAGCCAGGGATTTTGCGGCGGCAACCGACTGTGACACGGAGCAAATACCGCAAATGCGCGGCGCATAAACCAGTGCGTCGAGCGGCGGTTTGCTCGCGAGGATCCGCTCAAACCCCCTGTAGAGCGGTGAAACCACCTGTGCCTGGGTCACGCGACCGTCCCGGATGTCCAGTTTGACTTCCAGATCCCCTTCCACGCGGTTGAACGGTCCAACAATCAGACGGGTTGTCATCAGCTCTTCTTTTGCTTGTCGACGGGCGGCCGCCGGAAGTGATCGGCCACCGCGTTTTCCTTGAGCCGTTTCGGCGTTGCCGCCTTGGAGAGCGATGCCAGTGCCACGAACCAAGCCTTTGGCATGTCGGTTGGCAGACCAACCGGAATACCTGAGATCTTAGGGGTTTCGGTAAAGCCGTGCCCCGGCTCCTCGAAGCCAGGCGCCGTGCAGTTGATGCAAGGGTAATTGCCATCCAGACAAGAGCCCGCGCCATTCCAGCTGCGCATGTTGCAATCGGCCCGGGCCTGGGTTCCCTTGCAGCCAAGGTTTTCCATCATGCAGCCGAGATCGCACAGGCGTTCGGCACTTGCCTTGAACTCATAGAATTCATTGCGGGCGCAACCGTGGTGAACCAGATGCGTGGTGTAGGAGAGTGGCCGTTCCCACTCGTCGATGTCCTTTTGCGAAAACCGGCCGCTGGAAATCTGATGCAGGGTTTCGGTCAGCCAGCCCGGATGGATGGGGCATCCGGCAACGTTGATGACCGGCAAGCCCGCACCGGAGCGGAATTCCGGTCCAAGCAATCCACCCGGCTTGCGTCCGTCATAGGCAAGGCCACAGGCCTCGGGTTCGTTGCTGCCGGCAGCGGTGATCCCGCCAAAGGCTGCGCAGCTTCCCACCGCGATGACATAGCGTGCCTTTTTCGCCAGGGCCTCGATCCACGCCATCACCGGTTTGCCGGTTCCCGCCATCATGTGGAAACGGCCCGTGCCGTTTGGTCCACGCATGACTGACCCTTCCAGGCACAGGATATCAAGCGGTTCCTCGCCGTCGCGGATGCGCTCCATCATACCGATGACACTGGCGCCACTCGAAACACTGAGCGACGGGTGCCACAGAACCTCGATATTGGCGGCCTCCAGCACGGTGACCAGATCAGGGGCCTCGGCACCGAGCAGCGACAGCGAACAGCCGCCACAGCCTCCCGACTGTATCCAGAACAGGCTGACCGGAGCAGCCCTATCAGGTCTCGGTGCGGACATCGGCCGGTATCCTTAAAGTGAACTCGGCTCCGCCCGCAGGCCGGTTTTCGACCGACAGGCTGCCGCCCTGTTTGGCGGCCATGTTGTAGCTGATATAAAGCCCGAGGCCGGTGCCCGTGCCGATCGGTTTCGTGGTGAAAAAAGGTTCGAAGATCTTGTCCCGGTGGGCGTCGGATATGCCGGTTCCATTGTCGGCGACCTTGATGACGATATCCTCCTCCTGCTGCATACCTGACAGCAGAATTTGTCCGTCCGGGCGTCCGTCGAGCACATCCGCCGCGTTCTGCACCAGATTAACCAGGATCTGATGCAGCTGTCCCTTGCGTCCTGTCATCTCCAGCCGGTCCGGAAGATCCAGCTGCAAGTCAGGCTTTACCCTTTGTGCCTTGATCACCCAGTCCGCCGCCGTGTGGATCAGCCGCACCGCGTTGAATTCCTCCGGCTGTTCCTGCTGATTGGAGGAGAAGCGCCGCAGCTCCTGCACGATATCGCGCACCCGCTCCGCCCCTTCCAGGGTGCCATCGACCAGTGGGCCGATGTCCCGCAGAACCTGGTCTATCTTGAGGTCCTTGCGGAGCACTTTCATTTCCTCGGGTGACTTGTTCTCGTCACTGGCCGTCAGATAGCGTGTGATGGCGGAGCCATAGCGCTTCAGCGCGTACATATTGCCGAAAACGAAGCTGATCGGATTGTTGAGTTCATGGGCGACCCCGGCGACGAGCCGGCCGAGCGCCGCCATTTTTTCCGAGACGAAGAGTTGCTGCTGTGTTCTGGACAATTTTGCCTGGGCAGCGTCGAGATCCCGGTAGGCGCGTTTCAGTTCCCCGACAGGCCGCCCCACCAGCACCATGCCGACCAGCCGGCCGCGATGGTCCCGGCGCGCGGTGCAAATGGTTGAAATCAGGGCGTTCTGGCTGTCCGATGCCACCAGCGACACATCTTGCTGGTCAATGCTTCCACCGGACCGGAGAGTTTCCAGAAAACCGGTGACAACCGATTGCGATTTTTCCTGAAACAGCTCCGTGATCGGTCGGCCGATGAGGGCCCGTTCGCGTTTTCCAGCAATCGCCTCCAGGGCCGGGTTTACCTGCTGGATACGGCCATCCGTGTCGCAGGCGACAAGCA
Source organism: Labrenzia sp. ATLA3 (assembly GCF_057180185.1). Classification (NCBI taxonomy): domain Bacteria; kingdom Pseudomonadati; phylum Pseudomonadota; class Alphaproteobacteria; order Hyphomicrobiales; family Stappiaceae; genus Labrenzia; species Labrenzia sp. ATLA3. Next base: position 314,701 of record NZ_JBXUKV010000005.1, read on the forward strand.
CGTCTGTCATGGCGCCAAGGACTGAGCCGATGAAATCCTGTGCTTCCTCCAGCCGTGCGTTTTGTTCCTCCAGCGCCGTCTGGGAATCGACGAGGTCGGTATAAACCTCATCCATTTTCTGGATCACCTCGATCCAGACGGTATCGCCAGTTCCCTCAATCGCGCTGCTCAGCTGCGGCACTTTGAGGTCATGAGCGGCATGGCTTTCTGGCAGACGCGTTGTCATGAGCGCTCCCGGTTAACCCGCAGCCCGGCGCATGGACGGCAGCGGTTTGACTTTTTCCAGTTCGTAACGCTCCAGCTTGCTGCGAAGCCCGACCCGCGACAAGCCCAGTTCCCGGGCCGCCTTCGACTTGTTCCAGCGGTTGCGGATCAGGGACTCGCGGATGATCCGGCATTCCAGCTGGCCAATCTGATCCTTGAGAGTGCCTTCCAGCCCGTCAAACAGATCGGCACCATCCTCGTCCACGGTGTGGTCGGCCCGCAGGATGTGGCGGGACAGAAGATCAGCTCCCAGCAGGCCGCCTTCCTTGCCCATCACGAGCATTTGCTGGATCTCGTTTTGCAGTTCCCGGACATTGCCGGGCCAGTGGTAGCTTTGCATACAGTCCAAAGTCTCTTCCGAAAAGCCTTCCACTTGCTTGCCGAGATGAGCCATCGCCCGGGAAAGAAGCGCCTTGGCCAAAACCGGAATGTCACCACGCCGGTCCTTCAGGTCCGGCAAACGGATGACCATGCCGGCAAGACGGTAGTAAAGATCGGCCCGGAACCGACCCGCCTTGACTTCATCTTCCAGGTCCCGGTTGGTAGCGGCAATCACCCGGACATCGACCTTGCGTGTCTTGGCGCTACCGACCGGACGGATTTCCCCCTCCTGGAGAACGCGCAAGAGCTTCACCTGAAACGCGGGCGAGACCTCGCCGATCTCGTCCAGAAAGACACTGCCACCGTTTGCCCGCTCGAACAGTCCGACGTGGTCCTCGACCGCGCCGGTGAAAGCGCCGCGCTTGTGTCCGAACAATTCGCTTTCGAGCAATTGATCGGGCAATGCACCGCAGTTCTCCACCACGAAGGGTTTGTTCCACCGCAGGGAGCCGTAATGCAGTGCGCGGGCCGCAAGTTCCTTGCCTGTACCTGAGGCTCCCGACAGAAGCACCGGCACATCGTAAGGCGCGACCTGACGCAAGGTCGCGCAGACCTCGTTCATCGAACTGTCCGTGCCCCGGATGATGCCGTCGTCGAAGTCATAGTCCTTGCGCAGTGTCTCGCGGCGCTCGGCCACCACCTTGTCCGCACCAGAGGGCGACATTTTCAGCTCGATGGCGAGCAATTCATTCTGACGCTGTAGCTCGTAAAGACGGCAGGCATTCTTCAGCGTCAGGATGAGGTTCTCCGGGTGCCATGGCTTGGTGATATATTGAAAGATGCCGGCTTCATTGATGCCGTCAATGATGTCATGGGCATCCGTGTAGCCCGACACGATCATCCGAATGATATCGGGCCAGCGCGTGCGCATGGCTTTCAGGAATTCCACGCCGGTTTGTTCCGGCATGCGCTGATCGCACAGCACCAGCTGAACCCATTCCTGTTCGAGAATGGCGTTGGCGTCCTTGACGGTCGAGGCAGTCTTGACGTCGAAATCGTCACACAGGATGCGCTGCAACGACTCCAGCGAGCGTATTTCGTCGTCGATCACCAGGATTGTGGGCAGGTCTGTCATGATTGAGCCCCCATTGTCCAAACCCTAACATATCCGGGGCAATTGCTCGCCCGCCAGCCAATCGACGACCCGTTGTCCTCCGAAGCCGGTGCGCATCCGGACCAGGGCATTGCCGTCTTCCACCACTTCGCCGATCAGGGCTGCATCGGCCCCATGGGGATGACGCCGCATCACGGCCAGCAGGTGCTCCGCATCAGCTGCCTCGCACAGGCAAATCAGTTTGCCCTCATTGGCGACATAGAGCGGGTCAAGACCAAGCAGCTCGCAGGCGGCAGCGACATCCGGTTTCACCGGTATGGCCGCTTCGTCAAGCAGCATACCGACCCCTGCGGCACGGGCGATCTCGTTCAGGGTTGCAGCCAGCCCGCCCCGGGTTGGATCCCGCAGCACCGAAATGCCCGGAACATCGCGAACCATATCCGCCACCAGCGTGTGAAGCGCGGCGCTGTCGGAGTGGATTTCCGTCTCGAACTCCAGATTTTCGCGGCTGGAGAGGATGGCAACGCCATGATCGCCAACGGAACCTGACAGCAGGATCGCCTGGCCCGGGCGCGCTTTTTCGGTTGCGATGTGCACCCCATCGGGAACAACGCCAAGCCCGGTTGTGGTGATGAAGACACCATCTCCCTTGCCCTTTTCCACCACCTTGGTGTCACCGGTGACAATGGGCACACCTGCCTCGTTCGCCGCGCGCGCCATCGACATGACGATCCGCTCCAGATCGGCGAGTGGAAAGCCTTCCTCCAGGATGAACCCGGCGGTCAGATAAAGCGGCCGCGCCCCGGCCATGGCGACGTCGTTCACCGTGCCATGCACCGCCAGCGAACCGATGTCGCCGCCGGGAAAAAACAATGGAGAGATCACGTGGCCGTCGGTAGACAGAACCAGCCGGCCGGCCGGCACATCGAACAACGCGGCGTCATGTCCCTGATCCAGGATCGGGTTGGCCAGATGCCGGTGAAACAGATCGCGGATCAACTCGGCCATCGCCCGACCGCCGCCGCCATGTGTCATGTCGACGGACCCGGTCCGGAACGAGACAGTCTCATCCATCTTGTTCATGCGACAGCCTCCTCCGCTTTCGCCGGCGTGCGGAACCGGCCGTAGCTCCAATAGGCGGCGCAGGCTCCTTCAGAAGACACCATACACGATCCCATCGGCGATTCCGGTGTGCAGACTGTGCCGAACAATTTGCAGTCCGTCGGCTTCTTGGCCCCGCGCAGGATCGCGGGGCATTCGCAGGACTTCACCTCCCGCGAAACCTTTTCACTGACCTCAAACCGCTTTTCGGCATCGAACGCCGCATAACGGTCGCGGATCTTCAGCCCGCTATCCGGCACGGTGCCCAGACCGCGCCATTCGAATTCCCGCCGCAGTTCCAGAACGCTGGCGACAAGATCCTGTGCCTTTTTGTTACCCTCGCGGGTCACAACGCGGGTGTACTGGTTTTCAACCTCGTTCCGGCCCTCATTGATCTGGCGGATCAGCATCAGCACCGACTGCATGACATCCAGTGGTTCGAACCCGGCGATCACCACCGGTTTCCGGTACAATTCGGCTCCAGCTTCATAGGGCCTGGAGCCGATGACCGCACTGACGTGAGAGGGCCCGAGAAAGCCGTCGATGCGGACTTTTTCCAGATCTCTCGGATCCGGCGACCCCAGAACATGGCCGATGGCAGCCGGGGTCAGCACGTGATTGCAAAACACCGAAAAGTTGGTCAGGCCTTCCGCTTCGGCTTGGAGGATCGCCACCGCTGTTGGCGGCGTTGTGGTTTCGAACCCGATGGCGAAAAACACCACCTCCCGGTCCGGGTTGTTACGGGCGATCTTCAGGGCATCGGCAGTCGAATAGACCATGCGAACATCGGCGCCGTCCGCTTTGGCCCGGATCAGCGAACGCTGTTTGGTGCCGGGCACACGCATCATGTCGCCATAGGTGCACAAGATGACGCCGTGGCGCTCGGCCAGTTCCACCGCGTCGTCGAGCCGGCGTACAGGCAGGACACAGACCGGGCATCCCGGACCATGAACGAAGGTGACATTGTCCGGCATGAGATCCTGTACGCCGTAACGGAAAATCGCATGCGTGTGACCACCGCAAAATTCCATCAGGTAATAGTGCCGTGCCGGATCGGCCTCCTTGCGAATTGCCTTGGCGAGTGTGGCCGCCAGATCGCGGTCCCGGAATTCATCGACGTATTTCATGCCGCGCTCTCCCCGATCTCGGCCAGTTCCTCCTCAAGAACGCCAGCCTCCGCCATCAGCTGAAGCGTGCGGGCAGCCTCTTCCGGACTGACCTTGTGGAGCGCATAGCCGACATGGATCAGGACATAATCCCCAACCGCAACCTCCTCCAGGAGCGCTGTCGAAATCCGTTTCTTGACCCCCTCCAGCGCCACGATGGCAATATCGTCGTCTTCCAGCTCAATGACCCTTGCCGGGATTGCCAGACACATGTTCCCCTCCCTTACTGCGCCGCCTCACCAGCCGGGTGGCCAGCCAGTTGCATTGCTCTTGCCGCCTCGATCCAGGCGCACCAGGCCTCCATCCCCTCGCCGCTACGTGCCGAAACCCGCAGTACCTTAACCTGAGGATTGACCTTGCGCGCATTGGCAATTGCTACATCCATATCGAAATCAAGATGCGGCAGCAGATCGGTCTTGTTCAGGAGAACCAGATCGCTCGCGGCGAACATATCGGGATATTTCAAAGGCTTGTCTTCGCCCTCGGTCACCGACAGGATAGCCACCTTGTGAGCTTCGCCGAGGTCGAAGGCCGCCGGGCAAACGAGATTGCCGACATTTTCGATGAAGAGAATGCCGCCATCCACGAGCGGCAACTGCTCCAGCGCGTGACCGACCATATGGCCATCCAGATGGCAGCCCTTGCCGGTGTTGACCTGGGCCGCCGGTGCCCCGGTGGCGCGAATCCGGTCCGCGTCGGCGGACGTCTGCTGGTCCCCCTCGATAACGCAGGGCTTGAACCGCTCTGCCAGCATTTCGATGGTCTTCACCAGAAGCGTTGTCTTGCCCGAACCGGGGCTGGAAACCAGATTGAGGGCCAGAATGCCCCGTTCGGCGAAGAGCTGGCGGTTTTCCGCCGCATAGGCATTGTTCTTCGACAGGATATCCTGTTCCAGCTGGATCAGGCGGGTCTGACTCATGCCGGGAACCGAAACGCCGGCCGGGCCTTCACCATAGTGCTGCGCACCGTCGCCATGACCATGCCCGTGACCATGGTGGTGATGATGACTGTGCCCATGCTCATGGTCATGACCATGGCCGGTATCGTGGTGATGGTGATCGCCACCGTGAATGCGAACCTCTCCTTCGCCGCAGCCGCAGACAGTACACATCAGTTCACCTCCAGTTCCTTGACCCGAAGTTCGCCGCCACCCGTAACTTGCAGCTGATGCGAGCCGCATTCCGGGCATGCGTCAAAACGCTGTTCGATTTTTACGGTTTGTCCACAAGGCATGCACCAGGCCGTGCCTTCCGGCTCGATAATATCCAGACGAGCCCCTTCCGCGAGCGTGCCGCGCATGACCACGTCAAATCCAAACTTGAGTGCCTCGATCTCCACACCGGAGAGCGGCCCTATCTCAAGGCAGATCCGTTCGACCTTCGAGAAGTTCTGTGCCTGCGCCTGCTCCTGCAGCAGACCGAGAATGCTTTCGCAAATCGACATCTCATGCATCAGGCGGCCCTCACTTCATAAGCGACACAGGGGTCGACCGCGTTGACCACGAGGTGGGCGCAAAGGCGCTGCTCTTCTCGATCCATTGCGGCAATCGCATTCAGACATCGGCTGGCAACGCCATGGTGACCAAAATTGCACGCCGTTGGCGGCACGATCCGGTACTCCTGCACCTGGCCTTCCTCGATCCTTGCCCAATGCACCAAGGGACCGCGTGCCGCCTCGACCTCTCCCCGGCCGGTTGCAAGCGGCGCTGGAGCTTCGGTTTTGCCAGCCAGAACGGCCCGGATTTCGCTCGGCAACCGGGCGAGCTCCACCAGACGCGCGACAAACCGGGCACCAAGTGTCGGAGCGCCCAAGCTGGCAAGCAGCGGATCGCTCGCCCGGCGGACAAAGGAAGTCGCCTCGGCACGCGCGCCCCCGGTTTCGAAGGTCGGGAAAGCGGCAATCCCGAAACGGCCGGTGTCAAACAGCCAGGCGACAAAGCGGGCAGCTGGTGTCTCTGTCGTCATTGCCCACAGCCGTAGCTGATCCAGTCCGCGCCGCGAAAGCCATTCATCAACGGCTTCTCCATAAACACCGGTTTCCAGAAATGACACCGCCTCATCAAGAACTTCGGACAGGCGTGGAAGATTGAAAACAACCTCGGCGTTGAGGCTGAAAGCGCTTCCGTCACCGGTAAAGCCGCCTTGAAAACGCGGTAGAAAGGCCATTGCCTGCCGCGCCGCCATCACTTCTCCCGTCAGGCCCATCAGTTTCGGCCAGTCGATCATCGCACGCAAGGCATGTTCCCGCAGGCACTCCATCATCGTCAACGTTTGCCGTGCCGACAGGGTTTGCCTGGACGCTGCGATGCCGAGGGCGCCTTCCAGCGCCAGCACCGAGGCATGCGTTTGCGCCGTCGCACAAACACCGTGCACAAGCGGGATGATTTTCAAAACCTCTTCCGGCGTTTTCCCGATCAGCAGACGTGTCACATCCGCCGGCGGTTGATAGGTCATGCCCACGGGCGCGCCAGGCGTTGCCGGCAGATCGATTATGACCTTGCCTTCCGCTGTCATCGCGAACTGTCCCTGAGCTGGCCGGTCAAAAGCTTCCGGCGGCTTAGCTCCGCTGCGACCGGTGCCTTTCCAGCATCTTCTGCAGCTCCGGCTTCTTCTTGTCCTGCAGCCGCATTCTCTCCTTCAAGGTCCACAGCCTCCGGCAGGTCTCCCTGCCAGATCCGCTGCATGTCGCGGTCCTCGTCCTCTTGAGCGCCTTCCATCAACCCGGCGAGTGCCGCGATGGCCGTGGCCTCTGCCGTTTCCATATCTTCGAACTCAAACACCGGCGAGAACAGGGAGCACATCCAGAAGGGCCCGAGACCGTCTTCGTGCCCCCGGATGAATTCGAACGGTCCGGCAGGAAAGGCGAACAGTCGCTTTTCGCCGGAGCGGATGATTTCCTCATCCGCTTCCTGTGGCAACAGCACGAGGTTCATGAACCAGGGCGTGATCAGAGCGCCGAACCAGAAGCCGTTCCAGGGTGCGATACCGACCGCGCGCACGCCCAGCTTACCGTTGAGGATCGGAATTCCGGTCATGCGTTCGGCATGCACCTGCCGGAAGCAGGCCTCCAAACGGTCGGTAACGGCAGTCTCGTTGCTCATGTTCGGACCTATGCGTCTCCAATCACCATGAACCCGTCCTTGCTGGCATCGCATTCCGGGCAGGTCCAGTGGTCCGGCAGTGCCGCAAAAGGCGTTCCGGCTGGAATTTGCCAGTAGTCATCTCCCTCGGCAGGGTCGTAGACATGCCAGCAGATCTTGCATTCAAGCCGTGTCGCGGGACCGATCTTGCTGGCATCGCCACCATAGGAACCGGCGAAGAACCCCTCGCTCATCGGTAGACCTCGAGAATTTCCTTCAGGCGTTCCGCTGAATCGGCGATGTCCTCCGGGGCGGCGCAGGCGACGGCCGGAATCGGGCAGATCTCTATGGTGTTCAGGATCATCGTATCCTGGGAATTGTAAAACTGAACCCACCAGGTATCCCGTGTTGCTGTCGCCATGATGCGGCAATTGCCGTAACCGCGCGACAGGATCGTGATCTCGCCCCGGCCGAGAAGGTCGTTCAAAAGCACCAGGTCTTCCTCCGTGTGCGGCAGCAGCGACAGATTGATCACATGCGGCCGCGACCCGGCGATATGCTCGTTGATTTCGGGCAGCAAAGGCGGTGCGTTAAAGACGTTGGGGCCGAAGCGGTCCGGTATCGCGACCTGTCCCTGCGCGCCCGCGAAGGCCCTGGCCAGAACAGTCCGCGGGAACGCGGCAACCTCAATGTAATCGGCGGTCGCGCGGCCGTCCGCCGCCGTCTCCCGCACCCTCCAGACACCGGCGAGGACGGCTTCCTGGGCTTGTAGCGTCGCACCGCCGATGACCGAGACCTCCCCTTCCCCGAGTACCTGATTGACCAGGGCCAGGTTGGCTTCGTCCAGGCCGGCCAGGTCCACGCGCCCGGCAGAGCCGGTCTGCTCGAAACCTTCGAGCAGCCCTAAAAGCGCCTCAAGCGCGGCCTTGCCGGCGACCATATCCTCTGCTTCCTCGGCCTCCGGAAGGTTCGGGGTTGCAAAGGTCATCATGCCCGACGGCATGGCCATATAATCGAGAACACCGCCGTCCTCATCCAGCGGCTGGCTACCAGGCCCGACCACCGGTCCGATTGGATTGTTCATCTTGCCGTCCCCTCCTTGAGACAAATAGTCAGTGCCGAAGGCTGTCGGGCGCAACGCCGCAACCGTCCGGGAATTTGAAAGGTGGCGGATCGCTTGGCTCACGCCCCAGGATGTCGGGGATCTGGTCCAGGTAATCGGCCCAATCGAGAATGCCCTGAAGAACGCCGAGATAATCGCCCCGGCGCAGAAAGACGATTGCCGGAAAGGCATTGAAGAGAAAACGCCGTTGCAGCTCACGCTCGCTGCCCCGTTCGACGATCAGCGTCGCGACCTTGCCCATCAGCGCCTTGCCAAGTTCCGGCAGCACGACAGCGACATCGTTGCTTTCCGCCAGCCGCTCAGCATCCCCCGGGAAAAACACCATGGCGAACTCATGTGCCTGCGCGGCTGTTGCCAGCGTCTCATGACTGACGACTTCGTAGCCTTCCCGGTCGATGATCGATTGCAGAAGAGGTGAAAACATGTGTTGCCTCAAGATTTGGAGCTACCGCTCTCCGTGGGTTTCAGGAAATCCGGCAGGCTCGGTTCCCGGCCGGTCAGATCGGCGAAAAGATGATCGAAGTCGGTCTCGCCGCGCATGGCCATGCCGAGCGCCTTCAGCGCGTCGGCTGTCTGTTTTGCCGTTTCCTCGCTCAGGATTTCGCGGGCAGCGCCCAGAAACACCATCAGCCAGGTTCCAGGCTCGACGGGGCCGACAAGGCTCAAATCGACCACAGTTTCCGTGCCCCGGTCACTGCATCGTGCCGTCAGTCCGGAGGTGGAGAGCACCTGCATGGGTATGCCGAGACACATCAGCTTTGCTCCGCTGCCGTATGGACCAACCGGGCCATTTCGGCATCGAAGTCTTCCGGTCCCCGCCAGCCTTCGCTGGCCAGAACGCGGTTGTCGCCATGGCGGTAGGCCTCGTCCTCTGCCGGTCTTCCGGCTTCATAACGGCCAAGCGTCATCTCAAGCGAGGCGATGGTGTTGTCTTCATCGAGAGTGTCGCCGCGCGGGGTGACCGAGACGCCGTGGTCCTTGAGAAATGAAAGGGCCAGATCAATCGCCGGGCCGATCTGCGCCTTGACCTCCGGCCGCAGGCTGCCGCCATAGTCGTCCAGCTCCACAGGCTGCACGCCGATCAACAGCAGGTGGTCGGGATAGTCGCCGAGCATTTCCGCCATGGCGAGCACTTCCTGAAACCCGGTCTGGTGCAGCGAGATCTTCTTGGCTCCGAGGAATTTGGGAACCTCCTCACCGTCCACCCGCTTCAGCGTGCCGGGCGGCAGGCCATAATCGACGGCGTCGAACACAATGAGGATGTCGGCATCGCGGATATACTGGACGAGATAAACCCCCTGGGTCCCTCCATCCATGACCCGTACATTTTCAGGCACCTCGAAGCGGCGGTGAAACTCTTCCACGGCGCGAACGCCGAAGCCTTCGTCCGCCCACAACAGATTTCCGATGCCAAGCACGAGTACAGCTGGCGCGTCGATAGTCACGGCTTTTCCTCCCTCTTGCGCCCGAGACGAAATCTCCGCAGCGCAACCCTTGTCCCCGTCAGCGTCTTTTCGAGCCTTGCCGGAATGCGGGGTGAGGTAACTTTCGCAAGAGGCGTGCCAGACCTTTGGCTTATTCATCTCCTTGTTTTTGCTGAATTTTTGTTCAACGCCTTATTGTGTAATGGATAGTAGCCTTCCAAAATTCTCTACATTTGGAAGGTTTTCTTCCAGTTCGCGATACGGGTCTCGAGCTGCGGCTCAGCTGCTCCTAAGACCTGGAAGCGGACAATCCAGTTGGCGAAAAAAAGGGCGGAGCCATTACAGCTCCGCCTGAGTAAGCTTGGATGTGCATAATCGACCAAGCTAGTGAGGATCATCCATCGGCTTGTCGTCCCTGAAGGTCCGCCAGCCGGAAAACATGGATGAAATGATCGACTGCCGGGACATGATGTCTTCCCGGACAGCAGCGTAGACATGAATGATGACAAAGCACACGATTGCCCACAGTCCAAGGTGATGCCACGTGTGGACATCCTGGCTCTGGCCGAACAGGGGAATGATCCAGCTCGAAAACAGAGTGTACTGCCACGACCCCATGCCGGTTCCCTCGCCATAGAGCGCAAAGCCGGTGAAGATCATGAAGAGGATGACCCAGACGAACATCACGTGCATCGCCAGGGTCGCGAGCGGGTTGTGGCCGGCATATTTTTTCGGCTCCGGCGCGATCATGGCGTACCATTTGACCTCGTGAACAAGCTCCGACCAGAAACCGCCCCGCCAGATTGGTGGCAGGAAGATCTGCCGGGCGTGCTTGTTGCCGACAAAGGCCCAGTAGATCCGCAGCAGGATGCCGACGGCGAGAATGTAGCCAGCGCTAAAGTGCATGACCCTGATCCAGCCGAACAGGAAATGGGCTGACGCCTCGCCATGGATCGCCGGAGGTGGAGATCCGATCAGATAACCGGTGACAGCCAGAACAAGGATTGCGAGGGCATTGATCCAGTGCCACACCCGCACCGGCGCCTCATAGACATAGACGGCCTCTTCCTTGTGGGATGGAGTGGTCTCAATAGTCATCGCCCCCTCCTATCCGCCGGCCAGCAAGAGACCGGATCCGGCAATCGCCAGTCCGATACCTGCAAGCCCGTGCTTCAACCTGCCGGCAAGACGGCCAAGGCCATAACCGGTCGCATGCAAGGCGGCACTTGCGATCATGAAACCGGCCATATACCCCGCCAGGGCTCCAACGGCCTCCGTGCCATGGGCGTGACCATGAAACAGGGCGAAGACTGCGATTGCAGCAAGACCAGCCCCCGTGGGTAAAACGCGCGTGGCGGCAATCATGAGGCCAAGAACGACGATGGAGGCGAGAATGCCCGGCTCGACCATCGGCAAGGACAAACCGTTAACGCCGAGCAACGCACCGACTGCCAGCACGCCGACGAACAGAACCGGACCGCGCCAGGCCTGCTTTGCCGGCTGCGCGGCCGACCAGACCCCGACGGCGGCCATTGCAAGCAGATGGTCGGCACCCAGGATCGGGTGGACCAGGCCGGAAGACAACCCGCCGGCAGCGCCCCCCGTGTGCGCCAGGGCGGGTGTCGCCATGGCTGTCAGCACGACTGCGCAAAACATCTTTCCGAAAACAGATTTCATGATGTCCTCCTCCCTCAGCACACCTTGATGTCGGCGAGCTCTTCGCCGTCCGGTCCCATCACATGGGTCGAGCAGGCAAGACACGGATCGAAGCTGTGCAGCGTGCGCAGGATCTCGACCGGTTCCTCGGCGACCTCCACCTTGGTGTTCATCAAGGACGCCTCGAAGGCGCCGATGTTGCCCTCGTTGTCTCGCGGCGATCCGTTCCAGGTGGTCGGCACGACGCATTGGTAGTTGTCGATCTTGCCATCCTTGATGCGGATCCAGTGGCCAAGGGCGCCACGTGGTGCCTCTGTGAAGCCCACACCCTTGACCTCTGCCGGCCAGGTGGAAGGATCGAACTTCTCCGTGTTGGCCGTCGCGCTGTCGCCAGCCTTCAGGTTGGCTATCAGCTTGTCGAAGAAATAGACCTGCATTTCCGCCGCCCATTCTGCCTCCAGCGCGCGCGCTGCGGTTCGGCCGAGCGTTGAAAACAGGGCATCAATGGGAACGTCGAGGGTGGTCAGAGTGCGGTTGATCTGCTCGGTGAAATACTCATGCCCCTGGGCGTAGCCGACCACATAGCGGGCGAGCGGTCCGACTTCCATCGCATGGCCACGCCAGCGCGGCGCCTTGATCCAGGAATATTTCGCGCTTTCATCTAGCTCGATGATGTTGGTGCTGGTTCCCTTCGCGTTCGGCCCCAGCGCGTAGTTCGGCTCTGTGATGCCGTCCCAGGGATGCAGCCCCTTCTTTTCGTCCGGATAGCTGTACCAGGAGTGCGGCACATATTCCTGGATCTGCTCGGGATCCCGGTGGTCGACCTCATGCACTTCCTTCAAGTTGCCGTTGATGATCGCGCCCCGCGGCATCAAGAGGTTTTCTGGCGAGTAGTCATTCGCCCTGTCCGGAATATCGCCATAAGCCAGAACGCTCTGGCCCGACAATCCGCCGCCATAGAGCCAGCTCTTGTAGAACGAGCCGATGGCGAAGATATCGGGAAGATAGACGTTGCGGACGAAGTCGAGTGAGCGGTCGATGATGCTCTTGACGTAGTTCAGACGCTCCATGTTGAGCGGTGCACCGGCCGCCAATTCACCATCCAGATTGATCGCGCAGGGCACCCCGCCGACCAGCCAGTTCGGGTGGATGTCCTTGCCACCGAAGATCGTGCGCGTGGTCATGATCTCCTTCTGGAAATCGAGAGCTTCCAGATAGTGGGTCACCGCCATCAGATCCGCTTCCGGCGGCAGCAGATAGGCCGGGTTGGTCCAGTAGCCGTTCTTGAACGGGCCGAGCTGGCCACTTTCCACGAACTTCTTCAGGCGGTTCTGGATATCCCGGAAATAGCCGGGCGAGGAATTCGGATGATGCGGGGAGACCTTCTGCTGCAGCTCCGAGGTGGCCTTGGGATCCGCCTTCAGGGCGTTGACCGGGTTGACCCAGTCAAGCGCGTGCAGATGGTAGAAATGCACAAGGTGATCGTGGATCTGCAGCGACAGCTGCATGATGTTGCGGATCGAGTTGGCATTTTCGGGAATATCGATGCCGAGGGCATCTTCCACCGCGCGCACGGACGTCAGCGCGTGGGTGCCGGTGCACACACCGCAGATGCGCTGGGTGAACGCCCAGGCGTCGCGCGGGTCGCGACCTTTCAGGATCACCTCAAGCCCGCGCCACATGGTGCCGGTCGAGACGGCATTGCGGATCATGTTATCCGCATCGATGTTCACCTCGCAGCGCATATGGCCTTCGATACGGGTCACCGGATCAACGACCACCCGCTGGCCGGAGGTGTCGAGGTTGAACCCGTTGGGTGTCTGGATCGTCGCCATCAGTTATCTCCCCCCTTGTGGCTGTCGCCGCCCTTGTGCCGCGCGCGTTTGACAGCGCTTGCCGCTGCGTGGGTCGCTGCCGCCGCACCGACGACAACCGCCGCAGTAGCGCCGATCTTGTCGGCGTTGGCCTCGATGCCGAAGCCGTGGATATCGGTCAGGCGGTCATAGAAGGAGCCCTTGTCCCAGAAGCCGTCTTCAGAGCAGCCGAAGCAAGGGTGGCCGGACTGGATCGGGAAGGACAGGCCGCCGTTCCAGCGTACGGTGGAGCAGGCGTTGTAGGTGGTCGGGCCCTTGCAGCCGACCTTGTAAAGGCAATACCCCTTGCGCGCGCCTTCATCGTCGAAGGATTCAACAAACTGGCCGGCATCGAAGTGTGGCCGGCGATAGCACTTGTCGTGGATCCTCTGGGAATAGAACATCTTCGGGCGGCCCTGGCGGTCCAGTTCCGGGAAACGCTCAAAGGTCAGGATGTAGGTGATCACGGCGGTCATCACCTCGGCAATCGGCGGGCAACCGGGCACCTTGATGATCGGCTTCGGCGCCAGACCCGGCACCTTGTGGATCGGGGTCGCCTGGGTCGGGTTCGGCCGCGCCGCCTGGACGCAGCCCCAGGATGCGCAGGAGCCCCAGGAGATAATCGCCTTGCAGTGCTCGGCGGCCTTCTTCAGCTGTTCCAGATAGGGCTTGCCGGCGATGATGCAGCTCATGCCTTCCTGATTGAGCGGCGGATTGCCCTCGCACGCCAGAATGTAGTTGCCGTCGTATTTGGCGATGGTCTCCTCGACGATCGCTTCGGCCTGATGCCCGGCCGCCGCCATGATCGTGTCGTCATAGTCCAGAGAGATCATCGACAGGATGACGTCCTTGGCGAGCGGATGAGCCGAGCGAATGAAGCTCTCCGAGCAACAGGTGCACTCCAGCCCGTGCAGCCACAGCACCGGAATGCGCGGCTTTGTTTCCATCGCTTCTGCGATCTTCGGAGCGAAGCTGGGTCCGAGACCAAGAGCCGCCGCCGTTAACGAACAGAACTTCAGAAAACTCCGGCGCGTAATGCCCTGTCGGCGCATCACGTCATAAAAGGTTTCCGTCATACGGGTGTCTCCTCCTCCAGATCCCCAAAACGCGTCGTTATATTTCTCACGCGTCCAGACGGAGCAAAGCAACCGCTGTGCCAGATACTCTTATTTCATATGTTTCAGATACTTATTCCAGTTTCCGGCCATAACGGAGCATCAAAAGCGAAAGCTGTCTGTCAGCTTTCCAGCCGAACTGGAAACTCCGCTTCCAGCTTCCTGAAGCGGTTGGGCAGGCAAACTGGAATGGCGTGAGCCGGACTTAAATCGATAGTGATGGAAAGATCTCGTGGCTCACCGCATCAGTTCGCGGTCTGCGTCGCACGGCCGAGCAGAATGAGAGACAGCCCGTTGGACAGGAAATTCAAACCCATCAGCAGGCCAAGGGTCACGGTTGCCGTATCGGGCCAGCCGATGACAACGATGAGCCCGACGATCAGAGAACATGCGCCGCTGAAGACCAGCCAGCTCCAGTTGGCTAAATACGAGGAACTGCGCAGGCCCAAAAGGATGCATACGATCCCTTCAATCAGGAAGGCGATTATCATGAGTATGGTCAGCGTCTCGATGCCCACAACGGGGAAGGCAACGAAAATCAGGCCGACGAGTAGAAGAAAGGCGAAGGCCACGGCACCATATCGCCATTCGGGGGCAGAGCGCATCTCCAACATGAACCAGAGACCGGCCCCGCCCCAGAGGAGAAACATCGCGGCAACGAGGCGTTCGGCCGCAAGCGTCGCGATTGACGGCAGAAGCATGACAAGCAGACCAATGGCAACAAAGACCGCTCCGATGATCGTGCGACGGTGCGTATCCTGCTGCGCAAGGGTGTGATTCAACGGTGCGGCGGTTCTCGTGTTCATGAGTGTTGCTCCAGATGATCCAAGCCCGAGGTCCCGGATCCACAACTTTGATACGTCCGCCAATGCCCCTGAAATTCGCGTGAAACTTACATCCGTGTAAGAAATGCAGTTTGGCTGGTGAGAAAGCCGCCGCTGTCATAGGGTCGTTGGAAAGGAGACGCCGCTTCATGAAAATCCTGCTTGCCGAAGACGATGCCAAGATGGCCGAGTACATTGTCGCCGGGTTGACCGAGAACGGTCACAGTGTCGATCACGTTACCGACGGACGCGATGCGCTGAGCTATTGCCTGTACAACGATTGCGACCTGGCGATATTGGACCGGATGATGCCGGGCATGGACGGGTTGTCGGTGCTCAAGGCGTTGAGGGCTTCGAAGAAAGACCTGCAGGTGCTTTTTCTGACTGCGATGGGGCAGGTGGATGACCGGGTCGAAGGCCTGTCGGCGGGTGGCGATGACTATCTGACAAAGCCATTCCATTTCTCGGAGCTGCTGGCGCGGATCGGGGCGGTCACAGGACGCAGGAAGACAAGCGGAGTAGACCAGTTCCTGAAGGTGCATGACCTGACGCTCGACCTTCTCGCACGCACGGCAACACGCCAGGGCATGCTGATCGAATTGCATACCAAGCAGTTCAACATGCTGGAAATTCTGATGCGCAACGCGGGCCATGTCGTCAGTCGGACAATGCTGCTGGAACGCGTCTGGAACTTCAACTTCGAACCGAACTCCACTGTTGTGGAGACCCACATGAGCCGCCTGCGCGCGAAGATCGACAAGCCTTTCGACGTGGCCCTGATCCATACGATCCGCAACACCGGGTATTCGTTGCATGGACCGCGGTGAAGTTCTTTCAGGAGCCGCCTTCACCGCTGTGCTGCGGTCATCAATTGTCTTCCTTTTCATCCTGATCGCGGTGGGATGGGCTGCGCTGACGTATGTCGAACACACCTTGCTGGAGGAATTCCGCAGCGACGTGAAGGAACGCTGGGACATTCTGGCTGCGGATCATCAGGCCGAAGGAGTCGATCACGTCGTCGCCGCAATCAGCCATGTGGCCGCGCTTGAGGAAACGGGAACGCGCGCACTGGCAATCTTCGATGAAAACGGACATTTGGCCGGCAACCTCGCGACACGCCCACCGGGGTCCGGGTTCCAGGTTGGCACTCTGGAATACATGACCCCACCGCAGCCCGGCGCCTCGACTGAATCCATATACTACGGCGACGAGTTGGACGGACGCTGGCTGGTCGTCGGACAGCGGCTGGACGTTCTGAAGCGTACGCGGGAAGCTTTCGTGAGAACGCTCGCGTTGACGGGCTTCATCGTGGTCCTGTCGATGCTGGCATTCGGATACTTCCTCAGCCGGCAGAGCCTGTCCCGCCTGCGCGAAATCGAGGCGACGCTGGAGCGCGCAAGCGAGGGAGATGTCACGGCGCGCATTCCCGGGAACGGCGGCACGACGCAGATCGACCGTCTGGCGCGAGAGATGAACCGGCATCTCGACCGGTCATCGCGGTTGATGACCACGACGCGCAACACCGCCGCTGCAGTGGCGCATGATCTGAAGTCGCCTCTGGGCCGGGCCTATCTTGCGCTCGGCCGCGCGCAGGACAAGGTCGAGGAAGGGGCAGATCCGAGGGATGCTCTGCTTGATGCACAGGACGAACTGGAGCGGATGCGCGGCATCTTCGACACATATCTTCAGTTGTCGCGGATTGAAGGGGGAACGGACAACGCAACATTCAAGACGGTCAAGCTGAGCGACCTGGTTTGCGAATTGGCCGAGACGTACGCAATGGTCGCCGAGGATGCCGGACAGAACCTCGTGACACGTCTGGATGACGCAGATGCATGTGAGATCCTCGGCGATACGCAGATGTTGCAGCAACTGATCGTGAACCTGCTGCAGAACGCGGTCAATTACGGGCCGGAAGGAAACGAGATCAGCCTGGAATTGACCCGGCACGAGGACCGCGTCGCTCTGGTGGTCGCTGACAATGGGCCCGGAATTCCCGAAGCAGATCGCGATGCAGTGTTCCAGCCGTTTTATCGACTGGACCCGAGCCGAACCAAATCGGGCAGCGGGCTGGGTCTGGCGCTGGTGCGAGTGATCGCGGAACGTCACGGGGGCACCATTGCCTTGCACGACAACCATCCGGGACTACGGGTCGAGATTGCATTTCCGTCTCTGGCGGAACCGCAAGGGGGTCCTGGCTAACCGTGTAAAGAGGACCGCAGGCGAATTTCCCGTTTCCCAGGTTCTGTGATCACGCGCGTGGATGTGTGTGAATGACGTTGCCGACCACGACGCGGTCAGGAGGCGTTTTTCATCCACCTAAGGGTCGGGCTGCTTGCTGGCTTTTGCTGGTTGTCACTTGCAAATATCCGGACCTAGAGAAATCCCGCGGCCGATACACTTCGTTTTGCCAGCTTTGCAGCGCATTGCATGCGCCTTCAAATTGAGAGTGAGGTGCAACTTCGTATGAAAAGTTGCACCTCACATGTCACGCAGTCGTGCGCCCAATTCGTCTTAGGCGGGAGCACAAGGCAGATTTACGATCCCGGGGGCCGAATGCCTCAGACGGGTCAGTTCATGTACCAGCCATGGCTGACAACGAGTGATTGCCCGGTGAGCGCATTTGTCGGGAAGGCTGCGAAGACGTGAGCCACTTCTGCCACGTCCTCGATCGTGGTGAACTCCTGGTCGACCGTATCGCCCAGCATGACGCGGTTGACGACTTCCTCTTCGGAAATGCCAAGATCCTTCGCCTGCTCGGGGATCTGTTTTTCCACCAGAGGTGTCTTCACGAAGCCGGGGCAGATCACATTGGCGCGCACGCCGTGTTCCGCACCTTCCTTCGAGATCACCCGGGCAAGGCCCAGAAGTCCGTGCTTGGCCGTGACATAAGCGGATTTCAGCGGCGAGGCTTCCTTGGAATGGACCGAGCCCATGAAGATGATCGAGCCCGATCCTGCCTTGTACATGTACGGCAGGCAGGCCTTTGTCGTCAGGAAAGCCCCGTCAAGATGAATTGACAGGAGTTTCTTCCACTCGTTGAAAGGGAATTTCTCCATCGGATGCACGATCTGCACACCGGCGTTGGAGACCAGCACATCGATCTGGCCCCATTCTTTCACGACCTTTTCGACGCCGGCGTTGACTTGTGCCTCGTCGGTCACGTTCATCTCGACCGCGATCGCCTTGCCGGGGCCTTGAGCGTTCAATTCGTCCGCGGTCTTCTGCGCCGCGTCGAGGTTCAAATCGGCAATGGCGACCTTCGCGCCATCGGCAATATAGCGTTTGGCGATGCCCTGGCCGATACCACTGGCAGCACCGGTAACGATGCAGACTTTATCCTTGAGGTTCATGACGAATTTCCTTCTTTTTCAAATAAGCGTTTCAGGCGAGATAGTCGTGGACGACGTCGCCCAGACCGAGCGTCAGGTCGGTCACCAGATGTACTGCCGAGACCACTTCGAGCACCGGCAGGTCGGCGACGGGAGCAAGCGCGTGGTGGAACAGTTCCAGCCGCGCCGGGCCTTCCCAGGCACCCTTCAGGGTCACGTCGGTCGTGTAGTAGCGGACCAGCTCGCAGATCCGCGGTGTGCAATCCACATGCGGAACGATCTTCAGCAGAAAGTTCGGGCCTTCCAGTGATTTAAGAACCTTGGCATGATCCAGTTCCCGATGCTTGTAGCCCATCGTGCCGGTCGCCACGCGGATGCCACCCATGTCGAGCGTGCCGATGAGCGTGTCCTTGTTCACGGAGAGCGAGGGATCGGCGAGTTTCTTCGGAAAGCCCCAGATTTCGCGTCCGCCTGCGATGGGGGCCTCGTCGTTGAGATACATCGAATGCGAATAGCCCCCAGCAACACCATTGAGGGTAACCGGGATGACCTGGCCGCTTTCGGTGTAGTCGCCAAAGCCCGTGGAATCCGGCATGCGAATGAACTCGTATTTCACCAGCGGTTCGGGGATTTCCAGCGGTTCCGGTACGAGGCGGCGCAGCACCTCGGGGTCGGTACGATACGTGATGGTGAAGAATTCACGGTTTACGAACTTGTAGGGGCCTTTCGGATAGGAAGGGTTGGTGAGTGGCATTGAAAATGCGTTTTTGGCGACGTCTTCCGCTTTCATTTTCTTTTCCTTCATGAGTTCCTGGAACCCAGGTCAAAGACCTGCAGTCCATCCTTGCCGATCTCGCGGCTTTTCCATTTTCTGTGTGCAAGCGTTCGCTTCACGTCATCGACGCCGGCAGCCCAATGCTCCGTCATCGATAGCCGCGAGAATTCGTAATCCTTGGAATTGCTCTCAAACCCTTCCTTGCGGTGGATGAGATGCACCAGCGTGATCGGGCAGGCCGGGCTGGCATTTCGCAGAAGGGCAAGATCGGGGTCCGACTGCATGTCCTTCGGCAGCTTCTCCATCAGTCGCTCAGCTGCGGCACGCAGATCGTGAAGATGCCGGAACCTGTCGGTCGTCAACCGGGTGCGGCTGGAAAAGCGGATGTCCTTTTCGCGCTGCTGCACATCGGCAATGTCGGCAGGCACGTCGCCCTTCGCGTTGAAAAGGTCGATCTGAAAAATGCAGAGCGTGTCGGCCCCGGCGTTTTCCATCACGTATTGCAGAGGTGTGTTCGACACCAAACCGCCATCCCAGTAGAAACGCCCATCGATCTCGACCGGTGGAAATCCCGGCGGCAGCGCACCGCTGGCCATGATGTGCCGCAGATCGAGGCGCATCTTCTCGCTGTCGAAATAGATGAAGTTGCCGGTTTCGATGTCGGTGGCGCCAACACTCAGCCGAGGCCCTTCTTCGTTGAGGTAATCGAGATCGATCAGCTCGCCAAGCGTGCCTTCCAGCGGCGTGGTATCGTAGAAACTGAGGGCTGGATCGGACGAAAAGGGCCACAGAGCCATAGGCACGCGGGGCCTGAAGAAACCGGGCACGCCAGCAATCGTTACCTCAGCTGCAGCCAGTTCCGAAAAGGTCCGGCGTGACTTCGTGCCCCACGAGAAAGGCTTCACGGTCAGGTCCGATGTCACTTCTTCCCAGAAGGCCCGGAGCCGTTCCATGCGCAGTTCGACCGGATTTCCGCAAATGATTGCTGCGTTGATTGCACCAATGGAAATCCCTGCAACCCAGTCCGGCGCAAAACTGCTCTCGCTCAGCGTCTGGTAGGCACCTGCCTGGTAGGCGCCGAGAGCGCCGCCACCTTGCAGCACCAGCAGGTTTTGCTCTGCCTTTGGCATCTACAGTCTCCTTGATCGATGTATCGTTGAGACAGAGATAGGATGCTGGCCGGGCATGGCCTTTGCTCGAATCTTACAATCGCGACAACTTCACCGAATGCGCCATTGAACCCTTCTTTTCACGGTGGAGCGGCATCCGTGATTACGGCCATGGAGCGCGACGTCTGAAACGACTTGAACACGCCCCTGTTGTTTTCAATAAGTCGGTGTCGCAGCGTCTGCTTTCCCAACTGCTCTTGGAACAGAAGCGCTGCGTTGACCGACCGCTCGTTTGGGCGCGTAGAAGCACACGTCGACTTCCGCGCCGGGTTGGCGAAACAATCTGGAAGGCGGAGAACGCGCAAGGGCGCCTTGAAAATACGCGAAGGACGGCCCGACGTCCGCAGATGCGTCGTTCGGGCCGTCCTCACAGGATCTCGTGCCGAGGATCCATCATGTGCATGCTGAGAGCGAGCTGTTCGAAGAGCGGATTGTCTCGTGTGGCAGGCTCTCAAGACTTGCGTTTTTCTGGCTCAGCTTTTCGACTGTTGGTGTGTTGTTAACACCCGACCTTGAACCGGTTGCGCAATCGCTGTTTTCATTTCTCCCATGCCTTGTCGGGACGATGAAAGATCAGGGTCAGGATCACAGAGGATGCCGCCAGTGCCGACATGAGCATGAAGGCCTCGGCGAAATTACCGCTTTCCCCGACGATCCAGCCGGTCAGCGCCGGGGCGCTGAAACCAGCTATCGCAAAGCCGAAATCCATGATGCCAAGCGCGGTGGCTGACCGGTCGCGTGCCACGTCGATATTGACGGCGTAAAATGCGGCGTTTGCACCCATGGACGAGGCAACAGCTATGGTGATCAGGATGAGTGCAACCGTCAGATTGTCTGTGAAGGCGACCGGCAGGATCACGATCGCTGCAAGGGCCTGACTGCCCGCGATCAACCAACTCCGCGCAATCCGCAGCTTTCCGGTGCGTTTCAAAAGGGTATCGGACAGGTTACCGAGCAGGACCAGCACCACGGCAGCAGCAAGCCAGGGAGCAACCGAGAACCAGCCGACGCTTGTGATCGACAGATTGAAAGTCCGCTCCAGGTAGCCCGGCAACCATGTCATGAAGAAGAACAGGAAGTATCCGAAAACGAAGAAGGCCCAGTAGTTTGCCAGAAGCGTGGGATCCGTCAGCAATCTGGCCCAGCTTGTGTGACCCTGTGTCGAGCCGGCGGTTTTGGTTGCATCTTCATGTGCGGTGTCCTCGATTGCCGCGATTTCGGCCGGGTTCACGTGCTTGCTGTCTCTGGGGTCGTCGCGAAACAGGAACCACCACAGCGGCAACCAGAGGATGCTGACGGCACCCAGCAAGAGAAACATCTCGCGCCATCCGGTGATCTCCGTGAGATAGGAGACAATCGGTGCGCCGATAGCGAGCGAGACGGGCACCGCGACCAGCGAATAGGCAAGCGCGCTTCCGCGCTCCTGCCGGGACAACCATTTCGCAATGGCACCTGTCTGACCGGGGAACATCGGCCCTTCGGCCAGACCGAGTGTTGCGCGGGCCACCAGGATCAGAAGAAAACTGCCGACCACGCCGACGAATGCGGTTGACGCCGCCCAGGCGACCACCGAGACGGCCAGCACAATGCGCGCCCCGAAGCGGTCGACCAAGATACCGCCCAGCAGGGTTGTCACGGCATATCCGATCCCGAAGGCACCAAGTATCAGCCCTTGCTGAGCATCGCTGAGGTTCAGCTCCTTCGACATGGGGCCGATCGCATAAGAGATCGCCGAACGGTCGATGTAATTGATGAGGATGATGGCAGCGAGCATCGCCACAACGATCCAGCGGAATCTGGTTGCTGTATCCGAAGTGGCGGAGTGTTTGGTTTGAAACGTCATGTATCCCTCCCAGTTTGAAAGGGAACATCGGGTATGCAATTGAACCGTCTCTGACGCAAACTTTACAAACGTGTCAACTACAGCTACAGACGTCGGTCCCTCCGCCACCCACAGACGAAGGGACCCGGCAGCGTCCACACCCTGATGCGGGACTTGCCTATTTGTATCCGAGGTTGATCAACTGAACCCTTCGATTGACAGCAGCGTCCGGATTTGAGGGGTCGCGAAGCTGTTCTTCGCCAAGGCCGACGGCAAACAGGTATTCTGCGGGCACCTGAAAGGTTGTTACGAGCGCGTCACGAACGGCATTCGCCCGCTTGATCGAGAGCTCGAGATTGTATTGCCGGGTCCCCTTGGCGTCGGTGTGCCCCACGATGAAGAAAGTCTGCCCTTGCAAATAAGGCGTGTGGAGCGCATCGGCGATCAATCCCACAGTCTCGTATGAGCCAGGTGCGATGGTTGCGGAGTCGAAGTGAAACGTGATTTCAAGATTGAACTGACGCAGCGATGCCAGCTTTTCCGCGAGCGGTAACTGCTGAGGCGAATTCGCTCCAGGGTATTTTTCAATGTTTTCAATCGCTGCCTTTTGCAATTCGTCGGCGCTGATATTTACCTCATTTTGTGCCCCTTGCAGGGAGTTGATAATTTCGTTGCGGCTCAGTTTGGTTTGCGAAAGCGACCCGGATGCACAGGCGATGACGGCGACGGCGGCGGTGATGCTGCCCAGAAAAATCTTGCTCATTGAAAAATCTCCTCGGCGGAATGTTACCGGTAGCCGGCCAGATCGATGGCCTCATTGCATTTTGCGCTGACGGACGGCTTTGCCTTGAGAAGGCAACGCAGCATGTGACCCGCGCCCGGCTTCACACCCTTGCAGTATTGAGCCATGTCTCGATTGCAGATTTTGGCGACCTCAGACTGGGCGGCCAGTCTTGCCGCAATCAAACCGACCACAACCTGCCGGTCAGCATTGCATTTTTGTGAGACCCTGGACTGGTTCTTTTCCAGACAGTTTGTAATGCCGCTATTGGCAAGAGAGGCAGACTGACAATAGGCCTTGATGTCCTTGCCGCAACTGGCCGCCAGGATCTTGATCGCATCTGCAAACCCTACGGTCTGCGCAGAAGCCAGCGATACTGACATCACCAAGAAAACTGTACTGGCCGAAACACGTAGAAACTTCATGATAGTCATCCCCTAGATCGTGACGCCTTTTTGCACTCTGTCGATTCAGGCCCATTAGCCGGCTCAGGCGTTCCTTGACCAACCGATCGGAGAGGCGGGATTTCCAGCGTCTCGACGCCGGAATGTGTGTGTTTGCCCCCAGGTGACAATCCGGGACATGCACGTTTCGCTATGGAAACCGCGCAATCTCAAGGCCCCTGAACAAGTGCCCTCCCAAGACTGCCAGTTTCCGGGCAGTCTTGGGTTTCAGGCAAACAGTTGCTCAATGGCCAGATCACCAGGTGTTATTCGATGTCACCCATTTGCATGGCCTGATTGATCAATTCCTGGCACTTCGCCTCGTCGCCCTTCTTTTTTTCCTCATTGGCTTCGTCAAGAAGTGCGCGCATCTGCTCTGCGGTCGTTTCGGCAATTCCGTTTTCCTGGGCTTTGAAAACGGCAGCTTCCACCTTGTCGATATCCGTCGAACAGTCTGCCAAAGCGCTCATGGGTGCGGCCATCAAGACGCCCATGACCATGATCACCTTTGACACGGAACTCAGATGCTTAGTCATACTTCCATCCTCCTCTCGAACATTGGTTTTGCCCTTGGGGCTTTACGGCTCGGTGGAAATCACGTCTGCGTCTCCGATGCGGCGCTGTCAGGTCAAACACAATCGCGACCCGGGACACAAGGGAAGTAAACAGAAGAATTCCCATCGAGATCAAGTCAGATGAATACGGTATAATACTTACCAAATATCCATAAGACTTATTTATAGAAACATGAATGTTTGAGCATTTCAACCTTAATCTACATATTTTGTAGATTTTGTTCAAGTAAGCGACCTATTCATTCTGATAAATGTTAATATTTGCGATTTACCTGAAGTAAATCGCTCAATTGTTTTAGTATTTCACAAGAGGTCAAATCAGAACCGGGTCCGCGGTCCGGAAATGTCCTCCTGACTTCATTTATGGGTCCACACCCTAAGGCTCACGAACAGCTCATGTCTCGTTGTTTCGGTGTCGAACGTGCGGGACCTGCCTTTTTGAACGGCCTGGCCGCGGCGAGACAATTTGTCGGGGAGCCCAGGATCACAGAGGAAGCGAGAGCGCCCCTCCTCACCAGCATGTGACGCCAACCGCGCACCGTCTGACGGCGCGCCGTGTTACACGCCGGCCCACACCAGCGTAGGACAGCGGTGTCAACGGACGTCCGATAATGTCTATGAACATGGACCCGGGTTGATCTGTCGAAACCGGATCACCCTCGAGGATCGTCATCTTGTAGGTGAATTCGTCGCCTGCAATTGTCGGTTTTTCCAGCAATTCGACAACGACATCGTGCGCGTCGTTGCCGTCCAGGACGGACAGCATGGCGTTGGGTGGATCTGCCGTGAATGAGTCTTTTCCGGCATCCCAGGCCTTGAGATACTCCTCATTGGACAGATGCCCGGCATGACGCACCGGACGGTCGCAGAAAAAGGAAATGAGCGGGCTCACTCCTTTCAGCGTAATGGTGGTGTCCGTCATTTCGACTGCCTTCGCCGTCTGCACAAAAAGCGTTTCGCATTCAGGTTGTTGCGCTTGTGCGTGCGACGCCCACAGTGCGGTAACCAGAACGCTGGCAACGCCTAATGTTTGTTTGAAGATGCTCGAGCTCATGAAAGGTTCCTTCGTGGTTCGGTATGGCGTCAACCGACAGGATGTGTGATGGGGCCACTGCGATCAATTTTCATCCTGCCGCGCGATCGGGGGGGGGGGCGAAATAAGGGCTTCCTGGTTCTGGTGACCAAAGCCAGGAGGCTTGGATGCCGGTACGGCCCGGGTCGGGAATGCAGTCCTAGTTTGTTTTGACGACGGCAGGCGGTGTCCAAGAGCCATCGAGAATTGTGGGACTGTCCGGTTGAGGCCAGTACATGCGCAGCATCAGAATAAAGTTGCCTTTGGGCGCTGGCAGCCAGTTGGCCTGTTTGTCTTTGCCAGGCGACTCGTTCTGAAAATAC
The DNA here is from genome assembly GCF_057180185.1 of Labrenzia sp. ATLA3. Classification (NCBI taxonomy): domain Bacteria; kingdom Pseudomonadati; phylum Pseudomonadota; class Alphaproteobacteria; order Hyphomicrobiales; family Stappiaceae; genus Labrenzia; species Labrenzia sp. ATLA3. Next base: position 340,033 of record NZ_JBXUKV010000005.1, read on the forward strand.
AGCGTCAGCGACCCGTCGGCATTTTTGATAAGGTCATTGCGCGGGCTCACTGTAAATTTGTTCAGCTCGTTCGGCGTGAACCACCACCCCTTGTTGATCTCGTACATGGTGATCGACCAGAAGCCTTTGACCGGAGGCTCCTCGCTCTTGGCAAAGGTTACCGTGTACCGGTTTGCACCGTTCAGCAGGGCTCCGGTGCTGTCGGTTCCGGTATTGGGATAAACCGCATCCTCCTGGCGGTTGGCCGGCCATCCGAAGGCGGCGACCACCGCCCTTTTCAGATAATCGGTGCCGTATGCACCCAGACCTTTGGTAATGATCCAGCCATTGACGGTTTTCCCGAGGACCTTCCGGTTTGCCTCGATCTTTGCGAGGGCGTCCTTCGGCACGGTTTCCAAAGCCGCTCGCGTTGCGGCATCAAGTGCGCCCGGATCGAAATCCTTGCAAGGTTCGATGCCAATCTCTTTCATCCTCGTGAGGATGGCCTCGTCGTCCTTGGCTGGAGGGGCGACCTTGCACATCAAGGTTGCCATCCTGTCGAAATAGCCTTCGACGCCCATGTCCAGGATCACGGCCTGCGGCTTGTCCGTCATCGAGAACGGCGGCGGCGTTTGCACCGGTGGCGCTTTGGGGGTGTAGTCAGTTCCCCAGGCCGACAGCGGTGTGATCTTCAGCTGCGCCTGAAGCGCGTTGACCGCCTTGTAGTCTTCTTCAGTGCCTGTCGAATAGATGCGGCCGAGCACGGTCATGTAATCGGTGGCGATGGAAATATGCTCCACGCCTTCCGGCACGGTTCCCTTCCAGTTTGGACCGGTGAAGAGGATGTTTCGCGCTTCTCCACCGAGCGTCCTGATGCCAGGCGAGTTCGCCAGATCATGCATCCAGAGATCAACCACTTCGAACAGGAAGTACCGGTCGCCCATGGCAGGATAGCTGAACACCTGAGGTTCGGACAGATCCAGCCAGCCCAGGGAATAGAGTGTGTCCGCGTTCGGAGCAGAAACGCCGCGATAGTCTGCCGGCGGATATCGCGGCACGTTTATCCATTGGCCCAGGGGCGCCTTCATCGCTTCCAGGTCCGTCTGGTCGACATTGGACATCTGGACGCGGGTCACCTCGGTGGTCATGAGGGAATAGCCGTAGATGTAGGCGTCCATTGCGATGGACCTGGCATCCTTAGTTGTCAGCGCGTGAGCAGGTGTGCCCGCAACGACTGCCGCGACTAGGGACGAAGACAACAGTTTCCTGCGTGCGAGCATTCTGTTTATGCATTCAAACACGAGAGCTCTCCTGTGTGGCGTTCGCGCAGAAGCGGCAGCGGCAAAACGCGCTGCTGTCCGGCTTCGTGCTCAAGGAATAGAAATTGAGGGCACCCTTCGCCGCGGCGGTGTTGGCTTCATCCAGCGTCAACACCTGTTTTGAAGCTGTTGTCGTTGGTGCCGCGACCGTCGCTTGCGCTAAAATCTTGCGGGTCGCATTCAGTGCAAACATTCCAACAACAAGCATGACGCCCCCTGAATTTGACTTATCGAATTGCAACCTTGTTCACTGGCTGAATTGGACTGTTTTCCGCTGACCAGTGAGCTTCTTCCTCAAGAAGGCGAGCCTGCTCCGTTGAGCATCTCTTCGATCTCCAGGACGAGTTCGCTCACCAGTTTTCCGTATTCATTTGCCCTTGATCCATGCGGGGCATTTTCTGGTGTGCCGGACCATCTTGCGAAAGCAGCTTCTGCATCCGCGAGGTCTGCGCACATCCCACGAAACGTCTCGTTGTTTTGAGCAAGCCGTCTCAGTTCTTCGTGTCGAAGCGGAAAGCGTCGCAGTGCAGCCTCCAGCCCCTTGTCCATCTCCTCCGAGCCTCTCAGCCAGCCAATCGCCAAAAGTGACCTTAGGTAGAATTTCTGATGGGCAGCACGTAACGGAGGGTAGACTACATAGAGGTTACGGATAGAAACGCGGAGGTTTTTGCTACCATTCCGGGTGGCGATGTCGCGTAAGCTCCTGATGGCGTTGGTTTGGTTCCAAACCGTCAGGAAGTGCTGTCAGATGCTGGAAGCCGCCAGGCCCTCTATCCGGAAAGTTTGAGCAGGTCTCGAAAAGTTACTGGCGAGGCCGGATTTCAATGGCCCGTCTTCGGTTTTGGGCCACACCCTAAAGCGGACGCTTTTGCGCAATTGCTGTGCCTGGACGAGTCTTTTCGCCTCCGGTCGACGAAATTAACAGGAAAATCAGAACAACAAGATGCAACACCAGTGCGGCCGGACGAGGCTGCTCGCGTTCATCCGGTTCTTTACTTCGCAGCGCATACAACTTGATTCCGCGACGTCGGTTGCCCTCACAGCTTCACGTTGATTGTGACAGGGCATCCTGAAGCCAGAAGTTTGATGGGGCGGTCTTGTCTCATCAGGCTTTCTCAAGCGGTTCGCGCCCTTGCACGCATGCGTCCCGCCGGACATACATTTTCCAGAAGCTTCTTTTCAAACAAGGCCTTGCACAGACTGAGAAGCAGGCTTCAGTTCAAACCTGTCTCCCCAACCTGCCGTCTCAGTTTGCCGCCTCCACGGCAGTTGAAAACCGAGAGGATCAAGATGAATTTCAAGATAATCGCTGCCGCGGCGCTGTTCCTGGCAAGTGCCGGGTCTGCCGTGGCATCCCAGGCCTTTACAACCGATATGGCCGTGCGCGAAGAAATCTACCCCTTTCCAACACAGACCCTTTCCGATGAACAGTTTCTGACCGGGGCCGAGGGTAAGGCTGAGCAGATTGGCGGCATTCTGCGCCTTCCGCAGGGCAAGGGCCCCTTCCCCGCCGTCGTGCTCATGCACGGCTCAAGCGGCATCGGCGCGAACATCGAACCCTGGGTTCGCCAGCTGAACGCCAGGGGCATTGCAACCTTCACCATAGATTCCCTGACGGGCCGAGGTTTCAAGAAGCTTGGTGACAAGCAGGCAGCCCTCGGGCGGCTAAACTACATCGTGGACATCTACGGTGCTCTCGACATCCTGGCACACCACGATGCCATCGATGCGAAACGTATCGGTCTGCTCGGCTTCTCCCGGGGTGGCCAGGCGGCTCTCTACGCCAGCGTCTCCAGGTTCAACGATCTCTGGAACAAATCGGATGCCCGGTTTGCAACCTATGTTCCGTTCTATCCCAACTGCGTGTCTATCTATAGGCAAGACGAAAAGCTTGAAGCCGGTCCCGTCCGGATCTTCCACGGCGGTGAGGACGACTACAATCCGGCCGGTGTCTGTGAAAAATACACCGAGCGACTGAAGGAAGCCGGAGCTGACATCGAATTGACGGTTTATCCAGAAGGAGAACACGGATTTGATGTCCCGACCCTTTTCGGAAAATCGATTCAGCTCAAGACCGCGCAAACGGCAAGGGACTGCAAGATCGAGGAAGGCGAGAACGGAATTCTCATGAACGGCGAGACCGGCAAGCCTTTCACCTATCAGGACCAGTGCGTTGTGCTTGGACCCCATGTTGGTGGAAGTGCCGCAGCGGCTGAAGCATCTTACGACGCAGTTCTTGCTCATTTCGTAAAAACGTTCGGTTTGAACTGACCCTGGGTCATCACATTCACGACGCCCGCTCAACCAGCGGGCGTTTTTTGTCCGACAAAAAGAAAATCAATCTGGTCGACCTCCTACCAGATGAATTTAAGCTCGAACGCGAACACTTTGTAATCCTGAATTTACTCATCATTAAATTGCAAGGGAGTAATTAACGGCAAAATACCAATTACTTAGGTCAATAGACATGCTCAATCGCATTGGTCTCGGCGTCAAGTTCTGGCTCCCGGTCATCACTCTAACCGTACTCTCAATCATCGTAGCTGGCGTTAGTCTGTCGGCATTGAATACTGCCTTGCTCAATGAGCGGATCAACAAGACACAATCCCTAGTTGATATGGCGCTGTCCGCCTCGCAGTTCTATCACGAGAAGGAACTCTCGGGCGAAATGTCCAAGGAGGAGGCCCAAGATCGTGCGAAGGAACTGATCGGTTCCCTTCGCTACGATGGAGACGGCTACGTCTTTGCCTATGCGCTTGATGGTACACGGCTGATCGCAAGCAATCCAAAGCTGGTCGGTAAAAACGGTTTGGACAGCAAAGACGCGAACGGCAAGTATCAGATCCGCGAAATGATCGAGGCTGCGAAGGCAGGCGGCGGCAGCGTGGATTACATGGTGGCTCGGTTGGGTGGCGATGAGCTCCTTCAGAAGATCTCCTGGGCGCAGACCTATGAACCCTGGGGATGGGTATTCGGCACGGGGCTCTATGTAACCGACGTTCAGGAAACCTTCTGGAACAATGCAATGCAGCTGATCGCAATCATTCTCGTCGGTGGTGCTATTGCAGTTCTGATCGCCTACGCCACAATCCGGAATGTTGCCCGTCCGCTGAAGGCGCTGACCGAGAACATGCGCGAGTTGCACGAGGGCAATACGGACATCACCGTCGACGAAACGGACCGGGCCGATGAAATCGGTGACATGGCCAAGGCAATGGGAGCCTTCGTCCGCAACGAACGGAGCCGGAAGGAGCTTGCCGCAGGCGACGCCGAGCGGCGCAAGCTGGATGTGGAGCGTGCGCACAACATTCAGAACCTGTCGGGTGCATTCGAGACCCAGGTTCATGAGATGCTCGAAATGATCACCACGTCGGTGACGGAACTGAAGGCAGCCTCCACACAGTTGAGCCAGGGTGCGGAACATACCTCTGAACGAAGCCGTTTCGTCGAGACTGCAGCCGCCAATGCATCGCACAACGTGGAAACCGTTTCCGCAGCAGCAGAAGAGCTGTCTGCCTCGGTCAATGAAATCAACCGCCAGGTCGTCATCTCCGCCGAAGTGGCGTCCCGTGCGGCAACCCAGGCCGGCACGACCAACGAGCGTGTTCGCGGCCTGTCGGAAGCAGCAAGCCGCATCGGCGATGTGGTGAACCTCATCCAGGCAATCGCGGAGCAGACCAATCTGCTTGCGTTGAATGCCACGATCGAGGCAGCGCGGGCCGGAGAGGCCGGCAGGGGCTTTGCAGTGGTTGCTGCCGAAGTGAAGGAACTGGCCACTCAGACCTCCAAGGCAACGGAAGATATCTCGACGCAGATCTCCAGCATTCAGACGGAAACGGGTGCAGCGGTCTCCGCGATCAATGAGATCACTGAAACCGTCGCAAAGATCAACGAGATCACATCGACCATCTCCGCTGCCGTTGAACAGCAGGGCGCGGCAACAGCCGAGATTGCCCGCAATGTGCAGGAGGCCGCAGAAGGGACCAACAATGTGTCCCTGAACATCACTGAGGTTTCCCAGGCGGCAGAACAGACCAACCAGACCTCGACGGCCGTGTCGTCGGCAGCACAGTCTCTGGATCAGCAGGCAACGGGTCTGAGACAGCGGGTCGCGGACTATATCGACGGGGTCAAGACAAACAGCGTCGAAGCTGCCTGAAGAGCCGGATAAACCGCAAAAAGATCAAGAACCCGCCAAGGCTGCCTTGGCGGGTTTTTTGTTCCCCATGCCAACCGCTTTCCCGGCCATTAAACGTGCATCATTTCAATGTTGGATTTTAATGCCGTCGAGTTGGGGGCCGAGACCCCAACTCCGGCTGCGACGCAACTTTTTGCCTTTTTCAAACGTTCATCACCTGAGGACGCGATTGCCGGCCGCTCGCAGGCCTGAGCCGGCGCGGCACGAACAGCGGCTCTCCGGAGCTGGCTGACCTTGCACCGCAGACAGCGTCTCGCCATTGAACCGGCCGGAAGCGTCCTGACTCAGGTCTGGATCTTCGCGGCGAAAAAGGAAGGTTTCCCATGCGCCCAGGCACAGCCAGGCACTCGCCCAGCCAGTCGCAGCCAAAGGATCTCGCGCCGCAGACGGCAGCACGTCACCAGACACCGTCTGCCCCTTCTCCAAAACCAGGAGAACGAACCCCCTCAGGAGACGTTTCGAGCGTTTCCTTCAACGTCAACGGCGAAGAGCACACGCTCACCCTCGACAACCGCACCACACTGCTCGACGCGCTTCGTGAGAACCTGAAAATCACAGGTCCCAAGAAAGGGTGCGATCACGGCCAGTGCGGCGCCTGCACGGTTTCAGTCAACGGTCGTAGGATCAACGCCTGTCTCAGCCTCGCGGTGATGCATGAGGGCGACGACGTCACGACCATCGAAGGAATTGGAACTCCGGACAAGCTGGACCCGATGCAGCAGGCCTTCATCGATCATGACGGTTTCCAGTGCGGCTACTGCACCCCCGGTCAGATCTGCTCCGCCAAAGCCGTGCTGGAGGAAATCCGCGCAGGTATACCGAGCCATGTCACCGCCGATCTGACATCGAGGATCAAAATAACGGAAGACGAAATTCGCGAGCGCATGTCCGGTAACATCTGCCGCTGCGGCGCCTACGCCAACATGCTCGTGGCCATTACCGAGATCGCGGAGGCCGAGGCATGAGAAGTTTTTCCTACGAACGCGCAACCGATCCGGTAACAGCTGCCGCGCGTGCCGCCGAAGTGCCGGGCGCAATGTTCATCGCAGGGGGAACCAACCTGCTCGACCTGATGAAGCTGGAAATAGAGACGCCGTTTCACCTCATCGACGTGAACGGCACCGGTCTCGACAGCATCCAGGAAACCGATGACGGAGGTCTGCGGATCGGAGCGCTGGTTTCCAACACCGATCTTGCCGACCATGACAGGGTTCGCCGGGACTACCCCGTTCTGACACGGGCTCTTGTGGCGGGAGCTTCCGGCCAGTTGCGCAACAAGGCGACAACCGGCGGCAATCTCCTGCAGCGCACCCGCTGTCCCTATTTCTACGACACGGCCCTGCCCTGCAACAAGCGTTCTCCGGGCGCAGGGTGCGCAGCCCTGTCACCTTCCGGCCACTCCCGTCAGCTGGGCGTCATCGGCACATCCGATGCCTGTATCGCCCAAAATCCATCCGATATGGCCGTCGCCCTGCGCGTTCTGGACGCAACTGTCGAGACCCTTACGCCGGAAGGGGACATTCGCCTCATCCCGCTCCAGGACTTTCACTGCCTGCCCGGGACGACGCCCGACAGGGAAACGGTTCTCAAGGACGGCGAACTGATTACCGCAGTGCTTCTTCCGGCGCCGGTCGGCGGCCGGCAGGCCTATCACAAGGTACGCGACCGGGCCTCCTATGCGTTTGCCCTGGTGTCTGTTGCCCTTGTCCGGCATCCGGACGGGACCGGCCGCGTCGCGCTTGGCGGCGTCGCCCCCAAGCCATGGCGCCGCCCGGACGCAGATGCCGCCCTCCCCGAAGGGGCCAAGGCTGTCATGGAATGCCTTCTCGAGGGGGCTCGGCCGACGAAAGAAAATGCATTCAAGCTCAAGTTGGCGGAACGCACGCTCGCCGCGATGCTGGCCGAGGAGTAATCCCATGAAGTTCGAAAACACCGCCACAGACACTTTCTTCGACACCACCGCGGTTCTGGGAAAGGCCCACACCCGTATCGACGGCCCGTTGAAGGTTTCGGGTCAGGCGCCCTACGCCTACGAGCGCCACGACGTTGTTGGTGGTCAGCTGGTTGGCTATCCGTTGGGCGCAACCATCGCCCGTGGGCGGATTGTCTCGATCGACGCGGAGGCCGCACGCGCTGCGCCCGGCGTTACCGCCATTGTCACGACGCTTGAAATCGATCCGCTCGGCATTTCTTCTTTCAACGACGTGCGTCTTTTCGGTGGTGACGCGATCCAGCACTATCATCAGGCAATTGCAGTTGTGGTCGCCGACACCCTGGAACATGCGCGCCACGCAGCGAACATGATCGAAGTGACCTACGAGGAAGAAAGCGGCCTCTTCGATATGGAAGAGGCCTGGAAAGGGCGCGATACGTCCGGCGATCCGGATTCGGAAACGGGAAACGTGGACGCCGGCTTCGCGGATGCAAGCGTCACGCTCGACGCGACCTACCGTACGCCGGTCCAATCCCACGCCATGATGGAACCCCATGCCTCCGTCGTCGACTGGTCCGACGGCGAGCGGATGACCGTGTGGACTTCCAACCAGATGATCGCGTGGAATCGAAAGTCGCTGGCCCAGACCTTCGATATCGACCCGGAGAAGATCCGGGTGGAAAGCCCCTACGTCGGAGGTGGCTTTGGCGCCAAGCTCTTCCTGCGCTCGGATGCGGTGCTTGCGGCCATCGGCTCTCGCGCTGCTGGCCGGCCGGTAAAACTCGCCCTGCCCCGTCCGTTTGTCTTCAACAACACAACCCATCGGCCGGCCACAATCCAGCGCATCAGGCTTGCGGCAGAACGCGATGGCCGGCTGACCTGCATCGAGCACGAAGGTGCATCCCATAGAACGCCGCACGGCAGCAGCGAGGAAAACCCGGTAAGCCAGACGGAAGTCTTCTATGCGGCCGCCAATCGACGGGTAAAACACCACGAGCTGAAAATCCACCTGCCGGAAAGCTCGTCCATGCGTGCGCCCGGGGAAGCCTCGGGGTTGATGGCCCTCGAAATCGCAATGGACGAAATGGCCGATAAACTCGGCATGGATCCGGTCGAATTCCGCATTCTCAACGACACCCAGGTCGATCCGCAGAACCCGGACATTCCATTCTCCGACCGTCATTTTGTCGACTGCCTGCGCGTTGGCGCGGAGACATTCGGCTGGAACTCGCGAAACCGGTCACCGGGAAGCACCCGCGATGGCATGTGGCTGATCGGACACGGCGTTGCCGGCGCTTATCGCGGCGCCCCGACGCTGAAATCCGGCGCGCGCGTCCGCCTGAAAAAGGGGCGGCTGATTGTCGAAACGGACATGACCGACATCGGCACCGGGTCCTATACGATAATTGCGCAAACGGCCGCCGAGATGATGGGGCTCACCGCAGACACTGTTGACGTCCGACTGGGCAACAGCGATTTCCCCGTCTCTTCCGGATCGGGAGGGCAATTCGGAGCCGCCAGTTCCACCGCCGGCGTTTACGCGGCCTGCCTGGCCTTGCGGAACAAGATTGCAGAGGAACTCGGCAGCGATGACCTGCGGTTCGAGGATGGACGGGTCATTGCCGGCAACAAGGCTTTCCCCCTGGCAGACCTTTTCGATGGCAAGGAAGTCTGCGCGGAAGACAGCATGGACTTCGGCGACAGCCAGAAGAAGTTCAAGATTGCGACCTTTGCCGCGCATTTTGTCGAAGTTGGTGTTCATGCAGCAACCGGTACGGTGCGCGTGCGCCGAATGCTCGCGGTCTGCGATGCCGGACGCATCCTGAATCCGGTCACGGCCCGTAGCCAGGTGATCGGCGGAATGACCATGGCCCTCGGTGCAGCCCTTTCAGAGGAGTTGCTCGTGGACACAAGCAGAGGATACCTCGTCAATCACGATCTTGCGGGGTACGAAGTCCCTGTTCATGCCGATGTGCCGCAGCAGGACGTCATCTTTCTCGACACGGAAGATCCGGAGATCTCTCCGCTCAAGGCCAAGGGCGTCGGTGAGCTTGGAATTTGCGGCGTCGCGGCGGCAATTGCCAACGCGGTCCATAACGCGACCGGGATCCGCATTCGCGACTACCCCGTCACACTGGACAAGCTGATCGGGGAACTGCCGGAAATCTGATCGCAAAACTCATTGTTTCGACGCCACGTTGACGCAACGTTTCCGGATCGCCCGCTCGTGATCCCCCTTCATGCTGACGCCGAGCCTCCAGGCTCTGGCGCCGGCTTAGCGTCGGCGCATTCAGAACCTTGCCTCTTCTGCGGATACTCCCAACAGAATCGGAGAATTCTTCGACGCCAGGAAATTCGGGCGGCTATTCGATGTTTTCGAACACCATGATTGAAAGCCTTTGGCCTCTACGGATTTCAATCAAGTCTTCTGGTCCGCGCCGAGCAGGCCAGTATTTCGCGTATCCAATCGCACGTAATTCACCTGCGAACCCGCTTGTCGAAAGGCTTCGGAGACGGAACCAGAGTTGGAGCGGTTGCACCACCCTGGAACTGCGCTTAAAGCGCCAGTCCGCCTGCAGCAAAGGTTCAGTTCTCGCCCGTCAGACCTTCGCTCGATCGCTAACGAGCGGCTACTTTCAGCTTCAGGTCTACTGAATGTCCGACGTAAGGCGCATCGCAGCGGCCCGGATCAACCGCAACGAATGTCGGCTCCGAGCCGGTCAATACTTTCGATATGGGGTCGTGCACTGTCAAATTACGGCCCAGAGTTGACGTTTGACCGTTACGTGGTGAAGGCTCGAAAGGCGCGCATTCCTGACGTGATGAACCAAGGGAAATCTAACTGCATTTCAAGGGACCAAAATACTGTGAGCAAAGAAAAGCAGAGGAAAGGCCAGAAACACCATTACATTCCGCAGTTTTATTTGCGCTGTTGGCTGGGAAAAGATCATAAACTGGAAGAATTTGGACGAGTGCCACCTAGCAACCAAATAAGGTCACGGCGAAGGGGGACGAAGTCGACCGGTTATGAATACGACCTATATACAATTCCAGGGGTAACCGAGAAAACGAAACAGAAAATCGAGAGTGTTTTCATGAGTACGGTCGATACTACGGCCGCAGCCGCTCGTGATTTGCTTTTACAAGGGATCATTCCCGAAGGACAAGAGAGGATTGCCTGGGCACGCTTCATATTGTCAATGGGGATGCGCGCACCAGAGGAGATCAAGAACTTCAAAGCTAATTTCCTAACCCTTTGGAAGTCTCCCAGCGAAAAAATCCAAAAGGAATATGACAGCCTAAAAAAGCCCGGATGGCCGGATACCCTGGAAGGGTATTTTTTGGCGGAAGACCCAACGACTCCTGAGCGGCAAGCCCTCCTGATTGCCACCAAGTTAATACAAAACGAGAATGTAATTCGGCTACTTATGGGTGCCAAGTGGTCAGTACTCGATACGAGCTTCATCAAAAGGCCTTTGATGACCTCCGACCACCCTTTAGTGATGACCAATGGTCTAGGACGTCCCGATGGGCACTTTGCTATGCCAATTAGTCCGCGACACCTTTTTATCGCATTTATGAAGACTGATTTTAAAGCCAAGTTCGAAAGTATGCCGGTGGGCAAAATCGTCCGGCTATCAAATCAAGCTATCATTGGACAGGCGCGGAAGAATGTTTATGGAATCGATGGCGCAAATATTTCCGAAGTACGACGGCTGATGGGAAAGCGTGAATACCCAAGCCTTATACCCGAGCTAACAAAGGAGCGTAAAGTTTAAAGGCCAACTTGCGATATTCGCCAATAACAAGGTTAAGCCTATCAGTACCCATAGCTCAGAACTTCAGAAAAAAAGTTGTTATTCTGTAAAACCTGTAGGCCGCTTTGCAGCCTGCTGTAACCCGGCTACCGCAATATATCATCAACAGCCATTGGCAGCAGCGCCTCCGCGCCAAGGGCTGACCTTTGAGCAAGTTCTGCTCCCGGCCTCATTTTGCTCGCTCGCGCGAAAGCTGCGAACTTCCGCTCCCCGCCCATTTTTCCAGTTCAGGAATCGGTAGCAAATTTCTCAAAGGTCTCGCTCAGTGGGCCTTGCCGGTGACGCAGACAACGCATGCGGGGCGAAAGGCCGATAGGACGGACCGCACCGCGGCGTACAGCTTTTTTGATGGACGACCGCTCAGGGCCGGTGTTGCCGCCCGCCCCTTCGTCATATCTCCAAACCTTCAGAATTCGTTATCGCGTGTTCGAGCTCACCCCAGGTGGTTCGGCCTCGAATTCGGGGCCAACCGGCTGTTTCTATTGAGGATCGTTTCCAAGGGTTTGTTTCAACAGGTGAATGGCGTCGAGGATGTCCGCCTTGATCGCAACGCCCAGTGCTTCGGAATCCTCTCGTCGAATGGCTTCCAGCGTCATCTGGTGCTTGTCGACCATGCGGGTCGTTTCGTTCATGTCATAAACGCTTCGCATGAACGGGCCGAACTGCATCCAAATGCTTTCCAGCAGAGCGACAAGGACTTCCGACCCCCCTGCCCGGTACAATTCGAAGTGAAATTGGTAGTTTTCCCGCATGTAGGTGTCCGCATCCTTGGCTCCGTAGCTTTGGTTCATGCGGGAATCGCTGGCTTCCATTGCGGCAATCGTCTCAGACGTCACATAGGGAAGCGCCCGACGTGCGCAAAGCGGCTCCAGGTGCAGCCGCGCCTGCATAAGCTCCTCGAACCGGTCGCGTGTGAGTTCGGGAATGCCGACCCGGCCGTTGCGACGCACTTCCAGTGCACGCTCGCCTCCTAGCCTTGTAATCGCCTCGCGGACAGGCATCAGGCCAACGTCCATGCTCTTGCTGAGGCCCCGGAGACTAACGCTCGTGCCGGGAGAAAAGCGGCCCGAAATAAGCTGCTCGCGAAGCGCCTGATAAACCTGCTGCTGTTGCGTCGATAGCTCTCGCATTGTTTCCCATACCTTCAAGACACTGCGCTGAAACCACTTGCAACATGCCTTGTTTCGGGCGCGCTTTCTGCCTGTGCGCGCGACATGACTGAAGCTCAGGCAAGTTGGACCTTGCGTTCCTGCAGAATGTTTCCACCATCGACGACCAACACTGCGCCATTCACGTAACTCGCGTCGGCAGAGGCCAGAAAGGCAGCGGCGGCAGCGACTTCATCCGGTGTGCCGGCGCGTCCGGGTGGCGTGTGCCGCGCAGCGATCCGCTCGTCCTCGGTGGACGCCCCGGTCTCGATCCAGCCGGGGGCGACTGCATTCACGGTCAGGCCGCACGGCGCAACTTCAAGCGCCAGGGCATGGGTGAGCCCCACCATGCCTGCCTTTGCCGCCGAGTAGGCAGCTTCACCCGGATTGGAAACGAATGGTCCGGTAACGGAGGCGATATTCACGATGCGCCCGCGCCGCCGTTCGGTCATTGAGACCAGAAATGCGCGCGTGACCAGAAAAGCCGTCTTGAGCGTAACATCCATTCCAGCGTCCCAATCAGCCTCGCTCAGCGCCTGAAAATCGCGTTGCACGGCTGGCACCGCCACGGACCCCATGCCTGCATTGTTGATGAGAATATCAACTGGGCCAACAATGTCCCGCATCCGCAGAACTTCATCTGCTTTGGTGAGATCCGCGACATGGGATGTGACGCTGAAGCCTTGCGCACGCAGCTCTTCCGCGCGCTGGTGGATCCGATCGCTCGCGCCTGTGATGAATACAGTCAGGCCTTTCTGTGCAAGTTTGCGGGCAATCGCAAAGCCTATGCCATCGGGGCTTCCTGCTCCGGTTACCAAAGCCGTGCGAAAGTCGTCTTCGCGTGTCGTCATATGACATCGCCATAATAGGCAAATTCTTCGTCTGTTACCTCCGAGGCAAAGAAACTGTGTTCAACACGCTTGAGCGCAATGAAGACAGAGGCCATGCGTTCACCGAGCGCATCCTTAAGAAAGTCGGATCGATCAGCAAAATCGATTGCTTCCCGCCAGTCGCGAGGCAGTGACGTTTCAGGAGCGTCGCTATAGGTGGTTGCTTCTGCGTCCGGCTCGATCTGGGTTTCGATCCCCCGGTAGATCCCTGCAAGGACGGTCGCAGCAACCAGATAAGGGTTGGCGTCGACACCAGGTGAGCGATGTTCAAGGTGGCGGTTGGCCGGATTGCCGGCCGGCACCCTGATGGCAACGCTGCGGTTGTTGCGACCCCATGTCGGAGAGGTCGGCGCGTAGCTGTTGCGAGTAAAGCGACGCCAGGAATTCAGATTGGGGGCAAAGACCAGCATCGACTCCGCCATTGTTTCCTGCAAGCCACCGATGGCGTGGCGCAGCAAAGGCGCGAGATCGTTTTGCTCGTCGGCAAACAGATTGCGACCCGACGGGTCTGCAAGACTGGCATGAAGATGCATGCCGGAACCGGAGCGATGGGCGAATGGCTTGGCCATAAAGTTGGCGCGCATACCGTGCCGGATCGCGAGACCGCGAACCAGCCGCTTGAGCATCACGAGATCGTCTGCCGCCCGCAGACCCTGGGCCTGATGGCGGAGCGTGAGTTCAAACTGGCCTGGCGCATATTCCGAGATGATTGTTTCCACAGGCAGATTTTGGGCTGCGGCGGCGTTGTAGAGCGCATCGATAAACGGCTCGAACTGATCCAGCATGGCAACGCTGTAGACGTGGTTGCCCTGTGCTGCTTTTCCCGAAAGTGGCAGGCGGGCCGCCTCTGGTTTGCCAGCGCCATTTTTTTCAGCGTCAAGAAGATAGAATTCCAGTTCGAAAGCCAGCACCGGGACCATGTCTCTGGTGGCAAAACGCTCGATCTGGCGCACCAGAGCCTGACGGGGATCAGCCCCCATGGGAGAGCCGTCGAGTTCGTACAGCATGACGCGAACTTCACCGCGTTCGGGTGACGTCCAGGGCAATGTTACAAGTGAACCGGAAATCGGCCAGGCAACTCTGTCGGCGTCTCCATCGTCCCAGGTCAAACCGGTTTCATCGACATCCGCACCGGTTACATCGAGCCCGAGAATTGAGCCGGGCAGATGCCGACCGGAACGGAACAATGGCAAGAGTTCATGACGGCGAATGATCTTGCCGCGTGCCACCCCGTTTGGATCGATGAGAACCAGGTCGAAGGCTGCGATTTCCGGGTGCTGTTCCAGAAAGGTTTCGGCTTCCTCGACAGGGGCCGCATTTTGTGGACGTGTTCCGGCCATTTTATGCAGCCTCTGTCAGTCTATGGAGGATTTTCTCGAAGCTGGAAACAAGGCCAGCGACATCTGCTTCGCTTGTGGTGGGGGCCACAAGAACCATGTTGTGGAATGGGGTGACGAGATATCCGAGGTTCAGGAATGCCGAGTGCAGCGCTTTCTGGATTGTCGCATTGGCAGCGGCCTTTGCTTCTGCAGCGTTCTGCAATGGATCAGGAGAGAACACGACCTCCAGCCGCGCGCCGACGCGGCCCACATGCCAGGGCAAATGGCACTGCTTGATAGCGGCCGAGAAGCCCTCCTCGATCATATCGGCATGGCGGTTCATTCTGGCGTAGGCTTCGGTCGTCATCACCTCTTCGAGGCAGGCCCTGAGGCAGGCGAGTTGTAATGCGCTGCCAGAGAGCGTTGTGCCAATGCCCGAGTGACCCGTGCCGGTAATTGCTGCGCGCGCATCGTCGAGCCTGTTCGCCACATCTTTCGTCATGCCCCATACAGCCACCGGAATACCGCCGCCGACCGGCTTTCCAACGACGAAGATATCCGGTTCGAGACCGTGAACCTTTGAATATCCACCGTAACCTGTTGAAACCGTATGGGTTTCATCAATGTGAAGCAGTGTCCCGGTCGCGCGCGTCAGATCCCGCAGCGTCTTGTGAAAACCGGCTTGGGGAAGAATCATGCCGCAATTGGTCATGACAGGCTCTGCCACCACACAAGCGATATCCCCCTCCTTCAATGCTGCCTCAAGAGCCGGAACGTCATTGAAGGGTATGCAGACCGTCGTCTCGGACAGATCCACCGCCTGACCAATCAGGCCACCACGCGGCACCGTTTTCCCGTCTACAAGGTCCACCAATGTTTCGTCGACCGCCCCATGATAGCAGCCATCGAACACCAGGATCTTCTTGCGCCCGGTCACCGCGCGCGCGACCCGCAAGGCGAAGCGGTTGGCATCGCTTGCCGTCGTCGTGACCTGCCACTTCGACATGCCGAATGTGCTGCGCAAAAGGTCGCCAACGGCATCAAGGTCGTTGGAAGGCAGCATCGTGGTAAGGCCATGGGTCGCCGCGCCGGCAAGGGCTTTCAAAATCGGCTGCGGCCCATGACCGAACATCGCGCCGCTGTCTCCGAGACAGAAATCGATCACACGATTCCCATCAATGTCCCAGACTTCGCTTCCGGACGCCTTGTTGATCACAACTGGAAACGGCATTGGCCAGTCCCGCATCCAATATTGCGGGACGTTATCGAAGAAGCCTGAGGACGGCGTGGCGAATACCTCTTTGCTGCGCGCGTGCGCACCCGTGAAGATCGCTGTCTCGTCGGCGAGAATGCGCTCGGCCGCACTGACAATTGCGTCGTGATGAAGGGGTGTTCCCGGTGAGGTGCTCAGCACTAATCAAGACCTTCTGGAATGAATAATGTGATCACATTTATGGATCGAGGGGTTTCTGTCAATGAGCTAATTTGAAGATTCGGGCTGATTTTGCTCAAAAAATTGGTGCGCCTCTATGGAGGTGCATCGCTTCGGATAATTTTTAAAGAGTAATGTGATCACACTTTGTCGGTAGAGACAAACCGTCGACCGCTATCTTTCTCGGGTGATTGATGGTGGCCTTCGATGCCCTGTTGTTCGTGCATCGTCCCGAGGCTTACCGGGGCCGGAACAAGCCGGTTTGCGTCAATTGACCTCTCGATGACCAGAGAAAAAGTGTTGGTGCCATCGGTGTCGACCAGGTGGGTATTTGCAAGCCTCGCTGGCAGCGGCAGTCAGGTTGCCCCGTCTGCAATACCTTGCCGGAAAACCGGAAATGCCGAGCCGCTTGCGAACTTGTCGGAAGTCACGCGCCCGGACGTCGTTGAAAGTGACTTCATACGGTGGCCAATATCTCTACCCAGCAAGACACCATTTTTTCCGGCGATGATGCTCAGGTGCGTTCCACGCCGGTCAACCCATTCGGCGTTCAGGAGATAGGGAGACCAAGTCTTTTGCTGCGCCTGGAAAATCGGCGTTCCGCCTTCAGCCCGATAATACACCAGATCTCCGCTGTAGGCGCTTGGCCGATAGAGACCGCGCATCGTGAGGAGCTGTCGGCCGCTACGTGTGTAATCTGGCGTACGGTCTTCCCGCCATTCCGCGCAGAGTTCCGGATAAATTTTCCAGGCCGGATTGCAATACCGAAGGAAGAAAGGCCGCAGTAGATGGACAAGCAGCTGCAGGTGCTTTCGTTTGGTGTGCACTCCCCGAGCCGGGCTCCCTCGCAATGGCTTCTTGTTCAGAAGTTTGCCCGGCACTCCCCTCAGTTGCCGCATGAGAATTCGAAACGTATGGCTGGCCCAAATATGCCAGGGCCAGGCATGCTCGCTCAGCAGGGGATCGATCAAGCCCAGAAATCGGACTTCCTGGCCGTTTTCTTCAAGCTTTCTGGCGAGTTCCAGTGCGAATATGCCGCCAAACGAATAGCCGACCAGACTTACGGGCCCGGTAATCCCCTTGCTTGCGAGTTCTTCGCAGCAGGCCTTCACTTCATCGCAGACACGTGCAGGCTCGGAACCGTCCTTGTTGAATTGACTTAGGCGAATTCCGTAGATGACGCCGTCGTAATCCAGCCCCTTTAGAAGGTCTTTCAGTTCAAGAAAACAACTCAGCCCCCCGGCGAACACGATCAAAGGACGCGACTTGTCTCCATCCCGAAGTTGCAGCAGTTTGGGAAGCTCTGGCAGACTTCCCCGATCCACTGCCTCGGCAAGTTCTCCGATCGACCGCCACACAAAGGCACTATTGACATCGAGTTCGATGCCGGTCTCGGCATAAAAACGCTCCGTCAACTGCAGGAACCTGTTGACGTTGAATTGATCTTCAATGGTGTCATCCATCGAAATTTGCCGTTTCAGGACATGCGCGGCAAGGTCCAGCAGCTTTTCTTTGACATCTACAGGAACCGAGAAACACGACATGGAATGCACCAGAAACTCACAAACAGCAGGGCGTCGTTTTGCTCAACGCGAGCCCATCTTTTCGCAAACTTGTAAATTTTTTACTCGGTGAACTGCGACTGAGCTTTCATCCGGCCACGATTTGAGCCTCTGTGAGCCAATCTCGTCAAGACCAGCCCTTCAGGGCCCGCCCTGAATAATAGCTGGGGGTCGTGGCGCGGTAGAGGGGAATGGTCGCGGCGCCCAGATGGGGTTTGTCGCTCATGTCCGAAAGCCGGATTTCGGGAGGCTCCACGTGAAAGTCTTCGCCCAGAATTTCCAGCGATCCGAGATGCTGAACGAAATGCTGGATGATCCAGTCCGGCAACGAGCCGCCAAAGACGATGGCGCCGGGATCAAGTGTTCTGGCAACCGTCAATGCCAGGCCACGCAGCTGATCCGTTGCCCGGTCCAGCCATTCCCGGACGCCGGGATGATCGCGGTAGCTTTCGTCGATTTCGCGCAGGCGGCGGATCGGGACCCCTGAACGGGATAGAAGATTGCACAGATCCTGGCCTGAAGGTCTCGGATGAGACTTCGGGAAAAGGCCGCCAAACTCCCCCGCGTTGCGGTTGGTGCCCCGGTAAAGTTGCCGTTGGACGACCACTGCCCCGCCGATGCCATAGGTCAGCCAGATCATCACGAAGTTTCGAAGATTCCGCCCGGCGCCATAATACAGTTCCGAGAGAATCGCTGCCTTGCCGTCGTTCTCGTGAAAGACCGGCATCTCGAACAGAGGTTCAAAATCGGTGTTCACATCGATGTCGTGCCAACTGGCAAACTGGGGGATCTGGAACACGTGTCCGGGGTTGCGTGAAAAGTGACCGGGGAAGGAAAGTCCACATCCGAGCAAGCGGTTCACATCAATACCGCTTTTCTTGATCACCTCGCGGACGGCCGGAACGGCCACGCCCATGATGTGACTGAAACTGTGGTCGTTCAGTTCCTGGATATGTTCGGTCCTGATGTTCCCTTCGAGATCTGCCAGGCAGATACGCATGTCGTCCGGATTGAAATAGACGCCAACGGAGAACAGCCCGTCCGGATTGAGCTTTACGGCAGTTTGCGGCTTCCCGCGACCGCTTGGCGCGCGCGGCTCGGCTTCTTCGAGGATGAGGCCGTTGTCAATCAGGTTGGAGGTCAGGCGAGTCAAGGTGGGTGCAGAGACTTCCAGCTCCCGGGCAAGCTCGCTGCGGGACAGGCCGCCATGCCGCCGGAGCATTTCAATCACGCGGCGCTCATTATAACCCAGATTGATCAAACCGGTCCTCACAGCTTCTGATCTCAGCCTCTTCCACTATCCGAGATCTGACAGACAATCACCCAAAATCTCACCCTTGTCGGTTTTGTCGAAGCTTCGGCTCGGTGCAGGCGATTGAAAAAATATATAAATATCAAAATATTACAGCTTTTATGACAGTTCTGTGAATATGGGCTTGACTTATTTAGTTACGTAACAAAACTTATTAGGAGCCTTTCGTCCGGCAGATCCGTGCAATCATAAAAACAATCAAGCGGATCGGGATGGAGAGCAGGGAACCAACAGTAACGGGAGACTAAATTGAGCAATTTCAGAAAACTCCGTACCGCGGCTGCGCTGACCGCCGCCCTCCTCGGCACCACGTCCTACGCCCTGGCAGACGGCACCGTGGTTGTTTATTCCGCAGCGCCGCAACAGCTCGTGGATGAGCTTGTGCCGATGTTCGAAGAAGAAACCGGCACCAAGGTTGAGGTCATCAAGGCGGGGTCTGGCGAGCTGATGAACCGGCTGAAGGCCGAAAGCGACAAGCCGGCCGGTGACGTGATCTGGAGCGTCGACGGAACCGTCATCGACTTCTCAGCCGACCTGTTCGAGCCCTATGAGCCGAAAGAAGCGGCGGCCATCAATCCCAAGTTCAAGCCAAGCGAGAACTGGGTTCCGTTCACTGCGGTCGTGACGGCCTTTATCGTCAATGAAGAGGCCCTTGACGGAGCGCCGGTTCCGACTTCCTGGGCTGATCTTGCAAAACCTGAGTATAAGGGGTTGATCTCTTCGGCACGCGCCGACAAGTCTGGCTCGGCCTACATTCAGCTGGCTACGGTGCTGCAGGACTTCCCGACTGAAGAAGAGGGTTGGGCGGTCTACGAGGGCATTTTGTCCAATGCTGTCCTGTCTGCGTCTTCCGGAGCCGTGCCGCGGTTCGTCAATGATGGAGAGCAGGCTGTCGGGATCACACTTGAAGACGCAGCCCTGCGCTACAAGCTGGGTGGAGCAGACGTGAAGATCGTCTACCCGAGCGAAGGAACCGCCATTGCACCGGATGGAATGGCTCTGGTGAAGGGGGCTCCGAACGCTGAAAACGGCAAGGCCTTTATCGACTTCATCGTCTCCAAGGATGCTCAGGCTGCCGTCGCCAAGATCGGACGCCGTCCGATCCGTCAGGACGTGGCCTCCAATGAAGAGTTGATCCCTCTCGATCAGGTTCCGGACGCAGAGTACGACTTTGCCTGGGCCGCGGATAACCGCGCACGTCTGCTCGAGACCTGGAACGACATGCTTCTCGATCTCAACTAACCCTGACTCTGGGGTTCCCTGGAACGGGGGGCAGCCAAGGGCTACTCCCCGTCTTTTTCCCAAAAATCAAAATCATTGCCCGTATCGGGCAAACGGAGTCCCTTTGCATGGCCGCTGTCGAGATTTCGAACATCCGCAAGAGCTACGGCGATGTCCTCGCCCTGTCCGGCATCAACATCTCGATCCCGTCCGGATCATTCTTCACGCTTCTCGGGCCGAGCGGTTGCGGCAAGACGACCCTTCTGCGCACGATTGCCGGGTTTCACCAGCAAGACAGCGGTGGCATCAGTGTGGAGGAGCAGGCTATCGAACACATGCCCGCCCACAAGCGTGATGTCGGCATGGTGTTTCAGGACTATGCGGTCTTCCCCCATATCAGTGTCTACGACAACATCGCCTTCGGCCTGAAACAGCGCAAGGTTGCCAAGCGCGCGATCGCCGAGCGGGTCGCCAAGATCCTTGAAGTGGTGCAGCTCGCACCCTACGCAGCGCGCATGCCGCACGAACTCTCCGGCGGTCAGCAGCAGCGCGTAGGGCTTGCCCGGGCGCTTGTCATCAATCCAAAGGTTCTCCTGATGGATGAGCCTCTTTCCAATCTGGACGCGAAGCTGCGCGTCGATCTGCGCCGGGAAATCCGCTCCATTCAGCAGTCCATGAACATGACCACGGTCTACGTGACGCACGACCAGGAAGAAGCCCTGGCGATGTCGGATATCGTCTGTGTCATGTATGGCGGAATTATCCAGCAGGCCGCCGCGCCCCTGGAGGTCTACAACAACCCTTCCAACCGGTTCGTTGCATCTTTCGTCGGGGCAAACAACTTTTTCGGCCTCACGCTTTCGCCCTCAGGTGCCAGCATTGCCGGTCTGGCTGTCAATCTGCCTCAGGCGGCCAAACTTTCGTCCGGAGACACCGTGGTCGCGGCGATCCGGCCGGAGTTCATCTCGATCAATCCTGACGGCATCACACCAGAAACGGTTACGCTGACAGCAAAGGTTCGGCAAGTGAGCTTCACGGGCCGCGAATTGACCGTTGCCGCGGTTTTGCCGTCGGGAGAAGAGATCGAAGCCATCACCGCTCCTTCCGCAGACGTTCTTGCGCTTCGTCCGGATGATCAGGTTACTTTGGCCTTCCCTGCGGACAAAGTTCAGCTCTACGCTGATGGCGTCACGGGAGCGCGCCTGTCATGACCAGTCTTGCCGCCAATGCCTTGTCCGGAAAACTGCGCATGCCAGGCTTTTGGACGATCGTGACCATCCTCGCCGTCCTGCTGCTTGCGGTTTTCCTCATTCTTCCGATCCTCAACGTCTTCGCCATCAGCTTCTTTGACGCCAAGACCGGAGAGCTCGGGATAACCAATTACATCCAGGTGTTTACGCGCAGGTACTATACCTCCGCCCTCCAGAACACGCTGCTGATCGGTTTTCTGGGAATGCTCGGTGCATGCCTGATCGGCGTTCCCCTCGCCTTCTGCACCTCGCGTTACCGCATCAGGGGGCGGGCGGTGATCGCGACATTCGCCGTTCTTGTGCTCTGCGCCCCGCCTTTCATCGGTGCCTACGCCTGGATCATGCTTTTCGGTTCAAACGGCGCCGTGACCAATTTCCTGGAGCAGTTTGGCATCAACGTGCCGACGATCTACGGCATTCCCGGCATTGTTCTCGTCTTCAGCCTCAAGTTCTTCCCCTACATCTATCTGATGACGGAAAACGCGCTGAACACGATCAACAAGTCGTTCGAAGATGCTGCCGAAAATCTCGGCTGCACCACTTTCGAGCGCTTCATGAAAGTGACCCTGCCGTTGGTCTTTCCGGCGGTCAGCACCGGAGCGATCATCTGCTTTGTGCTGTCGATTGCCGATTTCGGCACGCCGGCCATCCTGGGGCACGGGGTGCGGACCCTGTCCACCATCGCCTACTCTCAGTATACCTCCGAAATGGCGGGAACGCCGACCATGGCAGTCACCATTTCCATGGTCATGATCGCGATTTCCATGGGCGCATTGCTGCTTCAGCGACGGATTCTGGCAAAGCGCCGCTATGCGGGCGCCATGACGAGCAGACCGGTCAAGAAGTCCATGTCACCTGCCAAGTCCGCTCTGGTGCACGGTTTTTGTTATCTGGTGGTCTTCATTGCAATGCTGCCGTCCTTCACGGTGGTGTACACCTCGTTCCTGGAGACGAACGGCCCCGTCTTCACCGGAGGGTTCGGCCTCGATAGCTACGCGCGTATTTTGCGGGATTCCCCGGCCGCGGTTGCCAACAGCTTCCTGTTCGCACTGGCAGCTGTGGTGCTGATTGCGATCGTATCGGGCCTTCTGTCCTTCATCGTGGTGCGGCGGGACAACTTTGTTGCCGGGTCTCTCGATCTTCTGCTTATGGTTCCCTACCTGATCCCGGGCATCGTCATGGCGATCGGCTATGTGGCGACGTTCCGTCATCCGCCGTTCGATATCACCGGAACCGCGCTTATCATCATCCTGATCGTCTTCATCCGGCGCTTGCCATACGGGGTCCGCTCGACGACGTCGATCCTGCGCCAGATCAAGCCGTCGATCGAAGAAGCCGCCATCAACCTGGGGGCGTCGCCGGCCAAGACCTTCACCTCGGTGACCGTGCCGCTGATGATGCCCGGATTGATCATCGGATCGCTGATGAGTTTCATCACCGCGATCAATGAACTGTCCTCGACCCTGATCCTCTACACGTCGAAGACCATCACCATGCCGGTGCTGATCTACATTCAGGTGATCGACGGAGAGTTCGGAACGGCAGCGGCCCTGTCCACTGTGCTGCTAGTCAGCACCGGCCTGTGCGTGTTTGCCGTCTTCCGCCTCTCGGAAAGCAAGGAATCTGCCTTCGTGTGATCACGAAGGCTTTTCTTAACCCAGCGTTTTGTCTGGTGCAGGGCACCGGGCGGGTTTCATATGTCTTGAAGGAACGTCCATGAACATCGAGGCGATCTCGCGTTCAAAATACAAGACCGGCAACCGGCCGGGCGACGATTTGATTTTGATTGAGCCGGATCAGGTGCTTGCCGTCTTTGACGGCGCGACGGATCCCACCGGTGCGGACTATCAGGGTGAAAGCTCGGGCCGGATTGCCGCCCGTGCCGCTGCCCGCTGCATTTCCGGGCTGCGGGCGAAGAACGCACTGGAACGGGACAGTGCAGCTTCGATCTTCCAGGCCATCAGTGATGCGGTCAAATCCGCCGCTGCGGACTGCCGCGCGACGCATCCGCCTTCCACGACCGCGGCAATTGCTGTGAAGGGCAAGGACACCGTTCGCATTCTGGCTCTGGGCGACAGCGGTATCCGCATCAACGGCAAGTCCGTCTTTCAGCACCACAAGATCATCGACACGGTCAGCACCGCCGCCCGGATCTCCGTCTTCAAGTCGCTGACGGCCCGTATGAGCGCGGCGGACGACGCCGAATACGCTACCCGTCGCACGATCTTCCTCGGTCTTGCCGCTTCCATTGATGAAGGGCGCCTGACCCGAGAGGAGGCAGAAGATGCCATGGAAGCCGCAACCCGGGTTTCCGGGCTGGACCGCGGCCTGGTCTCGGAGTTTCTGCTCGGGGGTATCCGGTCCCAGTTCCACTACGCCAATGCCCGTCACGATCTCGGCTATGCCTCTTTGAACGGCGGAGAGATCCAGGGTGACGGGATGACGGACCTGCGTCTGCCGGTCAGCGAAATCAGAACGATCGAAATTTTTTCCGACGGCTATGTGTCCATTCCCGAGAGCGGCACCACCTGTTCCGACTGGGAGGCTGAGTTCGCCCGGGTGGAACAGGAGGACTTTCACAAGACGGGGCTTTTCCCGGCAGTGAAAGGCTCGACCTCCCTTGAAACCTGTGACGACCGCACGGTGATCTCGATCAGTTTTTAGATATCAATACGCTGTCGGTCAGGTTTTTGCTGAAGTCTGGCCCCTCGGAAGACTGCCGCGTCCGGTCCCCCTCCCCTCTTGACGCACCATTACCAGGCCCCCTCGCCTGCTGAAGTCGCTGCGGTAAGGACGCACCAATCGGCGAGAGGATAAGCAAGTTTTTTTGCGGCTTGTCGGCAAGTTTCACAGCCGGACATCATCTTTCCAGGATCGTATAGCGGACCGTGTCTGACCACAGGATGATGGAAGGTTTTGAAAATTACTTGCTACGAAGAAGTAGATCCAGAAAAGAATCTCCTGAGAAAGTAATTCCTGAACTGGAAGTTATTTTTTCATTTCTCATTTCGGTTGGAGTAAATCCGTAAATTTCTTTAAATTGCCTGCTAAACAAGGCTGGGCTAGTGAAACCGGCGTCATTTGCGATGGTGCTGACCAATCGCTTATCGGACGAGTCCATCAATGCTCGATAGCAATATTCGAGACGAGAAGATTTAATATAAGCAGAAACTCCACCCCTCTCTTTGAATAAGTATTGAAGGGATCTCTTGGAGATTTTCAAATTTTCAGAAATAAATTCGGTGTTAAGGCCTCTATTGCCAATATTGTTTTTGATGAAATCTTTCACAATATTGAACTTCAGTACATTAATCGCCGGATCGGCTTCTGAAACGAGATCGGGCGTTTCCTGAATTGCAGCCCGTATTAGAATGGAAAACGATTTCCGGACTGCTTCTATCTGACTTGATGTCAAGTTTTCATCAATCTTCGCTGTCGATTTCATGAAATACGTAACAAGTGGCGTAAGTGTTGAGCAAATCTTTTTGTTCGTAAGGGCGTCGAGTCCGGCAGCAATGTCCTGAAACTCATTTCTACTTAAATAGAAGGAAATAAGTTCATTCTTTCTCATTACACCGGAAAATGTCTTCCCGAATGACTTAACTGTTAAATCTCCCTGCTTTTCCTGTACGAAATCGCCCCCGGATACACTGTCAATGCGCCCTTTCAAAACGAGGGTGAGAATCCAATGGTCTAGACCGTTGAGCGCGAGATGATTTTTGGTATGGTGAAAATCAACTGGATCCATGTTCCAATGAACGAGGCTGAAACCTCTAAAGTCCATGGCTTTGACATTAACTTCGTATCCGTCTTCAATGGGTTTTACTGGAGACAAGGAATAGAAGTTAGTTACAGTTTGCGAAAAGAAATCGAACTGATCCCTTTTTTCTAAATCTTGAGTGCTAATATTATTTTTATACTCAGATTGCATTTTTCTCTCGCAACGGGATATTTGCTTCACCGTTTGATTTCTTACTCAAACCACTGGGTTCACCGATAAACTGTAGAGGCTTTTAATCGGGCAGCCTGTGACGCGACGCACAGGCAATTTGGGCCTGTCGCAAGTATTTTTGAATTAAACGTCTCTTGTGATGTGGTTGTTGAAAGAGCGCTCCTGCACACAGGAGTTTTGCGTCATGTTTTCTACTGCCATTGTCGACAAGCCGAAGCGGCCATTTCTGGCTGAAGAAAGGCTTCGGCTTTGCCGGCGACTAGGGCTCCCGCGAACAGAGCGACCTGCTTGCGGCGATCTTCGGGATTGAAAAAATCAGCAAAGCCTGGAAATTGCTCCCAAATCGCGAGAAGCTCGCCTACCGACGAAACTTGCGACAAGACCATGTTACGAGCTATCTGGTCCAAGTGTAACGTACTTGCTGATTTCTTCGCCCTCAAGTCCTACCAACATTGGGTGAGTAGTTCCGGGCAAAATTGCAACGTCATAAAGTTCCTCAACAGAACCTACGATGCTAATTTTGTGTTTTACCTTATTGTCCGCAAGCGAGATTATGTAAATGGCACACTCAGCCTGCTGATTACGAGCGCAGAGTTCAGAGTCCAAGGGTAATCCTGAGAACACTTTGTTTCGAGGTTTGGAAAGAGCAACAATGGCGTGACCTTCATAAAAGGTCAGACCTCTCAAGAAGCCCGGACACCATACCAATCGCTCGAACTGCCCGGAAGTTCGGTCAACCCTGCCAAACCAACCTGACCCGGCCTCGAGGAGGTACAATTCATCCTGATACAAGCGTGGGGTGTGTGGCATCGACAAACCATCTGCCACGATCTGGTTGGTTCGAATATCGACGATCTGTCCACCGTCTGCGCGGTGATCTCGCCATCCATCCTTGATGTTGCCAGGCCCCACGATACTGGCATAGGCAGCTTCACCGTCTTCGAGGCAAAACCCGTTAAAATGGCACCGGTCCTGATTCACGATTTGATCGATGAAGGAAGGCCGCCAAATCGGTGAAAAACTTCCTCGTTGGTCGAGTTCCGCGAGGCAATTGTACTTTGTCACTGCAGCAAGAAGACGTCCCTGGCGGTCGACGTGCAGGTCGTGGATATCGACGTTACCCGTCACATTGCAACTGCGGGGCATGTATATCCTGTCCCATCCGTTCAAGGACTGGCCAAGAGTAAGGCCGTTTTCAAATCTCCATACGGCATATTGGGTTGAGAGATAGAAGCCAGATGGTGTCGGCCTCATAGCCATCGCGTTCCCGAAATTTCTCTCGTTCACAACGAAGCGTCCACCGACGCCGGGACCAATCAGGACAATCTTTCCGACAGTGTAAGTGGTAAACGCGAGCGATATCCGGCGCTTCTCCATCCAGGCGGAGAATCCGTTCGACAGGGTCAAAGTGAACGGGTTCTGAGGTTTTTCCGTCACCGTATCACCAGCAACGATAGGTCCGGAATTGCTTTCAACGCTGGTTTGATTCATCCGAAAGGACCTGCGGCTCAATCTTGTTGTTCTTCAACAGGTTAGAATGTAATTGCAACAACGCGGCGTCTTTGCAAGCCAACTGGTTTTCTGCCTCTGTTTATGGGGCCACACCTGCATAGCGTGCGCCGGCCGGAAGCTGTCCTTGTTTGAACGCTTCCGACCGGCAACAGGTCTGCGATCAGAACCTGACGTTGAAGCGCCCGGAGACCGTGTTCTCGGAGTTTCCGTCAGCGAACTGGCCGCCGTAGTTGAGGCCGATGCTCACCTGGCTGCTGGCCTGCAACTCCAGCCCAGCACCAACCACCAGAGCGTCCTCCGCAATTGGTGCACCATGTATTGTGAACGGATTGCCACCCGACACAAAGGCTTGTTCCAGGCTTGTCGTCGTGTCGCCGAACGCATGTTGCCAGGATGCATAGCTGTGCAGCTTGCCTTTTGTGCTTTCGAGCTGGAACTCTTTTTCAACACGCAAACCGAGGCTGGTATAGGTGACATTCTGCGTCTGGCTCGGAGACGTCAGCGCAGCGATGCCACCTTTTTCCGTGAATCCGTCGCTCAGAACCGCGATGTGGGACAGACCGGCAAATGGCTCCAAAGCTGCAAAGGCGTTCTCGAACCGGTAACCGGTCTCCGCAAATGCCTGGAACGTATGAGAGTTGTAGTCCGCCTGCAGTCGCTCATTCAGTGAACCGGCATTCACCGTCCGGTCGGTGGAGATATCGCTCAAGCTGTAGCTGGCACCGCCCAGTACCCGGAAATCGCCGTATTCGCGGCCCGCATACGCCCCGATCAGGTAGCTTTCCACATTCGCAGTGGAGGCAATATCGTCGGCCTTGATATCTGTGCGACTGAAGCCGCCAAACAGGCCCGCATGCACACCGTAGCCGACCGTTGTGCCCGCGCCCACGATGAGGCCGCCGGTCGAGGCTTCGGATCCGACCGCATTGCCATCGCTGTCCAGGTCGACAAAGGACCCATAGACCTGCCCCCATGATGCGAGCCTGTAGCCGGATGGCCCCGGATTGTTGCCGTGAGTGGCAATGTCGCCCTGCGATTGCGCGTCAGTTTTCAAGCTATCGCGCAGATGCGACATGATCCGGTTGCGGTTGCCGATGCCTTCCTGCAGCAGAATGCCTTGTGTCGATGCATGAACCTCGCCTGTCAGGAAGTTGAACAGGGTTGGCGCCTGATCTTCGCTGATGCCAATGACCGCGTCGAAGATCTCGTTTCCTTGTCCGGCGCTTTCAGCTGCCGCCGCAGCGGCTTTCTGGTTCTTGGTCTCAGCAAGATCTGCAAAGGCGACGTTGTTGCGCTGAATGGTCAGAACCACGTCCTTCGGGTTGGTGATCAATGCTCCATCCAGAAAGGCGAAATCCTGGGCAAGGAGCAGCTTGTCGAATGACCCGGTCACCGCATTGCCTGCGGTCAGGAGGGTGAACTCAGCGCCCGGAACGAAGGCGCTGGAGCCAGACCCCGTCCAACTGGTCAGAACTTTAACAGTTCCGCCGTTGATGGTGACGTCGTTGCCTGCCGTCACCAGGTCGACATTCCCCGTGTCTTCCAGTTCCACTTCCAGGGAAGAGCCGGCGTCGAAGGTCAGGTCCTGGGCGACGGCAAAAGTACCGATTGAATTGCCCGCGCCGAGCGTACCGCCGTCAAGGATATCCGCTGTTCCGACGGTTCCGACGCCCTGCAACCGCGTCCCGGAGTTGACGGTCACCTCCCCGCCCGACGCATCCCCGTTGATCGCCAGTGTGCCGCCGTTGATCGCGATCGGGAGAGGTTGCGTGATCGCTCCATTCAGACGGAAAATACCGCTGTCTTCCTTGGACAGAAGGGTAAAGCCTTCAATATCGCCGTCGAGGGTGCTGTCACCGGTGCCGACGAGATTGAAATTGGCGGTCGTGCCGTCGAAAGCCAGGAAGTCGCCTGACACCGTCGCATCCGTCGACAGGTTGAACGTGTTGGTTCCACCTATCGAATTGATTTCGAAAACGTTGTCGGCAGCCGTTATCGTACCGCCGCTGATAGTCACCGTGTTGCCGCCGATACCGGAGGTGTCATTTATGTTGATACCGTCATCACCAGCTTCAATGGTCCCGCCGCTGACGGTAATCGTGTTGCTGTTGCCATCCGACTCAATGCCGTCACTGCCAGCTTCAATGGTCCCGCCATTGACGGTCACCGCGTTGTTGTCGCCGTTAATATCGATTGGATCGTCATCAGCCACTATGGTTCCGTTATTCACGGTCACCGTGTTGCCGTCGCCATAGGCATAAATACCGTCGTCGCCCGCCGAGATGGTCCCGCCGTTGATTGTAATGGCGTTGTTGTCGCCATACGACGCAATGCCGTCATCGCCAGCTTCATTGGACCCGC
Organism: Labrenzia sp. ATLA3; assembly: GCF_057180185.1. Lineage (NCBI taxonomy): Bacteria > Pseudomonadati > Pseudomonadota > Alphaproteobacteria > Hyphomicrobiales > Stappiaceae > Labrenzia > Labrenzia sp. ATLA3. The sequence continues at coordinate 369,239 of NZ_JBXUKV010000005.1, forward strand.
TATTTACGGTCACCGTGTTGCCGTCGCCATCGGCAGCAATCCCGTCGTAGCCCGCCGAGATGGTCCCGCCGTTGATGGTTACCGTGTTGTCGTCGCCACCGGCATAAATCCCGCCGTCGTCCGTCGAGACGGTCCCGCTGTTGATTGTAATGGCGTTGTTTTTGCCATACGACGCAATGCCGTCATCGCCAGCTTCAATGGTCCCGCCGTTGATGGTTACCGTGTTGCCGTCGCCACCGGCATAAATACCGTAGTCGTCCGCCGAGATGGTCCCGCCGTTGATTGTAATGGCGTTGTTTTTGCCCTCCGACTCAATGCCGTCATCGCCAGCTTCAATGGTCCCGCCGTTGATGGTCACCGTGTTGTTGTCGCCGTAAATATCGATTGGATCGTCATCAGCCACTATGGCTCCGATATTCACGGTCACCGTGTTGCCGTCGCCATCGGCATAAATACCCTCGTCGCCAGCTTTAATCGATCCACCATTCAGCGTTACGGTGTTGTTGTCGCCTTCAGCATGAATACCGTCATCTTCTTCATCTGCGTCTGCCGTGATGGGCCCATCAGCATTGACCGTGACCGAGCTGTCACCGGCTATCGTGACACCATCGCCGTCATCGATGTCCAGCACCGCCTCCCCGTTGGCATTGTCGCCATCGCCAAGGGTGACACTCACATTAGGATCATTGGCGGTAATCGTATCGTTGATAACGATATCGTCGCAAGCCAGATTGCTTCCGTTTACGAGGGGATCCGCCGGATCGACCACCACGCCGTTGTTCTCGCACGCTGCCTGGGCTGCCGGAACCGGGCCAAACACAAGGCCTGCGCCGACCAGAGCGGACGACCCAAGCAAGACCGCGCGACGGCGGGCTCCTTTCGATCCGTGTGATCGACGTGCATTTTCCGGAGATCTCAATAGATGTGAAGGCTTCTGCCAAACCATCGTCGGAACCTTTAATCTGATTGCGTTGTTTCAGACGGGGCTCGCCTACGAGATGACCCACTCCGGTCAGCCAAAGACATGCGCCCAGTTGCATTCTGATTAGTAGAATTCCCCACATGTCCGCCATATCTCCGGCGGTGATTTGCACTCACAGACAAGAGTTTGCGCAATGAGATAAGCTGCGGTGATGAAAAATGGCCGCCGTGACCTGGAAGGTGGCGAAGATCTCGATTCGATATGCCGAATAATAGAAAATGAAGGTTCCCAAAAGTACATGCCACTCGCTATTTGCATTTCGAAAATGTTTGGAGCTGAAAATCGTTTTATCTTAGAACCATCAGATGCCGGGGCTGAATACCTGTTTATTTCTTCGGTGAGCGTGCTGAAAGTAAAATTCAGAAAAATTTCATTATGACTGGATTGTCGTGCAGAGATTAAACTGTCGATCAGAACAAAAAGTGTATAGCGCCGCGAGGAATATTTAAAAACATTGAACTGTTCCTCTGAAATACCTTGAAGAAGAGTGCGCAAAACTGAAGAAATTACTCACGGAGCCGATGATCTAAGTGTCGACGCTTCGCGAGATGCTTGGAAAAACTTCTGACGCCGGGTTCAAGCAGGAGTGCCGTGAACTGGCCAATCGACACCAGGGGCTACTCGCAACGACGTGCCTGCGGGCTTGTCGGCATCGATCCGAGCGATTACCGGTATCGGGCCACGAAGTCCGACGATGCTGACCTAGGCCAGAGGCTCAGAGAACTGGCGTCAGAGCGCAGGAGGTTTGGTTATCGACGGCAGCACATCCTGCTGAAACGCCAAGGCTTTGAGGCCAACGGGAAGAAGGTCTACCGGATCTACCTGTCTGAGCGTCTGACAGTGCGCAAACGCGGCGGCCGGAAACGGGCGCACCGTTTGCTGCGCGACAAGCGGCCAATCACCGCCTCTTTTCGGGCGCCGCGAAGGAGTGCCCTGCCGCGCAATCGGTCTCTCGACCTCGTCTCCGATGCCCTGATCGACGGCCGACGGTTCCGTGTCCTTTATGTCATTGATGACTTCCGACGCCTGGGCAGCATTAGGTCCAGCGTTGTTCCGAACGTGTCGACCGCGCGGCATAGATAGTTTCATTTGCGCTGCGTTCTACGAGGCTTTCTAGAGATTTTGATACGTTGCCGAGTCGTGTTGATAAAAGAGGATTGCGTACGTACTGAAGTTCTTCGGGTAGTGCTCGTCTTTAAAGGAAATTGCCATCTCGTCCGCGTTCAACAATTGCCGCGTGATCAGTGAATCTCGGCACGACGAAACCAATTAATACTTGCGTCAAACCCATTCGAAAAAATTCGAAAATGAACAAGATTGCCTGCGCATTCTCTTCTCAAAGAGAAATAATCCACTGCTACCCAGTGAAACTCATTTAAGTATTCGTTGCCTGAAAGTGTCAAATGTAAAGAAATGCTCCGCGGAGCGGGACCCGCGGAGCACTGGAAGTTGAATGAAGGCGGTTATGAGAGCATTTGAGGTGCCGTGCCTCACCTTCTTGGCCCGGAGTAGAAATAATTTGTGTTTTGTTTCAATCGCCAGCCTGACGGCCATTAATCGCCTCGACAGGGGTTGCTGGGCTTGGAAATGGCTATCATGGGTTTGCGGAAGTTCGCAGAGCGCTCATGGTTTGACCGAAATTGTCCATCGGAACGTCAACGGAGTTAGCCGCGGAATTGAGTATCGTATAGTCAATTCTCACCTTGGCGCCTGCTTCCATCATATCAACGAATTCACTAGAATCCTGAGGCGTCAGATAACATCCTTCAGAAATACATGAATCGATCAAGAACTCACGGAAAAGTACGTCATCTATATAGAGTTGGAGTCTTCCAATTAGAAATAGGTCTAAAGCAAACTTTATCTTGAACACCGGTTTTTGTTGCGGTGGGTAGACAAATCCGAGCTTGAAGAGGAGGCGATTGCTCCCTTCCTCGCGGATGTCCTGGGTTACTCGGCAAACAAGGCTTTGGGGGTTACGGGTCGGACCGAAACACTCCGACTGCCACTGTGCCGCGTTGTGTCCTGCTCGAAAGCCTGCGGCAGATCCCACTGTTGGCAAGCCAAGGAGAAGTGTCACAGCCAGGAAAATTGTCAGCTTTTTCATCGTGTATTACTTTAGAGTTGACCAGACCAAAGCCGGTTTCCGTAGTATCGAGCGCAATTTTGCGAAACTTGCTTTTGCGAAATGCATTCCTGGATCCAGTCCGAAAGGAAAGTTCGAAACGCTCTACTTTTTAACGGGTTTCAATACAAATTGAACAGACTGAAGTCTATCTTTTGCGCGCTCAGACAAGACTTTGCGCGCCAAGAATAGCGGCACTCATCACTGTTCGCCTAAAAGTATTTCAAGTAAACGCCTTAAATAAATTCTGCTCTGTTTCGGAGCAAGCGTGTTTTGTGCGGGAGGTTCAACACTGAAGTGATCGGCCGGTTTCTGACCGTATCGATAATGTCGCCGGCTTCCCAGGCTACGGTCCGGTTCTCCGACTGTTTGTTCGCGATATATCCGGGTTCATGACATGGAATTTTGGCAAGAGTATCTGGCGTTGAAAACCACAAACCCCCGGCGCTGGCGCCAGGGGATGTGAAGAAAGCTGGTCTTGCTGGACCTTGTTTTGTTTGACTGACCAGGGAGGGTTCAGTCTGTTCAGCCGTGAAAGAACGGCGATCTGCACTGCCGGCGAGGGCCGTGGTACGGCTTGAAGGAATTGTCCCCCTTGCGATAGGAACGATAACGGTTGTAGCACCAGGACACATGTTTCCCCCAGCTGACACCGCCAGGCACCTTGATAATGAGCCTGTTATTATAGTGATGGCCATGCCCGAAACCGTGGCCGTGCCCGAAACCGTGGCCGTGGCCGTGCCGGTGATGATGACCGTGGCCATGCCCGCCGGCGAAGGCCGCATTAGTACCGCTTAGCGCAGTCGCGGAGGCCAGGACGGTGATTGCCATGGCCGTGATGATGGATTTCTTGAACATTTTGACATTCCTTTTGTTTGCTACAATCTTGATTTGCTTCGGTAAATTGATTTTGTCGCTTTCAACGGGCTGGCAGAGTTCCGGAGCCTGGGCAGTTCGACTTGCCCTACCTATTTGAAAGTCTCCAGAGGACACTCATGGCGACGGCTCTGACCAAGCCCATTGCTTCGCAACGGCTGTTATCGGTCGCGTTTAACCCTTGTAATACGGGGAGAAACACCTCTGGCGAGGGCCGGTATGGGGCTGGTAGCTGTTATCGTAATCTCGGTAGGTGTTGTAACGGCCGTAGCACCAGTCAACATGCTGCCTCCAGCTACCGTCGCGACCATTGACATAGCTGCGCTGGTGCTTGTAGCCGCCGTTGTAATTGTTGTGGCCACCGTAGCCGCCATGGTTATTCCCGGAACCATAACCACCAGCGAACGCGGAAGAGCCGAATGCGCTTGTCGCAAGAGCAACTGCGGCGATGGTCGTGAGGACCGCTTTTTTGAGCATTTCAATCTCCTTGGGTTTCACCGGCAGTTGTTTTTCGCCGATGACCAAAACCTAAGTGAGATTCCGGTCCTTGACCTGTGACGACCGACACCGCACAGAAATCAGTCGAGGTAAGTATCTATTTTTATTGAATATTTTTTAGAAATTGTATTGAATTCAACGGTCAGACTCAGCCAAAAATAGTCAGTTTCGCTGCCTTGCTGCAGGCGTTTCAGCTTTTCGGCACTGACATTCTCCATCACGGCCCGCGCCGTAACAGTCGGAGCGGCAAACGCCATCCCAGTCGTCGACATACGGTTTTGCCCGACAATTGGCGCCGACCGCAGCCACGGTGGGCGGTCAGTGCTGTGGGGCGCGCAAAGTTTGGGGCGTTATTTCATGACTTCCATGATCAGATCGCCGACATTGGTCGGGAAGGACGGGTTCGACCGCATCAGCGCGGCGGTCCGCCGACCCTCTTCCAATGTTCTGATCTGGCGGCGCAGTTTGGGTATGTCGGTGGCCGGGGCCGCCAGCCCGAACGCCGGAGCGCCCGGGGTGACCCGGCCGCTGTCCTGTGCCGCCGTCAGGCGCTTTTCACATCGACATGCTGCGTTTTGCGACACCACGCCGCAAGTGGTCTGCACGAAGCGGGTGACCGCCTTGCGGGCGCGGCTCAGCCTTTGCCGATATGCGGCGGCGGAGATCTCGAGCGCCTCTGCCGCCTCGCTGTCGGACATCTCGAACACGTCACCCAGCACATAGGCAATGCGCAGGCTTCGATTAAGGCAGGTCAGCATCGCCAGCGTGCAGCCGATCTTGATCTCTTCGATTGCGATGGCCGTGATGGTGCTGTCGGTCTGGTCGTCGTCGGGGGCGGCGAGCCCGCTTTCCAGATCGTCGGCGAAATCCTTGAAACTCATCCGCATGGCCTCCACGCGGCTGCGCTTGCGCATCCCGACAAGGTGCCGGGACGCGACTTTTAGCGCCCATCCCCCGGCGGCCCGGTCGTCGCGGATTGTGCCGAGGTGGGTGATGATCTTGATGAGAATTTCCTGCGTGGCGTCCTCGGCATCAGCGGGATGCGCAAGCATCCGCATGGCAAGTCCGTAGATCGGGCGCTGCAAGGACTGCACCACCGATGCCAACGCCGCGCGGTCTCCTTGCCGCGCGGCGCTCACCTGTTCGGGATCGAGAATGATCATGCCTCAAGCCGTGCCTGAAGGGACACCAGTTCCTTGGCCAGGGTCTTTTTCTGTTCTTCCAGTGCACCCTCCAGCATTTCGAGAGGTACCGGCGGTGCCATCAGAACGAAGGAGTAGATCGACGTGTCGCTCACATCTTCGGTCACCCGCGAATAGGCCGCCCCCTTTGAGCCATCGGGAAAGGTCATAATCCAATCGACCGTCCCGTGTTCGGCGGAGGCGCGGGTTTCCAGCCGGATGGGAACGGCCCCGTTCGGGGTGACCAGCTCGGCGCTTTCGGCGTCGGCGGATTTGAACGCGTTGGTCCATTTGGGCAAATTCTCGGGGTTGGCGATATAGGCAAACACCTCCGAATGGGGTTTCGCGATGCTGATGGATTGCACGTGGTGGGTTTTCATTTTGTCGTCCTCAGTGACCTGCGCCGGGCCAGTTCCGGCCGCATGTAAAGAAAGAGGCGGCGGTGCGGGAGACTGTGACAAAGAAAGTTGGAAAATTTGGCGACCGGGTACGCGGCCCGGTCAACGCTTGCGATAGGCGGCGGCCTTGGCCCTGTTGCCGCAGACCTCCATCGAGCACCAGCGCCGCTTGTGGTTCTTGCTGATGTCGAGGAAATAAAGCGTGCAGCTCGGCCCTTCGCAATTGCGCACATAGCGGAAATCCGCCTCGGCGATTAGGCGCGCGGCGGCAAACGCGATCCTGACGATCAGATCACGCGGCTCGGTCAGCGGGTGCCTGTCGAGCAGCGTAAGGGGCTGCGCGGTGGAGGCGTCCGATTTCTCGGCAGGTGCGATCTGCAGGAAACGCGGTCCGCGCGCGAGGGTCGTATTGATCTCGGCAATGACGGGATGGCCCACATCGGTCAGCGGGCTGCCGCAGACCTCTTCTATGAAGAGCCGGAACCTGTCGCGGAAGGCGACGATCTCCTGCCGGGCGTCTTCAAGCGCGGGCGCGGTGGCCGCTTGGCGGAAGGTGGCCAGCTCGAACTCCGAGGCAAGCCCCGTCGCGACCAGCCAGTCCAGCAGATCCGGTCCGGTCTCCAGCCAGTCGTAGCGTTCGGATCGCGGCTTCGCGACGCTGTTCAGGAAATCCAGCGCGGGGTTTTCTCCGACGAGGAACGGCGCCGGTCTGGGGTCCTGTGTCATCTGGTCCTGCGTCTCAATAGCAACGGTACGATCGTCTTTGATAACCGTTATTACCAGATTTTACCAGTTACACATTCGCGAACGTCATCACAAAAAAGTAACTGTCAAAAATAGAAATCAAAGGTTAGCTAATAACCATTGAAACGTATTTGACTGGTTATCAATAGTGCAGCATGAACCGATCATCATCGAGCCGCCGCCCCGCCGCATCTTGCCCCTCTTGGAAGGCGTACCTGACCCGTGAACTGCCCGGGACGTTGATTGCCTGGGCAGCCAGCGATCTCTCCTTACCCCTGCCGGCGTGATCTGCCTGCACGGGCTGATGCCGGGTGCCGAGACGCGCATCTTCGATGCCGGTCATTTCGCACTGGAAACCCGCGCCCCGATAACCGGCGCGGCTATCGGCAACGTCTTTGCCCCCTGACCTCAACCAACTGACCTCAACCAACCGACCCCAAACGAAAGGAATGACGCCATGACCAAAATTCTCTATATCGCGGCATCGCCGCGCGGCCTAATGTCCCAATCCGGCGAGCTTGCCGAGGCCTATCTTGCGGCGCGGCAGGCAGCCCAGCCGGATGTTGCCATTGACCGGCTCGAGCTGTGGAACGCTGACCTGCCCGAGTTCGACGGCGACAAGGCGGCGGCGAAGATGACCTTCTTCGGTGTGGGCGATATGGACGCGCCGCGCCAGAGTGCCTGGGACCAGGTGGTCGCCGTCACCAATCGATTCATAGAGGCGGATGAATATGTGCTGTCGGTGCCGATGTGGAACGGCGGCATTCCCTACAAGCTCAAGCAATATATCGACATCATCACCCAGCCCGGCCTGCTGTTCGGCTTCGATCCCGAGGCGGGGTACAGCGGGTTGCTGAGCGGCAAGTCGGCGCGGGTCTTCTATACCTCAGGGGTTTATGCTCCGGGGGCACTCGCCAAATACGGAACCGATCACCATTCGACCTATCTGGGCTGGTGGCTTGACTTCATCGGCGTGAGCCAGATCGAAACCGTCCGGTTCCAGCCTTCACTGCTGACCGCGGACCCGGCCGGAGACCAGATGAAGGCGCTTGAGCGCGCACAGGATCTTCACCTGCAACTGGCCTGATGACAAAGGCTCCGCCCCGGCGCACAACGACGCCGGGGCGGCAGCACGTTGCAGGGCGGCGGTGTAATCGCTGCGCACCGGGTTATCTTTCTTGATCGCGAAATCGAGCGCGCTCGGCAATTCTGGGAAATGCGGGGCCTGGGCGCTCGAAGACGAGGGATCAGGCCATCTGCGCACGCAGGGCTTCGTCGTGCATCAGCGACAGGATCTCGCGCTTGTATTCCATGAACGCCGGCGACGTCAGAACATCGATCCCGCGCGGGCGCCCGATGTCGATGGACAAGGTCTTCTTGAACCGGCCAGGGCGGGCGGACATGACATGCACCTCGTCGCCGAGGAAGACGGCCTCGTCGATATCGTGGGTAATGAACAGCACCGTCTTGCGCTGCTCCTGCCAGATTTCCAGAAGCAGCTCCTGCATCAGCTGCCGGGTCTGGCTGTCGAGAGCGCCGAATGGTTCGTCCATCAGGAGAATGCGCGGATCGTTGGCGAGCGCCCGGGCGAGCGCAACGCGCTGGCGCATGCCACCCGAAAGCTCTTTCGGATAGGATTTCTCGAAACCCTTCAGATGGACGGCGGCAATGAACCTGTCGGCGATGTCCTCATATTCCGACTTCGGCAGGCCTTTCAGCTTCGGGCCGAACATGACGTTCTCGCGCACTGTCAGCCAGGGAAACAGCGTGTAGCTCTGGAACACCATGCCGCGATCGGCCGAAGGACCCAGGATTGGTTTGCCATCAAGGTCGAGCCGGCCGCTGGTCGGCGTTTCCAGCCCGGCGACCAGCCGCAGAAGGGTCGACTTTCCGCAGCCCGAAGGTCCGACGATGACGGAGAAGGTGTTGTGCTCGACATTGAGCGACACATTGTCGAGTGCGAGTACAACGGGCTTGCCCTTGGGCTCGAAACGCACGGTGACGTCTTGGATGCTGAGAAGACTCATGTCGCAGGACCTCAAAAATCGGCGGACCAGGGAAGCAGCCGCTGGCGCAGCCACTTGAAGAGAAAATCGGTCATCAGGCCGAGAATGCCGATGGTGAAGACCCCGAGCAGGATGACGTCGGTAAAGAGGCCGCGCATGGCGTTCAGGATCATGTATCCAAGGCCGCTGTTGGCCGCGACGAGTTCCGCCACCACCAGGTAGGTCCAGGCCCAGCCCATGGTAACGCGAAGATTATCCATGACGCCCGGCATGCAGGCCGGCAGCAGGATGCGCCAGACCACCTGGCCGCGGCTTGCCCCGAGCGTATAGGCACAGTCGATGAGATCCTTGCTGACCCGCGCGGACACGTCGGAGATCAGAATGAGCTGCTGGAAGAAGGTGCCGAGGAAGATGACCATCACCTTCTGCTCGATGCCGATGCCGACCCAGAGGATCAGAAGCGGGATCAGGGCGGAGACCGGAATGTAGCGCATGAAGCCGGTGATCGGCTCAAGCAACGCCTGAACCGCGCGAAAGCTGCCCATCAGGATGCCGAGCGGCACGGCCAGCACCGAGGCCAGCAGGAAGCCGGACAGGATGACCGTCAGGCTGGAGCCCATGTGGCCGAAGAGAGAGAGGTCGCCGACCTGCTCTACCCCGGCGCGCAGGACTTCGACGGGCGTTGCCAGAAAGTCCGGCGGCATGTAGCCGCCGTAAGTGAGCAGGCACCACACAAGCAGCACCGCCACGACGGAGGAAATACTCAGACCGATGTAAAGACCTCGAGAAATTTCCGTTTTCGGCGAAAACAGCGAAGATGTGTTCATGGTGCCTGCTCTGCTGACAAGGGTCGGTATGTTTCGGAAAACGCCTTACTGGACGATGTCTGTGACGACCATCGACTTCGGGTCGGACTCGAGTTTGAAGAGGCCGGCTTCCTCGCCGAGGGCCTTCGCGTCCGAGATGGTGCCGAGGATGCCATCCTCGTTCGCCGGATCCATGAAGGATGCGTTCATGTCACCGTCGTAGAAAACGATGCCGCCCCGGGTTTCGGCAAAGACCGCCGGGTCCTTCAGCCATCCGCCAACGCCCTTGGCCATGATCTCATCGGCTTCCGCCTCGTTTTCCTTCTGCCAATCGACAGCCTTTACCCAGGCACGGTAGAAGGCCTTCAGGTCGTCCTTGCGCTCGCTCAGTGTTTTTTCCGTCGTGACGGCAACGTCGGTGATCAGGCCAGGGGTCGAGGAACTGTCGACCAGCAGTGTGCCATGCTCGGTATCCTTGCCGCGGGTCAGCCACGGTTCCCAGGTGACGGCTGCATCAACCCGGCCGGCCACGAAGGCGGCACCGGCATCGCCGGCGGTCATGTTCTGGGTTTCAATGTCCGCAAGCGTAAGACCTTCGTTTTTCAGGAGCACGCTCAGGAAGAACTGGGAAACGGAGCCTTCGGTGTAGGCGACGGACTTGCCCTTGAGGTCGGCGACCGAGGTGATGTCCTTGTTGGCGACGATGCCATCGCCGCCCGCGCTGTCGTCGAGAGCAAACAGATAGACAAGCGGGCGCTTCGGCGTCGTGAAGGTCAAGACGGTGTCGATGGTGGTCACGGCAACGTCGATGCGGCCAGCGGCAAGGGCCGGCATGCGCGTCTTGACGTCTTCCATGACCAGAAGATCGACATCCAGCCCTTCTTCTTCGAAGAACCCCTTGTCTCTGGCGATATAGAGCGGGCCGTAGCCGACCCACGTCGAGTGGGCGACGGTTAACTTGTCCGCAGCGCTGGCGGGCGACACGGAGAAAGCGGCAAACAGGGCAAGAGCCACGCCGCTGAAGCGGGAGAGGTATCTGTTCATGCTGTTCAACTCCTGAAAGGTTTGATGTTTTTTCTTGTTGTCTCTGGTTGCGAAAACCGGACTTGCGCCGGTTCAGCGCTTTGTTCCCGGCGCCCCGGCAAGGACGCAGAGCAGTTCAAACATGATGGAAACGCCGACCCAGGCCGTTCCACCGGACGTGTCGAAGGGAGGCGACACCTCCACGAGGTCGGCGCCGATCAGGTTGAGACCGTCCAGAAGCCGCACCATCCGCTGGGCCTCGCGGGTGGTGAAGCCACCGATTTCCGGTGTTCCGGTTCCCGGTGCGAAGGCCGGATCGATGCTGTCGATATCGAAGCTGACATAGGTCGGCTTGTCGCCCACGATGGCACGAGCCTCGGCCATGACTTCATTGAGGCCCCGGTCATCGAGTTCCTCGACGCGGATGATCCGGACCCCCTGTTCGAGGCCCCAGACAATGTCCTCGTCGTCATACATGGAGCCACGAATGCCGATCTGCACCACGCGTTTCGGGTCCAGATAGCCGTCCTCGATCGCGCGGCGGAACGGGGTGCCGTGAGTGTATTTGAAGCCGCCGAAATAACTGTCGAAGAGATCCGTATGGGCATCGAAATGGATCATGCCGACCGGCGCGTCCGCGGCCAGCGCCTTCAGGATCGGGTAGGATACCAGGTGGTCGCCGCCGGCGCTGAGCGGCGTGATGCCACGCTGCTTCAGTTTCGAATAGAACCCGGTGATCCGCTCCAATGCGTCTGCGACATCGGCCGGATTGACGGGGGAGTCGCCCAGATCGGCTACATTGCGCATCTCGAAGGGCGCCGCGCCGCTGGTCGGGTGCAGGCGCCGGATCATCGTGGAGAGATCGCGCAGCTGGCGCGGACCGTGGCGCGTGCCCGGCCGGTTCGTTGTGCCGCCGTCCCAGGGAACGCCGACGATGCCGATGTCGACCTCTTCGATGCGCTCGTCATCGAGGCCCAGCAGGGGCAGGCGCATGAAGGTCGGGACACCGGCGTACCTGGGCAGGTCGAAGCCGGAAATCGGCTGGAAAAAGTCGGACATGAACGGCTCCGCTGATTGGGTCACCGGATTATGTTGCCATGCAACATCACGTCCAATAATATCGAATTACAAGAGTAAACGTCCGAAGATTTCAACGTATCATGGTTTCATCCGTTTCCCCCTTGAGCGATGTCGATCTGCGTCAGCTGCGCATCTTCCGGGCCGTGGTCGATCACAACGGCTTCACCGCGGCGCAGGATGAACTCGGCCTGTCCCGTTCCACCATCAGTGCCCAGATGGCCGCACTCGAGACCCGGCTCGGGCTGAAGCTTTGCCACAGGGGCCGCTCCGGGTTTTCCCTGACGGAGCAAGGCCAGAAAATCTACGCCGAGGCGATCAAGTGCTTCGCAGCGCTGGAGAATTTTCGCAAGGAAGTTGGCGTCATGCGCGGCGGGCTCGTCGGCGAACTCAGGATCGGCGCCGTGGATGCACTGGTGGAAAACCCGAAATGCCGCCTATCGGAGACACTGGCGCTGTTCAACGATCGCGTTCCGGATGTCAATCCGACGGTCATGGTGCTCTCGCCCAACCAGCTCGGCAGCGCCCTGATCAACAAACAGATCGAGATTGCCATCGTGGCGAACCAGCCGCTGAATGCGGCTCTCCAGCTCGAAACGCTTTTTCACGAGGAGCAGAACCTGTTCTGCAGCTCCGGTCACGAGCTGTTTCACGCCGAGCCCAAAAGCGTGACGCTGGAGCGCATTTCGACGCTTCCCTATGCCCGGAGGGGGTATACGATCGCCACGGCCTACAATTCCGTCTTCGCCCACCCGCCGACGGCAACCGCCTATTCCATGGAGGGGCTTGCGCATCTCGTGCTGAGCGGCCGTTTCGTCAGTTTCCTGCCCTGCCAGTATGCGGAAAGATGGGTTGAGCGCGGCGAGATGCGTGCACTCCGTCCGGATCTCGTCAGCTTCCAGATCGGCATGTGTGTAGCCCACTACCCTGTGAGCACCCTGTCTCAGGTCGCCGAGATCTTCCGTACATGCCTCATGGAAATGCATGCGCCGCGCCGGAAGAACCGCTGACAGTCTTCGACAAGCTACCGGCGTTCGGCGGCAGAAGGCTCAGGGTATTGCCAAGTCAGTTGCGGTTTCCGCTTACCAAGCGAAAGTTGTCGTCAACGCTGATCCGGACGATGGTCGGATTTGCGCTCAGGCATCGACTGCGTGCGTTTTTGTTGATCGCTCGATCACATCGACCAGCTCCTGGAACGTCAACTGTCCCTTCTCGCTGTTGTTCGGACTGAACAAGTCGTCCGGAAGGCAGCAGTCAAACTCTCTCTCCAGCGCCATGATAATACCCACAACATCAAGGCTGCCAGCTCCCAGTGTCGCCATTGTAGACTCTGGTTTGATGACCCAGCGGGCGAGTCTAAGGGTTTCTGCGACGACGGTTTTCGTGCGCGTTTCCAAGTCAGGCATGTCTTAAAATAGAACTCTCAAAACAAAAAGAAGTAGCTTGGTACAAAGTAACAGCGGGTGACGCAAGGGCATTTTGGGTGTGTGGCGACCAATTTTCCGAAATTTTAACATTGACATAAGCTACAATAGGCCGAGCGCCGATTTTTGACGAACAGGAAACGGAGATGTCGAAACGCAAGCGGCACTCGCCCGAGTTCAATACAACGAACGCGCTGAAAGCCCTGAAGGGTGAGGAGTTTGCGTCGCCTGGTGTGAACCGATAGGCAAAAATGAGTGATCCTGGGAAAACTCTGCTGGGCGCGCTTTTTGGAGCTGCCGTTACAAGTGCAGCGACCATCTACGGAGCCAGCATAGGATATTTCAATCAGGCGCAAACCGGACAGGTTTCTATTCCGGTGACAGCTGCGTCATTCGGAAAAGAAGCCGTTTCGGACATTTTAAAACGCACCAGCATAAAACTCCGGCCAGCAGACTGCTCGGAAACCGATTGCCGGGTCGGTATTCATCTCGCGCGTGAAGCACATCTTCGACCCATCTTTCGCGATATCCCTTCTCTGAAACCAAGGCTCAGGCGATCTTTGACGCTTCCTGCAGGATCGAGAAAATCCCACCTTCGCACATCAAAGCCAGCGGTGGGCCTTTGCATCATCAGGGCCTAGCCGAACAGGGATTTTGCCTCTTCGCTGGTGTAGCGACCGAGCCTGACGTCCTCGGCGACGAGCGCGGGGTCACGGTGGTCGGGGTCGCCATAGCCGCCGCCGCCCGGCGTTCCGACACGCACTCGGTCTCCTGGGGTCAGTGGGATGTCCTGAGCCTTGGAGAGATGCTCCGGCACCATGGCCTTGCCGTCTTGCCAGACGGTGACGGAATTCGGTTTTCCGTCCTTACCGCCCAGGGCGCCTTGCGGCCCGAAACGGCCGTGATCCATCACGAAGCTTGCCGTCGCGTGTCCACGCAGGAGTTCGATCTCATAGTCGAGGCCGAAACCGCCACGGTGCTTGCCCGCCCCACCGGATCCTTCGCGAAGCGCATATCGGTGATAGAGCACGGGAAACTGCTGCTCCATGATCTCCACCGGCGGCGCTTTTGAAATCCCGATGGTGGAACAGCCGTTTGACAGGCCGTCGTGATCGGAGTTGCCGCCATATCCGCCGCCGGAAATCTGGTACATGACAAAGCTGCGATTGTGCGCCGGGTCGAAACCTCCGAGGGCGAAGTTGCCGGAGCTGCCGGCCGGCGCTGCCGTGACGCGGTCCGGCAGGGCCGCGACAAGGGCGGCGAAGACCGCTTCCGCAATGCGCTGACTGACTTCAGCGGCGCAGCCGGACACCGGCCGCGGATATTGCGCATCCAGAAAAGTACCTTCCGGCCGGAGGACTTTCAGCGGCTCGAAGGCCCCGGCACTGATCGGCACGTCCGGGAAGATGTGGCGCATGGCGAGATAGACCGAGGAGAGCGTTGTCGCGAGAACCGAATTCATCGGCCCCATGCAGGGCTTGGAAGATCCGGTAAAATCGAACGTCAGTTCACCGTCCTGCGCCGTGATCGCCAACCTGATCTCGAGCGGTTCGTTGACCACCCCGTCACTGTCCACATAGGCGATGGAGGTGTAGGTCCCGTCCGGAATGAGGCGGACATTGGCCCGCATCTGGTCTGCCGCCCGCTGGCGCAACTCGGCAATGGCCTCCTTCACGACACCGTCGCCATAGCGGTCGAGGATCCGATTGAGCCGTTCTTCGCCGACAAGTAGGGCCGCCGCCTGTGCCTTCACGTCGCCAATGCGCTGTTCGGATACCCGAATGTTCGAGCAGATGATGGAATAGATCTCCCCATCCAGTTTGCCCTTTTTGAAGAGACGAACGGGCGGCAGTCTCAAGCCTTCCTGCTCGACAGAAGTCGCGGAGGCCGAGAACCCGCCGGGCACGGCGCCGCCAGTGTCGGGCCAGTGGCCGGTGTTGGACAGCCAGCAGAAGATTTCGCCATCGCGGTAGAATGGCATGGCGAAACGCACATCCATCAGATGGGTTCCGCCGAGATAGGGATCGTTGACGATGTAGATGTCCCCGGGCTCGGGTGCCGGCACCCGTCCGTCCCCGATCATTTCTATCAGCGTTCGGGTTGAATACTGCATCGTGCCGACAAAGACGGGCAGACCGCCCGCCCCTTGCGAGATCAGCGATCCGTCTTCGGCCGAATAGATGCCGTCGGAGCGGTCATTGGCCTCGGCAATCACCGGGGAAAAGGCTGCGCGGGAAAAACTCAGGTCCATCTCGTCGCAGACCTGCTGCAGACCCGACTGGATGACGCTGAGAGTTATCGGATCGATGGTCATGCGCCTGCTCCCAGTTCGATGATGATGTTGCCGTCGGCGTCCTGGACCGCCTTGTCACCCGGATCGATGACGATGGTTGTGTCCATCTGCTCCACGATGGCAGGCCCCTGGATTTCAGCAGCAAGCGGGAGATGGTCGCGCCAGTAGATCGGCGTCTCGACCAGCCCGTTGAACCAGACCTGACGATGGCCGGTCAGGGCCTCTTCAAGCTTGTTCTTGCGCTCGGCCGGATCGATCAGCAGCGAGAGGTCTATTTCGGCGCGCCGTCCGATAACCGAACAATTGACGTTGACGAGGCTTGCCTTGATCTCCGGCAGTTCCACCCGGAAGCGGTTGAAATAGGCTTCTTCGAACAGTTTTTGAAGCTCCTCGAGCGTTGGCCGGGGCCCGGAGAGCGGGACGCGCAGCAAATGGGTCTGGCCGATGAACTGCATGTCGACGGAATAGATTTCCCGCAGCTCCTCGATCTCGACCTTTTCCTTTTCGATCAAGGCGCGGCCTTCCGCCGCCTGCTGGTCGAAAAGCGCATGCACCGCGCCGATGTCCAGCTCGGCCAGCGGTTTGTTGACCGTGTTCACAAAGTCATGACGCAGATCCGCCACGACACAGCCGAGAGCATTCGTGATGCCCGGACGGGAGGGGACGAGCACGCGCGGAACGCCAAGCTCGCGCGCGATTGCAGTCGCGTGCAGAGGACCGGCGCCCCCGAAAGCAAAGAGGGCGTAGTCGCGTGGGTCTTCTCCGAGGCTCACCGACACCATGCGCACCGCATCCGCCATGCGGGTGTTGGCGATACGCAGAACGGCGGCGGCAGCTTCGCGCGCGCCGAGACCGAGTGGTTGTCCGAGCTTTTCGGCAAAGATGGCCTCGATATCGGCAAGGACGACCGTGCCGGAAACCGAGTTGAGCTTTTCCGGGTTCATCCGCCCGAGCAGAAGATTGGCATCGGAGATCGTCGGGTCTTCGCCGCCCCGCCCATAGCAGATCGGACCCGGTGTGGACCCGGCGCTTTCCGGTCCGACCTGGAGGAGGCCCGCTTCGGTGATCCGGGCAATGGACCCGCCACCGGCGCCAACCGTGCGCACGTCGACCATGGGCACATGGATCGGCATGGCATATTCGATTTCAATCTCGTTCGAGACAGCCGGTTCGGCATTGCGGATCAGTGCGACATCGGTCGAGGTGCCGCCCATGTCGTAGGTCAGAAGGTTCGGAATGCCAGCTCGCCGGCCGGTGTAGGCGGCGGCCATGACCCCTGAGGCCGGCCCTGACATGACGGTCTTGGCTGCTTCCATCGCCACGCGCCGGGCCGACACCATGCCGCCATTGCCGTTCATCACCAAGACATCGTGGCGGTAGCCTTTTTCCGATAGCTGATCTGCCAGCCGGTCGACATAGCGGCGCAGCAGCGGCTGGACGGAGGCGTTGATCGCGGCCGTCACGCCGCGTTCGAACTCGCGGCTTTCGGACAGGAGGGAATGCCCCAACGTGATATTGTCGTTTGGCCAGAGTTCAGCGGCAATCTCCCCTGCCCGCTGTTCGTGTGCCGGGTTGGCGTAGGAATGCAGAAAATGAATGACGAGCGCTTCGCAGCCTTCGTCCAGGAGACGCTTCACGGCGTCCCGGAAAGCCGCTTCGTCCAGGGCGAGGCGGACAGTACCGTCCGCGTAGAGACGTTCTGGAACTTCAAGGCGAAGATCGCGCGGTATCACCGGCTTGAACTCGCCTTTCATTCCGTAGGGATTTGGCCGGGTCCTACGGCCCAGTTCAAGCACGTCCCGAAAACCTTCCGTGGTGATCATGCCTGTCTTGCACAGGGTGCGTTCCAGCACGGCATTGGTGGTGGTCGTTGTGCCGTGCACGATCAGGTCCAGCGTTCGCAGGTCCGTCTCCGCCAGTTCGAGCGCCTTGAGGACACCATAGGCCTGATTGTCCAGCGTGGTCGGTGTCTTGGCGAGCCGGACCGTCCTGGAGCG
The DNA here is from genome assembly GCF_057180185.1 of Labrenzia sp. ATLA3. Lineage (NCBI taxonomy): Bacteria > Pseudomonadati > Pseudomonadota > Alphaproteobacteria > Hyphomicrobiales > Stappiaceae > Labrenzia > Labrenzia sp. ATLA3. The sequence continues at coordinate 386,669 of NZ_JBXUKV010000005.1, forward strand.
GGAGTCGTATAGGACAAGATCGGTGAAGGTTCCGCCCACATCGATGCCGACGACATTCGATGTTTCCGCGCTTTCCGGTGTGTCGGGAGCTGGAGCGATTGACGGGTACAGGCTCATGGAAATTTCAATCCAATAGAGAGATTGGCAGGGACGTTACGGAGAGCGGTCAAGCGCCGGCCGTAACTTTGTCGGGTGCTGTTCGGGACCGGATAGCGGCCAGGACCTTGTCCGGCGTCGCTGGCAGATGAGAAACCCGCGCGCCGCAGGCGTCCTTGATCGCGTTGAGGATCGCCGGGGCGGTCGGAATCAGGCAATGCTCGCCCAGGCCCTTCGCGCCATAGGGTCCGTGTTCGTCGCCGGTTTCCAGAATAAGCGTCTCGATCGGGGGGACGTCTCCGATGGTCGGGATCAGGTAGTCGTGGAGGTTTTCCGTGCGGCCCGGAAGGAATTCTTCCATCAGGGCCAGTCCGATGCCCTGGGCAACACCGCCCTGAACCTGGCCTTCCACGAGCAACGGGTTGATGGCCTTGCCGACATCATGGGCCGCGGTGATTTTCAGGAGATTGACCGTGCCTAATGCAAGATCCACCTCCAGCTCCACCATCTGCGCTGTCGTGCCGAACACCGCATAGGGAGAACCCTGTCCGTTTTCATCAAGCGGCAAGGTGGGGGGGTCGTAGGATTCCACGGCTTCCAGAACATAGTCCCCGTTATCGGGTTCCAGCATGGGCAGGGAAATCCGGCGTTCACCGGCGGCGTCGCTCACGCGGATTTCGCCCGCGCCGAATTCAAGTTCGGCGGCTTCGGAAACATTGGCAAGTCGCAGGATCCGCGCACGCAACGCTTCGCCGCAGAGGCGGGCGGCATTGCCGGTGATGAATGTCTGGCGGCTCGCCGAGGTCTTGCCGGCATCAGGGGTCAGATCGGTGTCCGGTCCGACAATCCGGATCTGCGGAACGGGAACGCCAAGCGCCGTCGCGAAAATCTGCGTGATCACGGTGTTGGAGCCCTGACCGATATCGGTCGCGCCCTGATGAAGAACGACTTCACCGGCAGCCGTCACGCCGGCGCGGATCGTGGAAGGGTTCGACATTGAAGTGTTGCCGCAGCCGTACCACCCACCGGCAATGCCGACACCGCGGCGCCTGGGTCCGCCCTTGGCATTGACCTCGTTTGCCTCCGCGAGCGCTCGATCCCATTGGGTTTTGAGCGCATCGAGACAGTCGCCGATGCCCATTCCGGTTTCGAACACCTGTCCCGTGACCGTCGGATCGCCGTTGCGCAGAGCGTTCTTCCGGCGGAACTCGAGCCGATCGATGCCGAGCGCATTGGCGAGGTCGTCATAGAGCGGCTCCTGGGCCAGCGCGGATTGCGGCACGCCAAAGCCCCGGAAGGCTCCGGATGGGGCAGTGTTGGTATGAATTCCGGCACTGCGGGCGACATAATTCGGTGTCTTGTAGGGACCCGACGCGTGGATGGGCACTCGGTTGGCAACGGTCGGACCCCAGCTCGCATAGGCCCCCGTGTTGAAGACGCCGTCGAATTCGGCGGCAACGATGTTTCCGTCTGCGTCCGCTCCAACCCGCATGGTGATTTCGGATGGGTGGCGCTTGGTGGATGTGGCAATGGATTCCGCGCGGCTGTAGGTGACACGCACCGGCCTGTCCAGCAGCCAGGCAGCCAGAGCCACAAAGGGCTGGGCCGTCAGATCGAGCTTGGAGCCGAAGCCGCCGCCGACCGCTGTCGGTATGATACGCACCGCATTCGGCGGCAGCCCGAGGAGAATTGCCAGCCCTTCCTTGTTCATGACCGGGGCCTGGGTGCAGCAATGCACCTCGATCCGGTCTCCGGTGCGGCGGGCGAAGGCCGCTTCCGGCTCGATGTAGCCGTGTTCGATAAACCCGGTTGAAAACGACCCTTCCGCCACGACGGCCGCAGTGGCCAGGGCGGGCCCGGGATCCCCGCGTTTGACAAAACCGCGGCACATGACGTTTTGCGCGCGACCTTCATGGAGATCCGCAATCCCGGCGGCTTCCTCAGGAACCAGCGCATGGGAGAGCGGCGTGAATTTGACGGGAAAGGCTGTCAGGTCGAGGCCGTTGACGAGATCGGCCGGCCCGACGATTGCCGCGACGGCTTCCCCCTTGAAGCGCGTTTCCGTCTCGGCAAACATGGGTTGGTCCTCGAAGCCCGGGATCACGCCGAAGCAGTTCGTGCCCGGCACATCCCTGGCCGTCAGGACGAGATCGAGACCGGTTTGGGTTCTGTAGGCCTCAATGTCTCCCAGTTCGAAGGTGGCGTGGTGATAAGGCGAACGCACCACGCGCAGGGTGAGCGTATCTGCCGGGGCCACGTCGTCGCCAAACTTCTCGGTCCCCTTGACTTTCGGCAATCCGTCGACCCGGGCCATCGGCGTGCCGACACCGCCAACAGGCGCTTCGACCGAATTGCCGGCATCAAGTACCGCGTCAATGATCTTGCGATAGCCTGTGCAGCGACAAAGAACGCCGCCGAGCGCATCCTTGACGGCTTCTTCCGTCGGCGTCTGCTGCCGGCGAAGCAACCCGATGGCGGAGACCATCATGCCGGGCGTGCAGATGCCGCATTGCGCGGCCTGATGGCGCTGAAAGGCGGCGGCAAGGGCTTTTCCGGTCTCGTCGTTTGCAACCAGTCCCGCCTGGGTCTCGACCGTTGCCCCGTCGACCTGACCGAGTGCAGTGGTGCAGGCACAGACGGGATTTCCGTCGATCAGTACGGTGCAGGCGCCGCAGTCACCTGCATCACAGCCGACCTTGACGTCTTTGGCATAGGCCCTTTCCCGCAGAGCATAAGAGAGCCGTTCGGCGGGAGGTCCGTCAATGCGAACCGCGTGCCCGTTCAGTTGGAAAGTGACGCCTTGCAGCTCGTCGAACTCAGTCAGAGCCATGCTTATCTCCCCTCCTGCGCCGCCATAAGAACAGCGCGCCCGATCAATTCACGAACAGCGATCAGCCGGTAGTCCGCCGGGGCCCGTACGTCGTCTATCGGGGCAAGCGGTGCGAGGTCGACGTCCTTCAGGCACGCCTTTACCTCTGTCGGTTCTGCCGGTGTACCTGCCAGTGCCGCTTCCACGGACGGCAGGCGCCGGGCGACCTGAGAGCACGATCCGACGGCAACTGAAATTTCCGAAATCTTTCCGTCGTCCGCACAGTCCAGAGCGACCGCCACCATGGCAATCGAAATGACCAGATAGCGCCGGGCACCGAGTTTCAGGAAAGCGGAGTGGCACCCCGTTTTTTCAGGAACGAGAACGGCGGTGACGATTTCACCGGGCTGTAGAACGGTGCGGCGTACGCCCGTGATGAAGCGTTCAAGCGGCACGCGCCGGACACCTGCCGGCCCGGCGATCTCGACGTCGGCATCGAGCGCCAGAAGCGGCGGTACGCCGTCGGCCGCCGGGGAGGCATTGCAGAGATTGCCCGCGATCGTGCCGGCATTCTGGATCTGGATGGAACCCACTTCCCGCGCGGCCTGCTGCAGGGCAAGGAACTGTGCCGGCAGGTCTGCGTCCCGGATGTCCGACCAGCTTGTCGTTGCGCCGAAACGCCAGGCGCCGTCTGATCTTGATATGCCGTTGAGAGACTTGATCCGGCACAGGTCGACGACCGGTTCCGCCGTCGTCTTTCCCGCGAGGGCCGGAAAGAAATCCGTTCCTCCAGCCAGCAACCTGACCGGTTCTTCGGACAGCAAATGCAAGGCGGCTTCGAGTGTCTCGGGTCTATGGAATTGCATCGCGTCCTCAATGCATTTCATTAGCATACAAACGAATTAGAGCTGCAACGAAGAACACTGTCAAGCAAACTGATGCGGAATTCTGATTAAATTCTGAACACGCATTTTTTGTTTGCTTTCTTTGAAAAGTTTGTTTGTATACTAACAATAATGAAGCCGCTTTCCAGCGTTCTAACAGCCAGGAGACCGCACCCGTGTCTGAAGCCCTCGACATTGTAACCCCCATTCTGGCCGGAAACCCTTCGCCATTTCCCGTGCCTGCCGGTTGTTACGCCCTCACAGTCCAGGACGTGCAGCATTACACGGACAGTCTGTTTCGGTTCAGGGTGACACGTCCGATGCAGTTCCGCTTCCGGTCCGGCGAATTCGTCATGATCGGCTTGCCGAATGCCGAAAAACCGGTGTTCAGAGCCTATTCCGTCGCCAGCCCTTCCTGGGACGAGGAATTGGAATTCTTTTCCATTAAAGTGCCGGACGGCCCCCTGACCGAACATTTGCAGAAAATTCGCCCCGGCGACACGGTGCTCATGCGCAAGAAGTCGACAGGAACGCTTGTCAACGATGCCCTGTTGCCGGGAAAGCGGGTCTGGATGTTCTCAACCGGAACCGGCATTGCCCCCTTTGCTAGCCTGATCAGGGATCCGGAGACTTACGACAAGTTCGATCAGGTCGTGCTCACCCATGGCTGCCGCACGATCGCCGAACTGAAATACGGCGAAGACCTTGTCGCCGGCCTGCGCGAGGATCCGCTGGTCGGCGATCTCGTGCGGGACAAGCTGATCCACTACACCACCGTGACCCGGGAAGACTTTGCCCGCCAGGGCAGGATCACGGACCTGATCACTTCCGGCAAGCTTTTTGCCGATCTTGGCCTGCGACGCATGGGGCCGGAAGAAGACCGCGCCATGATCTGCGGCTCCATGGCCATGCTGAAGGACACCAAAGACCTGTGCCTCAGCCATGGGCTGGAGGAAGGGGCGAACAACAAGCCCGCGCAGTTCGTGGTGGAACGTGCCTTCGTCGACTGACGAATTGATGGATTTTGCAGCATGGCTGCTCAGCATATCATCGCAGGCAATGTGCAATTCGCATTGACACCATTTTTGGAAATATGTTTGCATACTAACAAATGCAGCGTGGCATTTAAGGAGTCACAACGTTGACTGTCGCCGATGGCAAACCTGAAAAGATCCGCTGTGATGCGTGTCCGGTCATGTGTTACATCGCCGAAGGCCGGGCGGGAGCCTGCGACCGCTATGCCAATGACAACGGCCAGCTTGTCCGCCTCGATCCGCTGACGATTCTGGAAAAGGCGGAAGCCGCCGGTGGCGAGATCGTGCCCTTCCTGGAGAAGGAATGGGATGGTGACATCCTGCCGCCGAAGAACAATTTCGTCACTGCCATCGGTGCCGGCACAACCTATCCGGACTACAAGCCCGCCCCCTTCATCGTCTCTTCCGAAGTTGACGACGTGGACATGATCACCGTGGTGACCGAGGGCATTTTCAGCTACTGCGGCGTCAAACTGAAAATCGATACGGACCGGCATCTGGGTACGGAATGCGCCCCTGTCAGGGCGGACGGCGAAGTTGTCGGCCATGTGACCACGTCCGAGTACGGCAGCCAGATGCTTTCCCTCGGTGGTGTCCACCACCTGACCGGTGGTTCCAAGAAGGAAGGCCGCCTTACCTGCTCCACGATGCTGGCGCTGTGCAACGGCGAGGAAGTCGGTCTGGAGATCGATGGCGGCGCGGAGCTGCGGGTTCAGGCGGGCAAGCCACCAGTCATTAATGGCCAGCTCGAGGAGCGCATGCGCGTCGGCTGCGGCTCGGCCACCGTCGGCATGTTCGCTGCCCAGTGGAAAGGTCTGGTCGACGAAGTGGTTGTTGTCGACGACCACATCACCGGCGTGATGTCGGAGCACCAGGCAGGCAAGGTTATCGGCTGGCAGTCGACAGGCCTCAAGATCAAGGGCCGGCGCTCCACACCCGGCCGTTATTTTCAGGTTGCGGAACCCGGCACCGGCTGGGGCGGAACCAACCTGCAGGATCCTCTTGCGATCATCGACAAGTTCGACCCGAAGTCTGCAAGGCCCGGCCTGTCGCTCCTGATGGTTTCGACCACCGGCGAACACTCCGCCTACTACGAACTGGATGAAGACCTGGTTCCGGTCCAGAAGGAGATGCCCGAGCGTCTGCAGCCTTCGGTCAAGCGGATCGAGGAGAACTGCGAACCGGCACTGACGTCGGTCCTATTCATGGCGGGGGCCGGTGGATCTCTGCGTTCGGGCGTGACCGAGCATCCGGTCGGCCTGACCCGCTCAGTCCAGAATTCGCTCACTTATGTCAGTTGTGGTGGCGCGCCGGTCTACATCTGGCCGGGCGGTGGCATCACCTTCATGGCAGATGTCACCCGCATGCCGAAAAATGCCTTCGGCTATGTGCCCACCCCTGCCCTGGTCGCCCCTATCGAATTCACCATGCGGGCCGACGACTACCGCGCGCTCGGTGGCCACATGGACTTTGTCATGCCGCTTTCTGAAGCCCTCACCGGCAAGACCGGGCGGCAGAACGATCACATATTGAAAGGCCGACGCGGTGTGTCGCCTGCCGGTGACAATCCCTGGCCGACGGGCTCAGGGAACTACCCCTGGAAGCGGGGGGGCGGATGACAAGGGCGATTCAGCTGGAAACCGCCACGGCGAACCTGCTTCCGGATGCACGCCGGCTGCACCTGCAGCACGGCCCGATCGATCTGGTCGTGGAAGCCTGCGGAGAGCCCGGCGAGGTTGCTGAAGCCTATCGCCGTGCCCGGGCGGCATTCGAAACCGTCCTGCAGGACCTGGTGGGTGAGATATCCCGATTGCGGTCGCCGGACGGGCCAGCGCCGAAGGGGCGGATTGCAAGGGCCATGTGGGCGGCAACCTCCGCCTACGCCCCGGACTTCATCACGCCTATGGCAGCGGTCGCCGGCAGCGTTGCCGATCATATCCTCAAGGAATTGCTCAAGGGGCGCTCTCTCGGGCGCGCCTATGTCAACAACGGCGGCGACATTGCCCTGCATCTGGCCGAGGGCTCCTTCCGGATCGGCATCTGCGACGATCCGGTAACCGGGGTCTCTGGCGGTGTCGTCCACCTTCGTCCGGAGGACGGGATCGGCGGGATCGCCACGAGCGGATGGCGCGGACGGTCCCATTCCCTGGGCATTGCAGACGCAGTGACCGTGCTGGCGAAAACGGCGGCTGAGGCCGATGCCGCCGCCACCATGATCGCCAACAGGGTCGATCTTCCCGGTAACGTCAAGATCGAGCGCGAAGCCGCCTCCCGACTTTCTCCCGACAGCGATCTTGGCGATCTTGCCGTGACCACAGGCGTCGGTCCGTTGTCACCGGACGAAATTCAGATTGCGCTGGAGGGCGGCGTAAAAGCCGCGCACAGCTATCTGGCAGGCGGCCTTTTCAGTGCAGCCTATCTGGCGCTTGCCGGGGAACGGTGTACCGTTGCCGCGACACCCGGAGCCGGCGTTCACCAATACGAAATAAGAAATATGAGGGAGGCTGTCTGTGCCTGAACCGATCCTGCGCAAAACCGCAATCATTCTTGAAGAAATTTTCCACGAAGGCGGACCGGCGGCGGAAACTCCACTGAAGCGCGCAGCCATGCTCTGCGTCATCAAGAACCCCTTTGCAGGCGCCTATGTCGAGGACATTGCCGGTTTCATGGATGACCTCAAGCCGCTCGGCGTCGATATGGCCAGGAAACTGGTCGATATCCTCGGCGGCGATGCGGGGGTCGTCGAGGGCTATGGCAAGGGCGCGATCGTCGGCACTGCGGGCGAACTGGAACACGGAGCCCTGTGGCATGTGCCCGGCGGCTATTCCATGCGGGAAATCCTGCCGTCTTCTAATGCCATTGTGCCGTCCACCAAGAAACTCGGTGGACCGGGTACCCGGCTGGATGTACCGATCACCCATTGCAACGCCTCCTATGTGCGCTCCCACTTCGACGCGATGGAAGTGGGGCTTGCCGACGGACCCAAGGCGGATGAAATCCTGCTCGTGCTGGTCATGACCACCGGGCCGCGCATACACGCACGTGTCGGCGGGCTGAAAGCGTCTGAAATCAAGGGAGAAGACGGCCTCAGATGACCGCGCGCGTCCGCAAAATCCTGACCTTCATGGAAACCGTTCAGCGGGAAGCCGGCAGGCCGGTCTCGCCGCCTGCGGTTCGGATTTGCTGCGCCGCCGTCATCGCCAATCCCTACGCCGGAACCTATGTCGAAGACCTGTCGGAGCTGATGGATATCGGCGCGCAGATGGGAAATCTTCTGGCGCGGCGCTGCCTGGATCTGAGCGGGCTTCGGCCGGAGGAAATTCAAAGCTTCGGCAAGGCCGCCATGGTCGGCGAAGCCGGCGAGATCGAACATGCCGCTGCCCTGTTGCATCCGCGCCTCGGCGCTCCGCTCAGGGATGTTCTGGGGGGTGGCAAGGCGCTGGTGCCCTCGTCTAAAAAGTTGGGTGGCCCGGGTGACACGCTGGATGTGCCGCTCGGGCACAAGGACGCCGCTTACGTGCGGTCCCACTTCGATGGAATGCCTATTCGGGTGAATGACGCGCCGAGAGCCGGAGAAATTCTGGTGGCCATTGCCCTGGCACCGACGGGCCGACCGCTGCCACGCGTGGGCGGGCTAAAGCATGAAGACGCAACAGGAGCTGATGGTTTGAGATAGCCATCTTTTGAAGAGGGAGAGCCATGGAATTCGTACGAAACGCCTGGTATGTCGCCGGATGGTCCTCGGAAATCGACGAGGAACTGCGCCGCTTCACGATCCTTGGTGAGCACATCGTGATGTATCGCACGTCCGATGGTTCCGTCGCCGCCCTCGAGGACCGCTGTCCGCACCGGCTGCTTCCGCTTTCCCTCGGCAAGCGGATCGGCGACGACATCCAGTGCGGCTATCACGGCATGACCTTCGATTGCAGCGGCAAATGCGTGCGCATTCCGGGTCAGAGCAACCTCCCCGCCTCCGCCTATGTCGAGGCCTTTCCCGTCCATGAGCGCCATGACATCGTCTGGATCTGGATGGGTGACAGGGACAAGGCCGATCCGGACGAGATCTTCGACATGCCCGAATTCGATGATCCGGCTTGGGCGGTGCATCAGGGCGATGCACTTCATCTTCAGTCCAACTACCTCAATGTCGCGGAAAACCTCGTCGACCCCGCCCACGTCAGCTTTGTTCATCCGACAACGCTCGGAAATGCGTCTTCGGAAAACGTGCCTGTTCATGTCTCCACCGAGGGCAAGGCCATTGTCGCCTGGCGCTGGATCAGGGACTCCGAGCCGATCGGTTTCTTCAAGACCTTCGGCCGGTTCACCGAGAACGTCGACCGCTGGCACTACTACTATCTCTATACGCCCTGCACCGCCGTGATCGATTTCGGCTGCGCCCCGGCGAAGGACAATATCGCCGAGGAAGACCGCAACGACGGCAACCGTATCTTCGCACTGCATTTCATCACGCCGGTCACGGAGAGCTATTCGATCGACCGCTGGATGCATATCCGCAACACGGCGATCGACGATGAATCCGCATCTGAGAGCATGGATGCCATGTTTCGCATCGCCTTCCAGGAGGATAAGGACGTACTTGAGGCAATCCAGCGTGAGGAAGACCGGCCGTCCAAGCGCAGGCCGATCCGTATCGCCATCGACAAGGGACCGATGGTGTATCGCAAGCGCATAAACGAAATGATCGAACGGGAACGGACGCAGGACCTGGCGTCCAGTCCGACCCCGGCGTTCGTCTATCACGACTGACCTGACCAGAAGCCGGATGAACCGGCCGGGTTTTCGCGGAATACCGATAAAGAGCAGCTGACAAGGCTGCCGTAATCATTGACCAGAATGAGGGACAACATGAAACAGATAAAGACAGTGGTGGCCGCCGCTGCCGCTCTTTTGACTGTCACTGGCGCAGCTCTTGCCGCCGACAGCATCAAGATCGGCGAGATCAACCACTATAAACGCCTGGCGGCTTTCGCCGAACCCTACAAGAAGGGTGTCGAACTGGCGCTAGACGAAGTCAATGAGGCCGGTGGTGTTCTGGGCCGACCATTGGAATTCATCTTCCGCGACGACAACGGCAAGCCCGGCGATGCGGTAAAAATCGCAGAAGAACTGATGACGCGGGACGGTGCGGTCATGCTGACCGGCACGATCCTCTCCAATGTCGGCCTCGCCATTTCCTCGCTGGCCGGCGAGAAGAAGTACATTTATCTGGCGGCCGAGCCGCTGGCCGATGCCCTGGTCTGGGAGTCCGGCAACCCTTACACGTTCCGCCTGAGAACCTCGACTTTCGTGCAGGCCGCGATGCTGGCGGAAGAAGCTGCCAAAACCGATGCGGTCCGCTACGCCACCATCGCGCCGAACTACGCCTACGGCACAGCCGCCGTTGAGGCCTTCAAGGAAAACCTGAAGAAGCTCAAGCCGGAAGTGGAATTCGTCACCGAACAGTGGCCGGCACTTTTCAAGATCGACGCCGGGGCAGAAGTCCAGGCGATCGAAGCGGCCAAACCGGACGCCATCTTCAACGTGACCTTCGGGACCGACTTGCAGAAATTCGTCCGCGAAGGCACGACCCGCGGTCTGTTTGACGGCCGGAACGTCTATGGCCTTCTTACCGGCGAACCCGAATATCTGGAGCCGCTCGCCGACGAGGCGCCGGAAGGTTGGTTTGTTACCGGCTATCCCTGGTATGACGTCAAGGACGGCCCGGCCAAGGACTTCGTCGATGCCTATATCGCCGCCTACCCGGGTGAAACACCGAAGATCGGTTCCCTCGTCGGCTACATGACCGTGGAGAGCATCGTCGCCCTGATCGAGAAGGCGGGATCGACGGACACGGACGCGCTTCTTGCTGCCTTCAAGGACCTGAAAGTCGAAACGCCCATGGGTGAGATCATCTATCGCGACATCGACAACCAGTCCACGATGGGCGCCTATGTCGGCACCACCGCCGTCAAGGACGGCAAGGGCGTGATGGTGGATTGGGAATACAAGAACCCGGTCGCCTACATGCCGAGCGACGACGACATCAAGGCAAAGCGTCCGGCGGAATAAGCCTTTCCGGTCCATTCCGCCACTGCGCCGCCGCGCGTTACTTCCTCCTGCGCGGCGGCCGCGGACTTCTCATCTCGTTTCGGATAGATAAATCGCCATGGGTCTCTTTGTGGCACAGCTCCTCACGGGGCTTGCAAACGCAGCGGCGCTGTTTCTCGTCGCCTCCGGTCTGTCGCTGATATTCGGCGTCACGCGTATCGTGAACTTCGCACATGGGTCGCTCTACATGCTGGGGGCCTATTTTGGCGTCACGCTGATGAATACCCTGCCGGGGGTCTTCGGATTCTGGACCTCGATCCTGTTGTCCGGACTGATCGTCGGGGTAATCGGCATCGCCATCGAGGTCTGTGTTCTGCGGCCGGTCTATCGCGCTCCCGAGCTCTTCCAGCTCGTTGCCACCTTCGGTGTCATCCTGGTTATTCAGGACCTCACACTCATGGTCTGGGGCGCGGAGGATCGGCTTGGGCCGCGCGCCCCAGGGCTGAAATCCGTGGTTCGTATTCTGGGCGAACCGGTGCCGCAATATGATCTGGCGCTCATCGCGATCACCCCCTTCATCCTGCTGGCGCTCTGGTGGCTGATTGCCAGGACCCGCGTCGGTGTGCTCGTGCGCGCCGCGACACAGGACCGGGAAATGGTCGGTGCCCTTGGGGTCAACCAGTCCTGGCTGTTTACAGGTGTGTTTTTTCTCGGATCGGCGCTGGCCGGTCTTGGTGGGGCTCTTCAACTGCCGAAGGGCGGCGCCGATCTGCTGATGGATCTGAACATCATCTCCGCCGTTTTCGTTGTTGTGGTTATTGGCGGAATGGGGTCCATCCCGGGAGCTTTCGTGGCGTCCGTACTCATATCGGTGCTTAATGTCTTCGGCGTCTCCTACATCCCTCAAAGCACATTGGTGCTGATGTATGTGGTCATGGCCGTCGTCCTGCTGATCCGTCCTTATGGACTTTTCGGGCGGGAGGAAAAGGCGGGCGAACATGGCCAGGTCGGCGAACCGGACCGGCCGATCCGTCCGGCGGGCACAAAGGGACGCCTGTTCGTGGCGGCTTTGATCGCCGCTCTTGCGCTCGTTCCCCTCGTAGGTGAAAATTTCACGCAGGTTCTGATCACCGATATTGTTATTTTCTGCCTGTTTGCCGCCTCCCTGCAATTCATGCTGAGCACGGGCGGTCTGGTGAGCTTCGGCCATGCCGCCTACTTCGGTGGCGGGGCCTACGCGGCGGCCCTTCTGGTGACCTATGCGGACACCCCGATGGAACTGGCCTTTCTGTTCGCGCCCCTTGCCGCCGGGCTGCTGGCGCTCATTTTCGGCTGGTTCTGCATCCGCCTGAGCGGTGTCTATTTCGCCATGCTGACCCTCGCCTTCAGCCAGCTCGTCTGGTCGCTGGTCTTCCAGTGGTACGACGTGACCGGCGGCGATGACGGCCTCGTCAATATCTGGCCTGCCGAATGGCTGTCTGGTACGACGGCCTATTACTACTTCACGCTGATCGTCGGCGTCGGCGGCATTATCCTGTTGCGCCAGCTCGCTCACGCGCCCTTCGGCTACACGCTCAGAGCGACCCGTGACAGCGCCCGCCAGGCGGAAGCCACCGGTATCAACGTTAAGCTGGTCCAGTGGTCTGCCTTTGCCATGGCGGGGGCCATGGCCGGTCTGGCCGGCGGGCTGTTCGTCTTCTCGAAAGGGTCGATCTTTCCCAACGAACTGGAAATCGGCAAGAGCTTCGACGCGCTCATTGTCGTCTTCCTGGGCGGTGTCAAAACCCTGTCGGGCGGCGTGGTCGGTGCGGCCTTCATGGAAAGTGCCAAGGACTGGCTGACACGTCTGGAATACTGGCGGCTGATCCTCGGACTGCTGATTATCGGTGTGGTGATCATTGCCCCTGACGGAATTGTGGGAACCCTGCGTCGCGTTGGCGAACGCATCGGCTTGCTCCGGACACAGGAGTTCATGAGATGACTGCGGTTCTCAAAGTCGAAAACCTGGTCAAGACCTTCGGCGGGATCAAGGCAGTGAACGGGGTGTCCTTCGAAGTCGCCCCCGGGGAACTGAAAGCTCTGATCGGCCCCAATGGCGCTGGAAAGTCCACCTGCTTCAACATGCTGATGGGCCAGTTACCTGCTTCGTCCGGTCAGGTTTTCCTGAACGGGGAAAACATTACCGGACGGCCTCCCCGGGACATCTGGCGACGCGGCGTCGGCCGCACTTTTCAGATTACCGGCACCTATCAGAGCATGACGGTGGCGGAGAATGTTCAGATGGCGCTGATGTCGCATCATCGCCGTCTTTTCTCCGTGTTTTCCTATGCTTACAAGCTCTACCGCGAGGAAGCCCTGTCGTTGCTGGAGATTGTCGGGATGGCGGATCAGGCCGACCGGGCCTGTGCCGTTCTCGCCTATGGCGACCTCAAGCGGCTGGAACTCGCCATTGCCTTGGCCAACGCACCGACCTTGCTGCTGATGGATGAGCCGACGGCCGGCATGGCGCCCAAGGAACGCATCAGATTGATGCAGTTGACGGCGGACATCGTTCAGGAGCGCGGCGTAAGCGTGCTTTTCACCGAACACGACATGGACGTCGTCTTTGCCCATGCCCATCACATCATGGTCCTCAACCGGGGAGAATTGATCGCGGACGGGACAGCGGCAGAAGTCCGCAACAACGCGCACGTTCAGGAAGTCTACCTCGGCGGCGGAACCCTTTTTGGACAGGAGAACACCGGTGCTTGAGATCTCCGCTCTGAACAGCTTTTACGGCAAGGCCCACATTCTGAACGATCTCGGGTTTTCTGTTTCCAAGGGGGAAGTGGTGGCGTTGCTCGGGCGCAATGGTGCCGGCAAGACCACGACGATGAAATCCATCATGCAGCTCGTGCGCCCCAAGTCCGGCAAGGTTCAGTTCAACGGACAGGACATTACCGCTCTGCCTTCTCACAGGATCGCCCGTCTTGGCCTTGGGTATGTTCCCGAGGAACGCCGCATCTTTTCGGACCTGACCATCCTGGAAAACCTGGAGGTCGGCCGCCAGCCACCCCGTGCGGATGCGCCTGCCTGGACAGTCGACGCGCTTTTCGAGCTCTTTCCCAACTTGTTCGAACGGCGTCACAACCGCGGCAAGGCCATGTCGGGCGGGGAGCAACAGATGCTTACCATCGCCCGCACGCTGATGGGGAATCCCAAGCTGCTGTTGCTCGATGAACCGTCCGAAGGCATCGCGCCGGTGATCGTCGAGCAGATGGCCGAGACAATTCTCAGGTTCAAGAAAGAGGGCCTGACCGTCATTATTTCAGAACAGAACCTGCATTTCGCCCGGATTGTCGCCGACCGCGCCATCATCATCGAAAGCGGTGAAAAGAAATTCGACGGAAGTTTTTCCGAACTTGAAAAACAGCCGGAGATCCGCGATGCATACCTTTCCGTTTAGCCGCTGAGGCCGACAGGAGACAGAGTGAACCAGAAGTCCGACGAAACCCAGGTAACGGCGTCAGAAGAAAACCGGGAACCCGGTACGCCGCCGGTGCCGGACCACGGCTATGTGCTGGACGATCAGATCGGCTATCTTCTGCGCAAGGCCTACCAGCGGAACGCGGTCATCTTTTCAGAGAAGGTCCGGGATCTGACGCCGACCCAGTTCGCGGTCATGGCACGGTTGTCGGAGCGTGGTCCTGTTTCCCAGAACAGGCTGGGCCGGCTGGTCGGTCTTGACGTGGCAACGACGAAGGGCGTCGTTGACCGCCTGACGGCGCGCGGGTTCCTGCAAGGGCGCAAAGATCCGGACGACAAGCGCAGGCAGCTGATTTCCCTGACTGAGGAGGGCTTTCGGTTTTTTCTGTTGAATGCCCCCAAAGGCCTTGAGATCTCGGCGGAAACCGTTGCGCCCCTCACCCAGGCGGAACAGCGGTCGCTCTTTCGCATTCTGAAAAAACTTCAATAAGCCTGGCCTGTCGCAGCATTCGCTGCCGCGCAGAATCCGGTTCTGTCGCAAACTTTACATGAATCGATGTGGAGGCAACGATGCGTCGGTGACGTTTCCAGTGTCTGGGAGACGAGCGATGGCTCTTTCCTTCAAGACCTGAAAATGGTGCGCATGAATAACGCCAGGGGTTCGTCGGAGCGGCTTGCCTTCATCGGGGTCAGCGCACCGCTCCACGAATTCATCAACCAGTTAGCCGCCTGCTCGGGCGTGAGATGTGCCAGACCGATTTGACCGAGGCCATCTTCCCGCAGACAACAGGCTACCGTCTCCACCATTGCCCGCCAGAGTGGTTATTGTGTCCTGTTTTTGGTCGGGCTCCGGTTTTGACTTAAGCACACCATCCGACAATGCCCTTGATCTCAAGGAAATCATGAATGCCCCAATCGGCATATTCCCGTCCATTCCCGGATTGCTTATAGCCTCCGAACGGGGCCATGGGATCGTGGTCGGGATAATTGATATAGACTGATCCGGCCCTTAATTTCCGCGCCATGCGTTTTGCGCGCTCCATATCACCGGCCTGGATGTAAGCGGCAAGGCCATAGACGCTGTCGTTCGCCAGAGCGATGACCTCTTCGTCAGTCTCGTAAGGCAGGATGGCGAGCACCGGTCCAAAAATCTCGTCCCGGGAAATCGTCATGTCCGCCGTAACGCCGCCAAATACAGTTGGCTTCACATAAAATCCGGTCTGCATCCCGTCCGGTCTTCCAGGCCCTCCAGTCACCAGGACAGCGCCTTCCTTCTGGCCGATCGAGATATAGGACTGGATCTTGTCAAACTGCACCTGGCTGATGACGGGCCCCAGGTCGTTCGACGCATCCGAAGGGTCGCCGACTTTTAACGAGGCGGCCGCCTGTTTCGCGATTTCAAGCGCGCGTTCATGTTGGGCGTGTGGAACGAACATGCGGGTTGGCGCGTCGCATGATTGTCCTGAATTGCTGAAGCATGATTGAACGCCCATGGTGACTGAGCTTTCAAGGTCGGCGTCATCGAAGATGATGTTCGCCGATTTGCCACCGAGTTCCTGGGCAACCCGCTTCACGGTGTCGGCGGCTGCTTTCGCCACCGCCACGCCCGCTCTTGTGGACCCTGTGAACGACACCATATCGGCATCTGGATGTTCTGCCATCAGTTGACCGACGTCCGGTCCGGTTCCATTGATGAGATTGAAGACACCGGGTGGCGTTCCTGCCGCGTCCATAATCTCCGCGAATATGATCCCAGACATCGGAGCGATCTCCGATGGTTTCAGGACGACAGTACAACCCGCCGCCAGAGCCGGGGCGACCTTGCAGACGATCTGGTTCATCGGCCAGTTCCAGGGCGTGATCAACGCGCAGACGCCGATCGGCTCCCTGGCAATCAAGGATGTACCGCGCACCTCATCAAAGCTCATGTCACGCAGAACCTTTATGGTCGCATTCAAATGTGCGACGCCAACGGCCACCTGCTCGTCCCTTGAGAACGAAATCGGACACCCGAGCTCGCGCGTGATTGCCTGCGCCAGGTCTTCAGCGCGCTTCTCATACTCGGCGCGAATTCTCTCCAGCAAAGCAAGACGGTCTTCCTTCGTAGAGAAGGCAAAGGTTTCAAACGCGGCTCGCGCGGCCTTCATCGCCCGGTCCACGTCTGCGGATCCTCCCAGTGCGATCTTGGCGAACGGTTTTTCCGTTGAGGGGTCGACGACGTCGAGGGTGGCGTCCGTCGAGGACGGCGACCACGCACCGTCGATGAAGAAATTCAGGTCGTTCTTGGTGTACATATCATCCACTTTGCCATGTTGAAACATTGCCTTCAGGCGTTCTCGAAGCCCTGAAGCACGGCGAGCACGTTCTCGCCGACGTCCTCGACCGCGTAACCACCCTCCATCACGAAAAGCGTCGGCAGCCCCAGTTCCGCGATAAGGGCCCCCGCCTGATGGAAATGCTCTTTCCGCAGTTTGAAGCGGCTGATGGGATCACCTTCGAACGTGTCGACGCCCAGGGAAACGACAAGCCTGTCCGGCGAGAACGAGCGAACTTCCTTGAGTGCGTGCGTGAGGGTTTGCGACCAGGCTGACCATTCCGTGCCAGCGGGCATGGGATAGTTGAGATTGAAGCCCAAACCGGGCCCTGCGCCTTTTTCTTCCGCCGCACCGATATAGAACGGATACTCGTAGCTGGGATCGGCATGCAGGTTCACGACCTGAACATCATCGCGCTCGTAGAAGATTTCCTGTGTGCCGTTGCCGTGATGATAGTCGATGTCGAGGACCGTGACGCGTTCGGCGCCCGAGTTGCGGAACCGTTGGGCAGCAACAGCCGCGTTGTTGATGAAACAGTACCCGCCTGCGAAATCCGGACCGGCATGATGTCCAGGTGGCCGGCAAAGGGCGAACGCAGCCAGGTTGCTGGCACTCACAAAATCGGCGCCTGTGAGCACCGTGTCGTGGGAGGCCTTGATAGCTTCCCACGTCCCGCGAACGAACCCGGTGCTTGCATCGAAGGAGTAATATCCGAGGAGGCCATCAAGGCTCGTGGGCCGCACGCGACCACGTAGTCCGCGGCTTGGCCAGGCGTATGGAAGCGCCGTCCCTGAGCGGCCGTCTCTCTCCCACATGTCCCAGGCCTTGGAGAGAAATTCTAGATAGTCGAGCGCGTGGATCTGCCTGGCGGTTTCGAGGTCGTGTACCTCTGGTACAACGACCTGACCGAGGCCCGCCCGTTGGATGCTCGACAGGATGAAGTCAGACCTGGCGTGCGTCTCGAACCCCGGCACGAGTTCGCCGTTATAGAGTTCGTGATGGTCACGATGTCCGATTTGCTTGTCCGAAAAGATCGTTTTCATGTGCTGACCGAATAACCTTGGAAGGAGGTGTCACTGCTGTCGGCGACCGCTCGATTGCAGGATGAAGAAGACGGTGACGACTATGATCGAAAGCAGCAGGAAGATTGCTGATATCGCGTTGATCTCTGGGGTCACGGTTCTGCGAAGCTGGCCAAGCATGTACGTCGGCAGCGTATCCTGGCCCGGAGACTTGACGAACTCGGTGATGACGACATCGTCGAGTGAAATCACAAAGGCCAGCATGAACCCTGCGAGGACGCCTGGCAGAAGCTGCGGCAGGGTTATGTGGAGAAAAGCTTCGAAGGGACGGGCGTACAGGTCGCTGGCAGCCGCTTCCAGATTGATGTCCATCGTTTCCAACCTCGCCCTGATCGGCAGATATGCAAACGGGATGCAGAAAGCGGTATGCGCAATAATGAGGTAACCGAGACCAATATATCCGGTCCAGGACTTGATCGCCGCGACAACGATCAGAAGAGCGACCGCAGTCACGATCTCCGGCACCATCAAGGGAAGGCTGATGAGCGCGTATTGGAACATCCAGCCTTTGTAACGGGCTGTGCGTGTCATCGCGATCGCGGCCGGAATGGCGACTGCCGTGGAGATCAGGGCCGCTGTGAAGGCCAGCTGAAGGGACAGGATCGATGCGTCGACGACTTGGGGGTTCTCCATGGCACTCCAGAACCATCTGGTCGAGAAACCTTGCCAGTCCGCCGAGCTCAATCCGGCATTGAATGCCAGTATGACCAGGATCAGCAACGGCGCATAAAGGCAGAAGAAGGTGAACAGCGCGATGGTGTTGAAGCCGCGCTGGCGGGTTACCGAGAATTTCTTAGCCATGAGCGCCTCCCCTGGGTCCGCCCGCTCGCGCATAGATCAGAAGAGCGGCCATCACGATCGTCATGAGCACAATGGAAACGGCCGAACCATAGGGCCAGTCCTTGCCCTGGCCGAACAGCAGCTCGATGTAGTTGCCCATCATCAGCCTTTTCCCGCCACCGAGCATGATTGGTGTGACGTAGGTGCTGATTGCGGGGATGAAGACAAGGGTACTTCCAGCGATCAACCCGGATCGGGAAGACGGCAGGATCACGTTCCAAAGAACGGAGCGCGGTCTGGCGTAGAGATCGGAGGCAGCCTCCAGAAGCCGTCTGTCGAGCTTTTCCAGGCTGGCGTAAACAGGCAGCACCATGAGAGGCAGGTAAACATAGACCATGCCGATGAGGACTGCAGTGTCTGTGTACAAAATCTGCAGCGGTTCCGACACGATGCCGAGCTTGATCAAGGCCGTGTTGAGCAGGCCTTCCTGTCTGATGATGTCCTGAATAGCGAAGGTCCGGATCACGAGGTTGGTCCAGAATGGGATTGTGATCAGCAACAGCCACAGATCGCGGCGCGTTCGCGGGCGCGTGGCGATAAAATAGGCGGTGGGAAATCCCGCCAATAGTGTGATGATTGTCGTCAGGAGGGCCAGCCAGATGGACCTCGCAAATATCGTAAGATTACCGGTCGCCAGGGTGAGTTCATCGCCGAACAGGTCGCGTTCAAAAAGAACTTTGACCCAGCTGTCCCAGGAAAACTCCCAGGTTACGCCGCCATATGCCCCTGGTGTCAGGAAAGAGTAGACGACGACGATAAGAAGAGGTCCCGCAGCGGCGGCGAGGATGATGATCAACGCTGGAGCGGTCAGCATCCACTTCCGCCCCGGGGTGCCGCGTCCTTTGATATTCTGTGCCATGGCCGCGTTCAGTCCCACAACAGCCGGACGGCATTGGGCAGCAGTTCCAGGGTCACCAAAGCCCCTTTCTTGAAGTCGGTCTCCGCTCCATCAAGATTCTGCTGGCGTACCTTCAATTCCTCGCCACCATCGGAAAGCACAAGGGTGTAGAACGTGTCCATGCCGTTGTAGGTGACCAGC
The DNA here is from genome assembly GCF_057180185.1 of Labrenzia sp. ATLA3. Lineage (NCBI taxonomy): Bacteria > Pseudomonadati > Pseudomonadota > Alphaproteobacteria > Hyphomicrobiales > Stappiaceae > Labrenzia > Labrenzia sp. ATLA3. The sequence continues at coordinate 406,281 of NZ_JBXUKV010000005.1, forward strand.
TTTACAGTGGCTTTCGGGCCGGAAGATTGGCTGTCGGCCTGCAAAATGCGCACCTTTTCGGGCCGTATCGCCGCGGTCGCCTCTCCCGTTTCGATATCGATGTCAGGCTCCCGAACCTCTACGGTACCAAGTCCAGGGATCTTCACCGAGACGTGCACTCCAGAGCGCTCGCCGACGGTGGCAGGGAGAAAATTGGTGTCGCCTATGAAACTCGCGACGAACCGATTGGCCGGGCGGTCGTAGATCTCCCGCGGAGTGCCGATCTGGACAATCTCGCCGCTGGACAAGACGGCGATGCGGTCCGACATTGAGAGGGCTTCCTCCTGATCATGGGTCACGAATATGAACGTGATCCCGGTTTGGGCCTGCAGTGCCTTGAGCTCGACCTGCATTTCCTTGCGAAGCTTGTAGTCCAGTGCCGAAAGCGATTCATCCAGAAGCAGGACTTTGGGTTCGGGAGCCAGTGCTCGCGCCAGCGCGACGCGCTGTTGCTGACCGCCGGACAGCGCATCGACGTGACGTTTCGCAAGATGATCCAGCTTGACCAGCTCGAGCATCTCGCGAACCCTGTCATTCGTTTTATTGCGAGGATATCGTTTCATGCGCAGCCCGAAGCGCACGTTCTGTTCAACCGTCATGTGTGGGAAGAGCGCGTAGCTCTGGAAGACCGTGTTGATCGACCGCATGTAAGGCGGCATGCCGCCGACCTGCTCGTCGTTCAAATGTATCGAGCCGCTGGTGGGAAATTCGAAACCACCGATCAGACGTAGAAGGCTTGTCTTTCCGCAGCCTGACGGCCCGAGGAGAGTGAAGAACTCGTTGTGCCGGATTTCAATCGAAACATCTTTGACGGCATGGACTGCTACCGGTTCCACGCCATATGTCTTGCACAGCCCGTCAAGACGGATTGCCGAAGTCGTGTTCATCGCAATTTCTCCACCAGCTTCGAGACGCCGCCAGACCGGCGGCGAACATGCCGCTGGACCTTAGCCGCGTCCCGGCCACCGCTTATTTCTGGATGTCGAGCCAGATGCGGCCATACAGTGCGGTCGTATCGGGATCGCAAAGGCGGAGCAGTTCTCCATTGCTGCGAACAGCTTCGGGGATAGACAGTTCGGGCGCACCCTTCATGTCGTCCGGATAAAAGTCTTCAACCCCCTCGATAGCTGCGGGATAACGCGTGTAGGCGGAGTTGAGTGCAGCGTTCTCGGGATCCATGAGGAAGTTCTGGAAAAGCTTTGCGTTTTCCATGTTTGGAGCATCCTTGAGCACGACGATGTTGTCGGAACCGTAGGTGAAGCCCTCCTTGGGAAATCCAAACGCGATCTTCGGATTGCCGAGCCTGCGCTTGAGCGCGGACCCACTCCAGTCAAGCGACGCCGCGATATCACCCGTGCCGATCTTCTCGATCCCGCTGTAATCGATGGAGGCCCAATATTGCTTCGCGTCTTTGAGGAGCGTGTGTACCTTCTTCAGCAACGCCTTGTCGTTGGAACACCAATCGCCACCCGAATACCGAATTGCGGCGTACATGATGTCGTTCATCTCAGGGACGATATTGATCTTGCCTTTGAGGCTGTCCGGTGGGTCGAGCAGCAGCCCCCAAGTGTTCACATCGCCGTCGTAGTCCTCGGTGTTCACCGTCACGCCGGACGTGTACCAGAGCCAAGGCACCGAGTACTTTCGACCCGGATCAAAATCGGGATTGGCCCAATCTTCTGCGATGTTCTTGCCATTTTCCATCTGACCAGGATTGGTTTCCGCGATCAGGCCTTCGCCGATATAAATGGGCATGAAGCTCTGCGAGGGGACCACGACGTCAAATCCGGTGTAGCCTTGGCGAATTTTGGCCAGTGCGGTGTCATTGGAGTCGAAGTCGGTGATGGTGACGTCGACGTCATACTCTTTTTCAAACTTGGTAATCAGCTCAGGGCTCGTGTAATTGCCCCAGTTGTAAATGCTGAGCTTTCCTTCGGCCGACGCAACTGTGGTCGACACGGCAAATGCCAACGTTGCAAATGCGATTGAATGCAATTTCATGGGTTCCCCAATCCATGTTTGTGTTTTCATTGAACGCGCGATACCGCGAGGGCCACTTGACGGTGGCAAGCGGGTGTCAAAGGTCGACTGCTCGGCAGGTTCACGTTGAACTTCCACGACGACACCAGCGGTCACGTTTTTTGTAGGGGGACTAATGGGGCGAGCGCTATCCACCTGTCAGGAGGGCTGCTGCACAGAAAGCAGGCAAGGTGAATATCAGGTCGGGTCAGATTCGAGAGGCGGAACGATCGATATCGCTACGGCCGGCTTTGCGGCCACCTCTAGTGATTCTGGGTGTTCCTTGGCAGTAGGAACAATGACGCACGATGCTGAAGTCGATCATCGACCTTGTCGCAACGTCGTAGACGGCGTTTCGCCGAAAAGCAACTTGTAGCGCCCTGCGAAGCGGCCCCAATGCATGAAACCCCAATCCATTGCAACTTCAGACACCGATTTTCCTTGTTCCCGAGCTGATATCAAATCCCGTCTTGCACCGTTCAGGCGCAAATAGATCAACATCCGCTCGAGGGGAAGCCCTGCATACTCGCGGCAGACCTGACGGAGCTTATGCGTTTCGATGCCCAGGTCGCTCGCAAGCGAGCGAACGCTGGGAATGTGCTCTGGTGTGAAATCCTCCAGACGATCGCGCAAACGCCTGTAAATCCGTTCGCCCTCGACGATCGCCGGAGGCTCTATGAGTTGGCTATTCTCCGCGAGAAGGTCCAGTCGATCCTGAATCAACCCCGGCAGCACATTCTTCATCGACATCTGCTGATGGTCGCAGTTCGTGATTTTCGCGATTTGGATCAATGAGTTAAGCCACTCGGCGAGAAAGTCGGCCTGCTCCGACATCGGCCCGCAGACAAAACCTGAAAAAGCAGACGGATTTCTCGCAATGTCGGGTTGATCGACGACCACCATCAACAGATCGCTGTTCGTATCCATGATGCCAACACGGTCGACCCAATCGAAGGCGAAGCCCGCCTTCGACAACATCTCCTCCCCCTGGATCAGCTGCGTCATATCGTTTTTGGGGTAGTAGTAGAAGACCATGCTGCCTTCCGGCGCGGAGTAGACTTGTTCTGTAGCGACGTTGATCTGTTCTCTGTAGATTTCGACGCCCGGCATGCGCAAGGCCAAGACCTGGCCGTCATAGGAGCCGGTTGAAATTTGCCTGTATTCCTGATGCCAACGCGGCAGGGCAGACTCCTGTTCAACTGCATCGTTATAACTGTACCGATAATACATCGCGTTACCTCTTTTCGACCCCTCCCGACACAGCGCAGTTCGCTTTGCTATCGAAAACAGTGCCACATCCAATATCTCTTCCGGTGCGGCGCGCGGCAACCGCTGCAGAAAAATAAGGCAGGCGATACCGCGTGCCTGGATAGATTGGCGCTATGTCTCTCATCTAAACGATGGTGAACGATATGAATCCGGGAGAGACCTATGTCCCAAACAAACAATACCGCGCCCACCGACAATGTCGAAGCAAATCCTGATGACGTGGAAGACTTCGCGCTGCTGCAACCGGCGCCTGTGGCAAAGGAGATGGGCGCGGAGCGGAGAGGTCGTATGGTCGAAAGCGACGGCATCTACGTGACAGATGCCGATGGACGACGCTTGATTGACGGTCCTGCGGGCATGTGGTGCCTTAATCTGGGCCATCGGCATCCGACACTTGCCAATGTTCTTCGAGATCAGGCACTTTCACTTACCTATACCTCTCCCTGGTACACCAGCAACTCACCTGCCGAGAAACTGGCAAGAATGCTGGCTGACCGAGCACCCGGCGACCTCAACCACGTGTTCCTGACCACTGGCGGATCGTCTGCCGTTGAGACCGGACTGCGCCTCATGCAGTTCTACAACAATCTCAGAGGGCAGCCGGAGAAAAAGCTGATCGTTTCGCGTGACGGGGCCTACCACGGTTCGACCTACCTGTCGGCGTCGCTTAACGGCAGGCCACGAGACCACGACTGGATGGACGGCGCCAGCGAAATGGTCCGCAAGCTGACTTGCCCAAATCCCTTTCACCGTCCCAAGGATATGACGGTCGATGAATTTGAAGACTTCCTCATCAAGGAGTTCGAGACCCTCATCGAAAAGGAGGGCGCGGACAAGATCGGTGCGTTCATCGCCGAGCCTATTCAGGCGAGCGGCGGCGTCCTCATGCCGACCCCCAATTATATCAAGCGGATGCATGCTCTCTGCCGCGAGAACGATATCCTCTACATCTCCGACGAGGTGGTTACGGCGTTTGGACGCCTCGGCCACACCTTTGCCTCCCAGGATGTTTTCGGGATCGAGCCCGACATGATCACCTTTGCCAAGGGAGTGACGGCCGGCTATTTCCCGCTTGGCGGCTTGATGGTCTCCGATCGGCTGCTCACGGAGATACGGAAGTCCAATCATCCTGACGCGGGGTTCGTGCATGGTCTTACCTACTCCAGCCATCCCATCGGGTGCGCGGTTGCGATCCGGACCATCGAACTCATGGAAGACGGCCTGCTGGAGCATGTGCGAGAGATCAGCCCGTACTTTCAGGACAGCCTCAAGTCGCTGGAAGATCTTCCTCTGGTGGGTGAGGTCCGTGGCAAAGGACTCATGGCCGGTATTGAGGCCGTCGCCGACAGGGTTTCCAACAATCCGCTGAATCTCGACATGCGGGTCGGACAGCGCATCGACAAGCATTGTCAGGAAGAGGGCCTGCTGTTGCGGCCGCTCATCAACATGTGCGTCATGTCCCCGCCATTGATCATACAGCGCGATCACATTGATGAGATGACAAGAATATTGCGTGTCGCCATCACACGCACCACTGACGAGTTGGTGCGGGAGGGCTTCGAACTCGCGTAAACCGGCACGCGCTGCGATGCGCTCGACCTGGTGCAAGACCGGGTCGAGTGCTTGAAGCGGCAAATCTCGGCATGGGTAGCACGGACCTGCTTGACCGATGGTTGACTGGGCGATCGCGAGAGGTCTCGGAAATACGTGTCTATCGTTTCGGAAGATCGGGGCCGGAGGCTCGTTTCAGATAGCGTGCAGGGGTCGTGCCGAAATGACCGCGAAACAAGTCAATGAATGAGCTGACGGTTTCATAACCAAGGTCGAAGGCAACCGTGGTGACAGACTTTCCGGCAATCAGCATTTCCAAAGAGCGTAGCAAAAGCGACCGTTGACGCCAAGCGCTGAAACTGAGCCCCGTCTCTAAGCCAAAGCGTCGGCTGAGCGTGCGTGGGGCAATGCCCGCCCAGGCGGCCCACTCCGTCATGCGTCGCCGCTCCGACGGATCATCCGTGAGTGCCCGTGCAATGCGCTGCAATCTTGGATCTGCGGGCATCGGTAACCCGAGAGGTTCCTCCGGTGTTGAGGCGATCTCATCCAGGATGACGCTGGCAATGTGGCTCTGCGCCTGTGACAAGAGGCCTTCCGGCCAGGTGGCCGCACGGGCCACTGCCTCGTGCAGGAGAGCGGAATGGTGAATGACACGTGCAGACCCCGGCAAGGTTGCACACGCCACCTCCGCCACATAAACGCTCCAGCCGCGAAACGCGCCATGGGAGGTAAGCCAGTGTTCGACGCGTGGAGGAAGCCAAATGGCGTTGACGGGCGGAACGAGCCAATGGCCGTGATCGGTGCCGATGCTGACGACACCTTGCAAGCTGCCAAGCAACTGGCCTCGCTCGTGACTGTGTCTCGCCGTCGACCGTTGTTCCGCCTGCTCGCGGCGAACGGCTCGGATGATCGGCTCTGCGAAAGAACCAAGGTGAAAAGGGTCGGCGAGAAAATCAGACATGGCCTCTAAGCCGTATTGAATGGCCTCAATACGTTAGTCGCGGAATCTTGAAAAGCCTAGCATCGATCTGCTCTCAATCCATTGCAGCTTTATGGAGGCTCCTAAATGAACGAAACTTCAATGACGCGGGACGAAACTTACAACCTCCTGCACCGAATGTTTGCCGCTTTCACTGACCCAAGGACGGCTCCGGAGGATTTTGCCGAGTTTCTGACACCCGATTACGTTCAGCGCGTGGACGGCAAGCAACTCGGCTATTCCGAATTTCTCAAGCATCACCAGTCACTCAAGGAAAACATATCGTCGGGAAGCATCCGTTTCGAACATTTCGTCACTGACGGCATTTCGGCGGCAACGGTGCACATTGCTGAAGCTGTGAAACCCACGGGTGAACGAATGCGTTTCAAGGTGATTGCGTATTACCAGTTTCATGGCAAACGCATTTGCATGGTCGATGAACTCACATACATGCTCAAGGGCGAGCCGGAAGATCTGGATTTGGGATCACGTGTACAGACTGGATGAGAACGGCAGATCGTCGGGTTGAAACCACTGGACCTGGCATGGACGGCTCTCAAGAGCATGAGCAAGCTGCCAACCACTCCGAACTGATGTGAAATACCCTGTTCAAAGCTGGAAGCCGCAGCCTGCGTACACTGCTGCGAACCACTAAGTCGATTTGTACTTTCAATTGAGAGTGTAGACAATTTAACATGGTTGAATGGTTCATTCTGTCACCGATACTTCGTCGTTAGACCTGGCCCTGGATGGCAAAGGTCCACCCTATCAACAGATCGAGCGGGCGATCCGCAACAAGATCCAGAGCGGCGCGTGGCCACCGGGCCATCGGCTTCCGACAGAAGAGGAACTGGCGGCGCATCTGGGTGTGTCTCGATCACCTCTCGTGAAAGTTTTCAAAAGTCTCCTGAACGCCAAGGTGATCACTCGCCGCCGCCGGCACGGCACATTCGTCAGCGAGCGAAGCGACAATCACGCCGTCATCGGCATCATCGACATACGCGAGATTATCGAGAGTGCAGGGAAGAGATATAGCTTTGAAGTGTTGGACCGGCGGATTGCAGCGCACAGTGAATTGGGAGCGTGGCCAGAAGTCGGTGCAAGCGAACGCCTGCTGTGGCTTGCCATCGTTCACAAGGCCAACGATGTCGGTGAGGTTTTTGAAGAGCGATTGATTCAGATTTCCGTCATTCCGGAGGTGGAGAACATTTCCTTCGAGAATGATCTACCCAATGAGTGGTTGCTTGCCCGGTTGCCTTGCACTCGGCTTATCAACACCGTCCGCGCCGCGCTGCCCGAGCGACGCATCGCGCAGGCTCTGGGCCTGTCAACCGGCGAGCCTGTTCTCATCTCCGAGCGCCGCAGCTTTGCCAACGACGATGCCGTTACTTGGGTGCGTCTGTCTTTTCCCGGCTATCGGCACGAATTCACAGGTGAATTCAATCCGCTACAACCGATGGAAAATTCAAGCTGACAGAGTGACTGTCCTATTAGCTGTCGACCGGCAATGCCAGTCCAGCCAGCGCATCTCCCGCCGCGGTCAATACGGGAAACCGACGAAAGATCACGATCCCACCGGTTTCAAAACGCAGCGTAACGGGCGCGCGCGTGAGGTCCTCAAAGCCGTGCAGATAGCCGGCAACCTGCCCGGCATGGACCTCTTGCCCAACCCTCACTTTCGGCTCAAACAACCCATCCGTTCTGGCAAATATCGTGGTCGCCGGCGGCAACATGTACATAAGCCGTGTTTCTTCCTGCGGCGGAGCATCGAGACCGGGCGCGATGCCGAGATCGCGCAGTACACGGCGCAAACCTGCCTCTCCAATTGCCATGCCTTCGCACGAAAGCCCCGGACCACCACCCAATTCGGTCGTCATCGCCGCCACGCCATGTGCCGAGGCACAGGCGTAGAGCGTCGTTTCACCGCCACCACCGCGGCCGTCGGTCAAGAGCGTGTTAGGAGCGGAAAAACTTGTCAGCAACCGGTCAAGGCGCTGAGACTGTTCCGCACTGCGTCCCCGATGCGCAAAGGCTACCGGAAGATAGTCGAGAGAGCTGCCGCCGGAGTGCAAATCGATGGCGTAGTCAGAAAGCGGAAAAAGTACCTCCGTCACGTATTGCGCAATCATCGCGGACGGTCCTGCATCCCCTTTGCCGGGAAACAGTCGGTTTAGGTTGCCGCCATCCAGAGGTGACGTTCGACGTCCTGCCAGAACCGCAGGGTGGTTGAGGGCGGGCAACATGATGATACGTCCGCGAACTTGCGTTTCGGCAAGGATCTGGACCAGCCGCCTCAGAAGGATCTGTCCCTCGTACTCGTCGCCATGCGTTCCGGCAGTCAGCAGAACGGTGGGGCCATCGCCACCATTGAAGCAAAGCATCGGCACCGGGATCCAGCCATAGGCGGAGCTGTCGGAAGACCATGGTACACGGGCAAAGTCAGACTGAAATCCCGTCCTGTCGAAATCGATTGTCGTCCAGACTTGATTACCCATTTCGCCCCCGTGATACCCTTTTCCTGTTTTGCAAGTCCCTTAGCTTCGATCAGTGTGAACTTCGTCAAGAATATGTGCCCAACTGCGGATTCCCTTGTGAAGGCGTAGCGTGTCGTAGTGTTCGTTTGGCGCATGAATGGCATCACTTGAGAGGATGAAGCCAAGGACGATGCAGTCGATGCCGAGCATTTCGTTGAACATCTCGACCAACGGAATTGAGCCGCCACTTCCCTTGAGGATTGCCGGGGTGGACCATTCCCGTTCCATTCCGCGCGCGACCGCCTGAACAAAGGGATTTTCCGGTGACATGGCTACCGCGCGACTGCCCGCGCCGCCTTCGAATTCAACGCGGCACCCCTCTGGGATCCGTGCCTGGACGAAGCTGCGAAACCTGTTCCGGACAATTGCGGGATCTTGCCCGGCAACGAGCCGGAAGGACAGCCTCGCGCTGGCGGAGGCCGGCAGAACGGAACGTTCGCCCGGGCCCTGATTGCCGCCGGTTATTCCGTTGAGATCCAGCGTCGGACGACCCCAGATCGCCTCGAGCGGGGTATACCCGCGCTCGATGATCCCACCACGCAGATCTGCAGAGGCCAACTGATGCGCGTCCCTGGACAACGCCTGCCACTGCTGACGCAGATCCGCAGGGATTTCCGGGACATTGTCGTAAAATCCGTCTATTGCCACACGACCCTCATGATCGTGCAGTGCAGCCAGCAGCTCTGACAGAATACGGATCGGATTTGCTGCGACCGCCCCGAAATAGCCGGAATGCAGGTCGGGGTTCGGGCTGTGCAGCGTCACTTTCTCGTGCAGCAAGCCTTTCAATTGGGTGGTTACGGCGGGCTGCGTTGGCGACCACATGTCGGAATCGCAAATGAAGGCAATATCGCATGCCAGATCGACCCGATGTGCGTCAATGAAAGCAGGCAGGCTGGCAGAACCGGCTTCCTCCTCTCCCTCCAAAAGGATAGTGATCCGGCCGGGAAACCGTCCGTGCGCCTCGCGCCAGCAACGCAACGCTTCGATAAAACTCCAGAGCTGGCTCTTGCTGTCCGAAGCACCTCGCGCGTAGATACGGGTCAAGTCCGGATGCTCCACCAGCTCAGGCGTGAACGGTGGGTGGGACCATTGATCTTCGTCTCCTACGGGCTGTACGTCGTAATGGCCGTAGAAAAGCAGTCGCGGTCCGGTACCGCTTTCAGCATCAAGGGAATGAGCCAGAACCAGTGGATGGCCTTCGGTGGCAACCACACGGGCCTCGAACCCCATGCCCGAGAGTTTACGTTGTAGCCAGCTGGCAGCTTCGGCGATGCCTGCCACGTCCGAAGGATCGCTTGATATCGAAGGGATCTTCAGCAGCTCGAGAAGTTCGGAGAGTGTTTGATCCTTGCTGGATTCAATCCGCGCAAGAACGTCTTCAATGTCAGCCATGAGAATAAAAATCCTTGCGGTTAGAGGAGATCACACCGTGCAGGCGGTAAGCGGGACATAAATGCTCAAAGCTCAAAGCCGTAGTCGCGCTTCAGTGTCGCCCTCAAAGTTGCAAGATCGGCACGTGTCGCTCGCGTCTCCATTGCCGCAATTGGCTCCTTCAGACCGGTGGAACAGCCCATCACGACAATCGGGCCGTCGCTCTCGAGCCCCTCTATGTGATTCAGCGCAGCCAGGGCAGATCCGGAGGAGATCTCCTGCCAGAGCCCTTGCTTCGCCAGTTTTCTGTGAGATTGGAGGGCCTCTTCATCATCGATCAGCAAGGAGAGCCCACCACTTTGCTGGATTGCTGCAAGCGGACGGTAGCCGTTGACGGTGGTGGCGGTGCCAAGCTGGATCGTTGGGCCGGGGTCGACAGTCACCGTATGCCGGCCATTCTGCAGCGCGTGGTAAACTGGACCGCGTGACGCGGGTTCAACGGCGACAAGCCGGGGCATCCGTTCGATATGGCCCAGAAGAAGTGCCTCACGGAACCCTTTGTAGATGCCATAGAGCATCTCTCCGTAGCCAGTGGGAACGACAACGGCCGCTGGTGCGGCACCGTCCAGATCCGACAGGATCTCGTAGGCGATGGTCTTGTACCCTTCCGGCCCCCAGGGGTGACCGGTATGAGCCGGGGTTAGATTGCTGACAGGATAGGTGCCAGGAAGTTCCGCCAGCGCTCGCATGGCCGGCCAGCGATCATCAGCTTCAAGAAACAGCGGGAATGCGCCATAGCCTAAGATCATGTCACGAATGGCGCCACTGACTTCAGGCATGGTCAAGACGATGCAGTTCAGTCCGGCCCGCGCTGCCATGGCCGCCGCTGACACACCATGATTGCCCGAAGACGCCACGATGATTGTCTGCGCTCCTTCGCAAAGCGCAGCGCTGATCGTGAACACATTGAGCCGGTCCTTGTGGCTCCAGGTCGGATTGCGGCTGTCATCCTTTACCAGGATCTTGCGCCCCAGGAAGTGAGCGGGGGCAAGAGTGGAAACATCCACCAGAGGCGTGCCGCCAACAGGCATGCTGGCTTTCGGGTGCCTCGGTGGGAGCAACTCCTCCCAATCGGTCCAGGTGCTACCACGCCGGAACGTCACATCCTTGACCCGCCCGTAATCATAGTCCAGCTCCAGCGGGTACTGCATTTCTTTCGTTGCACTGTCGGGGCAGCCATGCAGGAGGGCCGGAAGCAACGGATACTGTGATGCGCCCTCAGCAAGAGAACGTTGCGCGGTCGCAAGCGAACGGGTGTCAAAAGAAATTTGCATTGAAATATGTCCAGGGCTTGTGTTCTTGGTTTCCGGCCAGAGCTGCTGGCGGGAATTGGAGTAGTTCAGGGCCGGAGTTCTGCGGATCGTTATCTGACGACCTGTTCCAGAAACTTCTGCGTCCGTGCATGCCTGGGCGTGTCGAAGAACTCTGCAGGCGGCGCTTCCTCAATGATCCGGCCCTGGTCCATGAAAACAATCCTGTCGGCGATGCCTCGGGCAAAACCCATCTCATGGGTGACACAGATTATTGTCATTCCCTCGCGGGCCAGATCGGCCATCGTCTCCAGGACTTCTCGCACCATCTCCGGGTCCAGGGAGGAGGTTGGCTCATCGAACAACATGACCCTTGGCCGAAGACACAATGACCGGGCGATCGCGACGCGCTGTTGTTGTCCTCCGGAGAGTTGCCTCGGATACTTGTGCGCCTGTTCGGGGATACGAACCTTCTTCAGTTGTTCCATTGCGATCCCCTCGGCAACTGTCCTAGGAACCTTGTGCACCCATCGCTGTGCCAGAGTGCAATTCTCAAGAACGGTCAGATGCGGGAACAGGTTGAACTGCTGAAAAACCATGCCGACACTCTTTCGGACACTGTCCAGCGCTCGCGTCTTCTGCGTTAACTCCTGTCCGTGAACGGTTATCCGGCCATCCTGAAAGGTCTCGAGGCCGTTTATGCATCGGATCATCGTCGATTTGCCGGACCCGGAGGGGCCGCAGACGACAATCCGCTCGCCGGGGTTCACCGCAAAATCGATCTTGTCGAGAACCTGAAAGGACCCGAACCACTTGCTCATGCCGGTAATCTCGATGGCAGGAGCGTGCGACGTTTCGTTCATGGAACCGGTTTCCTTGTAAGACATGGGGAAGCAAGCGGTCGCGGTCATGCTCGATCCTCCGCCTCTGTGCCGCCAACGGCGACCAGATTGAAAAGCGTGGAGAGGATCAGCCGTGTGAAAACGACGATACAAATGTAGATGCCACCGGCGATGAGAAGGGGGTGATAGATGTCGAGCGTGCGTGCCCGGATCTCATTGGCATAGCCCATGATGTCCATGACGGTAATCGTGAAGGCCAGCGCGGTGGATTTGCACAGCAGGATGACCTCGGTCGTGTAGGGCGGGAAACCGTTGCGCAGCATCGCCGGCAAGATCGCAACCCGGAATGTTTGAAATCCGGACAGACCCAGGGACTTGGCCGCCTCGACCTGTTCCTTGGGGGTCTGGTTGTACGCCCCTCGGATGATTTCGGAGGTAAATGCCATCTCGACGAAGGCAAGGCAGATGATCGCGCACCAGTAGGGACTGGCAAACAACGACCACAGGAAGCTTTCCCTGATAAAGGACAACAGGGGAAAGCCGTAGTACACGACGTAAAGGATGAGAAGCAGCGGGACCCCGCGAATGCAGAACATCAGGCTCCAGACAGAGCGCGCCATGATCCCGGGAAAGCGGATCTGAAAGGCGGCAACTGCTGACGCCAGCACGAAGCCGATGGCCAGGGAGATGACGAAAAGGCTTAGCGTCGTTCCAAGCCCCTGGAGGATCTCGCGGGCATAATCAAGAAGCAAACTCATCATGCACCTGCCCGGTCCTGCCGAGCGCTGCGTTCAAGATGCGCGAAGATCCTTGAGCAGAGAATGGCAAAGGTGACAAAGATCGCAATTGCGATGCCGTAAAAGACAAAGGGAGATCCCGTCGATCGCGCGCCAAGCGAGGCAGTGCGCACGATATCGGGAATGCCGATGATGCTCAGCAGCGCAGTTTCCTTCATGCTGATGAGGCAGAGCGACCCCAGATGGGGGATGATCTTGCGATAAACCTGCGGCAAGATGATCAGCACAAGCGTCTGAAAAGGTGAAAAGCCCAGAGACCGGCCCGCTTCATGCTGGCCCAGGGGAATATCTGCCCATCCCGCCCGGAACAGCTCGGTGGCATAGGCGCCGAGGACGATCGAAGTGGACATGACAGCGGGAACATAGGCACTGAGCCGCACGTCCGACATGCCCGGGACCAGGTTCAGCAATGCCTGAATTGCCCCGTCAAGCGTATAAAAGATAAGGATCAACAGCAGGATGTCTGGCAAGCTGCGGAAGACGTAAGTGTAGAGGTTCACGAGCGCTACACTGCCGCGAAACCCACTTCTTGCGAACAGCGTGCAGAGAATACCAATCACTATGCAAGAAATGAAACCGAGCGCCGCGACCGTCAGGCTTGTGCCGATGGCGCTGAGGAATTGCAGTCCCCAGCCGGACGTTAGATAGTCGATCAAGAAGTTCACCATTTTCGGAACGAGGGAGGACGTGATCACAGTCGAGCTTGCCGCCTGTGATCAGGATCTCTGCGCTTGCGAACAGCTGCCGTTCGCGATCGGATCACTCGTAGACCGGAATTCCCCATTTCTCGGCCAGAGCCTTCCAGGTCCCATCCGCCTTCATCTGGCTGAGCGCGTTATTGAATTCGTCCCGTAGTGCAGTGTCTTCCGGCCGAAATGCCATTCCGATACCTTCGGATACGGCAACGCCGTCTCCGATCTCTACCAGCGTCGGACCCTCGCCTTCACCGCCGGTAAACGGCTCAACGTCACCAAAAACGGCGTCCAGACGACCTATTTTCAGATCTGCGGTCAGGGTGTCCATTGAGGGGTAAAGTTGCAGTTTGATGTCCGGATAATTGGCTTCAAGATACTTTGCATTCGTCGTGCCTTGTTGCACGCCTACGGTCTTGCCGGTGAGACCTGCTGGCGTCACATCAAGTTCTTTCCCTTCAACGACGCCGAAGAAGGAGTAGGTGCGGGCATAAGGCTCGCTAAACACGACGGTCTTGCGACGCTCTTCGGTGATGCCCATCCCCCCGATTATCACATCGAACTTCTTGGCCATCAGCGCCGGAATAATGCCGCTCCACTCGTTCGTGACCCAGGAACAATTGGCTTCGATGATTTTGCAAATCGAAGTGCCGATATCGATGTCGAACCCCTCAAGCGTGCCGTCCGCCTTGGTCATGTTGTAGGGGGGGAAGCCGCCTTCGTTGGCCAGAACGAGGTCGCGCGCCGTCGCGAACGTGGCGCTGGTGGATACCATCAAGGTCAAAGCCAACGCGGTATAGAGCTTGCTGTTCATGTTCAGAGTCCCTCTGTTTTCATTTGTAGTTACAAATAAACTGTCGCCGAAGGAAACTTTTGTCAATGACCAAGTTGCGCGAATTTTTCGGGTAGGGAAACTGAAATTTTTTCTTTTTAATTTCAATAATTTGAGGCGATTTCAGATAGAAGAAAACGCGCGGATGCTTGGCGCAGGTAGCCAAGGTCTGCCATGCAGCCAAGCGGCATGAGGGCTTCCGAACCTCACAGGGCAGCTGAAAAATTCATCGCGAAAATTTGCGCGACGTTAGATGCAGAGCAGCCCGCGCGGCAGCGTGGTGATTGGCTCGTACCCGTGCTCCGTGACCAGCACTGTGTCTTCGACCATCATGCCCTCGTCGCCCAGCCTGTAGTAGGGCGTTTCGAGACAGAGGCACATCCCCGCCTTTAGCGTGGTGTCGTCGCTCGCGTTTATCGTCGGAGTGTCGTAGGAGCGCAGCCCGATACCGTGTCCGCAGTGCTGTCGCTGGTATGACGGAATACCGTTGGCACGTACCGTATCAACGCCGATCTTGAACAAATGCTGCGCTTTCACCCCCTCGCGAAGGTGATCAAGCATCGCTTCAAGACCACGGAGAAGGGCCCCGTAAAGGTCAAGCTGCCGCGGCTGCGGCTCTCCGAACACCAGCGTGCGGCCGATATCCGACCAGTAGCCATCGAAGGTACAACCAGCATCAATGCGTATTGTTTCCCCCTGAGCGATCACGCGGTTCGTCGGATAGGCGTCAGCGAGTGCCGACCGGGGCCCCGAGGTGACAGAGACAAAGCGGGGGACGCCGCCTCCGGCAACCATTTTTTCCGCAATCATCGCGGCGAGATCGTGCTCGGTCATTCCGGCATGGGCCGTCTCCAGAATTCTCGCGAACCCAGCTTCCACACACTCCGCCGCACGCCGCAGTCTGGTAACTTCTTCCGGCAGCTTTACTGCCCGGCATGCTTCAAGCTGTCGCGTAACATCTATCAGTCGGTTCTCTCCGAAGGCCTCCGCGCAAAGCCGCCACAGGGTTTTGTCATCTGAAATGTCGACCCCGACACGTCCCTGCGTCGACTGGGAGACCAATGCTTTGGTAAAGGCCTCATCGAAACTTGCCGGTGGTGTTTGGGTCAAGTTGCCGGGGATGCTTTCGGCACGGTCGAAATAGAACTCTCCGTACCTGTGAATCAGTTCACCCCGACCCAAAGCCTCGAAGGCCGGCGCGGCATCTGCCGCGCTGGTTACCAACTCAGCAGCCTCGCGCCGGGCGAGAACTGCGGAACGGTAATTGGGAGCCAGATCATGAGCAATGCTCACATACCCGGATAGATAGGCCTTGTTCAGGGGATTGCTGGAAACAATCAAACTCACGTCCGCCGGCAGCATCGCAAAGACCTTCTCCCGCACCGTCTTCGCAAGCGACACCAAACTCTTCGGTCCGTTCATTTGATCCAACTCATTTGTCGCCATTTATCCTCAAGATCTGTCGCCGCCAAGTGGGAGAATACAGAGCCTGATCGCAAAGCGTGCATCCCTTGCCCATTCACTTCGTCAGTCAATAGGAGATGCCGAAAATGATGTTGATGCACTCATCCAAGCTACCAGAAGGGTTGATGACTGCGAGAGGCTAAGGTTCGAAAAACATATGCGATCACACGGTGCAGGCAAATCGGATACCCGAAAGCACAGTGGAGAACAGTCTTTGGGCCTATCCAGGAAATAAGGTGGTTTGAGACAGATGTGCTCGTTTACGCTGATTTCCCCGGCCTATCTCCACGGGGAGACAAGGCCAAAAAAGGTGCTTGCAACTAAGCGAACCTCACCATGTAGCCGGCCACCAATTGTCCGGTTCGGTTACTTGGTGGGTGAAACCAGCCACTGTAGTTTGCGGCCCATTGCTGACATTCAGCTGCGCTCAAACCTGCGTCTGCTTCGCCCATCATCTGGACGGCCAATTTGTCGGCATTTGAAGCCCGAATCGGACGCGCAAGTGCCGGTCAGGCAGTCAATTGTCGATGTTGCTCGAGTAACCGAATGAAAACCGTATCGGCGTCGGTGAAATTCGAGAGCCGGCCTTGGAACTGGTACGCCCATGCGACACCGTGGAACTGCCTTCCTGCACGGCCATGGGATGACAGCCATTTTGACGGTGGGACGGGTCATGGCCCGTTTTCTGGCTTGTGAGGTCGTGGAAGCGCCAATCCTTGCCACCCAGATCACTGCCATTTTGGGGCTTTTGCAAAGTTTCACAGCGGTCGCAGTTTTCTCGCGCCAAAGTGCAATTTCATGCCTTTTTCACCTTTCGACGTCCAAGGAGACACGCGATGAGATCATCCTAATCGTTATCCGTCCAGCCGCCACAAGACCTCAAACCTTTCCGCAACCACAGCTTAGCTTCTAATCCGGCGTTTGATGCTGTGGTGATCAGCGTCGAAGCAGCGTTCTTTGATAACTCATAGGGTCGCACCGATACCATGACACGGCTTGAATGATTAGCCGCGCCTCGAATTGCAACCTTTTGAAATCGTCTGTCGCTTGGTATTTCAGATTTCGGCGTTAGCCTTGAGACGCAGAAACGGCACCCCAAAAGGCGGAGCCAGGAGGGGTGCCGAATGGTCTAATGACGGATTCTCCTTCACCATTCGGTGCGGCATGCGCCATGTGTCCAAGGCCTTTCACGGTCAGATTGAAAGGCCCTGAAGGTGCTGGGAAGTCAGGTAGAAACCAGGAGCAACTCGAAAGTGACACATACCGGTGCGCCACCTGGAACAATGTCGCCCGAAAAAAAATTCCCATCCGGATCGACACAAAACATCGGCAGATAGGGATCGGCAGCCCCCTTGCCTCTGGCTTCATTCAAAAGCAGCACCTCGGAAATCGGGGATTCCATGGAAGGCGTGTCCACGAAATCGGCCCCGATCAAGCTGCCAATTCCCAGAAGCGCCGGCTCCCTCAAATCGAGTTCCTCGATCAGCTCGGTCACGGCCGTCGCAAGGTCCTCATGCGGGGCCAGGGAAACGATGGCCGCGTTGACGCGGTCAGGTTCGCTGAGCTTGCGGGGTCGGAAAAAGGAGAAATTCGTTTCTGCGTCCTGAGTCACATCGAAACATCCACCGTGGAAGGCATAACCCGTGCCCTCATAGGACGCGGCGATCATCACCTGATCCGGTAGCAGATGGCCGACGCAACGCCCGTTTTCCGGGTCCTCCCAGATCGCATGACAATGCAGGAACCATGCCTCGTCCCGTCGACCAACGATCGCGGTGCCCTGGGTCAGTGTGGCTGTCTTGCCCGAATGTGTCTGGCTGTACCAGGCGGCATGTGCGTCGTCAGGCGACCGGTCCGGCATGACATAGTCGTAGGGACCGATCTTCAAACCGTCGAGCCGGATCACCGCGCTGTCGCACCCGGCCTTGTCAATGGCAGCGGCGACTGCCGTCATGAACGTCATGCCCTTGGGCAGGACAAACTCGAAGGAAACCGCGTTGCCTGACACCACGTGACGGCGCGGAGTGGTGGGAGGGCCCGGGTGCTTGATCAAATGCGAGCGGCTCATGAAGTGCCCTCCAGTTCCGGCATCAGGCCACGCGCGATCAGCTCTTCGCGAATGAGTTTCTTGGTGATCTTGCCGTAGCCGGTTTTCGGCATTTCCGTCAGGAACACGAAATGGCTGGGCAGCTTGTATTTCGCCAGCCGCCCCTCCAGCGTGGCGAGCAAGGAGGTCTCATCGAGTCTTCCGCCTCCCTCCGCGACGCAGACCGCGAGCCCGATCTCGCCCCACTTGGGATGCGGTATCCCGAGAACGGCCACTTCCTTGAGAGCGGGATGGGTCAGCAGCAGTTCCTCGACTTCACGCGGATAGACGTTGGAGCCGCCGGAAATGTACATGTCCGAGGCTCGGCCGGTGATGTAAAGATACCGTTCCGCATCCATGTGGCCGAGGTCGCCGGTGCGGAACCAGCCGTCCCGGAACGCTTTCGTATTCGCCTCGTCGTCCTTGTAATAGCCGGCGCAGACGGCCGGGCCGGTAACGCAGATCTCCCCAGTGGCCATCGGTGGCAGATGCTTCCCGTCTTCATCCTGGATACTGATTTGAAGACCGGTCCGCTCTATGCCGCACGTGCCGACCCGTGCCTCCGGAACATCTTCGGCATAGTGATCGTGGCGCGGCAGAACGGTAATCGCACCCGTGACCTCTCCCAGACCGAAATACTGGACGAGAACACGGCCGAGTTTCCGCAAGGCGTATTTCTGGTCCTCCCGGTACATGGGCGCGCCGGCGTAGATGACATAACGCAGGCTGGAATGGTCGTGCGCGTCGACGGACGGATGCTCAACCAGCATCTTCACGATGGTGGGAACGGTGAACATGTTGGTCACCTTGCAACGTTCCACCAGGTCCCAGGCAACCGCCGGGTCGAACCGGCCGGAAGGCAGCAGAACGCTGACGGCGCCAACCGCGAGCTGGGTCAGTTGATGCATACCGGCGCCGTGGGAAAGTGGTGCCACGACGAGACTCACATCGTCCGGTGTAGAGGCCGGCATGAGATCGTTCAGGTGATTGAGGATGGTGAAGGTGAGTTGCCCATGGGTGAGGACAACGGCTTTCGGCCGTCCGGTGGAGCCGGAGGTGAAAAACAACCAACACGGATCGTCCCGATCCACGTCGGCATTGGCCACGTCCGTTCCCTGATAGGCATCAATCAGTGCTTCGTAGGAGGGACCGAATTCCGCATCGCCGATCGAGATCACGTCCACCAGAGCCGGCACGGCGGCGCGGCAGGCCTCGGCATGCGCGCGAAATCCGGCTTCGCAGAACATCAGGCTCACTTCAGCCTTCTGTCCGAGGTAGGCGACCTCATCGGGTCCCTGGCGGAAATTGGACGGCACCCAGACTGCACCAAGCCGGAAACACGCCAGCATGATCTCAATGATCTGGTTGTTGTTCGGCGATTGTACGAGCACCCGAGCGCCATGTTTGATGCCGAACTTCTCGCGCATGGCTGCGGCCAGGGCCGATACGCGGGCGTCGAGCTGCCGCCACGTCCAGGTCTCCTCCGACCATATGATCGCCGGGCGATCTCCGAGGCGGCCCGCATTCCGTGTCAGGAAGTGAGCAATGTTGGATGTTCGCGTTGACCACGGCAAAGCCGGGTCCCGTTCGCAGGTCGCCGCATTCATTTCACGCGCTCCAGAATGGAAACATAATTGGCGACGGCAGCGCCGCCCATGTTGAACACCCCGGCGAGTTCCACGTCGGGCAGTTGCATATCGCCTGCCTCGCCGGCCAGTTGCATCGCGGCCATGACGTGTTGGGAAACACCGGTCGCCCCCAGGGGATGGCCTCGCGATTTCAAACCGCCGGATGGGTTGACCGGCAATTTTCCGTCTCGCGCAGTGATCCCCTCGCGGATAACACGACCGCCCTTCCCACGCTCGGCAAGACCCATGGCCTCGTATTCCAGCAATTCGGCAATGGTGAAGCAGTCATGTGTTTCCACCATATCGAGGTCATCCAGGGTCAGCCCGGCTTCATCAAGCGAGGCTTTCCATGCCCTCCGCGGCCCGGCGAACTCAGTCACGTCCCGGCGGGACAGGGCCAGGACGTCATTCACCTGATTGCGCGCACGGAAGCCGATTGCCCGTTCCATGGTTTCTGCAACTTCCGGCGCGGCGACGACCAGGGCCGCGGCCCCGTCGGAGATCAGGGAGCAGTCGGTCCGCCGCAGGGGACCGGCGACCAACGGGTTCTTGTCGGACACGGTATTGCAGAATGCGGTGTCCAACGCTTTTTGCATATGCGCATAAGGATTCAGCAAGCCGTTGCGATGGTTTTTCGCGGCGATCATCGCCAATTCCAGGGAATGATCGCCGTTTTCCTGAAAATAGGTCTGGGCGATCTTGCCGAAGATTCCCGCGAAGCCGGCTTCCACCTGATCCTCTTCTTCTCTGTAACAGCCGCTCAGCATGATATCGCCGGCCAGGGTGGTCGGAACGGCAGTCATCTTCTCGGCCCCGACAACGAGTGCGATCTTTCCACGCCCGGCCGCAATGAAATCCATGGCTGAATAAAGCGCCGCCGTTCCCGTGGCGCAGGCATTTTCCAGGCGTGCCGCCGGCACATGACGCAAGTCATCAAGGGCCATCCCAACCAGCGCGCCCTCGAAGGCCTGTTGTGAGAAGCCGTTGTTGAAGACGCCTACGAAGATACCGTCGACGTCGCATGCGTCGACACCGGCATGGCCGAGGGCGGCCGGCACGACCTCTGCCATCAAACCTTCCAGGCCCGGCGCGTCGGACTTGCCGAACTTGCTGTGGGCCCATCCCACAATCTGAGCATGCTGCATCTTATTTCCTCCCGAACCCCAGACCACGCCACTCAGGCGGTGCTTGGGATGTCAAAATCCAGTTTTCTACTCAATTTGGTTTCTATCGAGCGTTTCTCTCGCTTCAAAAGATCCGCGATCCTGATCTGGCGATCCGCCTGCATGCGCGCGTCCAGAGCCGCGATGGAGAGGGCCCCGATCGGTTTTCCGTCAGGCGATAAGAGAACAATGCCCACCGCCCAGGAGTTCGGCACATACAAGCCGGGGTTCACCGACCAGCCACGCTTCCGCGTGTCCCTTACATGCTGTCTCATGAGGTCCAGCGAGTAGCCGGGATAATCGCGCGCAAGCAGGTCCGCGTTGTCCGCAATGGTGTTTTCCGCTTCCTCGTCAGACAGCGCCGCCAGAATAGCCATGCCGCCGGCTCCAACTCCGAGCGGGTGCTTTTGTCCAGCCTGGAGAGCATGAGTCCGAATTGGAAAAGACCCTTCCTCGCGATGTAGGCAGACCGAGTGCGCCCCACGCCGGATCGAAAGAAAGCTTGTGTCCTCGCTGTCCCGTGACAGCGCAACTAGACTGTCAATGGCAAGGTCGAGAAGGTTGAACCGTCGGTTCGCCATCAGGCCGATGACGTAGCTCTCCGTGCCAAGCGCATAGGTTCGGCTGTCCTCATCCTGCTCGACAAATCCCGCGCGGATGAGCGCCAGCATCATGCGCCGCACAGTCGGACGACTGAGTCCGCTCTCCTCCACCAGGAAGTTGATGGACACGGACTTTCCGCCCGCCCTGGCGATAGCCGACAGCAAGCCGAGCACGCGGTCGACACTTTGAGCCCCAGTCGACCCGTCCGATTTTTGCTGCGTTGCAGTATCCATATTATGGATATATCTCCCTTGGCAATCTCCGTATTCTGTCGCTGAATTTTGAAGATTGCAATATTTTCCAATTTATCCCTTACATTTTTATGATCTCGGCGCTACTCTATGGCAAGCTCAAATATCCATGATATGGACATAAGTCTTCAAGTCATGGAATCATCCTTTGGTGATGAGAGCGCGATTGGGAGGAAAAACTGATGAAGACTTTTGCCATTGCCGCCGCCGCGGCTCTTTCGCTTACATGTGCAGCCCAGGCCGAGACCCTGGTCATGCAAAGTGTATATCCGTCGTCGCTGCCGCTTCTGGGAGACAGCGGTGTCGGCCTGACCAAGCAGGTTGAGGCCTTGACCGGCGGCGAGTTGAAGATCGAGTTCAACGAGCCCGGTGCAATCGTTGGCGGCAACGAGATGTGGGATGCCATCTCCACCGGTGCCGTGGATGCAGGCTGGTACAGCCCGGGCTTCGCACAAGGTATTATCCCGTCCGCGGCGATCTTTACCGCGGTTCCCTTCGGGCCGGACATCCGCCCCTACACCGCCTGGTGGTACTATGGTGGCGGCAAGGACCTTTGGGCTGACATCACGGCCAAGTACAACATTCACACCGAGCTTTGCGCAATCCTGGTTCCGGAAGCCTCCGGCTGGTTCGCTAAGGAAATCAACAAGCCGGAGGATCTGAAGGGTATCAAAATGCGCATCTTCGGCCTTGGCGCGGCTGTGATGGCGAAACTCGGCGTCGAAGCGCAGTCCATGCCCGTCGCCGACACCCTGACCGGTCTTCGTCTTGGCACCATCGATGCTGCCGAAGTTTCGTTCCCGCTAATCGACAAAGCCGTCGGTATGAACGAATACGCATCGCATTATTACTTCCCTGGCTGGCACCAGCAGACCTCGCTGATAACGTTCATCATCAACCAGGATGTCTGGGACGGCTTGTCGGATCAGCAGCGCACCGTCATCCAGACCGCCTGCCAGGCCAATGTCGCCCTGACCGCAGCGGAAGGCGAAGCCAAACAGCTTCAGCCGTTGGCCGATCTGGAAGCCGCCGGTGTCCAGGTTCACCAGTGGAACGATGAGATGATGGCCGCATTCCGTCAGTCGTGGGACGAGGTTGTCGTCGAGCAGTCCGCAGCCGATCCGGATTTCAAACGCGCTTGGGAAAGCCTGTCGGATTTCCGCAAGAAATTCCAGACGTGGTCCGACTTGGCATACGTGAAGAAATGAGCAACCAGGGAGGTCGGGCGATAAGATGCGCCCGGCCTCCCGGCTGATCTTCCGACAGATTTCGGGCAGACCTGATGAACACCCTGTTGCGACTATCCGACTTTTTGGCCTTGCCTTGCCGTCTCGCGGCGCGCCTGTGCGGCTGGCTTCTGCTGGTTCTGGCGGCGGTCATTCTCTACGACGTCGTCGGTCGGCGCTTTTTTTCGACCGGATCCTTCAAGCTCCAGGAACTGGAGTGGCACATTCACGGCACGATTGCCCTGCTCTGTTTCGGCTGGACCTACCTGGCGGATGCCCATGTCCGGATCGACATTTTTTCCAGCAACATGCGCCACAACACCCGGCTTTGGATCGAGATCGTCGCGATCGTGGCTTTTCTCATTCCGTTCATGGTGCTCCTGACCTGGTTTGGGACCGACTTTGTGCTGCGCTCGTTCGAACGTGGTGAAGGCAGTCCCGGCGGCATCGGCCTGCCGAACCGCTGGATTGTCAAATCCGTGATCCCGCTTGGCGCCATGCTCACCATTTCGGGCGGACTGGCCGTCCTGTTCAAAGCCGTTGTCGCGCTGCGCCGGCCCGACATCCTGCGCACTCCCTGGGAGGATTGATCATGGCCGAGATCGTCTCCGCCTTTCTGCCGGGTGCGATGTTCCTGTCGCTCGTCGTGCTGCTTTTTTCCGGCGCTCCGGTCGCGATCATGCTGATGGGTATCAGTTTGGTCTTCGGATTGCTTGCGATCTGGACTGGAGACATGCGGCTGGTCCAGGCCACCTTGCTGCCCAACCGTATTTTCTCCGGAACAATCGACAACGCCGTCCTTGTTGCGGCCCCCATGTTCATTTTCATGGGGCTCGTTATGGAAAAGACGCGCATCGCCGAAGATTTGCTGCTGACCCTGCAGCGCCTGATGCGCATCATTCCCGGCGGCCTCGCGCTGGCGGTCATTCTCATGGGCACCATTCTGGCAGCCGCGACGGGCATCATCGGAGCCTCGGTTGTCATGCTGACCATGCTGGCCATCCCCACCATGCTGGAGCGCGGCTATGACAAGGGCCTGTCCGCCGGCACGGTTGCCTCGGCGGGCACGCTGGGCATTCTCATTCCGCCCTCCGTGATGCTGGTGTTCATGGGCGACCTGCTGTCGATCTCGCTCGGCCGCTTGTTCGTCGCCGCTCTTTTGCCTGGCCTTCTCCTTGCCGGCTGCTATGTGATCTACATCGTTGTCCGCTCGTTTTTGCAGCCCTCTGTCGCCCCCAAGGCAGCGCCCTTGAGTGACGATGAAAGGCGCGGCCTTTGGCTTGAAACGATCAAGTCCGTTCTCGCGCCGCTGCTGATGATCATCGCCGTCCTGGGTTCCATCCTGGGAGGCGTCGCCACTCCGACCGAGGCCTCGGGGGTTGGCGTCGCGGCCGCCCTGTTGCTCGGACTGCTACGCGGCCGCCTGAACCGGATGACGCTGAGAGAGTCCATGGACGGCGCGGTGACCTCGCTGGGAATGCTGTTCTTCATCTTCGTCGGCGCCACGGCCTTTTCCTACATTTTCCGCAAAGTCGGCGGCGAGCATTTCATTGTCGAGACTGCCCGTGCTCTGCCCTTCGGCGACTGGGGTTTGCTGATCTCCATGATGGCGATGATCTTCGTGATGGGCTTCTTTTTCGACTGGATCGAGATCACCCTGATCATGCTGCCGATCTTCGCGCCGGTTGTGCCTTTGATGCATCTTGGCAACCATATCGACAGTTCTCAGATGATCTATTGGTTCGCCATTCTGGTGTCACTCAACTTGCAGACCAGTTTCCTGACACCCCCCTTCGGATTTGCGCTGTTTTATCTGAAAGGCGCCGCCGGTGACATGCTGACCATGCGCGAGATCTACCGCGGCATCGTGCCCTTCGTGCTGGTGCAACTCGTTCTACTCGGGCTCGTCATCGCGTTTCCGGAGATCGCGCTCTGGCTGCCCAATCAGGTGATGCAATGACAAAGATCGGTAAACCAGGCCGGGTTGAGGGCAAACGTATTGCAGTGATAGGTGGCGGATCCGTCGGCCCTGGCTGGGGCAACGGCAAGGCAGCTGCCGTTCTCTACGCCCGCGAAGGTGGCCAGGTGCTTGTGGTGGATCAAAATGGCAAGGCTGCGATTGAAACGGTCGACCTGATCCAGGGCGAAGGCGGAAGGGCGGCGTCCTTTGTTGGCGACATGACCGACCCTGAGGCCGCGGCCGCCGCCGTGGCAGAAGCCGTCAGCGCTTTCGGCGGTCTGGACATCCTTCACTACAACATCGGCATCAGCACCCGGGGCGGCATCGGCGACACGCCTTACGAGGACTGGCGCCGCGTCTTTTCAATCAATCTGGACGCCGCGTTCCATATTACCCAGGCCGCCCTGCCGGAGCTTGAAAAGAACGGGGGCGGCGCCATCGTCTATATCACGACGCTGGCCGCCCATCTGAACGGTCCTTACCCTTATGTCGGCTACGAAACCTCCAAGGCCGCTCTTAGCCGCCTGTCCCGTAGCGTCGCCACGGAATATGCCGCCCGCGGCGTGCGCTCCAACACGGTCGTACCCGGCATGATCGATACGCCGCATGTCCAGGCTCACATCGCGACGGCTGCCAATGCGGAAACGATCGCGAAGACGCGTGCCGCCCAGGTTCCGATGAAACGGCAGGGCACTGGATGGGACGTGGCTGAAGCCGCTCTGTTTCTCGCGTCCGATGCGGCGGGGTTTATCACCGGCGTCGATCTGCGCGTCGACGGCGGCATGGCAATCCTGATGGGCAACGCCGCAATCTGATTTTCTCCCGGAGACAACCAACATGACACAGAAACTTGCTCTTGTGACCGGCGCGGCCCGGGGTATCGGCTTGGCGACGACGAAGCTATTCCTGCAAGAGGGCTGGCAGGTCGCGATGATCGATCGGGATGTGCCAGCCCTGGAGGAGGCCTCGACGGGACTGGACGGCGCCAAGGCCTTCGTCTGCGACGTCTCCCAACCGGAAGCCGTTGACCGGCTCATCACGGACGTGATGGCAACCTTCGGCCGCATCGATGCCCTGGTCAACAACGCCGGTGTCGCCGATTTCGGTCCGATAGAGGACACCAGTTTCGCCCGGTGGCGGACTGTCATGGAGACCAATCTCGACGGCGTCTTCCTGATGTCTCAGGGCGCCACACCCGCCCTCAAGGCCTCCAGGGGTGCTATCGTCAATATCGCGAGCATCTCCGGCCTGCGCGCCTCGACCCTGCGCGTGGCCTATGGCACCTCAAAGGCCGCTGTCATTCATCTGACCAAGCAGCAGGCGGCAGAACTTGGCGAATACGGCATCCGTGCCAACTGCGTGTGCCCGGGCCCCGTCCGCACCAAGCTGGCCATGGCCGTCCATACCCCGGAAATCATCGCCGCCTACCACGATGCCATTCCGCTCAACCGCTACGGTTCGGAAGGCGAAATCGGCGAGGTTATCGTTTTCCTGTGCAGTGCCAAGGCCAGTTATGTCACCGGCCAGGTTATTTCCTCGGACGGTGGTTTTGAGAGCACGGGCGTCGGGCTGCCCGCGCTAAGGGCTTAACCTTGTGGTGCGTTCGAAGATTGCCCGCTCAATCGTTCGCCTTCATCACGTCCGCCGTTTCTCGGCATCGTTGACTGCGGACGAAACGCCATCACACCCGCGCATGAGGAATGGCAGCGTTCCGAGGGATCGGCCGCCATTCCTAACGTGAGATTGATAGGTCGCAGGGTGCCTCGCGAGCCTGGAAACGCTCGTGAGAGCTTACGACTTTGAGCGGCGCTTGTTCCGCGCCCATACCCGGCGGCGGGGCCGGCTACATGAAGTCGCGCGCAATGCGCTTTTCGAAGGACTTTTTGAATATTTCCCGTTCGCCCTCGAATGCGGTGACGCCGGCGGAGATGATCCAGTCTGTCTCGGTGCAGTGCATCGCTGTCGTGGTTTTCGTCATGACAGACCAGCCGTCGCGCTCGATTAGGATTTTCCACTCGATATCGCCTCTCATCGACAGAGGGTCATTCGGGTCGATCGACCAATCCTCGTTGCGGATTTCCTGGGTACGCAGACCGTTTTCCGGATGCTCTTCCAGTCCGGCGTCCTCGTAGATACGGTAGTGGGTCAGTCCGGTGACCAGATCTTTTGCGACCGCCCGCCGGGTTTGCGCTGGCGCCAGCATTTCGTACTTCGGCAAGGGATCGGGATTTTCCGGCTCGGCAACGGCGATACGCTCGTGCTCGCCGAGAAGCGGCAAGCCAAGGCGGATGCTGGCCGTATCGATAGTCAGTCCGGGCGCCTCGGGCGATGGCAGGATGATCGGCCAGTAGCTTGTCGAGAGCGCGAGCTTGATACGATGACCGGGTGCGAAACGGTAGCCCATGGCATCAAGCTGCATGGTTATGCGGGTCTTGCGGCCATGTTCCATGGCTTCGGGTTCGGCATTGCCGTTGCGATGGGCAAGGTTGAGAACGCCGTAGCAGGCGCGGGTTTGCGTTCCGTCGGGATGGACATCGATGATGCGGACAACAAGGTTTTCAAAGTCAGCCTCACAGGCAACATCGACCGAAAACTCGGGGGCGCCGAGATAGACAGCCTCTTCGGCGAGCGGTGCGGTTGCAAATATGAGCGATCCGCCATCATCGGGACGCTGGTCTCCGGCCATCTCCGCATCCGGCTTCAGGGTAAACCATTCCCCGCCAGTAACGCCGGTATCGAGCGGCGAACGCAGATAGACATCGCCGACGCCTGCGTCGTAACCCGCCGTATTGAGCGTTCCGTCGGCCGCAACAGTCAGCGTCTCCGTCTGCGGCTCCTCCCAGTCCTGCTTGGCGACCCAGTAGCCGGGATCGTTTTCGCGACGAAGCGCCGGGCGCGGTGCATCGAGAATATAGGCGCGCATCTGCGGCAGCCGTTCAGCGCCGGTGTCGGCATCATCGAGCCAGCGTTTCCACCAGGCTATGGCTTCAGTGTGGAAGTCCATGCGCGGCTTCGGCCAGGCGAAATGCGGATATTTGTGCACCCATGGGCCGACAATCGCCTTGCCCTTGTCCTGAAGACCTTCGATCGCTTTCAGCGGCGTGTTGCGATAGCCATCCGCCCAGCCGGCGATCACCAGCGCGGGAACGGGAAATCCGTCGAAATCCTCGCAGATCGAGCCGTGCTCCCAGAAGTCGTCGCGGCGCTGATGCGAAAGCCATTCCTCCATGAAGAAGGGCTGGCCTTCCAGCCGTTCCAGCCACAGCTCCTTCCACCGGTCACCAACCAGATCGATATCGGGCGAGCGCGACTGATAGGCGAGCATCGTGCCTGCCCAGGAAAGTTGCGCGGAAAGATGCGTGCCGTTCTTGTAATGGATATCGTCATTGTAACGGTCAACGGTGGAGGCGATCGAGATCACGGCTTTGAGCTGCGGCGGCTTCAGCGCGGCGACCTGCAGGCAGTTGAAGCCACCCCAGGAAATCCCCATCATCCCGACATTGCCGTTCGACCAAGGCTGTGCGGCAATCCATTCGAGAATTTCGCAGGCGTCGGACAGCTCACGCGGGGTGTACTCGCCGTCAATGACGCCTTCGGATTCGCCAGAACCGCGGATATCAACCCGGACACCGGCTATGCCGGCCGCGGCGAAAACAGGATAGGTGGATTCGTCGCGCGGGTCGGTTCCGCCGCGTTTTCGGTAAGGCAGATACTCCAGCACGGTGGGAACCGGCTTGTCCATGGCGCTGTCCGGAATCCAGATTCGCGTTGCCAGGCGGGTGCCGTCCTTGAGCGTGATCCACTGGTCCTCAGACGTCGAAAAACCTTGTTGCGCCATGGTTTTCACCTTCTCGTATTCGGATATTATCGGGAAACGGGCGCGAGCCGCCAGTCTGCGGCCCGGCCTTGATGTGTCAGTTGCCGGCGCTGGAAATCCTGCGGCTGGCGAGCACGTCTTCCAGCCAGCCGATTTTCATCTCCGGCACGGATTTCAGCAACAGATCGGTATAATCGTCGAAAGGCGGGGTCAGCGCCTGTGACTTGGGGCCGAAGCGGACAAGTCTGCCCCGGTGCATCACCGCGACACTGTCGGCTATGGCGCGGACAATGGCGATATCGTGGGTGATGAAAACATAGGAAAGCTGCTTCTCCTTCTGAAGCTGCAGCAGCAGTTTCAAAATGCCGTCGGCAACCAGCGGGTCAAGCGCCGATGTCGGCTCGTCGCAGATGATCAGCTCCGGCTCTGCGGCAAGCGCGCGGGCAATGGCCACACGCTGTTTCTGGCCACCCGACAGCTCGGCAGGATAACGGTCGTAAAAGCCGCTGCCCATTTCGATCTGTTCGAGCAATTCGTTGACCCGGTTGCGGCGTGCGGATCCACGCAGGCCGTCATAAAACGTCACGACCCTGCCGATGATCGCGCCAACGGTCTGACGCGGGTTCATCGCGGTATCTGCCATCTGATAGATCAGCTGCAGCTTGCGCAATTCTTCGCGGCTGCGGTTCTTCAGCGCCGGCGGTAATTCCTGTCCGTCAAAGCGCACGCTGCCCGATGTCGGTGGCAGAAGCCCCGTGGCCACCCGCGCCAGCGTCGACTTCCCCGATCCGGATTCGCCGACGATGGCGAGCGTCTGCCCTTTTGGAACGTGTAGCGACACGTCGAACAGAACCGGCGTTGTACCATAGGAGGCCGAGATGTTTTTCATCTCCAAGACGCGGCCGGACTGGTCGCCGGCTTCCTCGTTCCGGATTGCGCGGACATTCACCAGTTCGCGGGTATAGTCGGCGTCGGGGTTCTCAATGATCTTCTCGACGCTGCCGTATTCCACGGTTTCGCCGTTGCGCAACACCATGATGTCATCGGCCACCTGCGCCACGACCGACAGGTCATGGGTGATGTACAGCGCTGCGGTTCCGGTTTTCACGATCGCGGTCTTGATGGCCGCCAGAACGTCAATCTGGGTGGTGACGTCCAGCGCGGTGGTCGGTTCATCGAAGATGATGAGTTCCGGCCGGCTGCACAGCGCCATCGCCGTCATGGCGCGCTGCAACTGTCCGCCTGAGACCTGGTGGGGGTATCGGTCGCCGAAGGTTTCCGGCTCCGGCAGTCCGAGAATTCCGAACAGTTCGACTGCGCGAGCACGGGCTTCCGAGCGGCTCATCAACCCATGGCGCACCGTCGCTTCGATCACCTGATTGCCGAGCTTGTGGGCGGGGTTGAACGAGGCAGCTGCCGATTGCGAGACGTAGCAGACCCGCGCGCCGCGGATAGCGCGTGTACCGGCCTTGCCGAGTTTCAGGATGTCGACGCCATCCAGCAGAACCTCGCCGCCGGTAATCGTGACGCCGCCGCGCCCGTAGGCCAGCGGTGAAAGCCCGATCGTGGATTTGCCGGCGCCTGATTCACCGATCAGGCCGAGAACCTTGCCGCTTTCCAGCGTAAAGCTCACACCCTTGACGATCTCGATGGGATGGGGACGCTCGCCCGGCGGATAGGCCATGGCGCCGATCTCAAGGTTGCGGACCTCCAGAAGGGGTATTTCGTCTGGTTTTCGAAGCTCAGCCACCGCGGCCTCCTTTTAGGCTGGACGTGCGATTCAGCAGCCAATCGACGACGAGATTGATCGAGATGGTCAGCACGGCAATCGCTGCACCCGGCACAAGGGCAGCGGAAATGCCGAAGATGATACCGTCCTTGTTGTCCTTCACCATGCCGCCCCAGTCGGCGGTCGGCGGCTGGATGCCGAGCCCGAGGAACGACAGGGTCGAGATGAACAAAACGGCGAAGGCGAGGCGCAGGCCGAATTCGGCCAGAAGCGGTGTCATCGCGTTCGGCAGGATCTCGCGGAAAACGATCCACAGCGTCTTCTCACCGCGCAATCTTGCCGCCTCGACAAAGTCCATGACCGCGATGTCGCCCGCCAGCGCCCGGCCGAGGCGGAAGACGCGGGTGGAATCGAGCACCGCCATGACGCCGATCAGCACCGCCAGATTCTGCGGCAGCGCCGCCAGCACGATCAGCGCGAAAATCAGCGTCGGGATCGACATCATCAGGTCATTGAGGCGTGACAGACCCATATCGACAAATCCGCGCGTGACTGCCGCAACGAAACTGAGCACAACGCCCAACGAAAAGGAGAGAACGGTGGCGCAGAACGACACGAACAGCGTCATCCTGGCGCCGTAGATCATGCGCGACAGCAGATCCCGGCCGAGATTGTCGAGACCGAGCGGAAAGGCCTGGCTGGCCGCCTCCCAGGGGGCCCCGACAACCTGGTTCTCGCCGTAGGGTGCAAGCCAGGGAGCGAAGGCGGCGGCGATGACGGCTATGGCGATACCGGTCATGCCGATCCATGCCGTCAGGGAAACAGAACGGATATTCATCGTGGATGCCTCAGACGCGGATTGGCAAGAATGGACAGAATATCGGCGGTCATGTTCAGAAGAATGTAGATCGCCGCGAACACCAAGCCGCAGCCCTGCACCACCGGCAGATCGCGCACGGTCACAGCATCCACCATGTACTGACCCATGCCGGGATAGACGAAGACCACTTCAACCACGACGACGCCAACGATCAGATAGGCGAGGTTGAGCGCGACGACATTGATGATCGGCGCCAGCGCGTTGGGCGCGGCATGTTTCACGATCGCCCGCAAGGCGCCGATACCTTTGAGTTCGGCTGTCTCCATATAGGCCGACGCCATGACATTGATGATGGCGGCCCTCGTCATGCGCATCATGTGCGCGATCACCACCAGAACCAGGGTTGCCACCGGCAGAATGATGGTCTGAAGCTTCTCCAGAAGGGTCATGCTGTCATAGACCGTGGCCGGAAACGTCGTGACGGGGTGCTGGACCACGAAAACCATGATCAACAGGTAGGCGACGAAGAATTCTGGCAGCGAGACTGCGGCAAGCGAGATGAGGTTGATCAGCCGGTCGACCAGACGGTCGCGATAAAGCACGGCGAGAAGGCCGAGGCCTACGGCGAGCGGAACGGCAATGATCGCCGCGGCGCCAGCCAGAATCAGCGAATTGCCCAGACGGTCTGCAATCTGTGTGCTGACCGATTGGCCGCTGGCCCAAGAATTGCCGAAATCGCCATGCAATACATTGAAAAGCCAGTCGAAATAGCGGGTTACGAGAGGCTGGTCGAGGCCGAATTCGGCGCTCAGATTGGCGATTGCCTGTGGCGTTGCGGATTGACCGAGATAGGTCTCGGCAAAATCGCCGGGCAGGATCTCGATCCCGGCAAAAATCAGGACCGAACTGGCAAACAGCAGGCCGATGCCGAGTAGGAACCGCTCGCCAATGCGGCTTCCCATGGGAAAGCGCGCGCGCAAAACCGCGAGCGGGCCGGGAACCGGCGCTTTGCCGGTGGCGGAGGTAACGGGTTGGTTTTCTGTCATGGTGTCCACGAAAGCCGCGGGTCTTGCCCGCGGCTTCCTCGTTAGTGGGATCAGGAGACGAGCCAGGCGCGGCTGGCGAGCTGTCCGTTGGAGAGGTCGTTGCCGACATCGTCAATCCAGCCCTTCATCTTCACCGAACGGGCGTTGAGGAAGTTGTTGAACACGGGCAGGATCAGGCCGCTGTTGTCGCGTACCTTGATCGCCATCTCGCGGTAGAGCGCGCGGCGCTTTTCCTGATTGGTTTCGGCGCGGGCCTCAAGCAGCATCTTGTCGAACTCGGGGTCGTTGAAATGGGTGTCGTTCCAGGGCGCCGTCGAAAGCTGGCTGGTGGTGTAGCGGAGATCCTGCGTTGCGCGGCCGCCCCAGTAAGCAGCTACGAACGGCTTCTTGTTCCAGATATTCGACCAGTATCCGTCGGAAGGCTCACGCTGGAGCTGGATGTCGATCCCTGCTTTCTTCGCATTTGCCTGGAACAGCACGGAGGCGTCGATCGCGCCGGTAAAGGCACCATCGGAGGTGCGTAGTAGGATCGGGCCGTCATGGCCGGATTTCTTGTAATAATGGGCCGCTTCTTCCGGGTCGTAGGCGCGCTGCGGAATGTCGGTCGGCGCCAGCGCATAGGCATCATTGACGGGATAGTCGTTGCCCAACGTGCCATAACCGCCGAGAACGGTTTTCAGCAGCGCCTCGCGGTCGATGGCGAGTTTCAGCGCCATTCTGAGGTCGTTATTGTCGAAAGGTGCGGTGTCGCCTTGCATCAGGAAGGAATAGAAGCCCTTGCCCTTGGTGCTGATGGTCTCGATGTTCGGCGCCCGCGACAGCAATGGCATCGTCTTCGGGCTGAGCGTGTTGATGAAATGCACCTTGCCGGACGAGAGCGCCGCGATGCGGGCTGTATTGTCGTTGATGACGAGCACCTCGACGCTGTCGACGAAACCGCGATCCTCGTTCCAGTCATCTTCATTCTTGGAAAAGGTGATGCGAATGCCCGGCTCGAAGCTTTCGAGCTTGTAAGGCCCCGTGCCGATCGCGTTGTTCGGATCGTCCATGCCGCCGTTCTTCTGGATCTGCAGATGGTAGTCGGTCAGCGTCAGCGGCAGGTCGGCGTTGCCGTTCTTCAGCGTAATGACAAGATCGCCGCCTTTTTCCTCGATGGTTTCGATCCCTTTGAGAAGGCCGAGTGCTGCGGAGGTGGAGTCCTTGTCGGAATGCCGGCGGAGCGTCTGGGCGGCATCGTTGACGGTGAACGGCGTGCCGTCATGAAAGCGCACATCCTTGCGCAATTTGAAGGTCCAGACCTTTGCATCTTCGGAAGATGTCCAGCTTTCGGCAAGGCTGGGGAGCGCCTCGCCGGACACCGGATCGGTGGTGACCAGCCTGTCGCCCCAGGTGAAGCCGACCAGGAACATGGCGCTGCCGGTGTAGGTGCCGGGATCAAGAACATCGGTCGTCTGCCCGCGGTCAAGACCGAGGACGAGGTGGCCACCGCGCTGCGGTTCTTCGGCAGCTTGGCTTTCGCTCGGCACCAAAAGCCCGGAAGCGGTTGCCGCAAACCCGACAGCAGCGGTAGAGGCAAGAAAGGCGCGGCGATCAAGGCCGGATTTCTGAATGGTTGATTTCGTTTTTTTCATTTGGCTTTGCCGGTCTTTTCTAGCGTTTCACATATCGCCCGTGCCGCTTCACGATTACGGATGCTGAATAGTCGCAAAAGGTCGTATCGGGATGCCTGGAGGCGCGGTTGACGGGTCTGTCAGAATTCATGTGCAGCTGCATAAGCGGCTTGCGCAAGCCGGACAACTTCGCTTATTGATGCACAGTGACGCTACTTGACGCTATTATGATCGGCTCCGAACAGATTGAAAAACAGTAACAAAAGTCGTTTCGCGGCCAATTTGAGGCTTGCCTGCGATACCCGTCCGTCGATTACAGCAATCTGTCGCGAGATCGGGATCAACAGGCAACAGTTCAACCGCTATCTTGCCGCGCAAACTCGTCCTTCGCCTTTTAATGCGGGGAAAATTGCGCGGTACTTCAAACTTAAACCGCAGGACTTCCTGCTGCCGGAGAAGCATTTTCAGGACATACTGGGCAAGCCAGATGAAACCATCGGGCCGAATTTCCTGTTGCGGGAGGGGTTTCCCGGAAACCTGCCGGAGCTGCGCCAGTACGCAGGCTATTACGAAATTTACCACAAAAGCCTGTCATGGCCCGGAACAATCGTCCGAAGCTTTGCCAGACTCGAGGAACACAACGGTCAGGTCACGGTGAAAACGATCGAGCGGATCTATGATCGGGACCTGGAGATTCGGCAGCTTTCGAAATATTCCGGACTGGCCGCCTACTGGCGCAACCGGCTTTTTATCGTCGAGCGCGGCATGAGCGAACATTCTTTCCTGTGTCAGACTACACTGATGCCGTTTGCAGAACACCAGCGCACCTATCTGCGCGGGGTGACGACCGGCGTTTCCTGGCGTGAGGAAAACCTGCCCTATTCCACGCGGACCATATGGCGCGCGGTGGGTCCGAACCCGGACAAGCGGCAGCTGTTGGAAGGATGTGGCCTGTTCAATGAAAAATCGCCGAAACTGCCCCTCCCCGTGCGCCGCTATCTGAACGTCGACGGCGAAAACCACACGCTTGTCGCCACACGGTAAAAAACAGAGCGTCCCGGATATTCATAGTTGTTGAGGTTGGTAAAAACAGGAAAAGAGCCAAGTCGGCTCTTTTCCAGGGCGGTTCAAAGGCACCGATCAGCTGAGCGGGCTGCGTGCTTCCACCATTCCGACCAGCCAGCTGGATCCGAATGGAATGGCTTCGTCGTTGAAGTTGTAATAGGGCGAGTGCAGACCGGCACTGTCACCATTGCCTAGATTGATGAAGGCGCCCGGTCGCTTCTGCAGGAAGTACGCGAAATCTTCTGCACCCATGGACGGCGCCATATCATCATCGACATTCTCGGCGCCGGCGATTTCACGGGCCACGGCCACGGCTGCCTCCATTGAAGCAGGATCATTCACCGTGACCGGATAGCCTGCAGCGAACGAGAACTCGATCTTGACGTTGGCACTCAGTGCAATACCGGCACAGATTTCGCCAATCCGTTTTTCGGCAAACTTCATCATGTCGTCACTGAGTGCGCGCACCGTACCGGTAATTTCAACCGTCTCCGGGATCACGTTTCTGGCGGTTGAATCCGATGTCAGGTTTGTCAGCGAAATGACAAGCGATTCGAGCGGATCGGCATTGCGCGAGACAATGGTCTGGCAGGCCATGATGATCTGAGCGGCCACTGGCATTGGGTCAATGCAATCGTGCGGCTCTGCAGCATGACCGCCCTTGCCCGTGATCTTGATGGTCGGATTGCCGACGGCTGCCATGTTCGGGCCTGCGCGACCGGCGAAACTGCCAACCGGCATGCCGGGCCAGTTGTGCATGCCGTAGACTTCATCAATGTTCCAACGCTCCAAAAGCCCGTCTTCCAGCATACAGCGCGCACCAAAACACCCCTCTTCACCGGGCTGGAAAATCAGCACGGCCTGACCGGCGAAATTGCGGGTTTCTGACAGGTATTTGGCGGCGCCGAGCAGCATAGCCGTATGACCATCGTGACCACAGGCATGCATTTTACCCTGATTTACGGAGGCATACTCAACGCCGGTCAGTTCGGTAATCGGCAGGGCGTCCATATCTGCGCGCAGCGCAATGGACTTGCCTTCGCCGCCGCGTCCTTTGATGACAGCGACAACGCCGGTCTTACCGACGTTTTCGACGACTTCTTCACAGCCAAAGGATCTTAGAAGTTCAGCAACTTTGCCGGCCGTGCGCGTTTCCGTGAAACCCAGTTCGGGATTCGCGTGGATGTCGCGGCGCCATGCACTGATTTCCGAAAGCAAATCGGCAAAGCGATTCTTGATTGCCATAAGGCATTTCCTTGCAGTTTTTGGGTATTGATAGACGGTGGCGGGAAGGATCTGACATGGACGGCTATCGCCTCCATCGCGGCGCAGCTTCTCAGGCTCCAGAGGGAGCAAGTCAACCCTAGTTTGTTTAGTCCCGGCATTTGATGGATTGAATTTAGGCCGTAAACTCATGAATTTAGGGGTTCACGAGGAGCGACTGAATAGTGGATAGCCTCGGGTTGCCAGACGCCCTCGGCCTGCATTTTCTGCTGCCGTTCGAACTAGATGGGTGACAGCCTCCCGTTCCTGACGTGCTTTCGCCTCGGGTCGTAGAACATCTCGATGGTATCGAACACATCCGGCCGACGTCTTCGCGAGTTTTGTTGGCTCGGCGCCGTATCCGCTCGCGCTTCAACAGGTTGAAGAAGCTCTCGGCAACAGCGTTGTCGTGGCCGGTCCCGTGCCGGCTCCTCCATTGCCCGGCAGGCGATGTAACGCATCGCCGAGAGGAGGCCTGCGACACGGCGGGAGTAGAGATCGATCACCCCCTCCAAAAAAATATGCAAAGCCTTCCCGTATCCTGACGTCGGGGATGTTCGTACCCAGATCCGGTGGGGGGGACCACATCAAACTGTCGGTCCAATGTGTTGTCGTTGACCAATGGCGGTGTTGCATACACCCGGGAAAATTTCAGGGCGAAGAATGCCGACGGCTTCACCGAGTGATCCCGTCGGCATGAGTGAATTCAATAATTTGCGATGCCGGAACGAAGCCCGAAAGCCGTTCCCAAAACGTGGGAGGTCCGCTTGCTGACGAAACTTGCGACACCCCCCATAAAACTCATTGGACTGGGCCTGATGAGGTAGACGGCAGGCTCGATGACTCAGCTCGCTTTACAGGTCCTGATGCCAATGAGGCTGTAGAGAGGGCAATTTCCAACTGCTGCCGTGAGAAGGAAAACAAGAGCAACGGCGATCAACACCCAATGCAAGACGCCGCTTGAGGCGAACGCCGATCCAAAGCTAATGCCCAAGAGAATGATTGCGACAAACACGCGAATGCCGCGATCAATGGTTCCCATATTTCTTTTCATGTTCTGCTCCTTGATGGAATCCGAGGAAGCGAACAATCGCATGCCCAGCAGCCGGTATTGTGTGACTTGGTCACCGTCCGCAAACCCTGTTCCTGTGCCTGGTTCACACAGAGCGGACAAGTTGTTCCAGTCCCTCCCGTCCCACCAGGCGTATTTCGCCTCGCAACTGTTCGATCCAGCCGCGGCGATGAAACTCCGAGAGCGTTCGCGAGATCACCTCGCGTGCCGTTCCCAGCTCAGAAGCGAGGACCGCATGGGTCGCATGGACATAGCCGTCGGCATTGGCAAGCTCCAAGAGACGGGACGCGAGACGAACATCCATGCGTTGAAACACGATGTCGTCGATTAGGGTGAAAAGGTCGGTTATCCGGCGGGAATATGCTGTGAAAACAAACTCTCTGAATATGGACGAATGTGCTACGAGCTCGTCGAAGACCTTTCGTGGGATTGCTGCTGCAGTCACCGCTGTTTCTGCAATGCCTTCGGCGGAATAGTTCTCGAATGCCAGCATGCACGCGGTGGTCAGCACGCAGCTTTCGCCGGCATGAACCCGGTAAAGCAGCACGTCACGTCCGGTTGCCGAGTGGTGCTGGACACGCACCGTACCTTCCAGCAGCAAGAGGAGATTGTCTGCGGACTGGCCGGGTTCGAAGACCCGGGTGCCGGCAGGAACCGAGACGATCCTGCTTCCGCTTTTCAGGTCCGCCCGAATGTCTGCGGGAAGCCCCCTGAGCCCCTGAAACCGGTCAATCCAGTTGTCTGCCAGGTGATTCATGAAGCGTGCTCCGATTCCAATAAAGTCAGTTTGCACGGCGGTGCTACCGCCGTGCGACTCGAATACCAGTTTTGCACGCGGGTCGTCAGATTGCGCGCGTCGAAAAATACCAGTCCTTGGTCTGGTAGCCTTCGTTCATTCGCGCATCTGCCGCATCTGTCGTCTGGGGTGTCGGCACGATAACGTCCTCGCCCGGCCTCCAGTTCTCGGGCGTCGCCACCTTGTGCGCGTCCGAAGTCTGAAGCGCCTGGACCAGGCGGAAGAATTCATCGACTGAGCGGCCGTTGGTCATGGGGTAATAGACCATTGCCCGCAGAATGCCTTCTGGATCGATTATGAAGGTCGCCCGAACCGCTTGGGTGTCGGATGCGCCGGGCTGGATCATGCCGAATGCCTGTGCCACCTTCATATCCAGATCGGCAATGATCGGGAACGGAATGGTGACGTCGAAGGTCTCCTTGATCGAGCGAACCCATGCGATGTGAGCGTAGTGACTGTCGATGGACAGGCCAAGTAGCTCTGTATCGAGCCTGGCGAAGTCTTCAGCCCGGCGAGCGAAGGCGGTGAATTCAGTCGTGCACACCGGGGTGAAGTCGGCCGGGTGCGAGAAAAGGATCAGCCATTTGCCACGGAAGTCCGAGAGGGATTTCGTTCCGTGTGTGGTCAGTGCGCAGAAGTCGGGAGCCGGCTCGTTCAGGCGTGGCAGGCCGACATTACGATCGTTTGAGGCAGGGGTTTCAGCAGTCATCGATAG
Source organism: Labrenzia sp. ATLA3 (assembly GCF_057180185.1). Lineage (NCBI taxonomy): Bacteria > Pseudomonadati > Pseudomonadota > Alphaproteobacteria > Hyphomicrobiales > Stappiaceae > Labrenzia > Labrenzia sp. ATLA3. The sequence continues at coordinate 444,833 of NZ_JBXUKV010000005.1, forward strand.
GCTCCTTGAGTGGTTGCCTGCCAAAAGTATGAACTTGCTCGTTATATTGGAAATTGATTTAATCGCGTTCTGTAATTCAAAAAAACGATCAGAAGATGACCACTCTCAGACAGCTTCGGTTTCTCACGGCCCTTGCGGAAACGAGAAATTTCTCCCGCGCGGCTGAACTGTGTCATGTCACGCAATCCACGCTTTCGAACGGCCTGAAAGAACTTGAAGACAGGCTGGGTGTGCAGGTGGCGGAACGGACCAAGCATTCGGTCATGATGACCCCGGTCGGCGAAGATCTTGCGGATCGTGCACGAGATGTGCTCGCCCGCGTGAAGGACTTCGAAGACCGCGCCGACCGCGAGGTTGAGGCCGGGACCACGCAGCTTCGGCTGGGAGCGATCCCGACCATTGGCCCGTTTCTCATGCCGAGAGCCATGCCGCTGCTCCGCGCGGCATATCCGGATATGAAGCTTTATCTGCGTGAGGAATTGACTGACGCGCTCATCGCGGGACTGGTTGACGGACGGCTCGACCTCATACTGATCGCCCTGCCATATGAGTTGCCGTCTCAGGTTGCCGCCGAGGAGCTTTTTGCCGACGGCTATCGTCTTGCCGTCCCGTTGAGTCATCCCCTGGCGAACCGGAAGTCGCTCGCAGGGGAGGACTTGTCCGGACGGCAGCTGCTTCTTCTCGAACGCGGGCATTGCCTTCAGCGCCACGCGCTGTCCAGTTTCCCGGAAGTTCGGCTCAATGAAGACGAGAGTTTTGCTGCCACAAGCCTGCCAACGCTTGTCGCAATGGTGGAGGAAGGACTTGGCATCACCCTCTTGCCGCAGCTTGCTCTGGATGCCGGCGTTACAAAGGGGCACGCTCTGAGCCTGTCCGAGCTGCCCGACGCGTGTCCACGCCGGGTGGCTCTGGCGTGGCGCAAGTCCTCAGCACAGGGTGATCTATATGGCCGGATAGGCGCTCACCTGCGCGACGCCAGGGACCATCTGCAAGATGCCGCTTCAAGGTGACGGCCAGCGCCTCCGGTCAAACCTGCTTCAAAAGCTGAGCACGCGCGTACCGTCAGCCAATAGTCGTGCCGCAATCTCGTCGGGCTTTGCCACCCCGATACCTTCAAGCAGGACCGACGGGTCTTCACCGCGTCCTGGCAGGTAAATCGCGCAAACCTCGACCGAGGCCCCGGTTTTCTGACGGATTGTCTGCATAAGCCCCTGGGGGCTCATATCACGCGGAGGCTGGCCGGAGGTTGCGCTCTCCGGAGCGTCGCGCAATGCGATATCTCCCGCCGGTCCGCAGAGCAGGATGTGCGTTTCGGCACCCTTTTGCGCCGCCTGCATCGTCAGCACCATTGCCATCAACTGGGTCTGAGGTTCGGCCGAGGTCACCACGGTCACGAGTTTCTTCGCTTCCTGCGCTGTGACGGTGGTTACGGTTGCGGCGCAGATTACCGCGACTGAGAGAGCACGGGTCAGGAACTTCATGGGGCTTCCTTTCAGGTTCATTCAGGTTGGCAGATCTCCCGTGCCACGACAGCGCGGATAGTTCGGACAGTCAGCGCTGCGATGGTGAGAATGAGAAGCGCCAGCAAGGTCCAGCCGATCACGCGGTGTGGCGCGGAGCCATCAAGTGCAGCAAAGCGGAAGCTGGCTGTGGTCATGGCGGCCAGTGGGAATGACAGGGCCCAGAACGGCAGTGCAAACGGAAGCCGCAACAGCGCAGGGACCTGGATCGCAACAAGCGCGGTAAAGAAGTAACCGATGTTCAGCAGCAGCCGGGCCGGTGCATCCACGGCGCCGTTCGACAGTTGAATCCAGGCGAGAAAGGCGACAGCGGGCGGGGCGATCAGGATCACCAGTGTCGGACGCAGTTTGCCGGGAAGCGGATCGTGAAAGATGAGCCGGTTGAAGACAAGTGTCAGCAAGACGATCCAGAAAACGATGCCGACCGAGAAGAAGTACCAGCTCGCCTCGATATGGCCCAACGGGACACCGGCGAGCGGAACAACAACGTTGCCTACCGCCGGTATGAACCAGGCCGGAGAGAGCTGACCTGGGCCGAAGGAGCGATGGGAGATCCAGGCCGTCACCACGACAAGCGTGAAGACTGCCTGTGCCGACGCTCCGATAATCCAGACGATATTAGCTGCTGCAGGGTTCTGTTCACGCAGGAAAGTCGCAAAAAGCAACAGCGAGATTGCGGTCGCCGGAAAAAAGGCGAGCCTTACCGGATGGTGCCACTCCGCGGCAACGGATTCCGGATGGCGCAGCGCCTTGAGCAGATATATCGCGGCAAGCAACACCAAAACCGCAAAAGCGGTCCAGCCAACGGCCGAGGAAGCCCCGGCAACGCCGCAGGCGTGCAACGCCAGAGCCAGACCGAATAGCCCCATCGTGACGCCGAAGATGCTGATCGGAAAATGTTCCAGTCGTGACGGCAGTGCCGCCTGTCCGGTATCAACGGTCATGGTTTTCAATCCTGCGGTTATTCGGAATGGTCTTCGCCGAAACTGACCGTATTGGCGTTGTGGATTTTCTTGCCAGGTCGTTCGATCAGGTCGCGCTGACGTTCGAGCCATCCCTTGTGACATTCTTCGTCCAGCGCGATCTTGCCGTTCAACATGATGATCGCCCTTTAGTTTGATGAGTTCGGGTTGGCCTTTTGGCTCCCGTGTTATTCGGCCGGAAGCTTGCCTGTCGCATCTCCCGTCAGGCGCTGCGGCAGGGCGAACGCGACGGCAACGAAAACTGCCCCCAGTGCAATGCCCAGAAGATCGCCCTGAACGGTCCAGATGCTCTCATAGGCAGAGCCGGGTACGGAGCCTAGCGTGACCTTGCCGCCTGCGATGTCATCAAGCAGTCCGGAGGCCTTCCACATTGGATAGGTCGCCATGTATGCGGCGGCTCCGAACAGACCGCCGACGACGAAGATCAATGCACCTCTTCGACCGGCAGCAGCGGCGCCGATGGCCGTGCCCGGACAGTAGCCGGCAGCCGCCCAGCCGACACCGAGCAGCAGTCCGCCGATAAAGACGCCTGCATAGGCCGCCTTGACCGACATGTGGCCGACATCCACAAGCCCGAGCATCTGGCCTCCGAACATCAGGATCGAACCGGTTCCGATGGCCAGAAGGATGGTTTTCATCAGGTTCAGGCGCCGTAATGTCAGCATGCCGATGATGACATTGGGGTTGGTGGCCCCGATCCGGTCCAGGACGAAGCCGAATGCGGCACCGATCGCAATGGCGAGTACGAGGGTCATCGGTCAATCCTCCCTGTACATGAAGAGGGCTGTAGGAACGGCTGCGAGAAAGGCGCCGAGGGCGAAGATGTAACCGGACAGGGACGTCTGCATCATGCCGCTCATCATGTGTCCGGAGGTGCAGCCACCGGCAAGACGCGCGCCGTAAAGCACGACAAAGCCTCCCGCAAAGGCCACCGCGTAGTGCTTCCACGGTGTGTCGCCAAAGTTGGCCCGCCAGACAGCAGGCAGACGGCGCTCCTGTCGTCCGATGCCGCCCTTGAGCAGCGTTGAGACGAAGGCGCCCGCCGCCATGGCCAGCACAAAAACGAAACTGTAGTTCAACGGGTTTGCGGCATTACCGGCATATTTGCCGTTCGACTTGGCCATGTAGGCATTCGTCGATGTGTAACCGTCTGCGGTCCTGGTGATGAAATCGGGCGTAACAACATCCGTAACGATTGCATCAAGGATCACGAACTGCGTGCTGACGCCGATGGGCTTCATGAGAAGCACCGCGGCAAAGAAGACCGCACCGAGCAGGACGCCACCTAGTCTCCAGTCCCAGGTCATTTCGACATCTCCTTTGGTATCGGGCCGGCAGACCATGCGAAACATTTCGCCTTTCACCGGCAGTTCCCGATTTCCTAGCATGTCGTGCCTGCATCACTCGGTGACTTGGTCACCAACGGACAGGAGTTTCCTTTATTCCGGCTCTTCCTCTCACACTGAAGGCCGGTGGCGCTGGGCAGCGAGAAAAGGCCGGCCTCCATGGCCGGCCTCATCACCTTTATCCGTGAACGGCAGGTGGGCGTTCCTCGTGCTCGTCGGCGAGGACACGATCCCGCTGCAGTTCGAGCCACATCGCGTTCATCACGGCAAATATCGCGGCGAGCGGCAGACCCAGAAGCCAGGCGAAGTACCACATGGTTTTGCTCCTTATCTCAGTAGACAGTGTCCGAGTTTCCGGTAACGTCCGCTTCGGTGACCTTGCCCCAGAGCACTTTGTAGACCCAAGCGGTGTAGGCCAGGATCAACGGCATGAAGATCACCGTGACCACCAGCATGATGAAAAGCGTCTGGTGAGAGGACGAACTGTCCCAGACCGTCAGCGAAGAGTTCGGGTGGAGAGATGACGGCAAGATAAACGGAAACATTGTTAGACCTACGGTCGAGATTGCTCCAAAAATGCCGAGTTTGGACCACAGCAGAGTAGAGACTTCGCGGCCCTTGCGCAGGCCGAGCACAGCCATCGTCATGCCCGCGAAACCGAGCACGGGAGCAATGATGATCCATGGTCTGGCCACATAGGCGGACAGCCATGTAGAGGTTCGCTGAACTTCGGAGTAGAGCGGGTTCGACGGTCCGTCCGTCACGATGTCACCTGTGAGGGCATACCCTTCGATCACCAAGAACAACCATAGCCCCGACACCGCGAAACCGATAATCGTCATCAATCCGGTTACCACACCGATGCTTCGCGCGCGCTCAGCGACCACGCCCTCTGCCTTCAATGACAGCCAGGCTGCACCGTGGGTCGTCAACATGGCAATGGATACAACGCCCGTGAGCAATGCAAAGGGGTTGAGGAGGCCCAGAAACTTGCCGTAGTAACTGCCCTCGTAGCGAGAGAAGAGGTCCGGCGTCAGTTCGAACGGCACGCCTTGAAGGACGTTTCCAACTGCGACTCCGAAGATCAGGGCTGGCACCGCACCGCCAACGAACAAAGCCCAGTCCCAGCTATTTCGCCAGATGATGCTTTCACGTTTGGACCGGTACTTGAATGCTACGGGGCGCAAGATGAGCGCCGCTAGAACTGCGAACATGGCCAGATAGAATCCGGAAAAGCTGACCGCATAAAGCGGTGGCCATGCGGCAAAAATCGCGCCACCGCCGAGAATGAACCAGACCTGGTTTCCTTCCCAGACGGGACCGACGGTGTTGATAACGATGCGCCGTTCAACATCCGTTCTACCGACAAAGGGAAGCAGCGCTCCCACGCCCATGTCGAAGCCGTCCGTAAGGGCGAAACCAATCAGCAGGACACCCAAAAGCAGCCACCAGATAAGGCGAAGAGTGTCGTAGGGCAGAAGTTCAAAGAGGATCATGGCAATCACTCCGCAGGGGTTGCAAACGGCACCTGGCCGTCATGGGTACGCAAGCGGTGTTCGTGGCGGGCGTTCCAGATTTCCGTCTCCTCGACGTCCTGATAAGGGCCCTTGCGGATGTATTTCAGCATCAGGCTCATCTCGACCACGAAGAGGATCGTGTAGAAGGTCACAAACCCGGTGAGGGTGAGCAATACGTCCTGAATGCTCAGGTGGCTGACGGAGAGGGCCGTAGGCAGAATGCCGTCCACTGTCCAGGGCTGACGGCCAAACTCGGCAACGAACCAACCGAGTTCTGCTGCAATCCAGGGCGCCGGAATGATCGCCACGGCGAGCCGGAGTGCCCATCGGGGATAGCTTTGCTGGCAGAAAGAGGAACGCCAGAAGAAGTAGATCATCACCCCGATAAAGGCGAACCCGAGACCGACCATGACGCGGAAGGACCAGAACAGCGGCGCAACGCCGGGAATGGTGTCTTCGGCTGCCCGGGCAATATCCGCGGGCGTAGCGTCCCTCGGGTCGTCCATATAGCGAAGCAGAAGGAACGCAAATCCCAGGTTGCCGGAGTTTTCCTCGAAGGTATCGCGCACTTGCGGGGCTGTTTCCGACCTTTGCTCGCGAATTGTCATGAGCGCGTCATAGGCGGCAATTCCGCTTTCGATCCGCTTCTCGGCTTCGGCGACCAGGTCATTTATACCGGGAATTGTTTCCGTGAGTGAACGGGTGCCGATGAGCCCCATGACCCAGGGGATCTCAATGGCATAATGTGTTTCACGCGCTTCCTGGTCGGGTAGCCCGATCAGATTGAAGGGGGCCGGAGCCTCGTGGGTCTCCCACATGCCTTCCATTGCGGCGAGCTTCATGCGCTGTGTGTGACTGGCCGAATAACCGGATTCGTCCCCCAGCACGACGACGGAAAGAGCCGATGCCAGGCCGAAGGAGGCCGCAACGGTGATCGATCGGCGCGCCATCGGCATGTGTCTGCCCTTGAGCAGGTACCAGGCAGACACGCCGAGCACGAAGACAGAGGCGGTGACGTAGCCAGCCGAGACGGTGTGGACGAATTTTGCCTGGGCAACCTCGTTGAAGACCACTTCGAAAAACGAAGTCATCTCCATGCGCATCGTGTCCGGATTGAACTGCGCGCCAACCGGGTTCTGCATCCAGCCATTGGCAATGAGGATCCACAGCGCTGAGAAGTTGGAGCCGATCGCGACCAGCCAGGTGACCGTTAGATGCCCGACCCTGGAGAGCTTGTCCCAACCGAAGAAGAAGAGCCCGACGAAGGTTGCTTCCAGGAAAAAGGCCATGAGCCCCTCGATTGCGAGTGGTGCTCCGAAAATGTCTCCAACATAGTGGCTATAGTAGCTCCAGTTCATACCAAACTGGAATTCCATGGTAATGCCGGTTGCGACGCCCAGAACGAAGTTGATACCAAACAACGTTCCCCAGAATTTCGTCATCTGCCGCCAGATCGGCCGGCCGGTCATTACATAAACGGTCTCCATGATCGCGACCAGGATCGACAGCCCCAGTGTCAGCGGCACGAAGAGGAAGTGGTACAACGCCGTCATCGCGAATTGCAGGCGTGACAGCTCGACAATATCGAGCTCCATGTCGTGTGCTCCTCAGTTTGCGGACCTGTGCTTTTCGGAAAATCAACCAGCACAGGACACATTTGAGGATCCCTATCACCCGATGCGCGGGAGTTTGGTGACCAAATCACCAAACACCCGCGCATCGGATGTTGAGGAATAAGGTGACAGCACCTGAGCGCCTGCACGACACCCAACAGAAAATCATCGCAGACAAAAAGAAAGAGGCAGAACAAGAGTGGTTGGCGGAAAAACAACAAGAAGAACAAGAGTGTGCTCAACAAACAGCCCAAAGGCTCGACGACGCGAAACAATTGAATGATCAGCGCAAAAGGTCAAAATATCTCTGCGCTACTTACGATGACATCAAAGCTGCTTGGGAGCTGCCAAGATTACACCTTTGAAAATATCAGAGAAGACGCTCAAAAAACGTCTGAGAAAATTGCAGAGCTGGCCTACGATTCCAACCCAGATACTAGGTTGTTCATTCCTGATTTCGCCGCCGCAAGCAAAGACAATTTGGATAATACCACCTAGGCCGTGTGGACGAATTGACTCAGGTAGAGGTTTTGGGATTCCGGATTTGATTTCAAAGTGATTCATAGGTTGCCGACGTGATTTGGAGGTTGGCGATGTGTACCAAGATGACAGCACGGGATTTCGAACTGGCAATGGAGGTTTTCCGGGCTTGCTTGCCACGGGTCGGCGCGAAGGCAAAGAATGACCGTCTGTTTCTCGAGGCGCTGCACTATTTCACGCTTCACAACATCTCCTGGCGCGCTTTGCCCGAGCGGTTCGGCAACTGGAACAGCGTCTGGAAACGGTTCGACCGTCTTGGCAAGACGGGTGTGTTCGAGGACTATTTTTCCATTCTGGCCGGGTTTGATGAAGGGGCACACCTGATTGCCATGTTCGATAGCACCGTTATTCGCGCCCATGTTTCCGCGGCAGGCGCCAAAGGGGGCAGGAAGGTCAAGCGCTCGGGCGTTCGCGCGGCGGGTTCGGCACCAAGATCCATCTGAAAACGGATCGGAGCGACCTGCCGCTTGGCTTTGAACTGACCGGTGGCGAAGCCTCTGACAGCAAGCAGTTTACGGATCTCATGGAAACCGGCCCCGACATCAAACATCGGGCCATCGTTGCCGACAAGGGCTATGACAGCAATGCCAATCGAGAGGCTGCGCGAAAGGCCGGGGCTGTCCCGGTCATCCCTTACAAATCAAACCGGCGCGACATTCCCAGGCACTTCGCCAAAGCGCTCTACCGCGGCCGCGCACGCATCGAACAAATGATGGGCAAGCTCAAACGCTTTAAACGCGTCGCCCTGCGATGCGAGAAAACCGCCAGAAACTTCCGCGCCATCGTCGCAATCGCCGCGGCCTTCATCTTGATCAAATCCGTCTACACGGCCTAATGCTTCGCTCCTTCAGGCATATCGCTGCTCTTAAAATCGAAGATTCGTCCGAGCGAAGGCACAAGTTTGGTTTTGCCGTTCACATGAGCGCCTTGGAGCTCCGATCCGTATACGGATGCAAACCCCAGCAACGCGCCCAAGTCCGGACGGGTAAGATCACTGAACTCCACCATAATCAGCCCCTAAAAAATCAAACAGCCCGATAGCTATGATAATTGACGCCACTCAGGTTCTTGGCTCGCAACGCATCGCCAAAAACTTGCGACACCCTGAGGCCAGGACGGCGAATAAACATTTCGTTCCAAGCGTGGTGACCATTGATTTTCGAAAGCGAAAACACAATTTTTGTGATTTCAGGCTTCTTCGCCCGGATCAAGAAACCTTGGTCATCACGGCCAGGCTCGCATAGCGTGTCATGCAGTGTGTCCAGACGGTTGCCAGTGATAAACAGATAGCCTTCTCCGATTTTGGTCTCGTTCTCGAAGTACTCCATTGGGAAGAACTGGTGAACGTCTGGCTCAAGCTCTTCAAGAATGTCCTTGAACACTTGCGGAACAAGCGGCGCACCTCCTTCCCAGCGGTTCACATCGAGCAGCGGTTGACGTTTGATCCCAGGCCCGCCCCTGCGAAGCTTGGTTGGTACGAATTGAGGTAACACGTGCCTGCCAGCGGTAAGCCCAATCGGCGAGATCCAGGCACCTCCGTCTGGTGTATCATCGACCACTCTCATTTTCTCAGGATCCCCGTCGATTGCCTCAAAATAGTTGGTGTACATGTAGTTTTCGGGCTGCACCCCAACGCCGAGACTGTAGACGACTGAGTTATCTTCCATGCCCAATTCACTCCTGTGATCCGGCAAACCTTGGGTCTGCGCGTTGCTGCCAATGCGCTGAACACAAACACGCGCCGATAAAATTGCCAAGCCAAGCAGCAACTTACGCCGAGCAAACAGCGTGAAATTGCGAGCGAGACCAGCGCTGATTCGGTTTGCAGAAGCTTCGTCGCAATTGCCGCGGCCTTCATCTTGATCAAATCCGTCCACACGGCCTAGAAACATACGAATTGTACGCAGAACTCAGAGCGATTTTGGACGAGAAAGCGAACGAGAGCCAAGCACGGCTCCTATCTGTTCTGGTCTCGCCCTGCGGACCACGCTTTCTTCCGGCCGCTGTGCGGCCTCCTCCGAGCCAAACACGATTTCTGCCGGGACCATCTAGCGCCGGCAGAAGTCTCAAGGAGCCTTCCACCGGCAAGATAGTCCATCGGCCGAAACCGCCTTTTTCTCGGTCCATTCGGGGTACGATCGTTCGCGCTGGATTTGCTTTGCAGATAAGGTCGATAAAGGCGCTGCCAATGAAGATCAAATCGTGACAGGTCCATTTGACAAACCGGAAAGCTAAATTTTGACCTCGAATATACCTGAAACAGAATCCCGCAAGTCCGCATCCAAGCTATCTCTTGCTGCACTCGGTATCGTATATGGCGACATTGGAACCAGTCCTCTCTATGCTTTCAAGCAGGCCTTCAACGGAAGTGAATTCGTAACGGCCACGCCAGCTAATGTCCTTGGCGTTCTTTCGCTGATCGTTTGGGCGCTGATCCTTGTCGTTTCGATCAAGTATCTTTGGTTTGTACTCAAAGCGGACAACAACGGTGAAGGCGGGATCATCGCACTCGTCGCCTTACTCAACCCCTGGGTTGCGGCACCCGGAACTCAACGAAATGTTCTGATGATCATGGGCCTCTTCGGTGCCGCACTCCTTTTCGGGGACGGCACGATCACGCCTGCGATTTCGGTTCTCAGTGCTGTCGAAGGCTTGACAGTTGAGACAACGCGTTTCGATCATTTCGTCATTCCGGTCACAGTCAGCATTCTCCTGGTGCTCTTTGCGTTTCAGTACAAGGGCACGAGCCGGATCGGGGCACTCTTTGGACCTGTTATGTTGATCTGGTTCCTCGTTCTTGGCCTGATCGGAATACGCGGTATCCTGCACTACCCCGGTGTGCTCATAGCGCTGAACCCCCTCCACGGAATCAGTTTTCTATTCGGCAATGGTGTCATGGGGGTCATAATCCTTGGCACGGTCTTCCTCGCGGTCACAGGCGCGGAGGCGCTCTATGCAGACATGGGTCATTTCGGACGTACCCCAATTCGGTTGGCTTGGTTTGTCGTCGCGCTCCCCTGCCTTTTGTTGAATTATTTCGGTCAGGGAGCGATCGTTCTCCACGAGCCCGGCTTTGTCGCACATCCGTTCTACGGGCTCAGCCCGGATTGGGCACATTACCCGCTTGTAGCTCTTTCGACCGTTGCCACCATCATCGCGTCGCAGGCAGTTATTTCCGGGGTCTTCTCGTTGACCCGCCAAGCCATACGTCTCGGTCAAATGCCATCATTGCGCATACTTCAGACCGACCGCGAACAGATCGGTCAGATTTATATTCCGGTGGTAAATTGGGTGCTGATGGTCGCGACGGTCGGCCTGGTGCTTGCCTTCCGAACATCGGACAATCTGGCTGCTGCCTATGGTCTGGCCGTTTCGATGGACATGGTGATTACCACCTGTCTTGCCTACTTCGTTGCCCGACGCTTTAACTGGAATCCGCTGCTCGCGGGGGTGCTCGCCGCAGCGTTCCTCGTCATCGATATGGCGTTTCTGGGCGCCAATCTGTTCAAGTTCCTAGAAGGCGGGTGGTACCCGATCGTCGTTGCTTTTCTGGTCTTCGCAATCATGGCAACATGGCGCTTCGGTATGGCGCGAGTGCGTGACCTGAACACTCGAGACAGGGAACCGCTCACGGACTTCTTCGAGCGGATCACAGCCAATCCGCCGGCCCGTATTCCCGGTACTGCTGTCTATCTGACGCCACCGGGCGACTATGTCCCCGCGGTTCTCCTGAAGGATCTCGAATACGCTCCGGCGTTGCATGAACGGGTCGTGTTCATGACCGTTCTGGTCGAAGACGTGCCACGGGTACCAAGTGCGGAGCGCGCCGAAATCGTGGAGCTTGCGTCCGGGTTTTATCACATCACATTTCACTATGGGTTTATGCAGAACCCGAACTTACCCATTGCGATGAGGTTAAGCGAGACGCTCGGGCTAGACATCTCTTTGGATGAAGCCATTTTCTATGTCGGGCATGACACAATCCTCTCGGCACGCGAGACACCATTCTTCGAGCGGGTTCGAAGCACGATGTTCGCATTCCTTTGGCGCAACTCGGCTCAATCGATTGATAAATTTAACCTGCCGCCTGACCGGGTGATCTCCATCGGGAGACAGATCATTGTTTAGCCTGAAGCGGCAGCATGCCAACACCACCGCATCAGTCGGCGGATCGACATGGAGACCCACGATACCTGTGAGTTTCTCGGCGAAGACCGGATCGTACGACAGCTTGAAGCTGCGCCAGCGATGCGCGGCACGACGATCCGGGCATGTTGCAGTGATCGCAGACGGACGTCTCCTGTTTTGGGAACGACTTTCAGGCTTCGTTCCCTTTCTCGATTCCGAAGAGCACCGCAAGCAGATCGTTCTGTTCGCGGACGCTCCACTGACCGGTCAAGCCGAAGCCCTTTTTGAGCCACAGCATGGCTTCAAAACCGGCGATGGAATTTCTGGCTGAGTTAAACGAGCGGAGCCCGCCGACCTTCTGCATATTTTTCTTCAGCCTGAAATGGCCGCTCTCAATGCCTTGTTGCAAATACTTGGTCACATAGTTCACCGGATCAGAAGCAAGCAAACCGCCGTCAACCGCGTCCCCGATGGCGGCAGGAAACGTGCAGGCACCATCTGTGCCAATTTTGCCTGGTGACAACAGCGGCGCATCCTTCAACATTTTTCAAAAGAACCATTTGGCTGCATTCAGATTGCGCTTTGCCGTAAGCAGGAAATCGACCGGATTTCCATGCGTGTAGATGGTTCGATACAGATAGCGCCATTGGCCCTTGATGCGCACATAGGTGTCGTCGATACGGACCGAGCCGCAATGCGGTTTGCAGAAACTTCGCAACCGTTTCTCCATCAGAGGAGCGTAGGTTAGAACCCACCGGTTGATGGTGCTGTGGTCCACCTCAAACCCGCGCCCTGGAACATTTCTTCCATGTCCCGATAGCTCAGCGGATAACGCAAGTACCAGCACATTGCCTGGATGATCAGCCAAGCCTCGAACTGTCTGCCGTTGAAGTCATCCTTTGACTAGCGTTTCAGTTTTCAACGATGGCAGTCAGAAACATGACGTGGAACTTCAAATTCAGGAGCGCTCTTTCAGCAGCCAAATCTCGAGGCGTGGTTAATCCGCCAATCTTGCGGCACGCCCGCCCATACGTCCCAATTACTTTTGTCCAATCACCCATTATTTTTTTCCGCCAAAAAATTTGGTCTCTATTTCACTAGATTTAAGAACACCTTCTATTTTTCTTAAGACGCATTTGGGGACATCTTCCGAGTCTCGACACGACCCAATTGCGTTGAGGTAGGGGATGGAAAGTGCCAAGAATTCGCCAATGTTCAGATAAGGCTCGTTGGTATAAAATCCAAACGCCAATGCAATAGATTTTGCAACACAAAGCTCGTAAGAAGCGCCTTCTATACTTTGATCTATAAGAGAAAACGACCGAACAAAAACATCCTTATCAACAAAAAATCGCGTATAACATGGGTCTTCACTACTCAATCCCTCTGAATAGAACTTTGAAAAATCATCTCCAAATTTTTCTCCCAAGTATCTACTTCTAAATTCATCGTTAGATAAAATATTATCTCGCTCTATCAAATAAAAATTCAACTCTCCACTTGGCTTAATCTGAACACCGGAAGCAACGGAAAAAATATTCATAAGGGACTCTGACAAAGAACGTAATTTCTTGTCCTCAATATCAATATATGGAACAATAATCTCGTCCCGAACAAAAATTCTTCTCTCTTCAGCAATAGAAACGTCTGAAATTGTGCATAAAGACAAAGTTATAAATAATACTCTAAGAAAAAATATATGGATAATTCTTGCGGCCTCATGTCTTTTGTTGTTTCTTGACGGCTACGATACATAATCTCCCCCCCCTACACAACTGTCACCATCCCGCAGCACCGGAAGAACCGGACCGCGTCTTCCGCATTCTCGCCATTGGTGACATGCACCATCAGTTGCTTGCAGCTTCTAGTCTCAGTCCAGTGGCGCACTGCCTGAGAGATTCCGCCCGTGCGGAGTTTGAGATTTTTTCCGTTCGCCATCTTTAGTTCCTAGATATTAGCTCAAAAAGCAGTGGATCTTTACTAGCGCCCCTAATAGAAGTAATGAAAAGCAAAGTAGTAACCAAAAACTATAATTAAAAAAATCGCAAGACTGACGACGCTTAATCGAAAGTAAGTGACTTTGGCGCCGAAAAGAGTAATCACCTTGCCAGGTGCACAGGAAATAAAGCGATATATGATATTATTTTCTTTATTTTTTCTAAAAGTATTTCCAAGATTGGCTAGGAACGAAGCAAAAAATAATATTGAAATAAGAATCGTCGCTAACACTGACAAAACAATAAAATTAGTCATTAGACACCTTTTCTACGCGAAGCTCAGCAAACAATTCTACGGATTGGATTTTAGGCACGATGCTAAAGTAAATTACACCACTTCCACGGCATAATTCACCCTAACCGTCACCATTCCGCAGCGCCGGAAGAACTTGTCCGCATCTTCAGCCTTTTCACCATTGGTGACATGCAGTACCAGATCGGCGCAGTTTCTCGTGTTGGTCAAATGGCGACCGCCTGGGAGAGGTGCAGCGCTACCTTGCCGCCGAGCAGCGCGCCGGTACCCAGGGCGCTTTGTGGCGCAGACGACGCGCATACTCGTTAGTGTGCTTGCGGCACCATCGACGGATGGTCTCAATAGAAACGACAATGCCCCGTTCGAACAAAATTTCTTCGACATAGCGCAGGCTCAGATTGAAACGGAAATAGAGCCGAACAGAAATTATTGCCAAAGGAATAAGGTGACAGAAGCGCTAATACTGTCAATTTGCACATAGAACCCGCTCTGTGGAGTTGAAACATCTTAATTTGTGTAGTTTCTTTGGTTTTGTCAGGTGGCATAATTAATCTAATTCTTTAATTCGACCCAAATTCGAAGAAATTTGAAAGTTGAAACGATGTCTTGGCTCTTAAGAGTTTGCGCAGAGCTGTTCTTGGGAAGCCCTTTCCCAAGTAAATGAGACGCTGCTCTGGCAAATAAACCATAAGCAAATGAAAAGAAGAACGAAGGCGTAAGAATTTGAAGTGCGAAGCCCCAAGTATCTTCGCGACCATTCAAAACATTATATATTGACAGGGCGAGACTAATAGAAATTATCATCCATGTGGCTATAATAAGGTTATTTGTTTTTCTGCTCATTTACTTTTGCCCTCAGGGTTGAAATATCTGGATTTGTTGTTTTTCTGTATTTATTTGGGGAATCCGATAACTTCTGCCGACCGTCCTTTCATAGACCGCCCGGTCCTTGGTTTCAGAAAACGGAATATCGCGAAAGATCGTCTACTTTCCAAATAAAACTGCCGCAACTAAGAATGGAATCGTAAATTTCCGTCTCCCAACCATCTCCGGATGTCTTGTGATTTCCCGCACCAGCCACTTTTTAACCCAATCACTTAAATTTAAAAAAGCCGAAAATCCAAATGGAAAATACTAATAACATTGATATATACTTACCATATTAGCTATCATCGAGTATCATGTAAGTGAATCCGAATATTGTTCCAATAAATATGAATATTATCAGCATTTTCGCCTTGTATAGATCTTTCTGGTTCACTTTTCGCTATCCTGCTGCTGTAGGTCAACTGATTTTGCGCACAGTTTGTGGCCTGTGTCCGCCGGGACCGACCACGCCTAAATGACAAATGGCACGTAGAATCCGTCGTCATACCGGCCAACGGCGAAAGACTGTGCTAGCGGCGGGCTGTCGATTTAAACGATGATCGCAAGACATCCTGCTCAATTTCATCTCAATGCAAAGGCGGCTTGGTGTTTCTTCGGCGTACTGGTCACGCAATTCGGCGAGCCCGGGGTCTACATCGCCGACAGCTATACCAAGCCGATCGTGCGCCCGGCACCCTGGGCTGGCTATCGTGCAAACAAGGGTTTTCACAATCGGATGGAGGGAAGTCACAGGCTGACAGGACGACGAGAAAATCATGGGGCTTTTTAAGTCGTCACGACACGTTTATCCCACTTGGTCGCCCCCCCTTCCGTTACACATCATCCGTTTGAATCTTTCCTCACGTTTTGATTCCAATGATTCATTGGACCGCAAATCGGAAGTCCTCGAGACTTGGGGGATGGAACCTGGTGACACCCCTCTTCTGCTCAAACGCGCAGACCCCGGCCGGAACATTGACCGGTTCTACCACCTGGCGGTCGAGCCAACCCTGTTCGGCGGATTTGCCGTGCGCCGGACATGGGGACGTTTGGGCACCTGGGGACGGACGCGGCTGGATCTCTTTGCCGATGTCTCATCGGCTGTGGCCCATCAGCAGGGCCTGGCGAAGCAAAAACAAAGGCGCGGGTATTGTCCGCAGTGAGGCAGTGGCGGGCGCCTGATCCCACGTTTCATGGGATCTTCCTCTGACAGATAATTCAATCCTCACAGAATACCCCAGGCCCTGTATCTGTCACGGCCTGTGAGCTCGCGTGGCAATGCCGGGCCAAGCTGGCGGATCATGCGGTCGACGGCGGCGGCGGTGACACCGAGGGTCTGGCGCGCCATGGGAACGATCAGCTAGGCCTCGAACTGTCTGCCTTTGAAGTCATCCTTCGATTAGCGTTTCAGCTTGTCGGCAATGGTAGTGAGGATCATGACGCAGAACTCCACAAACTTTGCGACACGCCCTGGCCGCTTGCCTAGCGAAATTTCTTTGGGTCGATACCAGCCCTTCGCATGCGTTCATAAAGAGTACTTTTCGATAGGTTCAGCTCTTTCGTAACATTCTCGATATCGCCGCCATGGCGTTTCAGCGATTTTTCTATCAGCGTTTTCTCGATCATCTGCATCTGAACCGAAAGGCTGACATCCTCTGGCGTTTTGCCGATCCAGGAGCGCAGCTGCCTCTTGGCCCTGCGCGACCGGGCTTCCAGTCGAGAAAGGCGCTTGTCATTTGCGGCCCGGATCTCGGCTATGAGCGTCTTCATTGAACATGGTTTCTCCAGAACAGTGACTGCACCCAGGGAAATCGCGTCGATAATGAAGCGGCGGTCCGCATAGCCCGTCAGCATTATAACCGGCAGTTCCGGGTCAACCGAACGGCAATGGTTCAACAGCCACAAGCCGTCTTTGCCGGGCATGCGGAAATCGGAGACCACAACCCCTTCGAAATGCACATGAAGATGGTCGACTGCCTCGATGAAGTAGGTGCAGGAAATCACTTCGAACTGTTCTTGCCTCAGGCGGCTTGCCACCGTTTCACGGACATCCCGGTCGTCATCGACAAGAAGAACGCGAACCCCGGTCATGGCTCGGACTCCCTCAGCGGAAGATGCAAGGTGAATTCGGCACCGCCGCCGCTACAATTCGCTGCCGTGATACGGCCGCCGAACACCGCTGCGATCCGCGCCGAAATCGACAACCCCAATCCCATACCTTCACCGGTCGGCTTGGTCGTGTAAAACGGGTCGAAGATTTTTTCGATCCTTTCGATACCTGCGCCGAAATCCCGAACGGCGACGGTCGCCTCCTTCTCCTCCCGGGCCACTTCGACGACCACGCGCGGGCACCGTGCCGTTTTCGCCGCGTCGGCGGCGTTCGACATCAGATTGACAATGACTTGTTGCAGCCGCACGGTTTCGGCGGCAACCATTGGCCCTTCCTCCTCCCGGGATTTCAGATCCACTTCGACACCGTCACGCGAAAGCCGTATGCCCAAAAGCTCGATGGAGTCGCGTACCGACTGAAGCAGATTTACCTGCTCGACCTCAAACTCAGGATCGCGGGCAAAATCCCTCAGATTCCGCACGACATCACCGATCCGGTCGACGATTTGGGAAAGCCGGTCAATCTCGGGGCCAATGTGAGAGCGGTCATTGTCTGCAGCCAGATCAACCCGGATTGTGTCAACCAGCGCCTCCAAGGCAAACAGGGGCTGATTGATTTCGTGGCTAATGGTGACCGACATCTCGCCGAGCGCACGCAATTTCTCCCCCTCGGCCAGTTCTGCCTGCAGCCGCCTCATGCGGTCCTGCGCGTCCTTCCGCTGGGCCATTTCCGCCCGCAGAGACCGCGTGCGCTCCTGTACCGCTTGCTCGAGCAGCTCCTTTGCCGACTGTTCTTCGTTCAGCCGTCTCAAGATGAGATGTCTTCGGATCTGCAGGTAGTGAAACGTCGTGAAGAAAAGCGCTGCAATCGCCGCGATCGAGACCGCGCCAAAGACGAAATAGTTGAAAAGTGACGACACCGGACTGAGAACATAAAGCCGCGTGCCGGTGACAAAAGACTGTTTGCTGGTGCCGAGCCAGAAGCCGGGCAAATCGCCGATCCTGTAGGTCCTGGGCAATGACAAAATCGCCGATTCTTGGACCGGCGTTTTTTTCATCAGCAGCCCTGCCTCGTTCGAGGCAACGACAGTCCCATCGTCCGCTTGCAGAAAGATCAGTTCCGACTGCGATCGCCAGCCGATCTCGAAATCTTCAAGATCGACATAAACCGCGACCGTGCCGGTCTCCGCCTTTTCGACGTCGCGTATTCCAAAGGCGAATTCGTAAAGACGTTTTCCGCTGCGCCGGTCCAGCGTGAACCGACGCTTCAAGGCAAGGATTCCGGAGGACCCAATCGCTTTTTCTGCTCCTGCTTCTGAAGGTGCGGGACCGGAAATCCTTCGGGAAGCATGAGCCAGCGGTTTTCCGTCTTCGAGCAGCAGAACAATCCCGAAGGCGTTGGTTGCAATGACCGTTTGCTGTAACAGGTCATCGAGTTCCACGGATCCGGTTTCCTTGATCGTGGCAGTGACAACTGTCGGATGGCTCGCCAGGAAAAGCGGGATGTGACGGTATTTCGCAAGCAGGCCTTCGGTTTGCTGTGCGAACAATCCCAGCTTCAGTTCGGCATTTCGGGTAACGTCCGCGTATCCCTTAATCAGCCCCGCGGTGCCGCCTGCAAGAGCTGCGGTCAGGACAATGACAATCGCTCTCGTAAAGTTGAGGGCGATTGTCTTGTCGGAACGCACAGAACTTTCCGCGCCGGGACGCTGCTTCATGTCGCTGTTGTTGCTATTTCTCAATGAATTCAATGATCATTGATGACACCTTGTCCTTGTTTTCTCCAAAGAGCAAGAATTGCGCATGTGCCTTGCCTTCCACCGGATAAAGGCTCTTCGGCTCCAACGAGCCATCGAAAAGCCGCTGTACATTGGCCATCGCTTTTTCGTCGCTTGACGCGATGAAGAGTTTTTCAGCTTCGGAATCGTCCAGCGGGTTTCCTCGCACTGGTGAAAGCAGGACGACCTTCCTCACTCCGGCAACGGACGTGACCTGCTCCATGGCGTTCAAGACAGCCTCGCCACCACTCGAGGCACCGACGAGAATAACCTCCAGATGGCCACGGCGGGCTAGTTGCTGGATCGCGTGCCTTACGTGGTTCGCGGATTTGCCGCTGATTGCCAGAGAGGCAATACCCTTTTCCTGAAGAGTTTTTGCAAGCGGAAACCAGCTCTCCTTGTTGAAGATGAAGCCAGGAACCCACACGACCGCTTTTGCACCCTGCGCCGGAAAGTAGGTGGCATCGCTCATGTAGAGGTCACTGTCAGCGTTGGTGACAAGGTTTTCCGGGGGGGCGACGTCTGCTGCAAAACTGGCAAACGTCGTGAACAGATACGCTGCAATCAAAAGAAAAGGTAATTTCGACACGATGTCTTCCTCCAGCCATTTCCAAGTTTGAAGTTGTGAGACATCTATTGTGAAGGAGCGCATCGCATGTCACCTAGATGAAACCGTGCCAGACAGCCGCGTTGAGATTTTCGTGAATTATTTTAGGGGCTTAGGATTGAGTTTCGGTTGCCTTTGGGCAAAGTCTTTCCGAAAATCCGGAATTTTACATCCCGCGCCGCATCCTGCCTCTCAGCGAAAGTTACGACACGCCCACAAAGCAACGTTCTTCAGCCCATCGGCTGCAATTCCCACCGAGCCAGATGCGCTGGATGTCGCGACCTGAGGGGCGCCCAAGATAGAGAATGCGTCAAGAGACAGAAGTGACAACCGTCAAAATGAACCGAACGGCGGCAGGTCTCTTTTTATCAAACGCCATTCTGCCGACGCGGGCCAGCGAGTTTCAGGAAACGAGCGCGCCTGAGCTCCCTGAATAGATTTGCTCGGCATCTACTCGGGCTTGTGAGCAGCATTAGCAGTGCCCTGCAAACCGCCCGCGCGATAACGCAGTCCGTCAACCAGCAGCGCGACCAACCGGCGAGCGGCTGATGGATTTCCATCACTTGCAGGCATACACAGGCTCGCCACCGCGCGCAGGAGATCATATGGATTTGCATCCGGCCTGATTTCTCCGGAAGTGACTGCGGCATCGAGCAATCGCTGCAGTGCTGGTTCGAACCTGCTGTCGAAGTAGGCCGGCAAAGCCTCGAACGCCGGATCCCCCGAATGCAGGGCAGCAGCCAGTCCCCGCTTGGCAACGATGAAGTCGACATAGCGTTGCATCCATCGGTCAAGCGCTTCTCCAGGAGAAAAGGCATCCGCAAGACCGGCCGCAGCATCCGCGCAGGCGTCCACCTCACTCCGAAACACCGCTGCGATCAGATCGGAGCGCTGCGGAAAATTCCGGTAGATAGTCCCGACGCCGACACCTGCCTTTTCGGCAATCTCGCGCATCGGTGCCTCAACGCCTGAGGTCGCGAACACGTCCCGTGCTGTCCGCACCAGTTTCTCGACATTGCGCTTTGCATCTGCGCGTACGGTCCGTTCCGACGATCTGCCAGGCATGAATTCTTCCATTTCGCCAATCACTGCTTGTTAAGCGGAACAATGTTCCGTATATAGACGGAAGGCTGTTCCGTTTAATATGTCGTCAGGTCTGAAAAAGCCAGCGAACAAACTAGGGAAATTCATCATGTCGGATGAACGCGTTGCTCTCGTCACGGGCGCCACACAAGGAATTGGCCTCCAGATCGCCAAGGAACTGATTGCAAACGAATTGACGGTGCTTGTCGGTGCGCGCGATCTAGAAAAGGGCGAGAGGGTGGCCAAGGACATTGGCGGGCGATCCCACGCCATCCAGCTCGACGTCACGGATGTGGCATCGATCGCGGGGGCAGCCGCTCTCATCCGCTCTCGGTTTGGTCGCCTTGATATCCTGATGAACAATGCCGGGATCTCAAGAGCGAAGCCAAATCAGGATTTTGCGGAAGCTGTCAGGACAAACCTGCTCACGGACGCACCGCTTGCCGAAATAAGAACGGTGTTCGAGACCAATGTGTTCGGCGTGATTGCCGTGACACAGGCGATGCTTCCGCTTCTGCGGGCGTCGCCGGCGGGCCGCATTGTCATCACCGGGAGTTCCGGCGCATCGCTGACGTTCAACTCCGACCCCGTCAATCCGCACCGGCGGATGTTCGGCAACTACTCGGTGTCGAAGACAGCGGCACATGCCGTGATGCTGGCGTTTGCGCTGGCACTGGAAGGCACGAACATCAAGGTCAATGCAGCGTGTCCCGGGTTCACCGCCACCGCACTAAACAATTTTAAAGGCACGCGCAGCGTGGAGGAAGGCGCGCGCGCGCCTGTGCGGCTTGCCCTGATCGGCGATGATGGACCCACCGGAACCTTCTCTGATGAAAATGGAACCGTGCCTTGGTGAAAACGTTCGGAATGGCTGTTTGCTAACAGGGACACGCCTCTAAGGCAGCCAAGTCGAGGGATAAGGAATGCGAATTTTTCTGACCGGCAAACCGGGTTCATCGGTTCGGCGGTCCTGGAAAACCTGCTCGACGACAACCACAAGATTCTGGGACCAGCGCGTGTCGCACACGGCCCTCTCGGAGAACAAGCGCCTCGGCCGGAAGCCACCGGGCTGGCCGAGTTTGTTTGATGATCCCAATTACCTCGCGAGGCGCAGGAAAGAGACTCACCGACACGCTGCTCGGCGGCAAGGTCGCCCTCTGTCTCGTCCACGCGGTACGCCATTGGGCTAATACGCGAGGTTGCGCCCATGTGATGGTGCATGTCACCAATGGTGACAACGCAGAAGACGCGGACAGGTTCTTCCGGCGCTGCGGGATGATGACTTTTAGGTAAATAATCATGAAGCTGGATAGGAAGTAAAATGAATAGAATTCAAAAGAAGATATTTCTGCTTCAATTTCTTGTTTTTTTTGTTTTTGCTTGTGACGTTGCCGGTGCTTGTGAAGTCAATGGGCGCGACTGGAGTAAGTCTGTAAACGGGGTGGTGCAAGCCTTAAATGAAGGCGACTATCAGAAACTAAAGGAAGTGATTGGGAAAGATATATTTTCACAAGAAAGCGAAAGTTTTGACAAGCTTCTTTCAAATCTAAAAGAATATTCTCCTACTGGGTTTAGTTCTTGCAGAGAACTGATGAGCTTAGAAATTCCGCCTTTGGCGGCAAAAAGTATACTTGAATTCACTGGTCGGAATGGAAAGGGAATTTACGTTTACTTGTTTTTGATTGGGGGCGAGAAGCGCTATCGTAGCGGTATACAAATTTTTCGTGTTTCGACTGGGCTTGAAGATATTTTGCAAAACTGGTGAGTTTGATTATGGTTGATTTTAGAATTAACGGTACTGCCGCAAATACTTAGAGCCCGTTCCCAAGAAAAATATCCCCAAGAAAAATGCAATAGAAAATACTGTTATGATTACTAAAACACTATTGTCTTCGCAAAAATCTCTAAGTATTCTGCGCATTCTCGATTGGGGCCGGGCAACCGAACCGCGTTCAACATCCGATTGATTTCGTTGATGCTGGCGGTGTTAGCACCGCTCTTATCAATCACGATCTTGCGCGGCATACCGTTTGTTTCAACGGCGCGAGCGAAGAATTTTGTGGCTGCCGCCTTGTTCCGACGTCTGGGCAGCATGAAGTCCAGCGTCTTTCCGAACTTGTCGATAGCCCGATACATATAGCGTCATTGGCCCTTGACGCGCACATAGGTCTCATCGATGCAAACCGAGCCGCAGTGCGGTTTGCGGAACCGGCGTAGCCGCTTTTCGATCAGCGACGCATATGCCAAAACCCACCGGTTGACGGTGCTGTGATCGACTTCTAAGCCGGAACATTTCCTCCAGATCCCGATAGTTCAGCGGATACCGCAAGTACCAGGACACTGGCTGGATGATCAGCCAGGCCTCGAACTGTCTGCCGTTGAAGTCATCCGTCGATTGGCGTTTCAGTTTTTCAACGATGACACTCAGAAGCATGACGTGGAACTCCAATTTCTAGAGCGCCCTTTCAACAACCAAATCTCAAGGCGTGGTCAACACGACAATCTTTGCGACAGGCCCAGCAGTTATCCGCCAAAGAAAAACCAATATTAGTCAAACTATCCATTTAAACTTAAATACTCACGAATTTGAAAAATCAAACAAGATAAAATATAGAACGTAAGTGCCAAAAAATTTCCCGTTATATGATGATTCAATTTTAAGCAAATAAAAAATTAAAAATAGTGCCAAGGAGGCATTCAATACTATATAGCTCCACTTATTTAGCTTCGAATTGCTCATTGAAACAGCAACCCTGTTTCGACTTCTTAATTTCATCAGATGCTAAACATAAAGAGCTCTCCCCGGCATGGCTGATTTAAAAAATCTCAACTTAGCCTCTCTTATTGTAAATTACGACAAGTCGATAAATCAAATAAGCAATTGAAAACAATATGACCCCAAACAATTTCCATAAATATCTAGAGCCCGTTCCAAAGAAAAATATTCCCAAGAAAAATGCTATTGAAAAACTGTTATGATTACTACACAACTATTTTCTTCGTAAAAGTCTCTAAGTATTCTGCGCATTGTCGTTTCCTGCGAATTTACTCCAAGTCAAATCATGCGCTGATGATTTGTATGTCGGCACGGCATAGATCAGCCCGAACCGCTCTGGTTGACGAACAGCCTTCTCATTCTCTGTAAGCCCTTTGTCATCGCTGCTTCGAATATATGCATCAAGACCAATGCCTAGAAACCCTACAGCGTTGCCGACAATCTTTACTCCAAACGAGATTCCCTTGGCTTCCGCCTAGGCCCCACCTGCCTCACTGACAAAACTGCTTAAAGCTCCGCCGGTAGCCTCGTTTAAGTTTTCCAGAGTGAAAATTGACGGCCCAATGTCACGGCCATATGGAGAGCTAGTAAATTTGGTGCCGCCGTGAGAAAAAAACCGCCTAGAGGGTGCGGTTGAATTACTCCATTTGGATTTGCCATATTTCCACCAAAGAGATTGTTCGAGGATGTTCTAGAGCTTTAAAAAGGTGTTCTACTTATTGATGCTTTCTCAGAAATATTTAGATCCTATTCTTTTTCATCTTTAAAATGAAGATGATAAATAAATAAACAAAAGAAAAAAACACTGCAATCAGAACCTTTCCAGTATACCATGAGTCTGTTCCGGTAATTTTTCTATAAAAATAATATAATAAGCCAAGTGTAGCTGCAAATATAAGTATTTTATTTTCATCATAATATTCCGCCAAAACTTTTTTCATACTGTTTACTCACCGCAAAGCAAAATTAGCAGACACGCCATTCGCCAGCCGACTGCCTTTAAGCCTAATAATAGCAATCAAAGCTGATATAAGTTTTTGTCGCAAATATTTGTCTGCTGCAAATAGGGGCCCGTGTAATACCTAGATCAGACGGCGAAGTTCGCGAATTGCTTAAAAGGACAGACTTCGCCTACGAACTGCCCCTTGCGGATCATGCTGGCAACCTCGATGCCAGCCAGCGTCGAGGCGGCGGCCTCGAACGACTTGAAGCCGAGCATGGGTCGGGTCCGGCGTTTAATAAAACGGTGATCCTGCTCAACGATGTTATTTAGGTATTTGATCCGCACAATCTCGATCGGGACCGGGCAGCAGAACCGCGTCAACATCCGATTGATTTCGTTGATGCCGGCAGTGTTGGCACCGCTCTTATCAATCACGATCTTGCGCGGCATGCCGTTTGTTTCAACGGCGCGAGCGAAGAATTTTGTGGCTGCCGCCTTGTTCCGACGTCTGAAGTCCAGCGTCTTTCCGAACTTGTCGATAGCCCGATACAGATAGCGCCATTGGCCCTTGACGCACACATAGGTCTCATCGATGCGAACCGAGCCACTGTGCGGTTTGCGGAACCGGCGTAGCCGCTTTTCGATCAGCGACGCATATGCCAAAACCCAACGGTTGACGGTGCTGTGGTCGACTTCTAAGCCGCGTTCCAGGAACATTTCCTCCAGGTCCCGATAGCTCAGCGGATACCGCAAGTACCAGGACACTGGCTGGATGATCAGCCAGGCCTCGAACTGTTGATTGCCACTGAGAACTGACCCGGCTTGACCTGATATTTCCATTGAGAATTGACCCATGTTTGAAGCTTTCCCCGCGTGTTTTCAGCGGGGGCTATGGAGTGATCGACATGGCGTTATTGAGCGTGATCCGGCGCTGGCATTTTCGAGAGCATTTATCTATCCGGGAGATTTGCCGCAGGACTGGCCTGTCCCGGAATACCATCCGCAAATACCTGCGATCCGGTGGCGTGGAGCCGAAGTTCCAAGTACCAGAGCGGCCGAGCAAGCTTGACCCGTTTGCGGACCGGTTATCGGCCTGGCTGAAGACGGAAGCCAAAAAGAGCCGCAAGCAGAAGCGGACGATGAAGCAGCTGCATGCGGATCTGGTCAGCCTTGGCTATGAGGGGTCCTACAATCGCGTGGCAGCCTTCGCCCGGGAATGGCGTGAGGATCGGCAACGGGAATTGCAGACGAGTGGCCGCGGCACGTTTGTGCCCCTGGCGTTCGAACCGGGCGAAGCCTTCCAGTTCGATTGGTCGGAGGATTGGGCGATCATCGGCAACGAGCGCACCAAGCTGCAAGTTGCCCACACGAAGCTGAGCTACAGCCGCGCATTCGTCGTCCGGGCCTACCTCCTACAGACGCACGAGATGCTGTTCGACGCCCACAATCATGCCTTCCGCGTCTTCGGCGGCGTGCCGGGGCGCGGCATCTACGACAACATGAAGACGGCGATCAATAAGGTCGGACGTGGCAAGGAGCGTGACGTCAATGTCCGTTTCCAATCTATGGCTAGCCACTACCTGTTCGAGCCGGAGTTCTGCAATCCGGCTTCCGGCTGGGAGAAGGGGCAGGTCGAGAAGAACGTTCAGGACGCCCGGCATCGGCTTTGGCAGCCCACGCCCCGCTTTCCATCACTGGAAGCTTTGAACGAGTGGCTGGAGCAGCGCTGCAAGGAACTATGGGCACAGACCCCGCAGGGTCAGATGAGAGGCACTATCGCCGACATCCTGGCTGAGGAAGTCCTTGCCCTGATGCCCGTTTCCAGGCCGTTCGACGGCTTTGTCGAATACACAAAGCGAGTCTCGCCAACCTGCCTCGTGCATCTGGAGCGCAATCGCTACAGCGTCCCGGCATCCTTCGCCAATCGGCCAGTCAGCTTGCGCGTCTACCCGGATCGTATCGTTGTCGCAGCGGAAGGTCAGATCATCTGCGAACACCGCAGCGTCATCGATCGTTCCCATGATCGGCCTGGGCACACCATCTATGATTGGCGGCATTATCTGGCGGTCGTGCAACGCAAGCCCGGTGCTCTTCGCAACGGCGCATCGTTCACCGAGCTTCCCGACGCATTCCGGACCTTGCAGCAATAACTGCTCAAGAAGCCGGGTGGGGCTCGCGAGATGGCCGATATCCTGGCCCTTGTCCTCCAGCACGACGAGCAGGCTGTCCTGTCGGCTGTCGATATGGCGCTGAAGTCGGGTGTTCCAAACGAAACCCACATCCTGAACCTGCTGCATCGCCTGGTTGACGGCAAATCCCTCTCGCCTCCAACCGTGAATGCACCTCAGGCTCTGACGCTCGCCAATGAGCCCAGGGCCAATGTCGAGCGCTACGATGCCCTGAGAAAGCCGGAGGCTCGCCAGGCGTCATAATCCAGCAAGCGGTGCGATCGTCATCATGCTGAGGAGCCTCAAGATGCACGGCATGGCTCAGGCTATCGGTGAACTGACCGAACAGGGATCGCCGGCGTTCGAGGCAGCCATCCCGATCCTGTCACAGCTTCTTAAGGCGGAGACGGCGGAACGGGAGGTATGATCCACGGCCTATCAGCTCAAGATCGCGCGCTTTCCAGCCTACCGCGATCTGAATGGCTTAGACTTCGCCAGCAGCGAGATCAACGAGGCCCTCGTGCGCCAACTCCATCGCTGCGAATTCCTCGACGACGCCAACAATATCGTCCTGGTCGGTGCCCCTGGCACCGGCAAGACGCACATCGCCACCGCAATCGGCATCCAGGCTATCGAGCATCACCACAAGCGTGTCCGGTTCTTCTCGACCGTTGAACTGGTCAATGCACTGGAACAGGAGAAAGCCCACGGCAAGGCGGGGCAGATCGCCAACCGGCTCGTCCATTCCGATCTCGTGATTCTCGACGAA
Organism: Labrenzia sp. ATLA3; assembly: GCF_057180185.1. NCBI lineage: Bacteria > Pseudomonadati > Pseudomonadota > Alphaproteobacteria > Hyphomicrobiales > Stappiaceae > Labrenzia > Labrenzia sp. ATLA3. The sequence goes on from NZ_JBXUKV010000005.1 coordinate 471,830, forward strand.
CTGGGGTATCTGCCGTTCAGCGCGTCCGGGGGCGCTCTGCTCTTCCACTTGCTGAGCTAGCTCTATGAGCGAACCAGCGTCATCATTACGACCAACCTGAGCTTCAGCGAATGGGCCAGCGTCTTCGGCGATGCCAAGATGACAACCGCGCTGCTCGACCGGCTAACCCACCACTGCCACATCCTTGAAACCGGAAACGACAGCTTCCGCTTCAAGAACAGCTCCGCACATGAACCCAAAACGAAGAAGGAGAAAGCTAAGAACTTGACCGAACCCACAGACCCGAAACATACCTAAAAGGCGGGGCAATTCTCGGTGGAAACGCCGGGTCAGTTCTCAATGGAAATCAACAGCCTAACTCTCCTGTTAATTTAATGGTCTCCGTTGACGGGTCGTAGGAAAAATCGCCTTTGCCTCCCAGGAATTTTGCCTCAACAGCCGCAACCGAAAAACTCTTTGTTGGTACGCCGAGTGCCATTGTAATGGGCGCTGGCAGGCTGAAGCCGAAACCTCCCCCATCCCAGTCAATCAATTCCTTTGAAGCGCCAGAGATTTGTGAAGGAAAATTTGAAGATTTTACTGTTCGGGGAGCCATGTCTTTACCTCATTTTCTTCTAATATTTCTCAAATTTTTTAATGAGCCGCTGTAGATATGGCCTATTGTTTGGATCGCCTCTCTCTCGAAGGCCTAGTAGAATTAGAAAGAAGGAGAAATAGAACTCAAAAAAAAGAGCCGAAACTAAATAAAAAAGAGGGATAATTGGTAGGGACAGCGCTGCAATGGAAAAAAATATGTTTGCCTCTTCTTTCAATAAAGGATTGACGTAGTTTAGGGACGTATAACCCGCTCCAATAAACGTTACTCCTATTAGGGAATACGCTGCTACGAAAAAAAGAATTGGGTGGTCGCGGCAGAAATATAGAATTCTTTTCACGATGTGCATGTAAACTTCCAATGCATTTTTGGATTGTGTCTAGCCTGTTTTAGAAATCTCATTGAGAATGTCCGGGTAGGCGAAATTAGCTTGAAAAGCTACGGTTTTGGCGTCGCCTTATTGAGGATCGTCTAAGCTTGTCTTCAGAAAACCCAATATCCTGAAGCATCGTGCGAACAAGGTACACGCGCGCCTGTTGGATTGCTGCCCGGCAATCTGTCTCCGATCCAACTGCACTTCGGTGACTTGGCTTATCTGAAGCCGCGGCTTTTCCGTCTGCGGGGGCTTCCAACTCTACAGGGTCCTGCCCAGTAGACCTGTCCATCACCTCATCGGAGAAATCGCTGTTGCCCCTCACAATACCGCCCCCATTCTGCGCCGTACCGCTCATTTCGTGACGGTGTCTCAACCGATGCATTCGCCCCGGCAATCTGTATGGCGCGTCTCTAATTGTCATGTCGACAAAACTCAAAGCGGAGCGGCTTAACCAGGCTGGAGATGCGCGTCATAGCCTGCAGCCTGGACACGTACCGGCAAGGTTTGGTGAAACCGTAGCATCTGGCGCCAGCATCCTTGTGGCGGCAGGTACTCTTGGCGATCTCAAAGTTATTCGAAGACCCACGGATAAGTCGTTCGTCACACGCGCGGAGTTTATATGTACCGCCGAAACTTGTTCCGGACTCATCGTCAGATATGGCTATTTAACGAGGGGGACACCCGACCTAAGCCGATCTCAACAAATGTCACCAATCGCCCCACTATTTGTCCAAGCACCATTCAGACTTCCGGGAAGCTCCACCGCAACCGCGCCGGACGTCCTCTTTTCGGCATCCCTCAGAGGGAAAGATCAGCGCTCCAACTGGGGTACTATCCCTTCTCCGGCATAAGCCCAACGAAATGGTAGTTTCACCTGACTTATAGACACTAGACATTTGAGAGATCTCCGGCCGCTTATTTTACAAATATTATTGATTTCAGATGATGAATTTGCTACTTACTTCCGTTAATCAGATTCGAGACGAAAAAAGTAAGCGCCATCGATGTAAAAATTAGTATCATAGATAAATTTAGCCACCATGATATTGTGAATAGTTCATAAGAAACCTCGACGATATTGCCCCTGCCCTGAACGAAGTACTTTCCACTAGCGATGTAACCATTAATGGCAGTTCCTCCGACAAATAGTGCAAATACAAAATTCAAAACAAAAATAGGGAGCGCAAAAAACGCAAGCAACATACCGATAGCATTCAGAATATTTTTCAACTTTTTTCTCAAAAACCACCTTTTTCTTAGAGTATGTTTCGTTATTATTCTGGTTAGGGAGCGATCTTAAAGACTGCTCGAGGAATAATTCCCCCCAACCGTTACCATCCCACAGCGCCGGAAGAACCGATCCGCATCCTCTGCATTCTCGCCATTAGTGACATGCACCATTAGATGGGCACAGCCTCTCTCCTTCGCCCAGTGGCGCACCGCCTGGACAAGACGCAGAGCGACCTTGCCGCCGAACAGCGTGCCGGCAATTCTTGGGGAGATGTTCAGTGTCTGCACCGTCGCGATCAGCGTGCCTTACCCCAGAAAATGTTCACCCGCCTGCACTGAGGTAAAACCCAGAAGCTCGTCCTCGGCAAAAGGCTTTCGATCTCGCGAAAGCCGCCATGAGCCGCCAGGAACTGATGACCCGGCGTGGTGACGAGTTCTCTAGTCTTGCCTTCTTCTTCCCAGGTCAGGCGCAACCATTCTTCGATGATGTTCGTGAACGTACGCACTATCTTTTTTGGAATAAGAGCGCCTCGGCCGCTGTCAGCAGAAGGATCAAAAGAAAGCAAACCATCGCCGACGCTGAGTTCTGCAATTTCGATGGTGTCGGTAGCACTAACTAGAATCGGAGTTTCAGCCGGGGAGATTGTGTAGGTATTCCCAAACCTGTCCGTAACGAGCAACGCTCCATTGCCGATAACGCGAAGAGAATGACCGTCGCTGCTATTCAATACTTCCCCAGAGAAAGGTTCAAATCTTGGCGGTCCTGCGTAAGGGGAGGAGGCTGCCGAGATTTCGAAAAACTCTCTTAACGATAAGGCACCATCCAGAAAACTAGCGAGGTTGGCAGATTGCGTATCAAAGGTCTGGACGTCAGGCTCTCCTGCAAACAGGGCTCTTGCGCCTCTATCGTTTGCAAATACTTGGACTGCTCCACCGGATCCGTCATAAAACATTTTTGATAAAGCACTGAAGATTGAAAGCTCGCCCTGATGGGGGCCGGGCGGAAAAGCTGGCGTTGAATATACTTTTAGATTTCCGAGAAATTTCTGCTTGTCTATCCAGCTTGCAATCATGGTATCTTGCGCATGCAGAGTTGGACTACCGGCAACTTCTCTTTTTACAGTACTTGTAATGGCAAGAAGTCGTCTTGGTCCGGCAATTGCAGCCAATGCGCCAGGACGACCGTGAGTTTCTGCGTAGTGGAGAGGCTGAATGTAATCAGAGTCGAGCGCAACAACACGTCTATCCATGTTAATTACTCTTTAAATCATTGATGAATTCAATAGTAATGTTATTGTCCTTTGTGAAATTCAAAATATTTTTTTCATCAAAAAGCACATTCCAGCGCAGCATCTCAAAAGTATATGGTGCAAAAAAATCAAATGACGGCCATTTTTCCTTTGAGATGTGTTTCTGGATTATTTTATCTTCAATCTCATTAGGCTCGGGCTTTTCATGGCCGGAAAAAGCCGCCCGCAGATTTTTCATGAGCTGGTCAGACATTGCGTTTCTATCTTCTTCGTTTGCACGAATGGACGCGACGAGTTGATGAATGTCCTTTCCGGTGAGGGCGAACACCTCCCCGTCCACAGTTTCTGGGCCAAATACAACAGTATCGTCTTCCTGCGGTAGTATCGGTGCCTGAATTTGTTTACTTGCCATTAGCCCACCAAAACTGAGTGCCTAAACGTTTGTGATTGCCGAGAGATAATTCCCCCCCAACCGTTACCATCCCACAGCGCCGGAAGAACCGATCCGCATCCTCTGCATTCTCGCCATTAGTGACATGCACCATCAGATGGGCACAGCCTCTCTCCTTCGCCCAGTGGCGCACTGCCTGAACGAGGCGCAGCGCGACCTTGCCGCCTAGCAACGTGCCGGCAATTCTTGGGGAGATGTTCAAGGTCTGCACCGTCGCGATCAGCGTGCCTTGCCCCAGAAAATATTCACCCGCCTGCAATGAGGTAAAACCCAGAAGCTCGTCCTCGGCAAGAGGCTTTCGATCTCGCGAAAGCCGCCATGAGCCGCCAGGAACTGATGACCCGGCGTGGTGACGAGTTCCTTAGCCTCGCCATTCTCCGACCAGCTCAGGCGCAGCCACTCTCCGGTGATGTTGGTGAAGGTCCGGACAACCTTTTTGGGGGCGAGAGCAGCGCGACCAGGTTTTGAGAATGGGTCGAAGGATAAAATAGTAGATCCAGGAACAATTTTCGCGACTGTCTGTATCGCGTTCCCAGCAGCCAAAATGGGAGTATTTGCTTCAAAGCAGCGAGTTCCACAATCTACAACACCGAGCTCTATGCCGTGCAAAATCCGCGACCAAGACAACCCGTCAATCGGGACATCTTCGTAGGCATCTGGGAAAGCATTTTCGAATGGCTTTACTTCAAAAGTTTACTGCGCTTCGATCCCGATCCCCCAGTGCCAACCGAGGGGTAAATTGCTGATTCAGTGGGAACGAGTTTTAGGAAGTTTTCGGCAAATTCGGCAAAGCTATTTGATTTTGCAGCCGCTTCAGCAATTACCCCAAGGATGTCAGAGACGTGGCCCGAAGGCACAGACGGTCCAATTCCTCCAAATAGCCCAACTTCGATCGCTCGCGATTGACCCGAAAAACTGGCGAAATTTGAATTTGAAAAGAAGACTTCTGCACTTATTTCAACTGGAGACCCGATAGGTGGCGAGACATCAGCAAAAATTCCACCGGCGGCAAAACTGGTGTAGTTTTGGGACGGATCCAAAAATCCACCTCTTGTAAATTCGACGCCAGCTCCAAATGGCCCAGGAATTGGAGGCCCAACTTCAACTGCTATCGCAGCAGCAACAGATATTCCAGAAGGCACTGTCTGTTGTAACTTTTGCAATACAATGAGTAACGACCCCTGCTGGCTAGAGAATCCAAAGTTGCCACTTCTTACCTGATCAAACCCTGAGATTTTGCCATCCTATAGTGTCAAAAACAAAAATGCTTCCAAATTGGCTCAGAAATAAAATCTCCAAACAAAAGCAACGAAAACAAAGTCAGAAACAGAATATATTTTACAACTATCAAAATTTTAGAATTATTTTTGTTTATTTTATATTGAATAATATAGATAATAGCGATGGAGGTTGCGCCTAAAAGCATTACAAAGGCGCCGCTTGCGGCACGGTAATCTGAAAAAATAACACAAATATTCTTTATCAAATATCCCTATCCTTAAATTACTTTTTGTTTTCAATTTAAATAATTTCACATTATTTTTTCTCCGCGTAAGAATCGAATGATAAATACCGCCGCAAAGAAAAATGCCATAATAATTATGAATATCTTTGCTTTGTCTAAATATTTTGACTCTAAACCAAATATTTTAAATATAAAAAAAACTATACAACTCACTAGGAAAGTGTAAAATTCTTTTTTTCCAATTGTAATATGTTTCATTTTAGTTTTCTTTACTGTTTAGTATATAATTCCCGCCAGATACATATACTTCCTTCGGAAATTTTGTTTCTGAAATTAGATCGCCAATTACACTTACCATACTACCGAAACTGCCGCCGGTAGCTGCGTTCAGGTTATCCAAGCTAAAAAACTGATGGTCCATAACTTTTGTCAAAACCGTTGTCATACCAAGTAGTATTGAATTTTGTACCTCCGTGAGAAAAGTACCCATCAGACGGATGAGGTTGAATTCCACCAATTGTTTTCTGCAGCACTCGATCATTCATGTAAGCTTCCACCATTCCAATAATTCAGAAACCGACATCGTCACTTACGACTTGACTTGGAAAGATATGAAAAAAAGCAATATATAGTTGCAAGAATGATAAAAAAAACATTTTATACATGTAGGGGGATTTCCCTAACCAAGAATACAATAAAATGAAAAGAATCCACAAAGCAGAAACTATGGTTATTTGAAAAGTAAGAGAGTCTTTTGCTTTCATGGTATCCTCTCGATCATACGAATACTATTCGGTTGCAGAGTTCGTTGCGAAATAGTTCAAAATATTGCAGTATAATTCCGGATAGAATTATGCGCCGTCGAGATTTTTGCGAAATCCGTATCGGACGCGTTCAGGACGCCGTCACCATTCGTATCGAACACCGAGGCCAGGGCTTCCAGATCGCTGGTCGATGTCGGGTCCCATTCGGTGAAGACAAACTGGCGCTTTTCGGTGATCTCGTTACGCCCATCCGGGTCGAAATAAAGCACCCCGTCGCCTTCGCCGGCCCAGGCCGTGCGATGCAGAAAGCCGTCGCCGCCGGTGTCGAGGAAGACCGTGGAGCGGTCCAGGGCCGTGACCTCCAAGCCGTCGCCGTCGAGGTCGAGGATGACCGGCTTGATGTTGTGCACGCGGAAGCCTGCCGCGACATAGGTGTGCAGGCTTTCCACGGTGAAGTTATAGACCGTGTGAACGCCATCGACGTCCCGGATGCTTTCAATCGTGTGCAGCGATCCGTCGGCCCGGACGATCCGGTCGCCGACCGAGAGTTTGCCAATCGGCTGATAGCTGCCGTCGGGCAGAAGGAACGGGTGTTCAGGCGTCGTCAGAACGCCGTCGACATCAAGAACCTTGCGTTTGCCGTGGATGAAAAGGTCAGTGACTTCCCGCGGTTCCAGCGCGCCGAGCCCGTCAAAGCCCATGACTTGGTCTTCGAGTTGGACCTGCTCAATCGGCTTTTCACCGCCGTCGGCCATGAGGACCGTCGTACCGGCAACAAAACAGCCGCCCATATTGTCACTGAAGCTTTCCCCGGGACCGCTGCCGCTGTATCCGTGGCCACCGCCGCCGTTGTAGTTGCTGTCGTAGCTGCCCTGATAGTTGCCGCCACTGTTGCTCTGCGAACCGTTTGGGTTGTCACGACCACCACTTAGGTTGTCGTTGCCGCGGTTGCCGCCGTCGCTGCCACCAGAATTGCTATTTGAGTTTTGCGCAGTGCTGGTGTTTCTGTTGCCGCCAGATGAAGCCGTCGGATTTGAGGGCGACAGATCAATGACTTTTTCAGGTCCATCGATCTGAAGGCCTGATTGCGCCCCTGCTATTATTTGCTTTTTGGTGAAATTGTTGCTGAGTGCGTTTTCGATGAACTTTTGTCGGACACCGTGGCCTATTTGTTTGCCGATCTGGGTTCCCTGGTAGGTGGTTTGCACATGCGCATCAAGTCCACGCATGTGATCCAGCGTGTCGGCAATGTTATCTACATCGTTTTTGAAAAATTCCTTCTTAACCTTGCCGTCTTTGTCAATAGTGATCCTGGTGGTAACAAGAGTGTTTGCTGCAACTCCCTTGGCGTGCTTCTCGATAACCCTTGTGCCGTTCTCGTCAACGAACTCCAAATAAACGTCGCGCGTTGGAGATGTTCTTTCTGCCAGCGTATGTGGGTGCTCGAAAAATTTTCCGCCAAGACCCTTGAGCGCATTGTCACCAAATGGATTAGATTTTGTTACCGCAATCGGTGAGGCTTCAATATTGCTCGGAACATACGCTGTGCTTGGATTAATCCCCTGAAACCCAATTCTGTTATGAGGGAAGGAAGGTGGCGGAGCTTCTGGCAAGTTAGGAATCGGAAGCGCATCAATGGCATACGACACCCCAACGCCGACTACGGCTGCGGTAAATGCTGGCAAAGCTACAGCACTTGCCGCAGCCGCAGTCCCTGCTATAGCGACCCCTGCGGCCGCCCCAGCGGCCACACTTCCTACAATTGCAATCCCGTCCTTTAGTGTGAAGCCATCTTCATCGTCCCATCGAAAATATGCTTCAACAGGCAGTGCCAGCTTACCAGCAATTCTGCCGGCAATTTTCGTTCCGGATAAGTCATCTAAAAGTCCACCAGCTATCCCTATCGCGTTTCCATAGTCACTTTTCCAATATTCGTGAAATCCGCTAACGGCATCCACGACTACTTCTGGAGAAAAAAGAGAGGGTCTGTCATTTAGATACGGATTTCGGACATGAATTCCTCTATCAGTCCAAACGATTTGACCCCCGCCAAACGCATCATCCACCCGACGAAATGTCGTTCCTGAAGCCCAATAATTCTCAAGCATATCATCCCCTGCAGATGGTAAATCAAAGATATTTCGTAAGCAGATTTAAGTTTTTTCTCTAAAATTGTATCAAAACTCATTTTGGTCAAAATTGTTGTGCGTATTTTCACGCGATCATTCGTCTTCTTTTCTTGGTCCCAATAAAAAAACTACTGAATATACTATTGTCATGAATATAAGAGCCATTAAAGCCTTGCTCTCAAGCTTCGATTCTACACCGAATATCTTCGAAAAAATAAATAGTGCCCACATTGCAATAAAAATTATGTAATTCCATTTTTTGAGTCTTATTTTTCTCATGAGAAAAATCCAAATATTTCGAATGTTTTATTTTCTGCATTATTTAATGCGCAACGTTGAAGAAATACGCCTTTTCTCAAGCGGCAGTGATTTACAAAATAGGTATCCGCCTCACGCGCGAGATGGATGCCGTTACGGCAATCACTCTCGGTGTCTTCCGCTAGCCGGAGTTTCACGCTGGTTCGTTTCGGTCGCACCGAAAGGGAAGTCTTTCCGAATGCCACAGATTTCGCCTGAACAGGAACCTGGCTGGCCTGGGCCTGCACGATAGGCCTACCCTGCACTTCATCGGAGAGATCGCTTTTGCCCTTCACACTATCGCCCCCATTCTGCGCCGTCCCGCTCATTTCGTGACGGTGTCTCAACCGGTGCATTCGCCCCGGCAATCTGTGTGACGCGTCTCTAATTGTCATGTCGACAAAACTCAAAGCGGAGCGGCTTAACCAGGCTGGAGATGCGCGTCATAGCCGGCAGCCTGGACACGTACCGGCAAGGTATGGTGACACCGTAGTACCTGGCGCCAGCATCCTTGTGGCGGCAGGTACTCTTGGCGATCTGAAAGTTATTCGAAGACCCACGGATAAGTCGTTCGTCACACGCGCGGAGTTTATATGTCTCGCCGAAACGTGTTCCAGACTCATCGTCAGTTGTGGCTATTTAACGCGGGGCACGCCCGACCTAAGCCGATCTCAACAAATGTCACAAATCGCCCCACTATTTGTCCAAGCACCATTCCGCCTTTCGGGAAGCTCCACCGCAACCGCGCCGGACGTCCTCTTTTCGGCTTCCCTCAGAGGGAAAGATCAGCGCTCCAACTGGGGTATTATCCCTTCTCCGGCACAAGCCCGGGCACCAATCACCAATTGCATTAAGGGACTTTTAAGATTTGACGAAACGGAAAGTCAACCGCAGAATTCGCCCAGAAAATGCGCTGCCCTGCGGCGACTTTGCTTAGAAAATTTGCCCTCAGAGTCCCTGAGCGCGATATGGCCGATCGAAATCGAACGAGCGGCATCGAAATAAGGCAGAAAATTGTCATAAAGGAAAATCCGTAACAAAATTAAGGTATTATGTCGTATGTAGACGTTTCCAATAGAGACTCGCCCTCAAAAACCGAGAAAAGATTTCTGAGACAAATTTGTTCAGTGGATCCCGGGGTGATGCATTCTCTTTCAAGGGGGCGTTGGAGGCGATTTATCCTACACCTGTCCGAAGCAGGAGGTTTTCCACCCCATCAGTTCTACAACCCCCTCCTTCCGTTACACATCATCCGTTTGAATCTTTCCTCACGTTTTGATTCCAATCATTCATTGGACCGCAGATTGGAAGTCCTCGAGACTTGGGGGATGGAATCTGGTGACCCCCCTCTTCTGCTCAAACGCGTGGACCCCGCCCGGAACATGAACCGGTTCTACCACCTGTCCGTCGAGCCGACATTGTTCGGCGGATTTGCCGTGCGCCGGACATGGGGACGTGTGGGCACCTGGGGACGGACACGGCTGGATCTCTTTGCCGATGTCTCATCGGCTGCGGCCCATCAGCAGGGCCTGGCGAAGCAAAAACAAAGGCGCGGGTATCGACCGGACTAAGACCTTGGTTCGGTGTTTGGCCTCTGTCGCGTGATCGCCCACTCCATCCTCACAGAATACCCCAGGCCCTGTATCTGTCGCGGCCTGTGAGCTCGCGTGGCAATGCCGGGCCGAGCTGGCGGATCATACGGTCGACGGCGGCAGCGGTGACACCGAGGGTCTGGCGCGCCATCGGAATGGTTACCAACGGCCGGGACAGGAACATCTGCGCAAACTCCGGCAGCCGGGAGTGGCTTCGGCACGCCTGGCAATGGCGCGCCAGTTGCTCCTGGGCGATCGACAGCCGGTCCAGTTGATCCATGGTTTCCTGGGCGGCTTTTTCAAAGCCGGCGAGGAAGCCGGAGATGCGTGTCTGGAACGGATCCTTGCGGCGCCAGCGGAAGGGGGATTTCCGCAAGCCGGCGGACAGGTTCGGCAGATGCGACGTTGTCACCTGTGTTTTCAGGAAGGCGGCCGACAGCAGGCGGCCAAGTTCGGGCCAGCTGTCCAGCGGCTGCAGTACCTGCCATGCGTCCAATAAGATGGCGGCCGTCAGAACGGGTGGCAATTTCAGTACTTCCGTCTCAGTCAGGACAGTCAGCCAATCATCAAGACGATCGCGCCGATCAGATGCGGCCGGACTGTCTTCAGGACGCGGGCTTGCGGTTCGAGAGTTCGGGGCCCGGTGCGGCGGGACTGTCCCTTCAGCCAGATGTCTGGAGCGCTCCAGGACAGCGTCGATCTCTGCGAGCAGACTTTCTTCGGTTTCTGCATTTTCCTGCCGGCTCACGGTTGGGGGCGCAGCCCCCCTCCCCTCCCCCGCAGGTCTGTCCGCCGTCTTTCCAATCCCGGTTTCCTCCGTCTGCCGGCCGATGAGCGTCAGAATGCCGGTCCGGCTCAGGAGTGGTTCCGGGGCTTGCCGGTCAATCCGGCGTCGCAGCGCCAGAAGCCTGGCAGCCCGGGTCAGTTCATGGGTCGGTGCGCGCTTGTCGGTGCCTGCGTCATGCAGAACCAGATCCTCAAGATGCACAAGGTCTCCGTCGAGTGCCATGGAGGCGCATGTGTCGAACAGGTGCGAGCGGCTGCGCACGCCGTCGTTCAGATCGGGGGAGCGCCGCAGCCGTTCGTCCGCGCGCGTCAGCAAACGGCTGGCGCGATCGAGCGGGTCGGCCACCTTGGGCCAATCCAGTGATTTCAGGGACTTGCGGAGATCGTAAGCGGTTGACATCGGTTGATAATATTTCATTAACGATAAACAACAAGCAAAAAGATATCATTACAGGGATGTATGGCAAGATAATAAACACAGCAGCGATAAGTAATGCTTATCGATGGTTATTAGTCTCGACTTGCTCTTTGTAAATATCGGGTGTCTCTCCAGGCCCGAGGGGCCTGCGACCCGATGCCAGAAGCCCCCTCACCGCGCTATTTGGGGGCAGAGTGATCTATCAGCTCAAGCTTAACACCAGGAAAATTGGCACCTCGTTTCCCAGGCCCACGTCCAACCAGCCGTCGCCGGTCTTGAGCAGTTTGCTCGCTTCAAACCAACGAGGGCATCGACGCCCTGAACCAAGTTGCTAGCGAAGGCTTGGCTGAGAAGTTCCGCAGGGTGTTTACCTCCGACTTTCGTATCTGGGAGGTTGGTGCTTGGAAATTACTAACAGCGCCCTGCCCCGCCTTGATCGGTGCCTGCTCCCTTTATCGTCGCGTCTATTGCGCATCACCTGCGGGACTTCGTCCAAAAAAGGGCGCATCCGTCTCAAGACATTCTCGAGTTCATTGCATGCGTTTTGGAATAATTCAGGCGTCTTGGAGGGCCCAGAAATGGGAAGTCGTAGAAGCCGCTTTCGCCTTCAACCGTGCGGCGATGGCTCGGCCCCTAGGTTACCCTGCATCGCAGGCTCCGGGTCGTGGAAGCGTTTTCTGCACGGGAAATATGGTCGGCCATGCGTCTGACCGTTCGCGCTACCAGCCGGCCATAAGCTAAGAAGAGCCGCGAGATGTTTGCAGCGGATTGTCTGGATCCGTTGCTCGCACCTAATGCCGGATCGGACTATGCCGGAACAGGGATGATGGACTTTGGGTGCAGGAATTTGCCGTTCGGCGGCTTTAGCCTCTGATGTCTTTCGGTGTTTTGAACTGTCAGGCATGCTGGCTGTTCAAATCACTGGGGAATGTGTGTTGTCACTGGGCCCGGGTGATCAGGAAAACCGACCCGGGGCAGATGTTAGTTTGCAGCCAGGGTGCACCAAGGGCGAAGAGACGGCCGGCGTCAAATCGGGACTTCTAATCAGTCGCGGCACCGAGGCTCTCAAGGGCCAATGAGGAGCGTCCTGATGAGCAATAGCACCGTGCTCCGCACTATTGACCAAGGGGGAACTTCAAAAGTGCGCCCTCGCCTCCCAATCGATCATAGCAATCGTCAAGATGTGGCGTGGGCTACGAAGTCTTGAATCGAAAGAATTCGCCGCCCGGTGTCTGCGCTTTGGCCTTTTCATCAAGGCCGCCAACCCTGATGCCGCTTTTCGTGACGCAGTGTAGCGTCCCAGCCATTGCCCCCTCGCCCACACGCCAAGCAACTATTACGAAGCTGGCCGTCGCAAAAATTGCTTTGCCAGATTGCGTGGGCGAGGTCAGCTATCACGTCTTGGACCTTATGAGCAAATGGCGGTGCAATGACCCATGCCTGGCTCGCATCCTGTTTTGCTTTGCGCACCTCCTTACCGTCGAGGGGTATTTTATCACGGTGACGATACTGGCGAGGTTTGATCCTTGAGGCTGCATTGAGTTTATGTGTGTAGGTTCATGCAGCTGCCATGCGGGCGGTGATTACATCAGTCTCCTGCGTTTAGTGCTCGGTTTGGCGGTGCTCCTGTGGTCGTTCCGGCGGCGAGAAGATGGTGCGCGCAAAGCGAGTAATCGAACGTAGGCATGGTGCAATAGTTTCCAATCAGCGACGTCGTAAATCGCGGTTGGCGGCTCAAGGGCTCCCTGTAGATTGGAAGTCCAATCAGTGCGGTTGTCTGTATTCTTTTTCCACCCCTGTTCTTCGTTCGCGAGGGTTGACGGTCTGGTTTCATGAATGGTCGCCGACTAACTGGAAGCTATTCTGAAGGGAGCGTCGACTTTCTCTCAGATGCCCCCCGGGGTTCGTTACGCCCCACCCTCCTTCGTTAGAGCGGCGATGTCATCGCCTTTATTTTTATAGGCGTCTTTTTGCCTTCTTGGGGACTTCCTACTCATCAGAGCTGGTGCCGTGTGGCCCAACAGGTCTGCTCAGATTACTGCAAAACTTCGCCCAGCCAGTGCCGAATTCCCCTTCCTGTCGTCGCGTGAGAAACGGTCTTGGGTCGTTGGTTTAGGCTAAAAATGCCAGAGCTGAGTGAAATTATTCTGCCTAGGCCAACAAGGCCGCCTAACGAGTTTCGTAAGGCAGAACCTCTCTGTTTCGTTCTTGTTTAGCGGTTTTGGTATTTGCTAGAATTGGTCTTCTTCTAACGATCAAACGGCGGTGTGGAGCAAATATAGCAATTGCTATATCGCGCAGACGAGCAAGCCAAACATGTTGCCTATTCCGACCTCTATTGAGCTTCGTTCGCCGTTTATAGCAATTGCTATATTCAATTCTCCAAGGGCCAGATCTGAGAAAGACGGGTATTGCCGGTCGCGAGCTGTCTAGTAGACATGGGGCTGGGCAAGGCATTTGACGTGAGCCAACGTTCCCAAGAGGTTCCTAGGAGGGGGCAGCCGAGTAGCCCAATTCGTCTCGTTTTTCGAAATGCGGGGCTGCAGTTCTGAGTGTGAATGCCTGGGTATGTTAGTCTAGATCATCACTGAGTGACGCGTGCGGTTCAGGCGAAGGCGTCAGGGGTGTCGCCGGTCGCTTTGAGGCTTTTCTGACTTAAGAAGCATCGGGCAAGGCGCAGAGAGAAGCGTGTAGGGAATTCAGTTCTTTGGAGGGGCGGCGGTCTGAAGAGGCTTTGGTGCACCCCACCTTCTGTTTGCCTCCAAGGGCGTTCGTGTTGTCCCTAATGCGCTGCAGTGTTCGCGTGGAAGAGAGGTGGACGGTGAAGCAGAGGTGGAAAGGGTTTAGTCAGCGATCCCGATAGAACGGAACAATGGTTTGGCCCGAAGCCACAAGCAAATATCCGGTTTGATGCTATTGGCATTACTTCCTTTCCGGCGCCGGGCTTGCCTGTCACCAGGGCCCAGCGGAAGCTCCGCCTTTCGCCTTTTGCTAGGCAAAGAATGGTGTGGTGATAGTCCGGAATATTCTCAGCGCGGAAGGCGAGGGGCCCCGGCGTGGCGTGAGAAAGTGGGCCTGAAATCTGCGCACCCCTCCTGCATATGCCTCGAGGTGCAACCCAGTTACAGGCCACTTGAACCCTTTGAGGCTAACTGCCGGCGGGCGGGGCTAGGCTCTCTGTGATGGTCATTGTAGCGGGCCACGCGATCCTGGTTTTGTGGCTGCTGTCGCGTAACACCTTCAGAACTTCTCCTGCAATTGTTTGGCCCAGCTCCTTCAGGTCGGTGTCGTAGGCCGTTAGGGGCGGGTGCAGGAAGGGGAGAGGCTTGCTCCGTCGAAGAGCTGCAACCGAAAGGTCTTTGCCAGGCGATAGTCCTGCTTCCTGCAAAGCGGAGTAAACGCCAAAAGCCATAAGGTCGTAGTTGAGCAGCAGTGCGGTCGCGCGGTTTGGCATGTCAAGGAGTTGTCGTGTCACCTGATGGCCACCGGACTCGCTGACTTCGCATTCGAAAATGAGATCAGGGTCGAATTCCAATCCCATTTCGGCAATGGCTTTTTCATAAGTTTGACGCAGCAGGCTGGCGATGTGGGATAGGGCAGGGGGCACCGTTATCGCGATACGTTGGTGTCCGAGTGCCACCAGCTTGCGGATTGCCTGGCCAACGTAGCCTTCGAGATCAAGATCGATCCATGGATGTTGATCCGCCAAACCAGTCCGGCCGAGTGTCAGGAACGGAAGTCGCGACTTGAGTAGAAACTCGATCCGCGGATCGTTTTTCATGGTGGTCGTGACGACAATGGCGTCCGTAGTGCCACGTGCGATCAGATGTTGCAGAAACGCGGTCGGGTCGGTTGCGGAGTGGCAGGGCAAGATGATGAGATCGTAGCCTTCCCTTTCGAGCTCTGCCAGCATGGCATCGATCACCGGCATGAAGAAATTGTCGCTGGTCCACAGTTCCGTCTGACCAGTTTCGAGCATGAAACCGATGGTCTGCGTCGTTCCACGACGGAGGGAGCGCCCTGAGGCGTTTGCGCTGTATCCCAGTTCAAAAGCGGCGTTGAGCACCCGCTCTCGGGTCTTGGCATTCACGTCCGGCTTGTCGTTCAGCGCTCGCGAAACGGTTCCAATCGAAATCCCAAGATGTTGCGCGAGGTCTTTTATGTTCAATGAAAAGGACTCCTGGAGCAAATGCCGAGACCGTTTGCGAAAAGATCTTGGTGAAAAGTTACTCCGCGACATTGCACCGTAAACGTTTACGGAATGCAAGCGACAAAAGCAAGGAAGTGCCGGTCGTCAAGGACCTAAAGCCACCTAGAGATCTGAAAATGGGGAGGGGAGGGGGCGCCAACTGGCTTCAATCAAGCAGCAGGTCAGCCCTGCTGAACCTCAAAAAAACAGACTGAGGTGGGAAAGTCTTTCCGTTTGAGGAAGCCTGCTTTTAAGCCTTCAGTTTCGATCCACTCGCACAGAAAAGCAGTCTGCTGGTCACTACTTTCCGAGGTAATGCTCAGTGTGCCACATTCCCTTTATCGGGGTAACGTCCTGCTGGTTCTCTTGAAATTCGTGCCACCAGCGTGCGGCTTGCCAGATTGCTTCTGGACAACTGGCACGGCTCTCCAGGCCAGGTGTCAGATCGTAACCGTTGGCGGAGCACAGAGCCTCGATGAATGCGGCCGACGGAATTCCATAGCCGTCGAACAAAGGATTGGTTGCCCGGCCGACACCCCAGGCGTAGCCAAGCCAAAGCAGAAGCAATTCAACGCAGTCCAGGTCAACACGCTGCTTCTTGAACTGTAGAATGGTTTTCTTCATCTCGCTCAGTTTCACCGGAAGCTGCATGAGTGCTATGTTGGGGTACATGTTCTTGCTGGCGTAGTTGGAAAGGTGGGCCTCTTCGACAGCGTTGTCGGAGGGTGGGTAACCAAATCCCTCTGCCGGCTCCAGAGAGATTTCCCAAATCGCACCTTTCTTTGTCGGGCCGGATCCTTGAAGCAGCACGACATGTGACCAGTGGCTTGGACTCATGTCGTTTCTGAGGTGGCCCTGGGCGACGCGTGTATGAAAATAGGCCTTCTGTTTGCCGCCGATGAGGACCAGATAGGACAGGCCGCTTGCGCCCTCTCTGCTTGCCAAATCTTCAAGATTTCTATTGACCCACTTAACGTTGTCTTCGTTTCTATGTCTGACCGTCTGCACGAATTCCGGATTAAGGTCCTTGGCCGAAGAGGCAATGATGTTCAGCATCTGAAATCTCCCTGAGGCCGGTTATCTGAGAAGTCCAAGCGGGACCACTCTCGGATTGGCCGGGCGTTTGTGGATTTCGTAGTAGGTAACTTTGGCTTCGAGCGTATTTGCGGCTTTACGCAGGGCAAGCATGGCGAATTGATCGCCCTGGTGTTTGTAGAGGACTTCAGTTCGGAAGCGTTTGCCGAAGACCTGCTGCGCAAAATACGGCTCCGCATCGGGCGCTTTTGAATGACGTGGCCAACGCGCTTCTTCACCTTTGAAGAACTTGCGAAAGCCGGCGCCTATGTTCTTGAGTTGGTCGCTGCCGACGGTAGACACCAACGAGGAAGGCGAGCAGACGATTTCAATGAACCGGGTCCTTCCGGCTTCCTTGATCCTGGTAACGCGTCCCCAGTGTACATCCCCTGTCAGAAGCAATACGGGGCGGCCGGCGTCGGAAAGGCGCTGGAGTGCTGTAACGATGCCTTCATAGTCGCGGTAATTGGACAGCAGCCAGTCTGCAACGGCACCTTGAAATTGGCCCACCGGTTTGTCCAGGAGCGATTGACCCGTCACCACGGCGCCGATTTTCTTTTTGTCGATTAACCGGTCCACCCAATCGTTCAGGTGCTCAAGTCCGCTGGGAGCAAGTGTCGCGCTACGGTCTTCTGCCCGGTGAGTGCGCTGATCAAGCACCATGATCGAGAGTGGATTGGCATCAATTTCAATGTTGTCTCCGCGATTAGCAGGCGTTGCGCATTGGAAGGCGTCAAAGAGCTGGTCTGCGGCGCTCTTCCAGCGTTGCCTGGAATTCTTCTTCCAGGAGTTCTGAATGATTGGAGAGCGGTGCGGGAAATTGTTCCAATATTCGTGGTCATCTGCACAAAAGACTGCCGGAGCGGACTTCAACAGGGCATCAAGACCGAAATATGTGGTCCAGTTGGTTTTGTAATATCTTTCAAACCTGGCAGCCAATTTGGCTTCGTTGTCGGGGTAATTGTTGAGTGTTGGCAGGTCGAGATAGACCTGGTCGCCCATAAACAGGGAAAGATCCTGTCGCTCTGCTGTCGGAATGTTCAAATAGGTTTGCGTAACAAGTGCTTGATGGTTTTCGGCTTGGTGGAAGCAAGACACCAGAAGAATTCGAAACCAGGCATCGTGAGAAAGAGTTTCCGGGAAATGTCTGATCTTTAATTCAGTTGACTGGGTCGGTGTCGTAACTGAAACCCGATTGACGGGGCCGAAGGAGCCTTCGACCGGGAACTCATAGACGCCGGTGAACGAGGCAGCGCCAAATCTGTGAGCAGGCGTAAGCGGGCGCAATGGGGTCGGCTCAACGGCTTGGTCGTTGAGTGTCCACTTCAGTTGCAAGGGAGGTGCTTCTTCTCCCGTATGATCAACGCACAACCATACGCGTATCTTGTTTTTCGGTGCGGTTCGCGTGAGCAGCGTCAGATTGGTCACGGCCAAAGACCTAACAATTGAAGGTCAGAGTTTAGTCAATTCAAGTTGCCACAATCAAGGGTTTAGTGAATTCAGCCGTACGTCATGTTCTGCGGAAGATGAGATCCGCGTCGTATTGGAGGGGTATATGGTGAGGTGGCGCACTTTGCCGGCCGGTTATCCCGACGGTTATTCGGAAGTCTTTCACCTGGCCTAGGAACCGTGTTTTGAGAGCAGGGGCATGAAGCAGGAAAAAAGCTCAGCCTGTGATGAAATATTGCATTTGCGGTAGAGCTGCTTGCGAATGACCTTAACCGTCTGGAAGCTGATCCCCAGCCTCAAGCCGATTGAAACCGAGGAATGACCGCGCAGGATCAAAAGGGCCACCTCTGCCTGACGCGGGCTGAGCTTGACGTCCAGTTCCTGTTCACCTGCGGTGATCAATGTGCTGGTGAGATCGGCTTCGGAATACTCTCCACCCCCCTCAAGACCGGACCAGTGCTGCTCTATCAGGCTGCATACGATCGGCGCCAGCTGGCTCGCGAGAAGCAAGTCGCGGCTGGAATATTTGCGTGCCGATGAGGCATCTCTTCCAAGACAGACATGAACCGACACTCCGTCGGACGGGTAGGCGACGTAAGCTATTTCGTCGATAAGCGTCGTGCGCTGGTAATAAGCCGCGAAATACTCGTTTCGATGAAACTGGTCCGGTGCGATGTCCTTCAGTCGGTAAAGGCCGCGCGGCTCTTTCTCCACGTGCAGGGCATGAAAGGGATCAAGCAAATAAATTCCGGATACATAGTCGGTGTCGAGCTTTTCATGAACACGTCTTTCAACCGATTGCGCAAAAAGCACTTTCGGCTGCCTGTCCTGGAAATAGGCGAGCATGGTGGTATTGTCGATTTGGTAGCATCGGCTAAGCCATTGAAAGAGCGTGTTTTCAAACGTGTTTCTGCCGATTGAAGCGATGGCGTCGCCAAGAAGTTTCTCTGCTGAATTGGGAAGACGCACCGCATACCTCTTTGGGGGTATATACCCCCGAATTTTATATTTTTACGATCAAATTCATAAATTGAGGGGTATCACCAAGAGGTGCGTATGACTAGTCCCGGGATTGCAGTCTCAGTCGAACAAGTCGTCAAACGCTACGGAAGCGTGACAGCCCTTCACGGTGTTTCACTGGATATCCGGGAAAACGAATTCTTCACTCTTCTGGGGCCGTCAGGCTGCGGCAAGACAACCTTGCTGCGCGCGATAGCCGGATTTGAAGACGTTACGGAAGGCCATATCCGGCTGAAGGGCAAGGATCTGGTTGATCAGCCTCCGTTCAAGCGACCGGTCAACACCGTATTCCAGCAATATGCGTTGTTCCCGCACATGAGTGTGACCGACAACGTCATGTTCGGGCTGTTGCGCAAGGGCTGGAACCGGCAAGAGGCAGAACGCCGCGTGCGGGACGTTCTGGAGCTGGTTCAGCTGTCGGACTTTGCCGCTCGAAAACCGGGCCAGCTTTCCGGCGGTCAGCAGCAGCGTGTTGCGCTTGCCCGGGCGCTTGCCCCAAGACCGGAAGTTCTGCTTCTCGACGAGCCACTCTCCGCCCTGGATCTGAAACTGCGTCAGGCCGTGCGCATGGAGCTCAAGGCCATTCAGCGGGAAACCGGTATTGCCTTCATCTTCGTGACCCACGACCAGGAAGAAGCGCTGACCATGTCGGACAGGATCGCCGTGATGTCCTCAGGTCGCGTGCAGCAAGTGGGCCCACCACGGGAAATCTACGAAGCGCCGGTCAACCGTTTTGTCGCGGACTTCATCGGGGAGACGAACCTGCTGGATGTCGAGGTCGAGTCCGTCAATGACGGCATGGCCAAGGTCCTGTTACCTGGAAATCGACGCTTCGAATGCCCGGCAGCGGCTGTCGAAGCACGGGGGGCAGGGCACTTGTCCGTGCGGCCGGAGCGTATTTCCATTTGTGCGGAGGCCGCCGGAGACCTGATCGCAACGGTCACGGGGCACACCTATCTCGGCACTGACAATCAGCTGCACGTGAAACTGGTCGACGGCGAAGTGATGAGTATCCGTCTGCAGAACACGGAAAGCACACTTCTCCCGAAAACCGGTGATGTGATCGGCCTCGAACTGGAAGCAGGCGCAGCGCGTCTGCTGGCAGACTGATGGCGGCCGGAGCGCCCGTCGGCGCAGGCGGAACGTCCAATATCTACAAGGGTAGCGGCTGGAAACTGTTGTTCCCCTCCTGGGTCATCATTGGCATCTTTCTGCTCGCACCTGTCCTGATGATGGCTGTCTATTCCTTCCTGACGAAGGAGTTTCGGGGTGGCGTGATCTGGGAGTTCTCGCTCAACGCCTACGATCAGTTCTTTTTCGATCGCGGCCTCTTCGGCGATGAGCCTCCCACGCTGGAATGGACCTATATCGGCATCTTCTGGCGATCCATCTGGCAGGCGGGACTTGCCACCATCACCTGCCTGTTGATCGGGTTCCCGACAGCCTGGTTCATTGCCACGAGAAAACCTGAATCCCGTTCGATCTGGCTGTTTCTCGTCACCATTCCCTACTGGGTGAACCTGCTGATCCGGACAGTTTCGATGAAGTTTCTGATCCGCGACACCGGCCCGCTGAACGAGTTCCTGCTGTCGCTCCACGTGATCAATGAGCCGCTCGGCCTTATCAATACGAACTTCGCGGTGCAGCTCGGCCTGTTCTATTCCTACCTTCCCTTCATGGTGCTTCCGATCTATGCGGCGGTGGAGCGCTACGACTTTTCCCTGTCAGAGGCAGCGGCAGACCTCTACGCGAGCACCTGGACCATCCTTTGGCTGGTGATCCTGCCGGTCGTCAGGCCAGGCATCATCGCGGGCTGCATCCTGGTTTTTGTTCCCTCCCTCGGGGCCTTTCTGGCGCCGGATCTGCTGGGCGGTGCAAAAACCTTCATGATCGGGTCGCTGATCGAGGAACAGTTCAAGGGCAATGCCGGAAACTGGCCCTTCGGGGCCGCCGCCTCGATGATCCTGCTGACCATCGTGATGTGCGTTCTGCTGGTCTATGCCCGCAACCAGAACAAGGCGGAGGCGCGCTGATGGCTGCTTCGACAAATCTGCGCCGCTTCCCCGGCTTTCTCACGGTCACGATTATCTGCCTTTTCGTGCTTTATGCCCCTCTGATCGTCGTCGCTGTCTATTCCTTCAACGCGTCGACCTCGATCACCAATTGGGGCGGCATTTCCCTGGCCTGGTATGTGGATGTTTTCACCGGGCCGGAAGCACCGAAGTTCCAGCAGGCTGCGCTCAATTCCATAATCATCGCGGTTTGTGCCTCCATCGTTGCAACCATTGTTGCCACACTCGCGGCCGTCGCCATGACCCGTGCCGGCCGTTTCCGGGGTAAGACCCTGTCCTTCGCGCTGATCAATCTGCCGCTGATGGTGCCGGAAGTGGTTACCGCCGTGGCAAGCCTGGTGTTTTTCTCCGCAATCGGATTCACCACCGGTCTGACGACCATCCTTATCGCGCACACCGTCTTCTGCATTCCATTTGCCTACCTGCCCATTTCGGCACGGATGCAATCGATTCCGGACATGTACGAGCAAGCCGCCATGGACCTTTACGCCACGCCGCGCGAAGCGTTCAAACTGGTGCTGCTTCCGCTGATGACGCCTGGCGTTCTCTCCGGCTTCCTGCTCGCCTTCATTATTTCGCTCGACGACTTCCTGATTACGAACTTCGTCAAGGGCGCAGGTATCGAGACCCTGCCGACAGCCATCTTCGGTTCCGTCAAGCAGGGCATCAAACCAAACATAATGGCCATTTCCACCCTGATGCTCGTCGTATCGGTGGTCTTCGTTTCCCTGTCCTGGCTGATTGGCCGGATGGGGCAAGAAAAAACATAAGCAGCTGAAACAGCAACCAACCAGACAGAGTGGAGATATTCATGAGGAAACTACTCGCATCAACCGCCGTGGCCCTGTTGGCCCTTACCGCCGGGGCTCACGCCGAAGGCAAGCTCTCGATCTATCACTGGTTCGAGTACATCCCACAGGAACTGCTCGACAAGTTTGCCGAGGAATATGACGTCGAAGTCACCATGGACACGTTCGACAGCAACGAAGCCTTGCTCGCCTCGCTGAAGGCAGGAAAGCTGGGTAGCTACGACGTGGCCGTGCCCGGCGACTACATGGTCAAGATCATGCGCGACGAAGGCATGCTGGACACGTTTGAAGCGTCCGAACTGCCCAACTTCGGCAACATCGAAGACAAATGGGTGGACGTCGAATTCGATCCGGGCCGCAAGAGTTCAATTCCCTATCAGTGGGGGTCAACCTCGTTCTCGGTGAACAAGGATGTCTACAAGGGCAAACTCGACAGCCTTTCCCTGATTTTTGATGCCCCCGCAGAGTTGAAGGGCAAGATCAATGTGCTGGATACCGCAGGTGAAACGCTGACCCTGGCGTCGCTTTACCTCGGCATTCCGCAGTGCACGTCCGACCGGTCCCAGCTCAAGGAACTCAACGCTCTGGTTCAGAAAGCCAAGGGCGACTGGGCTTCTTTCGGCTCTGACGTTGCCAAGGATGTTCTGGTTTCCGGCGATGCCGCAGCCGGCATGATCTGGTCGGGCTTTTCCGCCAAGGCGCGCGCGGAAGGCGCCAACATCGAATATGTCTTCCCCAAGGAAGGCATGATCGTGTGGATGGACAACGTCGTTCTTCTGAAGGACGCCCCCAACCGTGAAAACGCGCTGAAGTTCATGAACTTCCTGCTGGATCCGGAAAACGCCGCCGCTGTCACCAACTACGCGCAGTACACCGCGGGCGTGAAGGGTGTTGGCGAATTCCTCAAGCCGGAAGTTGCCAACTCACCTGAATCCAATCCGCCGGCAGACCAGAAGGGCGTCTTCGTACAGGCCTGTCCGGAAGACGTTCAGGTTCTCTATGACGCCATCTGGACCAACCTGAAAAAGTAGAAACAAGGTATCGGAAGATCATGAAACTGGCGCTTTATCAGGGACCTGCCACCTGCGGGGACATCGAGGCGGGGTTCAACCGGCTCGAAACCCAGCTGACGGCAGCCGCCATGGCAGGCGCCAGTATGGTCGTCTTTCCCGAGCTTTTTCTACCCGGGTATAACCGCCCCGATCTGCACAAATCCCTCGCCCAGCCTCTGGGCGGGGAATGGTGCGGGCGGTTGTCGAAACTGGCTGAGAAAGCCGGTTGCGGTTTGACAGTCGGTTGGAGCGAACGCTGCGACGAGGCTGTCTATAACGCCGCAACCGCCTTCGGCCCCAGCGGCGAAAGGCTTGGTCATTATCGAAAGATCCAGCTTTTCGGCGAGATGGAAAAAGCCAGTTTCAACTTCGGTACACATTACACGGTCTTCGAGTTCTGTGGCCGCAAGACAGCAATTCTCATCTGCTACGACGTGGAGTTTCCGCAGCATTGCCGGCAACTGGCAGATCAGGGCGTTACCCTGGTGCTGGTGCCGACCGCCAACCCGCAGCGTTTCGAGCATGTCTCCCACACACTCGTGCCAGCGCGTGCGGCTGAAACCGGGCTGACCATCGCCTACGCCAATTTCTTCGGGGCCGATGGGGATCTCACCTTTGGCGGCAACTCCTTGATTGCCGGTCCCGATGCGCAGCTTCTGGTAAGCGCTGGGGTCGGAGAAACACTTCTGGTCGCGGATCTCGCACCAGTATCAGACATCCCGCGGGACCTTCTGTCCCGGCAAGACCTGGATTATCGGGAGGGAAATTTCCAATGAACATCAAAACGGATATCAACACAGATGCGGTTTTGACCGCAGACACCCACCTGATTCAGTCCTTTGCCGACTTGAACCTGCTCAAACAGGATGGTGCCCGTACAGTGATCGTCGGTGCCGAAGGTGCCATGGTGCGTGACAGCGAAGGCAACGAGCTTATCGATGGTATCGGTGGGCTGTGGTGTTCCAACGTCGGTCACGGACGACGGGAAATCATCGACGCCATTACGAAGCAGTTGGGTGAACTGGACTTTTATTCGACGTTTTACAACTTCACCCACCCGACTGCCGCGGCGCTTGCGGAAAAACTCGCCCAACTGGCACCTGGCCAGCTCAACAAGGTCTATTTCGGCAATTCGGGGTCCGTCGCAAATGACAGCGCCGTACGCATCCTGCACCACTACAACAATCGTCTGGGGCGTCCGAAAAAGAAAAAGATCCTGAGCCGCATCGGGGCCTATCACGGCTCGACGCATCTTGCGATCGCAATGACGACACCAGCCTATTCCGAGGGATGGGATCACGTAGAGGGCCTCGTTCACCACCTCAAAAGCCCGCATTACTGGCGTGAAGGCAACGGTATGACCGAAGCCGAATTCTGCGATGCGCTTATCGAGGACCTGAAGGACACCATTGAGCGTCTGGGTGCGGAAAACATTGCTGCCTTTGTTGCCGAGCCTATCCAGGGCGCTGGCGGCGTCGTCGTGCCGCCTGCGGGTTATCATGCGCGCATGGCGAAGGTCTGCGCGGACTATGACATCAAGTACATCGCGGACGAAGTGGTGACCGCCTTTGGCCGCCTTGGCCATTTCTTCGCATCGCAGGATGTTTTCGGCCACGAGCCGGACATCATCAACACGGCAAAGGGACTGACCTCCGGCTATCAGCCACTGTCGGCCACCATTGTCTCCGACGAAATCCATGAGGTCATTTCACGTCCGGGGGGCATGTTCCTCCATGGCATGACGTATTCCGGTCATCCGGCCGCAGCCGCTGCGGGCCTTGCCAATATCGCGCTGATGGAAAAGGAACAGATCCCGGAGAAGGCACGCACGACCGGCAAGCTGTTCGAGAACACCCTGCGCGGCCTCGCGGATCTCGATATCGTTGGCGAAGTCCGGGGCAGCCACTTCATGATGGGTCTGGAGTTCGTCAGGGACAAGGAGACCAAGGAGGGGTTCTCTCCGGAGGATGCCATCGGGCTGAAACTCGCCCGTGCCGCCCAGAAACGCGGCCTGATAGCCCGCCCGCTCGGCAATATTCTGATCCTCTCGCCGACACTCATTCTGACCGAAGGACAAATCGGCCAGATTGGCGACATCTTGCGTGAAAGTATTGAAGACGTAAGTCGAAACTTGTGACACCTTCGCGCCGGGGCACCCTGAACATGGGTGCCCCGCATCGTTCAAAGTAGGATTGTCTGCAAGTTTCGCCTCATGTCCAACGCCTACGCATTGCTTGAAAAACTCATCGCCTTTCCAACCGTGAGCCGGGATGGAAATATCGACCTGATCAGATGGGTGCACGAGTTGCTCAGCCAGGCTGGGATCAGGTCCAGGCTTTTGCCTTCGGAAAGCGGTGACCGAGCCAACCTGTTTGCGACCGTTGGCCCGGAGGGCCCGGGCGGGGTCGTGCTTTCAGGGCACACCGATGTCGTGCCCGTGGAGGGCCAAAGCTGGACCAGTGATGCCTTTTGCCTGCACGAACGGGACGGCCTTCTTTATGGCCGCGGCACTGCCGACATGAAGGGCTTTGTTGCCTGTGCCATCGAGGCCGTTCTCGGGGCAGTTCACAAACCGCTCCACACCCCGGTGCACCTTGCTTTGTCCTATGATGAGGAAATCGGCTGCGTCGGCGTGCGGCCCATGCTGGAGGATCTGGCAAAAGCCGGGCTGAAACCTGACTGGGTAATGATCGGCGAGCCGACCTCGATGCGAGTTGCGACCGGCCATAAAGGCAAACTGGCTGCGCGTGCGACCTGCTGCGGACACACTGTTCATTCGGCCCTGGCACCCACTGGGCTGAACGCGCTTCACATGGCTGCGGATTTCCTGTCGGAGATCCGGACCCTTCAGGAAGAGACCCAGGAAAAAGGGGCGCGGGATCAGGCCTTCGACATACCTTACACCACCTTGCATGCGGGCATCCTGAAGGGGGGCACGGCTTTGAACATCGTGCCGGATACCTGTGTGCTCGATTTTGAAATTCGCAATGTTGCCGAAGAAGATGCGGAGACCTTTCTGGATCGATTGCTTGAAAAGGCCGCTCATCAGGAACGTGGCCTGAAACAGCGGTTCCCTGAAGCCCGGATCCGGATAGACGTTCTGAACACCTATCCGGGGCTGGAAACCAAAAGCGACAGTCCGCAGGTTTCCGGCGCGCGTGCACTTTCCGGAAGCAACGCCCCCTTGAAGGTTGCTTTCGGCACGGAAGGCGGGCTGTTCCAGCAGCATTTCGGCGTGCCTGTGGTCGTTTGCGGACCAGGATCAATGGACCAGGGGCACAAGGCCGACGAATTTATTGCCCGAGACCAGATGGCGCGCTGCCGGCAGATGCTGGCGCGGCTGGTGGAGACACAAGCCGGGTGACCGGCCATAACCGCATGAAAAGATAATCCTGAGAGGACCTGACCAAAGATGACGATCGAGAAGGTGGATGCACTGGTGGTAGGCGGTGGACAGGCGGGCATCGCGATGAGTGAGCATCTCGGCCTTGCCGGACTGTCCCATCTTGTGCTGGAGAAAAAGCGGATAGCCGAACGCTGGCGTTCCGAACGCTGGGATTCTCTGGTCGCCAACGGCCCTGCCTGGCACGACCGCTTTCCAGGCCTCACCTTCGACGGCGACCCGGACGCCTTTGTCCCCAAAGAAGCCGTGGCAGACTATTTCGAGGCTTACGTAAGGAAGATCAACGCGCCGGTCAGAACCGGTGTCGAGGTGACAAGTGTAACCCCTCTCGAACGCCGCCACGGTTTCCGCGCTGAAACCTCGGAAGGCGTCATAGAGGCTGACACGGTGATCGCGGCAACCGGTGCCTTCCAGGTCCCGGTCTTCCCCAAACTGATCCCCGACATGCCAGGGCTTACGCAGATCCACTCTACGGCCTACCGCAATCCAGAACAGTTGGCAGACGGGGCGGTGCTCGTTGTCGGAGCAGGCTCCTCCGGCGTTCAGATTGCGGAAGAACTGATGAACTCCGGTCGCAAAACCTATCTTTCCGTCGGGTCCCACAATAGGCCCCCACGTTCCTATCGCGGCCGGGATTTCTGCTGGTGGCTTGGTGTTCTGAACAAATGGGACGCCGAGTTCGTTCCAGGTTCCGAACATGTCACCATAGCCGTTTCCGGCGCCAATGGCGGACATACGATCGACTTCCGCAAGCTCGCGGATCGCGGCATGACGCTGCTTGGTATGACCGGTGCTTGCGAGAACGGTGTATTGACCTTTTCCGACGACCTTGCTGAAAACATCAACGCAGGTGATGAGAACTACCTGTCGCTGCTGGAGGAAGCCGATGCTTATGTCGACGCCTACGGTCTCGATTTACCGCCCGAGCCGGAAGCCAAAATCATCGGTCCTGATCCGGAGTGCGTGGCGAACCCTCTTCTTGAACTGAATCTGAAAGAGGCTGGCATCACCACCGTTATCTGGGCGACCGGGTTTGTCCGGGACTACGGTTGGCTGAAAGTGGATGCCTTCGATGAAACCGGTGCACCGGTCCATCAGCGTGGCGTCTCCACCGTTCCTGGCGTCTATTTTCTGGGCCTGCCGTGGCAGACACGGCGCGGCTCATCCTTTATCTGGGGTGTCTGGTATGACGCCAAATACTTGACCGATCATATTGTCAAACAGCGAAACTACCGGTTTTTCGAACCTGCAGCCCAATAGCTTTTTCCATCTCTTCGAACATGGAGCCCGCAATGGCCCACACCCGCATCCGCAAATTCAATACCAAGGACACATACCCGGAACAGAACCTGGACAACGACCTGTGTCAGGTCGTTGTGGCCAGGGGCACCATGGTGTTCGTCCGTGGACAGATCGGTCAGGACCTCGACACCTCCAGGAATGTTGGCGTCGGTGACGTGAAAGCCCAGACAGAACAGGCGATGGCCAACATCAAGATGCTTCTCGAGGAAGCCGGGTCCGAGTTGGATCACATCACCAAGATCACCATCTACCTCATCGATCCGCGGTATCGCGAGGACGTCTATCGCATCGTCGGCAAGTGGTTGAAAGGTGTCTTTCCGGTCTCCACCGGCATTGTGGTGTCAGCCCTTGCCCGTCCCGAATGGCTGGTCGAAATCGACGCCACCGCCGTTATTCCAGACGCCTGACCCAGCCGACTTGATCGAGGACACAAGATGACCTTTTCCATTGCCGCCCGCTGCCCCGAGACGGGGACGATGGGCATCGCCATTTCCTCGTCGTCACCGGCAGTAGCCGCGCGCTGCGCCCATGCACGTGCCAAAGTCGGCGTCGTGGCCAGCCAGAACATCACCGATCCGTCTCTTGGAAGCCGGGGGCTGGACCTGCTTGAGCAGGGTCTCGGCGCTGAAGCGGCACTTGCCGCGCTGCTCAAGGACTACCCGACTGCCGACTGGCGCCAGATCACCATTCTCGACAGCACGGGCAAAGCCGCGGTTCACTCCGGGCGGGAGACCCTTGGTGTGAATGCCACCGCGACCGGGCGAGACTGTGTTGCTGCCGGGAACCTTCTTGCAAACACCGGCGTTCCGGCAGCGATGGTTGCAGGCTTCGAGGGGGGCACGGGCGATCTGGGGGACCGGCTGATTGCTGCCATGGAGGCAGGAACAAGGGCTGGAGGCGAGGCGGGACCGGTTCATTCCGCCGGTCTCTACATGGTTCGCGATGTGAGCTGGCCAATTGCCGATTTGCGCGTTGACTGGATCGAAGAAGATCCCATTCAGGCCCTCGGAAACCTCTGGCGTCTCTACAAGCCGCAACTTGAGGACTATGTGACACGCGCGCTCGATCCGACCGCGGCCCCCAGTTACGGTGTTCCGGGTGACGAGTAACATCGGACCTTCAGAGGGGAGGGGAGGCTTTCCCGGTGCCGGTTCCGTTGGCGAGCTTGGACGTCTTGAAGCTGCAACGGCCGCTCTTGTAAGCGTCGCGGCTGGCTTGATCGTCCAACCGCGCTAAGATACTCAGCGCAGGAAGCCCGTTCTGTCTGTGAGGACACCATCAACCGTTTTCCGTCGATCCAGGCCCTCAGGGCAATAGAGAGCGTGGCGCGCAATGGTGCGCTATGGCGTGCCGCCGCGGAGCTGAATGTCACCCGCAGCGCGATCAGCCATCAGCTCCGGCTTCTGGAGCGTGATCTTGGCTTCAAGATCATCGTGCGCAACGGCAACCAGACCGAGATCACACCGCGCGCCATGGCCTATGCCGAGGAGGTGCGCCGCGCTCTCAGCATGATTGCCACATCGACGGCTCGTGCCTCGGAAAACGGGCTGACGGGGCGATTGACCATCAGCGCGCCACCCGGCTTCGTCGCGGCCTGGCTATGTCTGCACATAGGGGACTTTCTGGCACAGAACCCGGAAGTGATCGCGAATGTCATCAGCTCGCAGAACCACGCCAGCACTGCCAATCCGGAGGTCGATACCTTCATCACCTTCGGAAAAGAGGCGCGCGCCAATGTCCTGATCGAGCCGATGATGTCGGTCGATTTTACACCGCTATGCAGCCCGGCCTACCTCAGCCGGTTCAACACCTTCAACGACCTCGGCATTTTGAAGAACGCGACCTTGCTGCATATGCTCGATTTCTCAGACTGGGAAGACTGGATGCAATTGTCCGGCCTGCCGGCAAAAGATGCGCATCGCGGCATTTGCTACTCGGACATGAATATCGTCCTCACAGCCATTCTTGCGGGTGAGGGTATCGCAATCGGTGACACGGTCTTGTGGCACAAGGAGTTGCAGGAAGGCAGACTCATGCGCCCGTTTGCCCAGTCGCTGCACACTGACACGGGTTACTTCATTTGTACGCCGGAAGAGAATTTCGAAAACCCGATTGTTGTCGAATTTCATAAGTGGTTGAAGACGCGTCTGGATATTAGCCGGTTTCGCCCCAAGAGCGAGGCGTGACAAATTTTGTTTGTCGGCACTCCCAATAAGTTTCATTTGCGGCGGACCACATCTCCTTTCTAACTTCGTGTCGAGAGTTACACGATCGGAAAGGCGCAGCGAATTTGGCAAGCACCGCGCGGACCAAAGCAGGTTTGGTCGCCAAGACGTCCAGTGCGTTCAGTGCGCCAGACAAAAATGTCTCTGAACATGGCCGAAGCTGAGTTTGCGCTGCTGCTGCGTCTGTCACCGCAATGCGCTGTTTCCCCACTTCACGGTCCCGCCAGAACGCCGCGTTTCCGCTCAAGGTGTTGATGCGCCGGGTGCGCTGGGCCGGTTGACCTGCTTTTGAACCGGCTGCGCGACCCCTGTGCTGTCACGCTCGCCAAAAAAATTCAAGACTGAACCAAAAAGGGTGCCCGATGCATTTTGGTCTGACCGAAGAACAGGAGATGATCGTCTCCACCGTTCGCAGTTTCGTGGAAAAAGAGATTTATCCGCACGAAGCCGAAGTAGAGCGCACCGGTGAAGTGCCGGCTGAGATCGCTCAGGAAATCAAGCAGAAGGTCATCGACCTGGGCTTCTATGCGTCGAACTTTCCTGAAAGTGTCGGCGGCCCTGGCCTGAGCCATCTTGAGTTTGCGCTGGTCGAGCGAGAACTGGGCCGTGGCTCCATGGCACTCACCCACTTCTTTGGCCGCCCGCAGAACATCCTGATGGCCTGCAAGGGCGATCAGGTCGAGCGCTATCTGATGCCGGCGGTTCGCGGGGAAAAGATGGATGCGCTTGCCATGACCGAACCGGATGCGGGATCGGACGTGCGCGGCATGAAATGCATGGCCGTGCGTGATGGCGGCGACTGGGTCGTCAACGGCTCGAAGCACTTCATTTCCGGGGCGGAACATGCGGATTTCGTCATCGTCTTCGTGGCGACCGGTGTCGATGAAACACCGCGCGGTCCGAAAAAGCGGATCACCTGCTTCCTCGTTGATCGAGGGACACCGGGCTTCGAAATCGCGAGGGGCTACAATTCGGTCTCGCACCGCGGCTACAAGAATTCCATCCTCTACTTCAACAACTGCCGCCTGTCGGATGCACAGGTGCTTGGCGAAGTTGATGGCGGCTTCGACGTGATGAATGAATGGCTTTATGCCACGCGCATCACCGTCGCGACAAATTCCGTGGGCCGTGCACGCCGGGTATTCGAGCATGCCTTGAACTACGCGGCAGAGCGTCAGCAGTTCGGACAGCCCATCGGCAAGTTCCAGGGGGTCAGCTTCCAGATTGCCGACATGATTACCGAAATCGATGCCGCCGACCTTCTCACGCTCTCGGCCGCATGGCGTCTCGACCAGGGGCTGCCTGCCAACCGTGAGATCGCGTCTGCCAAGGTCTATGCGTCGGAAATGCTGGCGCGCGTAACCGATGCTGCCCTGCAGATTCATGGGGGCATGGGGCTCATGGATGAGCTGCCGATCGAACGGTTCTGGCGCGATGCCCGTGTTGAACGCATTTGGGACGGCACATCGGAAATCCAGCGCCACATCATCAGCCGGGAGCTCTTCCGGCCGCTGGGGGCCTGATTTATGGCGAGTTTCCGCCGCTTCTTTTCTCCCAAAGCCATCGTCGTGATCGGTGGCGGAACGTGGTGTGAGAGCGTCGTGCGGCAGTGCCGTGCGACCGGTTTCGTCGGAGAGATCTGGCCAGTACACCCGAAAAAGCCCGCTGTCGGGGGCCTGCCGGCCTATCCGGATCTGGCTTCGCTTCCCGGTGTTCCGGATGCCGCCTTTATCGGGGTCAACCGGGAACTGACAGTCCACGTGGCCGCAGAACTCTCCGCCCTTGGCTGTGGCGGCGCGGTCTGTTTTGCGGCAGGCTTCAGCGAAGCTGTATCCGAGTTGTCCGACGGCGGCGAGTTGCAGGCCCGTCTTGTCGAAGCCGCGGGCGACATGCTTGTGCTCGGCCCGAATTGCTACGGCATGGTCAATGCCCTTGACGGTGTGTCCCTGTGGCCCGACCGTCATGGGCTCGACCCGGTGGAGACCGGCGTGGCCGTGATCGGCCAATCCTCGAACGTCCTGATCAATCTGACCATGCAGCGCCGCGGCCTGCCTCTTGCCGCAGTGCTTGCGGCAGGCAATCAGGCGCAATTGTCGATCGGTCACCTTGGAAGCGCGTTGCTGGAAGATCCGCGTATCACCGCGCTGGGGCTTCATATCGAGGGTATCAGCGACCTTGCGGCTTTCGAGGCACTTGCTGCCCGGGCGGCGGAGCTGCGAAAGCCAATCGTTGCCCTGCGGGTGGGGTCCTCCGAACAGGCGCAGGCGGCAGCGGTCTCACACACGGCTTCTCTGACCGGCAGCAATGCCGGCGCGGTGGCGCTTCTCAAGCGGCTGGGTATTGCCCAGGTGGATACGCCAACGGAACTGATCGAGACGCTGAAGCTCTTGCACGTCACCGGAGGGCTGAGGTCCAGCCGGATTGCGTCTGCCTCCTGTTCCGGCGGCGAAGCGTCCCTGATGGCGGATATGGGAGAAATCGCCGGCGTTTCCTTTCCCGCCCTGACCGAAGACCAGAGGTCCGGTCTCAGAGCGGCGCTCGGCCCCAAGGTCGCGCTGGCGAACCCTTTGGATTACAACACCTATATCTGGGGCGACGAGGACGCATTGGCGGCGACTTTCATCGCCCTTTGCAGCGCTGACATGGGCCTTGGGTGCGTGGTTCTGGATTATCCGCGCGATGATCGCTTCGAGGCGCCGGACTACGATCAGGTGCTGCGGGCGGTTGCCCGCACCCGTGAAGTCACCGGCACACCCATGGCCTTGATCTCGCTGCTGTCCGAAGGCTTGCCTGAACCCATCGCCCGCCGGGCCATCGGGCTTGGCATCACACCGCTCTGCGGCATGGGAGACGCACTCAGAGCCATTCGTGCGGCTGCTCAGGCCGGCCTTGCCGGAAACGCGAACACCCGCCCCCCGCAGGTGATACAGCCCCGAAGCGGGCAGGGCGACGCGCGCGTTTACTCCGAGGCGGAAGCCAAGGAGCTTCTGTCCGGGTTCGGGGTTCGCGTGCCCCGGTCCACCCGTGCAAATGGGCCTGAACAGGCTGGCGAGAGTGCTGCGCGGATCGGCTTTCCGGTTGTACTGAAAGGCGAGGGCATCGCTCACAAGACCGAAGCCGGTGCCGTTGTCCTGAATCTGTCCGGCGCCGGAGCCGTGACCGAGGCCGCGGCTGCAATGCCTGCGGCGCGTTTTCTGGTCGAGGAGATGATCACCGGTTCTCTGGCCGAGCTCATTGTCGGGGTGACCCGCGATCCGGCTCATGGTTTCGTGCTGACCCTGGGGCTTGGCGGCATATTGACAGAACTGATCCGGGACACGGTCTCGGTTCTCGTGCCGTCCTCCCGGGAAGAGGTGCATGAAGCACTCCTCAGCCTCAGAACAAGTGCCTTGTTGAGCGGTTATCGTGGCCGGCCGGCGGCCGATCTGGATGCCGTCCTGGATACAGTCATGGCCCTGCAGGATCTGGTCCGCACGCACGCGGACGCCCTGCACGAAGTCGAAATCAACCCGCTGATCTGCCGCGCCACCGGCGCCATCGCAGCAGACGCGCTCATCAGAATGGATGAACGAGCATGACTTTTGCAAACGTATTGACCGAGCGCCGTGGAGCGGTGCTGGAAGTCACTCTGAACCGCCCCAAGGCCAATGCCATCGACATGGCCACAAGCCAGGAGCTGGGCGAAATCTTTACCCGGTTTCGGGACGACCCCGAGCTGCGGGTGGCCATCATCACCGGGCAGGGTGAAAAGTTCTTCTGCCCCGGCTGGGACCTGAAGGCCGCGGCTGACGGCGAAGCGGCCGATGCCGACTACGGAAAAGGCGGCTTCGGCGGCTTGCAGGAACTGCGCGGTCTGAACAAGCCGGTGATTGCCGCCGTCAATGGCATCGCCTGCGGAGGCGGGCTGGAGCTGGCGATATCCGCCGACATCATCTTGGCGGCGGAACATGCCACCTTCGCCCTGCCGGAAATCCGCTCCGGCACCGTGGCGGATGCTGCAACGATCAAGCTGCCCAAGCGCATTCCGTATCACATCGCGATGGAGCTGTTGTTCACCGGTCGCTGGTTCGATGTGGAGGAAGCCAATCGCTGGGGCCTCGTCAACCGGATCGTTCCTTCCGCCGACCTGATGAACGAGGCGCGCAAGATGGCAGACGAATTGGCCAAGGGACCCCCGCTGGTTTTTGCCGCCATCAAGGAAGTCGTCCGGGAGGCCGAGGATATGAAGTTCCAGGATGCGCTCAACCGGATCACCCGCAGCCAGTTTGAAACCGTCGAACGGCTTTATCGGTCCGAGGATCAGCAGGAGGGCGCCCGCGCCTTTGCCGAAAAACGCGACCCGGTCTGGAAGGGCCGGTAACACGACAAGACGACAAGAGGGAACCATGCCACTTCAGATGAACCGAAACGTCTTCATCACCGCAGCCGTAACCGGGGCAGGGGCCACGCAGGACAAGAGCCGCCTTGTGCCGCGCTCGCCGCAGGAAATTGCCGACGCTGCCATTGATGCGGCCAAGGCAGGGGCCGCGATCGTTCACTGTCATGTCCGTGACCCGGAGACCGGGGCGCCGTGCCGCGATCTCGGCTATTACCGGGAGGTGACAGACCGCATTCGTTCTTCCGAGGTCGATGTTGTGCTGAACCTGACCGCAGGCATCGGTGGCGACCTGACCTTCGGCGATCCGGAAGCGCCCATGGCACTGGATGACGCCAATACCGATATGGCCGGCGCCACAGAGCGTATGGCTCATGTGCGCGAATGCCTGCCCGAGATTTGCACGCTCGATTGCGGCTCGATGAATTTCGGCGATGGCGACTACGTCATGACAAACACCACAAACATGCTGCGCGCCATGGGCACCATGATGACGCAACTTGGTGTGAAGCCCGAAATCGAGGCCTTTGATACCGGTCATCTCTGGTTTGCCAGCCAGTTGGTGAAGGAAGGCGTGCTGGAAGATCCCGCGCTGGTGCAGCTTTGCATGGGCATCCCCTGGGGCGCGCCGAACGATCTGAACACCTTCATGGCCATGGTCAACAATGTGCCGGCCGGCTGGACCTGGTCGGCCTTCAGTCTTGGCCGGGACCAGATGCCCTATGTGGCGGCGGCCGCTCTTGCCGGGGGCAATGCGCGCGTCGGCCTGGAGGACAATATCTACCTTGAGCGGGGTGTCATGGCGACCAACGCCCAACTCGTCGAAAAGGCGGCCAACCTCCTGTCCACCATGGGCGCAACCTTGATGAGTCCGCAGGACGTGCGCGACCAGTTGGGCCTCGTCAAGCGTGCACCGGCCTTCGCATGAGCACCGGACCAAAGCGCGTTGCCGTCATCGGCGGGGGTGTTATCGGCGGCGGATGGGCCGGCCGGTTCCTTCTGAACGGCTGGGATGTCGCGGTCTTCGATCCTGCTCCGGAAGCAGAGCGCAGGATCGGCGCGGTGCTGGATCGTGCCAGAGCCTCGCTGCCGGCGCTCTATGATCGGCCCCTTCCGGCTGAAGGCGCATTGACCTTCTGTTCCAGCATCGCCGAGGCGGTTGAGGGGGCGGACTGGGTGCAGGAAAGTGTTTCGGAGCGGCTTGAGCTGAAACACAAGGTTTATGAGGAGATCGCACAGCATCTGCCCGAAGGCGGCTTCATCGCCTCTTCGACCTCCGGCTTCAAGGCGTCCGACCTGGCCGCCAAGGGCGCGCCCGTCGTCGTGGTGCATCCGTTCAATCCGGTCTATCTTCTGCCGCTGGTGGAGATCTCCGGTGAACCGGCCTTGCGCCGGAAAGCTCTGCCGGTCGTCACCTCCATCGGTATGCATCCGCTTGAGATGAAGACGGAGATCGACGCTTTCATCGGCAATCGCTTTCAGGAATCTGTTTGGCGCGAAGCGCTCTGGATGCTGAAAGACGGTATCGCCACTACGGCGGAAATCGATGACGCGATCCGGATGGGCTTTGGCCTTCGGTGGGCTCAGATGGGGCTGTTCGAGACCTACAGGATTGCCGGCGGTGAAGCAGGCATGGAAAGCTACATCGAGCAATTCGGCCCGACACTGCAGTGGCCGTGGTCGAAGCTGACCGATGTACCGGAGCTTGATGCGGCGCTGATCAAGGCCATAGGCGATCAATCCGACGCCCAGTCCGGCCATATGACCATCGCCGAGCTGGAAACCCTGCGCGACGACAATCTGGTCGCCATCCTGCGAGGCCTGCGCCGCACCGGCAGTGGTGCTGGCGGTGTCATAACCCGGCATGAAGCGCATCTGGAGACGGGCGGCGAGATCGACGGTCTTCCAATCACGCTGCGCCGGGTCGTGCCTGTGACATGGACGGACTACAACGGCCATATGAACGAAGCTGCTTATCTGGAACTGGGCACCTGGGCAACCGATGGTCTGATGCAGCTTGTCGGCGCTGATGAAGCCTATATTGCCTCCGGAAAGAGCTATTTCACGGTCGATACCCGCATTCGCTATCTCGATGAGGTGCATCGCGGTGAGGAGCTGGTCGTGACGACGCAGGTGCTCGACGGGAGTGGCAAAAAGATGAAGCTGTTCCACAGAGTGCTGAAGCCGGATGGCCGCCTGTGCGCCACTCTGGAAACCTTGCTGCTGCACACAGATCTCGCTACACGCCGGGCCTGTCCACCCGAGCCCCATGTTGCCGGGCTCCTCGAAAAGCTCGCTGCGGATCATGCCGGACGACCCGCCGCAGGGGCCGGTGGGGCCGTTGGAGACCGTGCCTGAAAACTGGAGAAGTCGATGTCGCCTGAAGAAAGACAAACTCGCGAAGAGCTCGCTGCCTGTTACCGCCTCGCGGCGCTCCACAGGTTTACGGATCTGATCTACACCCACATCACCGCGCGCGTGCCCGGAGAAGACGGGCATTTTCTGATCAATCCGTATGGCTGGCGCTGGGAAGAAATCACCGCCTCGTCTCTTGTGAAGATCGACGTGGACGGCAACAAGGTGGACGGCGTTCCGCAAAGGGTCAATCCGGCGGGGTTCACCATCCACTCAGCCGTTCATATGAACCGCCACGATGCCGCCTGGATCATGCACACTCACACACGCGCCGGGGTGGCCGTGTCCTGCATGGAAGAGGGGCTGTTGCCATTGAACCAGATCTCCCTGCAGTTCCACAACCGGATCGCCTACCACGATTTCGAGGGCATCGCGCTGGACCTTGAGGAGCGCGAACGCATCGTGAAGGATTTCGGCAATCACCCGGTTTTGGTTCTGCGCAACCACGGTCTGATCGCAACGGGCCGCAGCGCTGCCGAGATGTTCAACAATATGTTCTATCTGGAGCGGTCCTGCGAAATCCAGGTGGCTGCCACGTCCAGTGGCCGGAGCCTGCGTTTGGTGGACGATGAAATCGCTTCCCATGTTCACAAACAATATGTCCAGATGAACGAGGAAGACGGTGATCTGGCGTTGGAATGGGCCGCCCACTTGCGCTCTATTGAAGGACTGGGCACCGATTACCGCGCCTGAACCGTCATGCCCGTGGTTGGTATCTGCGGAGGAGACACTGCCGCTCGTTCGGATGCGGTGTCTCACTCGCGCTGAAAGGTCAGGACCACGCCGCGTTTGACCAAGGCGAGCAATTCGTCCTCCGGCTTCTTTGCCTCAAAATGAGGGATGAAGACGTCTGGCAACGACAAGAGGTTCTTCATTCCAAGCTGACTTTCCTTCCTTGGTGGCCCTTCAGACTTGAAGGCCCAATAAGGGATTGCCAATGAGCTCGAATCCTTCATAACAAGATGAGGAGATGCAATTGGGCAGAGTCAGCGCAAAGAACAGCAGAATACGTGAGGTCGGTCTGCCGTTAGCAGCACTGGCCATCTGGTTGCTGTGTCTTCTGGCGCCCTTGCATATGGCTGCCGGCGCTCTCAGAGGGCTCTCCGACGCCGGTGTTCAGATAACCACTTCGTGGTCCATCTGTACCACCCTCGCCACCGGCAAGAACAACCCCGAACACTCGGTGCCGAATTGTGCCGTGCAGTCCCTTGCCAAGATGGGTCTGGCACTACCAACGGTTCCGGCCCCGATTGCGGTCGTCTTGCGGCAGATCGGGCGCATTGATGTTGCCGTCCACGACAGGGGAGGCCATCCCCTTCAAGACTTTAGGCCGAACCAGCCTCGCGCGCCACCGTCAACGCTGGCTTAGCCGACACACCTTTTTGCCCATCCACGAAGGCCAGATCTGCTCGATTGAGCGGATGCATTCTGCGTGTGCGGTTTATGGCCTGGGCCCTAAACCCTTGCCCCATCAGCCCCTCAGGTCAGCTTCGAAAGCGTGTGAGGCCTGTCAGGGCTGAGGAAGGGTATTCCAGGCATTTCTCAAGATCTTCAAGGCGGAGAGGACGCGGCACCGCGTGACACCCGCCTTTCCTTTCTCGCGTCCAGCGACGTCCCACCACGACGCGCGCGGCGCAAACTGTGGACACATCAATGTCAGAAAACGTCAAACGCGGAGGAAATTCCGCGCTCTATCGCGCCGTATGGCGATGGCACTTCGTGGCAGGTCTTCTGATCCTCCCCTTTGTCATCATACTTGCGGTCACGGGCGGAGTTTATCTGTTCAAGGACGAGATCAACGACGTCGCCTACAAACAGCTCCGTTTCGTTACGCCGAGCAAGCAAGAGATGCTTGCTCCTTCTCAAATCACTGGGGCAGCGCTTGCGGTTCACCCGGGAACGCTGAAATCCTACGGCCCCCCCGCGGCCGCAAACCGGAGTGCGGAGGTCAAGATCGTCGGTGAAGACGGGTTGAAAGATACCGTTTACGTCAACCCCTATGACGCCACGGTTCTCGGAAGCCTGTGGGACGGAGGCGCCGCCGGAAGCCCGGCCATGTATGTGGTGCGCAAACTTCATTCCCTGGAATATGTCGGCTGGCTCGGAAACCGTATCATCGAGGCGACGGCTGGCTGGATGGTCCTCCTGGTTGGTACCGGGCTCTACTTGTGGCTGCCACGTGGACGCAAGGTCG
The DNA here is from genome assembly GCF_057180185.1 of Labrenzia sp. ATLA3. Classification (NCBI taxonomy): domain Bacteria; kingdom Pseudomonadati; phylum Pseudomonadota; class Alphaproteobacteria; order Hyphomicrobiales; family Stappiaceae; genus Labrenzia; species Labrenzia sp. ATLA3. The sequence goes on from NZ_JBXUKV010000005.1 coordinate 510,762, forward strand.
GTACGGTGTCGATCAAGGCAACGCGCGGTCGCCCCTGGTGGCGAGACCTCCACGCGGTCACAGGGCTTTATACCGGCCTGTTCATCGTCTTTCTGGCCATGACAGGGCTGCCCTGGTCATCCGTCTGGGGTGGCAAGTTCTACGACTACGCCTATCAGCTTGGTCTTGGCATGCCGGACGGCTACTGGTCGAACACACCGGTCTCGACCGTCCCGGTTGCCGATGCGGTGGACCGGGCGCCCTGGATCATGGAAAAGCAGCCCATGCCGCTTTCCGCGGCCAGTGAAGGTGTGCCCCAGGAGCTTGACGCCGTGGTTGCGACTGTCGAGAACCTGGGCATCGTTCCAGGCTACGCCATCTCCATGCCGAACGGCCCTGAAGGCGTTTTCACCGCTTCGGTTTATCCCGACGATATTACCGGAGAACGCGTGATCCATCTGGATCAATACACCGGGCAGGTGCTCTATGATGCCGGATTGAACGACCTGGGTGCGCTCGGCTGGGCCGCGGAATGGGGCATCAGCATCCACATGGGGCAGGCCTGGGGTCTGGCCAATCAGATCGTTCTGCTCCTGGCCTGCGCCGCAATGGTCGGGCTCTGCGTCTCCGCTGCCGTGATGTGGTGGAAGCGTCGTCCGGTCGGCGGCATTGGCGCCCCGCAACTCCCCGTCGACTGGCGGATCCCCAGAACCCTGCTTCTGATGGCAATCGCAGCGGGCATCTTCTTTCCCTTGGTGGGGTTGTCGATGCTGGTTATCGCCGTGGTCGAGGTCGTCATCTACCTTTCCAGGAGACAGCGCTTCCAGGCAACCTGACCGAACCGAAACGCCGGGCCTGTCCCGGCGTTTCCTGTTCTGTGGCGGGAGAAGATCGCCAGGCATATTCGGAATGAGAGGACGTCTGTATGGGCGCCGTCGGAGCTTCATCCTCACAGGCTTCGTCGTCACCAATCCGCTCGAAGCATCTTCCGTAAGGGCAATTCATGTGGCCAGTCTGACTGCCGGGCGCGACGCAGCGCAAAGCTTTGCCTTTCACATGTTGTCGAGAGACCCTACAATTAGGAATATTTTTTTCGTACCGCCCATGTCTTTTGAAAAACCGGGGACGAGTCCACGTGCCATTGTTGAGCTGGTTGGAGGAAAGAGGGCTTGGCGATTACGGGTCGATGCTGGAAAAGCACGGCGTCGATATGGAAGTGCTGCCTCACCTGGAATACGCGCATCTGGCCGAAATGGGTTTTTCCATCGGCGCACGCCTGAAGCTGCTCAAGGAAATTGACAAGGGACTGCGGGAAACGCAGCACCAGGAGGCACAAAAGCAGTCCGGTCCCAGCGCGGAGCGGCGCCAATTGACCGCAATGTTCTGCGATATTGTCGGTTACACGCGACTTTCAGCGGATCTGGATCCTGAAGAAACCCGCAGGCTTCTGCGCGAGTATTGGAAAGCCGTCAAGTCCATCACGGCGCGCTTTGGCGGGCATATTGCTCAATACCTGGGAGACGGAGCCCTCATATATTTCGGCTATCCCGCAGCCCTTGAAGACGATGCCGAACGGGCCGTCAACGCCGCCCTGGCTCTGCTTGCGCACAATCAGGAAGCCGAGGGTCATGGCGGTGCCAACCTGCACATGCGCGTTGGCATTGCGACGGGCCCTGTTGTCGTTGGTCTGCCGTCACAGCTCAAGAGCAGGCCGGAGGATGCTCTCGCAGTTGGGTCGAATGTCAATCTGGCGGCCCGATTGCAGGCGATGGCGGCCCCCGACAGTCTCTTGATTGACGATGTCACCCGAAAGCTTGTCGGGGATCTGTTTGTTGTCGAGCCGCTGGGCGAAAAGGCAATTGCCGGTCTCGAAAAGCCCAAGGTCGTCTTTCAGGTCATTGCGCCACGGCTTGCCCGAAGCCGTTTTGAAGCAAAAAGCCGTTCCCGTAGTGGCATCTTTCTGGGGCGTGGAGTTGAAAACGCCCTGGCAATGGAAGCCTGGCGCAAGGTGCAGGCAGGAGGGTGTCATGTCGTCTCGGTGAGGGGAGAGCCGGGCATCGGCAAATCTCATTTCGTTTGGCAGCTGACTGATACGATTGCTTCCGAGGATGTTGAAGTGATCCAGCTTCAGTGTGCTCCCGGGCAGGCGAACACCCCCTTTTTCCCTCTGGCTGAGGCGATTATGGAGCAAGCCGATGTGTCTCCGGTCGCTACGGACGAGGAGAAGGCCAGAAAGCTTGGAAAGCTTGTCGGTTCGCAGCTTGGTCTATCGGACGAGCAGCTGGATGTTTTGGCCGGACTTGTCGGCTCTGGAAGCAGCAAGGCCGCAAAGCCCAAGGCAAACCCCGTTGTCTGGCGCAAACAGGCTTTCCAGATCCTGCGCCGGTTCTTTGCCGAAAAAGCGACGGTTCGGCCGCTGGTACTGGTTGTTGAGGATATGCAGTGGTGCGATCCGACGTCGCTCGAGGTTCTGCAGAACATCGTGTCCGATAGCGCGCCGGCTTCCATTTTGATGATTACCACATCCCGCCCGGACGGCTGGCAGGCCCTTATTGCGCCTTACGGCAAAGCCACGAATATTTTCCTTGAGCGGCTGACAGCGGAAGACACAACGGGCTTCGTCAGGGAACTCCTCGGGCATGACGTCCCCAAAGCGCTCGTTGATCTGATCTTTGAGCGCACGGATGGTGTTCCGCTGTTTGTGGAAGAGCTGACGAATGTCATTCTTGAAAAAGATCTGCTGTTTCGCACCGAGCACGGCGTTGAACTGAGCCGGCAACTCGACATGGGCGACATACCGAGCAACCTCCAGAGCATCTTGCTCGCGCGCCTGGACCGGCTCGGAGAGCACAAGCGCCTGGCGCAGGTTGCCGCGTGTATCGGACGCAGCTTTTCCATTGATGTATTGGCCGGTGTTGCAGATGCCGGCCAATCAGCCTTCAAGAAAGGTCTTGAAGTTCTTCAGTCTGCCGAGCTGATCCACCCTTCCGGCGGACTGCCCAGCCGGCAATTCACGTTTCGCCATGCCCTGATCCGCGATGCTGCTTACGGCACACTTCTGGCTGCCGACCGGCGGGACATTCACTCCCGCATTGCTGAGGTGATGCCCGAGCTTCCGAATTTCGACAGTTTGCTTCGGCCGGAGGACATGGCGTTTCATCTTGTGCGTGCCGAACGTTACGAGGAAGCGATCGTGCGATGGCACGAAGCTGCGGTTGTCGCGAATTACAGGTCTGCCAGCGAGGAAGCCATTGCCCATCTGAAGAAGGGCCTGGAACTTCTCGAACACGTGAAAGGCAAGTCGCGCCGTGAAGCGCTGGAGTTCCTGCTGCTGATTGAACTGGTTGCGCCCTACCGAGCCGTGCGTGGATTTGCTGCGCCCGAGGTGGGGGAAACAACCCGGCGTGCCATTCAACTTGCCGATCAGGCACAGGACGTGGATGCAATTCTGCCGCTGCTCTACAATCAGTGGGTTTATGTTTTCGTGACCGGACACCGGGATGACGGCGATGCCCTCATCGATGAACTGTTCGCGCGTCGCTCTTACGACCAGGGGAATTTGCTGCGTATGACGGCGCATCGCGCCAAGGCAGCCAATGAGTTCCTTCGAGGTCGCTTCCTTTCTGCAAGACAGAATTTCGAGACCTCAATCGCCTATTATGACCCGAAATATCAGGCATCCGTCACCTATTCGATAGGGTTGGACGCCCTTGTTGCCGCGTCTGGCTACAACGCGCTGGCTTGCTGGTGTCTTGGTGACGGTGAGGCGGCGGAAGAGAACATGAACAGGGCGCTTGCCCATTCCGCGAAACTGGATCTTGCCGGCAGCCGAGCCTTTGCAACCTATCATGAGGCGCTTTTACGCGGCGTGTTGATGGAGCAGCAGGACATTCTGGTCGACAATGGTCGCCTGCTGCAAAAGGTGGGGCTTGAGCATCACTACAACATGTGGCTAGCCTGCGGGCGACTGCTCGAAGCGATGGGCGTCTGTTGCCAGGAGCCTTCTGAACATTCCGTCCGGCTTGTGGAGCAGCGGCTTGAAGAGTTTCGCGACATGGGCGTGGTTTACCTGCCGACATATGAGACCTTCCTTGCAAGGCGCTGGCTGGACCTGGGTAGGGGGCGGGAAGGCCTGGTGCACATCAAGAATGCCCGCATGCTCATGAAGCAGTTTGGGGAAGTCTGGAACGAGCCGGAAGTTGGCCGTGTCGAAGCGCAACTGCGGCTCTTTGAGGGAGACGAGCCTGAAGTCGTCGAAGCAATTCTGCGGCAGGCGGCCGATGTCGCGGAGCACCAACAGTCCCGAACCTTCGGCAATCGCATCGAGAGCGCTCGACAGTTTCTGCAGGAGAAAATCGCCGCTGCGCGCAATGGTTTGTTTGCTTGAAACAGGCCGCGCGCGTTGAGATGCTCGCGGAAAGCTTCCTTCCTGTTCAAGCTGTGTGGTCTTTGCAGAAAACATGCTCGCCGTCCTCCGATCGTCAGCAGCGCGGGGCGCATATTCAGGTGTGCATTTGAGTGGTCAGTAAAATGCTCCTGATGTGAACAGGTTCACATAACGTAACGGAAATTTTTGGTACGACACTCCCAAAACTGGGAGGAAAAATGTCTACCGAAATATGGTTCGCTCTTGCAGCGACAAATTTTGCTGCGTCGATAGCGCCCGGGCAGAACGTTGCCTTCGTCAGCGCCGCGACAACCCGCTCAGGTTTTCTGGGCGGCGTTGCTTCACTTGCCGGCATCCTTGTTGCGGAACTCGTCTGGGTGCTTTTGGCAATTCTGTTTGCAGCCGGACTGCTGGAGGTCAGTCCTTTTTTCATTCACGCCATGCAGTTGGCCAGCGGACTTATCCTTGCCTATTTTGGTTTCAGCATATTGCGGGAAATGAAATTCAGTAAGATGGAGCAGGCACCTGCTTTCCGCTTCACCCATTATGCGGCAAAGGGAGCGTGGATCGGTTTGGCGAACCCTCTTGCTCTCATGTTTTTCGTTGCCCTCTTTCCCGGGTTCCTGCTCCAAATGACGGACAAGTCCTACGCGACCACCCTGATTTTATGCGTCCCCGTGATCCTGCTTTCCTCGGCCTGCGGTCTCATTCCCTGGATGGCAGCCACAAGAGTGTTGTCGGTTCACAAGGGCATTGCCAACGTTGTGAATTGCGTTTCCGGGACGACACTGTTGATCATGGGCGCGCTCGTTTTCCTGAAGCTCATCTAGCACAGGAAGAATTTACGCCGGTCGACCGTCGGGCTATTTGGGACGGATCGCATTTTTTTCTGGCTGTCGAATAATGGCGGTGGCCAAGATAATTGTTCGAAAGCAAAAATTTGTACGGAATACGAGCTTCTCGCAATCCAGTCTGGGGGGACTCGCAAAGCTCTGTCACCAACGCGGAAAGACTGACGGACATCATTGCCCGCGATTGAGCCTTTCGGCGGCACTTGCGCGTGTTGCCAACGCTTTCATGTCGGGTATCGAGATTAGGCCGTTTGTCAGCGTTATCATCCCATCGTGTGCAAGGGCGTTGAGCCTCTTGTTGAGCGCTTCTCTTGTAACGCCCAGCATGTGTGCCAGCTCGTTCTGTGAAAATTTTCGTTTGAAATAGGCACCATCGTCTTTCTGTTCCGCGTACGACATTGCGAGATCCAGGAGTTTTTGAGCAAGCCGCCCGTCAAGGCCAAGAAAGGCGAAAGACCCCATCGCTTCCGTGTTGCGGCGCAGGATTTCACACAAGAGCTGGATGAGGTGATGGGCAAATTGCGGGCTGTTATCCAGCGCGATTTCCATCGCATCCGTGGGCAGGAACAGACATTCGGATTTTTCGAGAGCAGTTGCGTTCGCGGTACGCGGCAGTTTGTCCAGAACCGAGATTTCGCCAAATGGATCGCCTTGTTCCAAAAGCGCGAGGGTCAGTTCACGGCCTTCCGCATCCGAGATCCATATGCGGATGGAGCCTGAAATGATGACGCGAAGTCCATCCGGTTCGTCCCCGGCTGCGAAGATTGCGCGCTCCGCCTCGTAACGAGCGATGGTGCTCAAGCGGGCAAGCAGATCCAGACTGCCTTCATCAATATTTGAAAAAAGATAACACTCTCGGATGACGTCTCTCAGCATGGGATGCCTCAATCGGATTGCCGGCATGTGCCGAAGTTATTAATCGAAAGGAATGTCTTGATTGAACTTCCAGGTCGCTGGAAGCCCAAAGAATAGACAAGGAAAGATGTGTGGCGTCACATGGATAGAAATCGAATGTAATTCACCTAGTGTATTACGTAGGTGATTTTTGGAAATAGTGCGATCTGACTGGTTTCTCCTTCTTTCAGAAAATTCGTTCCAGACACATGAGGTGCGGCCGAAATAGGAGCACCTCCAGCTTCCGCTCAGTATGATGGGTAATATTCGATCTCTGTTGCAAGTGCCTTTTGAGGTTAGAGCGGAGGAAATTTCAGAAAAATTTCTGCATGTGTGAATTGGTTCACATACCGTCGGTTCAATTATCAGGAATATTCCTTTGCGTCATATGTTGGAAAGATTGATTTAGAAGGGACTATTTCTATGAGTTATCTAATCTATCGCAGTGTTGTCCACGATGGGGCGAGGCTCGCAGAATCGCTTGCTCCTTGCGATCTCGTTTATCGTGGATGCCGTCACGACGGTGTGACCGAACTGCAGGTCGCGCAGAAGACTGCAACTTCCATGTGCTACAGAAGTGTAAGCTACAATCTGTATACGGGAGCGTCAGCAGTTGAAACACCGAGCGCCATATCATCGGCCTCAACCAGACTGGCAGGCAGTGAAACTGTCGCTCTGATGCGCGCCGTTTAAGCGGCCTCAGCGTGGAGCCGGATTTTCCGCCATTTTCCACGCGGCGACGGAGCAAGAAACGACTGAAGCACCGATGACGCCGCGTCTCGGTGCTTCGGTTCTGATGTTCGGACGGTGTCCACCATGCCGCTGGGTGAAGAAGATCTTCCGGTTGGTATTTTGCCGCGATGGCAGGAGCGAAATGCTGCTATCGCGCGTGGAGCAGGAGATCCACTGAGCCGTTTTCCGAAATGATTGCCAGAAATGCATGCCATGAGTGATTGATTGTCGAGCATAGTTGCTTCAATATGTTATCGATAACTTTTCCGAAAGGCATTTCATGGAACTGGTTGAAACCACAAGGCGGCTTACTCACCGCGGCGCTCTTGCGATGCTTGTTGCAGCGGTTGAAAAGGCCGAAGAAATCGGCCAGCCGCAATGCGTCGTCATCGTCGATGCGAGCGGTGTGATGCTGGCTGAGATCCGGATGTCCGGCGCAAAGTTCCTGAGCCTCAAAAGCGCGACAGCAAAGGCGCGAACAGCAGCCTCCATCGGGGCAAGAACGTCTTCCATTCCGGAAGCCGTTCGTCCTTTGATTGGCCTGGCAACTGAAGGAAACGTCACCGGTCTGGAAGGAGGATTGCCTATCATTGTGGAAGGGCAGATCCTTGGAGGGATCGGAGTGGGGTCCGGCAGCGGCGATCAGGACACTGAAGTTGCGAGAGCCGGTCTTGCGGCCATTGGGGCGGACCTTTGAAAATGGCCTCTCAGGGAATGTGCCAGTTTATTGCCCTGTGATCCGGCGACCTGGTTGAAAGCGATGAAGGCGGAGGACAAAAGCACTCCGCCTCTTTCATGTGGTCGAGCCTCAAGCAAAGGCAATCTGGGCCTTGACGGCCCTGGACCGGTCCCCTGCAGTTTCGAACGCCTTAATGGCATCGTTCAGTGGAAAGGTCTGCGTTATGAAGGGTTTGACGTCAATCAACCCCTTTTGCATCAGGCTGACACCGGTGAAGAATTCCTCATGAAAACGGAAGGATCCCTTCAGGCAGAGCTCCTTGGACGTCAGCGCCATCATGGGGACTGACATATCGCCGCCCAAGCCCAATTGAATAATGGTGCCGCCCGGACGCATCGCTGCAATGCCCGCTGAAAGGGCAGGGGCCGCGCCGGAACATTCGTAAAGGACGTCGAAGGTGCCCTTGTCAGCGGAAAAGCGCTCCAGGTCCGAAGGGGTGGCTGCCATGTTCACCGTTTTATCCGCACCTGCGGTCCTGGCCATCTCGAGTGTGAAGTCACTCAGATCCGTTGCTACGATGAAGTCTGCTCCGGCTCTGCGGGCAGCAACGATGCACAAGATGCCGATCGGGCCACAGCCCGTCACGAGAACGGACTTGCCCAAGAGACTTCCGGCCTGCCGCGTCGCGTGCAGGCAGACCGCCAGCGGTTCGGCCATTGCGGCTTCGCCTGGTGTCAGGCCATCGGCGGGCGCGCACTGGAGGGCATCGGCAACCAGGACTTCGCGAAAGGCGCCCTGAATGTGCGGAAACGGCATGGCGCTTCCGTAAAAGCGCATGTTGAGACACTGGTTGAAGGAGCCTTCGTTGCAGAAACGGCATTGCCGGCAGGGCCTCGACGGTGAAATGGCAACGAGTTGTCCAAGCGCAAGGCCCGACACACCTTCCCCGAGTGCAGTGATGTGACCGGAAACTTCATGCCCAAGGATCATCGGTTCTTTCAGCCGCACCGGCCCGAAGCCGCCGTGGTTGAAATAGTGCAGGTCCGAGCCGCAGATGCCGCCCGCGGACAGCTTGACTTGAACTTCGCCGGCTCCGGGCTGTTCTGCCTCGCGCTCTTCAATGCGCAGGTCTTTGGCAGCGTGAATGACGATAGACTTCATGACTGCCTCACAGAACAGGAGTTTGAAGGGTTTTGCCGGCGAAATGCGCGGACAGATTGTCCCGAACGAGTTGGCCCATGGCCTTTCTCGTTTCGAATGTTCCTGAAGCGTGGTGCGGCTGCAGCAGAACGTTGTCCAGTTTCAGGAAGCGGGGGTTCAGCGCTGGTTCTCCTTCGAACACATCAAGCGCCGCCGACCCAAGTCGTCCGGTCTCAAGGGCGTCCAGAAGAGCGTCTTCGTCGATGTTCGATGCCCGGCTGATATTGATGATCATGCCATCCGGCCCGACTGCGTCGATCACCTGCCTGTTGACGATGTGGCGGGTTTGCGCCGATGCAGCAAGCGTGACGAACAGAAAGTCGGACCTGCGGGCGAGCTCGACCGGATCGGCAACGAACTCCCAGTCAGGTGCGTAATCCTTGGCCGTGACGCCCGAATAGGCAATGTCGAGATCAAACCCGGCAAGACGCTTGGCGACCTCAAAGCCGATCCTGCCCAGGCCGAGTACGCCTGCTCTCTTGCCCCAGACACGATTTTTGAGCGGATACAGACTCTTCGCGGCCCAGCTTCCGTCACGGACCCAGTTTTCTGCACCGATCATGCCGCGCGACTGGACGAGCATCATTGCAACACCGAGATCGGCCACGTCGTTGGTCAGAACATCCGGTGTGTTGGTCACCCGGATGCCGCGCTCCCGGCAGGCGTCCAGATCAACCGCATCGAAACCGACGCCATAGACCGAGATGATTTCCAGGTTTGGGCAAGCCTCTATCAGCGCCCGGTCTGCTCCGAGCTCGCCGCGTGTCGCTATTCCGCGAATGCGCTCACTGACCGAAGAGAGAAAAGCAATTTTATCCGGCGCTTCGAAATATTTGTGCATGGTAAAGCCGGCCTCCAGCGGGATCTGATCCCATTCGGGGTAAGGGCCGATCTGGAGAATGTCAGGTTTGCTCATTTTGGGGCTCCGAGACTTGACAACATTTGTTATCGATAACATAACGAAGGGAGCTGTCAATCGCCATCTGAAAAGGAAGCCCGCATGAGCCTTGCCCTGTTTGACCTGTCCGGTAAGCGGGCCCTGATCACGGGTTCTTCGCAAGGGATTGGTCTGGCCCTTGCCCGCGGCCTTGCGGGGGCCGGTGCCGACATCGTGCTGAACGGCCGGGATCCGGAAAAACTCAAGAATGCGGCGGATGGACTGCGTGCCGAAGGGGTGACCGTCGCGGAACTGGTCTTCGACGTGACCGACCATGAGGCTGTGCGCAGCGCAGTGGATAGTTTCGAAACCTCGACGGGTGGCATCGACATTCTGGTCAACAACGCCGGCATGCAGCACAGAACGCCTCTGGAGGACTTTCCGGCAGACGCGTTCGAGCGCCTCATGCAAACGAACATTGCCTCCGTCTTTCATGTCGGGCAGGCGGTTGCTCGTCACATGATCAAGCGCGGAGCCGGCAAGATCGTCAACATCTGCTCGGTGCAGACGGCACTCGCGCGTCCGGGAATTGCGCCCTACACGGCGACCAAGGGGGCGGTTGCAAATCTGACCAAAGGCATGGCGACGGACTGGGCAAAATACGGGCTGCAATGCAATGGCCTCGCCCCGGGATATTTCGATACGCCTCTAAACGCGGCACTGGTTAGCGATCCCGACTTCAGCGCCTGGCTGGAAAAACGGACACCGGCAGGCAGATGGGGCAAGGTCGAGGAACTGGTCGGCACCTGCATCTTCCTGTCGTCCGACGCGTCCTCCTTCGTCAACGGAACCACAATCTTCGTGGATGGCGGCATATCGGCGTGCCTGTGATGCCGGTTTTTGTTGTCATGGGCGTCTCGGGCTGCGGCAAGTCCCAGATCGGCAGGAAACTGGCAGAGGCTGTCGGCGGCCGGTTCATCGATGGCGACGACCTTCATCCGCAGGAAAACATCGAGAAAATGAGCGAAGGGATCCCTCTGACCGACGCCGACCGTCTGCCGTGGCTGGCACAGGTCGGTGAGGCCTTGCGGGATGTTTCGGATGTGACCTTCATCGCCTGCTCGGCGCTGAAGCGAAGCTATCGTGAGCGGATCATCGCGTATGCGCACCGTCCGGTGACGTTCCTGTTTCTTCAGGGAACGCCTGAACTGCTGCGCGAGCGGATGGCGCACAGGGACGGGCACTTCATGCCTACGGCATTGCTTGACAGCCAGCTCGAGACGCTTGAGCCGCCGGGACCGGACGAGCTCGCTTTCGTCGTTTCAATTGACCAGACGCCGGACCAGATCGTGGCGGCACTGGTGACATCCATTCGGAGGGAAATCGCATGAGCGTAAACGTGGCGTTGATCGGCGCCGGAGCCATGGGCGGAGCGATCGGAACACGCCTTGCGGAAACGGGCAACACTCTTCGCGTCTTTGACCTTGACCCGGAAAGGGTCTCGGCGCTCGTTGCAAAAGGCGCCGTCAGCGCCGCTTCTGCTGCGGAAGCTGCCTCCGGGGCCGACTATGTCATCACAAGCCTCAACGCGCCGCGCATCGTGGACAATGCGGTTTTTGCGGAAAACGGGGTCGCCGATGGCGCCCGTCCGGGAACTCTGATTATCGACATGTCGTCAATCGATCCCGGGGCAACCCGGGAACTGGCCGCAAAGGCGGAGGAGCGGGGCTTGCGCTGGGTGGACAGTCCGCTTTCTGGAGGCGCACCCAAGGCGCTTGTCGGCGAGTTGACGCTGATGGCGGGTGGTTCGGACAAAGATGTCGCAGACGCGCACAACGTCCTGAAGTTCGTCAGCTCCAATTATACCCACATGGGGCCGGTCGGGGCGGGCCAGACCACCAAGCTGATCAACCAGGTGCTGTGTGGCCTTGGCTTTCTGGCGGTGGCCGAAGCAACGCAGCTCGCGCTTGATGCGGGCGTCGATGCCGCGAAGATACCGACGGCACTGAAGGGTGGGCGCGCGGACAGTGCGATCCTGCAGGAATACATGCCCCGTTTCGTGTCGCGCGACTACCGGCGCACAGGCCGTATCGACAACATGGTGAAAGACCTGAATGGCGCACAGGATCTGGCGCGGACAACCCACACCGCCATGCCGCTGACGGCTGTCTGCGCCGAAGTTCACAGAATGCTCACAGCAGCAGGTTTGGGCGGCGAGGACCAGGCTGCGCTGATGGAATATTTCAAGGGTGCCGACAAGGAGAACTTCAAATGATCACCCGTTTCGCGCTTTTCGAAGGCAGCATAAAGCCTGGCAGGACGGAGGATTTCCGGGCAGCCGTGAAGGACCGGCTGGTGCCGCTCTGGCGGCAATTTCCCGGTAACAGCGATGTCAGAGTGATGTTCGGGGAGGAGCGCGACGAAGGCGCCCCGGAATTTCCGCTGATGTTGGCGATCACCTATCCGGACCGGGCGGCGATGGAAAACGCCCTCGGCAGCGATGCTCGCAGCAGATCTCGGGACGTGACAGGGGAAATTGTCGCTGAGTTTTTCGACGGGCGAATTCATCATCACGTCACCGAGGCAAACCAATACGAAGGATAAGCCTTCAAAATTGATCTGTTTGAAATTCCCGGGCGGTGTCTCCGGCAATTGCGGATGCCAACGCGATTTGCGTATGTAATCGCATGGACAAAGGTGGATCAGCATGCAGCGAACGGTGACGATGAAGGATGTGGCGGACCAGGCGGGCGTCTCCGTGATGACCGTCAGCCGCGCCTTCAAACAGCATGCGTCCGTGGGGGAGAAAACGCGGAAACGTATTTTGCAGATCGCCGAGGACCTCGGCTATGTGTTCGACAGCACGGCGGCCAACCTGCGCTCGCAGCGCACCGGTTTTGTTGCCGTGTCCATCCCTTCGATCAACAACGCCAACTTTGCCGACACGGTTGGGGCTTTGTCGGAAAGCCTCAAGCTTGCCGACTTGCAGGTCCTCCTCGGTTACAGCAATTACGACATCCAAAAAGAAGAAGAGATCGTCGGGCAGTTCCTCCGGCGCCGACCTGAAGCCATCGTTCTGACGGGAGGGCGGCATACCGACCGGACACGGCAGTTGCTCGCGAGAGCCAATATCCCGGTTGTTGAAACATGGGACCTGCCCAAGAAACCGATTGGGCATGTGGTTGGCTTTTCCAATGCCGCCACGATGCATGATCTGGTCCGGCACCTGGTCGGGACGGGGCGAAAGCGCATTGCCTTCATCGGCGGCGACACGGACGGCGACACGCGCGGCGCAGACCGCCGCCGCGGGTTCATCCAGGCTATGTCGGACCAGGGCCTGTCGACGGAACGCCTGATCGGAGCGGGCGAGCCGCCGATTTCCATGCGCGAGGGGGCCGACGCCATGGCCAGGCTCCTGCAGGACTTTCCAGACACGGAAGCGGTCATTTGCGTTTCCGATCTTTCCGCCTTCGGGGCGTTAACGGAATGCGCGCGCAGGGGCGTGAAGGTTCCCGAAGATATCGCCATAGCCGGCTTCGGTGCCTATGACATTTCCTCGATCTGCCTGCCCACCCTCACCACGATTGATCCTCACCCCGCTGATATCGGCCGGCGAACTGGCGAATTGATTGTCTCGTTGCTCAGGGGCGAGGGCGAGAAAGAAAGCGACCCTGTTCATGTTGCGATCGAGCCGAACTTGAGTGTGGGTGGATCGACTGCCTAGGCGCGTCCAGCTCAAACAGTTTCGCCTTCGATCAGCCTGAACCCCACATCCGTGACTTTCCTGGCGCTGTCGCCATTGATCCGCATCAGAAGTTTTTCAGAGGCGATCTGGCCGATCCGCAAGTGGTTCACCTGCATGGTGGTCAGCCGGTAGGGAAGTACGGAAGCGATGGGAAGTTCGCCCCAGCCGGCAATGCCGAGATCCTTGGGCACCGAAATCTTCTGACTTTCGCAGAAGTGGATTGCTCCAACGGCCATATTGTCATTCTGGAAAAACACGACCTCGGTTTCCGGAGCGCCGGAGAGCAGTTGTTCGATGCCGTAGTAACCGGTGTAAAATCCGGGAACGTCCTTCAAGAGAAGCTGCTTCTTCAGAGAAGCCGAGCCGTCGGCTATCGCGCGGTCGAATCCGTTGAGGCGAGCGGCGGCCGCATTTGCCGCGTCGTGAGAGGTGCCGACATAGCCGAGCCGGGTGTAGCCCTTGGTAAGCAGATACCGGCCCATCTGGTAACCGCTGTCAAAATGGTTGAGGCCGACGCACATGTCGAACGGGCTTGAGTTCAAATCCCAGATTTCGACGACAGGAATTTTTGCGTTTTCCAGGAGCTGAAGCGAGCGGTTCGTATGAGCTCTGCCTGTCAGGATCAGTCCTGCAGGTTGCCAGGCGAGAACTGTTTCAATCCATTTTTCTTCTTCGCCCGCTGCGCGCTGTGTCATGCCCAGAACGGTCTGATGCCCGAAAGAGCAAAGCTTCCTGTCGATGCCTTCCAGAACATGCGTGAAGACCTCGTTGCCGAGGTCTGGAATGCTGACGCCGATGAAGGTGGATTTCTGGTCGCCGGAGAAGACGGTGGCAAGGCGGTTCGGCAGGTATCCCAGACGTGTGACCTCAGCCAGAACCCTTTCCCTGGTCTGCTCCGAGAAGCCGCCTTCATTTCTGAGGACCCGACTGGCCGTCATTTTCGAGACACCCGCTGCCTCGGCGACTTCAGACAGGCTTATCTTTTTGTTTTTATTGCTCAAAATACGTTCCGCGTCACAAAAAGTTATCGATAACTTTTTCGTTGACTTTCGTGTTTTCCGGACGGATGATATCTCTACGTTACCGGTAACTCAATCCTTGCCTTGTGGAGGAGGCGTACTGCGAGAGACCGGTGACGACTGGGAGGAACACAGTGGCAGGTAATCTGAAAAACCGTCTGTTTTTCGACGGCATTCAGAAGCATTTCGGCGGAACTTATGCCGTCCGGGACGTTTCGTTGGCAGTCGACCGAGGCGAGATCGTCGCGCTTCTGGGTGAAAACGGCGCCGGTAAGTCGACACTCATCAAAATTCTCGGGGGCATTCACAAGCCGGATGCCGGCCGTGTGCTGATCAACGGTGAACCTTACGAGCATCGGCCGGGCGGCTTCGGCCAGCACCAGGCGGTTGCCTTCATCCATCAGGACCTGGGCATGATCGAATGGATGACCGTTGCCGAGAACATGTCGCTGGCGCTCGGCTTCAAGAAACGGTTCGGCCTGATCGACTGGCAGGACGCCGAGGCGTTTGCTGCGGAGGCCCTTCTGAAAGTTGGCTGTGATTTTTGTCCCTCCACACGCGTGCAGGACCTTTCCCGCACGGAAAAATCGCTCGTGGCGATTGCCCGCGCGTTGGCCGTCGATAGTGACTTCCTGGTGCTTGACGAGCCGACGGCGTCGCTGCCGGCGGATGAGGTCGCGCGTTTGTTCGAAGCCTTGCGGCCGTTGCGGGACGCTGGGGTTGGCATGATTTACGTCTCCCACCGGCTCGATGAGATCTTCCAGATCGCCGACCGCGTTGCGGTTCTGAGAGACGGTGAACTCGTCGGGGTTCGTGCGATCCAGCACACGAACGCCGAAGAACTCGTACATATGATTGTCGGCCGCAAGACCCGGCAGGTCACCAAGCTGACGGAGACGCCCGGAGCACCGGTCCTGTCCGTGAAAGGTCTTGCGACCCGGGTGGCTGGGCCGGTTGACTTTACACTCCATCGCAACGAAATCGTCGGCCTTGTGGGCTTGCGCGGGGCTGGACACGAGACGATTGCGCGGGCGCTCTATGGCCTTGAGCCGCACGAAGGTGAAATAGAGCTCACGGGTGTCGGGGCTCCGGATTTGCGCTCTCCCAAGACAGCACTTGATAGCGGCATTGGGCTGGTCGCGCGGGATCGGACGGAAGAATCCGTCGCCATGCCGCTGACCCTTCGCGAAAACACCTTTCTCAATCCCGCGGCCGTCGGCCGAAACCTGTTTTCCTTCATGTCACCGGACACGGAATCCAGGGAAGCAGAACGGATCGGCCGTGAAGTGGCGCTGTCGCCGAACGATCAAACACTCGCCATTGAGGCCCTTTCCGGCGGCAACCAGCAAAAAGTGGTGATCGCTCGCTGGCTGGCGACGAAGCGAAAGCTTCTGATCTGCGAGGATCCGACCGCAGGTGTCGATGTGGGTGCGAAGGCGGAAATCTATGACCTGTTGAACAAGGCGCTGCGGGAAGGGGTCGGCATCCTGCTCGTTTCGACCGATTTCGAAGAAGTCGCAACGATTTGCCAGCGCGCCATCGTCTTCAGCCAGGGCGCGATTGTCGGTGAGCTTTCAGGGGCGAAACTCTCGACGGAAAACCTCATTCAGGCCGCTTCGGCCAGCAACGTTGCCGCCGCTTAAGGGTAAGAACAATGCAGTCACTTGAATCCACCGCTCTTGAGCCGACCAAAACGGAAATGCGGGGCTTGACCACCCGCGCCAAACTTGTGCGCCTGCTGCCGGTCTATGGTCTCGTCATTCTGACGTTGCTGCTGATCTTGCTGTTCTCGGTCCTGTTGCCCAGAACCTTTCCGACACTCCTGAACCTTCGGGCAATCGTTTCGGACAAGGCGATCATCGCGCTTCTGTCACTTGGAGCGATGATCCCCATGGCTGCCGGCCGGATCGATCTGACGGTCGGCTACGGCATCGTGCTCTGGCACATCCTGGCCATCAGCCTGCAGACCCTTCTGGGGATTCCCTGGCCAATGGCGGTCATGATCGTCTTGTTGCTCGGAGCGTTCACGGGGTTCCTGAACGGGCTCCTGGTGGAAGTGGCCAAGATCGACAGCTTCATCGCGACGCTTGGCACGGGCACGGTGCTTTATGCGATCGCCCTCTGGCACACCGGGGGCCGCCAAATGGTGGGGGTCCTGCCGGATGGCTTCTTTGCCCTCAGCACAACCTTTGTCTTCGGTCTACCGATCACCGGATATTACCTGATCGCGATCACCGTCTTCCTGTGGCTGATGCTCGAATATACGCCGGTTGGCCGATATCTCTACGCCATCGGTGCGAACCAGCGCGCGGCCCATCTGAACGGCATTCCGACACGGAAATATGTGATCGGTGCCTTCATGGCATCGGGCACCATGACCGCGCTCGCCGGTGTGCTTCTGGCATCGAAGCTCCGCATCGGTCAGGCAAGCGTCGGTCTGGAATTCCTGCTGCCAGCACTCGTCGGTGCCTTCCTCGGTTCGACAACCATCAAGCCCGGGCGGGTCAATGTCTGGGGCACCATCGTCGGGGTTGCGATCCTGGCAGTGGGGATTTCCGGAATTCAGCAGTTTGGAGGCTCATTCTGGGTCGAGCCGCTCTTCAACGGCGTCACTCTGCTGATTGCAATCGGTATTGCGGGTTACGCGCAGCGCCGCAAGGGGGCGGTGAAAAAGTAACGTTGGATGCAATGGAGGAGACTATGCAAAAACGTACATTCCTGAAGATCATTCTGGCCACGACGATGCTGGCAACCGCCGGGATCCCGGTCATGGCCGAAACGCCATGGGACGGACCAACCACCGGTCCGGCGGCCGCGCCGGACAAGTCCATCGTCGTTGTTGCTGCAGACATGAAGAACGGCGGTATTCTGGGCGTATCCAAGGGCGTTGAGGAGGCGGCCTCCCAGATCGGCTGGAACATTCGTGTTCTCGATGGAGCCGGGTCCATTCAGGGCCGCACGGCGGCCATCGGTCAGGCCCTGGCGCTACAGCCGGACGGGATCGTCATCAACGGCTTTGATGCTGTCGAACAGCAGGCTGCGCTTGAAGACGTGGCAGCCGCGAACATTCCCATCGTCGCCTGGCACTCCGGGCCGAAGATCGGTTGCGACGCGCCGGGCGGGATCTTTGCCAATGTGTCGACCGACGCCATGGCGGTATCGGAAGTTGCTGCCAACTGGGCGCTTGAAGACGGCGGCAAGGATATCGGTGCGGTCATCTTCACCGATTCCACTTACCAGATCGCCATCGACAAGGCTGACCGTATCAAGGAAACAATCGAGGCCGGCGGCGGCAAGGTGCTTGAATATGTCGATACGCCAATTGCCGATACCTCAAGCCGCATGGGGCCGCTGACCACCAGCTTGCTGCAGAAATACGGCGACGAGTGGACCCACGCCCTGGCCATCAACGACCTTTACTTCGACTTCATGGGTCCCGCGCTGGCGGCGGCCGGAGTTTCCAGTGAAGACGGTCCGCAGGCAGGATCGGCCGGCGATGGCTCGGAAGCGGCTTTCTTTCGCATCAAGACCGGCGCCTATCAGGCGATCACCGTTGCAGAACCGCTCAACCTGCAAGGTTGGCAGCTGGTTGATGAACTCAACCGGGCAATCCAGGGCGAGCCGTGCTCGGGCTATGTCACGTCTCCGGCTCTTGTGACGAAGGAAGGAGTGGAGAAAATGGGCGACAGCACTGCTTTCGATCCCGATACGCCGTATCGCGATGCCTATACGGCCATCTGGAAACAGTAATTTCCTGCCCACTCTACTTACTTTGGAAGACGGGCCGCGCGGCTGGAAAGCCGGGCGGCTCAAACTCCATGGATCTGCTCGCCAACTCCGCTCTTCTGAAATGAACACGCAATGGCTTCATTACGCTTTGTCAGTGGCTCATCCAGACGGAAAGCCATTTCCACCCATTCCCTGCGCGCTTTCGCCAATCCGCCGATGCTGTTCACCTTCACAGCATCGAAGCAGGTTGTCTCCGACGTGATTGCGGGGGCGGGCAAGGTATGATCCTGGAGTGGCTGCTCTCCCCGGTAGATCCGGCCAGAGCCCACGATGTCGGGCTCGCCCTGTCCTGGCACGCCCGTATCATGGTGCTCGGCTGGGGGATCCTCGCGCCGCTGGCGATCCTGACTGCCCGTTATCTCAAGGTTCTGCCAGGGCAGAACTGGCCCGGGGAACTGGACAACAAGATGTGGTGGCGCTGCCACTGGATGGGCCAAAGCACTGTTTTGGTTCTGTCGGCCGCGGGTGTCGTCATGATCTTGCTATCCGACCAGAACACGGGCCATGAACAGGCGCACCGTCTCTTCGGCTATTGCCTGCTTGCGCTCGGCGGCTTTCAAGCCCTGTCGGGCCTGCTTCGTGGCACGAAAGGTGGGCCGAGCAGCCCGGCGCCGGACGGGTCTTTCCGGGGAGATCATTACGACATGACACCTCGCCGGCAACTTTTTGAAAGCTTGCACAAACTCTTCGGCTACCTTGCTCTGGTCATGATGACGGGAGCGATAGGGACCGGGCTATGGGCCACAAATGCGCCGCGATGGATGTGGCTTGTGCTGTTGGTCTGGTGGATCGGACTGACGGCCGCTGCTGTTGTGCTGCAACGCAAAGGCTGGGCGGTCGATACCTATCAGGCGATCTGGGGACCTGACACGGTCCATCCGGGAAACCGGGCCGAAAAGCCCGCTCATGCAACAAGGGCGGCAATCTACAGCAAGAAACGGGATATGTGATGTTTGGTGTTTTGGAAGGCACAGGCTTTGAAGTCATCAAGCCGGAATTCGAAGACTGTTTCATCGGACATGCGCGTGTGGAGCGCCTGTGGACCGGCGCGCGCTGGTCGGAGGGCCCCGCCTGGTTTCCGGCAGGACGGTACCTGGTCTGGTCCGATATTCCCAACAACCGGCTGATGCGGTGGGACGAGACGGACGGTTCCGTGTCAGTCTTCCGCTCCCCCTCCAACAATGCCAACGGCAACACGGTCGACACTCAGGGTCGGCTGGTTTCATGCGAACACCAGACGCGGCGTGTGACAAGAACAGATCATGACGGATCGATCAGCGTCATCGCATCGCACTGGAACGGAAAGCGTCTCAACTCGCCAAACGATGTCGTCGTGAAATCCGATGGTTCGGTCTGGTTCACCGATCCTTCCTACGGGATCATGATGGATTACGAGGGAGACCGCGCGGAAAGCGAAATCGGCGCATGTCACGTCTATCGTGCGGATCCCGAGACGGGAGACGTCACCACTGTTGCAACGGATTTCGTCAAACCGAACGGTCTGGCGTTCTCGGCGGATGAGCAGCATCTCTTCATTGCGGACACTGGCGGCACCCACCAGAAAAACGGTCCCGCCCACATACGGAAGTTCGAGGTGAGCGAGGATGGCAGGGGTTTGCGCGGGGGCGATGTGCTGGCGTCCTGCACAAACGGCTTTTTCGATGGGTTTCGATTGGACCGGGACGGCCGCATCTGGACCTCGGCGGCCGATGGCGTTCACTGTCTGAACAGCAGCGGGACCTTGATCGGCAAGGTGCATATCCCGGAAATCGTCAGCAACGTCTGCTTCGGCGGGGCCAAGCTCAACCGGCTTTTCATCACCGGGACGACGTCTCTTTATTCCGTCTTTCTCAATGTAAACGGGATTTCCAGATAGCGCGTCAACCTGGCTTGCGTCCGAATTTTGCTTCACCCGGTCTGTCTGGAAAGCGAATGGAGTTTGCCAGGCCCTGGATCAAGTGAAAGAAGACGCTGAGGGGCAATGGCGTTCAGGCCTGAACCGGCCACGATGTCGGGTATCCCGAACCAGCTTGCGACCGTCATTGCCATGGTGCAGAACGTTGGCAGCCAGTGCGTCTCGCTCCCGCAAACGGGGTCATCTCTGGAACAACCCAGCTCAGAACGCTCTGGAAAAGCAGGGGGCATGTCTTCCGTGGCGGAATTCTTCTGCCCATTGGTTTTCCGAGCGTTCTGACTCAAAAATCGATGGCTACGGCGTTCTCTCTACTTGGTCGCACCCGACGTCAGTCCGGAAATGAACTTCCGCTGGAAAATCAGGTAGGCGAGGATCAGCGGCGCGATCACGATGACCGCACCGGCAGTCAGCACGGGGGTGTTCACCGTGTAGCGGCCCTGGAAGAACAGCATGCCGATGGGCAAGGTTCGGAAACTGTCGTCGTTCACCAGGATCAGAGGAATGAGGAACTCGTTCCAGGTCCAGATGAAGAGGAACAGCGCCAGTGTCGACATTGCCGGCACCATCAGGGGCAGGATGACGCGGCGCAGGATATAGCTGCGCCTTGCACCATCGAGCACCGCCGCCTCCAGGATTTCCTGCGGCAATTGCCGCATGGCACTTGCCATGAAGATCGTCGCGAATGGTATCGACATTGCAATTTGCGGCAGGATCAAAGCTGCGTAGGTGTTGATGAGACCCGTGTAGCGCATCTCGTAGTAGAGCGGGATGATGAACGCCTCTGTCGGCACCATCATGCCGATCGTCATCATCACGAAGAGCGTGCGCTTGAAGGGAAAACTGAGAAAGGCGAAGCCGAAGCCGGTCAAGGTTCCAAGAGCGATGCTGATGGTCACGACCGGAACGACGACGAACACCGAGTTCTGGAAGTAGACGTTGAAATGCCCGTCGATCCAGGCGCTGACGTAATTCTCGAAATGGGGATATTCGGGAAGAACGAACGCCCCCTGCAACAGGTCCGGCCGGCTCTTCAGAGACGTCAGGATCAAGAGCCCGAAGGGGATCACGGTCATCAGCGCGAACAGCCACAGGATGATGCGCATCGGCCAAGCAGTTGTGTTGAGGCCCGATGATTGGCTCATGACGCATCTCCTGCGTGATTGGGGCGAACCAGCCGGTGGACCGCATAATTGACAACGAAAATCAGGATTGCGCCAACGATGGCGACGGCCGCCGCATATCCATAGCGGTTAAGCTGAAAGCCGAGCTGATACATGTAGATGTTGGGGACAAGCGTTGCGTTGGCGGGGCCGCCACGGGTCATTGTGAAGATCAGGTCGAAACTCTTGATCGAGGCGATGATCGTGAGCAGCAGCGCGATGCGAATCTCCGGAAGCAGCAGCGGCAAGGTGATGAAGAAGAAGGTCCGGATGCCCCTGGCGCCGTCGACCTTCGCGGCTTCAAACAGAGAGGGGTCGATCCTCTGCATGCCGGACAGGAAGAGCACCATGCAGAAGCCGAAGAAATACCAGCTTGCGACGATACCGACGGCTGGAAGAACGAAGGTGAAATCACCGAGCCAGGGAAGGGCGTAGTCGCCGAGGCCGATAAGCTTCAGCGCCTGGTTGAAGGGGCCGAAGGCTGGGTTGTAGAGCCAGTGCCAGATGATGCCGAGCACGGCGGTGGGCATGATATAGGGCAGAAACAGCAGGGTGCGCAGCGCGAGCTGCTCCTTCTGCTTGAGGTTCCACACCAGGGCGGCCAGCGCGACACCGAGGCAGACTGGAACCGCGCAGTAGAAAATCATCAGGATGGCGTTGTTCTTCAATGACTTGAAGAACACCTCGTCTGCGATCAGGCTGATATAGTTGCCAAACCCGATCCAGTCCGGAGCGCTGATACCATTCCAGCTTGTCAGGCTGAGAACGAGTGCCGCAATGATGGGGCCAAAAACCAGGGATCCATAAATCAGCAGTCCCGGCAGGATGAAGATGAGATTGCTGCTGACTTTGGCATCGAGCGGTGAGCGCGACATTCAGGCGTTCCAATACAGTGACGATTTGCTGGCGGGGTGCTCCCGCCGCGTCCGTTCGATGGACCGACGCGGCGGGAATGGTTTTGGCGCAGGATCCGGTCAGGTCTTGAACGAGGCCGGAGGGGCTGCAGGTTCCAGGATCATTTGCTCTTCATGTATGCCTGATAGTCGGCATCGAGTTTGTCGATCAACTCTTGCGGGGTCTCTTGACCGGCGAGCAGCAACGGCGTGTTGTCGTCGAAGGTCTTCAGCATGGTCGGGCTCGCCCAATCCGGGTAGTGACCGATCGCGTTGTTCTCGTTGAGCGATTTCCAGATTTTGATGCCTTCCGACAGCAGCGGTGTGACCTCGATGTCCGCGTCGGCAGGGACAGAGGAAGCAGGCAGGTAGCCGGCTTTTGCCCATGTGACCGCGGCATCCTCGGACACCATGTAGTTGATGTATTCGCCAGCAAGCGCCTTCGTGCCGTCTTCCTTGGCGATGCTGGTGATTGCCCAGGCAAGGTCGACACCCCCAACGGAGAGAGGATGCTCTACGCCCTTGGGGCCGGGAATCGGCATGAAATGAATGTCCGGATTGGCCTTCATGTCACCAAAGTACCAGGTGCCCGAAATCAGGAAGGCGCCTTCGCCGGAGACGAAGAGCTGGACAGCGTCATCGCCGGAAATACCCTGGTAGCCATTGAAGAAATAGCCATCCTGTGCCCAATCCTGAACAATCTTGGCCGATTCCACATTGCCGGGCGTGTCAAACGTGCCGCCATGGCCGTACACGAGATCGTCGAGCGCCTTGCGATCCGAAGCATCGATATGCGCCTGGGTGATGCCGGCGAGCATGTGAAGCGTCAGATGGCCCTTTGCCGTGCCGATCATGAAGGGCGTCTTGCCGGCTTCCTTGATCTTGTCGGCGGCGGCCTTGAGGTCTTCGAACGACTTCAACGGCAGCTCGACACCGGCGTCGGCGAGGACTTTTTCGTTGTAGTAAAGACCGACGATCTCAGCGAGCGAGGAGATGCCGTAGGTCGGGCCGACACCGAATTCGCCCTTGTCCGACCAGCGGTCACGGGCCAGCAGGCTTTCGGACTGGTTCTTGTCCCAGCCGTATTCCGCGATGAAGTCATCCACCGGTACGAGGAGGTGTTCCTTGACCATGAGACCCATGGCGCCGGCGCCCTGGTTGACCTTCGTGACATCCGGGCCGTCGCCCGAGGAAACGGCCAGTTTCAGGGTCATGTTGAGGTCGGCGAAATCGCGGATCGTGTGATCGAGCGTGATGTCGGGATGAGCTTCCTTGAACCGGCCGTTCAGTTCGGCCATCACGGCTGCGCGCGATTCAGAATCATGATCGTCCCAGACCGTCAGCGTTTCAGCGCGGACCATTCCCGAAAGGCTGAAGCCGATAATGGCAGCGCCGGCCAGCACTGCTGACCTTCGCGCTGCTGGTGACGCACTGCAGGATATTAGACGTCTAAACATGGGTTGTCCTCTCCGGTTGTTATTGCGATTAGCTTGCTTCCCCGATCGGCCTGGCCTTGTCGTACAGTGCCGAACGTCTTGTTCTGCCAGACCTTTACCGCTCCGGCGAATTCATGTAGTGCTCTGCCACATTCCTTTTGCACTTCCGCATTCCTCGGTTTGGGGGCATCCGCTTGAGCCCTCAAAACAGATGAAGCGAGCTGGCGGAGAGCCGGCAACGAGGTCGATGACACCATGAACGCCACAGCTGACGATCGCCTCATCCGTCCGGCGACCGAGGATGACCTCGACGCCCTCTTCGACATCTGTCTGAAGACCGCCGATGGTGGCGGCGACGGGAGTGCGTTTTTCAGCGACAAGCGTCTGCCGGGCTATATCTGGTCGGTGCCCTATTTCAGGTTTGAACCGGGATGTGCTTTCGTTCTTGTCGAGAACGGGCGAACGATCGGCTACGTTCTTGGAGCGCCAGACACCGCCCGTTTCGAGGAAGAGCTGGAGCATCACTGGTGGCCGGACATTCGCCGCATCGTGGCGGATATGACGCCGACCCTGCGCGATGATGCAAAGGCCCTGCACCGGATCAACCATCCGGAAAGAACGCCGCAATGGCTGCTGGCGGACTATCCTGCCCATCTCCACATCAACATTCTGCCGGACGCACAGTCTTCCGGGTGGGGCCGCAGGATGATCAACACGGTGCTTGATGCGCTGGCGAAAGCCGGAGCGCCGGGTGTTCATCTCGGACTTCATCCGCAGAACGAGCGGGCGAAAGGCTTCTACAGCCACCTCGGCTTTGAAGACATCAGCCGCGACGACCACGTGCTGTTTGCCCGCCGTCTTGGCCGTTGAACCAGCCTGTCGTGACAACGGGTTTTTCCGTAACCGGCCCGAGCCATTGCCGGATGCAGCGGGTTTGCCGAGGATCATGAGCCCTCCGCATTCGCGGCTTCAAGGCCGTGTTTGAAAACGGTGGCTGCGGGCATCGCGCTCCATCCCTGAAGCAGGGAGCCGCGGCCGAAGGGCGGTGAGAAATATTCCACCGCGCCGGCCCAACCGTTGGCAAGGCAGGTTTCCCACCATCGCGTCAGGGCATACCGGGCGCCACCAAGGCCTTGATGCAAGCGCTCTTCCGCATATGCGCCATCCCAGTAGGGCCAGTCCGATCCATTGTGATAACGGAAGGCGAAGGCAGTCTTTGCGCGCGTGTCCCGGGACCGCTTAAAGGGCGGATAAGCACACATGACCCCCCAGTCCCCATAGGGCTGTTCCTTGTTGTTCCTGGATTCCAGGTTCTTTTCAAAGGCCTTGAGAAGACCTTTCGCTCGTTCCGGGGAAATGGCGTCAAACCGGGAGAGCGTCAGGCTGTCGAGAACGAGGTGATCTTCGATGAACCCGTCAGGTGTCTTGTAGTCGGCATACCCGTTGCGTTCGGCGACGAAGAGACCGTCCTCGATCTCGGCGCGGGCCTTCTTCGCGGTTTCACGGGCTTTTTCGGCCAGGTCCGGATCATGGTCGCTGCCAAGCTTGGCAACCGCATCGAGCGCGCCGACGAAGAGGCCAAGATCGTAAGAAACCAGACCCTCGCGGAATACGTTGTCCGCCCAGTCGCGGTCGTTGCGCGGCTTCAGGGGCAGCACGCTTCCCGGTGCTGCAAACCCCAGATAGCGATTGATGATGGCCGTAACGATGGGCCAATGCATGTGCGCTTCGGCAATGTCACCGGTGGCTTCCACATAGTCGCTTATGAAAAGAATGAAGAAGAGGGGGCTATCGAAATGATCGCTCCACCAGTCCCCGGGGCGATTATGATGCTCGGGGAATGCCTTTCCGCGCCTGTCAGGATTGGCCCGGCACTCGGCGACGAAGCGCTGCCATGCCTCGGATTGTGCGGGTCCTGTCAGGATGACGCCACTCGGGGCTTCACCATCTGGCTGGACGCCCTTTGCAAGCAGGCGAATTTCCTCGCGAACCGCTTCCGGTGCCAGGGTCAGAAGCGGCTGCATCGTCCAGTAGCCATCGCGGTAATAGGTGCGTGCAGGCGCGCTATAGGCCTGTCCCGCGGCCAGACCTGCAAAGACTCCCTTTTCATCCTGCCGGATGCTTGAAAGAGCTGCGTGAATGCCCTGCTTCACCATGCTGCGCATCAGGGGATCGGCTTCCGGAACGGCGTCGCAACGCGTCACATAGGCCTCGGCTTCGGCAATGATCTCGTCATTGGAAAGAGTAAGCGCGCCCTTCGCCTCGTCCATCGAAGCGCCTACGGCAATCCGAAGATCGTTTTCGCCGGCTTCCATGACGACGACACCCCAGGGGAGTTCGATGGTCCGTTGGTCTTTTGTCCTTGTGACCTTGGCCTTGACGCCTTCGCCGTCCATTTCGTGCCACCAGGCGCAGCGTCGCGCCGGGTGAGTGGTCTTCAGCTTGACGTTTCTCACAAGCATGATCGGCTTTGACTGCGCGACATAGGCGCCGCCGGATTCCGCGACCAGCCGGTTCGGCCCATAGACATACGGGCCGGGCAGGGGCGAAAACCGGACACGGCCCAGGCTGCCGGACGCCCAAAGTGCGAGATCGACATAGCCGTCGGGATGCAGGTCGGCCTGAAGGCGCGGCGCCATGATCGGCAGGAGAACGGGGTGCTGGGTGGCAATTTCACCCTGTGGCGTCGGCGTCATCATGATGGGGTTGCTGGTGCTCTGACGTTGAATGGGGGATTGGCTGAGCCGGCGGCAGTCGCCGCCTGTTTGATCGCGGACGCAAGAAGGCCGGCCTTCATGATTGCTGGCAATCTGGACGCCGTGCAGAACACAGCGGCTCGCGCGCCATTTGGTGGCGCAGTGACCGGTGCTGAAGCTCTGGCATCTCGCATTGTCTGCATGGCGAACCTCGTCGCGTTGCAAATGAATGAGGAGAGCCTATCCAACTGGGAATTAATTTGTCAAGGCGGTGGACAAATAGAAATAAAAACGCTAGCCAATATTTAAGAGACGCGTTCTTTTCGGTTGGGAAATCGCCGAAACTAGCGAAATTTTAGATGCGCATATCCGATTTAGGTATAGGTGCTGGACTAATTGGGAGCTCACTTCAGAACGATGGCCATTACGTCTTCTGTTGCGCAGACACCGATTGCGCGTAAAATTTCGACGAATGCGGTGATCCGGACCGTTCTGGCGCAGGGCCCGATCTCCCGGGCTGATATCGCCAAATTCACGGGTCTTTCCAAACAGACGATTTCCGATGTCGTGCGCGATCTGGAGACCGATGGCTGGCTGAGGCCGGTCGGCAAGACCGATGGCCGTCCCGGACGTACCGCCATTACCTACGAGTTGAACGCCAGCGCGGGTCTTGCCGTTTCCATCGATCTGGGGGGGACAAAGATCGCGGCCGCAATCGGTGACCTTCTTGGCAACATCATTGCCGAAACGAAAGTGCCGACAGATGTTCGGGGCGGTGTCCATCTGGTCGATCAGTTCCAGGCGGTGATCAGTGAACTAACGACGCTTGCCGGCGTTGAAATGGCCAAGGTGCGCATGGTTGTCCTCGGCACGCCGGGCGTGCTCGATCCAGCCACCGGCCACATTCATGTTGCACCCAATATCGCCGGAATCGAGGATATCGATCTGCGCCAGTTGCTGACTGACAGGCTCGGCATCCCGACGATCATCGAAAACGACGTCAATCTCGCTGCGGAAGGTGAACGCTGGAAGGGGCATGGGGTCGACGTCGGCAACTTTGCTTTCGTCGCACTCGGCACCGGAACGGGGATGGGCATCATTGCCAATGGGTCCCTGTTGCGGGGCGGGCGCGGGGCTGCGGGTGAAATCTCCTATCTGCCGATCGGCGGAGATCCGTTCGACCCCGGCGGTTTTCATCTGGGAACCTTCGAAACGGCTGTCGGCAGTGTGGCGATGGCCCGGCGCTACGCAGGTTTCGGCGGAAAGGAAGGCGCGAGCGTCGCCGATCTTTTCGTCGCCTTCGAGAAGGGTGAGCAAAGCGCCATCGCGGCGGTTGAAGAAACGGCGCGGCTGACAGCGCTTGCCATTGCCGCTGTTGGCGCCACGCTGGATCCGCACCTGGTAATCATGGGCGGCAGCATCGGTGCACGGCCGGAGCTTGTAGAGGCCATCCGCCGTTATCTTCCGCGCTGCACTCCTCATCCGGTTCGCATCGAAATCAGCCGTTTCGGCAATCGGGCCGCCCTCATCGGCGGCCTGGGGATAGCGGTCGCGCATATGCACGAAGAGCTTTTCGGGGTCGATCTCGGAGAAGCTTAGAACAAAAACTCAGGCGTTCAGAACGGGATGCGGTCCTTGCAGGAACGCGACATCGCGGCCTGGGCCTGAAGCGTAAAGCACTGGGATTATTGACACATGAAAGTCGGTATCGTCGGCCTTGGATCGCGAATGTCACATGTGGCACGCTGCCTGAAGGCGCAGAAAGCTGATCTGGAATTCACCGCATACGCCGATCCCGCACCGGCGGGGCTCTCCTTTCTGGAGACCGGCCTCGGAACCACTCTGAACGGGTATGAAACCCTGCAGGACATGCTCAACGGCGAGGCGTTGGACATGCTGATGATCGGCTCGCCAAACCACATGCATATCGGTCATCTGCGAACGGCTCTCAAATCGTCGGTTCCCTACATCTTCACCGAAAAGCCCGTTGTGATCAGCGAGGCGGAAACCTTCGAGCTTTTGGACCTGATGCGCCGTCACGAGGGAATGCAGCGTCTGATGATCGGTCTCGTCCTGCGCTATGCGCCGCTCTACCGGATGTTGAAGGAGGCCCAGGCCAAAGGGCATCTTGGGAAGATTGTCTCAATTGAGGCGTCGGAGCATATTGCCCCTTACCACGGCAGTTTCTTCATGCGGGACTGGCGCCGGTACGAGAAATTTTCCGGTGGGTTCATGCTGGAAAAATGCTGCCATGACCTCGACCTCTACCAGGGTGTTGTCGGCAGGCGTGCAAAGTACGTTGCAAGCTTCGGCGGACGGAAAAGCTTCGTCCCGGAGAACAAGCCTGACGAACTTCCGGATTACCGGGCGATTGCGCTGCGCGCGGAACCCTCGCGGGGCAATCGGGTGTATCCTTTCGAGCCGCGCTGGGGCGGCACGTCTTCCGAATTCGAGAGCGACGCGGACATCATCGATTACCAGACGGCGCTGATCGAATATGAGGACGGTGCAAACCTGGCCTTTCATACCAACATAAACGTGCCCGACGAGTTCCGCCGGTTCGCGGTGATCGGCACAAAGGGCATGGCCGAGGGCGACTTCGTCCGATGCACCTTCAAGCTTACAGATGCCCTGACATCACAGACGCTTTTGGAGGATCCGAGCGTCGGCACGGGCAGGGACAATCATTCCGGGGCAGACGATCAGATGGTGGCGGACATCGCGGCTTTTCTCGACCGGGGTGTGCCGTTGAAGGTGACCGTGCTCGACGCGCTCGAGGCGGGGCTAACGGCGATCAAGATTGACGAGGCGCGCCTCAATCGTTCGGTCGTGGACATGAGCGCGATCTGGGACCAATTCGACAGCTATGGGCTGACTGCGAAGAGCTGATGCCAATCGCCTCTGGAAAGATGGCGCCTGCATCATGAAACGATGACGGAGTTGAGTCATGGGAATGCTTGAAATGGTTGATGTGCGCAAAGCCTTCAACAAGTTCGAAGTCATAAAAGGCGTCTCGATGGCGATCAACCACGGCGAGTTCATCGTCTTCGTGGGACCATCGGGCTGCGGCAAGTCGACATTGTTGCGCATGATTGCCGGGCTCGAAGAAATCAGCGCTGGCGAAGTTAAAATCGACGGCAAGGTGGTCAACGACCTCGAGCCCGTCAAACGTGGCATCGCGATGGTATTCCAGTCCTATGCGCTTTATCCGCATATGTCGGTCTATGAGAACATCGCCTTTCCGCTGCGGGTCGAAAAGCTGCCGAAAGACGAGATCGACCGCAAGGTGCGCCGCGTTTCGAGCATCCTGAAACTCGACGAGCGGCTCAAGCACAGGCCCGGCCAGCTTTCAGGCGGACAGCGGCAGCGCGTTGCCATTGGCCGGGCGATTGTCCGCGAACCCTCTGTCTTCCTCTTCGACGAGCCGCTGTCCAATCTCGATGCGGCGCTTCGAGCCGAAATGCGTATAGAGCTTTCCAAGCTTCACAGTGACCTTGGGGCGACGATGGTCTACGTCACGCACGATCAGGTCGAGGCGATGACCATGGCGGACCGGATCGTCGTTCTCGATCAAGGCCTGATCAGCCAGGTTGGGACGCCGCTTGAGCTTTATCACAAACCAGCCAACCTCTTCGTTGCGCAGTTCATCGGCAATCCGAAGATGAACCTTTTGCCGGTCACCTGCACGGCATGCGACGAAAGCGGCGTCACCGTTGAGCTTGCCAACGGCTCGAAAGTTACGGTGCCGGTGGAAGTTCGCGGCAACCTGCAAGGCGCTTCGCTGACCCTGGGCATCCGGCCAGAACACCTGTTGCTGGGGCAGGGGGAGGCCGAGCTTCAGGTCATGCCGACCGTGATCGAGCATCTCGGCATTCACACCCTTGTCTATGCGTCCGTCGAAGGGAGCGAGGAGACGTTCACCTCGCTCTTCCACAGTATGGTACCGGCAAAGGCGGGCGTGCCGCAGACCGTTGGCCTTAAAGGGCGTGACTGTCATCTCTTCGATGGCGAAGG
This sequence comes from Labrenzia sp. ATLA3, assembly GCF_057180185.1. NCBI lineage: Bacteria > Pseudomonadati > Pseudomonadota > Alphaproteobacteria > Hyphomicrobiales > Stappiaceae > Labrenzia > Labrenzia sp. ATLA3. The sequence goes on from NZ_JBXUKV010000005.1 coordinate 541,028, forward strand.
CAGGGCGCTGGAGCGCCGTGTCGACGCCAGTGAAATGGATCCGTCCTTGCCAGCCGCCGTAGCTGTTTGAAATGCCCCTGGCAGGTTGAAGAAGACACCCCGGCCTCGGGCGACGCCGCCCATAAGGACCTTCAATGAAAGTTTTGATTTTTCCGGACGCCAAAGACGCTATCGCGGCGGCAGCACGCCTTGTGCTCGACCAGGTGCGACTGAAGCCGGATGCCGTTCTTGGCCTTGCCACGGGCGGCACGATGGAAGCCGTTTATGACCGCGTGGCAGATGGCGCACGCGAGGGTGCCGTTTCGTTTGCCGGTGTCAGCAGCTTCAATCTCGACGAATATCTCGGCCTGCCGCCAGAGCACCCGGCGAGCTATCACACCTATATGCGCCAGCGCCTGTTCAGCCGGATCGGCATAGATCTGACGAGAACGCATTTGCCGAAGGGCGACTGTGAAGACGCAGAGGTGGAATGCGAGCGTTATGAAGCCGCCATCGCGGCCTCCGGTGGTATTGACCTTCAATTGCTGGGGATCGGACGCAACGGGCATATCGGCTTCAACGAACCGACGTCGAGCCTGTCCTCGAGAACAAGAGTGAAGACGCTGACAGCGGAAACGCGAGAAGCGAATGCGCAGTTCTTCGAAAGACCGGAAGACATGCCGCATTACGCGCTGACGATGGGGATCGGCACAATCCTCGACGCGCGGCACTGCATTCTTCTTGCGATTGGCGCGTCGAAAGCGGAGCCGGTGGCAAAGGCCATCGAGGGCCCCCTGGCGGCTACCTGTCCGGCGTCAGCGCTGCAATTGCACAGGCACGCGACCATGCTGCTCGACCGGGAGGCGGCGGCCAGGTTGGAGCTTGTCGACTACTATCAAAGGGTTCATCCCGACGGCGCCCCGGCCCAAATCGAGCCTGGTGAACGGTCGTGAAGCCGAAAAGTGCCTGTTGAACCCAATTTGCCTGCGGGCGCTATCGCTTCACGGAGCCGCATTCATCATGAAGCATGACATCCTGTTCAATCCAGACGAAGGCGACGTAACGGCTCGTCTTCAGGCTGCGCTCGATTACGCCGGCGAAACAGGTCAGCGTCTCGTTCTGGGGGACGGTGTTCATCATGTCGGCGGCCTCGTTTTGCGCAGTGGTGTAGATCTTCACCTTTCCAAAGGTGCGATCCTCAAACCGGCTGGCGACTATGCGGCCTATGCGTCCACCACGGTGGATGTCATTGCGGAGGACTCGGATCGGGCGATGCTGGTCGCCAAGGATGCCAAGGACATTCTCATTACCGGTGAGGGTGTGATCGACGCTCCGGGAGCCGACTTCATCGCCGGCGAGCTTGACGACATGGGAACGCATCTGCCCGCCCGCCTGCGTCCCCGCGTGATGGTGTTCGACGGCTGTCGCAATGTGCGGATAGAGGACGTCACCGTCCGCAATTCGCCGATGTGGACGCTGCATTTCATCGCCTGTGAAGAGGTCAGCATTTCCCGGGTGACCATTGAAAATGACCGGCAGATGCCCAACACGGACGGCATCGTCATCGATTCCTGCAGCGATGTGATCATCGACAACACCGACATCGCGACCGCCGATGACGGCATCGTGCTGAAGACGACCCGGCGTGCGAGTGGTGTGCCCACCGGACCATGCCGAAGCATTCGCATTCGGAAATGCCGGATCGAGAGCCAAAGCTGCGCCCTGAAAATCGGGACGGAATCCTTCTCTGACTTCAAGGATATAGAATTCACGGACTGCGACATTGTTTCGTCCAATCGGGCGCTGGGCATTTTCTCGCGCGACGGCGGCGTGATCGATGGTGTTACCTTTCGCCGGATAACGGTCGACTGCCGCGAAACTCCGGACGGCTTCTGGGGCTCTGGTGAGGCCATAACGGTCAATGTTCTCGACCGTCGCCCCGAAGCACCCGCCGGAGCGGTCTGCAATGTCCTTTTTGAAGATGTTTCGGGCAGTATGGAAGGGGCTATCAACCTTGCCGCGCTCGGCGACGCCGGTATCGCGGGCCTTGTGATGCGCCGGATCAACCTTCAACAGCGGCCCGGTTCGATCGGGACCGGCGAACGCTATGATCTGCGCCCGACCGCGCATGATCTTGCCCCGGCGAAAGACGTTAGCGGCCGGGCCAATGCCTACGTCAAGGACGCTTCGGGCGCGGTGCTCGGTCTCTTTGCCTATCCGGACGGTATGCCGGGCCTATTTGCGCTCAATGTGGACAGTCTCCAGAGAGAGGATGTCTGGATCGAACGGCCTGAGCCATTGCCCGCAGGATGGAGCCGCCTGCAACAGGTGATGGCTTCCAACACGCCGCTATAGATAAAACCTGACGACACTTGTCTGAAGTGACGGATCTGAAAGCCTGAAGCGCTTTCAAGTCGCGGCGCCGCTGTGCCTGACGGCAGGGAAGGCCGCGGCCGTCTGCACCGTTTCTGCGTGGCGGATGCATCGAACAGTCCGGCAACTGTGTCTGGAAGAAATGCCTGGGAGCCCAAGGGTCACGCATTTCGTTTGAGAGAAACTACCCGAATTGCCGCGTTAGCCTCTGTCCACCAATGGAGAATGTTTCAAATCCTAACGCTTGACCTTCAAGAAACTGGATGTTTGTATAAGTGGATACAAAAATCCAGTGGAGCAAAAATGGCCATGTCGCCTTCTTCCGCAGATTTGAAAGCCTCCACCGCGGAGGAGGAGGCCTATCTCCATTTGCAATCGGCGTTGCGGTGCGGGCGGTACAAACCGGGAGACCGGCTCATCCCCGAGGAAATCGCCAACGAAATCGGCATGAGCCGCATGCCTGTTCGAGAAGCCTTTCGCCGGCTCGCGTCTGACGGGCTCGTCACGCTTCGCCCGAACCGCGGTTGCGTTGTGGCAGGGCTGACGGTCGATGAGATCTACGAAACCTTTGAAATCCGATCTGTTCTGGAAGGTCTGGCGGTGCGGCTTGCCATGCCGGAGATGAACGCTGAGACATTCGAGGAACTGGATTTGCTGCTGGACCGTATGGAGCGTTCCGGACAGAGCGGCAGCAGCGAGTGGGTGCCGAGGCATCAGGAGTTCCACTCCTATATCTACCGTCTGAGCGGCCGCCCGAAACTCATTCGCCAGATATCCGCCCTTCATCTGGTCATCGAACCCTACATGCGGATCTGGTTCGACTATGTAACCAAACCGTTATCCGCTCGCCAGGAACATGAAAACCTGATCGAGGCACTGAAATCCGGTGATGCAGCTCATGCCGAGGAGGTGATGAGGGAGCACATTCTCGGCACGGCACCACTGCTTACCGAATACGCAAGTCCCGCCCGGCGCTGACGCGCCGGGCGGATCGTCCAAAGCCGGGGGAACATCCGGCACGGGCGAGGGGAACCGCCGAACCAACGGCATTGATTTAGAGGAAGGACTTCACGTCATGACGATCCGTCGCATGGCCGCGCTCGCGGCTGCCTTATCGACACTCGCCTTTGGCCCCGCTGCCATGGCACAAAGCGCGCCCACCGAGATCACCATCGCCACTGAAGGAGCTTACGCTCCCTGGAACTTCACCACAGCGGACGGCAAGCTGGACGGCCTTGAAATCGAGCTGGCAAACGACCTTTGTGCCAGAATGAAGATCGAATGCACGATCATCGCACAGGACTGGGACGGGCTGATCCCCTCCCTGACTGTCGGCAAGTTTGACGTCATCATGGCCAGCATGTTCATCACGCCGAAGCGGCTTGAGACCATCGCTTTCACGCAACCCTATGCAGTCGATCCCTCCGGCTTCGCGGTTGCAAAGGATAGCGAACTGGGCAAGCTCGGCCTGACAGGTGAAAAGTTCAAGCTTGATGACGATGCTGCGGCCCTGGAGGCTATCGAAAAGCTGAAACCCATGCTCGAGGGCAAGGTCGTCGGCGTGCAGGCTGCGACGACCAATCTGGATTTTCTGAAGAAGTATTTGGCGGATACGGTCGAAATCCGGGAATACAAGACGACCGAACAGCACGATCTGGACCTGTCGGCAGGCCGTATCGATGCTCTGTTCGCCCAGCAGACGGCCCTGGCCGCAACTCTCGCAAAGCCTGAGTTCTCCGACTACACCCTCGCTGGCCCTGGCTTTGTCGGCGGTGTCTTCGGCTTTGGCACCGGCGCGGGTCTTCGCCAGGAAGACACGCAACTCAAGGAGATGCTGAACAAGGCCATCGATGAGGCAATCGACGACGGCACGATCAAACGGATCTCCGAGAAGTGGGTGCACACAGACGTGACACCCGTCAAATAACGCGGGCAAGCCGAGGGCGGCCGGGGGTATCCCCCGGCCGAAAGTTTTTTATAAAAGGTTTCGACCCGTATGTTCGACAAACTCTACTTGCTCGGTTTCGGCAGCGGAGGCTGGGGGGCTGCGCTGCTTGAGGCCGCGGGGACGACGCTGCTGTTGTCGCTGCTGGGCTTTGCTCTCGGCATAGTTTTTGGTGCCGCAGCCGCCGCCGGGCGCCTGTCCTCCGCGCGGCTGCCGCAAGCAGTCGCGTCCGCTTATGGCACGGTGTTCCGCGGTGTGCCGGATCTCCTCACCATCTATCTGCTCTATTACGGCGGCAGTGTCGCGCTGACTGCGATTGCCCGCGCTGCGGGCGCGGAAGGCTTCGTCGGCCTGCCGACCTTTGCCACGGGCGTTCTCGCCATCGGCGTTATCTGCGGTGCATATCAGGCGGAAGTCTACCGGGGGGCGTATCTCGCCATCGACCGGGGCCAGTTCGACGCCGCCAATGCACTGGCGCTTTCGCGCAGTCAGACCATCGTGTTCGTGATCGCTCCCCAGCTTCTGCGACATGCCATTCCCGGCCTCAGCAATGTCTGGCAGCTCGTTCTCAAGGATTCTGCGCTCATTTCGGTGATCGGCCTCGTGGAGTTGATGCGGCAATCCCAGATCGGCGCCGGGTCCACGCGAGAGCCTTTCCTGTTCTACATCGCTGCCGCTTGTCTGTACTTCATCATTGCCGGCATCACCGGGTTCGCCTTCCGCGCCCTGGAAGTCAAAACCTCCCAGGGGATCGCGCGATAATGATCGATTTCAATTTCTTCATCAGCATCATTCCGAAGCTGCTGTCGGGTCTGCCGTTAACGTTGCAGCTTGCCGGATCCTCCATTGTTATCGGCTTCGTTCTGGCGCTTGTGCTCGCCCTGGCGCAGCAGACGGACAGGCGCCTGGTGGTCTGGCCCATCCGGTCCTTTGTCGCCGTGTTCAGGGGCACGCCGCTGCTGGTTCAGATCTTTCTGATCTACTACGGGCTCGGCCAGTTTCGGCCGACGCTCCAGATGCTCGGCCTGTGGACTTTCTTTCGAGAGCCCTATTGGTGCGCGATCCTGGCGTTGTCACTGAACACGGGCGCCTATGGCAGCGAAATTCTGCGTGGTGCGATCCGCAACATTCCCAAGGGGCAATGGGAAGCCGCGGCCGCCCTGGGAATGAACCGGCTGTTGACCCTGCGCTTCGTGGTCCTGCCACTGGCGTTCCGCGCAGCAATCCCGGCCTACAGCAACGAGATTATCCTCATGGTCAAGGGCACGTCCCTAGCCTCCATCATCACGCTGATGGAGGTTACCGGCATCGCGCAAGGGCTCATTTCCCAAAGCTACCGGGCCATCGAGGTCTTCATCGCTGCCGGCGCGATCTACCTGATCCTGAATTTCATCATCGTACGGGCCCTGAACGCCCTCGAACAGAAACTCACACCCTACCGGTCCCGCGCCTGACGGGCACCTCACGAGATAAAGACCGAGGAGACGCAACAGGAATGCGCAATTTCGAACAACCGACGCGGTCGGTGGCCGTGTCGGCCAATGCCATGGCTGCAACTTCGCATCCCTACGCCACCCTTGCGGCGGTCAACATTCTTCAGGCCGGCGGGAATGCAATGGATGCTGCCCTCGCGGCTTGTGCCGTGCAATGCGTGGTGGAGCCGGGCTCGACCGGCATCGGCGGCGACTGCTTCGCCCTGTACGCTCCCAAGGGGGGAGATGAGGTTCTGGCCTATAACGGGTCGGGACGGACCCCTGAGGCATTGACCGAAAGCTGGTTTAGCGAGCGCGAAATTACCGAGGAGGTCCCGCGTCAGTCGCCCGCATCGGTTACCATTCCGGGCGCTATAGATGCCTGGACGCGTCTGCATGCCGACCATGGCCGCATCACCTTTGCCGAGGTTCTCGCCCCGGCCATCGCATTTGCGGAAAATGGCTACGCCATCACACCTAGGGTTCATCGTGATTGGGTGCTGGAGGAAAAGCTGCTGGCTGCCGATGCGGCGGCGGCGAAGATCTTCCTTCCCGAAGGCCGTGCGCCCGCCATCGGCGAGATTCACAAACAGCCCGAATTGGCCGCTACCTTGAAACGGATTGCCGCCGAAGGCCGCGATGGTTTCTACCGCGGGCCGGTCGCGCAGGACATGGTCAATTACCTCCGCTCACTCGGCGGGCTGCACACGCTGGAGGACTTTGCCTCCGCCAGCGGCGAGTATGTAACGCCCGTCACCACCCGGTTCCGCGGCCACACGATCCATGAATGCCCCCCCAACGGTCAGGGCATTATCGCCCTGATGATCCTCAACATCCTGTCGCATGTCGAGACCGGAGACGATCCGCTGTCGCCCGACCGGCTGCACGCGGAAATCGAGGCCACACGCCTTGCCTATGCCGCGCGCGATGCCTGGCTGGCAGATCCGGTCAAGGCCAAAGTCCCGGTTGAGGAAATGCTGTCGGACGAGCTGGCGGCAAAGCTCGCCGCGAAGATTGACCTCAGCCGCGCCCTGACGGAACTGCCTGCCTTCGAGATGCCTTTGCATCGGGACACCGTCTACATCACGGTGGTCGACGCAGAGCGCAATGCAGTCAGTCTGATCAACTCGATTTTCGATTGCTTCGGCTCGGGCCTGGTAGCCCCGCAGTCAGGCGTCGTGCTGCATAACCGTGGCCAGAGCTTTTCGTTGAAACCCGGCCATCCGAATGTGATCACACCCGGCAAACGCCCGCTGCATACCATCATTCCCGGTATGGTCACCCGCGATGGCCGCACCGAAATGTCCTTCGGTGTCATGGGTGGATACTATCAGGCCATGGGCCATGCCCATCTTGTGTCCAAGGTGCTCGACTACGGCATGGATTTGCAGGAGGCCATCGATCTTCCCCGGCTTATCCCGGTCGGCGGCAACGACACGCGCGTTGAAGCAGAGCATACGATTCCGCAGGCGGTCGCGGCGGAACTGGAACGCCGGGGCTTCAAGCTCGTTCCCTCTCCGGATCCTATCGGTGGTGCTCAGGTCATCCGGATCGACTGGGAAAACGGGACTCTTGCGGGCGCTTCGGAATCCCGTAAGGACGGTATCGCTCTGGGGTTCTAGCAGGGCGTCCCGGTTCGACCTGACCGGGAGCAGCTGCATACGGCATTCTATGGCGCACGCGGAAGGGTATTCAGATCTTGCGCCCCATTTTCAGCGTGGGTTTTGCGCAAATCCCGCCGGTGGCATGCCTCCGGCGGGATCTCGTTTGACCTGCGTTTGGTCCAGACACTGGTACCCGTGCTCACATCTGGACCGGCGACGGTCAGGTCCTTCTGCTCGCTGTCTTCCTGTTACAGGACGCGCTCTTCCCGGAAGGCCCGTCCGAAGGACTGCAGCACAGGGTCCAGGAGATAGCGCATTGGTGTATGGGCGCCCGTTTGTATGAACACTTGTGCGGGCATGCCCGGCACCAGCTCAAAGCCGCCTCCGGCCTCCTGGATGTCGTCGGCCGTAACCCGGACCCGGACCGTGTAATACTGCTCTCCCGTCTGATCGTCGGTTTCAGCATCGGCACCAACCTGGAAGACTTGTCCCTTCAAAGGCTTCATGTGCCGCCCCATGAAAGAAGTGAGCTGCACTTTGGCGTCCATCCCGATCAAAACGTTGTCGATGTCGGACGTCCGCAGGCGCGTGTCGAGGATGAGTTCCTCGTTCTGAGGAACGATGGTGAGGATAGGTTCGCCCGGCCGCACGACGCCGCCAACCGTTTTGTAGTTGACCTTGAGTACCCGCCCCTCGATCGGGGAGACGATCTCTGTACGGCTCAGGATGTCGGAAGTGGCAGATAGCGCTTCGTCGGCCTGAGCGATCTCCGCGTTGATTTCCGACAGTTCCTCGGCGATCTTCTCACGTTCTTCGCTGACAGCCGTCAGCTCCGCGATCTTGATTTCCTCGATCTTCTGCCTTGCACGGGCGATCGTTGAACCGATGGCATTGCGCTCCGACCAGAGCTCGGCCCGCTTGCGTTGCAGAGCCAGAAGCTCAGGCTGACGCATGAGACCTTTTTTCATCAGGACCTTTTTGCTTTCCAGTTCCTGGTCCAGCAGAATGATCTGCTGATCCATGCCGCCGATCTGAGCCTTCAGACTGTTGATCTCGGCTTCAACCTGACCAGCCTGCACACGATAGGTGTTCGTCTGCCTGTCGAGAAGCTCACGACGCACCTTGAACTTGATGATCTCGTTGGCCACGAACTGCTGGTAGCTCTTGTCGACTGACATGACCGATGGCGTCTTGACCTCGAAGGTTTCGTCGCCGCGCTCCTGCGCCAGGAGCCGGTCTCTGGTCACTGAATAGCGCTGGTGCTTGCGATAAATCGACAAGTAATTCGCTGTTGCCAGTGCCTGGTCGAGAACCATGAGAACCTGACCGTTCTTGACGACATCGCCTTCCTTGACATTAAGCTCACGCACGATCCCGCCTTCCAGATGCTGCACCACGCGCAAGCTTCCGTCCGGGCTGACCTTGCCAGCAGCAATAGCGGCCGACGACAGCTCCGCGAGACTTGCCCAGATCCCCGTGCCGAAGAAACAAACCGCGACGACGACGAAACCCAGGATCCAATGAAGTCGAATGGAGCGTCGGAGCAACGACGCCGGGCTTTGTTCCTTGTTCATCATTGACCTCCCTTTGTATCGTTGGCTGGTGACGCGCCTTTTGCCTTCGCGGGCTGCATCTTGCCCAGTTTCTGCAGAATATCGCTGACCGGGCGAATGGCGTTCTTCATGAATTCCTCGCCGGTTTGCGTCTTCTGAATTGTGCCGTCCGCGAGAGTGATAATCAGATCGACTTTCGAAAGCGCCGATGGTCTGTGGCTGACGATGATGACGGTACAGCCCTTTTCCCGAAGGAGTACAAGACACTCTTGAAGCGCCGCTTCGCCGTCGCTGTCCAGATTGGAGTTGGGCTCATCCAGAATAATCAGCTTTGGCAAACCGTAGATCGCCCTGGCCAGACCGACGCGTTGTGCCTGCCCGCCGGACAGGCGAAGTCCACCCGGCCCGATCATGGTTTCATAGCCGTTCGGCAGTCCATTGATCATGTCGTGGCAGCCCGCGAGGCGCGCGGCAGCCACAACCTTTTCATCCTCCGGCTCTCCCAGCCGGGCGATGTTTTCCTTCACGGTGCCGTGGAGCAGTTCCACGGACTGGGACAGGTAACCGATATTGCGACCGAGCTGTTGCGGGTCCCAGTTGCTCATGGCGACACCGTCAAGACGCACCGAGCCGGAACTCGGATCCATTGCGCCGATCAGCAATTTGCACAAGGTGCTCTTGCCTGACCCGGAGTGACCAACGATTGCATTCAGCGTTGCCGGTTTGACGTCGATGCTGATGTTGCGCAGCAAGGGACGTTCCTGACCTGAAACAAGCAGATTGACACCTTTGAGCTGAAGTTGGCCAGCGGGATCCGGCTGCTGCGTCTTGTTGAAGTGAAGCGGGGCTGACAGAAAGATATCTCTCAAACGGCGGTGAGCCTGCATCGCGCCGACAATGCCCCGCCAGGCACCGATGGCCTGTTCGGCAGGGGCAAGCGCCCGCCCCATGATGATTGACGCTGCAATCATCCCGCCCGGTGTGATTTCACCAAGCGTGGCGAAATAGGCCCCGAGGCCCAATACGCTGATCTGTGCCGTGAACCGGATGAACTTGCTGATCGCGGCAGTCTTCGCAGAAAAGGAGGCGACGGCGAAAGTCGAATCGGCCACCTGTTCGTTATCGTTCCGGTAGCGTGCGAGAACACCAGGCAGCATTCCCATGCTGTAGACGCTTTCTGCGTGCTGTGTGGCGATGTCAATCGTCTGCTGCGCCCGCACACGAGCGGCCGCGGCACCAGCCATCCGGCGGCGCGTCACCGTATCGTTCACACCTGCGATCATGACAATCAACACGCCGGCTGCGATGGCGACGAAGCCGAGGGCAGGGTGAATGAGAATAATGGCACCGATAAAGAGGGGCACCCACGGCCCGTCGAAGAAGGGCAGTACGCTCGAACTGCCAACGAACTGCCGGATGGTCGCAAGATCGTTCATGGCATGGGAGTGGGATCTTCCCGTGGACCTTGCCGTTTGAATGATTGCATGAAGCAGATCGGCATGGACAGTCGCGTCCCACCACTTCGCAATGCTGGCAAGGATGGACCCGCGGATAGCGTCTAGAACCGCAATCACGGCCAGAAAGAAAATGACGAACATTGTCAGGAAGACGAGCGTTTCGAGATGACCGCTCTGCATGACCCGGTCGAAGATCTGCTGCATGTACAGAGGAGACGCGAGGGTGCCGAGATTGACAAAGATCGAAAAGAAACCAACGGCAAAAAAGCCGACCCAGGAAGAGCGATAGACCTTGAGAGCGGGATAAACGCTTTCCCTTGCGCTGCGCACAGCCATGTAGACTCTCCAAAAAATAAATAAAAGGGGAGGAGAGGGCGCTTACGCCCTCTCCGGGAATCTCAGGATCAGGTGAGCAGCGGACCGTCGCCGTCATCGTCAAATGTCGGGATGAGCATCTCGGGGATGTCACCGCCACCGTCTGTGGTCCAGTCGTCGCCACCGAAGGTGTTCGTCTTGTCCGGATCTACCGACAGTTCGATATCGAACTCGGCGGAGTTGGAGACGGCGTCATTGACGTCCACCACAGTCATTGTACCGGACATGTTGGCGGTTTCGCCCTGATCCATTACCTGGGCCATAATGCGTTCCAGGTTATGGTTGAAAGTAACGCTGCCGTCGGCCTCACCGATGTTCAGAAGACCTGCGGCTTCCAGATCGGCGATATCCAGCGTTACCTGATGGCCTGAGATGGACAGGCTGAGAGTGCCCGAGATCTCATCGATCTGGAGCGTTTCGGTTTCACCATCGTCAACGTCGTTGGCATTCAACAGCTCAAGAAGATTGAAGCTGCTTTCGTCGTTGTTCGAGTTGCTGTGAACAACAGTGAACGTACCCGTGTAGTTCTCAATGGTGGGGGCATCGTTCGAGCCGTTGATGGTGATGGTTACGTCCGTCGTGACGGTGCCACCGTTATTGTCGGAAACCGTAACCGTGTAGATTTCCTCAACACTGTCACCAACGTTGAGCGCCTGAACATCGGCGTCGGACTGGTCAATGGTGTAGGTCCATTCACCGGTATCCTCGTCGATGCTGAATTGCCCGAGCGATCCGTCAAGAACGGACGCCGAGTAAGTCAGAACATCCCGAATGTCGACATCTGCGCCCACGATCAGGCCAGAGGCAACGTCGGTACCTGCTTCATCAACACCAGCTTCCGTCACCTCGCCCAGGATGTCTGCAGAGGTGATTGTCGGATCGTCGTTGGTGCCGGTCACGACAACCATGACTTCCCGAGTATCCGTCTCTCCGCTGTCGTCCGTAACGGTCAGCAGGTACTTGACTTCCAGCTGTTCGTCTTGGGCAAGGAAGTCCAGTGCCGTCGCGGCAATTGCGAACGTCCAGGTGGCGGTTCCGTTGTTGCCGGAACCGGCCGGTTGCTGCACCGTCAAGGCGCTCTGGAAGGCAAGTGCTTGTGCCTCCGTCAGCGCGAAGCCACTGCCTTCGACTGGTTTGACAGAGGTGAACTGAGCAGTCACTTCCGGCGTGTCGGACAGGTCGAGGTCGGCGAAGGAAACCTCACCGGATGTCTCAAGCTGTGCCGGAGTGTTGGCTTCCTCAAGAGCACCTTCGAAGACGCCTCCCGAGAACACCGGTCCATCATTGGTACCAGTGATGGTGATGGTGATCTGGGTGGTGTCAGTGCCTTCGGGGAACCAGTTCCGATCGCTGACTTTCACGTCGAACGTCAGGGTCAGGGTTTCACCATCTGCCAACCAGTCGAGTGGAGCCGAGCCGTTGTAGGCATAGGTGAATTCAACATTCCCGTCCGGTCCCTTGGGCACGGAGAAGATATTGTCCAGTTCGTTGCCGCTGGTGAAGTCGAAATTGCCGGCCATCAGAAGGCTGCTGATATCGACACCGTCCGGAATATCTCCTTCCGAATAGTCCGGCGAACCATCGCCTTCGACCGAGATGTAGAGCGTGTCGCCCAGATCGGGATCGTCGACCACGATGTTGCCGGTCAATTCGCCGATACTTTGCGGATTGGCGTCCAGTGCTTCGTCAATTGCAAAGTCAAGAACGCTCTGCTCGACGAGGATATCCGGCTGGTCGTTGGTACCGATGATGGTCACGGTGACCGGGCGCTCAACGAAGGAGTCCGGGTCATTCGTGTCCTGAACCCGAAGCGTGTAGTCGATCGTGAGGACATCGCCTTCGGCAAGGAAGTCGATAGCCTTGTCCTGGACCTTGTAGGAATAGGTTACCCGGCCCTGGTCGTCGAACTGGTCGAATGTCCAGAAGAGGAAATTCGAGTCATTGGCGGTCAGGGCAGCGTGGATATCGCCCGGCATTTCCAGAATGTCGCCGGCACCGGAGGCCAGGGACAGGTTCGGTTCGCTGATCTGGACCTCAAAATTGTCCGGATTGACGACCGTGTCCGGATCGTTGACCTCGAAGACCCCGCTGCGGGAATGGACGAAACCTTGGTCCTCCGCATCCGGAAATTCCACGATGGGCAGGAAGTTCAGGGAGAGGTCACCGCCAATCGTCGGAGCATCGTTTGTGCCCGTGATCGTGATGGTGACATCCTTCTCGACGACACCGCCGTTGCCGTCGTCGACCGTCACGGTGTAGACCACTTCGACCTGTTCTTCAGCGGCCAGGAAGTCGAGATGCTCTTCCGCGACGCTGTAAGACCAGTTGATCGTGCCGTTGTTCGCGTTGCCCGGATCAGCGGACAGCCCGAATCCAGCCTGAATATTTGCAATCTGGCTGGCGGTGAGGCCGACCCCATCAAGACCTTCAACGCTCTTGACTGCGAAGGTTGCCGTTGGCGTATCGGAGAGGTCGAGATCGGTGAACTCGATTGAGCCGGTGTCGGACAGGGTTGACGGATCGCCTTCAACGATGGAACCGCTTACGTCGACCGCAGTCAGCGTCGGCACGTCATTGGTACCGGTGATGGTGATGGTGATCTGGGTGGTGTCGGTGCCTTCGGGGAACCAGTTCCGATCGCTGACTTTCACGTCGAACGTCAGGGTCAGGGTTTCACCATCTGCCAGCCAGTCGAGATCGGCCGAGCCGTTGTAGGCATAGGTGAATTCAACATTCCCGTCTTCGCCCTTCGGCACGGAGAAAATGTTGTTGAGTGCAGACCCGCTGGTAAAATTAAAATTGCCTGCCGTCAGAAGGCTGCCGATATCGACACCATCCGGAAGATCGCCTTCCGAATAGTCCGGCGAACCATTGCCTTCGACCGAGATGTAGAGCGTGTCGCCCAGATCCGGATCGTCGACCACGATGTTGCCGGTCAATTCGCCGATACTCTGCGGATTGGCGTCCAGTGCTTCGTCAATTGCAAAGTCAAGAACGCTCTGCTCGACGAGGATATCCGGCTGGTCGTTGGTACCGATGATGGTCACGGTGACCGGGCGCTCAACGAAGGA